>CAVQJL010000009.1:0-166506 GCA_963712815.1 uncultured Gammaproteobacteria bacterium
GACTCCCGGGGGTAGAGCACTGTTTAGGCTAGCGGGCCATCCCGGCTTAGCAAACCTATGCAAACTCCGAATACCGGGAAGTCAACGCCGGAAAACATACGGCGGGTGCTAACGTCCGTCGTGAAGAGGGAATGACCGAGACCGCCAGCTAAGGCCCCTAATTCATGGCTAAGTGGTGAACGATGTGGGAAGGCATAGACAGCCAGGAGGTTGGCTTGAGAGCAGCCATCCTTTAAAGAAAGCGTAATAGCTCACTGGTCTAGTTGGCTGCGCGGAAGATATAACGGGGCTCAAGCCATGAGCCGAAGCTGCGGATCTGCACGCAAGTGCAGGTGGTAGGGGAGCGTTCTGTAGGCCTGTGAAGGTGCACTGCGAGGTGTGCTGGAGGTATCAGAAGTGCGAATGCTGACATGAGTAACGTTAATGCGGGTGAAAAACCCGCACGCCGTAAACCCAAGGGTTCCTGCGCAACGTTAATCGGCGCAGGGTGAGTCGGTACCTAAGGCGAGGCCGAAAGGCGTAGTCGATGGAGAACGGGTCAACATTCCCGTACCAGGTGCTGCTGCGATGGGGTGACGGAGAAGGCTAGGTCAGCCGGGGCTGGTTCCCGGTTTAAGCGTGTAGGGAGGTTCTCCAGGCAAATCCGGAGAGCCGTTAATCCTGAGACGTGACGACGAGGTCCCATGTGGACCGAAGTGATTGAGGCCACGCTCCCAGGAAAAGCCTCTAAGCTTCAGGCAGCAACTGACCGTACCGCAAACCGACACTGGTGGGTGAGCAGATAATCTGCTAAGGCGCTTGAGAGAACTCGGGTTAAGGAACTCTGCAAATTGATACCGTAACTTCGGAAGAAGGTATGCCTTCGATCGTGTATGGATTTACTCTTGAAGCGAACGAAGGTCGCAGGTAATCGGTGGCTGCAACTGTTTATCAAAAACACAGCACTCTGCTAACACGAAAGTGGATGTATAGGGTGTGACGCCTGCCCGGTGCCGGAAGGTTAAGTGATGGGGTCAGCCGCAAGGCGAAGCTCTTGATCGAAGCCCCGGTAAACGGCGGCCGTAACTATAACGGTCCTAAGGTAGCGAAATTCCTTGTCGGGTAAGTTCCGACCTGCACGAATGGCGTAATGATAGCCACACTGTCTCGACCCGAGACTCAGTGAAGTTGAAATCGCTGTGAAGATGCGGCGTACCCGCGGCAAGACGGAAAGACCCCGTGAACCTTTACTATAGCTTTACACTGAAATTTGAACCTTCTTGTGTAGGATAGGTGGGAGGCTTTGAAGTGTGGTCGCTAGATCGCATGGAGCCAACCTTGAAATACCACCCTGGAATGTTCGACTTTCTAACCTAGGCCCGTTATCCGGGTCGGGGACCGTGTATGGTGGGTAGTTTGACTGGGGCGGTCTCCTCCCAAAGAGTAACGGAGGAGTGCAAAGGTACCCTCAGCGCGGTCGGTCATCGCGCTCTAGAGTGCAAAGGCATAAGGGTGCTTAACTGCGAGACGGACAGGTCGAGCAGGTGCGAAAGCAGGTCTTAGTGATCCGGTGGTTCTGTATGGAAGGGCCATCGCTTAACGGATAAAAGGTACTCCGGGGATAACAGGCTTATTCCTCCCAAGAGTCCACATCGACGGAGGAGTTTGGCACCTCGATGTCGGCTCATCACATCCTGGGGCTGTAGCAGGTCCCAAGGGTATGGCTGTTCGCCATTTAAAGTGGTACGCGAGCTGGGTTCAGAACGTCGTGAGACAGTTCGGTCCCTATCTGCCGTGGGCGTTGGAGAATTGAGGGTGAGCTGCTCCTAGTACGAGAGGACCGGAGTGGACGTATCTCTGGTGTTCCGGTTGTCACGCCAGTGGCACTGCCGGGTAGCTATATACGGACGGGATAACCGCTGAAAGCATCTAAGCGGGAAGCCCCCCCCAAGATTAGTTCTCCCTGGGGACTCGATCCCCCTGAAGGGCCGTCGAAGACTACGACGTTGATAGGCTGGGTGTGTAAGTGCAGTAATGCATTGAGCTAACCAGTACTAATTGCCCGTGCGGCTTGACCATATAACACCCAATCGGTCTGGACCCGATCCGACCGATGGTGGGAATCAGCGCGGTATCCGCGCGACTGCGACACGCTTGTCATACCCAATTCGATCTTTTTCACGTCCCGCATGAGCGGGCGCGTGAGCCGGTTTGCCTGGCGGCCATAGCGAGCGGGAACCACCCGATCCCTTTTCGAACTCGGAAGTGAAAACGCTCTGCGCCGATGGTAGTGTGGTCCTCGACCATGCAAGAGTAGGTCACTGCCAGGCTCTTGAAATGCAACCCCCGACGGATGACTCCGTCGGGGGTTTTTCATTTCAGGATTGTTCCGAGACTGCGATTGTCCCTAGGCCTCCCTGGATTGCATGCGTGTCCCGTCTCGAGTCGAACCGTCGACGCAATGCTGCATTCCACTGACATAGCTCTGCCAACCTCCACGCCATTTCTGGCAGGCCTGGGTGAACGGTTGTCCGACTGACAGAGCCCGGTGATCGACAACTCCTTGATTGGTCAGGCCTAATCAATCTGCACCAGATATGGCACGCATCGTGCAGTAACCACTCCAGAACAACGGTTGACGCCGGGAGTGGCAATGATGAGTGCATACATTCGCCGAACGACGGGCTGGACGGTTTTCGCGTCCGTGCTGCTGCTGGTCGCAGGCCTGGCTGGCTGCGAAGGGGACGACGGCAAGGACGGCGTCGCCGGGACGCCCGGTACGCCGGGCACACCCGGCACGCCGGGACTCAACTGCTGGGATCTCAATCAGAACGGCGTAGCTGATTTCCCGGCCGAGGACGTCAACAAGGACGGCGTGATTGACGTGCTGGACTGTCGCACGCCATCGGGCGCCTACGATCCGGTGAGCCTCCACAAGGGCTACTTCACCGAGAACCCCTATACGGGCACGAGCCAGTGCCTGAACTGCCACGGCAAGATCGGCGACGACGTGATGAAGACCGCCCACTGGAATTGGGAAGGCACGGTCGCGGGAATCAAGGGTTTCGAGGGCACGATCCACGGCAAGAAGGACCTGCTCAACAATTTCTGCCTCGCCGTGCCGACGAACGAAGGGCGCTGCGCACAGTGTCACATTGGCTATGGCTGGGGCGACAAGAACTTCGACTTCGGCAACCCGAAGAACATCGACTGCCTCGCGTGTCATGACCAGACCGGCACGTACAAGAAGGTCGCGACTCCGAACCTCGCCAATCCTCCCCTCGTCGGCGGCCCCGACCCGAGCGTGGACCTGCAGAAGGTCGCCCAGAGCGTCGGCCTGAACCAGGGCGTCCCGCCGCGCTCGACATGCGTGTTCTGCCACAGCCGCGCCGGCGGTGACGACAACGTCAAGCATGGCGATATCTCGACGCGCATGGGCTTCGCCAAGGCGACCGACCCGGCGGCGGACCCCGCCAAGTACCTGAGCCGCAGCGAAGACGTGCACATGGGTTACGACCCGGTCACGCAGAAGGGCGGCGACATGACCTGCGTCGCCTGCCACCAGGTCAAGAAAGATTCCGCCGGCAACATGATCGATCACGGCATCGGCGGATTCATGTACCACTCGGTGGACGAAGGCATCATGAAGGACTGCACGGATTGTCACGGTTCCGCAGCGGGAATCCACGCCGGCAGTTCGGTCGAGATTGTCCTGCAGTCGCAGGCGCATGCGCGCCTCGCCTGCCAGGTCTGCCACGTTCCAGCGATCGCGCGCAGTGTCGCAACCTACGTCGACTGGAAGTGGTCGCTCGCGGGCCAGGACGCCCGACCGGCAGAATGCGCCGCGGGTCCAACGGGCGTTGCGGCCGACGGCACGACGCAGCGCGGGACGTACTCCAAGATGAAGGGCTGCTTCACCTGGGCCACCGACGTTAGGCCTACCCTGCGCTTCTACGACGGCAAGTGGAACCGCATGATTGTCGGCTTAAACAACACATACACGACCACACCCGTGGACCTCGGTTCGCCGTCCGCGACCTACAGGGACCCGGCCGCCAAGATCTACCCGTTCAAGAAGATGACCGGCAACCAGGTCGCTGACACGGCCAGGAAGGTCATGGTCATCCCGCACCTGTACGGCACGGCGGCAGGCCCGAATGCCTATTGGGCGAAGTACGACTGGTTGGGTTCGCTCGCCGATGCGTCCGCCTACCTGCCGGCCTACAACACGGGCACGCAGGACGTCGTCGCCGAGAACGGGTTCGTCGACACCGTGATGCTCCTCAAGGTGGATCATGAGATCGCACCGAGCGAGCAGGCCCTGGGCATGGGCGGCGACTGCGCCGACTGCCACTTCTCCGACCAGATTGACTGGCCGGCGCTGGGCTGGACGAAGGACCCGACCGCTGGCGGCGAGCAGACGCTGCCCTGATTGATCCCCCTGGCGTCCCCGCGGACGCATTGCCCCCGCATCCATTCGATGCGGGGGCATTTTTTCAGGTCAGCCCTGCTTGAGCGCGGTGACGCGTGCTTCGAGCTCCGCCCAGCGTGCGAAAGCGGCTTCGAGTTCGTGCTCGATCGCCTCGCTTCGCAGCCGGTCTGCCCGGATTCGCTCCGGACCCTGCGCGTGGTAGTTGGCAGCGCTCATCCGGGCGGTGAGTTCCTGCTGCTCGTTCTCGAGCGCTTCGATCCGCACGGGCAGTTGCTCGAGTTCGCGCGATTCCCGGTAGGACAGCTTGGCGGCCTGCCTCGCCGATGGCGCGAGGAGTGACTCCAGCCTCGCAGGCGCGACGCCTTCCCGAGGCTCGGATGACGGCTCGGAGAACGGCCGCTGCTGCAGCCACTCACTGTATCCGCCGACGTACTCTTTCCACGCGCCGTCACCTTCGGCCGCCAGCGTCTGGGTCACGACCTCGTCCAGAAAGCGGCGGTCGTGGCTCACCAGCAGCACGGTGCCCGGGTAGTCCTGCAGCGTGGACTCAAGCAATTCGAGCGATTCGATGTCGAGATCATTCGTGGGCTCGTCGAGCACCAGCACGTTGGCCGGTCGCGCGAACAGGCGGGCGAGCAGCAGGCGGTTGCGCTCGCCGCCCGACAGCATCCTCACCGGCGACTCGGCGCGCTGGGGCGGGAACAGGAAGTCCCCGAGATAACCGATCACGTGCCGTCGCACGCCGCCGACGTCGATCCAGTCCGAGGTCGGGCACACTGTTTCAGACACGCTCTTCTCCGGGTCGAGCTGCTCGCGCAACTGGTCGAAGTAGGCCACCTGCAGGTTGGTGCCGAGCCGGACGGATCCGGAGTCCGGCGTCAGCGTGCCTAGGATCAACTTCAGCAACGTGGACTTGCCGGCGCCGTTCGGGCCGATGAAACCGAGGCGGTCGCCGCGCATGATCCGCAGCGACAGCTGCTCCACGACTGTTCGATCCCCGTAGCGCTTCGTGACGTCCTTCAGCTCGGCCACCAGCTTGCCCGACCGCTCGCCTGCGTCGAGCGCAAGCTTCACCTCGCCGGGTCGCTCGCGCCGCGCCGCGCGCTGCTCGCGCAGCTGCTGCAGGCGGCGCACCCGTCCCTCGTTGCGGGTGCGTCGCGCCTCGACACCCTTGCGGATCCATACTTCTTCCTGCGCCCAGAACTTGTCGAAGCGCCGGTTCGCGACGGCCTCGACCGACAACTGTTCGTCCCGGCGCAGCTCGTAGGCCGAGAATGCCCCGGGGTACGAACGCAGCGTCCCGCGATCCAGTTCCACGATTCGTGTTGCCACGGCGTCGAGGAACGCGCGATCGTGCGTGATGAAGATGCTCGTTCCGCCCTTCCGGAGGAGTCCCTCGAGGAGGGCAATGCCGCCGATGTCGAGGTGGTTCGTCGGTTCGTCGAGCAGCAGCAACTGCGGCTCGAGGGCCATGGCAAGGGCGAGCGTGGCACGCTTGCACTCGCCGCCGGAGGCCGCCTCCGGACGCAGCGATTCGTCCAGTCCGAAGCGATGCAGGTACTCGACCAGACGGGCCTCCGCACGCCATCGGGCGCGGTCATCCGCAATCCGCTCGAGGTGCCCGCGCGCAACGAGGCTATCTCGCAGCGAAGCCGCGGGCGGGAGAGCCGGTTCCTGCTCCACGATCGAAATACGCAGGCCGTCGATGCGGCGAATCTCGCCGCCATCGAGCGGCAGCTCGCCCGCGATTGCCTTCAGCAGGGAGGACTTTCCGGTTCCATTGCGGCCGATCAGGCCGATCCGCTCGCCTGCCGTGACGGCCAGGGCCGCCCGGTCGAGCAGGGGCTGCAGACCAAAGGCCAGTTCGGCGTCATTGAGGATGATGATCGACATCAGGCGCGCGAGCATCGCACAGTGCTCGGGCCCGCAAAACCGGTTGCAGGAAAAATAACGCGCCGCGGCAACGGCAAACGTGTATAGTTCGCCGCGGGTAAAGACCCTTCTCGTTTCCGTTCCGACGGGCCGCGCCATTCAGGCGCATCCGGGCCCAAGTTCGCCAACCGAAGTGTTTTCGATCCACGTGGCGCCGTCGCCACGCGTCTGTGCTCGTTCGTGCTTCGGCCGGGGACTCAGTCGCGCTGCCTCGAATGCCTTTGTCCCTTTTCGATAGCGAGTATTTTCAATGAGCAAGATCTACGTTGGTAACCTTCCCTTCTCGGCCGACGAGGCCGCCGTCCGCACCCTGTTCTCGACGCACGGCACCGTCGAGTCGGTTGCCCTGATCACGGACCGTGACACGGGCCAGCCGCGCGGCTTCGGCTTCGTCGAAATGTCGAATGCCGACGCTGCCCGCGCCATCCAGAGCCTGAACGGCCACTCGATGGACGGTCGCGCACTCAAGGTCAACGAGGCGCAGCCCAAGACCGATCGTCCGCGCCGCGCCTGGTAATCCACGCCTGAGCGCGTGATGGTTCCGCGGCCGTGGGTTCGTCCACGGTCCGCGGGTCCAGAGAACGGCGCCCCGGAAACGGGGCGTCGTTTTTTTTGCCGAACGCTCTTCCCCTGCGATACTTCGCGTCACCCCGCATTCGGCAATCCCTCATGAATTGCTGCGCCGCATGCTGCTGTCATCCGGCGACAAGAGCTGTGAAACAGGGCTCGCTACCCGCCGCGCCGGGGTCGATACAGATGCGCGGCTTGGAGCAGGGGAGGCCACTTGGACGATCGTTACGCTCGTCTCGAGTCGGCGGTCGAGCAACTTCGCTCCGCCGTGGTGTTGCTGCAGCGGCGTGTCGACACCCTGGAATCGGGTCGTGCGGTCGCAGTGGCCCGCGTGGCGCAGGTCACCGGACCGGACACCGATAGCGCGCAGGCGCCTGCGATCGCGCCTGTCCTGACCCGACGGGATCCGTACGATCCGATCGTCGTGGTGACGCTCATCGGCCGCCTTTTCCTGGTGCTCGCCGGCGGATTCTTCCTGCGCGCGATGACCGAAGCCGGCCTGTTCGCAGCACAGGTCGGCATCGCGCTGGCGTTCGCCTACGGGCTGGGCTGGCTCTACCTTGCCGACCGGGCAGGTCGACGCCAGCATGGATCAAGTGCCGTGTTCCACGCACTGGCGGCCGCCATGGTCGTCTTTCCATTGCTGGTCGAAGCGACGATCCGATTCAAGGTGCTGACCGGTACGGGCAGCGCGCTTGGAATCGCTGTTCTGACCGCCGGGTTCCTGCTCGTTGCGCGGCGCCAGAGATTGCAGGCGGTCGCCTGGGTCACCGTCATTGCGGCCCTGCCTACCAGCCTCATCCTGATGGCCAAGACCGGTGTCTTCGTGCCGTTCGCCTTCTACCTGATTGCCGTCGGCGTGGCGACCCTGTGGCTGGGTTACTCGCTGGGCTGGTCTGTGCTTGGCTGGCCGACTGCACTGACTGCCGACGTCGTCGTCGTGGGTCTCGCGCTGCGGGCCTTGGGACCACATCATCAGTATGGTGCCCAAGTTGCCATGCTCCTGCAGTGGTCGTTGCTGGCCGCATACGTCATCAGCATCGCGGTTCAAACACTCATCCGCGGCCGCAACGTCACGGTGTTCGAGGTCGTGCAGACGACGGTTGCGCTGCTGATCGCTTTCGGCGGCACCATCGTCCTGACCCGAATCACGGGAACGCTGCCGGCCGCGACCGGGGTGACCAGCCTGGTGTTCGGCGCGGTGTGCTATGGCGTGACATTTGCGTTCATCGAACGGCGCCAGGGCCTCGAGCGAAACCTGTATTTCTATTCGAGCCTCGCTCTTGTGCTCATGCTCGCGGGATTCACGATCACTCTCCGTGGGCCCTGGCTCGGCGCCGTGCTGGCAGTGCTGGGCGTGCTGGCCGCCGCATCGTGGTCGCGAGCCGGCAGGCTGTACATGCTGCTTCACGGCGTCGCCTACGTCCTGGCCGCCGGCATCGTGTCGGGCGCGCTGACGTACGGCGCCCGGGCGCTGGCGACCACTTCGACTGGAACCTGGGCCCTGCCAGGCGTCCTCATCCTGGTCGTGCTCGTTGCGAGTGCCTTGTCCGCAGGATTCGTAGCCGCAAGGCCGTGGCCGGAGGGTGGCATGGTTGCAAGCGGCCTGCGGGTCGTCATCGTCCTTATCCTGGTATGGGTCGCCTGTGGCTCGCTTGTCGGCTGGTTGGTGCCTCCCGTTGCCGGACTTGATGACCGCAGCGTGGACCCGGGTGCTGTTGCCACCGTTCGCACGTGTGTACTGGCCGTTGCAGCTCTGCTCATTGCGTGGCTCGGCCGGCAAGCCCGGTATCGCGAGTGGGCCTGGCTGGTCTATCCGCTGCTGGTGCTGATCGGCTTGAAGATGGTGGCACAGGACTTCAAGTATTCGCGTCCGGCGACGCTTTTCATCGCGTTGGCCATTTTCGGTGCGGCGCTCATCGTCGCGCCGCGCCTCCGGCGTGGGGCCGGTACAACTGCGGCAGTCCGCGATGCGACTGCGTAAATCCACGAGGTCGCTGCGCGACTCGCGAACATAACATCGGGAAAAAGCCGGCCTGCATCATGGTCAGGCTGCACAGGGGGAGCACATGAGTGCTGATGGCACATCGACCGACGTGCATCTGCCGCCGCCCGGCGCCAGCCGCGCGTCGCGCATAGTCCGATCTGCGCCGTGGCCCGCCCGATCGCGGACAGACCTCACTGTGATGAGGAACGAGCGGTGAAGCTTCCTGAGCAGGTGACGCGTCTCAGCATCGTTATCGCCGTCATCGTGTCACTGGTCCTGCTGCTCCGCTTCGTGATTCTGCCGGCGTCGTTGTTCTCCGCCCGGCCCCACCAGGTGGCCACGGTCGAGAGAGAGATGACCAAGCCGCTGCACCACGCCGGCGTGGCGGCCTGCCGCGAGTGCCACGAGGAGGAATTCCAGGCCAAGTACGCCGGCAAGCACCGCCGCATCGGTTGCGAGACATGCCACGGCCCGTCCATCGCACACGCGTCGGACGAGAACGCCGAGAAGCCCCGCAGGCCACGCGAGCGGGAGGACTGCCTCGCCTGCCATGCCTTCGATACGTCGCGCCCCAACGGCTTCCCGCAGGTCGATCCGCAGCAGCACAAGCCGGGCAAGCGCTGCGTTTCCTGCCATGACGGCCACGATCCGGTGCCCCCGAAGACGCCCACGGAGTGCTCGGGCTGCCATGGACGCATCGAGCGCACCAAGGCGCTGTCGAAGCACGCCCTGCTGTCCTGCGCGGACTGCCACGTCGTCGAGGAGCAGCACATGACCGAGCCGCGTTCGGCGCTGCCGAGCAAGCCCGGGAGCCGGGAAGTGTGCGGTCGCTGCCACGCACCGGGCGCGACGGATGCCGCTGCATCGAAGGCCACGGTCGACCTCGCCTCCCACGGCGGCACGTACGTGTGCTGGGAGTGTCATTACGCCCACCTGCCCGAGGGACGCAAATGAACAAGCGCGAGTTTCTGCAGCAAGTCGTCGCGTTCCTGCCCGCAGCGGGCCTGCTGCGCATGCTTCCGGGCACTGCGGAGGCGAAGGAACTCGTGGGCGCCCCCACGGACGAATATGACCCGACCCGGCACTGGTACGGCATGGGCGTCGACGTCGAGAAGTGCATCGGCTGCAACCGCTGCGTCGAGGCGTGCAAGGCCGAGAATGGCGTACCGGACGAGCCGTTCTATTTTCGCACCTGGATCGAGCGATACGACATACGCGCCGATGGCGAGACCACGGTCGAGTGCATCAGCACGCGGGGCGCGCAACCCGAGCAGGCCCCGCCCGAAGATCCGGCCGTCGTGCGCACGTTCTTCGTGCCTAAGCTCTGCAACCAGTGCGCGCACCCTCCGTGCGTGCAGGTCTGCCCCGTGGGCGCGACGTTCCAGACGGTCGACGGCGTGGTGCTCGTCGATGATAAGCGCTGCATCGGTTGCCGGTACTGCATCCAGGCGTGTCCCTACGGCGCGCGGTACCTGAACCCGACGACGCGAACCGCGGATAAGTGCACGTTCTGCTACCACCGCATCACCAAGGGCCTGCTGCCAGCCTGTGTCGAGGTGTGTCCAACCGAGGCGCGGATATTCGGCGACATGAAGGGCCGGGCCGATCGCCTGGTGCGCTTCCAGCGCGTCAACATGATCGGAGTCCTCAAACCGGACCTGAACACCGAGCCCAAGGTGCTCTATGCGAACCTTGATGGAGCGGTGCGATGAGCGGCGCAATCCCGGACAGCCTCCTCGAGCAACTGGGCCACCAGCTGAGCCAGGTGGTCGGCTTCATTTACCCGAACGAGGTCGAGACCCAGTGGGCGATCCTGATCGTCGTATATCCGTACCTTACGGGCATCGTCGCCGGCGCGTTCATCCTCGCCTCGCTCGTGAAGGTGTTCAACGTGGTCGAAGTGCAGCCGATTTACCGGCTGGCCCTGCTCACGGCGCTGTCGTTCATGCTGGTCGCGGGGATGCCGCTGCAACTGCACCTCGGCCACCCCGAGCGCGCCTACGAGATCTTCTTCACGCCGCAGCCGACATCCGCGATGGCCATGTTCGGTTTCGTGTACCTCTGGTACCTGCTCGGCATCCTGCTGATCGAGATCTGGTTCGAATACCGGCACCAACTGGTCCTGATGGCGCAGAAGTCCCGCGGCCTGATGAAGGGGATCTACGGTGCGCTGTCGCTGTTCTCGAAGGACGTGAGCCCCGAGGCACTGGCCTTTGATCACAAGGCGAGCAAGATCATCACGATCATCGGCATTCCGTCCGCATTCCTGCTCCACGGCTACGTCGGTTTCATCTTCGGTTCGGTCAAGGCGAACCCGTGGTGGGGCAGCGTCCTGATGCCGATCGTATTCTTGATGTCCGCCATCGTGTCGGGCATCGCCATGGTGATGTTCCTGTACATCGTGCTGAGCCTGCTGCGCAACGAGAAGCTCGACATGCGCTGCCTCGACAAGGTCGGATTGTTCCTGCTCGTCGCGATCATCGTGGACTTCGCATTGGAGGCGCTCGACTACATCCACCGCCTGTACCAGAGCGAGGAGTCGATCGGGATACTCACGGACCTGGTTTCGTACAAGTTGTTCACGAGCCTGGTCATCGTGCAGCTGCTGCTCGGGATGCTGCTGCCGCTGCGTCATCCTGGTGCTGGTCCGCACCGTTCGCTTCAACGAGGAACTGCGCAAGCTGCTCTACTTCTCGTCGTCGGTGCTGCTGCTGCTCGGCATCTTCAGCATGCGCTGGAATGTCGTGATCGGCGGCCAGCTGTACTCGAAGAGCTTCCGCGGTCTGATGGCCTACAAGATGGAGCTCACCGGCATCGAGAGCCTGATGACGGCCTTGCTGCTGCTCGCGCTGCCGTTCATCATCCTCACCGCGCTCTTCCGGCTGCTGCCGCCGCGGTGGATGGAGAGCCATGCGCCGGCCGCCGCGCTGTGACATGCACTTGAGCCCCATGAGGCCCGGAAAACGTCCCACTGGAGGAGAACTGCGATGAAAAAGTCGATGCTGCCCATGGCGTTCGCGGCCTTTGCCTTCCTCTCCGTGCCTGGCCATGCCGCCGACGTCGCCGCGGGCAAGGCTCTGGCGGAGGAATCGTGCGCCGACTGCCATGGCGACGACGGCACCGGCGACGATACTTACCCCGCTGTCACCGGAATGTCGGTGGAGAAGTTCACCAAGGCGATGAAGGAATACCAGGACGGCACGCGCACGAAGAGCCCGAAGATGACCAAGGAGGCGAAGAAGCTCTCCGATGCGCAGATAGCCGACCTTGCGGCCTATTACGCGACGCTCAAGTGAGGGCCGCCGCTTTTCACCCCAGAAGCGAAGGCTCCGGTGCGGACGAACCGGGGCCTTGCCAGCAGGCTGACCGTTACGTGCCCGCGGTCTCCGCCGTGGGCACGCTCGGTTCCGCCGCGGCGGGCGGCGGTTCCTGGAGGCCCAGTTCCTGCAGCAGCGCGGAGTCGCTTTCCTCGTCGGCGACGACGTTGTGGCAGGTGCTGCACTTCTTGCCGATCTTCTCGCCGTCGTCCGTCTTGTGCTTGTTGTCGTGGCAGCGGAAGCAGCCCGGCGACTCCTGGTGGCCGATGTGGTTCGGGTAGGTGTTCCACCTCACCTTCATGTGCGGGAAGTTGTTCCACGCATAGGCGTCGCCCAGCGCCTTGCCCGCCTGCTCGACAGCCGGCGTGCCGGCGAGGTCGGGATAGTTCTCCGCGTAGAACGCCTTGACCGCGGCCGCGATGCCTTCGCGCGCCGCATCGTGCGACTCGTACTCCTTCTCGGTGAGGATGCGCACGCCTTCGCGCTTGATGAAGGGCAGCGAGCGGTCGATGCGGCCTTCCTCGAGCGCCAGATCGACTTCGTACTGCGGGCTGCGATAGATGTGCGAAGCCCGGTTGTGGCAGTCCACGCAGTCCATGGTGCGCCACTCGGCGCCCTCGGGCGCCGGCTCTTCGCTCTTGAACAGCTTCTTCGAGCCAGCGGCCAGATCGGTGAGTTCGATCTCGTAGATGATTCTCGCGGGTCGGGTCGGCGCGATAGCGGACCGTGTGGTTCGGGTCCACGTGCCAGTGGATGCCGTGCGACTGGCCCGCCGACCTTGCCGCCGACCTTGACCATCAGCGCCGTCTTGAGCTCGGTGTTCGCCTCGTCTTCGGCGTAGTGCGTGCGCACCTTGAGCCGGTCGCCCACGAACTTGGTCGGCCAGTGGCACTGCTCGCAGGTGCCGTTCGCCGGGCGCAGCGAGTGCACCGGCGTCGGGATCGGGCGCGGGTACAGGTCGAACGCGACGGCGATCAGCTGCCAGGACCCCGAGATCTTGGCCTTGACGAACCACTCGGCGCCCGGGCCGATGTGGCAGCCGGCGCAGCCGACGCGGGCGTGCGGCGAGCGCTGGAAGGCCGTGTACTCGGGCTCCATGACCTTGTGGCAGGCCATGCCGCAGAACTCGTCGAGTCCATGTAGTGGACGGCCTTGAAGGTCAGGCCGGCGGCCAGCGCGATGATCGGGACCGCGAGCGCCACGAAGCCGAGCAGCACGCCACGCGTTCTTTCCTTGTTGAGGTCGATGACCGGCAGGTGCCCGACGTCCTGGCCCTCGGCCGCCAGCTTTCGCGTCGCGTCGCTTCCGCCACCAGATGCCCAATCGGGACGAGCGCGATCCCAAGCAGGAACAGCATCGGCAGCACGACGAAGGTCAGGATGCCGAGGTAGGCACCACCCTCGAAGCCCATCGCCTGCATCACCAGCAGCGCCGCGATGAGCAGCAGGCTCGGTCACGATCATCAGCGTGCCGATCAGGCTGACGATGTTGCCGGTGATGGCGCGCGAAGAAATGCTTGATCATCGATTGACCCCGTGGCTGTATGACGTTTGCTGCAGCTGTCGGCACGCGCGCCCAGGTTCTGCTGCCGGCCGCGACAGCATAGCGCCGAGCCGCGCATCATCACCACCCGACACGGCACGCGGCCGGCCGGCGGATGCTCCGCCGGCCGGCCAGCGATTCACCGGCAGCTGCTAGAACAGGTGCAGCGCACCGCTCGCGATCGCCTTGAAGATCAGCACCGCCAGCCAGATCGCCGACCGCGACGGCCGCGAAGCCGAACACGTGCGCCACCTGGATGTGCGTCTCGGAGGGCGCCGGCACGAAGTGCTGCTCGAGCGTGTTGCTGTCGACCATGCGCTGGTACTCGATCGGTCGTTCTTCCTTGAAGCGATGCAGCGGCATGCTGCCCGTGAAGATCACCGGATCCATCGGGAAGCTCTCCGGCCGCAGGTGCGTGTGGAAGAAGTGGAACAGGAAGATGAAGCCCGTGGCGAGCAGGGCCTCGTCGCTGTGGATGATGTAGGCCGCGTTCAGCGCCCAGCCCGGCAGGAACTGGGTGAAGAAGTCCGGGAACCACAGCATCAGGCCCGAGACGCCGATCATGCCGACGCCCCAGAACACCGCCAGGTAGTCGAACTTCTCCCAGTACGCCCAGCGGTCGAGCTCCGGCCGCGGTCCGAGGTACAGGAAGTACTTCAGGTTCGCCCACAGGTCCTGGACGTCCTTCAGGTTCGGCGTCATCGAGCGCCAGCCCCAGAAGTAGCCCTTCTGCTTCTTGAGCACGACGTCGCGGAACAGCATCGCGAGGTGCACGGCGAAGTAGCCGAACGTGACGATTGCCGCGAAGCGGTGCAGCCAGGCCGCGACCTCCGGGCCGCCCAGCGACGCGCATCAGGCCCGGGCGCCCAGGGCGCGGCCGCGAACTTGAGCGGCAGGCCGGTCACCGAGAGCAGCAGGAAGCTCAGGATGATCGACACGTGCAGCCACATCTGCGTGGTCGTGAAGCGGCGCACGTACGGTCCTTCGCCGAAGTGCTGCACCTTGAACTCGCCGCGCAGGCGGCCCACCAGCGTGCGCTGCAGCCAAAGCGCCGCGTGCAGGCCGAAGAAGCCGAACACGCCGAGCAGCAGCAGGGTCATGAACAGGTAGATGTAGTGCACCCACGGGTTCTGGTCCTTGTCCATCGGATCGCTGTGGGGCATGAACGTCAGGAACGACGCGTTGACCTCGGCCCGCGTGGCAGCTGCTCGAGCCGCAGGTCTGGCCGCGAGGTTGTCCGGGTGCATGCTCGAGCGCGGGTCGCTCGCCGGCAGGTTGTGGTGCGGCGTGTGGCAGTCCGAGCACATCGCGGCCTGCTCGCGGCCGACGCTCGACGCCTTGCCGTGGAAGCTGTCGTGGAACGACTTGTCAGCAGCTCGTCGTGGCAGTTGCCGCACTCGTGCGGCATGTGCTTCGCGCGACTGCACCGTGGTCGGGTCCTGGATCGAGTGCGCCTGGTGGCAGGTGCGTGCACACCGGGCCGTCCTTGCCTTCCTTCCACAGCGCGCCGTGCGCGCTGTCGTCCCACACCTTGAGGATGCCCTCGTGGCAGCTGCCGCAGGTCTCGGGGCTCTTCTGGTGCGAGGAGCGGGCCTTCGCGTCGCGTGACGCTGGATGTCGTGGCTGCCGTGGCAGTCGCTGCAGGCCGGCGCGCTGTTCAGGCCCGAGACGAGCAGCGCGCGCGCGTGCACGCTGCCGAGGTAACCCTCCATCATGTCCTTGTGGCACTGGCCGCAGTTGCGCAGCTGGTTCAGCCGCGGACATCGGTGCGCTGCGGGTCGCGGCTGCGAGGCGTCGTGTGCACGCTGCCGTGGCAGCCCTGGCAGGCTGGCCGGCTCGTCGCCCTTGCACCCTGGCATGCACGCTGTCGTGGAAGGGCGTGATCTCGTCCTCGTGGCACCCCATGCAGACGTCGAACGTCACCGGGCCGAGCGTTGTTGCGCGGGTGCTTGATGGTCAGCGGCGTCGGTGTGGCACTCGACGCAGTCGACTCGCTTGTGCGCGCCGGCGCCGAACCGCGCGCCAGGACGGCGATCGATCGCCGTCGTCGCTCTTCAGTCTCGGCGTCGTCGTGGCAGTTGAAGCACTTCTCGTTCGGGATCTCGAGTCTCGGCGGCTGTCGCGCGTCCTGAGCCGCAGCGGGCTGCGTCCTGCGCGCGACGCGGCGACGGGCCGAGCGAGCGTCAACAGGAACGCGGAGAAACCAGGATGGGGCGATGTTCGCAGATCGCGTGGGCGGAACATGCGTGAGGCTCCCTGCGGACGGCCGCTGCGGACGCGTCGCAAGCACGCGAGCCGGGTGCCGCGGTTGCGGACGCGGGCGAATTTGACCCCAAGAGCCGGTGGCGGGCTGCACGTGTTTACCGAAACGCTGCGAACGGCGAGCCCGCAGCAGGCGCATCGGCGCGCGCAGTCGATATCTCTAGCACCTTGTCCGGCCCGCTTTCGGCAGGCGTCGGGGGCCGCCTGCACCGCGCTGCAGTCGCTGCAGCCGCCCAGGCGCTCGCCAGCGCGCTGCGCTCGATTGCACGCCGCAAACCGCGACCAGCCACGCTGGTTTGCCGGCGCGCCGAAGCGACGGCGGCCACGCACTGCGCCAGTCGCAGTGCGCATCCCGCTGGCATCAGCGCCCAGACCGCGTAGAGCGTGGCCGCCAGCACGATCAGCCCGACGAGGATCGCTTGCCACATCGCGATGCCCACTCAAGTCAGCAGCGCGCTCGCGACGCGGTACGTGACGAACGCCGCGAGATACGCCAGCGCGAACAGGTAGCCCGCCATGATCAGCGGATAGCGCCACGAATTGGTCTCGCGCTTCACGACCACCAGGGTCGACAGGCACTGCGGCGCGAATACGTACCACGCGAGCAGCGACAGTGCCGTCGCCAGGCTCCAGGACTTCGCGATCATCGGCACGAGGGTCGCCGCCACGTCGTCGCCGGTGGCCGACAGCGAGTACACGGTCCCGAGCGCGCCCACCGCGACCTCGCGCGCCGCAAGCCCCGGGACGAGGGCCAGCGAGATCTGCCAGTTGAACCCCAGCGGCGCGAACACGTGCTCCAGCGCGCGCCCGATCATGCCCGCGAAGCTGTGCTGGATCGCCGGCCCCGTGGCGCCCTCCGGCGGCGCAGGAAAGCTCGACAGGAACCACAGCACGATCATGAGCGCGAGGATGATCGTGCCGACCCGCTGCAGGAATATCTTCAGGCGCTCCCACAGCCCGAGCAGCAGGTTGCGCAGGTTCGGCCACTTGTACTCGGGCAGTTCGAGCAGCAGCGGGTGATAGCTCGAGCGCAGCGCCGTCCGCTTGAGCCCCCAGGCCACCAGCATCGCGGCGACGATGCCTGATACGTAGAGCGTGAACAGCACGAGCCCCTGCAGGTTGAACGCGCCCGACTGGCCGGTTCGGGATGAAGGCGGCGATGATCAGCGCGTAGACGGGCAGGCGCGCCGAACAGGTCATGAGCGGCGCGATCATGATCGTGGCCAGCCGGTCGCGCACGTTCGGGATGGTGCGCGTCGCCATGATGCCGGGCACCGCGCAGGCAAAGCTCGACAGCAGCGGGATGAATGCCCGGCCGGAGAGCCCGACGCTGCCCATCATCCGGTCGAGCAGGTACGCGGCGCGCGGCAGGTAACCGCTGTCCTCGAGCACGAGGATGAAGAAGAACAGGATCAGGATCTGCGGCAGGAACACGAGCACGCTGCCCGCGCCGGCGATCACGCCATCGACCAGCAGGCTGTTGAGCGCCCCCGGCGGCAGCGACCGGTGCAGCGCATCGCCCAGCCAGGTGATGCCGGCGTCCACCAGCGCCATCGGGAGTGCGGCCCAGCTGAACACGGCCTGGAAGACGAAGAACAGCAGCGCCGCAAGGACCGCGGGGCCGGCCACGGGGTGCATGACGAGCGCATCCATGCGCTGCAGCGCACGCCGGCGCGGCGGCTCCGCGTACCCGGCCGCGTGCAGGATGCGGCGCACCTCGCGCTGTGTCTGCTGGATCTGCTCGAACGTGGGATCGCGCCACTCGACGGCCGGGCGCGCTGCCGGCGGCGGCAGTGCCTCGAGCCGCTCGAGCAGCGCCCGCTCGCCGCCGTCGCGGATCGCCACCGTCTCGACCACCGGTACGCCCAGCTCCTGCTCGAGACGCTGCCGGTCGAGCCGGAAGCCACGGTCGCGGGCAAGGTCGCTCATGTTGAGTGCCACGAGCAGCGGCATGCCGAGGTCGCGAAGTTCGAGCACCAGCCGCAGGTTGAGCCGCAGGTTGGTCGCGTCCACCACGCAGACCACCCGCTCCGGCGGCACCTCGCCCGCGAGCCGGCCGAGCAGGCAATCGCGAGTGATCGCTTCGTCGAGTGTCGTGGGCGTGAGGCTGTAGGCGCCCGGCAGGTCGAGCAACCGGTAGCGCTGCCCGCGCAGAGGGACCGACGAACGAGCCTTCCTTGCGCTCGACGGTGACCCCTGCGTAGTTCGCGACTTTCTGCCGGCTGCCGGTCAGCCGGTTGAAGAGGGCGGTCTTGCCGCAGTTGGGCACGCCGACGAGGGCGAGGCGCATCGGATCGAGCGCGACGGGCGCGGCGGACATACGGGTATCAGCGGCCCTCGACGGCGACGAGCACCGCGCCTGCCTCGCGGCGCCGCAGGGCGAATAGCGTGTTGCCGAGCCGAACGGCGATCGGGTCGCCGCCCGGCCAGATCTCTGCCACGACCTCGAGCGCCTCGCCTGGGATGAACCCCAGTTCGAGCAGGCGACGACTGACGGTGGACTGGGCCTCGTCGCCCAGGGTCTGCGGATCGTCGCGCACATCGGCGACAGTGCCGCGGGCGCCCTTGCGCAGCGACGACAGTGAAACGGGAGGCATGGGAATTCAGAACCGCGCGCTGGGGAAACGGCCGCTAGTGTCATCGGAATGAGAATCGTCCGCAACAAGGGAAAGCCGAAGCCGAGACCTGCCGGTACCGTCCGGACTGTCTATTATTTGGATAGGTACAAGCTGTACAAAAACATCGTCACGTCGCTATACTCCGTTCCCATGCCGGCCCGTTGGCCTTTCTTTGAAACCAGCGCCCTTCAGTGGCGAACAGAGGTGAGCGCGATGACGGAGTCAGTTCTCGCTCGGGTAGCGCGCGGTGATGCGAATGCCGTACGTGCGTGCATCGACGAGTTCGGCGGCCTGGTCTGGGCGATTGCCCGTCGCATGACCCGGTCGCGGGCCGATGCCGAAGATGCGGTGCAGGAAATCTTCATCGACGTGTGGAAGAGTGCGGGGCGATTCGACGCCGCGCAGGGTTCGGAGAAGGTGTTCATCACCACGATCGCAAGGCGTCGCCTCATCGACCGCATGCGACGGGGTCGAATGAATCACCTGATGGACCCCGTGGAGTCGCTCGACGACCTGCGCTGGGCTGAGCCCGGCAATGGTGGCGAGATCCGCGTCGAGGCCGAGCGCGCCGCGGCAGTGGTGGCGAGGCTGCGGCCCGAGCAGCGCAAGGTGCTCCGGATGGGACTGCTCGAGGGACTGACGCACTCCGAGATCGCAACGGCCACCGGCATGCCGCTCGGTACCGTGAAGACCCAGATGCGGCGCGGACTCATTCAGGTACGCCAGTGGATGAAGATCGACGGTCCGCCGAAGATGGGGGAAGCGACGCCCTGAGCGGGCCAGCAAAGGGCGCTCAACAGCCAGGCGTCCCCCAGCCCGAGCCGCTGCCGACCACTGTCCGGCGGCGGCTCGATCGATGTGCCGAGCAGTGGCTGCACGATCGAGAGAATGCGCAACCGAACGCGACAGATGCCGCAGCAGCCGGCCCTCCGGCGCCGCAGCACCGGTCCGCCACTCGACGGTCCCGTGGATGCTCGCCACAGCCTGCCTCGTGCTCGCCATCGCCGGCTGGTGGCCTCGCCTGCTGGATCTCGATTCGAGTACGGCGTCAGCCACCCCCTTCGGACAGTGGCGTGCGAATTTCGCCCGCGACCAGATGCTGGCCGCTTCTCCCCGGGTCGGCCACTGGCCCTGGGCCGGCGATGCCGGAGGCGAAGCCGGCGACGTCGTCTGGGACAATGCGAGGCAGCGCGGCTTCCTGCGGCTCAAGGGCTTCGTGGCAAACGACCCGGAACGCGCCCGCTACCAGTTGTGGATCTTCGACGCCGCGCGGGACGACCGATACCCGGTGGACGGAGGGATGTTCGACGTGCCGCCGCGCCGGGAGGAGGTGGTGATTCCGGTTCGCTCCGCCGTGCCGGTGCTGCGGCCCGTCGCGTTCGCAGTCACGGTGGAGGGTCCCGGCGGTACCGTGGTGTCGGACCGCGAGAAAGTGGTCGCCTTCGCGCACGCCGACCGCTGAGGCGCGCGGCGCGAGCGACTCCCCGGCCGGCTTACAATTGCATTGCGCATGTCCCCGAGCACGTCGTCACCGTTCCCTCCGGGCCGCCGGCCGCAAGCCCCGCAGTGCGCCGATGCCGTGATGATGCTGCGGCCGTCCGCCTTCGGATGGAATGCGCAGACGGCCGTGACGAACCGTTTCCAGGTAACCCCGCCGCCATGCGACCTGCAATCGCGCGCGATTGCCGAGTTCGACCGGCTGGCCGGCGCGCTTGCCGTCGCGGGCGTCGAAGTGCACGCGCTCGCCGACCGCGCCGAGCCGCCCAGTCCCGATGCGCTGTTTCCCAACAACTGGGTCAGCCTGCACGCCGACGGCACGGCCGTGCTCTATCCGATGCTGGCCCCGAACCGGCGCCGCGAGCGGCGGCCGGAACTGCTGGCCGAGCTCGCGCAGCGGGGCGGCTTCCGGATCGAACGGCTGCTCGACCTCACGCATCACGAGCTCGGCGGACGCTTCCTCGAGGGCACTGGCAGCGTGGTGTTCGACCACGTGTCCCGCGTCGCCTATGCGTGCCTGTCGCCGCGCAGCGATGCCGCCGTACTGCGCGAGCTTTGCGAGGAGATCGACTACGAGCCCGTCGTCTTCAACGCGACCGGTCCGGCAGGCGCGCCCGTCTACCACACGAACGTGATGCTCGCGATCGGTGGCCGCTTCGTCGTCGTCTGCGCCGACGCGGTCGATGCCGCGCAACGGCGAGTGCTCCTCGATCGGCTCGGCGCCACCGGTCGCCACGTCGAGACGATCGACGCGGCACAGATGGCCAGCTTCGCCGGCAACCTGCTCGAGCTGCGCTCTCGCGCCGGCGGCTCGGTGCTGGCGGTCTCCGGACGTGGGTTCGAGAGCCTGGCGCCGGCCGCGCGCGAGCGACTGGCGGCCTGCGTGGAGAGGGTAGTCGCCGTGCCGGTGCCCACGATCGAGGACACCGGCGGCGGCTCGGTGCGCTGCATGCTGGCCGAGGTCTTCCTGCCGCGGGCGACGGGCCTCCCCGCATCGGGCGCCGTCTAGCCCTCGGTCGTGTCGAGGTCGTCCAGGAACTCGACTGCGCGGCGCAGGTGCGGGATCACGATCGTGCCGCCCACCACGAGGCCGATGCTCATGGCCTCGACGAGTTCCTTGCGGCTCGAGCCCGCGGCCCGCGCCTCCACGAGGTGGTACTTCACGCAGTCGTCGCAGCGCAGCACCAGGGACGCCACGAGCCCGAGCAGTTCCTTGGTCTGCTTCGGCAGTGACCCGTCTTCGCCGTAGGCGAGCGAGTCCACCGAGTACACGCGCTTGATGACGCGATTGTCCTCGGCGAGCACGCGCTCGTTCATCCGTGCGCGGTAGGCGGCGAAATCCTGCTCGAGCTTGCCCATTTCCGTCTCCTGCGGCCTGTGACCGGCGCCCAGTGTAAGCGCCGATGCGCGCCGAACCGCCGCTGCTAGAATCGCGCGCGGAGAAATCACGTGCTCGAACTCGGCGTCAAGACCCTGCTTGCCTACCTGCTCGGCGCGGTGCTGGGCAGCCTCGTCATGGGTCGCCTGCGCGGCGTGGACATCCGCGAGCAGGGCAGCGGCAACGCGGGCGGCACGAACGCGCTGCGCACGCAGGGATGGAGGTTCGCGCTCGGCGTGGTCGTGATCGACGTCGGCAAGGCCCTGCTCGCGGCGGGCCTGCTGCCCGGCCTCGACCTGCCCGGGATCGGCATCGATCCGGACGTGAGCCGCGACTGGCTCGCCGTATCCTGTGCGGCCGCGGTGGTGTTCGGCCACGTCTATCCCGTCTGGTACGAATTCCGCGGCGGCAAGGGTGCTGCGACGCTGATCGGAGCCGTGGCGGTGCTGGCGCCGTCGGCGCTGCTGCCGGTGGTGCTGGTGTGGCTCGCCTGCGTGATGCTTACGGGCTACGTGGGCCTCGCGACGATTCTAGGCACCGCTACGCTGCCGGTGTACTTCGCGCTCTCGGAGCCGCGCTCCTGGGCGCTGGTCACCTTCGGTATCGCGATGTCGGCTTTCGTCGTTTACACGCATCGCTCGAACCTGGCGCGAATGCACGCGGGCGTCGAGAACCGCGCCCGCCGGCTCTGGCTGTTGCGGCCGCGATGAGCGCCCGGGCCGAGGCGCTGGTTGCGCTGCTGGCCGACGGGTCGCTGCACTCTGGCGCGGACCTCGCGGTCCGGCTGGGCGTCAGTCGCGCGGCGATCTGGAAGCTGGTGGCTGATCTGCGCGCCCACGGCATCGCCGTGGACAGCCTTCCGCGCAGGGGATACCGACTGCCGGCTCCCGTCGAGTTGCTCGACGCGCAGATCATCGCCGCGGCCGCCGCAGCGCGTGGCGGACCGCTACCCGCCACCGTCGAGGTCCTGTTCGAGATCGACTCGACCAACACGTATCTCTATGCGGCCGCCCCGCCGCCGCCCGGGAGCGCTCGCGTGGCCTTCGCGGAAATCCAGCACGCCGGGCGTGGCCGCCGTGGCCGGTCCTGGGTCGCGCCCTTCGGGTCGGGACTCACGTTTTCGGTGGCATGGACGTTCGCGGAGACTCCGTCGGGCCTGCCCGCACTCGGACTCGCCCTCGGCGTTGCGGTTGCCGAGGCGCTGCGTGGGCTCGGACTCGACGAAGTGCGGCTCAAGTGGCCCAACGACGTCGTCTGGCGCCAGCACAAGCTCGGCGGGCTGTTGTTGCAGTTGCGCTCCGAACCGGGCAGGACCTGCCAGTGTCGTGGCGGGGCTGGGCCTGAACCTGTCGCTGTCGCCCGCGACGCGCGAACGGCTTGGGAACGACGGGGCGCTGCCGGTCGCGGATCTCGACGAAGCGATGGCCGGGAACGCTCCCGGGCGCAATGCAGTTGCGGCCACGCTCGCGGCCGCACTGCTCGCAGCTCTCGACGAGTTCGCCCGCTGCGGCTTCGGAGCGTTCGCGACGCGCTGGACGGCGCTCGATGCGCTGGCGGGCGCGCGGGTCCGCGTCACGCACGGGGCTGGAGCCGTGGAGGGCGAGGCGCGCGGCGCGGCGGCGGACGGTGCGCTGCTCGTCGCGGTCGATGGGCGCATCGAACGCTTCCACTCCGGCGACGTGAGCCTGCGCCCGGCGACGCCATGACGCTGCTCGTCGACATCGGCAACTCGCGCGTCAAGTGGGCCCGCCTCGAAGCGGACGGTCCTGGCGCGCAGTCCGCCGCCGCGTATGCCGGCTGGTCGGTGGCGGATTGGCAGGCCGCGCTGTTCGCCGGCGCGCCGGTCGAGCGCGTGGTTGCTGCGAGCGTGGCGGGGGAATCGGCGCAAGCCGCACTGGATGCAGCCGCGCGACTCGCCACCGGCCATCCCGCCCGCTTCGTCGTGACCAGGCGGGCTGCGGGCGGCGTTCTGAACGGTTATTCCGATCCCGGGCTGCTCGGTGTCGATCGCTGGCTCGCTGCCATCGGCGCCTACGCGCGGGTTCGCGGTGCCTGCGTGGTCGCCGACATCGGTACTGCAGCAACCATCGACGTGGTGGCGGCCGACGGTCGGCACCTGGGGGGTTACATCGTGCCGGGCCCCCAACTCATGGTCGCCTCGCTAATGCGTTCCACCAGCGACCTCGCCTTCCACCACGCCTCGAGCGGCACGGCGCAGGCGGATTCGGGCTTCGCAGGCAATACGCGCGACGCAATCGAGCGAGGTTGCCGCCTCGCCCTGGCGGCCCTCGTCGATCGCAGCGTCGCCGACGCCGGGCCGGTGGCCGGCGATCGGCCCCGGCTCGTGGTGACCGGCGGGGCGGCGCCCGAGGTCCTGCCCCTGTTGCGCAGCGCCGTCGAACACCTGCCCGACCTCGTGTTGCGCGGACTGGCCGTGCTGGCCCGGGCCCCTGAGTGAACCTGTGCGGCGAATGCGCACTCAAAGAGGTTGACTCGGCTCGTGTATGATCGGCGCGGAATTGCAACCCGGTGCCGGCGGTGCAACCGCTGGTGGTGTTCAAGTGCAGGAGTTAACTCATGAAACTCAACAAGTTGGTCACTGTCTCGATCGCCGCCGCCGGGCTCGCCGGATACGGTGGTGCTGCGCTGGCCGATGCAGCCGCAGGCAAGGCGACGTTCGAGGAAGTCTGCGCCGAGTGCCACGAGACGGCCGACTTCGAGGGCGAGGCGGCTGCTGACCTGACGGCGACCGTCAAGAAGATCGTGGCCGGCCAGATGAAGCACAAGAAGGCGCTCAAGCTCACGGACCAGCAGGCGGCTGACGTCGCGGCGTTCATGGCGAGCGGCGGCAAGTAATCGCACTGCAGTAGAGCCAAGACTTCTTTGGTTGCCCGGCGGCTGCCGGGTCTGGGTACTGAGGACGAGGAGATGGCGATGAAGATGAACCGTATGCTGATCGTGACCGTGGCCAGCCTGGGCGCGGCCGGCTGGGGCATGGCGGCCCACGCGGACGCCAAGGCCAAGTTCGCGTCGGACTGCGCCGAGTGCCACGAGGCCGGCGATTTCGAGGGCGAGGACGCGGCGGCCCTCGCCGATACGCTGAAGAAGATCGCCGGCGGGCAGGTGAAGCACAAGGGTGCGGTCAAGCTGTCGGACGCGGAAATCACCGAGATTGCCGCTTACATGGCGAAGGGCGGCAAGTAGCCGACTACGGGTCGCAGCGCCTGATCAGAGGCCCGCTCCCTGCAAGGGGGGCGGGCCTTTCCTTTTCCGCTAACATTCGCGCTCCGATCGTCCTCGTCCGGAGAACCCGCACGGTGCGTACGCTGTTCCTGCTGCTGTTGCTGGCCAACCTGCTGTTCGCGGCGTGGGCCCGCTGGGTCGCGCCCGCACCGGCGGCGCTCGGTCATGCCACCCCGAGCGCGATAGGATCCGCCGGGATCCAGCTGCTGCGGGAAGTACCGGCGGCCGACGCGTCGCAGCCGGCAGAGCCGGGACTGCTCGCCCTGGACGATGCCAGCCTGAGCCTGTGTCAGCGCCGGTCCGTTCCTGGCGAGGGAGGACGCCGAGGGGGCCGCGGCCCGGCTGGAGCGCCTCGGTTTCACCGTCAGGCTGCGAGACGCGCGTGAGGACGTCCGCATCGGGCACTGGGTGCGGCTCGAAGGCCTCGCAACACCCGAAGACGCCGAGAATGCACGTGCGGCGCTGCAGGCAGCGGGTCTCGCCGATGCGTTCGTGATCACCGAGGAGGGCGCTGGAACCGTGGTGTCGCTCGGCGTGCATGCGGACGCGGCCCGAGCCGATGCCACGGCTGCAGCCGCCCGTGCCGCCGGCTTCGAGCCTCGCACCATTGACCGGCTGCGCACCGAGGACGTGACGTGGCTGGACGTGGACCGGCAGTCGAACGGCGGGCTGCCCGAATTCGACGAACTGCAGCCTGCCGAGGGTGTGAGCCAGCCGGCGCTCGCGCTGCGACCCTGTCCGGCGTCCGAGCCCGCCGTCGTGTCGCGCTGACGGATCGGCGCGCGCCGCGGTTAGAATCGCGTCGTCCCGCTGGCATAGCTCAGTTGGTAGAGCAGCCGCCTTGTAAGCGGCAGGTCGGGGGTTCAAGTCCCTCTGCCAGCACCACTGCCCCTCCCTAATGCTCAGGAGCAACTTGCAATGGCACTCTGGAAAGATCCGTCGGTGAAGGATCCTGCTGCGGTCTCCGGCGAGGAGGCCGGCGTCGAGATGTCCGAGATCATGCCGCGCGCGACCGAGCGCCCGGCGCCCGTGGCGCTTGCATCCGTGCCCACGGAGCCGCTGCGCCGGGCGTCGCCTGCCGGGGCGGTCAAGGAATCGCTGATCGCGGCCGACGTCACCATCGAGGGCAAGATCGAGGGCGCCGGCGACGTGCGCATCGCCGGCCGCTTCAAGGGCGACGTCAACGTGCAGGGCAACGTCACGGTGGAGCAGGGCGCGCACGTCAACGGCCAGGTCAGCGCCGCGACGGTGATCGTGAGCGGCGAGGTCGAGGGCAACATCAACGCCAGCGCCCGCGTCGAGCTGCTCGAGACCGGCATCATCAACGGCGACGTCAAGGCCGCGGTGCTCACGGTCGCCGCCGGTTCGAGGATGCGCGGCCAGGCCGATTTCGGCTGGGGCGAGCAGGGGTCGGGCCGCAAGTAGCGCAGGGACCCGTGAGCATTCTGCCAGGTCGATTCGGGGGGGCGGTCGGTCGCACGCGGGTGTGCCCGCACTGCAAGGCGACGATCCTCGAGAGCGCGCCGATCTGCCCGCAGTGCCGTCACCACCTGCGCTTCGTGGGTGCGGCCGCACCGCCGAAGCCCGAGGGCTTCTCCGCGCTGCGAGTGGAGGGCACGGTCCAGCACCCGGAGCGCGGCGGCGACTGGGAGTACTCGGTGGTGCTCGCCATCCGCAATGAGCGCGGCGAGGAGATCTCGCGCCAGGTGGTGGGCGTCGGGGCGCTGCGCGGCGCGGAGTCGCGCACCTTCACGCTGTCGGTCGAGGTGCTGACGCCCGGAGCGAAGGCCAGGTGATCGGCGGACTCGTGACGCGCTTCGCCGCCGGCCTGCGGTATCCCACGCTGTTCGGCCTCGTGGCGGCGCTGTTCGTCATCGACCTGCTGGTGCCCGACCTGATCCCGTTCATCGACGAGATCCTGCTGGCGCTCGGCACGCTGCTGCTCGGCTCTCTGCGCAGGCGACGCGGGCCGCCGCTCGACGCCGACGGCCCCCGCTGAGGCCGACCCGGCCGGCCCGTCGCCGGTTATGCCCGCATCGACGCGGCGACCCGCCGGAACTATGCTTGCCCGGCGCGGGTCATCTGTAGGCGGGCGCCGTTCGTCTGCCCGACCCGCGGCATGTACGGAGTTGTGCGCGCGCCGGGTGTCTGACAGCCTCGCGCGCTCAGCCGTGCCCTATTCTGCGGGGGGAGATCAACGAGATGTGTCTGGCCGTGCCGATGAGGATCAAGACCGTGGACGGCTTCAACGCCGTCTGCGAGGCCAAGGGCATCGAGCGGGAAATCAGCCTGTTCATGATGCAGGGCGAGGACGTCGTTGTCGGCGACCACGTGCTGGTGCACGTCGGCTATGCCATCCAGAAGGTGAGCGAGGAGGAAGCGCGCTCGACCTGGGAACTGTTCGAGGAGATCCTCGAGCATGCATGAACTCTCGGTCTGCCAGGCACTGATCGGGCAGGTCGAGAAGGTGGCGCGCGAGAACGACGCCCGCCGCGTGGTGGCCATCGTGATCGCCGTGGGGCCGTTGTCGGGGGTCGAGGCGGGTCTGCTCGAGCATGCCTACCCGATCGCCGCGGCGGGCACGCTGGCCGAGCATGCCACCCTCACCGTCGAGACGGTCCCGGTGCGCGTGCGCTGCCGTAGCTGCGGGGCCGAGACCGGCGTACTGCCCAATCGCCTCGTGTGCGGCGCATGCAGCGACTGGAAGGTGGACGTCGTCGCCGGTGAGGAGATGCTGCTCAAGCGCGTCGAGATCGAGACCGGGCCCGCGGCGGTCCATTAGCACCTCGACTGTCAGGCAACCGGGAGACGACAAATGTGCCGTGACTGCGGATGTTCACTGGGTCCCGCCGCGACGCGCGCCCCGCTCGCCGCCGGGCCGGCCGTGCCGTCGACCCCCGGCCGCACCGAGACCATCGAGGTCATCACGGCGATCCTGGGTGAGAACGACCGCGTCGCCGCCCACAACCGCGAGCACTTCGACGGCCAGGGGGTGCTGGCGCTGAACCTCATGTCCTCGCCCGGGGCCGGCAAGACCTCGCTGCTCGAGGCCACGATCCGCGCGCTCGACGGCAGGCTCAAGGTGGCGGTGATCGAGGGCGACCTCGCCACCGAGAACGACGCCGACCGGATCCGCGCCTGCGGCGTGCCGGCGGTGCAGATCACCACCGGCAACGCCTGCCACCTCGACGCGCAGATGGTGCACGACGCGGTGCACGACCTGCCGCTCGCCGGCCTCGACGTGCTGTTCATCGAGAACGTCGGCAACCTCGTCTGCCCGGCAAGCTTCGATCTCGGTCAACACCGCAACGTCACGCTGCTGTCGGTGCCGGAGGGCGACGACAAGCCGGCCAAGTACCCCGTGATGTTCCGCGCGGCCGACCTCGCGCTCATCACCAAGACCGACCTGCTGGCCTATATCGCCGAGTTCAAGCTCGAACGGGCGCACGCGGCGCTGCGCCAGATCGGGTTCGGCGGTGAGACCCTCGAGCTCACCAGCCGGGGCGGCGAGGGTTTCGCCGCGTGGCTCGCCTGGCTCGAGCGCGAGGTCGCGGCGCAGCGCGCGCGAACGGCGCGCGGCGCCACGGCGCGGCCCGCCATCCAGCCCGAGGGTGCCCACGCCCACGCCGCCGGCCGAACGTCGCGCTGAACGGGGGAGAGCGATGACCACGACTGCCACTGACTGGATCGCGCGCATCCGCGCGCTGCCGTTGCCCGAGCGCATCAAGGTCATGAACGTCTGCGGCGGGCACGAGCGCTCGATCACGACGGCCGGCCTGCGCAAGGCCATCCCGGCCAGCATCGAGCTTGTGCCGGGTCCGGGCTGCCCGGTCTGCATCTGTCCCGAGGAGGACATCTACGAGGCCATCCAGCTCGCGCTGCACGAGCGGGTGATCCTCGTGGCCTACGGCGACATGCTGCGGGTGCCGGTGAATGCGCCGAAGAGCGAGCCGCGCTCGCTCGAGCAGGCCAAGGCCGCCGGCGCCGACGTGCGCCCCATCGCAAGCCCGCTCGAGGCGGCGAAGGTGGCGCGGGAGAACCCCGACCGCACGGTCGTGTTCCTGGCCGCCGGCTTCGAGACCACGACCGCGCCGGCCGCCGCGCTGCTCGCGCAGGGCGCGCCGGAGAACCTGCTGTTCCTGATGTCGGGCCGGCGCACCTGGCCCGCTGTGGCGCTGCTGCTCGACTCCGGCGAGCCCGGATTCGAGGCGCTGATCGCGCCCGGGCACGTCGCCACCGTGATGGGGCCGGAGGAATGGGAGTTCGTACCGCGCGACCACGGGCTGCCCACGGCGATCGCAGGCTTCTCTACCGAATCGCTGCTCGCGGCCTTGTACTCCGTGCTGCGCCAGCACATCGAGGGCAAGTGCTTCCTCGACAACTGCTACCCGCAAGTGGTGCGTCCGGGCGGCAACCCGGCGGCGCAGCGCTTCATCGACTCGACCATGGACGTGATGGCCGGCAACTGGCGCGGCATCGGCGCGATCCCGGAGTCGGGGTACGTGCTCAAGCCCGCCTACGCCACCCACGACTCACGCGTGAGGCTCCCCTCGTACACCGAGATGGCCCGCAAGCGCGCCGGTGAGATGCCGCCGGGCTGCGACTGCGCCAAGGTGGTGCTCGGCAAGATCTACCCGAACGAGTGCCGCCTGTACGGCCTCGCCTGCACGCCGCGCCAGCCGGTCGGTCCGTGCATGGTCTCCGACGAGGGCGCGTGCCGGATCTGGTGGGCGAACGGCGTGCGCGAGAATGTCTGGGCCGGGCGCAAGGCGTCCGGCGCCGAGGCGTGACCGCGGCCGACCGCGAACTGCCCGCCGTGCCGATCCCGCCGTGAGCGACACGGAGCCACGCATCGCCCGCCGGATCGTCATGACCGGCCGGGTGCAGGGAGTCGGCTACCGCCCGTTCGTCTACCGGCTCGCACACGAGCACCGGCTCGACGGTCACGTCCGCAACCTGCGCGGCGACGTCGAGGTGATCGCCTCGGGGCCGGCCGTGGCTGTCGAGGACTTCACTCGCGGCCTGGTCGAGCGCGCGCCACCGCTCGCGCAGCCGCGCATCCGCGCCGTCGCGGACTGCGAGGCACCGGCCGCGCGCGGCTTTGGGATCGCCCCGAGCAGCGCCGCGGACGCGCCCGAAGTGTCGGTGCCGCCCGACTTCTTCGCCTGCGACGAGTGCGTCGCCGAACTCGCCGATCCCGGCGACCGGCGGCACGCCTATCCCTTCATCAACTGCACGCAGTGCGGCCCGCGCTACACGCTGATCGAGGCGCTGCCCTACGACCGGCCGAACACCAGCATGGGGGTGTTTCCGCTCTGCCCGGCCTGTCGCCGCGAGTACGAAGACCCGCTCGACCGCCGCTTCCACGCCGAACCCGTCGCCTGTCCGGTCTGCGGGCCGCACCTCAGCTTCGTCGTGCACGGCCAGTCACCGATCAGCGGCGACGCGGCAGCGGTCGCGGCGGCGGTTGCCGTGCTGCGCGTGGGTCGCGTGCTCGCCGTGCGCGGCATCGGCGGCTACCACCTGCTGTGCGACGCGCGTGACGAGGCCGCCGTGGCCCGCCTGCGCGAGCGCAAGCGACGGCCCGACAAACCGCTCGCCGTCATGTTCCCGCAGCGCGGCGACGAGGGGCTCGCCGCGGCCCGCGAGGAACTCGCCATCGGCGCGATCGAGCAGGCGGCGCTGCTCGATCCGGCGCGCCCGATCGTGCTGGTGCCGCGGCGTCCGGACGGGCGACTTGCGTCGGCCGTGGCACCGGGCCTCGGCGAGATCGGCGCATTCCTGCCCTACAGCCCGCTGCATCACCTGCTGCTCGCCGCGTTCGACGGGCCGGTGGTCGCGACCTCGGGCAACGTGAGCGGCGAGCCGGTGCTCACGCAGCCCGCCGAGGCCGAGTCGCGGCTCGCCACTGTCGCCGACGCTTTCCTGCATCACGACCGCCCGATCGTTCGCCCCGCCGACGACTCGGTCGTGCGCATCGCCGCAGGCGCCCCGCGACCGATCCGCCTCGGGCGCGGCCTGGCGCCGCTCGAACTGGAGCTGCCGGCCGAGCTGCCGAAGCCGCTGCTGGCGGTGGGTGGGCATCTCAAGCTCACCGTGGCACTGGCCTGGGGCCGCCGCGTGGTCGTGTCCCCGCATGTCGGCGACATGGGTACCCTTCGCAGCGAGCAGGTGTTCGGGCAGGTGGTTCGCGACCTGCAGCGGCTGTACGACGTCCGTGCGCGGCACTGGCTGTGCGACGCGCACCCCGGCTACACGACCACGCGCTGGGTGCAGGCGCTCGGCGAGCCATGGAGCGCGGTGCTGCACCACCATGCCCATGCCTCGGCGCTCGTGACCGAGCACGGGGTCGCGGAGCCCGCGATCGTGTTCGCCTGGGACGGCGTGGGCTTTGGCGCGGACGGCAGCCTTTGGGGCGGCGAGGCCTTCGTCGGTCGCCCGGGCGCCTGGGAGCGCCGCGCCAGCCTGCGCAGCTTCCGTCTGCCGGGGGGCGACAAGGCCGGTCGCTCGCCCTGGCGCAGCGCCGCAGCGCTGTGCTGGGAGGCGGGCGTGGAGTGCCCGGTGCCCATCCCCGACCCGATCGTCCGCGCGGCCTGGGAGCGCGGCATCAACGCGCCGCGCTCGAGTGCTGCCGGGCGGGTGTTCGACGCCCTCGCAGCGCTCGTGCTGGGCGTGACCGAGACCAGTTTCGAGGGCCAGGGCCCGATGTGGCTCGAGGCCTGCGCGCGGCCGGCCGGGCGCTTTCCCGAGCTGCCGATCGTGCCCGACACCGAGGGCGTGCTGCGAATCGACTGGGCGCCGCTGCTCGCAACGTGCAGCGACGGGCGGCTAGACCGCGGCGAGCGCGCCGGCGCGGCCCACACGGCGCTCGCTGATGCGATCTGCCGGGTCGCCGAGACCGAGCGGACGCGCTCCGGCGTTGCGGTCGTCGGGCTCACGGGCGGGGTGTTCCAGAACCGCCGCCTGCTCGAACTGGCGGCCGACGGCCTGGCGAAACGCGGCTTCCGGGTGCTGCTGCCGGAACGGATTCCCTGCAACGACGGCGGACTGAGCTACGGCCAGGTCGCCGAGCACCTCGGCCGTGTGCGTGCCGCCGGCCACTGACCCGTAACGGACGCGGACGACACGGATACACTGCGGCGATGCTCTGGTTCGAACGCCCCTTCCTGCACGTCCTGCGCCGCGAATACGCGGGCGCGATGCGCTTCGACGAGGACGACTCGGCCGAGGTCATGCCCTCGCCGCCGCCCGGGCCGTGCCAGCTCTACGTGCACGTGCCGTTCTGCGAGGTGCTGTGCCCGTTCTGCTCGTTCCACCGGGTGCGGTACGACGGGTCGAAGACGGCGCGCTATTTCAGCGCGCTGCGCAACGAGATACGGCTCTATCACCAGGCCGGTTTCCGCTTCCGCGACGTGTACGTGGGCGGCGGCACGCCCACGGTGAATCCCGACGAGCTCATCGCCACGCTCGAACTGATCCGCTCGCTCTCGCCGGTCCACACGGTCTCGATCGAGACCAACCCGAACCACCTCGAGCCCGACGTGCTGCCGCGCTACCGCGATGCCGGCGTGACGCGATTCTCGGTGGGCGTCCAGAGCTTCGACGACGGGCTGCTCGCCGGCATGGACCGGCTCGAGAAGTACGGCAATGGCAGGGAAATCCGCGAACGGCTCACGGCGATCCGCGGCATCTTCCCCACGCTCAATGTGGACATGATCTTCAACCTGCCCGGGCAGACGCTCGCGATGCTCGACCACGACATCGACACGCTGCTCGGGCTCGACGTGGACCAGGTGTCGTTCTACCCGCTGATGACGGCGCCCTCGGCCCGCCACAAGATGCACAAGAGCATGGGGCAGGCCGACGAGTCGCTGCGCCATCCGATGTACGAGCGCGTGCTCGACCGCCTGCTGCCCACTCACCGGGCGTCCTCGGCCTGGTGCTTCACGCGCGGCGAGGGCATGTTCGACGAGTACATCATCGACGAGGACGACTACGTGGGCGTCGGCAGCGGGGCGTTCAGCTACGTCGGCGACTCGATGTACTCGACGACCTTCTCGCTCAACCACTACTGCCGGCGCATCGAGGGCGGGCAGAGCGGCATCACCCAGCGGCGCAGGCTCGGGCTCAGGGAGCGCATGCGCTACGACTACCTGGTGCGGCTGTTCGGCGGCGCACTCAAGCGCGAGTACATCGCCGACCGCTACGGCGCGGCGTTCTGGCTGAGGATGGCGCCCGAACTCGTCGCGATGCGGCTGCTCGGCGCCACGCGCCGCGAGGCGGACGGCCTGCGCCTCACGCGCCGCGGCATGTACTGCTGGGTGCTCATGATGGCCGAGTTCTTCAACTCGGTGAACGACGTGCGCGAGCAGATGCGCGAGCACATCCGCGCCGAGCTCGACGCCTGGAACGAGGAGGCGAAGGTGCCCTTGAGTGCGATCACTGGATTGTCGCGGAGCAGCGTGAAATGACGACGCAGGACACCCACGTCTCCCTCGCCCACGGCAACGGCGGGCGGTTCATGCGCGAGCTCATCACGGACCTGTTCGCCCGTCACCTCGCCAATCCCTACCTCGACACCTCGAGCGACGCGGCGGTGCTGCCGTGGGACGCGGGCGATGGGCAGCTCGTCTTCACCACCGACAGCTTCACCGTGCAGCCCATCGAGTTCCCGGGCGGCAACATCGGCTCGCTGGCGGTGCACGGCACCACCAACGACCTCGCCGTCGCCGGCGCGATCCCGAAGTACCTGAGCCTCGGCGTGCTGCTCGAGGAAGGACTCGAGTTCGCGGTGCTCGAGCGCGTCGTGGCGGGCATCGCGGCCGCAGCGCGCGAGATCGGCGTGGTGGTCGCGGCCGGCGACACCAAGGTCGTGCGGCGCGGCGAGGGCGGCGGCATCTATCTCAACACCGCCGGCATCGGCGTGAAGGACCCGCGGCTCGAACTCGGCATCGACCGCATCCGTGCCGGCGACGCGCTGCTGGTGAGCGGGCCGGTGGGCGACCACGGCATCGCCGTGATGCTGGCGCGCGAGCAGTTCGGCCTGCGCGGCGACCTCAACTCCGACGCGGCGAGCGTGCTGCCCATCACGCGCGAGCTCGCGAAGCTCGACGGGCTGCGCTTCATGCGCGATCCGACCCGCGGCGGGCTCGCCACCGTCGCGCACGAGATCGTGCAGGGCAGCGGCTTCGGGGTCGCGCTGCAGGAAGCGCGCGTCCCGGTGCGCGACTCGGTGCGGGCGGTGTGCGAGATGCTGGGCTACGACCCGTACTTCCTCGCCTGCGAGGGGCGCGTCGTCGCGGTCGTGGCGGCGGAGCAGGCCGAGCGCGCGCTCGCGATGCTGCAGGCGTTGCCGAGCGGGCGCGATGCGGCACGTCATCGGCCGCGTGCAGGAGCGGCCCGTGCGCGTGCTGCTCGAGACTTCGATCGGCGGCGAACGCGTGATCGAGGAACTCGAGGACGATCCGCTGCCGCGGATCTGCTGACCGACAACGGCTCCTCGCGATCGTCCGTTGCTGCGCCGCCACGCAGCGATGCGAACCATTCGCATCCGGAGCCCGTTTCCTCGCATGAGCGCCGCCAAACTTCGGATAACCGAGGTGCACGGAACTTTCCAGCTTCCATAGCATCGCCACTGAATCTGCGGGTTCCGCGAGGCACCGCACATTCGGATCCGAATGCGAATGTTTTTTTAGGGAGTCAACCATGAAATTTGCAGGCGCCCGAGGCAGCACGCGAACGCGTGTGCCATTGATTGCGATGCTGGCGCTCGCTGCCACGATCGGCCTGGCCGGTTGCGAAGGCGACGACGGCAAGGATGGAACAGCCGGCGCATCGGCGGACCGGCACGCCCGGCGCGTCCGGCCCCGCGGTCCGGCGGGTCCCGCGGGTCCTGTCGGGTCCGAGTGCGACGATCGAGCCGCGCGAGAGCTGCGGCGTCTGCCACGCGACGGTTCGGCCTATGGCGTCGCAGAGATGCACGCCGTCAATCCCGACATCGTGATCGGCGGATTGACCATTGGCCCAAGCGCGACCGTTCCGACTGACCTGGTCGCGAGCTTCAACGTCAAGGCGAACGGATCGAACTTCACGACGTTGACCAGAATCTCCAGCGCCTACCGGTTCGACGGCACGAATCGCGACAACCTGACCGCGGTCGACGCCGCTTTCCCGGGCGACGCGGTGAGGACGGTCACGCTCGCCGGTGGTACGGGTGGCAACTACACGGTCACGATCACCGATGGCGTGACGCTGTTCGGCGCCGTGCCCTCGCGCTACCTGTTCCGGCTCGAGACGGCCTCGGGACTCGAACCCCGGATACGCGCCGTCGCGGTGGACAACTATCCGACCTCGCCTGACGACAGCGTCGTCAGCGCGGCGGGTTGCTCGGGCTGCCACGGCGTCAACGGCGGAGGTGGCTTCCACTACGGCTACCCGGCCAGCGGCGCGACCTGCACGGTCTGCCACGACGCGGCCAATACCAACTATCCGCGGCTGCTCGACATCGGCCACGGCATCCATGCTTCCCACGGGATGCCGAGCGGAGAGTTCGTGCTCGAGACGGTCAACGGTGACGACTCCTGGACCTACTCCGCCACCTACCCGTCTTACATGACCAACTGCAACGTCTGCCACACGGCGAGCAGCGGCGCGCTGGCGAAGGCCAACACCATGACGGTGACGACTTCGAACTGCTTCAGCTGCCATGAGTCCATGGAGTCCTGGGACTTCACCGGCCTGGCGTTCCACGAGAGCATGACCGAGGCCACGGACTGCACGACCTGCCACAACTCGACGCCGAGCGGCGTGGCGCCTTCCACGGTGACGGCGTTCCACAACGGGCTCGTCACCGAGCGCGGCGGCATCATCATCAACGGCGACGACACCTCCGTGACCGAGGGTGCGAAGTTCGACTGGCGGATCACCGGCATCGTCGACAACGGCACCAACCTGGCGATCTCCTGGGCCGCCAAGTACAACGGGGCGGACGTGAACCCCTGCAACGCCACCGCCGCGGTGGGTGCGCCGGTGTTCCATGCTGCAGCGGGCGGCAACCTCAGCATGCTGCGCAGTTACTTCCAGGGCGATGACCCGATTCTGGGGCAGAGCACCAGTGCGCCGGGCCAGGCCAATGCCGTGAACGTGACGACCACCAACACGGTCTGCGCCGGCAATGTCGCGACCACGACCATCCCGGTGGATGCGGGTGTGGCAGCGACGCGCGGCATCGTCGCCCTGCAGGGCAAGCCTCGCGTTGTGACGGCTGCCATCACCACGCCGACGATGGTTCGAGCCAAGACACCGGTCCGCGAGTGGGTCGTCGGAACGGGTGCACTGCCGGCGCAGGCGCGTCGTGCGATCGCGGACAGCAGCGAGTGCGTGGGCTGCCACGTCGGGTCGCTCTACCAGCACGGTGGCAACCGGGTCGACAACGTCGACATGTGCGTGATCTGCCACAACTCCGCGTCGTCGGAGCAGAGCGTGCGCGTCGAGATGGGTGTCAACAGCTCCGAAGCGTATGACGGCCTCGTCGGCCAGACGTACGAGTTCAAGACCATGCTGCATGCCATCCACTCGGCCGGCGATGCGGCCAGCGCACTCGTCATCTACCGGACCCGCGGCATCTATGCCTGGGCGCCGGAAGGCGTGACGCCGCCGAACTGGGCCACGACCCCGTGCGAGAAGGCGACGCCGACCGCCGGCCAGGAGTACCTGGTGTTCGGTGCCGATCCTGCGCTCGACGTGTCCTGCCAGCCGCACACCCTGTATCACCCGACCTATCCGCGGGATACGAGGCAGTGCTCGGGCTGCCACGTGGCGGGCTTCGGTACGATCCCCGACCAGGGCAAGGCCGTGGCGACGACGATGAACGCAGGCGCGGCTCCGTGGAACAACCAGCTCGACGATACGCTGCAGGGCGCTTCGGCGGCCGCCTGCACGAGCTGCCACAGCACGACCGATGCAAGGGGTCATGCGTACCAGAATGGCTGGACGCCGCAGACCTTCCAGAACGGGCGTCAGACCATTCTCGACACGAAGTGAGCTGATGTTCGACTGACCTCCGGGTGAGCGGGGTGGGCCTTCGGGCCCACCCCGACTCAACCAAGACCCGGAGCCTGATGACGAAATTGCCCGCAACGAAAGTTGCGGGCATTTTCTTTGCAGCCTCACTGTCGAGGTTGCGCACAGTCATCGCCCCAACGGATTCTGTCCGGATCGCTATGCAGGACGGTGGCAGGCCTCATCTGCCTCTCCTGTCCGGATCGTTTCGGTTAATCGCTATAACCTGGCTGTATCGATCGAAACCTACTATGCCGCCGACCCGCCGGTTACCACCGGCTCGTCGGAAGTCCTGTGGGCCGCTTGCCGCGGTGCATCGTCGATAGAGTCTGGGAGTCATCCATGAATATTGCAGGCGCCCGAGGCGTTACGCGCTCGCGTTGGCCACTGATTGCCGTGCTGTTGATCGCGGCCGCCATCGGTCTGGCTGGTTGCGACGGCGACAGCGTGAATGACGTCGCCACCGGGCCTACGGGTCCGACGGGTCCCGTCGGTCCGACGGGCCCGACCGGGCCCACGGTGCCGCCGACCGTTCCGATCGAGGGCGGTGGCCCGGTCACCATCGGTGACGGCACGACGCTCACCGCGGATGAGATCGAGCAGATCGGCGGACTCGTCTCGACCATCGACAGCGTGACCCTGAGCGCCGCGCCTGCGCCGGTGGTCGAGTTCACGGTCAAAACGGTCCATGGCGGCCCGGTGCTGGGCCTCGCGCCTGGCGTCACGCGCTTCATGGTGTCGAAGCTGGTGAACGATCCGGCCGGTCGTGTGCCGTCCCGCTGGCAGAGCTACGTGAATCGTTCCGCCACGCCGTCGGCGGGCAGCCCGGCGGTGCTCGCAAGTGCCATCCAGGCGAATACCGAGACCGCGGCGGCCGCCCGCTGGGTCGAACTCGGCGACGGCAGGTACCGCTACACGTATGCCGTCGATCTCGACAACGTCGCCGCCCCGATCGCGGTGGCGTACGAGCCGGCACTCACGCACCGCGTCGGTCTCGAGATCCGCATGTCGGGTGCCGCGGAGGAACTCGCACCCGACAACCCGGTGAAGGACTTCGTGCCGAACGGCGGTGCCGGTTCGGGCGCCAAGCTCGTGGCGGCGACCGAGAACTGCGCCGACTGTCACGTGCGCTTCGACCTGCACGGCGGCCCGCGTCGCACCAACGAGTACTGCGTGACCTGCCACAACCCGGGCACCGTCGATCCGGACACCGGCGAGGACCTCGGGATGGCCTACATGGTCCACTCGATCCACCTCGGCGAGGCGCGAGCCGAACCCTTCAAGGTGTGGGGCTTCGGTGGCGAGTTCGACTTCAGCGAGGTCACGTATCCGCAGTCGCCGCTGTTCTGCGAGACCTGCCACACGCAGTCTGCGGCGGCGCCCGACGGCGACGACTGGCAGGACAATCCGTCCGCCGCAGCCTGTGGCTCCTGCCACATCGAGGGCCTGGAGAAGGCCGGGCCGGACGCCGCGACGGGCCGCTACGCCTACCAGTACCAGCACTCCACGTTCGACTACCTCGCGCCCGACGGCGTGTGCGGTGACTGCCACCGCCCGACCGGCGTCGCGGGCGGCGTGCTCGAAGTTCACCGCCAGGGCCCGCGCCTGCAGAAGGAACTCGGCGAGCAGTTCGTGTTCCAGGTGCTCGCGGTGACAAACGTGGGGCAGGGGCTGGTGCCGCGCATCCGGTTCAGTGTTGCGAAGCCCGACGGCACGCCGTATGACATCGCGACGGACCCGGCATTCCAGGGCTCAAGCGCAAGCCTGAACCTGTATTTCGCCTGGGATGCCAGCGACGTCTCGAATGCGGACGCGGCGACGGGCAAGACGCCTGCCGGTGAGCGTGGCGCCGCCTATCGCATGCGCCTCGCCGACATCAAGGCGTACGCGGTCAAGAACGCCGACGGCAGCTACACCACCGATCTCAAGACGTCAGCCGTGCCGGCCGGCATCGCGCTGACGGTCAGCACGGCCAGTGCCATGGTGGTGATGGACGGTCACCCGGTCGCGACGGTGACGGGCCATCCGGTCATCCCGGACGGCACCGTCGTCCAGGCCCGGGCGCGCAATGCGGTGGGGTATTTCGGCGCCGAGCGCGCGCGGCTGGTGTCGGAAGCGAAGTGCAACGACTGCCACGAGCAGCTGCAATTGCACGGCGGCAACCGCAACGGCGACCCGCAGGGTTGCCTCGTGTGCCACAACGCCAGCAGTGGCTGGAGTGACGACGACAACATCGCCGGTCCGATCGTCCTGGGTGCGATGATCCACAACATCCACGCCGGCAAGATGCCGCTGTTCTTCGGCATCACCTATCCGCAGAGCCTCGCCAACTGCGAGTCCTGCCACCTGCCGGGCACGTACAGCGTGGCCCGCACCGCGGCGCTGGCGATCAGCACGGGACCAGGTGCCGACCCCACGCTCTACACGGACGACACCTGGGATTCGGCGACAGCCGGCACCTGCGGCACCTGCCACGACTCCGGCCCGGCCAAGGCCCACATGGAGCAGAACGGCGGTGCGTTCGGCGTGGCGGGCGGCAAGTCGCTGACACCTTCGTCGGCGACCGAAGCCTGCGCCGTCTGCCACGGTCCGGGGCGCGCGGTGGACACGGCCAGGGTCCATGCCCAGTGATGACGACGGGCCGGGTGCCTCGCCAGGCGCCCGGCCCTCCGCCCCGATCAGGATGGGAGTTCGAGTCATGACATTGCTCAATGACCGGGAGCTGGCACGGCCCACCCCGCGATGGGTTGCGTTGCTCGCCTGTGCCGCCGTGGCGCTCGCGGCCTGCTCCGGTGACGACGCCAGGAAGGGTGCGGACGGACCGACGGGTCCCGTCGGCCCTCCCGGACTGCCGCCCCCGGGCGGAGGAGTGCCGGTCGGTTCCGCGCAACTGATCAAGGCGTCGATCGTCAGCGCCAGCGTGCCGGAGGACGGCAAGCCCGTCATCCAGGTCCGGCTGGAGAACGAGTCGGGTCAGCCGCTCAACGGCCTCGCGGCCGCCAACATCAGCTTCGTGCTGGCCCGGCTCGAGCCCGGGATCAGCGGCAAGTCCAGCACCTGGCATGCGCTCACGCGCCGCACGGAGCCGTTCCCCGGCTCGCCGGCGCCGGTGCCGGCGAGCGCGGTGACGGGCACGGGCCCGACGAACCAGGCCACCACCGAGCCCGCGACCCGGGGCACCTGGGTCGAGGGCAACCAGGCCAACGGCGTCTACACCTACACCTTCGCGCAGAGCCTGAAGGGCGTCAGCGACATCCCCTACGACCCGTCGCTGGTGCACCGCGCCGGCCTCGAGATCCGCCTGCGCCCCGCGGGTGCGACCGGGTTCATCCCCGCCAATAACGCCGTCTTCACCTGGACGCCCGCCACGGGCGGCGCGGTCGAATCCGGCCGCGAGATCGTCGACAACGACACCTGCAACGCCTGCCACGACCAGCTCGAGTTCCACGGCGGCGCGCGCTTCGACCTGCAGTACTGCGCGATGTGCCACGAGTCGTACTCGTTCGACGCGCAGACGGGCAACACGATCGACCTCAAGGTGATGATCCACAAGATCCACCGCGACAAGCTGCCGACCGGCCCCTACGGGATCTTCGGCTACAACAACGTCTTCCACGATTACTCCCACGTCCAGTTCACGCAGGACCAGCGCAACTGCCAGACCTGCCACGAGGAGAGCGACGCCAACACGCCGCAGGCCAGCAACTGGCGCCTGACGGTGAATCGCGAGGCCTGCGGCTCGTGCCACAACGCCGTGAACTTCGACACCGGCGCCGGCCACGGCGGCGTCGCCGCGACGGACGAGCAGTGCGGGACGTGCCACGGCCCGACTTCGAACTTCGGCCTGCGGCCCGACCAGGTGCACTTCGACCCGCTGCTGCGCGCGGGCGAGAAGTTCAGGTACGAGGTGCTGAAGATCGTCGACAGCGGCCCGGGCCAGAAGCCCACCGTGACGATCCGCGTGACCGACCCGACCAGCAACGACGCGCCCTACGACATCAAGGCGGCGGGTGGTCCGTTCCAGATCGGCAACGCCTCGCTGCGGGTCGACGTCGCGTTCTCCACGCGGCCCGACTTCACCAACACGGGCAGCGGCTCGGCGACCGCAGCGACCGGCGCGCCAGCGCAGCCGATCAGCATCGACATGAAGGCCAACGGCGTGCCGGACCCCGCGTTCCCGGGCGCGTTCAAGGCCACCGCAGCGGTCGCGATCCCCCTCGCTGCGACGGGCTCCGGCAGCGCGATCCTCGAAGGCCGCCCGAACGTGCGCATCGACACCAATGGCGACGGCGTCCTCGAGACGGTCGCCGTGCCCGTGGTGGCGAGCGGCAAGGCCTTCGCGATCACGGACGCCACGCCAGTGGCTTACCGCGAGGTGGTGGACATCGCCAAGTGCAACGACTGCCACAAGCAGCTGTCGCTGCATGGCGAGAATCGCACTGGCAACGCCGAGCTGTGCGCCACATGCCACAACCCGAACGCGACGGACATCAACCGGCGCGTGGCAGGATCGAGTTGCGAGACGGTCACCGGCACGCTCGACGACCAGACCATCGATTTCAAGGTGATGGTGCATGCGATCCACGCGGGCGCCATCGCCAGTTACAGTGTCTGCGGCTACGGCAATACGGGCTACGACTTCAGCCACGTCAGGTACCCGGGCAAGCTCAACAACTGTGAGGGCTGCCACCTGCCGGATACCTACTATCCGCCCGACTCGACGGTCGCCCTCGCCACGACGTTCGACGCGGCACCGGCCTCGAGCCCGGACCGTTCGACGCCGCTGGGCGACATCGCGACGACGCCTGCGACGGCGGTGTGCTCGACGTGTCACGCGAGCGAGGCCGCGCGCAACCACATGCTGTCGGCCGCCGCCGGCGGCTCGGCCTCGGCCATCAAGGGCGCGGACAGCCGGACGCCGAGCACCCCGCCCGAGGGCTGCGCCACCTGTCACGGCCCGGGCCGGGACGCCGACGTGAAGAAAGTGCACGGCGTCGCCGAGTTCAACTACAACTGAGGCGGACATGAAGCACTCAAACCCGCTGTTCGTCCGCCTGGTTGCGCTGGCCGCGTTGTTCCCCGCGATGGCGTTCGCCGCCGAGGATGCTGCCGATGCCGCGCCGCCCGCCGCCGAATACAGCAAGAAGGGCGCCGACACCTGCCTCAGCTGCCACGACGACGAGGTGACGCTCGCCGTCTTCCACGGCAAGCACGGCCAGCCGGCCGACCCGCGCAGCCCGTTCGGCCAGGGCCAGCTGCAGTGCGAGGCCTGCCACGGCCCGGCGGGCAACCACACCAAGCGCGTCAAGAAGGGCGAGACGCGCCCGCCGGTGATCCGCTTTTCGCGCGACTCGGCAGCCCCGGTCGCCGTGCAGAACGGCATGTGCCTCGGCTGCCACGAGAAGTCGATGGCCTCGAGCTGGCACGTCGGCGCGCACGACGCGGCGAACGTCTCCTGTGCGTCCTGCCATGACAGCCACGTGCGCAAGGACGCCGTGCTCTCGACGCGTACGCAGGCCGACGTCTGCTACACCTGCCACGTCGCCGAGCGCAGCCAGTTCCTCAAAACCTACGCGCACCCGGTGCGCCAGGGCCAGCTTGCCTGCAGCGACTGCCACGCCCCGCACGGCTCGACCGCCGACAAGCAGCTCGTCAAGGCCACGCTCAACCAGACCTGCTACGAGTGCCACGCCGAGAAGCGCGGCCCGTTCCTCTGGGAGCACGCGCCGGTCGCCGAGGACTGCTCGAGCTGCCACTCGCCGCACGGCGCTTCGAACCCCGGCATGCTGAAGGCCCGCGGTCCGGTGCTGTGCCAGTCCTGCCACTCGCAGCAGGGCCACCCGAGCGTCGCCTACGGGCCGTCCGGCCTGCCGGGTGGCGGCGGGTCGCCGGTGTCCTCGCTGGTACTCGGCAACTGCATGAACTGCCACTCGCAGGTGCACGGATCGAACCATCCCTCGGGCGCGACGCTGACGCGATGAGCACCATGCGCTCGCCCCGCAGAAAGAACCTGGTGACGCCCATGGAAACCCGCAGTCTTTTCCTCACGCTCGCCGTCGCGTCCATCCTGTCGGCGGCCGCCCCGGCGTCGGCGCAGCAGGCGGCCGCGCCCGACACCAGCGAGTGGGCCTGCAGCAAGTGCCCGTTCGACCGCGGCTACCGTTCCGAGGTGGAGATCGGCGCCGCCCACGTCGACGAGGACTCCGCAAAATTCGGCGACTACACCGGCCTCGACGAGAAGGGCGGGTACGTCATCGCCAGCGCCGAGGGTCGCGCGTCGGAAGAGTCCGGCTACGTCCTCGATTACGAGCTCACGGACCTCGGGCTCGACTCCCGCGAGATCCGGCTCGGCGGCGGCAAGCAGGGCCGCTACGACTTCGAGCTCTTCTACGACCGCATCCCGCATTCGATCTGGGACACGACCGCGACGCCCTACCGCGGCGTCGGCAGCACCGATCTCACGCTGCCCGCGGGCTGGGTCGATGCCGGTTCCACCGGCGGCATGACGGCGCTCGACGGCAGCCTGCGCTCCGTGGACATCGGCTTCGACCGCGACCGCTACGGCGTCGCGGGCCGCTACTGGATGCTCGAGAACGTCGAGTTCAAGCTGGACTACCGGCGCGACCAGCGCGACGGCACCCGCGCGCAGCTCGCCTCCTTCGGCAGCGTCTCGGCGCAGTTGCCCATGCCCGTGGACGATGCGACCGACCGGCTCGACGCCACGGTTCGCTACCAGGGCGCCGGCTGGTTTGCCGAGGTGGGGTATTCGGGCTCGATCTACGACACCAACGCAGCGTCGCTGCGCTGGGACAACCCCTTCAACGCCATGGTGCCGGGCGCCGACGTCGGCCAGATGGCGCTGCCGCCCGACAACCAGTACCACGAGTTCGGCGCCTCGGGCGGCTGGTACGGGCTGCCGTGGAACACCACCGTTGCCGTGTCGATCGCCTCGGGCAAGGGAACGCAGGACACGGGCTTCCTGCCGTACACCATCAACCCGACGCTCGTGACCGACCCGTTGCCGGTCCGCGACCTGGACGGCGAGATGACCGTGCGGCGCGCCGACCTGACCGTCAGTTCGCGGCCGATCGACCGGCTGCGGCTGCGCGGCAGCGTGGCCTGGGACGAGCGGGACAACGACACGCGCCAGCGCACCTACACCTCGATCGTCCACACGGACCTCTTTCCGGTGCTCGACGACCGGGTGAACCCGGTGTACGGGTTCGAGCGGCTGCGCTTCGCGGGCAGCGCCGACTACAGGATCTACGAGGAGCTCAGCATCGGCGTCGGCGGCGAGTACCGCGAGACCGACCGCAAGGGCACGGCGCAGGAGGTGCGCAGCGAATCGCAGCTCGACGGCTGGGGCGTGGTGCAGTACCGGCCCTTCGGGTACCTCGGCTTCGTGCTCAAGGGCGGCGCCAAGGAGCGCGAGCCCGACCGCTACGACCTCGGCGTCGCGGCGGAAAACGGGCAGAACCCGCTGATGCGCAAGTACCACATGGCCTACCTGTACCGCAGCTATGGCGAGATGCTGGTGGACGTGTCGCTCGGCACGCTGCCTCTCACGCTCGGTGCCAGCGCGTTCTACGGCGACGACAGCTACAACTTCTCGGCGCTCGGCGTCGGCTCGGGCCTCGACCGGCGCTACGGCGTCGATCTCACCTGGGCGGTCAACGACAAGGTGTCCCTGTTCGCCAACGGCGGCCAGGAGAAGATCGACGTCCGCACCCGGGGCAGCAGCGTGTCCGGCGCCCCGGACTGGCTCAGCACCGTCGAGGACGACTTCACCACCTACGGCGCCGGCCTCCGGGCCCAGCTCGCCGACGACATCCGCCTCGACCTCACCTACACCCACGCCAAGGGCGAATCCGACACCACGCTCGAGGGCGTTTCGGCGGGCGCGTTCCCGACCGTGACCAGCGAGCTCGACAGCGTGCGCGCGGACTTCAGCTACGGCCTGACCGAGAAGCTCGACGTCACGTTCTCGTGGTGGTACGAGCGGTTCGACAGCAGCGACTGGGCGCTCGAGGGCATCCAGCCGGCGACGATCCCCACGATCCTCGCGCTCGGTGCCGAGCCCTGGGACTACAGCGTGAACTACGTGGGCGCGTCGCTGCGCTACTACTTCGGCTCGCGCAAGCTCGCGGCGCCCGAGTGATCCCGGGCCGACGCGCGCCGCTGGATGGCGCGCGTCAGGCCGCGGAACAGGAACAGGTGCGCCGGCACGAGCGCGTACCAGTACAGCAGGCCCGCGACCCCCGCCGGGTGCCAGTGCGCCGTGGCATTGACGCTCGATCCTGAGCCTTCTGCACCCGGCCGGACCACGAACTCGAGCACACCGGCCCCCGGCGCCTTCATCTCCATCAGCAGCGTGAGCCGGCGCCCGGGCTCGAGCGCGATCACCCGCCACGAGTCGACGACGTCGCCCACGCGCAGTTCGGTCGGGTGCCGGCGGCTGCGGCGGAAGCTCGGGCCCCCGACCAGCCAGTCGAGCGCCCGTCGCACCCACCACAGGCTGTCGGCATAGAACCAGCCGTCCTCGCCGCCGATGCCGCATACCACGGCGAACACCGCCTCGGGCGACGCCGATCCCGCCGCGGTCGCGCCGGCGCGCTTGGCGTAGAAGCCGTACTCCGGGTGGAAGTTGCGGCAGGCGATCGCGCCCTCGACCCAGCGCGCGACGACCGTGTGGCTTCGGTCGGCCTCGATCGCGGCCTGCACGGCCTCCTCGAGGCCCATCAGGCGCCGCGGCACCAGGGCTCGCAGGGGAGCGTCGTCGGCGATGAAGTCGTGCTCCAGGCCCTCCACCAGCGCCTGGGCGACGTTGGTGGGTACGGAGGTCACGAACCGGAGCCAGTATGACGACAACCGCGGCGTCAGCACCGGCACCGCCAGGATGCGCGGCTGCCGTCCTGCCAGCCGGCCATAGCAGCGCATGATCTCCTCGTAGGTCACGGCCTCGGGGCCGCCGGCGTCGTAGATGCGGCCTGCCGCTTCCGCAAGTTCCGCGACCGCAATCAGGTAGGCGAGCAGGTCGGGCAGGGCGATCGGCGTCGAGCGCGAGCGCACCCACGACGGGGTCACCATCACCGGCAGGTGGTTCACGAGGTCGCGGATCACCTCGAAGGCCGCGGAGCCGGGACCGATGATCATCCCGGCGCGGACCTCGGTCACCGGCACGGACCCGGCGCGCAGCACGTCGCCGGTTTCGGCGCGCGACTTCAGGTGCTCGGAGCGCGGGTTCGGCGGAATCAGGCCGCCGAGGTACACGATGCGGCGCACGCCGGCCGCGGCGGCCGCACGGGCGAAGTGCTCCGCCGCCCGGCGGTCGATCGCGCCGAAGTCGCGGCCGGCCGCCATCGAGTGCACGAGGTAGTACGCCACGTCGGCGTCCCCGAGCGCGTCGGACAGCGTGTCCGGGTCGAGCGCGTCGGCCTGCACGAGTTCGGCGCCGTGCCAGCCGCGACCCTCCAGCACCTCGACGTTGCGCGCCGTGGCGCGGACCCGGTGACCCCTGCGCAGCAACTCGGGGACGAGGTTGCTGCCGATGTAGCCGCTCGCGCCGAACACGAGGTGCAGCGGCCGCGGGTCCGGAGGCAGGTCTCGCGCAGCGGGCTCGACGGGATCGGTCATCGGGTATTCTCGGGCGAAAGGGGAGTCAGCTAGCCAGCGGCCGCCGCGTCGGTCAAGCCGGGAGGGCGCGCCGCGGGCGCCGCGGGTGAAGGGACGCCGGGCGGGCTCAGGCGCGCGCAGCTGCTGCGTTGCGCACGCGCACGGCTTCCTCCTGGTCCACGGCGTCGAGCTGCTCCTCGATGAAACGCAGCGACTCGTCGATCTCGGGCAGCACGACGTTCTCGAGCGCCCGGGCCCGTCTCTCCGTGCGCACGTATTCCCGGATCAGGCGACGCAGGCTGGCGATGCAGGCGGCGAGCTCGACGTGCCGGACCACCAGCCGCCGGAACGCCTGCGCGCAGTCGCGCGCCTCCGGCGTGGCGGCCTGCACCGCACAGTCGGCCGGCGGTGCGTGCTCCTCGAGCGCGGCCTCAACCAGCCGCAGGCCCAGGAACGACTGCTCGTGGACCCCGAGCAGCGCGGGACCGAAATCGAGCTTAGGCTCGACGGTGAGCTTGTCGAAACCGTGCATGCCGACCGCGGCCTCGAGGGCCTCGAGCGCGGCCGCCTCGAGGCCGGCGATCTCGGTGCGCAGCGCGCCGTAGTGCCGCAGCTGCCGCATGATCTCGGCGGCGAGCAGCACGCGCTTCTCGTCGAGCAGCTCGTAGCCTTCCTGCACCAGGCGCCGCTCGTCCTTGAGCTCGAGGAACGCGACGCGGGTCGCGAGGACTTCGCCGCCGCCGGCCTCAGGCACGGGCCGGCTCCTCGAGATGGCGCTTGATCTGGGCGTCCGAGAGCCGCGCGAGCTCGTTGTGCGGCAGGCCGCGCAGCACGCTCCAGCCCGTAGTCATGCTCTCCTCGAGCGTTCGGGAGGCCGACTGCTTGACGAACTGGTCCTCGAAGCGATCGCCAAACTCGAGGAACCTGCGGTCGGCCTCCGGCAGGCCCTGTTCGCCCATCACGCTCGCGAGCGTGCGCACGCGCATCGCGCGCGCATAGGCCGCGAACAGCTGGTGCGCGAGCGCCGGGTGGTCGGCGTCCGTGTAGCCCTCGCCGATGCCGGAGTCCATCAGCCGCGACAGGCTCGGCAGCACCTTGACCGGCGGATAGATGCCGCGGCGGTCGAGCTCGCGGTCGAGCACGATCTGGCCCTCGGTGATGTAGCCGGTGAGATCGGGGATCGGGTGGCCGATGTCGTCGCCGGGCATGGTGAGGATCGGCAGCTGCGTGAGCGTGCCCGGCTTGCCGCGGATGCAGCCGGCGCGCTCGTAGAGCGAGGCGAGGTCCGAGTACATGTAGCCCGGGTAGCCCTTGCGTCCCGGGATCTCGCCGTGGCTCGCGGAGACCTCGCGCAGCGCCTCGCAGTAGTTGGTCATGTCGGTGAGGATCACGAGCACGTGGCGGCCCTCGACGAACGCGAGGTACTCCGCCGCGGTGAGCGCGTAGCGCGGCGTGAGCAGCCGCTGCATGCCGGGCTCGTCGGCGAGGTTCAGGAACAGCACGGTATGGCCGAGCGCGCCGCTCTGCTCCATGGCGCTGCGAAACTGCTCGGCGGTGTCGTGGGGCACGCCCATGCCGGCGAACACCACGGCGAACTGCTCGCTCTTGCCGCCGCGCAACCGCGCACGCTGCGCGATCTGGGTCGCGAGCCGGTCGTGGGGCAGGCCGCCCGCCGAGAACAGCGGCAGCTTCTGCCCGCGCACCAGGCTGTTCAGCAGGTCGATGGTGGACACGCCGGTCTCGATGAAGTCGCGCGGCAGGGCGCGCCACGACGGGTTGATCGCGAGCCCCTCGATGCGCATGCGCGCGCGCGCCGCGACCGGCGGGCCGCCGTCGATCGGCCGACCGATGCTGTCGAAGATGCGCCCGAGCAGGTTGGGGCCGACGCCGAACAGCAGCGGCTCCGCGCGCAGGCGCACGCGCGTGCCCCCGAGGCCGAGGCCGGCCGTCGACTGCAGCACCTCGATCACCATGGAGTCGTCGTCGAGGGCCGCGATGCGCCCGAGGCGCAGGCCGCCGTCGCTGCCGACGACCTCGACGGCGGAATTGAGGCCGACGCGGGCCGCGCGCTTCGCGAACAGCAGCGGGCCCTCGATGCGGGTCACGGCGCCTTCGAGCAGCAGGTCAGCGAACATGGCCGGTCACCGTGTGCAGGGCGTCGAACTCGTAGTCGAGCTGGCGTGGCAGCTGCGCGAGCTTGCGCAGGTCGCCCTCGCCGAATTCCTCGCCGAGTCGCTGCAGCTGCCGGACGATCGGCATCTCGGCGAGCCGGGACGGGGCCACCCCCGCCTGTACGGCGGCCTCCGCACGGTCCATGTAGGCGAGCAGGATCGAGATCATCGCCGCTTGCCGCCCCGGCGAGCAGTAACGGTCCACCTTCGAGAAGGACGACTGGCGCAGGAAGCCGTCGTTGACGAGGTCCGCGCACAGCAGCTTGAGCTGCTGCAGCGCGGGCAGCGCGTCGCGCCCGACGATGCGCGCCATGCGCTCGAGGTGCGCCTGTTGCTCGAGGAGCTCGAGCACGCGCTGGCGCTGCGCGAGCCAGTCGGGGTTGCCGGAGCGCTTCCACCACTCGGCCAGCGCGTCCGCGTCCGCGCTGTAGGACTGCAGCGGGTGGATCGCCGGGTAGAACCGCGCCTGCGCGCGCTGCCGGTCGAGTGCCCAGAAGCAGCGCACGTAGCGCTTGGTGTGCAGCGTGACGGGCTCGGAGAAGTCGCCCGCCGGCGGGCTCACCGCGCCGATGATCGTGACCGAGCCTTCCTGCCCGGCGAGGGTCGTGACGCGCGCGGCGCGCTCGTAGAACTCGGCGAGGCGCGAACTGAGGTACGCGGGGTAGCCTGCCTCGCCGGGCAGCTCGCCGAGTCGTCCAGACACCTCGCGCAGCGCCTCGGCCCAGCGGCTCGTGGAGTCGGCCATCAGCGCGACGTGCAGTCCCTGGTCGCGGAAGTACTCGGCCACCGAGATCGCCGTGTAGATGCTCGCCTCGCGCGCCGCGACCGGCATGTTCGAGGTGTTGGCGATGATGACGGTGCGCTCGGCCAGCGGCCGGCCGGTGCGCGGGTCCTCCAGGCTCGGGAACTCGTCGAGCACCTCGGCCATCTCGTTGCCGCGCTCGCCGCAGCCCACGTACACGATCACGTCGGCGTCGCACCATTTGGCGAGCGCCTCCTGCAGCACGGTCTTGCCGGTGCCGAACCCGCCGGGCAGCGCCGCCCGGCTGCCGCGTGCCACCGGGAACAGCGTGTCGAGGATGCGCTGCCCGGTGATCATCGGTCCGCTGGCGGGCAGGCGGGCGCGCACCGGACGCGGCGTGCGCACCGGCCAGGGGTGGCGCATCGCGATCTCGTGCTGCGTGCCGTCGGCCGTCACGAGCCGCGCGACCGGCTCGTCCTCTGCGTATTCGCCCTCGGCCGCGAGCCACTCGAGGCGGCCTTTGAGGCCGGGTGGCACGAGGACGGACTGCGCGCGCGCAGCGGTGACTGACCCGATCACCGCGCCGGCCTCGATCTCGCTGCCGGGCGTGGCCTGCGGCTCGAAAGGGAATCGCCCCACGATGCCGGCGCCGAGCCCGGCCCGGACCTGGAAGTCGTCGCCGCCGGTCAACGGCCGCAGCAGCCCGTCGAAGATGCCGCCGAGCAGTCCAGGCCCGAGCTGCACCGACAGCGCGCGGCCGCTGCCTTCGACGGTGACCCCCGGCTCGAGGCCGGTCGTGTCCTCGTACACCTGCGCGACGAGCTCCTCGCCCTTGAGCTGGATCACCTCGCCGAGCAGTTGGCGCGGTCCGACCGACACGGCCTCGTACACGGTGAAAGGACCCTTCATCCGCGCGCGCAGCACGGGCCCGCCGATCCAGCTGATCACCGCCTGGCTCACGTGGAGACCCTCCCGGCCTGCTCGCGCAGGGCGTCGAGTTCGGCGAGCAGTTCCGCCTCCACCCGCTCGCGCGATGCAAGCAGCCCGGGCACGGTCGCGTCCACGCAGGCGAGCCCGCGCCGGATGCGCAGCCCGGGCCCGAGCCCCGTCACCGGGCGGATCGTGGGCGGCTGGTCGCCGTCCGGCAGGCATTGCCGCAGGAAATCTCCCTGCTCGGGCGACGCGGCCGCGTCGAACTCGATCGTGAACGGCCCGCTCCCCATCACGATACGGCGCGCGAGGGCACACGCCGTTTCGCACCACTCACGGCACCGGGACGGCTCCTGCCAATTTTCGGCCAGCGCCCCGGGCAGCGCCTCCCATGCCGTGTCCATGATCTCCCGCAGCAGCGACTGCTCGCGTTGCCTTGCGGCGGTCTCGAGCGCTGCGCGGCGATCCGCGAGGGCGCGCTCCACGGACTGGCGCGCTTCCTCAGCCGCCAGCCGGGTCCGCGCCCGTGCCTCCTCCCGGGCCCGCGCCACGATGCTGCGGGACTGTTCCTCGGCGGCATCGCGGGCCCGTCGCGACAGCATCTCCTGCTCGCGGGCCACCCGCCGCAGCAGTGACTCCATCTGTGCCTGCACGATGCCTTCGGGGATGCTCATGGCTCGATTCCCAGTGCGAGGCGTACGTCGCGCGCGACGTCGGGCGGCGCGTGCCGGCCGTGCGCGTCCGGAACGATCGCGACCAGGGGCCGCTCGCCCTGCACGGCGGCCTCGAGTTCCTCGGGCGGCAGCGCGACGGCGAACTCGGCCGAGAGCAGGACCAGATCGGTGTCCGCGGCATGGGCGCGGCGGAAGACCTCCGTCGCGTCCTCGGCCGTCGGCACGCGCACCTCCGCGCCGGCGAGTCGGTAACCCGCCGCCGTGGCCTCGTCGCCGATGTAGTAGATGCGTGCCACGTCAGCCCAGGCGGTTGAGGATCAGGATCGACACGATCAGCCCGTAGATGGCGATGCCCTCGGCGAGGCCTACCATCACCAACACCCGGCCGAACAGGTCGGGCTTCTCGGCCAGTGCGCCGAGCGCGGCCGTGCCCACCTGGGCGACCGCGTAGCCGGCGCCGAGCGCGGCGAGGCCCGCCGAGGCCGCCGCCGCGGTGAAACCCCAGCGCAGCACGCTCGGGTCCACCGGCACCGCCGTTGCCTCGGCGGCGAACGCCGGTCCCGCGGCGAGCAGTGCCAGGGTGGCCACGGCGCCGGTGGCCAGCGTGAGGACGGCGATTGCAATCATCCAGCGGGTCGGGGATTTCATGGCTTGCTCCGGGGGAGGGGTTCGGCGGGAGGCAGCGGCAGCGGCTCGAAGGGGCGGCCGCGTGCCGTGAGGAAGCGGATGAAGAACTCGAACAGGATCAGGCGCGTGGTCTGGATCCCGACGACGAGGCCCTCGAGGGCGATGATGGCGGCGTTGCCGATCACGAGCACCGGCCAGTAGGCGGCACCCGCGGCCTCGGCAATCCCGACCACGGCGGTCGAGAGCCCGGCATGGGCGAGCGCGAACGCGCCCACGCGCACGAACGACACGGTGTTCACGCCGAGCTGCAGCAGGCGCTCCACGGCCTCGCCGGCTGCCTGCCCGAGCGCGCCCAGACGATCCTGCGGTGCGAGCAGTGCGCTGCCCGCGAGTGACCACGCGAATCCCGCTGGCAGTGCCCACAGCAGCCTCGCATCGAAGACGGTGCCGACGATGCCGAGGTAGGCGACCAGCAGCCCCGCGTCGGTCGCGAGCCAGCGTCCAAACTCGCCGCGCCATTGGAATTGCAGCGCGTTGAGCAGCAGGCCCGCCAGCATCACGAGGATGCCGAAGCCGAGCGCGGTGCCGAGGACCGTGAGCGGCTCGGAGAGCGGGTGCAGCCACAGCGCCGGGATGACGTCCTCGCGTGCGAACACGCTGCCGAAGGCGAAGCCGAAGGCGATCGCCACGATGCCGCCCGGCATCAGCAACCGCAGCGCCGGCAGGCGATTGCGCAGCACGAAGCCGATGACGGCGACGATCAGGCCCTGCACGACGTCGCCGAACATGAAGCCGAACATCAGCGGCGCGACGAGCGCGAGCACGATGCTCGGGTCCGCCTCGCGCGTGTCCGGCACGCCCATCAGCTTGCCAAACACCTCGAACGGCCTCGCCCAGGCGGGGTTGTGCAGCACCGTCGGCGGCACGGCATCCGCGGGTGCCGGCGTGAAGCGCAGCAGGTAGTGCAGGTCACGCCCGTCGAGCGCAACCCGCAGGCGCGCGTCGTCCTGGTCGGCGCACCAGCCGGTGATCCAACCGAAATGCTCGGTGACCGGCAGCTCGGGCACGTGCGTCACCAGCCATGCCGCGAGCGCCAGCTGGCCGAGGGCAGGCGCGACCCCGTGCTCCCGACCCAGCGCCTCGAGTTCGGCCCGCGCGGCCTGCTCCCGCGTCGCGATCGCGGCACGCTTCGACTCGAGTTGGCGCGCCATGGCGGACGGCTCGGCAGGCAGGTCGTCCGGCAGCGCGATAGCCCGCGCCTTGCGTGCAGCCAGCGCCTGGTCGAGCGTTGCGATGTCCTCGGCGGGTCCCACGGCCAGCAGGAACAGCCGCTCGTCGTATGGCACGCGCTGCAGCAGCACGTTGGTCGGCAGCGCCTGGGGCAGCCCGCCGTCGGCGAGCAGGTACACGCGGCCTGCAAGCACCGGGCCTGCGCGCGCAAGCTGGTCGAGGCGCGCGAGCGCGTCGCCCGAGCGCGCCTGCAGCTCCCAGAGCAACTGCGTGTCCTCGGCGGACTGGGCGAGCGTCTCGAGCTCGGCGATCAGCGGGTCAGCCGCGGCAGCCCAGGCGCGCACGGTCTCCAGTGCCTGACCCGGCGCCTCGAGCAGCGCGTGGGTCGGGCCGGGCCGGCAAGCCTCGGCGCGCGGCCAGAAGTGGCCGTAGCGCCTGGCAAGCGTCTCGTACTCCGCGAGGGTGGTGCGCAGGTCGGGCAGCGCGAGGCGCTGCTCCGCCTGGCTGTGGGCCTGCAGTTGGATCGAGCCGGTCGCAGCGAGGCAGTCGAGCGCCGCGCCGAGCTCCTCGCGCGAGGTGAGCAGTTCGAACCAGTTCGCAGGGACTGGTCGGAGGGTCACGGCGCCGCCACCGGTGCATCGCGCATTGAGCGCACGGCCAGCATGCCGCGCAAGCGCTGCAGGTCCAGCATCATCAGGCAGACGAATGCGGCGGTCGCCACTGCGGACAATGGGTGCCTGCGAAACATCACCTGCAGACGCCGCTCGAGCGACTGGATCGCGTCACGCGACGTCGCCCCCGGCGGCGCTTCGGCCAGGCGCGTCCGGTGCTCGCGGACGGCGGCCAGCAGTTTCCGCAGCGGCGTGCTCGCCGCCCTGCCACCGGGCCAGAGCGTCTGCCAGTGACGGGCCCAGGCGCCGGCGATGTCCGGAGGCGCGTCGAAGCCGGCGGCGAGCGGCGCGAGGGGGGTTCCCGACAGCGCTGGCCCGCGCTCGACCGGCTCGCGCGCCACGATCGGGCCGAGCACCGGGTCGGCACGCATCCAAGCCGGTGCGCGGCCGCCGCGCGCGAGCTTCTGCAGCGAAGGCAGGTACGTGATCCACCGCATCCAGCGCGTGGCCTCGCGCCAGTGCTCGGGCTGCCAGGCTGCCACCTCGTCCACGGCCCGCAGCCATTCCTCCCGCAGCCGGCGTTCCATTTCGTGCAGACCCGGCCGCGCTGGAAGCCGGCCGGTCCAGCCGGCGAGCGGCCCACTGCGCAGGATCTGCAGCACGGCGCCGAGGTCGCGCGTCGCTTCGATCTGCTGCCAGTCGGCGTCAACCGGACGCGCACCGAAGCGTGCCTGCAGCCGCGCCTGGGCGTACGCGAATGACAGGTCAGCCCGGCTCATGGCCGGCCGCCGTGAGTCGCCTCGCGAGCCTTCCGACCGCCTGCTGGGTAAGGTCGTGCAGGGTGCCGCTGTCCAGCTCCGGCGCGGCGGTGCCGAGGTCGAGGCGGACCAGGGCGCGCTCGAGGCGGGACTGCGCGGCGGCATGGAGCCGCGCGGCACGCTGGCGCGCGCGCTCGAGCAGACGCCGTCGCTCCGCCCGCGCCGCTTCGATCAGCGCCTCTGCCTCGAGCCGCGCAGCCTCGATCGCGCCGGCGGCCTCCCGCTCGGCCGCAAGTACCCGGTTGATCGCTTGCGCGACCTCCGAATCGGGTGAGCGTTTCTCCATGCGGCCTCCCGCTTGCCACGGCCAACATACGGGTCGCGGCGGGGGGCGGGCATTCGCAGAATCCCCTAGAAAATCAAGGCTGATCGCGCCGGAGGGACCGGCGCAGGGCGGGCGCTCTCAGGCGCCGTGGCCTTCCATGCGCAGGCCGGTGCCGCCGCGCGAAATGTGTGCCACCACTGCCGTGCGCCGGTGAAGCTTGGTGATGGTGCCGAGGCTGATGGCAAAGGCCAGCTCGACGGTTTGCCCGCGGCGCAGCCCGAGGTCGCATGTCTCGACGAACACGCCGCTCGCGCTCAGGTTGCTCGCGCGGCACAGGCGGCGATGCCGGCCGGGCAGCAGCAGGTAGACGGTGGTGCGGGCGCGGTGTCGGGTCGTGAGTCTTCTTTCCACGGGACGAGCTTCTCTTGTCGTTTTGCGTACTCGCTGGCGGGCAGGTGAATTATGCACGTCGGCGGCACACAGGGAAGAGCGTGAAGAAAATGCCGGCCCGTTATGTCGCGCCGCGCCGCCTTGCGCCGGCAGGGCGCGATCCGAGGCGCCCTGCGCTATCCTCCGCGCCCGATTCCGCTGCGGTGTGCATTGTGCCGACAGATCATTCGCGCGACTCGCGCGCGCCCGTGGGGGTATTCGATTCCGGGGTTGGCGGGCTGACCGTCCTGCGCGAGCTGGCGGGTGTCCTGCCGGAGGAGGATTTCGTGTACCTCGGCGACACCGCGCGACTGCCGTACGGCACGAAGAGCCCGGAATCGATCCGCCGCTATTCCCTGCAGGCTGCGGGCCTGCTCAAGGCGCGCGACGTGAAGTGCCTGGTCGTCGCTTGCAACACCGCCTCGGCGGTGGCAGTCGAGTCGCTCGCCGCAGCCTTCGCGCCCGTGCCGGTGCTGGGCGTGCTCGAGCCGGGCGCGGCCGCCGCCTGCCGGGCGACGCGCTCGGGGCGCATCGCCGTAATCGCGACAGAGAGCACCGTGCGCGGCGGCGCCTACCAGCGCGCCATCGCACGCCGGCTGCCAGCGGCCGTGGTGACCTCTCGTGCCTGCCCGCTGTTCGTGGCGCTGGCCGAGGAGGGCTGGACCGACGGTCCCATTGTCGAGGCAGTAGCTCACCGCTACCTCGACGACCTGTTCGGCGCCGTCGCGGCGGAGACACGGCCGGACACGCTGGTGCTTGGCTGCACGCACTTTCCGGTGGTCGCGCCGACCCTCGAGGCTGTGCTGGGACCGCAGGTGACGATCGTGGACTCCGCGGCAGCCACGGCGGCGGCCTTGGTCGGGGTGCTGGGCGAGCGAGGGCTGATTCGCCCGGCCGGGAGCGGCGGCGGCGCGCTCACCCTGCTCGCCACCGATGGAGCCGCACGCTTCGCGCGCGTCGGCGGTACGTTTCTCGGCCGGGCGCTCGACCCGGGGCAGGTGGAGATCGTCGATATCGCCGGGTACCAGCCAGCGCCCGGCACCTCGCATTGACACGAGGCCGGTCGCCGACGAGAATACGCGGCTCTCTGTCCGCGGAGGGGTACCCAAGCGGCCAACGGGAGCAGACTGTAAATCTGCCGGCTCATGCCTTCGTAGGTTCGAATCCTACCCCCTCCACCAGGCCAGCCCGACGGGCCGGCGCGGATGGCCAGTGCGATGGGGCGGCGGTCGGTGGGCAGGGCTCGCGGTCGCGGCCGGGAAGCGTGGCGGGTGTAGTTCAATGGTAGAACCTCAGCCTTCCAAGCTGATGGCGTGGGTTCGATTCCCATCACCCGCTCCAATCCGGGCGGTGCCGGGAAGGCGGCAGACGGTTCGGCGGCCCACGTAGCTCAGTCGGTAGAGCACGTCCTTGGTAAGGACGAGGTCACCGGTTCGATTCCGGTCGTGGGCTCCAGGTTCAAGTCACTAGATTTTCAGAGGTAAGGGTCGTGGCTAAGGAAAAATTCGCGCGTACGAAGCCGCACGTAAACGTGGGGACGATTGGTCACGTTGACCATGGCAAGACGACGCTGACGGCGGCGCTGACGAAGGTGATGGCGGAGACGCACGGCGGCGCGTTCATGGCCTACGATCAGATTGACAAGGCGCCGGAGGAGAAGGCGCGCGGGATCACGATTTCGACGGCGCACGTCGAGTACCAGAGCCCGCAGCGGCACTACGCGCACGTTGACTGCCCCGGGCACGCCGACTACGTGAAGAACATGATCACGGGCGCGGCGCAGATGGACGGTGCGATCCTGGTGGTGTCGGCGGCCGACGGTCCGATGCCGCAGACGCGCGAGCACATTCTGCTGGCGCGCCAGGTGGGCGTTCCGTACATCGTGGTGTACCTGAACAAGGCGGACATGGTGGACGATGCGGAGTTGCTGGAGCTGGTGGAGATGGAGGTGCGCGAGCTGCTCTCCAAGTACGAGTTCCCGGGCGACGACACGCCGATCGTGAAGGGCTCGGCGCTGAAGGCGCTGGAGGGCGACACGAGCGAGATTGGCATTCCCTCGGTGGTGAAGCTGGTCGACGAGATGGACCGTTACATTCCGGTGCCGGAGCGCGCGGTGGACGGGGCGTTTCTGATGCCGGTGGAGGACGTGTTCTCGATCTCGGGCCGCGGCACGGTTGTGACCGGTCGCATCGAGCGGGGCATCGTGAAGGTGAACGACGAGGTGGAGATCGTGGGTCTTCGCCCGACGGTGAAGACGACCTGCACGGGCGTGGAGATGTTCAGGAAGCTGCTCGACCAGGGTCAGGCGGGCGACAACGTGGGCGTGCTGCTGCGCGGCACGAAGCGCGAGGAAGTCGAGCGCGGCCAGGTTCTGGCGAAGCCCGGTTCGATCACGCCGCACACGAAGTTCGAGGGCGAGGTGTACGTGCTGACGAAGGAGGAGGGCGGGCGTCACACGCCGTTCTTCAAGGGGTATCGTCCGCAGTTTTACTTCCGCACGACGGACGTGACCGGTTCGGTGGAGTTGCCCGAGGGCGTCGAGATGGTGATGCCGGGCGACAACATCAAGATGACGATCGAGCTGATCAGCCCGATCGCGATGGAAGAGGGCCTGCGCTTTGCGATCCGCGAGGGCGGACGCACGGTCGGCGCGGGCGTTGTGTCGAAGATACTCAAGTAACCAGCGGCCCGGGTGCCGCACGGCGGTTCGTTTCGCGCGCAGGCCAGTAGCTCAATTGGCAGAGCGGCGGTCTCCAAAACCGCAGGTTGGGGGTTCGATTCCCTCCTGGCCTGCCATTCGGAGCGCGTGGACGGACCCCGTGGCGGCTGACCCCGGGCAGCATCCCGGCAGGCATACATGACCCAGAAGGTTGAATCGAGCCCCAGCGCGCTCGACACCGTGAAGCTGGCGGCGGCCGTCGCGATCCTCGTCGGCGGCATCGCCGCGTTCTACCTGCTGACGAGCTACCCGCTCGCGCTGCGGTGGGTGATCGTGCTCGCCTCGCTGGGCGCCGGAATTGCCGTGGCCCTGCAGTCGATGCAGGGGCGCACGTTCTGGGACTTCGTGCAGGGATCGCGCGTCGAACTGCGCAAGGTCGTCTGGCCTACCCGCCAGGAGACGCTGCAGACCACGCTGGTGGTGTTCGTCGCCGTGCTGGCGATGGGCATCTTCTTCTGGATCCTGGACTGGGTGCTCGGCGCCATCACCGCCGCGCTCGCCGGGCGGGGAGCCTGACCGTGGCGCTGCGATGGTACGTTGTTCACGCGTACTCGAACTTCGAGCACAAGGTGTCCGAGTCGCTCAAGGACCGCATCAAGCTCAAGGGCCTCGAGGACAAGTTCGGCGAGATCCTCGTGCCCACCGAGGAAGTCGTGGAGATGCGGGACGGGCAGCGCCGCCGCAGCGAGCGCAAGTTCTTCCCGGGCTATGTGCTCGTGCAGATGGAGATGAACGAGGACACCTGGCACCTGGTGCGGGAGACCGCGAAGGTGCTCGGCTTCATCGGCGGCACGCCGGAGAAGCCCGCGCCCATCACGGAGCGCGAGGCCAACGCGATCCTGCGCCGCGTCGAGGAAGGCGCCGAGAAGCCGCGGCCGAAAGTGCTGTTTGAGCCCGGCGAGGTGGTGCGCGTGGTGGATGGTCCGTTCAACGACTTCAGCGGCGTGGTCGAGTCGGTGAACTACGAGAAGAGCCGCCTGCAGGTGGCGGTGCAGATCCTCGGGCGCTCGACGCCCGTGGAGCTCGATTTCGGCCAGGTCGAGAAGGCCTGACCCAACGGGGAGCCTTTCGGGGCGCTTGGACCCAACAGAGGTGACAGATGGCTAAGAAAGTAAACGGTTACGTCAAGCTGCAGGTGCCGGCCGGCCAGGCCAACCCGAGCCCGCCGATCGGGCCGGCGCTCGGCCAGCAGGGCGTCAACATCATGGAGTTCTGCAAGCAGTTCAACGCGCAGACCCAGCAGCTCGAGAAGGGACTGCCGATCCCCGTGGTGATCACGGTGTACAGCGATCGCAGCTTCACCTTCATCATGAAGACGCCGCCGGCGTCCGTGCTGATCCGCAAGTCGCTCGGCCTCGAGAAGGGCAGCGGCACGCCGAACACCGCCAAGGTGGGACGCATCACGCGCGCCCAGCTCGAGGAGATCGCGAAGACCAAGACGCCGGACCTGACGGCCGCCGACCTCGATGCAGCCGTGCGGACGATCGCGGGCAGCGCCCGCAGCATGGGCGTCGACGTGGAGGGGGTGTGACATGGGTGCCGTCGCAAAACGCATGAAGCCCTGGGCCGAAAAGATCGCGCCGGGCAAGCAGTTCCCGATCGACGAGGCGCTCGCGCTCGTCAAGCAGTTCGCCACTGCCAAGTTCGACGAGAGCGTCGACGTGGCCGTGAATCTCGGCATCGATCCCACGAAGTCCGACCAGCAGGTGCGCGGCTCGACCGTGCTGCCGCACGGCACGGGCAAGTCGGTGCGCGTAGCCGTGTTCACTTCGGGCAAGAACGCGGACGCAGCCCGCGAGGCGGGCGCGGACATCGTCGGCCTCGAGGACCTTGCCGAGAAGGTCAAGGCGGGCGAACTCAACTTCGACGTGGTGGTCGCGAGCCCCGATGCGATGCGCGTGGTCGGCCAGCTCGGCCAGATCCTCGGTCCGCGCGGCCTGATGCCGAACCCCAAGGTCGGCACGGTCACGCCGGACGTCGCGGGTGCCGTGCGCAACGCCAAGGCCGGCCAGGTGCGCTTCCGCGCCGACAAGGCGGGCGTGCTGCACTGCACGCTCGGCAAGGCGAGCTTCGAGGTGACGGCGCTGCGGGAGAACCTGCAGGCGCTGCTGGCAGACCTTCACAAGGCCAAGCCTGCTGCCGCCAAGGGCGTCTACATGAAGCGCGTCGCAGTGTCCTCGACCATGGGACCCGGCGTGCCGGTGGATTTGTCGAGCCTCGGCGCCTGAGCGCGGGGCCGTTCAACGATTTGATGCAGGGCCGGTTTCGGGCCGAAGGCCGCCGCGAGGCGGCAGTCAGCCGGGGCCGGTCATCATCGAAGACCGCAGGCGGGGAGGCGCTCCCCTTAATGGTCGCCTGCGCAGATGGTGGTACCCGAGTCAGTGTCTCACTGCCTTAAGGTCCCGCCCTCTAAAGGGGTGAACGCTCACGGAAGGGCGTTTGGTTTCGAAGATCTTCAGGCCAGGAGGAATACATGGCGCTCAGACTGGATGACAAGAAGGCGCTGGTCGCCGAGGTGAACGAGGTTGCGGCCCGCGCGCATTCCGTCGTCGCCGCGGAATACCGGGGGCTTTCGGTGGCGCAGCTCACGGACCTGCGCGCCAAGGCACGCGCCTCCAGCGTCTACATGAGAGTGGTGAAGAACACGCTTGCCCGCCGGGCGGTCGCAGGCACTCAATTCGAGTGCGTCGGCGCGAAGCTCAAGGGCCCGCTGATCCTTGCCTTCTCCGTGGACGACCCGGGCGCGGCCGCGCGGCTCATCAAGGGATTCGCCAAGGACCACAACAAGCTCGTGCCGACGCTCGTGTCGCTCGGCGGGAGCGTGTTTCCGGGCGAAGACCTGGAGAAGGTCGCGAGCCTGCCGACGCGCGATCAGGCGATCGCGCAGTTCATGGGTGTGATCAAGGCGCCCATCGGCAAGTTCGTGCGCACGCTCGCCGAGCCTCATGCGAAGCTCGTGCGGACGATCGCCGCGGTCAAGGACCAGAAGCAGGCTGCCGCGTAGAGCGACGGCCGGATACGACATCGGGTACCAATCAAACTTTATTCAGGAGTCAAGACAATGGCTGCCAGCAAGGAAGAGATCCTCGACGCAATCTCCAACATGACGGTGATGGAGATCGTCGATCTCGTGAAGATGATGGAAGACAAGTTCGGCGTCACCGCCGCGGCCCCGGTCGCGATGGTTGCCGGCGGCGCGGCCGCAGCGGCGCCGGTCGTCGAGGAGCAGACCGAGTTCACGGTCACCATGACGAGCTTCGGCGCCAACAAGGTCGGCGTCATCAAGGTGATCCGCGAGATCACCGGCCTCGGCCTCAAGGAAGCGAAGGACCTCGTCGAAGGCGTGCCGTCGCTGGTCAAGGAAAGCATCCCGAAGGCCGATGCAGACGCGCTCAAGAAGAAGCTCGAAGAGGCCGGCGCGGCTGCGGAGATCAAGTAATCGCGATGCTCGGGCTTTCAGGCCCGTTGCAAGACGAGGCGGCTGGCGGGATTGCCCGCCGGCCGGCTCGTCCGTTCCCAGTTTCCAGGCGTCGAGCTGACCGGGCCGCAAAGTCGGCCATGAGAGGGTGATCGCAATGGCATATTCCTTCACCGACAAGAAGCGCATCCGCAAGGATTTCGGCAAGCGGTCGAGCATCCTCGAGGTGCCCTACCTGCTCGCCATCCAGCTCGATTCCTACCGGAAGTTCCTGCAGGCCGACGCCTCCGAGCACAACCGCGAGGAGATCGGCCTGCACGCCGCGTTCCGCAGCGTGTTCCCGATCGTCAGCTACTCCGGCAACGCGATCCTCGAGTATGTGAGCTACCGGCTCGGCGAGCCGGTGTTCGACGTCAAGGAGTGCCAGCTCCGGGGCCTGACCTTCGCCGCGCCGATGCGCGTGAAGGTCCGCCTGGTGGTGCTCGACAAGGACGCGCCCGGCGCCAAGAAGCCGGTCAAGGACATCCGCGAGCAGGAAGTCTACCTCGGCGAACTGCCGCTCATGACCGACAACGGCACCTTCGTCGTGAACGGCACCGAGCGAGTGATCGTCTCCCAGCTGCACCGCAGCCCCGGCGTGTTCTTCGACCACGACCGCGGCAAGACGCACAGCTCCGGAAAGCTTCTCTTCTCCGCGCGCGTCATTCCCTACCGCGGCTCATGGCTCGACTTCGAATTCGACGCCAAGGACTGCGTCTTCGCGCGCATCGACCGGCGCCGCAAGCTCCCGGTCACGATCCTGCTGCGCGCGCTCGGCTACAGCGACGAGCAGATGCTCGACCTGTTCTTCGAGAAGAACACGTTCTACCTCTCGTCCGAGGGCGTCGAGCTCGGCCTGGTGCCGAGCCGGCTTCGTGGCGAGACGGCGAGCTTCGAGATCCGCGTCGGCGACAAGGTGATCGTCGAGGAAGGCCGTCGCATCACGGCGCGCCACGTCCGCCAGCTCGAGGACGCGGGCGTGGACCGCCTGCCCGTGCCGGCCGACTACCTCGTCGGCAAGGTCCTCGCGCACGACGTGGTCAACACCGAGACCGGCGAGATCCTCGTCAAGGCGAACGAGATGCTCGCCGCCGCGACCGTCGCCAAGCTCGTGCAGGCCGGCATCCCCGAGATCCGCGTGCTGTTCGTGAACGACCTCGATCGCGGTCCGTTCATCTCCGACACGCTGCGCATCGACCCGACCAAGAACCGCATGGAGGCGCTGGTCGAGATCTACCGCATGATGCGCCCTGGCGAGCCGCCGACCCGCGACGCTGCGGAGAACCTGTTCCAGAACCTGTTCTTCAACCCCGAGCGCTACGACCTTTCGGCCGTCGGCCGCATGAAGTTCAACCGGCGCGTCGGCCGCAGCGAAGTCAAGGGCCCGGGAATTCTCTACGACTCGCTGCACTTCGGCCGCCGCGGCGACGACTTCGCCAAGGCCCTGGTCGAGAACCGCGGCGAGACATCAGACGTCATCGACGTACTCCGCACGCTGATCGACATCCGTAACGGCAACGGCACGGTGGACGACATCGACCACCTCGGCAACCGTCGCGTCCGCAGCGTCGGCGAGATGGCGGAGAACGCCTTCCGCGTGGGCCTGGTCCGGGTCGAGCGCGCCGTAAAGGAGCGGCTCACCATCGCCGAGAGCGAAGGCCTCATGCCGCAGGACATGATCAACGCCAAGCCTGTGGCGGCGGCGGTGAAAGAGTTCTTCGGGTCCTCGCAGCTCTCGCAGTTCATGGACCAGAACAACCCGCTCTCCGAGGTCACGCACAAGCGGCGTGTCTCCGCACTCGGCCCGGGCGGCCTAACGCGTGAACGCGCCGGCTTCGAGGTGCGCGACGTTCACCCCACTCACTACGGCCGCGTCTGTCCGATCGAAACGCCCGAAGGCCCGAACATCGGTCTGATCAACTCGCTTGCGGTCTACGCCCGAACCAACGACTACGGCTTTCTCGAGACACCGTACCGGAAGGTCGAGAACGGCGCCGTCACCGACCAGATCGAGTACCTCTCGGCGATCGACGAGGCGCAGTTCGTCATCGCGCAGGCCAATGCCACGCTGGACGCCAAGGGAAGCTTCACAGACGATCTCGTCTCGTCCCGCTACCAGAACGAGTTCATGCTCTCCACGCGCGACAAGATCCAGTTCATGGACGTGTCGCCGAAGCAGATCGTGTCTGTCGCCGCGTCGCTCATCCCGTTCCTCGAGCACGACGACGCGAACCGCGCGTTGATGGGCTCGAACATGCAGCGCCAGGCCGTGCCGACCCTGCGCTCCGAGACCCCGCTCGTGGGCACGGGCATGGAGCGCCCCGTCGCGATCGACTCGGGAGTCACCGTAGTGGCGCGCCGCGGCGGTGTGGTCGACTCCGTCGACGCCTCGCGCATCGTGGTGCGCGTGAATGACGCGGAGACGACCGCCGGCGAGGCGGGCGTCGACATCTACAACCTCACCAAGTACACGCGCTCGAACCAGAACACCTGCATCAACCAGCGTCCGCTGGTGAAGGCCGGCGACGCCATCGCGCGCGGCGACGTGCTGGCGGACGGGCCCTCGACCGACCTCGGCGAGCTCGCGCTCGGCCAGAACCTGCTGGTCGCGTTCATGCCGTGGAACGGCTACAACTTCGAGGACTCGATCCTGATCTCGGAGCGGGTGGTCCAGGAGGACCGCTTCACGACGATCCACATCGAGGAACTCACCTGCGTCGCCCGTGACACCAAGCTCGGGCCGGAGGAGATCACCGCCGACATCCCGAACGTCGGCGAGGCGGCGCTCGCCAAACTCGACGAGGCCGGCATCGCCTTCATCGGCGCCGAAGTCAAGGCTGGCGACATCCTCGTGGGCAAGGTCACGCCGAAGGGGGAGACGCAGTTGACGCCTGAGGAGAAGCTGCTGCGGGCGATCTTCGGCGAGAAGGCCTCCGACGTGAAGGACACCTCGCTGCGCGTGCCGCCCGGCATGGACGGCACGGTGATCGACGTGCGCGTGTTCACGCGCGACGGCGTCGAGAAGGACTCGCGCGCCCGGTCGATCGAGAAATCCGAGATCGAGAAGGTCCGCAAGGACCTCGCCGACCAGCAGCGCATCCTCGAGGAAGACCTCTTCTCGCGCGTGCACACCATGCTGGTGGGCAAGGTCGCCGCCGGCGGTCCGCGCAAGCTCAAGGCCGGCTCGAAGGTCACGGCCGACTACCTGGCCGATATTCCCCGCGAGCACTGGCTCGAGGTTCGCCTCGAGGACGAGGATTCGAACGCCGCTCTCGAGCTCACCGCCGAGCGTATGCGCTCGCAGCGCAAGGAGTTCGAGCGGCGTCTCGAGGAGAAGCGCCAGAAGATCACGCAGGGCGACGACCTCGCCCCCGGCGTGCTCAAGATGGTCAAGGTCTACCTCGCCGTGAAGCGCCGCGTGCAGCCGGGCGACAAGATGGCCGGCCGGCACGGCAACAAGGGCGTGATCTCGACCATCGTGCCGGTCGAGGACATGCCGTTCGCCGCCGACGGCACGCCGGTCGACATCGTGCTGAATCCGCTCGGCGTGCCCTCGCGCATGAACATCGGGCAGATCCTCGAGACGCACCTCGGCTGGGCGGCCAAGGGCCTCGGGCTCAAGATCGGGCGCATGCTCGACGAGGCGCAGGGCGCCGCCGAAGTGAGGAAGTTCCTCGAAGCCGTGTACAACGGCAGCGGCGGCCGTTCCGAGGACCTCGGCCAGTTCGACGACGGCGAGATCCTCTCCCTGGCGGGCAACCTGCGCAACGGCGTGCCGATGGCGACGCCGGTGTTCGACGGAGCGACCGAGAAGGAGATCAAGCACATGCTGCGGCTGGCGGACCTGCCCGACAGCGGTCAGACGTGGCTGTACGACGGCCGCACGGGCGAGCGCTTCGAGCGTCCGGTGACCGTGGGCTACATGTACATGCTCAAGCTCAACCACCTGGTGGACGACAAGATGCACGCGCGCTCGACGGGGCCTTACAGCCTCGTAACGCAGCAGCCGCTCGGCGGCAAGGCGCAGTTCGGCGGTCAGCGCTTCGGCGAGATGGAGGTGTGGGCGCTCGAGGCCTACGGCGCCTCCTACACGCTGCAGGAGATGCTGACCGTCAAGTCGGACGACGTGACGGGCCGTACCAAGATGTACAAGAACATCGTGGACGGCAACCACATGATGGACGCCGGCATGCCGGAGTCCTTCAACGTCCTCGTCAAGGAAATCCGCTCGCTCGGCATCAACATCGAGCTCGAGCAGGAACGGCGATGAGTCCGGTGCCCCACCACACGCCCGCGACGAACAGGGTGACGCAATGAAAGACCTGTTGAAGTTGTTCAAGCAGACGCCGACGATCGAGGACTTCGACTCGATCCGGATCGGCCTGGCCTCCCCCGAGATGATCCGGTCGTGGTCTTTCGGCGAGGTCAAGAAGCCCGAGACCATCAACTACCGCACCTTCAAGCCGGAGCGGGACGGCCTGTTCTGCGCCAAGATCTTCGGGCCGGTCAAGGACTACGAGTGCCTTTGCGGCAAGTACAAGCGACTCAAGCACCGCGGCGTGGTCTGCGAGAAGTGCGGCGTCGAGGTCACGCAGGCCAAGGTGCGCCGCGAGCGCATGGGCCACATCGATCTCGCGAGCCCGACGGCGCACATCTGGTTCCTCAAGTCGCTGCCCAGTCGCATCGGTCTGATGCTCGACATGACGCTGCGCGAGATCGAGCGCGTGCTGTACTTCGAGGCCTTCGTGGTCATCGATCCCGGCATGACCTCGATGCAGCGCGGCCAGCTGCTCTCGGACGAGGCCTACCTCGACGCGATCGAGAAGCACGGCGACGAGTTCGACGCCCGCATGGGTGCCGAAGCCATCCACGAGCTGCTCAAGAGCCTCGACCTCAAGGCTGAGGTCGAGCTGGTGCGCGAAGGCATCGGCGCCACCAGCTCCGAGACCAAGATCAAGCGGCTTTCCAAGCGCCTCAAGCTCCTCGAGTCGTTCATCGAGTCGGGCAACAAGCCCGAGTGGATGGTGCTCACGGTGTTGCCGGTGCTGCCGCCCGACCTGAGGCCGCTCGTCCCCCTCGACGGCGGCCGGTTTGCGACCTCGGACCTGAACGATCTTTACCGCCGGGTAATCAACCGCAACAACCGCCTGCGCCGGCTTCTCGAGCTCAACGCGCCCGACATCATCGTGCGCAACGAGAAGCGCATGCTGCAGGAGTCGGTGGACGCGCTGCTCGACAACGGACGTCGCGGCCGCGCCATCACCGGTACCAACAAGCGCCCGCTCAAGTCGCTCGCCGACATGATCAAGGGCAAGCAGGGCCGGTTCCGCCAGAACCTGCTCGGAAAGCGCGTCGATTATTCGGGCCGCTCGGTCATCGTGGTCGGTCCGACGCTGCGCCTGCACCAGTGCGGGCTGCCGAAGAAGATGGCCCTGGAGCTGTTCAAGCCGTTCATCTTCCAGAAGCTGCAGTTGCGCGGCGAGGCGACCACTATCAAGGCCGCCAAGCGCATGGTGGAACGCGAGGGCCCCGAGGTGTGGGACATCCTCGAGGAGGTCATCCGCGAGCACCCGGTGCTGCTGAACCGCGCACCGACCCTGCACCGCCTCGGCATCCAGGCCTTCGAGCCGGTGCTGATCGAGGGCAAGGCGATCCAGCTGCACCCGCTTGTGTGCACGGCGTTCAACGCCGATTTCGACGGCGACCAGATGGCCGTGCACGTGCCGCTGTCGCTCGAGGCGCAGCTCGAGGCGCGGGCGCTGATGCTGTCCTCGAACAACATCCTCTCGCCGGCGAACGGCGACCCGATCATCGTGCCGTCGCAGGACGTGGTGCTCGGCCTGTACTTCATGACCCGGGAGCGAGTGAACGCGACCGGTGAAGGCAGCATCTTCTCCGACGTCACCGAGGTGCACCGCGCCTACGAAAGTCGCGTCGCCGACCTGCAGGCGCGTGTGAGGGTGCGGATCGTCGAGCACGTCAAGGACGCGAGCGGCGAGCTGGTCCAGAACCGCCGCCTGGTCGAGACGACCATCGGCCGCGCGCTGCTCTTCGAGGTGCTGCCCAAGGGGCTGTCCTTCGACCTCATCAACCAGGACATGACCAAGAAGGCGATCTCGGGCGTGATCAACGCGTGTTACCGCACGCTGGGTCTCAAGGAGACCGTGGTCTTCGCCGATCAGCTCATGTACACGGGCTTCCACTACGCGACCCGCGCCGGCGTGTCGATCGGCGTGGACGACATGATCGTGCCCGAGCAGAAGGGGCGCATCCTCGGCGCCGCCGAGCGCGAGGTGAAGGAGATCCAGGAGCAGTACGCTTCCGGTCTCGTGACCAACGGCGAGCGCTACAACAAGGTCGTGGACATCTGGTCGCGCACCAACGACCAGGTCGCCAAGGCGATGATGGAGAAGCTCGGCGGCGACGACGTCGAGGCCTCCGACGGCCGCAAAGTCCGCCAGAAGTCGTTCAACTCGATCTACATGATGTCGGACTCGGGCGCGCGTGGCTCGCCGGCGCAGATCCGCCAGCTCGCCGGCATGCGCGGCCTGATGGCCAAGCCGGACGGCTCGATCATCGAGACGCCGATCACTGCGAACTTCCGCGAGGGCCTCAACGTCCTCCAGTACTTCATCTCGACGCACGGCGCGCGCAAGGGCCTCGCCGACACCGCGCTCAAGACCGCGAACTCGGGCTACCTCACCCGACGCCTCGTCGACGTCGCGCAGGATCTCGTGGTCACGGAGCCCGACTGCGGCACCGAGAACGGCCTGTCGATGATGCCGATCGTCGAGGGCGGCGACGTGGTCGAGGGCCTCGGCGAGCGCGTGCTCGGTCGTGTGGTTTCGCAGGACGTATTCCGCCCCGGCACGGACGAGGTGCTGGTCGAGGCAGGCCAGCTGCTCGATGAGAAGCTGGTGCGGATCATCGAACAGGCCGGCGTGGACCAGGTCATGGTGCGCTCGCCCATCACCTGTGCGACGCGCTTCGGCGTCTGCGCGCAATGCTACGGGCGCGACCTCGCGCGTGGCCACCGCATCAACATCGGCGAGGCGGTGGGCGTCATCGCCGCCCAGTCGATCGGCGAGCCGGGCACCCAGCTCACCATGCGCACGTTCCACATCGGCGGTGCGGCCTCGCGGGCCGCAGCCCAGAGTAACGTGGAGGTGAAGGGCAAGGGAACGCTGCGCTTCCACAACCTCAAGTCCGTGCGCCACGACCGGGGACACCTGGTCGCCGTGTCGCGTTCGGGCGAGGTCGGCGTGATCGACGACTTCGGTCGCGAGCGCGAGCGTTACCGCATCCCTTACGGCTCGGTCATCGGCGTCGACGAAGGCACTGCGGTCCAGCCGGGGCAGGTGATCGCGACCTGGGACCCGCACACGCATCCTGTCGTGACCGAGGTGGCCGGCTTCATCCGCTTCCAGGACTTCATCGACGGCATCACCGTGTCGAGCCAGGTGGACGATGTCACCGGCCTGTCGAGCACCGTGGTCATGGACCCCAAGCAGCGCGGCGCGGGCGGCAAGGACCTGCGTCCGGTCATCCGGCTCGTGAACGCCAAGGGCAAGGAAGTGTGCTTTGCGAACACCGACATCCCGGCGATCTACGCGCTGCCCGCAGGCGCGCTGGTGAACCTGGAGGACGGCGCCAAGGTGTCGGTCGGCGACATCATCGCACGCATCCCGCAGGAGAGCTCGAAGACCCGCGACATCACGGGCGGCTTGCCGCGCGTGGCGGACCTGTTCGAGGCCCGCAAGCCCAAGGACTCCGCGATCCTCGCCGAGTACTCGGGCACCGTCAGCTTCGGCAAGGAGACCAAGGGCAAGCGACGGCTGATCATCACGGACGACCAGGGCGAGAAGCACGAGGAACTGATTCCGAAGTGGCGCCACCTGACCGTGTTCGAGGGCGAGCACGTGGAGCGCGGCGAGACCATTGCGGACGGCGAGCCGAACCCGCACGACATCCTGCGGCTGCAGGGCGTCGAACCACTGGCAAACTACCTCGTGCGCGAGATCCAGGACGTCTACCGCCTGCAGGGCGTCAAGATCAACGACAAGCACATCGAGGTGATCATTCGCCAGATGCTGCGCAAGGTGGAGGTCATCGAAACCGGCGAGACGGTGTTCCTGCGCGGCGAGCAGATGGACCGGGCCCGCGTGCTCGAGGCCAATGAGCGGATCACGAAGGACGGGAAGCTTCCGGCCATCGCAGACCCGATCCTGCTCGGCATCACCAAGGCCTCGCTGGCCACCGAGTCGTTCATCTCGGCGGCGTCGTTCCAGGAGACGACACGGGTGCTGACCGAGGCGGCCGTGCGCGGCCTGAAGGACGACCTGCGGGGCCTGAAGGAGAACGTCATCGTCGGCCGTCTGATCCCCGCCGGAACGGGTTCTTTCTACCACCTGACCCGGCGCCAGCGGCCCGAGGACGCGCTCGCCGCGAGCTTTGGTGAGCCTCAGGCGGTCCCGGAGACGGTTGAACTCGATGAGTCGGCGACCGGCGAGGCACAGTCTCCGGCAGGTTGAGGCCGATACGAAAAGGGTTCGCGAGCTGCCGTCAAGTTGACAGTGGCGGGCGCCGTCCCTAAAATTTCGGCCCTTTCGTTGGGGGCGCCGGCGATCCACCCGCGCGCCCCCTCGGTCTTCAATCCGGGCCGCCGCAAGGCGGCCCGGTGTTTCTCGGTGGTAACGCAGCAGATGCGCCCGCCGGCACGTCCTGGAGTCGGTCCGATAATGTCAACCGTCAATCAGCTGATCCGCGCACCGCGCCGAATCGCCGCCGCCAAGAGCAAGGTGCCCGCCCTGGGTAACTCGCCCCAGAAACGAGGCGTCTGCACGCGCGTCTACACCACGACGCCGAAGAAGCCCAACTCGGCGCTCCGAAAGGTCGCGAAGGTGCGTCTCACGAACGGCTACGAGGTGATCAGCTACATCGGCGGCGAGGGGCACAACCTGCAGGAGCACTCGGTCGTGCTGATCCGGGGCGGCCGCGTCAAGGATCTCCCTGGCGTGCGGTACCACACGGTCCGAGGAACGCTCGACTGCGCCGGCGTCAACGAGCGCAAGCAGAGCCGCTCGAAGTACGGCGCCAAGCGCCCGAAGAGCTGATACGCCCCGCACCGCCCGCCGTCCACCGCATATAGTCCAGGTAACCCGCCATGTCGCGCCGATCCCAAGCCCCGACCCGCAGCATCCTGCCCGACCCGAAATTCAACAGTGTGCTGCTCGCCAAGTTCATGAACATGGTCATGGAGAGCGGCAAGAAGTCGGTCGCCGAGCGCATCGTCTACGGCGCCATCGACCGGATCTCCGAGCGGACCGGCCGCCAGCCGGACCAGGCGATCGAGCTTCTCACGCAGGCGCTCGACAACGTCAAGCCGATGGTCGAGGTGAAGTCACGCCGCGTGGGCGGCGCCACCTACCAGGTGCCGATCGAAGTGCGCTCCACGCGGCGCCAGACCCTTGCGATGCGCTGGCTCATCGACGCCGCGGCGGCTCGCAGCGAGAAGTCGATGTCGCAGCGGCTCGCCGCCGAGCTGCTCGAGGCGTCCGAGAACCGCGGTGCCGCCGTGCGCAAGCGCGAGGACACGCACCGCATGGCCGACGCCAACAAGGCATTCGCGCACTACCGCTGGTAAGGCCAGCGCGCCCTGCCAGACCGCCAAAGGATCACTACCGTGCCACGCACCACCCCGATCGAGCGCTACCGTAACATCGGTATCTCGGCGCACATCGACGCCGGCAAGACCACGACGACCGAGCGCATCCTGTTTTACACCGGCGTCTCGCACAAGATCGGCGAGGTGCACGACGGTGCGGCGGTCATGGACTACATGGAGCAGGAGCAGGAGCGCGGCATCACGATCACCGCCGCGGCCACCACGGCCTTCTGGAAGGGGATGGAAAACCAGTTCCCCGAGCACCGCTTCAACATCATCGACACCCCCGGGCACGTCGACTTCACGATCGAAGTCGAGCGCAGCCTGCGTGTGCTCGACTCGGCCTGCGCCGTGTTCTGCGCCGTGAGCGGCGTTCAGCCGCAGTCCGAGACCGTGTGGCGCCAGATGAACAAGTACGGCGTCCCGCGCCTCGCGTTCGTCAACAAGATGGACCGCGCCGGTGCCAACTTCCTGCGCTGCGTCGAGCAGATTCGAACGCGCCTGCGTGGCAACCCCGTCCCTTTGCAGTTGCCGATCGGCGCCGAGGACAAGTTCGAGGGCGTGGTCGACCTCATCCAGATGAAGTCGATCTACTGGGACGACTCGACCGAGGGCATGAAATTCGAGTATCGCGAAGTCCCGGCCGACATGCTCGAGCAGTGCAAGGCGTATCGCGAGAAGCTGGTCGAGGCCGCGGCCGAGGCCAACGACGACCTGATGCACAAGTACCTCGAGAGCGGCGAGCTCACCGTCGAGGAGATCAAGGCGGGACTGCGCGCGCGCGCCATCCGTACCGAGATCTGCCTGGTCCTGTGTGGAACGGCCTTCAAGAACAAGGGCGTCCAGGCGATGCTCGATGCGGTCATCGAGTACATGCCGTCTCCCGCCGACGTGCCGCCGGTCAAGGGCATAGACGACCGTGGCGCCGAGTCGAGCCGCCCCGGCACGGATGAGGCGAAGTTCTCGGCGCTGGCGTTCAAGATCCTGAACGACCCATTCGTCGGCAACCTGACGTTCTTCCGCGTTTACTCCGGCGTGCTCAATTCGGGTGACCAGGTGTTCGTGCCCGCCAAGAGCAAGAAGGAGCGGATCGGCCGCCTGCTGCAGATGCACGCCAACGAGCGCGAGGAGATCAAGGAAGTCCGCGCCGGCGACATCGCGGCGGCCGTGGGCCTGAAGGACGTCACGACCGGCGACACCCTGTGCGACATCGACCACCAGATCACGCTCGAGAAAATGGAGTTCCCCGAGCCGGTCATCTCGGTCGCCGTCGAGCCCAAGACCAAGAGCGACCAGGAGAAGATGGGCCTCGCTCTGCAGCGACTTGCGAAGGAAGACCCGTCGTTCCGGGTCAGCACCGACCAGGAGTCGGGCCAGACCATCATCGCGGGCATGGGTGAGTTGCACCTCGACATCATCGTCGACCGCATGAAGCGCGAGTTCAAGGTCGAGGCGAACGTCGGCAAGCCGCAGGTCGCGTACCGCGAGACCATCCGCGGCTCCGTCGAGCAGGAAGGCAAGTTCGTGCGCCAGTCGGGCGGCCGCGGCCAGTACGGCCATGTGTGGCTCAAGATCGAGCCACAGGAAGAAGGGAAGGGTTACGAGTTCGTCAACGGTATCGTCGGCGGCGTCGTGCCGCGTGAGTACATCCCGGCGGTCGACAAGGGCGTCAAGGAAGCACTCGAGGGCGGCGTGATCGCCGGCTACCCGGTGGTGGACGTCAAGGTCACGATCTTCGACGGCTCTTACCACGACGTCGACTCGAACGAAATGGCATTCAAGATCGCGGGCTCGATGGCGCTCAAGGATGGCGTGCGCAAGGCCAAGCCGGTGCTGCTCGAGCCGATCATGAAGGTCGAGGTCGTGACGCCGGAGGACTACTCGGGCGACGTGATCGGCGACCTCAACCGCCGGCGCGGTCAGATCCACGGCATGGACGACGGCCCGTCGGGCAAGGTGATCGTCGCCGAGGTGCCGCTCTCCGAGATGTTCGGATACGCGACGTCGGTGCGCTCGATGAGCCAGGGCCGCGCGACGTTCACCATGGAATTCTCGAAGTACATGGAAGTGCCGAACAACGTCGCGGAAGCGGTCCTTAAGAAGGCCAGCTGAGCGGTCTTCGTCGGTCAATCGACATTCGTCACTAGATTTTCAGAGGTAAGGGTCGTGGCTAAGGAAAAATTCGCGCGTACGAAGCCGCACGTAAACGTGGGGACGATTGGTCACGTTGACCATGGCAAGACGACGCTGACGGCGGCGCTGACGAAGGTGATGGCGGAGACGCACGGCGGCGCGTTCATGGCCTACGATCAGATTGACAAGGCGCCGGAGGAGAAGGCGCGCGGGATCACGATTTCGACGGCGCACGTCGAGTACCAGAGCCCGCAGCGGCACTACGCGCACGTTGACTGCCCCGGGCACGCCGACTACGTGAAGAACATGATCACGGGCGCGGCGCAGATGGACGGTGCGATCCTGGTGGTGTCGGCGGCCGACGGTCCGATGCCGCAGACGCGCGAGCACATTCTGCTGGCGCGCCAGGTGGGCGTTCCGTACATCGTGGTGTACCTGAACAAGGCGGACATGGTGGACGATGCGGAGTTGCTGGAGCTGGTGGAGATGGAGGTGCGCGAGCTGCTCTCCAAGTACGAGTTCCCGGGCGACGACACGCCGATCGTGAAGGGCTCGGCGCTGAAGGCGCTGGAGGGCGACACGAGCGAGATTGGCATTCCCTCGGTGGTGAAGCTGGTCGACGAGATGGACCGTTACATTCCGGTGCCGGAGCGCGCGGTGGACGGGGCGTTTCTGATGCCGGTGGAGGACGTGTTCTCGATCTCGGGCCGCGGCACGGTTGTGACCGGTCGCATCGAGCGGGGCATCGTGAAGGTGAACGACGAGGTGGAGATCGTGGGTCTTCGCCCGACGGTGAAGACGACCTGCACGGGCGTGGAGATGTTCAGGAAGCTGCTCGACCAGGGTCAGGCGGGCGACAACGTGGGCGTGCTGCTGCGCGGCACGAAGCGCGAGGAAGTCGAGCGCGGCCAGGTTCTGGCGAAGCCCGGTTCGATCACGCCGCACACGAAGTTCGAGGGCGAGGTGTACGTGCTGACGAAGGAGGAGGGCGGGCGTCACACGCCGTTCTTCAAGGGGTATCGTCCGCAGTTTTACTTCCGCACGACGGACGTGACCGGTTCGGTGGAGTTGCCCGAGGGCGTCGAGATGGTGATGCCGGGCGACAACATCAAGATGACGATCGAGCTGATCAGCCCGATCGCGATGGAAGAGGGCCTGCGCTTTGCGATCCGCGAGGGCGGACGCACGGTCGGCGCGGGCGTTGTCTCCAAGATCCTCAAGTGAGCGCCATGGCAAGACAGAACATCCGCATTCGTCTCAAGGCGTTCGATCATCGCCTGATCGACAATTCCGCCCGCGAGATCGTCGAGACTGCCAAGCGCACCGGTGCGACCGTGCGCGGACCGGTGCCGCTGCCGGTGAAGATGGAGCGCTTCACGGTGCTCGTTTCGCCGCATGCGGACAAGGACGCCCGCGACCAGTACGAGCTGCGCACGCACAAGCGACTGATGGACATCCTCAATCCGACCGACAAGACCGTCGACGCGTTGATGAAGCTCGAGTTGCCCGCGGGCGTGGACGTCCAGATCAAGCTGAACTGAGCCCCGCGCCGGTCGATCACGGGCGCCGGGCGACTCCCGGCGTCGCGGCCGACGTGGCGCGCCCGCTCCCGACGAATTCAATACTTGCAAGAGTTGCCGCGAACGATATAATGCGCGGCTCCTTCTCGCCGAGGCCTGGCCGGGACTACCGGTACCGCTCGAGCGGCGCAGCCCGGGATCCCCGTGGCCGCACCTCTCAAGTCGCCTCGATGAGCGCCCGTCCGGAGTGACGGGCGATTGGTTTTCCAGTCCCGGCCAATCGCAGCCGGGGCGGTGTACGAGGACGAATCGATGACGATCGGTCTGATTGGCCGCAAGGCCGGCATGACGCGCGTCTTCACGGACGCGGGCGAATCGATCCCGGTGACGGTGATCGAGGCTCTGCCAAACCGCGTCACCCAGGTGAAGGCCGTCGAGGGCGACGGTTACCGCGCCGTACAGGTCGCCTTCGGCGACCGCAAGCCGTCGCGCCTGACGCGACCCCTGGCGGGGCATTATGCCAAGGCCAAGGTCGCCCCGGGCGAGTCCCTGGTCGAGTTCCGGCTGGCCGACGGCGAGGGCGCCGACCTCGTGCCCGGCACCGAGATCAAGGTCGACATGTTCACGGCCGGTCAGGTCGTCGACGTGGCCGGCACAACGATCGGCAAGGGCTTCGCGGGTACGATTAAGCGCCACAATTTCGCCGGCGGTCCCGCCTCGCACGGCGCCTCACTGTTCCATCGCACGCCCGGTTCCATCGGCCAGCGCCAGACGCCGGGCCGCGTCTTCCCGGGCAAGCGCATGTCGGGGCACATGGGCAACGTGCGGCGCACCATCGAGAACCTCCGGGTGGTCGAGGTCGACTCCGCGCGGAACCTGCTGCTCGTCCGCGGCGCCGTGCCGGGTGCGGCTGGCGGCCAGGTCCTGGTACGCCCGTCGGTCAAGGCTGCGCGCCGCGCCGCCCGAAAGACCCTCGCCCCGAGGAAGTAAGCCATGGCGACGCAGCTCAAGATCGTCAACAGCGGAACCGCCGCGGCCAGTCTCGACGTCTCCGAGAAGGCCTTCGGCCGTGAGTTCAACGAGGCGCTCGTCCATCAGGTCCTGACGGCCTACATGGCGGCGGGCCGTGCCGGCACGAAGCGCCAGAAGAGCCGTGCCGAGGTGCGTGGCGGCGGCATCAAGCCCTGGAATCAGAAGGGCGGCGGTCGTGCCCGCGCTGGCAGCATCCGCAGCCCGATCTGGGTCGGCGGCGGACGCGCGTTCGCGGCGCGCCCGCGGGACTACGCCCAGAAGGTCAACCGCAAGATGTACCAGGGCGCGATTCGCGCGATGCTCTCCGAGCTCGCCCGCCTCGAGCGCCTGCTGGTGATCGAATCGCTCGGGCTCGAGGCTCCGAAGACTCGCCTCCTCGCTGCGAAGCTCAAGGAGCTCGGTCTCGACAACGTGTTGATCCTGGTCGAGGCCTACGACGAGAAGCTCGATCTCGCGTCGCGGAACCTGATCGGCGTGTCGGTGCTGCCGGTCGCCGCCCTCGACCCGCGCAGCCTGTTGAGCCACGGCCACGTGCTCGCCACGGTTGGCGCGGTGCGCATGCTCGAGGAGAAGCTGTCATGAGCAGCCCCGAACGACTGATGACCGTGCTGCTTGCGCCGCACGTGTCGGAGAAGAGTGCGCGCGTCGCCGAGCAGGGCAACCAGGTGGTTTTCCGCGTGCGGCGCGATGCCTCCAAGCCCGAGATCAAGGCGGCCGTCGAGCTGATGTTCGAAGTGAAGGTGGACGCCGTGCGCGTCGTTAACGTCGCGGGCAAGACCAAGCGCTTCGGCGGACGCCCTGGACGGCGCTCGGATTTCAAGAAGGCCTACGTCAGCCTGGCCGAAGGCCAGTCGATCGATTTCGCCGGCGTCGAGAAGTGACGGCGGCCAACCTGACGGAAGACTGAACGATGGCTCTCATCAAGACCAAACCCACTTCGCCCGGCCGGCGCTTCGTCGTCAAGGCCGACCGCTCTCACCTGCACAAGGGCGAGCCGGTCGCGTCGCTTACCGCGAGCCAGAAGCGGACCGGTGCCCGCAACAACCAGGGCCGGATCACCACGCGCCACAAGGGCGGTGGCCATCGCCACCGATATCGCGTGGTGGACTTCGTCCGCGCAAAGGATGGCGTCCCCGGCAAGGTGGAACGCCTCGAGTACGACCCGAACCGAAGCGCGCACCTTGCGCTCGTTCTCTACGCGGATGGTGAGCGTCGTTACATCCTCGCGCCGAAGGGCGTAACGGCGGGCGATCCGATCATCTCCGGGGTCGAGGCGCCGATCAAGCCGGGTAATGCGCTGCCCCTGCGCAACATCCCCATCGGCAGCCAGGTGCATAATGTCGAGCTCAAGCCCGGCCGCGGCGGGCAGATCGCGCGAAGCGCCGGCAGCTCGGTACAGCTGGTGGCTCGCGAGGGCCTCTACGCGACGCTGCGCCTGCGGTCCACCGAGATGCGCAAGGTGCACGTCGATTGCCGAGCCACGATCGGCGAGGTCGGCAACGAGGACAACAACCTCATCGTCTACGGCAAGGCCGGCGCCAAGCGGTGGCGTGGCATCCGTCCGACGGTTCGCGGCGTCGTAATGAACCCGGTCGATCACCCGCACGGTGGCGGCGAGGGCAAGTCCGGGCAGGGCAACCCGCACCCCGTCTCGCCTTGGGGCTGGAAGACCAAGGGCAAGAAGACCCGCACCAACAAGCGCACGACCGGGCTGATCGTCCGGCGCCGCAACTGAACCTGAAGAGGAGCTCCCAGTGCCCCGTTCAGTCAAGAAAGGCCCGTTCGTCGACCTGCACCTCGCCAAGAAGGTGCAGATCGCGTCGGAGAAGAACGACCGCCGTCCGATCAAGACGTGGTCGCGGCGCTCCATGGTGCTGCCGGACATGGTCGGCCTCACGATTGCCGTGCACAACGGCAGGCAGCACATCCCCGTGCTCGTGTCCGAGAACATGGTCGGTCACAAGCTCGGCGAATTCGCCCCGACTCGCACCTTCAAGGGGCATTCGGGCGACAAGCGGTCCGGGAGCTGAGCCATGGAAGTCGCTGCCAAGCTCAAGTACGCGCGCATCTCGCCGCAGAAGTGCCGCCTCGTGGCGGACATGGTCCGTGGCCGGCCCGTGGGCCAGGCCCTCGCGACGCTGCGGTTCACCCCGAAGAAGGGTGCCCGCATCGTACTCAAGGTCCTCGAGTCGGCGATTGCCAATGCCGAGAACAACCACAACGCGGACATCGACGTGCTGAAGGTCGCCCGAATCGAGGTGGACGAGGCGCCGACGTTCAAGCGCTTCCATGCCCGCGCCAAGGGCCGCGGCAACCGCATCGTCAAGCGCAACAGCCACATCACGATCCTCGTTGGCGACGGCCGCAAGGACTGAGGAGAGCACGCTCCATGGGTCAGAAGGTCAATCCGGTCGGCATCCGCCTCGGCATCACCCGTGACTGGACGTCGAGGTGGTATGCGAATACCCGTTCGTTTCCGGCCTACATCCACCAGGACTGGCAGGTACGCGAGTTCCTGAAAAAGAGGCTGTCCGATGCTTCCGTGAGCCGCATTCACATCGAGCGGGCCGCGCGCAAGGCGAACATCACGATCAACACGGCCCGTCCCGGCGTGGTGATCGGCAAGAAGGGCGAGGACATCGAGCGGCTGCGCCTCGAAGTGGCGAAGCTGATGGGCATGGCCGTCAGCGACGTGCGGCTCAATATCGCCGAGATCCGCAAGCCCGAGGTCGACGCGCAGCTCGTCGCCGAGGGCATCGCGCAGCAGATCGAGCGGCGCGTCATGTTCCGCCGCGCGATGAAGCGGGCCGTCATGAACACGATGCGCAGCGGTGCGCTGGGCGTGAAAGTGCGCGTTTCCGGGCGCCTGAACGGGTCGGAGATCGCTCGCACGGAGGTGTCGCGCGAAGGTCGCGTCCCGTTGCACACCTTCCGCGCCGAAATCGACTACGGGCTCGCCGAGGCCCGCACGACCTACGGCGTGATCGGCGTGAAGGTGTGGATTTTCAAGGGCGAGGTGTTCGATCAGCCGGAGGCCGTCGCGCCGGTCGAGACGACGGAAGCCGCAGCGCCCGCTCAGGAGCAGCCGGCCTGAGGCCGCGCGGCTGAGCGCCCGACGGAGACACCGCCATGATGCAACCCAAGCGAACCAAGTTCCGCAAGCAGTTCAAGGGCCGCAACGCCGGCCTCGCCCAGCGTGGCAGCACCGTCGCGTTCGGCGATTTCGGGCTCAAGGCCACGAGCCGTGCGCGCATGACGGCCCGCGAGATCGAGGCCGCCCGCCGTGCCATGACGCGCTACGTCAAGCGCGGCGGCCAGGTGTGGATCCGGGTCTTCCCGGACGTGCCTATCAGCAAGAAGCCCCTGGAGGTCCGCATGGGCTCCGGCAAGGGCAATATCGAGTACTACGTCGCGCGCGTCCAGCCCGGCAAGGTGCTCTTCGAGATGGAAGGGGTCACCGAGGAGATCGCGAGGGAGGCCTTCCGCCTCGCCGCGTCCAAGCTCTCGGTCGATACGTTGTTCGTCAAACGGCAGGTCCGCTGATGAAGGCGAAGGAACTCAGGTCCAAGAGCGTGGGCGAGCTGCAGGAGGAACTCCTGAAGCTGCGCCGCGAACAGTTCAACCTGCGCATGGCGCAGGCCACGGGTCAGGCGACCAAGCCCGACCAGGCCGGCAAGGTGCGCCGCAACATCGCGCGTGTGAAGACCGTGCAGGGCGAACTGGCCCGTGCCGCGGTTGAAAGGGGTGCCCAGAAATGAGTCAGGTGATGAGCGAGCAGGCAGCCGTGGAAGCACCGACCGCCGAAGTCGTGAAGCGCACGGTGACCGGGCGGGTCGTCAGCAGCAAGATGCAGAAGACGATCACCGTCTCCGTCGAGCGCCTCGTCAAGCACCCGAAGTACTCGAAGTACGTCCGGCGCACCACCAAGCTGCTCGCGCACGACGAGCACGGCGAATGCCGCGAGGGTGACCTCGTCGACATCACCGAGTGCCGCCGGTTGTCGAGCCGCAAGGCCTGGCGCCTGGTGCGCGTCGTCAAGCGCGCCGAACAGGCCTGAGCCGGATCCGAAGGAGCGCTACGATGATTCAGATGCGAACGATGCTGCAGGCCGCCGACAACAGTGGCGCCAAGAGCCTCATGTGCATCAAGGTGCTCGGCGGCTCGAAGCGCCGATACGCCACGGTCGGCGACGTGATCAAGGTGAGCGTCAAGGACGCGATCCCGCGCGGCAAGGTGAAGAAGGGCGAGGTTTACGACGCCGTCGTCGTGCGAACGGCCTTCGGCGTGCGCCGGCCGGACGGCTCGTTGATCCGCTTCGACGGCAATGCCGCCGTGCTGCTCACGAACAAGCTCGAGCCGATCGGCACCCGCATCTTTGGGCCCGTCACGCGCGAGCTGCGAACGGCGCAGTTCATGAAGATCATCTCGCTCGCGCCCGAAGTGCTCTGAGCACCGGTCGCAGCGAAGTTCGAGGAACGAGGCATGAACAAGATCCGCAAGGGCGACGAGGTCGTCGTAATCACGGGCCGCGACAAGGGCCGGCGCGGCACCGTCATCAAGGTGCTGCCGAACGAACGGCTGCTCGTCGAGAACGTCAACATGGTCAAGCGGCACACGCGCCCGAACCCGCAGCGCGGGATCCAGGGCGGCATCATCGAGAAGGAGGCTTCGCTCCACCGCTCGAACGTGATGCTGTGGAACCCCGTCGCGAAGCGGGGCGACCGCGTTGGCATCCGCGCACTGGCCGACGGCCGGCTCGTGCGTTTCTTCAAGTCCAACGACGAAGTCGTGGACGCCTGATCGGGCGAGGGTTTCGGAAGATGGCAAGACTCCAGAAAATGTACCGGGACGCGATCGTTCCCGAGCTCATGAAGAGCCTCGGGTTCGCGAACCCGATGCAGGTCCCGAAGATCACCCGCATCACGGTCAACATGGGTGTGGGTGAGGCGGTCGCCGACAAGAAGGCGATGGACGGCGCGGTGGGCGACCTGACGGCGATCACTGGCCAGAAGCCGCTGGTCACCAAGTCGCGCATGTCGATCGCGTCCTTCAAGCTACGCGCCGGGGTGCCGGTGGGCGCCAAGGTCACGCTGCGAGGTGCGCGCATGTACGAGTTCCTCGACCGGCTGGTCAACGTGGCCATGCCGCGCATCCGCGACTTCCGCGGCGTGTCGGCGCGCTCCTTCGACGGGCGCGGCAACTACAGTTTCGGCGTCAAGGAACAGATCATCTTTCCCGAGATTGCCTACGACAAGATCGACGCGATCCGCGGCATGGACATCACGATCACCACCACGGCACGAGACGACCGCGAAGGCCGGGCGTTGCTCGATTCCTTCAACTTCCCGTTCCGCAAGTAAGGACTGGCAAATGGCGAAGACCAGCATGATCGAGCGAGAGACGCGCCGCGAGAAGCTCGTGAAGCGCTACGCGGTGAAGCGCGCGGCGCTCAAGGAGACCATCCGCAGCCCCAAGTCCACGGACGAGGAGCGCGAGGAGGCCCTGCGCAAGATGCAGTCGCTGCCGCGCGACTCATCCGCCTCGCGGATGCGCAATCGTTGCGCGATAACCGGCCGCCCCCGCGGCGTGTACCGGAAGTTCGGCCTGGGCCGCACCAAGCTGCGGGAGGCCACGATGCGTGGCGACGTCCCCGGCCTGCGCAAGGCCAGCTGGTAAGGCCGGGTAACGGAGCAAGACATGAGCATGACGGATCCCATCGCGGACTTCCTCACCCGCATCCGCAACGGGCAGCGCTCCGGCAAGACCGAGGTCAGCATGCCTGGCTCGCGGATCAAGCTGGCGCTCGCAAAGGTGCTGAAGGACGAGGGCTACATCGACGACTTCGGCGTCGCGAGCGAGGGCGAGAAGGCCACGCTGACGGTGCGCCTCAAGTACTACCAGGGTCGCCCGGTGATCGATCGCCTGGAGCGGGTCAGCCGCCCCGGCCTGCGAATCTACAAGGCGAAGGACGAGCTGCCGCGCATCCTCGGCGGCATGGGCGTCGCCATCATCTCGACCTCGCGCGGCGTGATGACGGACCGCGAGGCGCGGGCCGCCGGCCACGGCGGTGAAGTCCTCTGCATCGTGTCCTGACGAACGGCGCTAGACGCAGGATAGAACCATGTCACGAGTTGCAAAGAATCCGGTCCCGCTGCCGAAGGGCGTGACCGCCACCGTCGACGGGGAGACCGTCACCGTGAAGGGCGCCAAGGGCTCGCTGAGCCTGCCGGTGCGCCGCGGGCTCTCCCTCGTGCAGGAAGGACAGACCGTGCGCGTCGAGGTCGCCGAGCGGAATAAGGAGTCGCTGATGCACGCCGGTTCGCTCCGCGCGCACCTCGCGAACCTCGTGCACGGTGTGTCGCACGGCTACGAGAAGAAGCTCGAGCTCGTGGGGGTCGGGTACCGTGCGGCGGCGCAGGGTCGCAACCTCAACCTCACGCTCGGCTTCTCGCACCCGGTGGTCTACGAGGCCCCGGACGGCGTGACCATCGAGACGCCCTCGCAGACCGAGGTCTTGATCAAGGGCGCGAACAAGCAGCAGGTGGGCCAGGTGGCCGCGGAAATCCGCGCCTACCGTGCCCCGGAGCCCTACAAGGGCAAGGGTGTTCGTTATTCCGGTGAGCGTATCGAGCTCAAGGAAACGAAGAAAAAGTAAGGGTGCCGCATGGAAAAGAAGGTCAGCCGCCAGAAGCGGGCCCGCCGTGGCCGCGCCAAGATCCAGGAGCTAAAGGTGATGCGTCTGAGCGTCCACCGGACGCCCCGGCACATCTACGCGCAGGTCTTCGACGACGCGTCGCGGGTCGTGGCCGCGGCCTCGACGCTGCAGAAGGACGTCGCAGAGGGACTGAAGGGCACCGGCAACGTCGATGCGGCGCGCGCGGTCGGCCGGGCGATCGCCGAGCGGGCGAAGGCCAAGGGCGTCACGCAGGTGGCGTTCGACCGGTCCGGCTTCAAGTATCACGGTCGGGTCAAGGCGCTGGCCGATGCGGCCCGCGAGCACGGACTCGAGTTCTGAGCGCGGTGCTCGGGCGAATCTGAGGAGCAGCAATGGCGAGAGTTGAAAGAGCCCCGGCCGGCGACGAGTTCATCGAGAAGCTCGTGACGGTCAACCGCGTGGCGAAGGTCGTCAAGGGCGGCCGGCAGTTCGGCTTCACCGCGCTCACGGTGGTCGGCGACGGCAACGGCCGTGTCGGCTTCGGGTACGGCAAGGCGCGCGAGGTGCCGGTCGCGATCCAGAAGGCGATGCAGCAGGCGCGCAAGAACCTCGTGAACGTCAGCCTCCGCAACGCCACGCTGCACTATGCGGTGACCGGCAAGCACGGCACCTCCCGGGTTTACATGCAGCCCGCGGCGGACGGCACGGGCGTGATCGCAGGCGGCAGCATGCGCGCAGTCTTCGAATGCGCGGGCGTGCGCAACGTGCTGGCCAAGAGCTACGGATCGCGCAACCCGATTAACGTGGTGCGCGCGACCATGGACGCGTTGACCCGCGTGCCGCCGCCCGACCACATCGCGGCCAAGCGCGGCAAGACCGTCGCCGAGATCGTGGGTTGACCGCCATGGCGAAGCAGACCGGAGAGACGAAGGGCGTCCGGGTCACGCTGGTGAAGAGCGTGTACGGGCAGTTGCGCCGGCACCGTGCGACCGCGAGCGGGCTCGGCCTGCGGCGGATCAACCAGACCGTCGTCGTGGCGGACACTCCGGAGAACCGCGGCATGATCAATGCATCGCGGCATTTGTTCCGGGTCGAGGAGACCTGAGGTCACCATGAAGCTCAATTCCATTTCACCGGCGCCGGGCTCCAAGAAGCCGCGCCTGCGCGTCGGACGCGGCGCCTCGGCCGGCCAGGGCAAGACCTGCGGCCGCGGCGTCAAGGGCCAGCGGGCACGCAAGGGCGGCTATCACAAGGTCGGCTTCGAGGGCGGCCAGATGCCGCTGCAGCGCCGCTTGCCCAAGTTCGGCTTCCGTTCGGCCAGTGCGCCGCGCGTGGCCGAGGTGCGCCTCAACGAGCTCGCGCTGGTCGAGGGCGGTGCCGTGGACCTGGCGTCGCTGAAGAAGGCGGGCGTGGTGCCGGCGAACGCGCTGCGCGCCAAAATCGTCCTGTCGGGCGAGATCAAGGTCGCTGTCACCGTCAGCGGCGTCGGCGTGACCAAGGGCGCTCGCGCGGCGATCGAGTCCGCCGGCGGCAAGGTCGAGACGGCCTGAGCGCCGTACACGGGGACCCGGAGTGGCAAATCCGCTTTCATCCAGCCCGATGGCCGCCTTTGGCGAGGTCGGGCGGCTCACCGAGCTCAGGAAGCGATTCCTGTTCCTGCTCGGCGGGTTGATCGTCTATCGAATCGGCACGTTCATCCCCGTGCCGGGCATCGACCCGGTCGCGCTCGCCAGCTTCTTCCAGGAGCAGCAGGGCACGATCCTGAGCATGTTCAACATGTTCTCGGGCGGCGCGCTGGAGCGCCTGTCCATCCTGGCGCTCGGCGTCATGCCGTACATCTCCGCCTCGATCATCGTGCAGATGATGGCCGTCGTGGTGCCCCAGCTGCAGGCGCTGCGCAAGGAGGGCGAGGCGGGTCGCCGCAAGCTCACGCAGTACACCCGTTATGGCACCGTCGGCCTCGCCGCGTTCCAGGGTGCGGGCGCCGCCGTCGCATTCCAGAACCAGGGCGTGGTGATCGCCCCCGGCCCCCAGTTCGTGTTCCTGGCGACCATGACCCTCACGGCCGGGACGATGTTCCTGATGTGGCTCGGCGAGCAGATCACCGAACGGGGTCTCGGCAACGGCATCTCGATGATCATCCTTGCAGGGATCATCTCGGGTCTGCCGGCCGCAATCGGCGGGACGCTCGAACTCGTGCGCAATGGCGAGGTGAATCCTGCGCTCGCACTGATCCTGGTACTTATGGTCGCCGGCGTCACGGCGTTCGTCGTGTTCGTGGAGCGCGCCCAGAGGCGCATCCCGGTGAATTATGCGAAGCGGCAGCAGGGACGACGCGTGTTCGCCGGCACGGCCACGCACCTGCCGTTCAAGCTCAACATGTCGGGCGTGATCCCGCCGATCTTCGCCTCGAGCCTGCTGCTGTTTCCGGCGACGATCGCCAACTGGTTCGGGACCTCCGAGAATTTCGGCTGGCTGCAGAACGTGGCGGCGAGCCTCGGCATCGGCCAGCCGGTGCACATGGTGCTGTACTCGGCCCTGATCATCTTCTTCTGCTTCTTCTACACCGCCCTCGTGTTCAACTCGCGCGAGACGGCCGAGAACCTGAAGAAGTCCGGGGCCTTCATCCCCGGCATCCGCCCGGGCCAGCAGACCGCGGAGTACATCGACAAGGTCCTGACGCGGCTAACGGTGTGGGGCGCGCTGTACGTTGCCGGCGTGTGCCTCCTGCCCGAGATACTCATTTCCCAGTTCCGAGTGCCGTTCTACTTCGGCGGCACGTCGCTGCTGATCATCGTGGTGGTGATCATGGACTTCATGGCCCAGCTGCAGGCGCACCTGATGTCGCACCAGTACGAGGGCCTGATGAAGAAGGCCAACCTGCGCGGCTACGGCCGCCCCGGGCAGCTGCGCTGAGCGCGGCCGAGCCCCTGTCGGAGAGACTGAACCATGAAAGTACGACCCTCGGTGAAGCGGATCTGCAAGAACTGCAAGGTGGTGCGCCGTCGCGGCGTGGTCTACGTGATCTGCAGCAGCGACAAGCGCCACAAGCAGCGGCAGGGCTGATTGCCCGATCCGCGTTGAGTAGGCAAGTCATTTAAGTTATTATTGCGGGCTTTTCGCGCCCCGGAGTGAGCCTCACATGGCCCGTATCGCCGGCATCAACATCCCGATGAACAAGCACGTGTGGGTGGGACTCACGTCCATCTACGGCGTGGGCCGCACCCAGGCGCTCAAGGCCTGCGACGGCGCGGGCGTCAAGCCCGAAACCAAGGTCAAGGACCTGACCGAGCCCGAGGTCGCCGCGCTGCGCGCGCAGATCGCGCGGCTCGCGGTCGAGGGTGACCTGCGCCGCGAGGTGTCGATGAACATCAAGCGGCTCATGGACCTCGGCTGCTACCGGGGCATCCGCCACCGCAAGGGGCTCCCCATGCGGGGGCAGCGCACGCGCACCAATGCGCGCACGCGAAAGGGACCGCGCAAGGCCGCGGTGAAGCTGAACGCACCTCCGGGCAAGGCCTGACCGGCCCGCGCCCACTGACGGAGTCTGATCTCTCATGGCTGACGACAAGAAGCAGTCCTCTAGCGCCGGCAAGCCGCGCAAGCGCGCCCGTCGCGTGGTGTCCGACGCCATTGCGCACGTGCATGCGTCGTTCAACAACACGATCATCACGATCACCGACCGGCAAGGCAATACGCTGTCCTGGGCGACCTCCGGCGGCTGCGGATTCCGCGGCTCGCGCAAGAGCACGCCGTTCGCCGCGCAGGTCGCGGCCGAGAAGGCCGGCGTCGCAGCGCAGGAGTATGGCGTGAAGAACGTCGAGGTCCGCGTGTGCGGTCCGGGCCCCGGCCGCGAGTCGGCCGTCCGCGCGCTCAACGCCGCGGGCCTGAAGGTCACCAGCATCGAGGACGTGACGCCGATCCCGCACAACGGCTGCCGTCCGCCGAAGAAGCGCCGCGTCTGAGCGCGCGAGGAATATCGTCATGGCCAGATATCTCGGACCGACGTGCAAGCTCTCCCGACGCGAGGGCACCGATCTCTTCCTCAAGAGCGGCGTGAAGCCCCTCGAGTCGAAGTGCAAGCTCGAAGTGCCGCCGGGCGGCATCAAGGGCGAGCGCCGCTCGCGCGTGTCGGACTACGGCCTGCAGCTGCGCGAGAAGCAGAAGCTGCGCCGCATGTACGGCGTGCTGGAGCGGCAGTTCCACGGCTACTACCAGCAGGCCGCGAGCCGGCCCGGTGCCACCGGCGAGACGCTGCTGCAGCTGCTCGAGGGCCGGCTCGACAACGTCGTCTACCGCATGGGTTTCGCGGCCACGCGCAGCGAGGCGCGCCAGCTGGTGAGCCACCGCGGCGTCAACGTGAACGGCGCCGTCGTGAACGTGCCTTCCTACCAGTGCGGCGCGGGCGACGTCATCGTGCTGCGCGAGAAGGCGCAGAAGCAGGCTCGCGTGCAGGCGGCCCTCCAGATCCGTGGCCAGGTCGGTTTCCCCGACTGGGTCGAAGTCGACGAGAAGAAGTTCTCCGGCGTCCTGAAGGCCCTGCCCGAGCGCGGGGAGATCCTGCCGGACATCAACGAGAGCCTCGTCGTCGAGTTGTACTCCAAGTAACCAACGAAGGGTGGCTTCAATGCAGTCAGCCATTGCCGAGTTCCTCCGCCCTCGTATCGTCAAGGTGACGCCGACGGCGCCCCGCCACGCCCGCGTGGTGATCGAGCCGTTCGAGCGTGGCTTCGGCCACACGCTGGGCAATGCGCTGCGACGCGTGCTGCTCTCCTCGATGCCCGGTTCCGCGATCACCGAGGCGGAGATCGAGGGTGTGCTCCACGAGTACACCAGCATCGAAGGGGTACAGGAGGACGTCGTCGAAATCCTCCTCAACCTCAAGCAGGTGGCGATCCGCCTGCACGCCCGCGAGATGTCCGAGCTTCGCCTGTCGAAGAAGGGCCCCGGCCCGGTCCGCGCTGGCGACATCCAGAGCGACCACGACGTCGAGATCGTCAATCCGGAACTCGTCATCGCCAACCTCACGAAGGCCGGCGAGCTCGTGATGACACTCAAGGTCGAGCGCGGACGCGGCTATCGCCCGGCGGGCCAGCGGCTGGCGTTCGAGGAGTCGACGCGCCCCATCGGACGGCTGCTGCTGGACGCCTCGTTCAGCCCGATCCGCAAGGTTACCTACAACGTCGAGGCCGCGCGCGTCGAGCAGCGCACCGACCTCGACAAGCTGATCATCGATATCGAGACCAACGGCACGATCGACCCCGAGGAGGCGATCCGCCGCGCAGGCTCGATCCTCAAGGACCAGCTGTCCGTGTTCGTGGACCTGCAGGGCCAGGACGAGGACAAGAGCAAGCCGAGCGAGCACCACTTCGATCCGCTGCTGCTTCGCCCGGTGGACGAGCTCGAGCTCACGGTGCGCAGCGCGAACTGCCTCAAGGCCGAGAACATCCACTACATCGGCGACCTCGTGCAGAAGACCGAGGTGGAGCTGCTGCGCACGCCGAATCTCGGCAAGAAGTCGCTTACCGAGATCAAGGAAGTGCTCGAGAGCCACGGGCTGATGCTCGGCATGCGGCTCGACAACTGGCCGCCGACTGGCCTGAAGCGCGACGAGGACCGGGACGTCATCTGACGCGCCCCCACCGAACGATCACTGACCGGCGCCCGCCGACGCGCGGCCGCCGCTCGAGGCTGCAGAGATGAGACACGGACTGACCGGGCGGCAGCTGAGCCGCAACTCAACGCACCGCGCCGCGATGCTGCGCAACATGGCCGCGTCGCTGCTGCGGCACGAGGCCATCCGCACGACCGTGCCGAAGGCCAAGGAACTGCGTCGCTTCGTCGAGCCCCTGATCACGCTCGGCAAGACCGACAGCATGGCGAATCGACGCCGTGCCTTCGCCCGCCTGCGCGACACCGAGGTGGTGGACAAGCTCTTCGACGACCTGGGCCCCCGCTTCAAGGCGCGCCCGGGCGGCTACACGCGCATCCTGCACATGGCGAATCGCGCCGGTGACAACGCCGACATGGCGCTGATGGCGCTGGTGGACAAGGCGGCTCCTGCCGAGGCGAAGGCTGCGGACGAGGCGGACGAGAAGAAGCCGAAGGCGCGCCGTCGCAAGGCCGCCGAGCCTGCTGGGGAGGCCGCGGCGGGAGAGCCGGCGAAGAAGCCGCGTGCGCCGCGCAAGAAAAAGGTCGCAGCCGCCTGAGATCGTGTGGCTGAGGCACGCAGGACGCATGCCGGGCCCTTGCCCGGCATGTTTCTTTTGGGGCCGATCAAACAGGGTTCCGCGCGGAGCGGATTTCGACATTGCCGCACATCAGCGGCGGATCACCGTGGAGAGCGCAAATGAGCATGGTCACTGAGTTCAAGGAATTCGCCATGAAGGGCAACGTCGTCGACATGGCGGTCGGCGTCGTGATCGGCACGGCCTTCGGCAAGATCGTCGCATCGTTCGTGGGCGACGTCATCATGCCGCTGCTCGGCAAGGTGGTGGGCGGGATCAATTTCAGCGATCTCGCGATCGACCTCGGCGCGAGCCCGAACGGCGAGCCGGTGCTCCTGAAGTACGGTGCGTTCCTGCAGTCCGCATTCGACTTCCTGATCATCGCTGCCGCGATCTTCATGGCGCTCAAGGCCATCAACAAGCTCAAGACGCCGCCCCCGCCGGCCGCGCCCGCAGCCCCCCCCGCCGACGTTGCGCTGCTCACCGAGATCCGCGACCTGCTGAAGAAGAACTGATCCGCCACCCCGACCCTTCCCCGCGTTGCGAGGGAGGGCAGGGCGGACGCATCGGTTCAAGTGCTCAGCGACGCGAACGCATCCCGGGTCAGGTTCTCCGGCTCGCCGGCCGTGCAGGCCACGTCGTCCTCGATGCGGATGCCGCCGAACGGGCGCAGCCGCTCGACGGCGTCCCAGCGGATGTGCCGGCCGCGACCGTCGGCGCGCGCTTCGTCGAGCAGCAGGTCGATGAAGTAGATGCCCGGCTCCACCGTCACCACGAATCCCGGCTCGAGCACGCGCGTGAGCCGCAGGAACGGGTGGCCGTCGGGCCGCGGTATCTCGTGCGTTCCGGAGGCATCCGCTGCAAGGCCCGCCACGTCGTGCACCTGCAGGCCGAGCAGGTGGCCGATGCCGTGAGGGAAGAACACGCTCGTGACGCGCTCGGCCACGGCGGTGTCGGCATCGCATCCGACGATGCCGGCGTCGTGCAGCAGGGTGCCGATGGCGCGATGGGCGTCGAGGTGCACGTCGCGGTAGTCGCGCCCGGCACGGATGCCAGCGCAAAGGCCTTGCTGCAGCGTGTCCATGGCAGCGACGAGCGCGGAGAACTCGGCGTCGCCGCCCGACAAGGTGCGGGTTATGTCGCTCGCATAGCCGCGAAACTGTGCGCCGGCGTCGATCAGGAAAGAGCGGCGGGTGCGGTCGCGCCGGCGATCCATGTGCTGGTAGTGCAGCACGGCGGCCCCCTCGTCGAAGGCGATGATGTTGCCGTACGGCAGGTCGTCGTCGCGCGAATCCGCCGCCGCGCAGTATGCGAGGTGTACCTCGAACTCCGAGGCGCCGGCGCGGAAGGCTTCACGTGCCGCCACGTGCCCGCGGGCCGCCATCGCCGAGGCACGGCGCATGCACGCAAGCTCGTAAGCCGTCTTCACCGCGCGTGCGTAGTGAAGATGCGCCAGCACGATCGGCGGGTTGGTCGCGGCGAACCCCCAGCTGTCGAACTCAGCTTGCCACTCGCCGACGAACGCGCAGCGCCGCGCAGAAAGGTCCAGCAGCGGTCGGGCTGCGGACGGCTCGCGGACGATGGCGATCTCGAACTCGTCCTGCCATGCGCCGCCCGGCAACTCGGGTGGCCGGTGCCAGTAGTCCGCGGGTTGGTGGAAGACGAGGCGCGGCCGCGCGTCGCCGGCCGTCCACGCCACGAAGCAGTCCGGCGCATCGGTCAGCGGCGCCCAGTGCTTGAAGTGCGGGTTCACGGCAAACGGGTAGGGCCGGTCGTCCTGGAAGGCGTACCGGGGGCGGCCTGAATGAACGACGAGGGCGTCGAACCCGCCGGCGTGCAGCGCTGCTTCGGTGCGACGACGCAGTTCCCGGAGGTGGGACGGGAAGTGCTGGTCGATGTCCTCGATCATGGTTCGAACCCTCCGGAGAAGCGCCCGTAATCGCAACATCTTGCCCAAGCGCGGCGTTTGTCGCCAATCGGAGACAGTTCGAGGTGCTGACATGCGGCCGCAGCGCCCTACACTGGCTGCCGTGCAATCACCGTGACCGGTGGCGGGAGCCCGAAGTCCGGCCCGATTGGCCAATGTCCGCTCAATCGTCTTTCACCTGACCCTGGGGTACATCTCAATGAACACGAAGATCGCACTTGCCGCCGCCCTGGCCGCCCTGATCCTGGCCGGCTGCGCGAAGAAGGAAGAGGCCGTGCAGGCGACCGAGGACGCCGCCGCCGCCGCCGCTGCCGCCGCCGACGAGGCTGCGAACGCCGCTGCCGAGGCCGTCGACGCCGCTGGTGAGGCTGCCGAGGCTGCCGTGGACGCCACGGGCGCTGCCGTGGACGCCGCTGCCGAAGCGACCGTCGACGCTGCTGGCGAGGCTGCCGACGCCGCTACCGACATGGCCACGGGCGCCGTCGAGGCGACCGGTGAGGCCGTCGAAGAGGCCGGCAAGGACATGCAGGAAGCCGTCAAGTAACTTGCGGCCAGCCTGAGCTGAACGGGACGGGCGGGTGCCGCGAGGGACCCGCCCGTTTCGTTTTCAGGATCCTGCCGGGCGGACGATCTCCCGCCCGGCTCTGACGCCGCGAGGTAAGCCCGCCGTGACCGTCACCGTCCGTGACGCACGTGACTCCGAAGACGACCGTGCCTGGATCCGCGCGGCGTACCGGGATTACCTGTCCGAATTGTCCGCCTCGCGATCGGGCATCATCCCGATCAACGGTGAATGGCAGGCGCGTGACGACGAGTTCCTCGGTGGCTGGTTCCGCGATTCCGCCGCCCAGCCCTTCGTCATCCTGGCCAACGGCAGCCGTGCAGGATTTGCGCTGGTGACGCGCCTGCCGTCCTGGCCCAGCGGCCAGGCCGATTTCCGCATGAGCGAATTCTTCGTCGTGCCTGCCGCCCGCGGGCGCCGGGTGGGCGCCCATGCGGCCAGGCTGCTGTTCAGTCGCTTCGAGGGCGAATGGGAAGTGCTCGAGAATGAAGGCAACCGCGCGGCCCTCGCCTTCTGGCGCCGCGTGATCGGCGGGCAGACTGCCGGCCGATATCGGGAGTCCCGCGAGGCCGGCGAAATCTGCCAGCGATTCCGCAGTGTGGTGAGGCCGCCGGAGGGCGCGACCTGAGCGACCTCGTCTAGGCCCTGCGGCGTGCCGCGTCGCCTGGCTTCGCCCGGCCCAGCACGCCGGCGAGATAGCGTCCCGTGTGCGAGCCGGCCGCCGCAGCGACCGCCTCGGGCGTGCCGGCCGCCACGACGTGGCCGCCGCCCACCCCGCCTTCCGGCCCGAGGTCGATCACCCAGTCCGCCGACTTGATCACGTCGAGGTTGTGCTCGATCACGACGATCGTGTTGCCCTCGTCGCGCAGGCGCAGCAGCACGCCGAGCAGCTGCTCGATGTCGTGGAAGTGCAGGCCGGTGGTCGGCTCGTCGAGGATGTAGAGCGTGCGGCCGGTCGCCCGCTTGGCGAGTTCGCGCGCGAGCTTGACGCGCTGCGCCTCGCCGCCCGACAGCGTGGTCGCGTTCTGTCCGAGGCGCACATACGAGAGCCCCACGTCGAGCAGCGTCCTGAGGCGCGACTGCAAGGCCGGCACGCTGCCGAAGAATGCGGCCGCGTCCTCGACGGTCATCTGCAGGACCTCGTGGATGTTGCGTCCCTTGTAGCGCACCTCGAGCGTCTCGCGGTTGTAGCGCATGCCGCGGCAGGCGTCGCAGGTCACGTAGGCGTCCGGGAGGAAATGCATCTCGACCTTGATGACGCCATCGCCCTCGCACGCCTCGCAGCGGCCGCCACGCACGTTGAAGCTGAAGCGGCCCGGGTCGTAGCCGCGGGCACGCGCCTCCGGCACCTCGGCGAACAGCTCGCGGATGGGACCGAAGAGCCCCGTGTACGTCGCTGGGTTCGAGCGCGGCGTGCGGCCGATCGGGCTCTGGTCGATGTCGATGACGCGGTCGACCTGCTCGAGCCCCTCGACCGCGCGGCACGACGCGGACTCGCCGCCGGAATCCTGCAGCGAGGAGGCCACGTGCCGATACAGCGTGTCCACCACCAGGGTGGACTTGCCCGAGCCAGACACGCCGGTGACGCAGGTGAACAGTCCGAGCGGGAACTCCACCGTGACGTCCTGCAGGTTGTTGCCGCTCGCTCCCACGACGCGCAGCGACCGACCGGGTTGCGCCGGCGTACGCACCGGTGGCACGGCGATGCTCCGCCGGCCGCTCAGGAACTGCCCGGTCAACGAGTCGGGCGCCGCCTCGATCTCCGGGGGCGTGCCCTGGGCCACCACGCGCCCGCCGTGGACGCCGGCCCCGGGGCCGAGGTCGACGACGTGGTCGGCCTGGCGGATCGCGTCCTCGTCGTGTTCGACCACGATCACGGTATTGCCGAGGTCGCGCAGCCTCACGAGCGTGTCGAGCAGCCGCTGGTTGTCGCGCTGGTGCAGGCCGATCGAGGGCTCGTCGAGGATGTACATCACGCCCACCAGCCCCGAGCCGATCTGGCTCGCGAGCCGGATTCGCTGCGCCTCGCCGCCGGAGAGCGTCTCGGCGCCGCGGTCGAGCGACAGGTAATCGAGGCCGACGTCCACCAGGAACGTGAGTCGGTCGGCGATCTCGCGCGCGAGACGGCCTGCAACCTCGCCGCGCCAACCCTCGACGTGCAGGTCGGTGAAGAACCGCAGCGTCTCGGCGATCGGCAGCTCGACGAGCTGCGGCAGCGTCTGCCCGCCGACGAACACGTGGCGCGCCGCGAGATTCAACCGGCTGCCGCCACAGTCGGCGCAGCTGCGCATGCCGCGGTACCTGGCCAGCTCCTCGCGCACCCTGGGCGATTCGGTCTCGCGATAGCGCCGCTCCAGGTTGGGCAGGATGCCCTCCCAGGGGTGGCGGCGCCGCGTGCTACCGCCGCGCGCGTCGAAGTAGCGGAACTCGACGAGCTCATCGCCGCTGCCCCAGAGCAGCACGTGCCGGACCGCTTCCGGCAGGTCGCTCCAGGGCGTCTCGATGTCGAAGCGACAGTGCCGCGCCAGCGACTGGATCAGCTGGAAGTAGTGCGCGTTGCGCCGGTCCCAGCCGCGCACCGCCCCCCCTGCGAGCGACAGTGCGGGATTGACCACCACGCGCGCCGGGTCGAAGTACTCCTGCACACCGAGCCCGCCGCAGCTGCCGCAGGCGCCGGTCGGGTTGTTGAACGAGAACAGCCGCGGCTCGAGCCGCGCGAGGCTGTAGCCGCAGCTGGTGCAGGCATAGCGGCTGGAGAACACCAGCGGCGCGCGCTCCGCTGCGTCCTGGAGCACGACGCGGGCCACCCCCTGCGAGAGCGCAAGCGCCGTCTCGAACGACTCTGCGAGTCGCTGCGCCGCGTCGGGGCGCACGCGCAGCCGGTCCACCACCGCGTCCACGGAGTGGCGGCGGCGCGGCTCGAGCCGCGGCGGAACCTCGAGCTCGACGAGCCGCCCGTCCACGAACGCGCGCACGAATCCCTGCGCCTTGAGTTGCTCGAGCGCTTCGACGTGCTCCCCCTTGCGGTCCTGCACGACCGGGGCCAGCAGCAGCACGGCCGTCCGTTCCGGCAGCGCGAGCACCTGGTCGACCATCTGGCTCACCGTCTGGGCGGCCAGTTCCTCCCCGTGCTCCGGGCAACGCGGCACGCCCGCGCGCGCATACAGCACGCGCAGGTAGTCGTAGATCTCCGTGACCGTGCCGACCGTCGAGCGGGGGTTGTGCGAAGTCGCCTTCTGCTCGATGGCGATGGCCGGCGACAGGCCCTCGATGTGGTCGACATCCGGCTTTTCCATCACCGAGAGGAACTGGCGCGCATAGGCGGACAGCGACTCGACGTAGCGCCGTTGCCCCTCGGCGTAGATCGTGTCGAAGGCGAGCGAGGACTTTCCCGAGCCCGACAGGCCCGTGAAGACGATCAGCCGGTTGCGGGGCAGGTCGAGGTCGATGCCCTGCAGGTTGTGCGTGCGGGCGCCGCGGATTCGGATCAGGTCCCTGGACAAAATGCGGCCTCGGGCGTCTGGCGGTCAGCCTGCTAATATAGGGCCAGCTTTCGAGGCAAAGCCAATCCGAACCAAAGACTCCACACCCCGGCCGGCGCTCTCGCCGCTGGAGCGCCGGTCCGTCGGCGCGCTCGCAGCGATCTACGCGTCCCGCATGTTCGGGCTGTTCCTGATGCTGCCCGTGCTGGCGTTGTATGCGCACGGCATGGCGGACTATTCGCCCGAGCTTCTGGGCCTCGCCATGGGTGCGTACGGCCTGACCCAGGCGCTGCTGCAGATTCCCTTCGGACGGTGGTCCGACCGCCTCGGCCGCAAGCCCGTCATCATCGTTGGCCTCGCCTTGTTCGCCGCCGGCTCGCTGCTCGGCGCGGTGGCAGAGTCCCTGGCGGCGCTGGCCGTGGCGCGGGCCCTGCAGGGCGCGGGCGCCGTGTCGGCCGCGGTCACCGCACTTCTTGCGGACCTGACCCGGTCGGAGGTACGCACGCGCGCGATGGCGCTCATCGGGATCAGCATCGGGCTGTCGTTCGTGCTCTCGCTGGTATTCGCGCCGGTGCTCGATGCGACCGTCGGGGTGCCCGGGATCTTCATCGCCATGCTGCTCATGGCGCTGGCGGGTATCGGCCTGATCGTGTTCGCGGTGCCGGCCGAGCCGATGCGCAGCGGCTCGGACGCGCCGCCGCTGTCGCGGCTCTGGGAACTGACGGTGCGGCCTTCGCTGCTGCGGCTGCACCTCGGCATGTTCGCGATGCACTTCATGATTACCGCTACCTTCCTCGCCGTCCCCTCGGTCCTGGTCGATGACCTCGGGCTCCCCTCCGCCGGGCACTGGAAGGTCTATCTCGCGGTGTTCGTGGCCTCCGTCGCCGGGATGGTGCCGCTCGTGCTCGCGACCGAACGGAGCCGGCGCGGGCCGGCGCTGCTGGTGCTCGCGATTCTGCTCGCCGCCGGGTCACAGGCGATGCTCGGGGGGGCGCACGGGCAGTTCTGGGTGGTGATGGCGGCGCTCACGCTGTTCTTCGCTGCCTTCAACTACCTCGAAGCGCGGCTGCCGGCCCTGCTGACGCTCGCGGCTCCCGGTGCCGAGCGAGGCGCGGCTCTCGGCATCTTCGCAACCGCGCAGTTCCTCGGCGCGTTCGCCGGCGGCGCACTGGGCGGGGTGCTGCTCGGGCGGTTCGGCCTGCCGGGCGTGTTCTGGGGTGCCGCGGCGGTCGCGGCGCTCTGGGCGGTGGTAGCAGCCCCCGGTGCGGCGGGCGCCGCAAATCCGGCGGAACGCGCCTGATTCGCAGAGTTACGCCGGGGCGACCCGGTGCCTTAAGATCACGTCATCCATCACGCGGGTAGGTGCCATGGCACGCGGAATCAACAAAGTCATCCTGGTCGGCAACCTCGGCAAGGACCCGGAGACGCGCTACATGCCGAGCGGCAAGGCCGTCACGAACTTCAGCATCGCCACCTCGGAGAGCTGGAAGGACAAGCAGACCGGCGAGCAGAAAGAGCAGACCGAGTGGCACAACATCGTGATGTACGACCGCCTCGCCGAGATCGCGGCCGAGTACCTGCGCAAGGGCTCGCAGGTGTACGTCGAGGGTCGCCTGCGCACCCGCAAGTGGCAGGACAAGGAAGGCCGTGACCGCTACACCACCGAGATCATCTCCAACGAGATGCAGATGCTCGGCAGCCGTGGCGGCGGCGGTGGCGGCGGGATGGGCACGGAGTCGCGCGCCGAGCCGCGCCCGGCCCCGGCGACCGAGCGCGGGGCCGCCGCGCCCGCGCGCGACGAATTCGACGACGACATCCCGTTCTGACGCCCGGCGGGTCGTGCTGCGGCACGGGAGACGCGCTTGGCGACTGAATCCTCTGCTGCCCTCGACCTCGGTCACGCGGTGGCGCTGCTGGCCGCCGCAGTCATCGTCGTGCCGCTGTTCCGCAAGCTCGGCCTTGGCGCCGTGCTCGGCTACCTGTGCGCCGGACTCCTGATCGGGCCGTTCGGACTCGGGCTGTTCCGCGATCCGCAGGCGATCCTGCACGTCGCCGAACTCGGCGTGGTGCTGTTCCTGTTCCTGATCGGGCTCGAGATGCGGCCGGGCAAGCTGTGGGCGTTGCGCCGGGAAATCTTCGGCCTCGGGGTTGCACAGGTGCTGGCGTGCGGCGCGCTGCTGTCCGCGGTCGGGCTGGCGTTCGGCTGGTCCCCGGCGGTCGCAGTGATCGGTGCGATGGGCTTCGTGCTGTCGTCCACCGCCGTGATCATGAAGATGCTGGACGAGCGGGGGGAGACCGCGACGCCCGCCGGTCAGCGCTCGGTGTCCATCCTGCTGCTCGAGGACCTCGCGGTCATCCCGCTGCTGGCGCTGGTCGCCCTGCTTGCGATCGCGCAGGGCACGGGCGAGGAGGCCTCACGACCGGCGTGGATGTCCGTGCTGGTCGCGCTCGGAGCCGTCGGCGCGCTGGTCGCCGCTGGACGCTGGGCCCTCAATCCCATGTTCCGGATCGTCGCTGCGCTCGGCGGTCGAGACGTGATGACGGCGGCCGCGCTGCTGGTGGTGCTGGGCGCCGCGCTGTTCATGCAGTGGGGCGGACTTTCGATGGCCGTGGGTGCGTTCCTCGCCGGCGTGCTGCTGTCGGAATCGACCTTTCGCCACCAGCTCGAAGCCGACATCGAGCCGTTCCGCGGGATCCTGCTCGGGCTGTTCTTCCTGTCGGTGGGTATGTCGCTCGATCTCGCCGTCGTCGTCGCCGAGTGGCGGCTTGTCGCGGCTGGTGTCGCGGCGTTCATGGTCGTCAAGGCGATCGTCATCTACGGCGTGGCGCGCGTCTTCGGCGCCGATCACCGCGAGTCGGTGCAGCGTGCCGCGCTGTTCGCGCAGGGCGGGGAGTTCGCGTTCGTGCTGTACGCCGCGGCGCTGGCGGCCGGGATATTCGACGCCCGCGCGGCCGCGGTGATGTCCGCGATCGTCGTCCTCTCGATGGCGCTGACCCCGATCGTCGTGCTGCTGCTCGAGCGGCTGATGCCGAAGCCGGCGGCATCGCTCGACGGCATCGACGAGCCGCCCTGCCTCAGCGGCCGCGTGCTGATCATCGGCTTCGGACGGTTCGGGCAGGTCGTGAGCCAGCCGCTGCTGATGCGCGGAGTGGACGTTTCGATCATCGACTCCGACGTGGACATGATCCGCGCGGCCGGCAACTTCGGCTTCAAGGTCTACTACGGCGACGGCTCGCGACTCGACGTGCTGCGCGCATCGGGCGCCGCGGTCGCCGATGCGATCCTCGTCTGCGCCGACGCGCCCGAGGCGGTGGACCGGATCGTCGCGATCGCGAAGCATGAGTTTCCGCTCGCCCGGCTCTACGTCCGGTCGTTCGACCGCGGTCACACGCTGCGGCTCATCGCCGCGGGGGTCGACTACCAGCTGCGCGAGACTTTCGAGTCCGCAATGAGCTTCGGCGAGCAGGTGCTGCAGGGTCTAGGCTTCGACGCCTCGGACGTCGCCGAGACGATGGCGGACCTGCGACGGCGCGACCTTGCTCGCCTCGAACTGCAACTGGTCGGCGGCATCTCGGCAGGCCACGCGCTGCTGCGCGGCAATCTCACGACGCCGGAACCAGCGCCGCTGGCCCGGCCGCAGCATGAAACCCGGGCCCTGAACGACGGTGCGGCCGCGGTCATCGAGCGCGAGGACGCTCAAGGGCGCTGAACGCTTGCTGCAGGTCGGCGGCGATTGCGAGCGCAATGGCCTCCGGGCCCTCGCCCCCGAGCGGCAGGCCCACCGGCGCGTGCAGCCGGGCGCCAAGCGCGGAGCGCTCCTCCGCGGTGAGCCGTGCGAGCAGTTCGTCGCGCCGCGCCCGCGGCCCGAGCAGCCCCACGTAGGACGTCTCACGCGCGGACAGCACCCGCAGCGCCTCGAGGTCGTGCTCGGCGAGGTGGGTCATCACGACGGCGGCATCAAGTGGCTCGTCCGAGATCTCCGCAAGCGCCGCGGCCGGCCGGCCGCGCACGATCCGGTCCGCCTCGCCCATGCGAGCGCCCTCGAGCAGGCCGTCCCGGTGATCGGCCACCCAGGCGTACCAGCCGAGCGTCCGCGCGATGCGGAGCAGCGGCGGCGCCTCCGGTCCGGCGCCGAGCAGCAGCAGCCGCGGTGGCGGGCGGATCGAGACCTGTCCCGCGTCGAACAGCGCCGGCGCCAGCGCTCCGAGGTCGAGCGTCACGGTCCGGCTCGCGGCCAGGCCCGCGACGACCGAATCGAGCGGCGCGCAGGGCTGCCCCGGCGCGACCGGCAGCGCCAGCACGCGCATGCGGCCGCGGCAGCCGGACCCGGAGCCGAACACGAGGTCGTCTTCGCCACGGGTGTCGAACACGGCGTCGCGCGGCGCGGCAGCGGCCAGGGCCGCGCGGCCGAGGTCATCGAGCGCAGGCTCGAGGCAACCGCCGGAGATCACGCCGACGCGGGAGCCGCCCTCGGCCACGAGCGCGAGCGCACCCGGCTTGCGATAGGTCGATCCTTCGGCTTCCACGACGATCGCCAGCGCGAACGCGCGGCCCGCGGAGCGCAGGTCGCGCGCCGCCTCGATCACGGCCCGCTGGCCGCCGAGCGCGGCGCTCGCTCTGTCAGGCGGGCCGGAGCGGCAGTTCATGCAGTGGCTTGCCGGTCAGTGCGGCGACGGCGTTGGCGACGGCCGGCGCGATGGGCGGGGTGCCCGGCTCGCCGACGCCGCCCGGTCGCTCCGTGCTCGGCACGATGTGCACGTCCACGGCGGGCATCTCCGGCAGTCGCAACACCGGGTAGTCGTCGAAGTTCGACTGCTGCACGCGGCCATCCTTGAAGGTGATCGCGCCATGCAGCGCCGCGCCGAGCCCGAACGCGATGCCGGACTCCATCTGCGCCGCAATCGTGAGCGGGTTGACCGCGATGCCGCAGTCGATCGCACAGGTCACGCGATGCACGCGGATGCGCCCGGCGTCGAGCGAGACCTCCGCGACCTGCGCCACGTAGCTGCCGAACGACTCGTGCACGGCGATGCCGCGCGCGCGCCCGGCGGACAGCGGACCGCCCCAGCCCGACTTCTGCGCGGCCAGCTCCAGAACGCCGAGGTGGCGCGGGTGGCCGGCGAGCAGCCGGCGGCGGTACGCGACGGCATCGACGCCGGCAGCGCGCGCCAGTTCGTCCACCAGGGTCTCCATCACGAAGGCCGTGTGGCTGTGACCCACCGAACGCCACCACAGCACGGGGATCGCGCAGCGATAGTCGTGCAGCTGCACGCGGTGGTTCGGCACCTTCTTGAGGTACGGCGAGTCCGCTGTGCCCTCGACCGAGGACGGATCGACGCCGTTGGGACCGAACTCCGATTCGAAGGGCGTGCCGGCGAGGATGGACTGGCCGACGATGACGTGGTCCCAGGCGTCGGGCATCCCGTCTTCGCCGAGGGCGATGCGGACCCGGTGCAGGTACATGGGCCGGTAATAGCCGCCGCGCACGTCGTCCTCGCGCGTCCACACGGTCTTGACCGGCGCGCCCGCCGCCTTCGCCACGTGCACGGCCTCGCTCACGAAGTCCGAGGTCGGGGTCGCGCGCCGGCCGAAGGCTCCGCCGAGGAAGGTCGTGTGCAGCGTCACCTGCTCGGGCTCGAGACCCGCGATGCGCGCCGCGGCCATCTGGTCGAACGTCTGGAACTGCGTGCCGGTCCAGATCTCGCAGCTTTCGGGCCCGAGACGCACGGTGCAGCTGAGCGGCTCCATCGGCGCGTGCGCGAGGTAGGGCACGACGTAGTCGGCGGCCATGCTGCGTTTTGCAGCCGCCATCGCTGCGGGCGCATCGCCTGCGCTCGCCGCGACGCGGCCGGGCTGGTCGGCGAGCCGGCGGAACTCGGCGAGCAGCGCCGCGCTGTCGAGGGGCGCGCCGGGACCCGCCTCCCACTCGATCTCGAGCGCCTCGCGACCGGCCGCGGCCGCCCAGAAATGGTCGGCGACCACGGCCACGCCGCTCGGCACCGACACCACCTTGCGCACGCCGGGCACGGCCCGTGCCGCCGTGTCGTCGAACGACTTCATGCGACCGCCGAAGGTCGGGCTGCGCGCCACCACCGCGGTCAGCAGCCCCTCGAAGCGCACGTCGAGGCCGAACGTGGCGCTGCCGTCGATCTTCTCCGGCGTGTCGAGGCGTCGCGTCGGCCGGCCGATGATCGTCCAGTCCTTCGGGGCCTTCAGCGTCACCGCGGTGGGAGCCGGCAGCGCCGCGGCGGCCGCCGCGAGTTCGCCGTAGCGCAGGCGACGGTCGCCCGCCACGACCGCGCCGTTCTCGGTGCGGCAGTCCGACGGCGCGACGCCGAGGCGCTGCGCCGCGGCCTGCACCAGCAGCGAGCGCGCCATCGCGCCCACCTGGCGGTAGCGGTCGAACTCCGACGGCGTGGTGCTCGAGCCGCCCGTCGCCTGGATGCCCCAGGCCGTGTGCGCATAGGCCGGCGCTGCCGGCGCGTGCTCGACGCGGAACCTGGACCATTCGGCGTCGAGTTCCTCGGCGATCAGCATGGGCAGCGAGGTCCAGATGCCCTGGCCCATCTCGGAGTGCGCGAGCAGCACGGTCACGGTGTCGTCGGTGCCGATGCGCAGGAAGGCATTGGCGGGCGGCAGCGGGGCGGGCTTCGCGACGGCCGGCTCGGCTGCCCAGGCGCGTCGATGCACGGGGACGTGAAAGGCGATCACGAGGCCCGCGGTGGACAGCGCCGCCTTGCGCAGGAACTCGCGGCGTGCCGGGTTCGCCGGGGCGCTCATGGCTGCGCCTCCCGCGTGAGCTCCGCCGCGCGATGCACGGCGGCCCGGATGCGCGGGTAGGTGCCGCAGCGGCAGATCTGCCCCTCGAGCGCCTCGTCGATGTCCGCGTCCGTGGGCTGCGGGTTGGCCGCGATCAGCGAGGCCGCCGCCATGATCTGCCCCGACTGGCAGTAGCCGCACTGCACCACGTCGAGCTCGGTCCAGGCCCGCTGAACCGCGTGGCTGCCGTCCCTCGACAGGCCCTCGATGGTGGTGACCGACTTGCCCTCGGCGAAGCCGGCCGTTGTCATGCAGGACTTGCGGGGCCGGCCGTCCACGTGCACGAGGCAGGCACCGCACTGGGCGATGCCGCAACCGTACTTGGTGCCGGTCAGTCCGAGCAGGTCGCGCAGGACCCACAGCAGCGGCATGTCGGGCGGGGCGGCCACCTCGTGCTCGGTGCCGTTGACGCGCAGTTTCATGCAGTCACCTCGTCGGAGTCGGGTTCGCGCGGCAGATTACTCCGCCACGGCGCCGGCTGTCGCGGTCCCGGCAAAGTCCGGGCGGAGCCGCTACGATAGCGCCCCCGTCCCGCTGCGATCGCCATGCCCCGCGTCTACCTCAAGACCCACGGCTGCCAGATGAACGAGTACGACTCCGCCCGCATGGCGGACGTGCTGCGCTCGGCGGGTGGCTACGAGCCCACGGACGACCCGGCGGCGGCGGACCTGCTGCTGCTCAACACCTGCTCGGTGCGCGAGAAGGCGCAGGAGAAGGTGTTCTCGCTGCTCGGCCAGTGGCGCCTGCTCAAGCAGGCGCGGCCCGGCGTGATCATCGGCGTGGGTGGTTGCGTCGCGAGCCAGGAGGGCGAGGGCATCACCGAGCGCGCGCCGTTCGTCGACCTCGTGTTCGGCCCGCAGACGCTGCATCGGCTGCCGGCGATGCTCGAGCAGCTGCGTTCCGACGGCCGCGCCGTCGTGGACGTGAGTTTCCCCGAGATCGAGAAATTCGACCGCCTGCCCGAGCCGCGCGCGTCCGGCGCGACCGCCTTCGTGTCGATCATGGAGGGCTGCAGCAAGTACTGCACCTTCTGCGTCGTGCCCTACACGCGCGGCGAGGAGGTGAGCCGGCCCGTCGCGCCGGTGATGGAGGAGATCCGCGCGCTCGCGGCGCAGGGCGTGGTCGAGATCACGCTCCTCGGCCAGAACGTGAACGCCTACCGGGGCCCGCTCGAGGGCAGCGGAACGGCCGACCTCGCGGCGCTGATCTACTTCGTGGCCGCGGTGCCCGGCATCGAGCGCATCCGCTTCACGACCTCGCACCCGGTCGAGTTCCGCGACAGCCTGATCGAGGCCTACCGCGACGTCCGCGAGCTCGCCGGCCACCTGCACCTGCCGGTGCAGAGCGGCTCGGACCGCATCCTCGCGCTCATGAAGCGCGGCCACACGGTGCTCGAGTACAAGCAGAAGATCCGCCGCCTGCGCGAGGCGCGCCCGGACGTCAGCCTGTCGTCCGACTTCATCGTGGGCTTCCCCGGCGAGACCGAGCGCGACTTCGAGGCCACCATGGCGCTGATCGAGGAGATCGGCTTCGACCAGAGCTTCAGCTTCCTCTACAGCCGCCGGCCAGGCACGCCCGCGGCCTCGGTGCCCGACGACGTGCCGCATGCCGTCAAGCAGGCACGGCTCGAGCGGCTGCAGGCCCACATCGACGCGCATTCGCTCTCGATCAGCCGGTCCATGGTGGGCTCGCTGCAGCGCGTGCTGGTCGAGCGCCCGTCGAAGAAGGACCCGCGCCAGCTCGCGGGCCGCACCGAGAACAATCGCTGGGTGAATTTCGACGGCCCGGCCTCGCTGATCGGCCGCTTCGCGGACGTCCGCGTCACCGAGGCGCTCGCCAATTCGCTGCGCGGCCGGCTCGCCGCGCCCGAGCGGAGCATCGCGTGACCGGGGAGGTCGCCATGCGCGAGCTGTCGCTCGAGGCCGCCGACAATGCGCGGCTCGGCAATTTCGCGGGGCCGATGGAGCAGAACCTTCGCCACGTCGAAGAGCGGCTCGGCGTCGAGGTGCGCCGCCGCGGGCACCGCCTGCAGGTGCTCGGGCCAGCGGCCGTCGTGGACAATGCGCTCGCGGTGCTCGAACGCATGTTCGAGCTGTCGGCGAGCGAGGCGATGTCGCCCGCGCGCGTGCACCTGTGCGTCCAGGAACTCGGCTTCCCGGTCGCGGGGGGCGCGGACGCTGCGAGCGCCGCGGGCGGCACGGGCGGCGGGGAGGTGATCGTCCAGACCCAGCGCGGCGGCATCCGCGGCCGCGGGCCCAACCAGCGCCAGTACCTCGACAACATCCGCGCCAGCGACCTCACCTTCGGCATCGGACCCGCCGGCACGGGTAAGACCTACCTTGCGGTGGCGAGCGCGGTGGAGGCGCTGCATGCGGGCTCGGTGCGGCGCATCGTGCTGGTCCGGCCGGCGGTGGAGGCGGGCGAGCGGCTCGGCTTCCTGCCCGGCGACCTCGCGCAGAAGGTCGATCCGTACCTCAGGCCGATGTACGACGCGCTCTACGAGATGATGGGCTTCGACCGCGTCGCGCGGAACGTCGAGCGGCAGATCATCGAGGTGGCGCCGCTCGCCTTCATGCGCGGCCGCTCGCTCAACGATTCGTTCATCATCCTCGACGAGGCACAGAACACCACCGTCGAGCAGATGAAAATGTTCCTGACGCGGCTCGGCTTCGGGTCGAAGGCCGTGGTCACGGGGGACATCACCCAGGTGGACCTGCCGCGCCAGCAGCGCTCGGGCCTGCGCCACGCGATCGCGGTGCTGCGCGGCGTCGAGGGCGTGGCCTTCACGTTCTTCAACGCGCGCGACGTCGTGCGCCATCCCCTGGTTCAGCGCATCGTGCAGGCCTATGAGCGGGAATCGCCCGAGCCGGGGCCGGAGGCGTGAGCGCGGCATCGCCGCGCGGGCGCCTGACCGTCGAGACGCAGTTCGCGGCCCGCCGTCCGTGGGTCCCGGCGGCCACGGCCTTGCGTCGCTGGGCGTCGGCCGCCCACGGTGCGGCGTTGCGGCGCGGCGCGCGGGCCGGGCGGGCAACGGCGGTGCCGGACGCGGCGACCGCCTGCGTCCGCGTGGTCGGCGCGCGCGCCAGCCGCCGCCTGAACCGCGACTACCGGGGCAAGGACAAGCCGACCAACGTGCTGTCCTTTCCCGCGTCCTCGACCGAGCGCGAACTCGCCGGCGCGCTCGGCGACCTCGTGATCTGCGCCCCCGTCGTGGCGGCCGAGGCCCGCGCGCAGCACAAGCCGCCGGCCGCGCACTGGGCCCACATGATCGTGCACGGAATCCTGCACCTGCACGGCTTCGACCACGAATCGGCGCGCGAGGCGCGCGCGATGGAGGGCCTCGAAGTGGAAATCCTGCGCGGTTTCGGGTATCAGAATCCCTATCGACCGGTCATCCTGCGCGACACATGAGTGAAGATCGTCCCGCGCCGTCGGGCAGCTGGCTGCGACGCATGGTTGAATCCCTGTCGGGCGAGCCGCGCGACCTCGAGCAGCTGACCGGCGTTCTTGAGGATGCGCGCGAGCGCGGGCTCATCGACACTGACGTGCTCGCCATGCTCGAGGGCGTGCTGCAGGTGTCGGAGATCCAGGTCCGCGACGTGATGGTGCCGCGATCGCAGATGGTCGTGGTGCAACGCGACGAGCCGCCCGAGAAGATCCTGCCCGTCGTCATCGAGTCGGGACACTCCCGCTTCCCGGTGGTGGGCGAGGACCGCGACGAGGTCGCGGGCATCCTGCTCGCCAAGGACCTGCTGCGCTACTTCGCGCAGGACGAGGATTCCCAGTTCGACATCCGCGAGGTCCTGCGCCCGGCGGTGTTCATCCCGGAGAGCAAGCGCCTCAACGTGCTGCTCAAGGAATTCCGGATCAGCCACAATCACATGGCGATCGTCGTCGACGAGTACGGCGGCGTGTCGGGCCTGCTCACCATCGAGGACGTGCTCGAGCAGATCGTCGGCGACATCGGCGACGAATACGACATCGACGAGGGCGAGGGCATCCGTCGCGAGGGCGAGCGCACCTTCAGCGTGCCCGCGCTGACTCGCATCGACGAGTTCAACGAGACCTTCGGCACGCGTTTCTCGGACGAAGAGTTCGACACCATCGGCGGGCTCGTGCTGCACGAGCTCGGCCGCATGCCCCGGCGGGGCGAGGCGATCGAGATCGGCGGCCTCGAACTCAAGGTCCAGCGCGCCGACCGGCGGCGCATCGAGACCCTGCGCGTGACCACGCCGGGTGAGATCGAGCTCAAGTCGCCCGGGGCCGGTTGAGGACGCCCCCGGCCGGCGCGACCGACGCCCGGCACACCCGCCCCGCGATGCAGCAGCCATACGTGTTCCTCGCCCGGCGCGGGCAGTGGCTCGCGGCGCCCGCGGGCGCCGCGCTCGCGCTGGCATTCGCACCGGTCTCGCTGGTGCCGCTGGCCTTCCTGTGCCCCGCCTTCCTGTTCCTGCTCTGGCAGGGCGCCACGCCGCGCGGCGCCGCGTGGCGCGGTTTCCTGTTCACCGGCGGCACGTTCCTCGCGGGCACCTACTGGCTCTACCACAGCATCCACCTGGTCGGTGGCGCGCCGCTGTGGATCGCGGCGTTCCTGATGCTGGGGCTGGTCGCGATCATGGGCAGCTACACCGCCGCACTCGGCTACGCTGCGGCGCGCTGGGGTGCCGCCACGGGCCCGCTGCGCTGGCTGCTGCTGCTGCCGGCGGGCTGGGTGCTGATCGAGTGGTTCCGCGGCTGGTTCCTGAGCGGCTTTCCGTGGCTCGCGCTCGGTTACACGCAGCTCGACACGCTGCTGGCGGGTTTCGCCCCGCTCGTGGGCGTTTACGGCACGAGCCTGGCGGTGGCGCTGGTCGCCGGCGCGCTCGTCACGCTGCTGCTCGGCGGGCGGTCGGCGCGGATCGTCGCGCTCGCGGTGATCGCGGCCGTCGGGCTCGCGGGCATGGCGCTCGGACGCGCCGGCTGGACCGAGGCGCGCGGAACGCGCGTCACGGTGGCGCTGGTGCAGGGGGCGGTGCCGCAGTCCATGAAGTGGGAGCCCGGCCAGCGCGAACGTACCCTCGATCTCTACGCGGAGCTGACGATTCCACACCTCGGGGCCGGCATCATCGTCTGGCCCGAGGCCGCGCTGCCGGCGCTCGAGAGTGACCTGCGCGATTACCTCGAGACCCTGCGTGCGACGGCCCGCGCCCAGGGGTCCGACGTCGTCATGGGCCTGCTGCGGCGCGACCGCACGACCGGCGCCTTCCACAACTCGATGGTGGCGCTCGGCGCGACGGAGCAGTGGTACGACAAGCGACGCCTCGTGCCCTTCGGGGAGTTCTTCCCGGTGCCCGCGGCCGTGCGCGACTGGCTGCGCCTCATGAACCTGCCGTACTCGGACTTCGTGCCCGGCGCCCGCGAACAGGCGCCGCTCGCGGCGGGCGGCGAGCTGCTCGCGCCTACCATCTGCTACGAGGACGCGTATGCCTCGGAGCAGCTCTCGCTCGCGCGCCGCTCGACGCTGCTCGTCAACGTCACCAACGACGCCTGGTTCGGCGATTCCACCGCACCCCACCAGCACCTCGACATCAGCCGGATGCGCTCGCTGGAGACCGGACGGCCGATGCTGCGTGCCACCAACGACGGCGTGACGGCACTGATCGCGCACGACGGTGCGCTCGAGGGGACGCTGCCGCAGTTCAGGCCGGGCGTGCTCACGGGGACCGTGCAGCCGCGCGTCGGCCTCACGCCCTACGTGCGATTCGGCAACGCGCCCGTGCTCGCGCTCGTGGCGCTCGGACTCGCCGCCGGGCTGTGGCGGCCGCGACGGACCGCGATTCCAGCGGCGCCGTCGCCATGACGGGGCGCGGCGGGTCCCTCACACGCGAGGGCGAGCGCTATCCGCCTCCGCCGCACGAGCTCGCGTACCTGCCGCTCGAGCCGCCGGAGCCGGGCGAGTCGCAACCGCTGGCCGACGGCCTGCTCTGGCTGCGCATTCCGCTGCCGATGGAACTCAACCACATCAACGTCTGGCTGCTCGAGGACGGCGACGGCTGGCTGCTGGTGGACACCGGCATGGCCGAGGACGTGTGCCGCGAGGCCTGGCTGCGGCTCGAGGAGCGCACGCTCGGCGGCCGGCCGTTGCGCCGCATCTTCGTCACCCACGACCATCCCGACCACATGGGCCTCGCGCCGTGGCTCGCCGCGCGCCACGGGGCCGCGGTCTGGATGTCGGAGTACGCGCATCGCTCGGCCGGCGTGTTCCTCGCCACGGATCCCGAGGTGCTCGCGACACGGATCCGCGGGTTCCTGCAGGTGCACGGCGTCGAGGTGCCGCCCGACGCCGCGCCCACCCGGGGCGACCACCGTCGCTGGTACGGCGACCTGCCGGCGCTCGCGGCGAGCCCGCGCGACGGCGATGTCCTCGCGGCGGGCGGCGGAACCTGGCGCGTGGTGGAGACCGCCGGGCACTGCCGCGGCCACCTGTGCCTGCACGACGCGGAGCGCCAGCTGCTCGTGAGTGGCGACCAGGTGCTGCCGGCCATCTCGCCCAACGTCAGCGTGCTGTCCTCGGCGCCGGACGCGAACCCGCTCGGCGAGTTCCTCGCCTCGCTCGACCGGCTCGGCGCCTGCCACCCGGACACCCTCGTGCTGCCCTCGCACGGACGCCCGTTCCGCGGGCTGCACCGCCGCCTCGCCGACCTCGCGGGGCACCACCACCAGCAGCTCGACGCGCTGCGCAAGTTCTGCAGCGAGCCGCGCACCGCGTTCGATATGTTGCCGGTGATGTTCCGCCGCGTACCGCGCGGCTTCCACCGCCTGCTGGCGGTGGGCGAGGCGGTCGCCCACCTGAACTACCTGTGCGGGCAGGGTGCGCTCGAGCGACAGCTCGTGGACGGGGTCGCGCGCTTCGTCACCGTGCCGCTGCCCGCGCCCTAGCCCCTCGGGTATCCTTGCGGGCTCCACAGCTCCCCGGCCGCCCCATGCAGGAACGCTACGATCCCGCCGCCATCGAGTCCCGCGCCCAGTCCGACTGGGAGGCGCTCGGTGCCTTCGCGGTCACCGAGGACCCGAATCGGCCCAAGTACTACTGCCTGTGCATGTTCCCGTACCCGAGCGGGCGCCTGCACATGGGCCACGTGCGCAACTACACGATCGGCGACGTCATCACGCGCTTCATGCGCATGCAGGGCTACAACGTGCTGCAGCCGATGGGCTGGGACGCGTTCGGGCTGCCCGCCGAGAATGCCGCGATGGCGAACGGCGTGCCGCCGGGAAAATGGACCTACGACAACATCGCCTACATGAAGCGGCAGCTGAAGTCATTGGGCTTCGGCATCGACTGGAGCCGCGAGCTCGCCACCTGCACGCCCGAGTACTACCGCTGGAACCAGTGGTTGTTCCTGCGCATGCTCGAGAAGGGCATTGCCTACCGCAAGACCGGCGTCGTCAACTGGGATCCCGTGGACCAGACCGTGCTCGCCAACGAGCAGGTCATCGACGGGCGCGGCTGGCGCACCGGCGCACTGGTCGAGAAGCGCGAGATCCCGATGTACTACCTGCGCATCACCGACTACGCGCAGGACCTGCTCGACGCGCTGGACAGCCTGCCCGGCTGGCCCGAGCGCGTGCGGCTCATGCAGGCGAACTGGATCGGCCGCTCGGAGGGCGTCGAGATCGAGTTCGAGGTCGAAGGTGCCGCGCAGCCCCTGTCGATCTACACGACCAGGCCGGACACCCTGTGCGGCGTGACCTACATGGCGGTCGCGGCCGAGCATCCGCTCGCGCGGCGCGCCGCCGAGGGCAACCCCGAGCTGCAGGCTTTCCTGGCCGAGTGCCAGCGCACCGGCGTGACCGAGGCGGCGCTCGAGACCATGGAGAAGCGCGGCATGCCGCTCGGTCTCCACGCCATCCATCCCGTCACCGGCGAGCGCGTGCCGATCTGGGTCGCGAACTTCGTGCTCATGGGCTATGGCACCGGCGCGGTGATGTCCGTGCCCGCGCACGACCAGCGCGACTGGGAGTTCGCGCGCCGCTACGGCCTGCGCATCCATCCGGTCGTGCAGCCGCTCGACGGCAGCCTGCCCGACATCGAGTCGGGCGCGTTCACGGAACACGGGCGCCTCATCAACTCGGGGCGCTTCGACGGTCTCGAGTTCGAGGAGGCCTTCGACGCCTACGCGAAGTTCTTCGAGGCGCAGGGCACGGGCAAGCGCCGGGTCAACTGGCGGCTGCGCGACTGGGGCATCTCGCGCCAGCGCTTCTGGGGCTGCCCGATCCCGCTGATCCACTGCGCGCAGTGCGGCGTGCAGCCGGTGCCGGACGAGCAGCTGCCGGTGGTGCTGCCCGAGGACCTGGTGCCCGACGGCAGCGGCAACCCGCTCGCGAAGAGCGAGGCGTTCCTCGCGTGCACCTGCCCGAAGTGCGGCGGATCCGCCCGCCGCGAGACGGACACCATGGACACCTTCGTGGACTCGTCCTGGTACTACTTCCGATTCGCCAGCGCCGGCAACGACGCGGCGATGGTGGACGGGCGCGCCGCCTACTGGCTGCCCGTGGACCAGTACATCGGCGGCATCGAGCACGCCATCCTGCACCTGCTGTACTCGCGCTTCTGGACGCGCGTGATGCGCGACCTCGGCCTCACGACGCTCGACGAGCCGTTCAGCAACCTGCTGACGCAGGGCATGGTCCTGAACGAGATCTTCTACCGCAAGCCTGCCTCGGGCCGCATCGTCTACTACAACCCCGCCGACGTGGACCTGCGGGTGGACGAGAAGGGCGCGCGCATCGGCGCCGTGCTGCGCGCCGACGGCGAGCCCGTGGAATCGGACGGCATCGGCACGATGTCGAAATCGAAGAACAACGGCGTGGACCCCGACAAGCTGGTCGCACGCTACGGCGCGGACACCGCCCGCCTGTTCATGATGTTCGCGGCGCCGCCCGAGCAGACGCTCGAGTGGTCCGACGAGGGCGTGGAGGGCGCGTTCCGCTTCATGAAGCGCGTGTGGAAGGCCGTGCACCAGCACGTGAGCCTCGGCGCCGCGCCGGCCCTCGAGGTCGGCTCGCTCGACGAGCCGCAGCGCGGGCTGCGCCGGCAGGCGCACGAGACGCTCGCCAAGGTCACCAACGACCTCGGCCGGCGCCGCACGTTCAATACGGCAATCGCCGCGGTCATGGAGCTGATGAACGCGCTCGGTCGCAGCGAGGACCGCTCGCCGCAGGGACGGGCGGTGATGCAGGAGGCGCTCGAGTTCGTGGTGCTCATGCTCTCCCCGGTCGTGCCGCACGCCTGCCACGCGCTGTGGCGCGAGCTCGGCCACGCGGGGGTGCTCGTGGACGAGCGCTGGCCCGTGCCCGACCCGCGGGCGCTCGAGCGCGACAGCGTCGAGGTGGTCGTCCAGGTGAACGGCAAGCTGCGCGGCCGCGTCACGGTGCCCGCCGGCGCCGACGAGGCGACGGTGCGCGAGGCCGCTCTCGCGGACCCCAACGTGCAGCGCTTCATGGAGGGCCGCACCCTGCGCAAGTTCGTGTACGTGCCCGGCAAGCTCGCCAACGTGGTGGTGTGAGCGTCGTGCCTTCCCGGGCCCTGCCGGCGGTCCTCGCCTGCCTCGCGCTCGTGCTGCTCGCCGGCTGCGGGTTCCGACTGCAGGGTGCGGAGAGCCTCCCCGAGGACCTCGGCCGCGTGTACGTGTCGGCGCGCGACGACCTCTCACCCTTCGCCGTCGAGCTGCGACGCGGTCTCGAGCGCAACGGCGTCGCGCTCGCGCCGTCGGCCGGCGAGGCCGATGCCGTGATCCGGGTGCGCGTCGACCGCGCGACCCGGCGCGTGCTCGCCGTGTCGGCGCGCAACACGCCCACGGAATTCGAGATCCAGTATGTGGTCGAGTACGCGGTGGACCGCGGCGGGCAGGAGGCCGTGCCCGCGCAGCGCCTCGAGCTCACCCGGAATTTCAGCTTCGACGAGAGCCAGCTGCTCGCGAAGGGCCACGAGGAGGACGTGCTGCGCGAGGCGATGGCGCGCGACCTCGCCGACCTCGTGCTGCGGCGGCTGGCGACGCTCTAGCCGGCGCGCTTACTGGCGGGCGTAGCGGTCGGTCGCGCTCACGAGCTCGTGGGTGATGCCGGGCTCGAGCGCGGAGTGGCCCGCATCGGCAACGACGCGGAAGTCCGCTTCCGGCCAGGCGCGGTGAAGGTCCCATGCGGTCTGCATCGGGCAGACCACGTCGTAGCGACCCTGCACGATCACCGCCGGGATGCGGCGGATGCGCCGCACGCCGCGCAGCAGCTGGTCCTCGCGCTCGAGGAACCCCTTGTTGACGAAGTAGTGGCACTCGATGCGTGCCACGGCGATCGCGAATTCCTCCTCGCCCCACTTGTCGACGTTGTCCTCATTGGTGTGCAGGAAGCTGGTCGCGGCTTCCCAGATCGACCAGGCGCGGGCGGCCCTGAGCTGCGTCGCGTGGTTGCGCGAGGTGAGCCGCCGGTAGAAGGCGGCGACGAGGTCGCCGCGCTCGCGTTTCGGGATCGCCGACACATAGCCTTCCCAGCGATCGGGGAAGATCGCGCTGGCGCCGTGCTGGTAGAACCAGTCGATCTCCGCCTTGCGCAGCATGAAGATGCCGCGCAGCACGAGTTCGCTGACGCGCTTCGGATGCGCCTCGGCGTAGGCGAGCGCGAGCGTCGAGCCCCAGGAGCCGCCGAATACCAGCCAGCGGTCGATCCCGAGGTGCTCCCGCAGTCGCTCCATGTCGGCCACGAGGTGCCAGGTCGTGTTGTCCTCGAGACTCGCATGCGGCCTGCTGCGGCCGCAGCCGCGCTGGTCGAACACGACGATGCGGTAGCGCTTCGGGTCGAAGAAGCTGCGCGCCTGCGGGCTCGAGCCGGCGCCCGGCCCGCCGTGCACGAACACCGCCGGTTTGCCGCGAGGGCTGCCCGATTCCTCCCAGTAGATCTCGTGCGTCGGGGAGACCCGCAGCCAGCCGCTGCGACATGGCTCGATGGCGGGGTAGAGGCTGCGGCGGACGGACGGTGCTGCTTTCTTCATGAATCAAGTCTAGCGGATCTGCCCGTCGTCGCCGCCTTCAGAAGCCCGCCCGGATCCCGAGCAGCACGGAGCGGCCCGGCAGCGGCAGGTAGTCCTTGAGCGGCGAGCTGTGTCGTCGCAGTTCCGCGTCGAGCAGGTTCGAAGCGCGCAGGAACACCAGCAGACCGGGCGCGAGCGCGTCCCAGTGATAACTCAGCTCGGCCCCGAGCAGCGTCCCGCCGTCGGTCGGTGTCTCGTCGCGCGCGGTCCGGGTCTGGTCGTCGAACCACTGCAGGTCGATCCCGGCGTGCAGCGGGCCGCGGTCGTACTCGAGCGCCGCCAGGAGGCGCACGGGCGGGATCTGCGGCAGGTTGCCGTCGTCCGAGAGCCTGCCGCGGACGGAGTCGGCGCCGAGCCTTCCCTGCAGCGAGGCCGCCTCGGACTCGATCAACGGGAACTCGATCTCGGCCTCGAGGCCGTAGAACTCGGCGTCGGCCTGCAGGTACTCGTACACGGGCAGGCCGTCCTCTTCCGCGCCGGTCGGGTCGGCGTAGATGTAGTCGCTGAAGTCGCTGTAGAAGAGCGAGACGTGCCAGTGGACGCGGCCCTCGCGACGCAGCCCGAAGTCGAGCGTCGTCGCGGTCTCGGTCCGCAGGCGGTCGTCGCCGATCTCGTACCGGCCCACCGCGAGGTGCGGCCCATCGGCATACAGCTCGGCGGCCTGGGGATGGCGCTCGGAACGGGTCAGCTGCGCGGCACCTGTGAGCGAGTCGTCGAACGACCACAGCAGTCCGGCCGCCAGCGTGAAGGCCGTGCCGTCGTAGTCGCGCGCGGTCGATTCGGTGGCGATCTCCTGCCATTCGAGCCGGCTGCCGAGATCCACGGTCAGCCGGTCGAAGCGCCGGCGCTCGATGAGGAACATCGAGTAGGCATCGGTCTGCGACGGCGGCACGTAGGCCTCGTCGCCCTCGGCCTCGAGGTCGGTGCCGGTGTACTGCATGCCGAGGGTGCCGGCCCAGCCGGCGAGCGGCGCGTGGCCCACGTGCAGCCGCAGGTCGACTCCGTCCTGGTCGAACTGCGTGCCGACTTCGCTGCCCTCGAGTTCCTGGTGGCGATAGTCGTTGTAGGCCGCGCGCACGAGCACGTTGTCGACGAGCCCGCCGAGCTCGATCCACTCGGCCTTGAAGTCGAGGCGATCCTGGGCCTGGTCGATACGGATCGATTCTTCGTCCGCGGGCGCCTCATCGCCGGCGGCGAGGACCGCGACCGCACCGTGGCCGGCCGCATGATCCTCGCCTTCGTGCGCATGCTCGCCCGGCCCGGGCAGGCCGTAATTGGTCTCGTGCCTCGCCCAAGACAGACCCGCCATCACGCCCTCGCCGAACCAGGACAGGCCGAGGGCCCCGCCCGTGGTCTCGCTGTCGGAGTTCCTCACGACGCCGCGCGTGAGGTCCGGCTCCTCGCCGTCCTCGAGCGCCTCGGCACGGGCCGCCTTCGACCAGGCGTAACCCGGGATGTCGTAGTCGTCGGTTTCGCGGTAGTAGCCGTGCGCGTGGAATCCGACCGGGCCGGCGCGCCCGTCCACGCGGCCGGCGGCGCTCAACTCGTCGTCCACCGATTCGCCGCGCAACTCGCCCACGCCCGACCAGCCTTCGAGATCGGGCGTCGGGATGCGGCCGTCCACGACGTTGACGACGCCGCCCACGGCACCGCTGCCGTACAGCAGCGTGGACGGGCCCTTCAGCACCTCGACCTGGTCGGCGAGGATCTCCTCGATGCCGACCGAGTGATCCGGGCTCAGGTTGCTGACGTCGAGCGCGGCGACGCCGTTCTGCAGCATCAGCACCCGTTCGCCCGCAAGCCCGCGGATGATCGGTCGGCTGGCGCGCGGGCCGAAGAAGCTCGCGGTCATGCCAGGCTGGCCGGCGAGGGTCTCCCCGAGGCTGGTCGAGACCCGGCGCGAGAGTTCCTCGCCGCTCAGGACCACGGCGGCCTGCACGAGATCCGTGGAGCCAACCCGCAGCGGGCTGGCGGTGACGATGACTTCCTCCAGATCGACGTGCTGGGCGGGGACCGCGGGCGCGACGAGCAGGCAGGTGAGCGTCAGGGACGCACGATGGGCGGTGTTCAAGGGTGCACTCCGGAAGACCAGGCGAACGGCCGGCGAACGGCCGGCCACGGAAGGTCACGGGCGAGGCGGCCCGTGGTCTCAGGCCTGGGAGTGCGGCGGAGCGCGCGGCCGGAAGGAAACGTGACCCGACGCCCGCGGCGACGGTGCCGCCGCCGGGAGTTCGGGAGCTGCGGGTCGATCGGGTGGAGGCACGACGCCCGGTGCAGGCGGGGGTGCGCAGCCCCGCTCGAAACTCGCGCAGAGCGAGCACAGCTTGGCGGCACTGGGCTCGTCCGCCTCGTGGCTGTGCGCCACGTGCATGAACGAGGCGAGCGCGACCGCGAGGGCGATCGTGGAGACCGCCAGCCGCAGGCGGTGCGCCCAGGAGAGTCCTCCCGGGAGCGGGATCGAGCGCCAGAGGTGCGTGGTGCGTGCCAAGCCGGGAGCGTCTGGAAAGGCCGTCGTGGGCGGCACGCTAGCGGCTGGATCCCTCCTGGTCAAGGCGGCATAATCCGGCCCACATGCCGAGCCCCACCATCGTGACGTTGAGCCCCCCGGCCCCCGCCCCGAGCTTGCGCGCGCAGTGAGGACCTCACCGGACGCACTGTCGTCTGGCCTCGCGCGCGGCCTGCACAGTGCCTACCTCGTTACCGGCAGCGAGCCGCTGCTGATCGGCGAAGCCTGCGATGCGATCCGCGCCACCGCCCGGGCCCAGGGCTACGCCGACCGCGAGGTGCATTTCCTCGAGCGCGGCTTCGACTGGAATGCACTGCTCGCGGACGCCGCCAACCTGTCGCTGTTTGCTTCGCGCCGGCTCATCGAACTGCGGATCGGCCCGGCGCCGGACGCCGAATCCGGGCGCGCGCTGGCCGGCCTCGCCGAGCGCCCGCCCGAGGACACCCTGCTGCTCGTGTCCGGCGAACTCGAATACAAGTCGTTGAAGGCCGCCTGGGTCGGCGCGTTCGAGAAACACGGCGCGCTGGTGGTCGCGCAGCCCGTCGAGCGCCCGGCCCTGCCCGGGTGGATTCGCGAACGGCTCGGGCGCAAGGGCGTGACCATCGAGCCCGCGGCGGCTGAACTGCTCGCCGATCGAGTCGAGGGCAACCTGCTCGCCGCGCAACAGGAGATCGAGCGCATCGCGCTGCTGAGACCTGAGGCCGCGCTCGACGTGGGTCAGGTCGCGGAGCTCGTCGCCGACAGCGCGCGCTACGACGTGTTCGAGCTGTCCGCGGCGGCCTTCTCGGGCGAGCCTGGACGCGCGCTGCGCATCCTGGCGGGTCTGCGTGGCGAGGGCCGCGAGCCGCCGCTGGTGCTGTGGGCGCTGCTGAACGACCTGCGCGGCCTGTCCCGCGTCGCCCAGCGCGCCGAGCGCGAGCGTTCGCTCGACGCCATCTTCCGCGCGGAGCAGATCTGGTCGCGTCGGCAGCAGCCGCTGCGGGCGGCACTCAAGCGCCTGTCGCGCGCCGACATCGACTCGCTGCTGCTCGCCGCGGCGGCGGCCGATCGCGTCGCCAAGGGCAGCCTGAGGGGCGATCCCTGGATCGCGCTCGAGGCGCTCACGGCGCGCATCGCCGGGGTCCGGCTCGCGGCATGAGCCCGCTCGGGATCTTCGGCGGCACGTTCGACCCGATCCACTACGGTCACCTGCGCACCGCGTTCGAACTGCTTCACTCGCTGCGCCTCGGCGAGGTCCGCTTCGTTCCGGCCGGCCAGCCGCCGCACCGCGGTGCGCCGCTCTGCGACGCGAGCCGCCGTCTCGCGATGGTGCAGGCCGCCGTTGCCGACCAGCCCGGTTTTTCGGTGGACGATCGCGAGCTGCGACGCGACGGGCCGTCCTACACGGTGACCACGCTGCGCGAGCTGCGCGCCGACGAGCCCGACCGGTCGCTGTGCCTCATCGTCGGCATGGACGCATTCCTCGGCCTGTCCGGATGGCACGAGTGGCGCGCGATCCTCGAACACGCGCACGTCGTCGTTGCGCATCGTCCGGGCTGGTCGGCGCCGCGCGACGGCCTGCTCGCCGATCTGCTGGCGGAGCGGGGCGCCGTCGACGCCCTGGACCTGCACGCCTCTCCGGCCGGGCGCATCCACGTCTGCGCCGTCACGCCGCTCGAGATTTCGTCGACCGGCCTGCGCGACCTGATCGTCGCCGGCCGCGATCCCCGTTACCTGCTGCCCGACGCCGTACGGGCCATTATCGGCGACACTGGTTGTTACCACGTCCCAGCCAAGAGGTGAGCATGACAGCGAAGCGACCTGCCACACGACGCAACGCAAGCAAGACCGCGACCGGTACGAAGTCACGGGCCACGGCCAGGTCCAAGGCCCCGTCGAAGGCCACGGCCAAGGCGAAGTCCGCCGCCAAGACGGTGGCCACGCCGAAGACCAAGGCCAAGACCAAGGCAAAGTCCGCGCCGCGCAAGGCAGCGGCGCCGAAGCCGGCATCGCGGCTGCGCGAAGTGGTGCTCAATGCGCTCGCGGAGCTGAAGGCGGTGGACGTCAAGGCACTGGACGTGCGCGGACTCACCGACATCACCGACACCATGGTGGTGGCGAGCGGCACGTCCGACCGGCACGTCAAGTCGCTGGCCGAGCGCGTCGCGCAGCGCTGCAAGGAAGCGGGCTTCCGGCCCTACGGGGTCGAGGGCGAGCGCGACGGCGAGTGGGTGCTGCTCGACCTGCAGGACGTCGTGCTCCACGTGATGCTGCCGCGGGTGCGCGAGTTCTACGCACTGGAGAAGCTGTGGGCCGGCGGCGCAGCGGCCTGACGCCGCCGTCGGCCCCGCCGCCAGGATGCTGATGCGAGTCATCGCGGCGGGCACCCGCATGCCGGCCTGGGTGGAAGCCGGTTTTGCCGACTACGCCGGACGCCTGCGTGGCGACTACCGCCTGGAACTCAACGAGATCGTGCTGGGTCGTCGGAGCGGCGCCGACGCGCGCCGCGCCGTGGCGACCGAGGGCGAGCGCATGCTGGCGGCGGCCGGGCCGCGCACGGCCATCGTCGCCCTGCAGGTGGCCGGACGCGCGCTTTCGACCGCCCAGCTCGCCGGCTGGCTCGAGGAGCGGGCACGCCTCGGCGAGCCGCTCGCCTTCTGCATCGGCGGGCCCGACGGCCTCGCGACAGCGCTGGATGAGCGCGCCTGCCTGCGCTGGTCGCTGTCGCCGCTGACGCTGCCCCACGGTCTCGCGCGGGTCGTGGTCGCCGAGGCGTTGTACCGTGCCGTGTCCGTGATCAAGGGCCAGCCTTACCACCGTCCCTGAATCTGCGAACTCCACGCCGCGCCGACGGTGGACAGCGCGGCGCGGGCGCGTTTGAATGCCGGTTTGTCCCGACTCCGGAGCCTTGCATGCATCCCTATCCGCACCTCTACCTCGTGCAGGCGTCGGCCACCCCTGAGGGCGACGTGCCGGTCACCTCCGCCGGGCTGCCGACGCTCGTGACCGCACCGCCCGCCGAGTTCGACGGTCCCGGCGACCGCTGGTCGCCCGAGACCTTGCTCTGCGCGGCCGTGGCCGACTGTTTCCTGCTGAGCTTCCGGGGCGTGGCGCGCGCCAACAAGTTCGAGTGGCGCTCGCTCGAGTGCGAGGTCGAGGGCACCTTGAATCGTCTCGAGGGCAAGACGCGCTTCACGCACATGGTGGTGCGGGCCCGGCTGCGCGTGCCGGCCGGCACGGACGAGGCCAAGTCGGTGCAGCTGCTCGAGCGGGCGGAGCACGTCTGCCTGATCAGCAACTCGCTGGTGGCGGAGCGACGGGTCGAGGCGACGGTCGTCGCGGAGTGATCGGGCGATGTCGTCGCCCCTGATCCTGCTGGCCTCCGCCTCCCCGCGCCGCAGCGAGCTGTTGCGGCAGGTCGGCGTCGCGCACGAGGTGCGCCCCGTGGACGTCGACGAGGCGGTGTGGCCCGGGGAGGCGCCCTCGGCCTACGTGCTGCGCCTCGCCGAGTCCAAGGCCGCGGCACTTTGGAATCGGCTCGCGCCCGCAGAGCGCCGGCCGGTGCTGGCTGCCGACACCACCGTCGCCCTCGAGGGCGAGATCTTCGGCAAGCCGGCCGACGCGGCCGAGGCGCGGTCCATGCTCGGCCGGCTGGCCGGGCGGACGCACGAGGTGCACACGGCCGTGGCGCTGCGCCACGCCGGCGGCGCCGCGGCGCGCGTCTCGACCAGCAGCGTGAGCCTGCGCGCGCTCGCGCCGGAGGAGCTCGACTGGTACTGCCGCTCCGGCGAGCCCGACGACAAGGCGGGCGGCTACGCCGTACAGGGCCGTGCGGCCGTGTTCATCCGCCACATCGCCGGCAGTTACTCCGGGATCATGGGCCTGCCGCTGTACGAGACCTGGGAGCTGCTCGCGCCGTTGCTCGGCCGTCCTGCGGGAGGCGCCACGGCATGACCACCGAGCTGGTCGTTAACGTGAGCCCGCGCGAGACGCGCGCGGCCTTGCTCGAGAACGGCATCCTGCAGGAGCTGTTCGTCGAGCGCGCCAGCCGCCGTGGCCTCGCGGGCAACCTCTACAAGGGCCGGGTGTCGCGGGTGCTGCCCGGCATGCAGGCCGCGTTCATCGACATCGGGCTCGAGCGCACGGCCTTCCTCCACGTCTCCGATATCGTGCAGCCCGCGGATGCCGAGGGCGCGGGCGATGCGCCGCGCACCGACAGCATCCGCGAGCTGGTGGTCGAGGGCGCCGACATCCTCGTGCAGGTGCTGAAGGACCCGCTCGGCACCAAGGGTGCGCGGCTCACGACCTTCGTCACCATTCCGTCGCGCTGTCTCGTGTACATGCCCTTCGGTCACGGAGTCGGCGTGTCGGCGCGCATCGAGAACGAGGCCGAGCGCCAGCGCCTGCGCGACGCGATGCACGAATACATGCCCCCGGGCAGCACGGGCGGCTACATCGTGCGCACCGCGGCCGAGGGTGCCACCGGCGAAGCGCTGCGCGCGGACATGCTGTTCCTGAGCAAGCTCTGGGACGTGCTCACCGGGCGGGCGCGCGGCGCCGCCCAGGGCACGCTCGTGCACGAGGACCTGCCGCTGCCCTTGCGCCTGATGCGCGACCTGGTGGGCGAGGGCGTGGATCGCGTGCTGGTGGACCACGAGCGCACCTGCGAGCAGATGGGCGAGTTCGCGGCGACCTTCATGCCGGGGCTCGAGACGCGTGTCGAACGCTACACCGGCAGCCGTCCGATCTTCGACCTGCACGGCGTCGAGGAGGAAATCCAGCGCTCGCTCGAGCGCAAGGTGGCGCTCAAGTCGGGCGGCTACCTGATCATCGACCAGACCGAGGCGCTGACCACCATCGACGTGAACACCGGCGCCTACGTGGGGCACCGCAACCTCGAGGAGACGATCTACCGCACCAACCTCGAGGCGGCGGTGGCGATCGCGCGCCAGCTGCGCCTGCGCAACCTCGGCGGCATCATCATCATCGACTTCATCGACATGGAGGAGGAGGAGCACCGCCGCCAGGTCCTGCAGGCGCTCGAGAAGGCGCTCGCCAAGGACCACGCGAGGACGCACGTCTCCACGGTCTCGCAGCTCGGCCTCGTCGAGATGACGCGCAAGCGCACGCGCGAGAGCCTCGCGCACCAGCTGTGCATGCCCTGCCCGTCCTGCGAGGGCCGCGGTTTCCTCAAGACGCCCGAGACGGTCTGCTACGAGATCTTTCGCGAGATCCTGCGGCAGGCCGCGCAGTTCGACCTGCAGCAGTTGCTGGTGCTGGCGCACCAGGACGTGATCGAGCGGCTGCTCGACGAGGAGTCCGCCGCGCTCGGCGAGCTCGAGGTGCTGGTCGGCAAGCCGATCCGCCTGCAGACCGAGTCGCTGTACGAGCCCGACCAGTACGACGTGGTGCTGATGTGAGTCGATCGCCCGGGCGTGGATCGACCGCCCGGATATGGCGCGTGCTGGCCGGGACGCTCGCCGGCCTGGTGATCCTCGCGGCCCTGGCGCTCGGCGCACTGCGCTTCGCGCTCGCGCAGGTGCCCGACAACGCCGTCCGCATCCAGGGCTGGATCGAGCGCCAGACGAACCTGAGGCTGGAATTCGCGACGCTCGACGCGCGCATGCGCTGGTGGGGGCCGGAGGTCGTGTTGCGCGACGTGCGCGTCCTGGACCGCGATGCCGACCAGGCGCTGTTCGCGACCCGCGAGGCCAGCGTGTCGCTCGACGCCTGGAGCCTGTTCCGCACGGGTGAGCTGGTGGCCGGGCGGCTCCGTTTCGTCGGCCCCGCCGTAACCGTCGTGCGTCTCCCCGACGGCCGCATCCGCCTGCTCGGACAGCGTGAGCGCCCCGCCGACCGGCCGGTGTTCGAACTCGATCGCCTGCCGGCCGGGCGGCTCGAAATCATCGATGCCACCGTGCGCTACGAGGACCGGCTGACCGGGCGGGGCCCGTGGCAACTCACTCGCGTGCAGCTGTCGCTGCGGCGCTCGCAGGATGCGGTGGACGTCACCGGCAGCGCACGGCTGCCGGACGAACTCGGCGAGCGCATCGAGTTCGACGGCGAGCTGCGCGGCTCGCTGGAGCGGCGCGCAGAGCTCGGGGCACGCCTCGAGGTGCGCGCCGATCGCCTCACACTCGCCGGCCTCGCCGGCCTGCTCCCGGGCGGTGTTGCGCAACCGGGCGCCGGCGCAGGCCGCCTGCGTGCCATCGTCAACGTCGAGCAGGGCCGGCTGCGCCAGCTGCGCGCGGAGCTCGATTTCGCCGATGTGTCGCTGGTCCTGCCGCGGCGCGAGCTGCCGCCGATCGAAGCGGTCGAGCTGTCGGAACCGTACCGGCCCGCGGGGGCGTCGCCGCTCAGCATGCGGATTGCGGACAAGAAGGAGGTTCTTCGCGAGCCGCCCGAATTGCCCCGCGAGGCGCGCTATGAGCGGATTGCCGGGACCCTCAGGCTGCGACGCGAGGGTGAGACGTGGACGTTCCGCGCCACCGACCTCGTGCTGCGTGGCGATCGCGCGGCGTCCGGCAGCCCGCTGTCCCTCGCCGGGTCTTGGCGGGGGCATCCGGCGAGCGCGTTCCACCTGCAGGTCCATGCCGAGTGGCTGCACGTCGCGGACCTGTGGCCACTGGTGCTCGCGACCGCACCCGCCGGATTCGATCGCTGGGCCGGCCTCGATCCGTCCGGAGAGATCCGCAACCTGTACGCCGACGTCCTGCGCGAACGCGCCGGTTCGGAGCCGCGCTTTGCCGCGAGTGCGGTCGTCGCAGACCTGTCCGTGCGGCCGGCCGGCCGCTGGCCCGGCGTGACGGGGGTGACGGCGAGCCTGTCCGGCACGGAACAGCGAGGCCGAATCGCGCTGCCCGGGCTGGCGCCCACGTTCGAGTGGCCGCGCATGTTCCGCGAAACGATTGCGCTCGAGCGCGTCGCGACGGAGGTGGACTGGTGGCGCGACGGTGCGACCTGGGTGCTGGGTTCGCCGCAGGTCGCGCTCGCGCATTCGGCCGGTACGGCCGAGGGCAGCTTCGAGTTTCGGCTCGGTCGCGGCGACGGGTTGCCGTTCCTCACCGCCGAGGCTCGCGTCGACGGGCTCGACGTCGCGGCCGTGCGCCGCTTCCTGCCGGTTGGGCGCCTCAAGCCGACCACGTTCCTGTGGCTGGACGAGGCATTCGAGCAGGGCCGGGTGAGCGACGGTCGCCTCAGCTACCGCGGGCCGGTGCGGCGCTTCCCGTTCCTCGAGGGCGAGGGCGAATTCGTCGCGACTGCCGAGGTGCAGGGCACGACGCTCAACTATTTCGACGGATTCCCGCCGCTCAGCGGGGCCGTCGGCAGCGTCGAGTTCCGCAACGCCTCGACCAGCGCCCGGCTGCGCGAGGGCAGGGTCGGCGGACTGCGGGTCGGTGCGACATCCTTCAAGATCGTGGACTATCGCGATCCGGTGCTCGAGCTCGCGGCCACGGCCGCGGGCGACGTCGGGCAGGCGCTCGACCTGCTGCAGGAGAGCCCGCTCGGGCCGCAGCTCGGTGAGCAGTTCATGTCGCTGTCGGCGCAGGGGCCGGGGGACTTCTCCTTCGACATGAAGCTGCCGACCGGCAACGTCGCGGCGCGTGAGTACTCGGTGCGCACCCGCTTTCGATCGGCGACCGCACGCTGGCCAGTGTTGCGCGAGCCGGTGACGCGCATCACGGGCGAACTCGAGATCGGCGACCGCAGCGCGCGCGGCGCAGGTCTCAGGGGCACTTACCTCGACGGTCCCTTCGAGATCTCGGTGCGGCCCGGCGCGGAACGCACGGCCACCAGGGCGTCCATCCTGTTCGAGGGCGAAGGACGCGCCGGCGGTGCGAAGCTGCCGGCCGTGATCGGGCTGCCGAACACCATCCGCATGTCGGGCAGCACGCCGTGGAAGCTGCAGGGCCGGCTGGAGCAGCCGGCCACGGGCGAGAACTGGACCACGCACGTCGAGGTCGAAAGCGATCTCGATGGCCTCGGCATCGACGCGCCACGGCCGTTCGCCAAGCCGACGGGCGAGCGGCGCCCGACGCGTGTCGCGCTCGACGTGCCGCGCCCGGGCCAGACCGGACTCAGGATCGAGTCCGGTGCCGCCCGCGCGCTGCTCGAGTTCGCGCGCGGCGACGATGAGCGCTGGCGGCTCGAGCGCGGCGCGGCCCGTTTCGACGGGCAGGCACCCGCCAGGCCGACGCGTCCCGGCCTGCACGTAGGCGGCGATTGGCCGGAATTCGACCTCGGCGAATGGCTGGCGCTGCGCTCGGACTCGCCGGGCGACACGCGCCTCGGCGACTGGCTCGGCCCGGTGGACGTGCACCTCGACCGTGCGCGCGTGATCGGCTTCGAGTTCCGCGACGTGACCGCCCGACTGCGTCCGGCCGGCAGCGGCTGGAACATCGACGTGGGCGGTCCGATGGCCGAGGGCCGCGTCGGCATTCCGGCGGACCTGTCGGCCGGGGACCCGATCGAGCTGCAGATGCAGCGACTGGTTCTCGAGTCGCCGGAAGGGCGCGGCGGGTCGGGTCCCCGCGAGGAAACCGATCCGCGCGAGCTGCCGGCGATCATGCTGCGGGCGGAGGATTTCGCCTGGCAGGGGCGCCGCTTCGGGCGTCTCGAGGCGGATCTCGCCAGGGATCCGCGCGGCTTGCGTCTCGATAGTCTCGCCACCCGCTCCGATGCCTTCGCACTGCGGGCGAGCGGCAGCTGGTTCGTGACGGAGCATGGTTCGCGCACCAGCCTCGCGCTCCAGTTCGAGAGCGAGGACCTCGCCGCGGCTTCGCGCGCGCTCGGGTATCGCGATGCCGTGGAGGCCGAAGGCGCCCGGATCACGGCCGAGGTCGGCTGGAGCGGCGGTCCGGACGCGGAGGCGCTGGCCGGCATGGACGGCTCCCTGCGCCTCGATCTCGGTCGCGGCCAGTTGCGCAGCGTCAAGCCGGGCGCAGGTCGCATCCTCGGGCTCACGAGCATCGTCGAACTGCCGCGCCGTCTGTCGCTCGACTTCCGCGACGTCACGGACGAGGGGCTCTCGTTCGACACCGTGACCGGGGACTTCGAACTGCATGCAGGCAGCGCCTACACGCAGAACCTGCTGCTCGAGGGTGCGGCCGTGGACATCGGCGTGGTCGGGCGCACCGGGCTCGCGGCGCAGGACTACGATCAGACCGTCATCGTGAGCGGCAACCCCAGCGGCCCGATCACGATTGCCGGAGCGCTTGCCGGCGGACCCGTCGGGGCGGCCGGTGCGCTGCTTTTTTCGCAGCTCTTCAAGGGGCAGTTGCAGGGATTCGCACGCGCCTACTACCGCGTGACCGGACCGTGGTCGGACCCCGTGGTCGAGCGCATCTCGGCCAGCGTCGGAGCGGCTCCGCCGGCCGCCGCTCCTGCTGCCCCACCGCCCGAGGATCCCGATCCATGACCCGTGTCGCCGCCCTGCAGATGACCTCCGGCCCCGACATCGGGCGAAATCTCGCTGCCGCCGGCCGGCTGCTGCGCGACGTGCGCGAGCGCGGCGCCGCCATCGCCGCGTTGCCCGAGAACTTCGCGTTCATGGGTCACGACGAGGCCGACAAGCTCGCCATCGCCGAGGACGACGCCGGCGGTCCGATCCAGTCGGAGATTGCCGGCCTCGCGCGCGAGCTCGGGCTGTGGATCGTGGCGGGCACGGTGCCGCTGCGCGTGCCGGGTGAGCCGCGCGTGGCGGCCGCCTGCCTCGTCTTCGATGCCGGGGGACGGCGCGTGGCGCGCTACGACAAGATCCACCTGTTCGACGTCGAGATCCCGGGGCGGGAGGAGCGCTATTGCGAATCGGCTTCGGTGCGTCCGGGGCAGGTGCCGGTGTGCCTCGAGACGCCGGCTGGCCGGCTCGGGCTCGCAGTGTGCTACGACCTGCGCTTCCCGGAGCTGTTCCGGCGCCTCGTTGACCTTGGCGCGGAGTGGTTCTGCCTGCCGTCGGCCTTCACCGCCCCCACGGGCCGCGCGCACTGGGAGACGCTGCTGCGCGCGCGGGCCATCGAGAACTTCTGCCACGTCGTGGCCCCGGCGCAGTCCGGTTTCCACGAGAACGGCCGGGAAACCCACGGGGATTCCATGATCGTGGACTGCTGGGGCCGGGTAATGGCACGGCTGCCGCGGGGCAGCGGGGCGGTCGTGGCCGAGATCGACCTCGTCCGGCAGCGCGAGGTCAGGCAGAATTTCCCCTCTCTCGACCACCGCCGCCTGGCCCAGTGAGACCCATGCAGATTTCCATTCCGCCGGCCCTGTTCGCTCCTCACCCCGACGCTGCGGCCGTCGCGGCGCAGGCCGATCCGATCGACATCGCGCGCGCGGGCCTGCTGCTGCCGGCCGGCCTCGACGAGGACCGGGTAGCGAACGTGCTCGGCGCCGTGATGGGGCACGCAGTCGACTATGCGGACGTGTACTTCCAGCTGACCCGCGAGGAGTCGTGGTCGATGGAGGACAGCATCGTCAAGGACGGGGCCCACAGCATCGACCACGGCGTCGGCGTGCGTGCGCTATCGGGCGAGAAGGCGGGTTTCGCCTACTCCGACGAGGTGGTCCTGCCGGCGCTGCTCGAGGCGGCCCGCGCGGCGCGGGCGATTGCACGCTCGGGCGGCTCGGGCGCGCTGCAGGCCTGGCACTCGCCGGGTCGCCGTGCCCTGTACCTGCCGATGGACCCGGTCGACAGCCTCGGCGACACCGACAAGGTGAAGCTGCTCGAGGCGATCGACCGCGAGGCGCGGGCGCTCGAGCCGCGCATCAGCCAGGTGATGGCGAGCCTGGCGGCCTCGCACGACACGATCCTGGTGCTCGCGAGCGACGGCACGCTGGCGGCCGACGTGCGGCCGCTGGTTCGCCTCAACGTCTCGGTGATCATCGAGCACGAGGGACGGCGCGAGCAGGGCTATGCCGGCGGCGGCGGGCGCTTCGGCTACGGCGAGTTCCTCGAGTCCGGGCGCTGGCGCGAGCTGGTGCGCGAGGCCGTGCGCACGGCCCGCGTGAACCTGGAGGCGGTGCCGGCGCCGGCGGGCACCATGACCGTGGTGCTCGGTGCGGGCTGGCCCGGCGTGCTCCTGCACGAGGCCGTGGGACACGGACTCGAGGGCGACTTCAACCGCAAGGGCACCTCCGCGTTCAGCGGGCGGATGGGCCAGCGCGTCGCGGCGCCCGGCGTCACCATCGTGGACGACGGCACGCTCGCCTCGCGGCGCGGCTCGCTCAACGTCGACGACGAAGGCACGCCCACGCAGTGCACGACGCTCATCGAGGACGGCGTGCTCAGGGGCTACCTGCAGGACAAGCTCAACGCAAGGCTCATGGGCGTGGCGCCCACCGGCAACGGCAGGCGCGAATCGTTCGCACACCTGACGATGCCGCGCATGACCAACACCTACATGCTGCCCGGCTCGCACGACCCCGGCGAGATCATCGCCTCGGTACAGAAGGGGCTCTTCTGCCGCAATTTCGGCGGCGGGCAGGTGGACATCACCTCCGGCAAGTTCGTGTTCTCGGCGAGCGAGGCGTACCTGATCGAGAACGGCAAGCTCGGCGCACCGGTGAAGGGCGCGACGCTGATCGGCAACGGGCCGGACGTGATGACCCGCGTCTCCATGGTCGGCAACGACCTGCGGCTCGACGACGGCGTCGGCACCTGCGGCAAGGAAGGGCAGGACGTGCCGGTCGGCGTCGGCCAGCCCACGCTGCGCGTGGACGGGCTCACCGTCGGCGGCACGGGCTGAAGCGGTGCCTGCGATGGCCCTGTGGATCCCGCGGCCGGTCTACGAAGCCATCCCGTACGTCTACATGCTGGCCGGGGCCGGGCTGCTTGTCGCGGCCTACGTGCTCGATCAGGGTCCGCGCGGCTGGTTGCTGGCCGGCGGCGCCGCCGGGCTCACCGCCGGGCTCGTGCTGTGGATGCGGCGCCGCGACTACCGCGTGTCACGGTCGGAGTACGACACACGCTCTCTGGATGAGTGAGGCGGCGACCGGGGCGCTCAGCTCCCGCGCTCTTGCTCCGTCGCGAGATTCTGGTTTCCCTCGCCCTCGCCCTCGCCCTCGCCCTCGCCCTCGCTCTCGCCTTCGCTTTCATCCGCATCCATCGCCGTGGTGCTGCCGCCGAGATCGGCACGCGAGTAGGCGAGCGAGTGCTGGCCGATCTGCACGACGTCGCCCTCGGCGAGCCGGTGGCGGCGGATGCGCTTGCCACGCACGTAGACGCCGTTGGTGCTGTTGAGGTCCTCGATCCAGCTGCCCTCGGTGGTGGTCACGACCTGGGCGTGGTGGCGGCTGACGAAGCGACTGTCCACCTGCAGGTCGTTGTCCGAGGTGCGGCCGATGATGTAGCGGCCCGGCACGAGGTAGGCCTCGGTGACGACCTCGCCCTTCAGCGACAGCACCAGTCGGCCGACGGGCGGCATCTCCTGCGGCGCGGTGTCGTCGATGCCGGGGCGCAGCTGCGTCGAGGTGCGCGCCGCGTACTCGATCCACTGCAGCTCGGCGATGGCGGACTTGAGGTCCTCCATCGCGACCGTGGTGTGGTCCTGCGCGAAGGCCGCGAGCAGCGCGGTGTCGCACAGCGTGTTGGTGAGGCGCGGGATCCCGCCCGTGTAGCGGTAGATGACCGCGAAGGTGTCCGGCTCGAAGAGCTCGCGGTCGCCGGCACCCGCCACGCGCAGTCGGTGCCTGATGTACTCGGTCGTGTCGGTCTCGCTGAGCGCCGTGAGGTGGAAGCGCAGCCGCACACGCTGGCGCAGCTGCACGAGGTCCTGCGAATCGAGCTTGTCGTTCAGCTCCGGCTGGCCCGCGAGGATGATGCGCAGCACCTTTTCCTTGGTGGTCTCCACCCCGGACAGCAGCCGCACCTCCTCGAGCACCTTGTTGCTCAGGTTCTGCGCCTCGTCGAGGATCAGCAGCACCTTGCGGCCGCTGGCGTACTGCTCGATCAGGAACTGGTTGAGCGTGGCGAGGAGTTCCGCCTTGCGCATCTTGAACGGGCTGAACCCGAACTGCGCGAGCAGCGTCTGCAGGAACTCGGTCGGCGAGATCTGGGTCTGGTTGATCTGCGCGACCACCACGTCCTGCTGGATCTCCTTGAGGAAGCTCTCGATCAGGGTCGTCTTGCCGGCGCCGATCTCTCCCGTGATCACGACGAAGCCGTCCGTGAACCAGATGGTGGACTCCATGTACGCCTTGGCGCGGGAGTGGATCTGGCTCAGGTACAGGAACCCCGGGTCCGGGCTCAGCCGGAACGGCAGTTCTTTGAGCTGGAAGTGTTCGAGGTACATGGGGGCAATGCTCCGGCCGGTACTATACGGGGCACTCCACGGGGTACAACAACGCGGTCCGTCACACTCCGGGCCGCACGAGGCGCAGCAGTTTCCTGAGCACCCGGTCGCGCTCTGCGACGCTGCGCGCCACCACCGTGGCGTGACCGAGCTTGCGGCCCGGCCGCGGCGCCTTGCCGTAGTCGTGGTGGTGGACGCCGGGCAGCGCGAGCACGCCCGCGGGGTCCGGCATCGCACCGATGAAGTTCACCATCGCCGCGTGGCCGACGGCGCTGGTCTCGCCGAGCGGCAGTCCCAGGATGGCGCGCAGGTGGTTCTCGAACTGCGAGGTGACCGCGCCCTCGATGGTCCAGTGGCCGGAATTGTGCACGCGCGGGGCCATCTCGTTCGCGACGAGCCGGCCGCGCTCGACGAAGAACTCGAGGGTGAGCACCCCGGCGTAGCCGAAGTGGTCCATGACGCGATGCAGGTGCCGCTCCGCGGCGCGCTGCAGCCGCGCGTCGCGGGCCGGCGCCACCGTCACCCGAAGGATGCCCTCGCGGTGCGTGTTCAGTGCGAGCGGGTAGGCGCGGGTCTCGCCGGTCGTGCTGCGCGCGCCGACGATGGAGACCTCGCGGTCGAAGGCGACGAACCCCTCGAGGAGGAGCGGCACGCCGCCGAGCGCCTCCCAGGCGGGTGCGACGTCCGTGCGCCGCTTGAGCACGCGCTGGCCGCGACCGTCGTAGCCGAGCCGGCGCGTCTTGAGCACGGCCGGCAGCCCGATGGCGGCGACCGCGGCCTCGAGCTCGGCGAGGGAGTCCACCGTGCGGAACGGCGGCGTCGGGATGCCGAGCCGGCCGAACAGTTCCTTCTCGAGCAGGCGGTCCTGCGACACGCGCAGCGCGTCCACCGGCGGATGGCACGGCCGCAGCCCGGCTACTTCCTGCAGCGCGGCCACCGGCACGTTCTCGAACTCGTAGGTGATGAGGTCCACGTCGCGGGCGAGCCGCCTCAGGGTCGCCACGTCGTCGAATGCGCCCGTCACGATCGGCGCAACGCGCGCGCCGGGCGAGTCGCTGCTCGAGTCGAGGAAGTGGAAATCGAGCGCCAGGGGATAGCCCGACAGTGCCAGCATCTGTCCGAGCTGGCCGGCACCCACGATGCCGATCTTCATGGGCCGGGGGGCGGGACGCGCGGGTCCGGCTGCGCGAGCACCTTGTCGGTCTGCGCGGCCCGGAACGCCTCGAGCGCCCCGCGGATCTCGGGCCGGGTGTTGCCGAGGATCGCCGCGGCGAGCAGCGCGGCGTTGGTGGCGCCGGCTGCGCCGATGGCGAGCGTGCCGACCGGGATGCCGGCCGGCATCTGCACGATCGACAGCAGCGAGTCGAGGCCGTTCAGGGTCTTCGACTGGACCGGCACCCCGAGCACCGGCAGCGTGGTCTTCGCGGCCGCCATGCCCGGCAGGTGCGCTGCGCCGCCGGCGCCCGCGATCAGCACCTCGAGCCCGCGTTCGCGAGCCGAGGCTGCGTACTCGAACAGCAGGTCGGGCGTGCGGTGCGCCGACACGACGCGCACCTCGTGCGGGACGCCGAGCTTCTCGAGCGTCTCGGCGGCGGCCCGCATCGTCTCCCAGTCGGAGGTCGAGCCCATGATGATGCCGACGAGCGGATTCATCGCGGCATTGTAGCACCGGCCGGCAGCGGGCTCAGTCCGCGCCGGCTGCCAGCAGCTCGCGGAGGCGGCGGAACAATTGACGTGCCGCTGCAGGTGGACGCGACCCCAGGCTCTCGGCGCGCGCCTGCCGCGCCAGCGAGCGCAACGGCTGCAGCTCGCCCGGGGCGATGATCGCGGCCAGCTCCGTCCACGCCGCGGCTTCGTCGGCCAGCAGGCGCTCGCGCCACTGCTCGATCGCGTGCTCCTTCTGGACACGCTGCCGGTCGGTCTCGGCGCGGCGCGCGAGCGACTGGCGGATCGGCTCGACGTCGATGTGCCGCAGCAGCTTGCCGATGTACAGGCGCTGGCGGACGCGGGCGCCGTGGCTCGTGATGCGCCGGCCCGCCATGACGGCGTCGCGCAGTTCCTCGGGCAGGTCGAGTGCTTCGAGTTCCGCCAGCGGCAGCTCGACGAGTTCCCAGCCCAGGTCCTGCAGGTCGCGGCTCTGGCGCTTGAGCTCGCTCTTGCTCGGGGGCTCCGCGTCGAAATCCGGCCGGTCGCTCATCGCCGCGGATGCTAGCACGGGCGGGCGAGGGGGCCCGCCGCTGCTAGAATGCCGGACTTTCCACCCCCGGGCACACGCATGGCCATCGATCGTTCCACTGCCGTCGCCGCCGAGGGCGCCGACCTGCTCGCGCTCGTGGAGCTGGCGCTCGTGGAGGCGCGCTCGCTCGGCGCATCGCAGGCCGAGGCGGCGATCAGCATGGACGTCGGCCTGTCGGTGTCGGTACGCCTCGGCGAGGTGGAAACCATCGAGTACCAGCGCGACCGCGGCATGGCGGTCACCGTGTACTTCGACACGCGCAAGGGGACGGCGAGTACCGCGGACCTCGGTGCCGACGCGCTGCGCGAGACGGTGGCGAAGGCCTGCAGCATCGCGCGCTTCACCGCAGCCGATCCCTGTGCCGGACTCGCCGACCCGGACACGCTCGCGACCTCGATTCCCGACCTCGACCTCGCCCATCCGTGGGACGTGACGCCGGAGCGTGCCTGCGAACTCGCGCTCGAGTGCGAGGCGGCCGCGCTGGCCGTCGATCCGCGCATCACGAACTCGGAGGGCGCGGGCGTCAGCACGCATCGCGGCGTGCGCGCCTACGGCAACTCGCACGGCTTCCTCGACGCCTACCCGGGCACGGTGCACAGCCTGAGCTGCGCGGTGATCGGCAGCGCAGGCGAGGAGATGGAGCGCGACTACTGGTATTCGACCGCGCGCGACTGGCGCCAGCTCGAGGCGGCGGCCGCGGTCGGCCGGCGCAGCGGCGAACGTGCCGTGCAGCGGCTCGGCGCCCGGCAGCTCGGCACCATGCGCGTGCCCGTGCTGTTCGCGCCGGAGGTGGCGCGCGGCCTCGTGAGCCATTTCGTCGGCGCGGTGCGCGGCGGCAGCCAGTACCGGCGCGCCTCGTTCCTGCTCGGTGCGGCCGGGCAGCCGGTGTTCCCGGACTGGTTCGCGATCTCCGAGCGTCCGCACCTGCCGCAGGCGCTCGCGAGCTCGCCCTTCGACCAGGAGGGCGTGGCGACACGCGACCGCGAGCTCGTGGCGGGCGGAGTCCTGCTCGGCTACGTGCTCGGCACCTACTCGGCGCGCAAGCTCGGGCTGCGCACCACCGGCAACGCGGGCGGCACGCACAACCTGCTCGTGCACGGGCGCGGCCGCGACTTCGAGGCGATGCTCGCGCTCACGGATCGCGGGCTGCTCGTGACCGAGCTGATGGGGCAGGGCGTCAACGGCGTGACCGGCGACTACTCGCGGGGCGCCGCGGGCTTCTGGATCGAGAACGGCCGCATCGTCCATCCCGTGCACGAGGTGACCATCGCTGGGAACCTCCGCGACATGTACCGTAGCATCGTCGAAGTCGGTGCCGACGTGGACGTGCGCGGCGGGATCCGTACCGGATCCATCCTCGTCGAGCAGATGACCGTCGCCGGCGCCTGAGGGCGCGCTCAGCCTGCAGGCCTGATCAGGTCGAGCAGGCTGCGCCCGGCGAGGCTCGACCCCAGCGCCTCGTCCGCGCGCCGCGCCGCCTCGTCCGCTACCGGCACCGCACGCGGCGCCGGCCGGCGGGGATCGGGCGTCTCGTGGCGCACGGCCGCGAGCACGTCATCGAGGCGGATCGAAGCGAGGTCGCGAGCCGGCGCGACGGTGTCGTCTTCGACGTCGAGCACGAGCCCGTGCGCCTGCAGCGCGGTCACGATGTCGTCGAGCACGGTGCCCGGCACGGCGAGCCGGTCGGCGAGGTCGGCAATGGTCCAGCGCGGGCTGCCGTCGAGGAATCGTTGCCCCACGAGGTACATCACCGACAGCGCGAGCCGCTCGCGCAGCGCTCCGGTCATCGGGATCTCATCGTGCCCCGACCGCAGGTGCTCGGGGTGCTGGACGTAGAACGAGAGCTGCGCGCCGAGCAGCAGGATGAGCCAGCTCAGGTACAGCCACACCAGGAACAGCAGCACGACCGCGAAGCCCGCGTAGATCGCCGCGGTCTTGGCCGAGTACACGACGATGCGGGCGAACAGCGCGCCCGTTGCGGCCCATAGGCCGCCGGCGAACAGCGCCCCGACGAATGCCGGCCCGGGCCGCACACGTACGTTCGGCATGTAGACGTACACGAACAGGAACAGCCCGATCATCATCACGTAGGGCGCGAAGTGGGGCCGGGCGGTCGGGTCGCCGTCGAGGCCGGACAGCCGCGCCACTACTTCGCTCGCCTCGAAGCTCGCGAGCAGCACCATGGCGATGACCGCGACCGCGGGTCCCACCAGCAGCACGACCAGGTACTCGGTCAGCCGCCGCCCGAAGCTCCGCGACCGCTCTACGTGCCAGACGAAATTGAGCGCCCCCTCGACCTTCTGGATCATCGACAGGGCCGTGAACAGCAGGAACACGAAGCCTACCGTGCCGAGGATGCTCCCCTGCACGTTCTCGACGAAGCCGAGGATGTTCCCGGCGAGCTTGCTGCCCTGCGCGCCGAGCGGCCTCAGGAACTCGTGCAGCACGGGCTCGAGCGCACTCTGGTAGCCGAAGACCTGCAGTACCGCCACGGCGACCGCGATCAGGGGCACGATCGCGAACAGCGTCGAGTACACGAGGCTCATCGCATGCAGGCCGAGCTGGCCGCGGGCGAGATCGCGCAACAGTGCGTACAGGTAGCGCAGCGGTGCGAACACCCAGCGCAGCGCCCGGCCGCCGACCGCCTCCGGCAGGTCGAACAGCCAGTGCTCGAACTGGCGATGCAGCGAGGGCAGGAGTCCGGTCGGAGACGTCACGCCCAGCAAGACTTGCACGGTCGCCGGAGCGGGGCAAGTGCTAGATTTCGGGCATGAGCCCATCCGCCGACGATTACCCGTGCCGCATCGTATGCCTCACCGAGGAGACCACCGAGGCGCTGTACCTGCTCGGCGAGGACTGGCGCATCGTCGGAATCTCGGGCTTCACCGTCAGGCCGCCGCGGGCGCGCAGGGAGAAGCCACGCGTGTCGGCGTTCACCTCGGCGAAGCTCGATCGCATCGTGGCCCTCGAGCCCGACCTCGTGCTCGGCTTCTCGGACCTGCAGGCCGGCATCGCCGCGGAGCTCGTGCGGCGCGGCATCGAGGTGCACGTGTTCAACCAGCGAAGCGTCGCAGAGATCCTGCGCATGCTTCGCACGCTCGGGGGAATGATCGGCTGCGAGGCGAAGGCCGCCGCGTTGGTGGACGGGCTCGCGCAGGGTCTCGAGGGCGTGCGCGCGTCGGCCGCCGCTTTGCCGCACCGTCCGCGAGTCTACTTCGAGGAGTGGGACGAGCCGCAGATCTCGGCGATCCGCTGGGTCTCGGAACTCATCGGCGTCGCGGGTGGCGACGATATCTTCCCCGAGCTCGCCACGCAGTCGCTCGGTCGCGACCGCATCGTCGCGGACCCGCTCGAGGTCGTGCGCCTCGCGCCCGACCTCATCTTCGGTTCCTGGTGCGGGAAGAAATTCAATCCGCGCGCGGTTACCGCGCGGCCTGGGTGGGCGGACGTGCCCGCTGTGCGCGACGGCGAGCTGCACGAGGTGAAGTCGTCGATCATCCTGCAGCCGGGTCCGGCGGCGCTCACCGACGGTGTTCGGGAGCTGCATCGCGTGATTGCGCTCTGGTCACATCGTCGCGGCGACGGGTGACGGTTGGAGTTCGCTGGGACGCCGTGAATACGTCCCTGTAGGCTCGCGCGCGACATCCATGTCGCGCGACGCCCAGCGCACTCCAACCGTCACCCGTCGCCGGATCCGTTGCGGCCGTGATCGAGCCGGCAGGCGTCACGTCGACTGCGGAGCTGGCTGTTCCGATGGGATCTCCACTCCCTGGCTAGCCATTCTCTGCGGGGGCGCCCGAGCAGCGACCTGTGCGTGGCCCGGCGAGTCATCGCTCAGCTGGCGCCGGCCCGATTACACAAGCCGAAAGCAGACATCCAAAGGTGAAGATCGACCCACAGCAGAAGTTTGTCGCGCTACAAAGCAGACGCTCAACGTCTGAGGTAGGCCGAGCCGCCAAGCGGCTTCGGCTTGAATGAACTGTTAGGCCCGCACCGGCAGGGCGAGTGACGGACGCGACCAAAGGATCAGCCTGAAGGTGCGCTTAGCTGCCAACGGCTTCGTCAACATCGCGCCGCATACCGATGCCGTACGCCTGCCGGTCTAGGTCGCCGGCACGAGGAATACCCCACGCCGCCGTGCCGCGCGCAGCAGCAGCACAACCGCGACCGTGGTCGACACGATCACCAGCAGCGAACTTTCCGGACCGAACATGCCGCCGGTCAGCCAGTCGGGCCCGGCATAGCGGCTTTCGAGCGGCGCCAGCGCGCGCCAGTCCTCGATGCCGGAAAGCGGCACGCCGCTGAGCAGTATGGTGAAGTTCCATGCCGCGTGATTGGCGGCCACCACCCACAGGTTGCGCGCCAGGACGAACAGTCCGCCCCACAGCAGGCCCAGCAAGGTCACCGACACCAGCATCGCCACCACATCGCCAGTCCTGCCCTGCGGGCACGTTTTCCAGGTGCCCCACGGCGAATACCACCGCCTGTGCCGCCAGCGCAATGCTCGTTCCCAAGGCCCGCTCCAGCAGCCGGAACAGCAGGCAGCGGTAGACCAGTTCTTCCAGGATGGCCGCGATGCCGATGAGGGCCGCCACGCTCGACAGCGCCGGCGAGACGCCGCGGAACAGCACCAGTTCGTAGGCGCCGAGCGCGAACAGCACGGCGATCGGCAACGCTACCAGGACGGCGCCGCTTGCGCCGCCAAGCATCAGGGGAACCGGCCGCAGCCGCAGCTCGGTCGCTTCGCGTTTTTCATGCCAATGCACGTAAGCCCAGTAGCCCGCCATTGCCGACAGGAGGATGCCGGCGCGCCTGAACGCACTGAGCAATTCGGGCCCAGGTTGGAACACCGCGTCGATCAGCGGCAGCAGGCCCTGCCGAAAGACCAGCACCGAGCCTAGGACCGCCACACCACCCAGCAGCAGCGAGCCCAGCGTCCGGCCGGCGACGCGCATGCGCTGCCGTGCGATGCCTCCCGGTGCCACCGAAGGAGTGCGACTCGGGTCAAGGCGCTCAGAAGACATGGCATCTTCGCTGGATCGGGGCGCTTCGGAGTGGAGAGAACCTACAACTGGATCATGATCTTTCATGTCGGCCTAACGCGATCTGAAAGAGCGGCGGCTCGACTGTTCATGGCGGCGAAACACCATTGCGTCTCTCGCGTGCGGCCGTGGAAATCGGACAGGATGAGCTTGCCCGCCTTCTGAGCGATGTAGAGCCCAACGGTCGCGGATTCGACGACGATGATCCTTGGCTGCGCAAGCTCCACGCGGACCGCCCAACAATATCAGCGCGGTGGACCGCCTGTCTCACACGCGTCCGCGTTCCGGTTGTCTGCTTGTGGCCGAACCGAGAAGTTGACGAACGTGCGCTTCCCAAGGCCTCGCAGCGACTATTCCGGCAGATCTCACCAGCTTGGGCATCAGGCCGGCTCTGAGAGTCGGGAGACCCATCTCCGTCCGATTCGGTGCAGAACGCGAGTCGAACGGATGCCGAAGTCCCGCCCCGCAGGGCCCCGACCGCATCCGGGTTGTTTCGCGGGGCGTCGCGCCGCATGGGATGTCGCGCGAGCCGCCAGGGGGTGTGTTTACGGCGTCCCCGCGCGGCAACCCGGATGCGGTCGAGGTCCGATCGACAGCGACGGATCGAAAGCCGAACCGTGTACCGCGCAATCGAAACGCGTCAGGCAGTCAATCTCCGCAGCGCCTCGCGGTACTTCTCCGAGGTCCGGCGGATGACGTCGGCGGGCAGGTGCGGCGCCGGCGGCGTCTTGTCCCAGTCCAGCGTCTCGAGATAGTCGCGCACGAACTGCTTGTCGAAGGACGGCGGGCTCGAACCGGGCGCGTAGGTGTCCACCGGCCAGAAGCGCGACGAGTCGGGGGTCAACGCCTCGTCGATCAGGACCAGCGTGCCCGCGTCGTCCACGCCGAACTCGAACTTGGTGTCGGCGATGATGATGCCGCGCTCGAGCGCATGCGCGGACGCGAACTGGTAGAGGGCGATCGCCGTGTCGCGCACCTCGGCCGCGAGCGGCGCACCGATCGCGGCGACGATCGCCTCGAAGGCGACGTTCTCGTCGTGCTGGCCGCGCTCGGCCTTGGTGGCAGGCGTGAAGATCGGTTGCGGCAGCCGGTCAGCCTGCACGAGTCCGCGCGGCAGCTCGATGCCGCAGACGTTGCCGGTGCGCTGGTAGTCCTTCCAGCCCGATCCGATCAGGTAGCCGCGCACCACGGCCTCCACCGGCAGCGCGCGCAGCCGGCGGACCACGATGCTGCGGTCGGCGATGAGCGCCCGCTCGGCCGGATCGGGCACCGCGCGCTCAAGCGGGAAATCAGCGAGGTGATTGGGCACGATGTGCCGGGTCTTCGCGAACCAGAAGTTCGAGATGCTCGTGAGCACCTGCCCCTTGCCCGGAATGGGATCGGGCAGCACCACGTCGAAGGCGCTCAGGCGGTCGGTGGTCACGATCAGCATGTGCCGGTCGTCGATCCCGTAGATGTCGCGCACCTTGCCCTGGTGTATGCGCTCGAGGCCGGTCAGCCGCGACTCGTGCATCGGTGGCGATGAATTGCTCGTTGGGCTGGCGGCCATGCGTCGGTTTCCAGGGAGGGGAGCGGGGGAGGGCTGGTAACATGCCGACCGACCGCGGGCCGGCAGTGTTGCAGGCGCATTCCCCGACGGTCAAGGAAGCGATGGGCTGGTATGGCAAGCTGATCGGCGCGGCGCTCGGCGTCATCATCGGGCGCGGATTGCTCGGTGCGATCGTGGGGTTCCTGATCGGGCACCTGTACGACTCGCGGGTCGCCGCGGGACGCACGGGCGCGGCCGGCGGGCGCCATCGGCCGGGGCCGCCCGCAGCCGACCTGCAGGCGGCGTTCTTCCGCGCGACGTTCCAGGTGATGGGTCACGTCGCCAAGGCCGACGGTCGCGTGACCGCGCAGGAGATCGACGCGGCGCGGGACGCGATGCGCCGCTTCTCGCTCGGCGAGCCGCAAGTCCGCCTCGCAATCGACCTGTTCAACGAGGGCAAGGCGGCCGACTTCCCGCTCGAGGATGCGCTCGCCACGCTGCGCACCGGGACGACCGGCCGCGAGGACCTGCGCCGGCTGTTCGTGCAGATCCAGCTCGAGGCGGCGCTGCGCGGCGGCGGACTGAGCGCGCCGGCGCGCGGCGTGTTCGCACGCATGTGCAGCGCGCTCGGCGTCTCGGCCATCGAGTTCGCCGCGCTCGAGGCCATGCTGCGCATGCGCGCCTACGCCGGGGCCGGTGGGGCGGCACGGCCGGCATCCGACCGCCTCGCGGATGCCTACCAGGTGCTCGGCGTGGAAGCGGGGGCGCCCGATTCCGACGTCACGCTCGCCTACCGGCGCCTCGTGAGCCAGAACCACCCGGACAAGCTGGTCGCGAACGGGCTGCCCGAGTCGATGGTCGAGGCTGCCCACGAGCGGACGCGTCGCATCCTCGACGCCTACGAGGTGGTCCGCAAACACCGTGGGATGAAGTAGTCCGCGCTCCTGCTAGAGTTGGGTGACCCGTCCTTGGAGCCGTACCATGCAGACGCCCTGGATCGCCCCCTCGATTCTTTCTGCGGATTTCGCGCGCCTCGGCGAGGAGGTGCGCGCGGTGCTCGACGCCGGCGCCGACCTCGTGCACTTCGACGTGATGGACAACCACTACGTGCCGAACCTGACCATCGGCCCGCTGGTGTGCGAGGCGCTGCGCAAGGCCGGCATCGAGGCGCCGATCGACGTGCACCTGATGGTCAAGCCGGTGGACCGCATCGTGCCGGATTTCGCCCGGGCCGGTGCCACGTGGATCACGTTCCACCCCGAGGCCAGCGAGCACGTGGACCGCACCATCGGGCTGATCCGCGAGCTCGGCTGCCGACCGGGCCTCGTGCTGAACCCGGCGACGCCGGTGCACTGGCTCGATCACGTGCTCGACAAGATCGACATGGTGCTGCTGATGTCGGTGAACCCGGGCTTCGGCGGGCAGTCGTTCATCCCCTCGGCGCTGCCCAAGATCAAGCGCGTGCGCGAGCTGATCGACCGCAGCGGGCGCGAGGTCCGGCTCGAGGTGGACGGCGGCATCAAGGTGGACAACATCGCCGCGGCGGCTGCGGCGGGGGCCGACACGTTCGTCGCCGGGTCGGCGATCTTCGGGGCGAAGGACTATCGCGCGACCATCACCGCCATGCGGGAGAAGATCGCGCAAGCCGGCAGCTAGCGAGAGGCGCGGGGGCCTACTCGTCGTCGTCGTCGTCCTCGTCGTCGTCCGCGGTGGTCGCCTTGCGGGAGCGCATTGCAAGCGGCGAGGGGGCGCTCGGCTGGGCCGACATCTGCGCCGCCTTGCCCTTGAGCCGCGGTCGCACGCCGTAGACGACCATGGTCTTGCCGCGCGCGGTGAGCAGGCCCTGTTCCTCGAGGACCTTGAGCACGCGGCCAGCCATTTCCCGCGAGCAGCCGACGAGGCGCGAGAGTTCCTGGCGGCTGACCTTGATCTGCGTGCCTTCGGGGTGCGACATCGCGTCGGGCTCGTTGCACAGGTCCATGATCGCGTGCGCCACGCGCCCGGTGACGTCGACGAACGCGAGGTCGCCGAGCTTGCGGTTGGTGCGATCGAGGCGGCTGGCGAGCTGCGTGGCGAGCTCGAACAGCAGCGTCGGGCTCTCGGCGGCAATCTGGCGGAAGCGCGGGTAGGTCATCTCGGCCAGTTCGCACTGCGAGCGCGTGCGCACCCAGGCGCTGCGCTGCGGCTGGTCGTTGAAAAGACCCATCTCGCCGAAGAACTGGCCCTTGTTGAGGTAGGCCAGCACCATCTCGTTGCCTTCCTCGTCCTCGATCAGGACCTCGACCGAGCCCTTGATGACGTAGTACAGGACGTCCGGCACGTCGCCGGCGTGGATGAGCACGGTCTTCGACGGCACTGCCCGGATGCGGCAGTAGCTCAGGAAACGATTGATCGCCGGGATCTCGCTCAACGGTCGGCTGCCGGTCTCCATGCTCCCTACCCTGTATTTATGTAAAACCCCGTGGATTTAATAGCACCGCGGCAGTGGCCGCAAGCGCTTAGACGCGGTAGGCCGTGCGCGTCATGATCTTCGCGGCGCCGCGCATCAGGTCGCGGATGGGGCGCGGCAGGTCCCGGCCGCCCGCCGAGCGGGCCTCCGATCCGTGCCGTGCCTCGTCCGCCTGCATCTGCTCGACGATGCGCCGCGAGCGCTCGTCGTCGGGCGGCAGTTCGTGCAGGTGCGACTCGAGGTGCTCGATCACCTGGCTTTCGGTTTCCGCCACGAAGCCGAGGCTGGTGCGGTCGCCGGCGAGGCCCGCGAGCGCGCCGATCGCGAACGAGCCGGCATACCAGACCGGTGCGAGCAGGCTGGTACGGCTGTCGAGTTCCCGGACACGTTGCTCGCACCACGCCAGATGGTCCGTCTCGTCTCGCGCGGCCTCGAGCAGCGAGCGGCGGACCGCCTCGTTGCGTGCCGTCAGGGCCTGGCCGTGGTACAGCGCCTGGGCGGCGATCTCCCCGGCGTGGTTGACCCGCATGAGGCCGGCCGCGTGGCGCCGGGCCAGCGGGTCGGTCACGGACTCCGGGCTGGCCCCGGCGGGGTTGGGACGGGCGGCGACATTGGCGGCCGCGACGGTCCTGAGGCCCCGGTCGAACTCCTGGATCAGCCGGTCGAACAGGGTGAGGCGGGGGGCGGGGGGCGGCATGGCCGCAATTCTATATATATGAGAGGCCCAGGTCCTCCGGCGGCCCGCGACCACGATCCGTCGGGCTTTGCAATGCTCGGCCGGCTGCAGTAAGATTCGCGGCTCTCTGACGGCCTGACAGGTTCCCGGAGCCTCCGATGACCACCTTTTTTGCTCGCTCCGAGCAGGTGCGGCGCGACTGGTACGTGGTGGATGCGAGCGGCAAGACGCTCGGCCGCCTCGCCACCCAGCTCGCCATGCGTCTGCGCGGTAAGCACAAGCCCGAATACACCCCCCACGTGGACACGGGCGACCACATCATCGTGCTGAACGCCGGGAAGATCCGCGTCACGGGCGACAAGCTCAAGGACAAGATCTACTACTGGCACACCGGCGCGATCGGCGGCATCAAGAGCAAATCGCTCGAGAAGATGCTCGCCGAGCACCCGGAGCGCGCCATCGAGTTCGCGGTCAAGGGCATGCTGCCCAAGAACCCGCTCGGCCGCGCCATGTTCAAGAAGCTGCACGTGTTCGACGGCGAAAAGCACCCGCACGCCGCGCAGCAGCCCAAGCCGCTCGACCTCTGAGCCTCGAGGTTCCGACGATGCCCGCGAATACCAATTACGGCACCGGCCGCCGCAAGACCTCCACGGCGCGTGTGCACCTGCGTCCCGGCACCGGCAAGATCCGCATCAACGACCGGACGATCGAGGAATTCTTCGGTCGCGAGACGGCGCGCATGATCGTGCGCCAGCCGCTCGAACTGGTGCAGATGATCGATCGCTTCGACGTCGAGGTGAACGTCGCCGGCGGTGGCATCACCGGCCAGGCCGGCGCGATCCGCCACGGCCTCACCCGCGCCCTGATGGAGTACGACGAGTCGCTGCGCCCGCCGCTGCGCGCCGCCGGCTTCGTGACCCGCGACGCCCGCGAGGTCGAGCGCAAGAAGGTCGGCTTCCGCAAGGCGCGTCGCGGCACGCAGTTCTCGAAGCGCTAACCCTGATTTTGGGGGATCGTCTAGCGGTAGGACTACGGACTCTGACTCCGTCAACCTAGGTTCGAATCCTAGTCCCCCAGCCAAACACACGAGGCCCGCCAATCGGCGGGCCTCGTCGTTTCGAGGGCCCTGCTGGAAGCGACCGGTCAGCCGGCGTCCGGAAGCTCGTAGCGAGCTTCGCCGTCGCTCGAGACGCCGACGCGCCGCCAGCCCAGGCGCTCGTAGAACGCTGTCGCCCTCGTGTGCTGGCCCGTCGTGAGCCAGAGCGTGGGTGCACCCTGCTCGCGCAGCCAGCCGACCATGATCTCGTGAAGTCGATGCCCGTGGCGCCGGCCCTGCGCGTCGGGGTGGACGAACAGTGCCCAGATGTTGCCCGTCCGTGCGTTGCCGATGGCGAAGGCCTGGATGGAACCGTCCTCCTCGAGCACCCACCCTCGACCCGTGTCCTCGATCTCGCGCCTCAGGTCCTCGTCGGTGAGCCGGCCTGGCCTCAGCGTGTTCTCGTGGACTGCATATCGGACCGCCCAGATCGCTGCAGCGTCGGACAGGGTCGCCTGGCGTATCACGATGGTCATGTGCTGTACGCGCCGTGTCCGGGACCGGCTATCCGATGCCCGGCCGCTCGAGCGCGTCCGCGACGATCTCGATCCAGTGACGGACGGGCACCGGGCTCGCGCCACGCAGGTGCTCGAGGCAACCGATGTTCGCGGTCGCGATCACCTGCGGGGTTCCGTCGAGCAGCGCGGCGAGCTTGCGGCGGCGCAGCTCGCTCGACAGCTCCGGTTGCAGCAGGGAGTAGGTGCCGGCCGAGCCGCAACAGAGCTTCGCCTCGCGCGTCGGCGTGAGCCTGCAGCCGGCAGCCTCGAGCAGCGCCTCGACGCGGCCGCCGATGCGCTGCCCGTGCTGCAGTGTGCAGGGCGCCTGCCATGCCACGCGCGGACCGTCGCTGCGCTTCGAGGCAGTCCGCGCGAGATCGGCGGGCTGGATGATCTCGGCGAGATCGCTCGTCGCCTCGCTCACGCGACGCGCGCGCTCCGCATGGACGCGATCTTCCGCCAGCAGCCGGCCGTAGTCCTTCACCATCAGGCCGCAGGCACTCGCGGTGCTGACGATCGCCTCGGCGCCCGCGTCGAGCGCCGTGCAGCAGGCCGCCACGTTGCGGCGGGCCTGGTCGAGTGCGCGCTCCGCGTGGCCGAGGTGGTGACCGAGCGCACCGCAGCACTGCTCACCCGCCACGCGCTCGACGCCGATGCCGAGCCGGTCGAGCACGCGCGCCGCGGCGCCGTTGACGCCGGGCCGGAGGCCGGGCTGCACGCAGCCGTCGAGCAGCACCACGCGACGTGCGTGGCGAGTCGTCGAAGCGCCAGGACCGGCGTCCTCGCGTGGCGGAACGCGCGTCCGCAGCGAGGCGGGCAGCCAGCCGCGCGCCGACTGCCCGACCCGCAGCAGCAGGCCGAACAGTTTCGGGCGGGACAGGAACCCGGTCAGCGCGCCCCGCAGCGCCCGCTGTGCCAACGCTCGCGGCACGCGCTCCTCGACGAGTTCACGACCGAGATCGACCAGCCGACCATATTCGACGCCTGACGGGCAGGCGGTCTCGCAGGCGCGGCAGGTGAGGCAGCGATCGAGATGGAAGCGGGTGGTCGCGGTCACCTCCGCGCCCTCGACCATCTGCTTGATCAGGTAGATGCGTCCGCGCGGACTGTCGAGCTCGTTGCCTGTGATGCGATAGGTCGGGCAGGCCGGCAGGCAGAAGCCGCAGTGCACGCAGTTGCGCAGCAGTGCCTGCGCCTCCTCGCCGCGCGGCGTGCCCTCGAGTCCGCCGGAGGGTTGCGCGTACACGCGCCTACAGCTCCGCGTACATGCGGCCGGGGTTGAGGATCCCGGCCGGGTCGAAGATGCGCTTCAACGACTGGTGCAGGCGCAGCAGTGGCGGGTCGAGCGGCGCGAACACCTCCGCACCGGCCGGTGCGTGACGGAACTGCGTCGCGTGACCGCCGGCCGCTGCCGCCACGTCGAACACCGGCACGTCCGGGTCGCTGCGATACCAGCGCTGCAGGCCGTTCCACTCGATGAGTGGCGCACCGCCGAGTTGCAGCGGCGGCGTCAGCGGCGGCACCGTGCACAGCCACAGGGCCCGGTGGCCCGCGAAAAACGGGTGCGTCTGTTCGCGCACGCTGCCCCAGAACTCACTGGATCCGGGCACGACCTCGCCGCCGATGCGTCGCGCCACGACATCGAGCGTCGCCTCCGAGCCGTCGAGGCGCAGGTACAGGCGACCGTCTACCCAGCATCCGGCGGACAGCGGCAGCGCGCCGCGCCCGAGCTCGACGAGCCGGACCAGCGCGGCGGCCTCGTCCAACTCGAGCGCGAGCGTGCGCTCGCCCGGCGGACGCGGCAGCACCTTGAGCGAGACGTCGAGCAGTACGCCGAGCACGCCGAAGGACCCTGCAAGCAGTCGCGAGACGTCGTAGCCCGCGACATTCTTCATCACCTCGCCGCCGAAGCGCAGCACGCGGCCGTCGCCGGTGAGAATTCGCACGCCGAGCACGTAGTCGCGCAAGGGTCCCGACCATGCGCGCGCCGGACCGGCGAGACCGCAGGCGACGGTGCCGCCGAGCGTGGCGCCGGCACCAAGGTGCGGCGGCTCGAATGCCAGTCGCTGGCCGTGGGTCGCGAGGCAGGCCTCGACCTCGGCGAGCGGCGTGCCGGCGCGAGCGGTGATGACGAGTTCGGCCGGGTCGTGCCTGAGCACGCCGCGATGGGACGCGACCTCGAGCGGCGCGCCTGCGACCGGCCGGCCGAGGAAGCGCTTGGTGTCGCCGCCCACGATCCGCAGCGCCGCCCTCCGTGCCGTCGCGTCGCGCGCCTGCCCGGCGAGTTCGATCGTGCAGTCGCGATCCATTGGTCGGGATCAGAAGCGCGGCAGGTGGGAGAAGGGCAGCTTGCCGCCGTGGACTCGCATCGCCCCGTAGTCCGCGCAGCGCGCGAGCGTCGGCACGGCCTTGCCCGGATTCAGCAGTCCCTCGGGATCGAAGACGCGCTTCACTGCGTGGAAGGCCTCGAGTTCGTCGGCCCCGAACTGCGAGCACATGGGTCCGAGCTTCTCGACGCCGACGCCGTGCTCGCCCGTCACGGTGCCGCCCGCCGCGACGCACAGCTCGAGGATTTCGGCACCGAGCTGCTCGGCGCGCTCGACCTCGCCGGTGCGGCCGGCATCGAAAAGGATCAGCGGGTGCAGGTTGCCGTCGCCCGCGTGGAACACGTTCGCGACCGGCAGGCCGGCCGCGCGCGACAGCCCGGCGATGCCCTCGAGGACGTCCGCGAGGCTGCGCCGCGGGATCGTTCCGTCCATGCAGAAATAATCCGGTGCGAGCCGGCCGACGGCCGGGAAGGCCGACTTGCGTCCCGACCACATGCGCTGGCGCTCGGCAGCGTCGGCGGCGACCCGCAGGGCGGTCGCTCCGCAGGCGCGCAACAGCGATTGCGCCATACCCAGTTCCGACTCGACGTCGTGCGACAGGCCGTCGAGTTCGCAGAGCAGCAGCGCCTGCGCATCGAGCGGATAGCCACAGCGCGCGAAGGACTCGGCCGCGCGGATCGCCGGAGCATCCATCATCTCGAGACCGGCGGGCACGATCCCCGAGGCGATGACCCGGCCCACCGCATCGGCGCAACGGCGCACGTCGTCGAAGGCCGCCATCAGCAGTTCGACCCGCTCGGGCACCGGCTTGAGCCGCACCGTGACCTCGAGCACCACGCCGAGCATGCCCTCGGAGCCGGTGAGCAGCGCGATGAGCGGCAGGCCGGGCGCCTCGCCGGTGGACGACCCGAGCGTGAGCCACTCGCCTTCGATGGTCGCGACCCGCAGCTCGAGCAGGTTGTGCACGGTGAGGCCGTGCTTCAGGCAGTGCACGCCGCCCGAGTTCTCCGCGACGTTGCCACCGATCGTGCAGGCGACCTGCGAGGACGGGTCGGGTGCGTAGTAGAGGCCGTGCGGGGCGGCCGCATTCGAGATCTCGAGGTTCGTGACTCCGGGCTGGACGCGCGCGAGGCGACGCACCGGGTCCACCTCGAGGATGCGGTCGAGGCGCGACAGCACCAGCAGCACGCCGCCCTCGACCGGCAGTGCGCCACCCGAAAGGCCGGTGCCCGCGCCGCGCGCGACGACGGGAGTCGAATGGCGGCGGCAGGCACGCAGGATCTCCATGACCTGCTCGGCGGAGCGGGGCAGCACGACGACGTCGGGCCGGCGGCGATGGGCGGTGAGCGCGTCGCACTCGAAGGGCGCGCAGGACTCCGCCGTCAGCAGTACGCCTTCGTCGCCGAGTAAGGCGCGAAGGTCGCGAACCAGTGCGGGGTCAGGCGTCACGCGTCAACGTTACGACACCCGTGGGCGTTCCCACCAGCAGCACGTCGGCGGGCCGTCGCGCGAACAGCCCGACGGTCACCACGCCCGCAACCTGGTTGATCTCGCCCTCGAGGACGGCCGGGTCCGGGATCTCGAGGCCGCGCACGTCTAGGATGTGGTTGCCGTTGTCGGTGACGAAGCCCTCGCGCCAGGCGGGCTCGCCGCCGAGGCGGGCGAGCTGGCGGGCGACGTGGCCCCGTGCCATGGGAATGACTTCGACCGGCAGCGGGAAGCGACCGAGCCGTTCGACGAGCTTCTGCTCATCGACGATGCAGACGAAGCGCCGCGAGGCCGCCGCGACGATTTTCTCCCGGGTGAGCGCGCCGCCTCCACCCTTCACGAGGTGCAGCAGGCGGGTCGCCTCGTCGGCGCCGTCCACGTACACCGCGAGTTCGCCGACCTCGTTGAGGTCGAGCACCGGGATGTCGTGGTCCTGCAGCCGGCGGGTGCTGGCCTCCGAGCTCGACACCGCCCCGGCGATGCGGTCGCGCATCGCCGCGAGCCCGTCGATGAAGAAGTTGACGGTCGATCCGGTGCCGACGCCGACGAGTCCGCCCGGCGGGAGGTGCGCGAGCGCGGCGGTGGCGGCCTGCTGCTTGTTGAGATCCTGCTCAGTCACGGTTTCCGTCCCCCGGATACGACTGTGCCCGCTTTCGCGGGCACAGTCTTCAACGTTCGGCTGGAAGCCTACTTCTTCTTGGCCGCAGCCTTCTTCTTAGCAGGAGCCTTCTTCTTCGCAGGCGCCTTCTTCGCGGCCTTCTTCGTCACTTTCTTTTTCGCTGCCATTTCAATATCTCCATGTCGGGTTAGTCCGCGCGCAGTATTTACAGAAATCAAAACGTGAATGCAAGAGGCGTGTCGCAAATTTCTCGAGCGCATCGCGAGCACGCGAGCGGCGTCTCGATGACCACGCATGAGCGCGACGATGCGCTCATGCGGAAATTACCGGCGTTCGCTTAGATGAGCGAGAGGATGAAACGCCACTCGTCGGCAGTGACCGGCGTCACCGACAGTCGGTTGCCACGACGCAGGATGATCATCTCCGCGAGCGCTCCGTGCGCATGTTTGCGCAACGTATCGAGCGTGATCGGAGGCTCTATCTTTCGCTCGAGGCAGACGTCGACGCAGTACCAGCGCGGCCTGTCAGGGTCGCTCGCGGCATCGAAGTAAGGGCTCTTCGGGTCGAGCGCGGCACGCTCCGGGTAGCCGTCGCGAACGATGCGGACGATGCCGACGATGCCGGGCACCTCGCAGCTCGAGTGGTAGAAGAACCCGAGGTCGCCGGCCTGCATCTGGTCGCGCATCATGTTGCGCGCCTGGTAGTTGCGCACGCCGTCCCAGGGGGAAGTCGAACGACGGGTGCGGGCGAGGTCGTCCACGCTGAACGCGTCGGGTTCCGACTTGAAGAGCCAGTAGTTCACTCGCGTTCCTCCGGATTCTTGCGGCGCTCGGGCAACACCGAGCCGCGCTCGGTGACGACCAGGTCGAGCGGCACGTCCCAGGGTGACGCCGGGATCGCCTCGAGTTCCTGGCACGCGAAGGCGACACCGATCAGTCGCGGCCGTCGCCAGCACCGCGCGGGATCGAGCCTTCGTCGCAGCGCGCGGTCGTAGAAGCCGGCACCCATGCCGAGCCGGTTGCCGCGACGGTCGAACCCGACCACCGGCAACACGACGGCGTCGAGGTGCACCGCAGGCGCCCGCCTGAGAATGGCCTGCGGCTCGGCGATGCCGAAGACGTTGCGCCGCTGCGCGATCCCGGGAGCCCACGGCACGAACGTCATCCGCCCGCGTCGCCGGCTGGAGACGCGCGGCACGAAGACCGCGGCACCGCGCTGCCACGCGGCCTCGAGGCAGGGTTGCACGTCGACTTCGCCAGGCATCGGCAGGTAGAGCGCGACGCGTCGGCCGCGTCTGAAGATGCCCAGTCGATCGAGCGTCCGGCAAATCGCCAGCTCGGCTGCCGCCCGGTCGGCCGGGTCGAGCGACGCGCGCAGGCGCCGCAGGCGACGCCGCGCGGCACGGACTTCGGCGGTGGACTGCGCCATGCGGGTGCCCGGGGCCGGGAAGGTGAGGGGATGGCGCCGCCCGCCTGTGCCGTCACGAGCCATTGCTCTCGACGTGGAGCAATAGGCGGGGAAAGGCCGCAGCACCTGAAGGCTTCCCGCTCATGGCGGACATGCACACGGGTGCCGACAGACCAGATCCCCTGGGTGTTGGACTTAAGGTCGAGAGGTAACCCGGACCGTGTCGAACACTGCAGGCGGCGCCAAATCGTCGGGGCGGCGGTTCGGACCGCCGCCCCATTAATCACAACTCAAGCTGCTGGCCCTTCTCGAGGGCTGACTCGACGCGCTCGCGCAGCGCGCGCAGCTTCGTCCCGACGTCGGACTCGACGGCCGAGCCGTTGCGTCGCAGCTTGATCAGTTCGTTCGCGATGTTCAGGGCCGAGATCACCGCGATGCGGTCCAGCCCGACCACCTTCCCCGAATCGCGGACCTCGCGCATCTTGGCGTCGAGATACTCCGCCGAGTCGAGCAGGTTCGAACGCTCGTCCGACGGGCAGGCCACCTGGTATTCGCGGTCGAGCAGCCGGACGCTGACCCGCGTTACGCGCTCCTCGCTCACGATCCCTGCTCCATCGCCTTCAGGCGTCCGATCATCGCTTCGACCCTTGCCCGTACCTGCTCGTTCTTCTGCAGCAGGCTCGCACGTTCCGTCATCAGGGTGTCCTGGCGCTGGCGCAACGCGCGGTTCTCTTCCTTCAGCTGGCCGATGGTCGCGATGAGTTCGTCGAGGCGCCGCTCGAGGCGCTTCAGCTCTGCATCGACGGCCGTCCGGGCGCTGGGCTCACTCATGCAGATCACTATAGAGTGGCCCCTGCGGGGAATCAATTGAGGCGGCGGCGGCGCGTTGCGCGGTGCTACGATATGTGTGATGCACCTCCCGGTGGACTACGACGACGTCGCAAGGGCGCTCAGTGCCGGTGCGTCCGCCGTCCACCCGTCCGAGGCGCACGGCTGCCTCTGCGGCGCCCTGTGCCTGCGACCCGACTACTCCCGTGCGGACTGGCTCGATGAGATCCTCCCGGAAGCCGGCCCCGCGACCGGCGGGGACGACCCGCTCGCCACCCTGTTCCTCGAGAGCGCGGGTGCGCTCGCACGTCCCGACATGGAATTCGAGCCGATGCTGCCTGACGACGATGCGCCCCTCGAGTCGCGCGTCGAGGCGCTCGCCGCGTGGTGCCAGGGTTTCCTCTACGGCTTCGGCACCGCCGGGACCGCGGCCAGCGCCGTGCTGCCCGATGCGGTGAGCGAGGTGCTCGCCGATCTCGCGCAGCTCTCGCAGGGCGGCGTGCCCGACGCGAGCGAGCCCGAGGTCGAGGAGGACGCCTACATCGAGCTCGTCGAGTACCTGCGGGCCGCCGTGCAGCTCGTCTACGAGGAACTCGACGCCCTGCGCGCGAGCCAGACCGTCTCCGAATCCTCCCACTGAGTCCACCATGACCCTGCGCAAGGACGAATTCGCACGCCGCCGCCGCCAGCTCATGCGCATGATCGGCAAAGGCGGCATCGCCATCCTGCCCACCGCGACCGAGAAGCAGCGCAACAGCGACGTGCACTACCACTTCCGTCCCGACAGCGACTTCCACTACCTCACGGGCTTCGACGAGCCCGACGCGGTGGCGGTGCTGGTGCCGGGCCGCGCGCAGGCCGAGTACATCCTGTTCGTGCGCGACCGCGATCCGGCGCGCGAGACCTGGGATGGCAAGCGCGCGGGGCCCGACGGCGCCACGGCCGAGTACGGCGCCGACGATGCCTTCCCCATCGGCGACATCGACGACATCCTGCCGGGGCTGATGGAGCAGTGCAGCCGCGTGTACTACTCGATGGGCCTCAGCGCCGATTTCGACCAGCACGTGATCGGCTGGGTGAACACGCTGCGCGGCAAGGCCAAGATGGGCGTGCACACCCCGCAGGAGTTCGTCGCGCTCGACCACCTGCTGCACGACATGCGGCTCTACAAGAGTCGCGGCGAGCTCGGCGTGATGCGCCGCTCGGCGGCGATCGCGGTCGGGGCCCACCTGCGCGCGATGAAGGCCACCCGGCCCGGCGCGTTCGAGTACGAGGTGATGGCCGAACTGCTCTACGAGTTCCATCGCCACCGTGCCGACGTCTCCTACCACCCCATCGTCGGGGGCGGGGCCAACGCCTGCACGCTGCACTACCACGCGAACGACGCGGAGCTGCGCGACGGCGACCTGCTGCTGATCGACGCGGGCTGCGAGTATGAGTTCTACGCTTCCGACATCACCCGGACCTTCCCGGTCAACGGCCGCTTCACGCCCGAGCAGCGCGCCGTGTACGAGGTGGTGCTCGAGGCGCAGGAGGCCGCCTTCGCGCAGGTCAAGCCCGGCAACCACTGGAACGATCCGCACGACGCCGCGGTGCGGGCCATCACCCAGGGGCTCGTTCGGCTCGGCCTTCTCAAGGGCCGCGTCCCGACCCTGATCAAGGCCGAGGCCTACAAGAAGTTCTTCATGCACCGCACCGGGCACTGGCTCGGAATGGACGTGCACGACGTCGGCGACTACAAGGTCGGCGACGAGTGGCGCGTGCTCGAGCCCGGCATGTGCCTCACCATCGAGCCCGGCATCTACATTCCGGCCGGCACGCCGGGCGTGCCGCGCCGCTGGTGGAACATCGGGGTGCGCATCGAGGACGACGTGGCCGTCGCCGCCGACGGCTGCGAGCTGCTCACCGACGGGTTGCCGCGCACGCCGGCCGAGGTCGAGCGCGCGATGGGCGCCTGAGCGGCCCGCGATGAACACGCCCGCCGACAGGCCTGAGTACGACCTCGCCATCGCTGGCGGCGGGCTGGTTGGCGCCTCGCTCGCGCTCGCACTCGCGCCACTCGGGCTGCGGGTCGCAGTCGTCGAGGCGACCGCGCCGGAGGCCGCTACGCACCCGAGCTTCGACGAGCGGACAACTGCGCTCGCCAACGGCAGCGTGCGCGTGTTCAGGAGCCTCGGCGTCTGGCGGCACATGGAGCGCGAGGCCACGCCCATCCGCCGGATCCACGTCTCCGACCAGGGCCGCTTCGGCACGGCGCGCATCGACGCGGCGGAGCAGGGGCTCCAGGCGCTCGGTTACGTGGTGCCGAACCGCGCCATCGGCGCGGCTCTCGAGGAGGGGCTGCGAAGCTGCCCGCAGCTCACGGTGTTCGCGCCGGCGCGCGTGCTCGGCAGCGAGCTGTCCGAGGGTTCCAGGCGACTTCGATTCGAGCTCGACGGCGTGGAGCGCGCAATCGGCGCGCGACTCGTCGTTGCGGCGGACGGCGCGAGGTCGCTGGTGCGCGAGCAGGCGGGCATCGGCGCTGTGCACTGGGAATACGGGCAGACCGCGATCATCGCCACGCTCGTGACCCAGCGCTTCCACGACCACGTCGCGTACGAGCGCTTCACAGCCGAGGGACCGATCGCCGTGCTGCCGCTCGCCGACGGGCGCTGCGGTCTCGTCTGGACACGCCACCCCGAGGGCGCCGCGCGCCTGCTCGCGCTGCCGGATGCGGACTTTCTCGCCGAGCTGCAATCGGCGTTCGGCTTCAGGCTCGGACGGCTGGTCGGCGTCGGCCACCGGCAGTCCTATGAGCTCGGCCTGTGGCGCGCCGACCGCCACGTCGGCGAACGGCTGGCGGTGGTCGGCAACGCTGCGCAGGCCCTGCACCCGATCGCGGGGCAGGGCTTCAACCTCGGCCTGCGCGACGCGGCGAGCCTCGCCGAGGTGCTGGCCGACGCGCGTGCGGAGGGTGAGACGGACGTCGGAGCGGCGGCGGCCCTGCAGGCGTATGCGGCCTGGCGCGACCAGGACCAGCGGCGCATCGTTGCGTTCACCGACGGCCTGGTGCGCCTGTTCGCTTCTCCCCTCGGCGCGCTGCGCGCATTGCGGACCGTCGGGTTGCTGGCTTTCGACGCACTGCCGCCGGCCAAGAGCGCGATGGCACGGCTCAGCGTCGGCGCGTCGGGACGCATCCCGCGGCTCGCGCGCGGCGTGCCGCTGGCGGGGGAGCGCTGATCGTGGCTGTACGCCGGCACGATTTCGACGTCGTGATCGTGGGCGGCGGCATGGTCGGTGCCTGCCTCGCCGCGTTGCTGGCCGCCGATTCGCGCATTGCGGACTGGCGGGTCGCGGTCGTCGAGCCGAACGCGCCCCGTCCGCCTGGGGATGGCGAACTCGACCTGCGCGTCTCGGCGCTGTCGCGCGCCTCGCAGCGCATCCTCGCGCACGCCGGTGCGTGGGCGGGCATCGAGGGCCACGCCTTTCCCTACGAAGAAATGGTGGTGTGGGATGCCGCGAGCCGGCCGGACGCCCGCGACGCGCTGCGTTTCTCGGCGGCCGAGACCGGTGAGCCCGACCTCGGCTGCATCGTCGAGAACCTGCGCGTGCAATGGGCGCTAAACGAGTCGCGCCACCTGCGGTCAGTGACCCAGCTTCGCGCCGGGCTCGAGGGTCTCGAGTTCGACCAGGACGGCGTGCGCCTCACGCTCTCCGACGGGCGCCGCCTCGGCTGCGCGCTGCTGGTGGGCGCGGACGGCGCCGGCTCGCGGACGCGCGAGCTGTGCGGGATCACGCGCGCGGGCTGGAAGTACGACCAGACCGCGGTGGTGGCGCACCTGCACGCAGAGCGACCGCACCTGCGCACGGCGTGGCAGCGCTTCCTGCCCGAGGGTCCGCTCGCGCTGCTGCCGCTCGACGCCGGCCGCGTCTCGCTGGTCTGGACGACGAGCGCGGCCGAAGCCGACGAACTGCTGGCGCTCGAGGCCGACGCGTTCTCGAAGTCTGTCACCGAGGCCAGCGGCCGCGTGCTCGGTCGACTCGAACTCGACAGCGGCCGTGCCGGTCTGCCGCTCGCGCTCTGGCATGCACGCGAGTACGTGCGCCCGCGCCTCGCGCTCGCCGGCGACGCGGCCCACACCATCCACCCTCTCGCGGGGCAGGGGGTGAACCTCGGCTTCCTCGACTGCGCGTCGCTGGTCGAGGTGCTGGGCGACGCCGCCGAGTCGGGCGCGGACCCGTTCGGCCTGCGGACACTGCGACGATACGAGCGCTGGCGTCGCAGCGAGAACGCGGTGATGCTCGGTGCGACCGACACGCTGAACGGCCTCTTCCGGCAGAAGAGCGTCGTCGCCGCCACGTCGCGCCGGCTCGGCCTCGCCGTCGTCGCGAACCAGCCGCTGATCCGGCGCGCGCTGGCGCAGCGGGCACTCGGCCTCGCGGGCGACCTGCCCGCGCTCGTCAACAACCCGGGGCACGCCTCATGAACGACACAAGCTGGCAGCAGGCCCTATTCACGCAGAGCGCGCCGGAGCTCGGCAACCAGTACCGCGACGACCCGCTGCTCGCCGGCTGGTTGCGGCGCACGCTGCCGGCCGACGTGCTGCGGGACCTCGAGCCCGAGCTCGACGAGCTCGGTGCCGTGTCCGGCGGCGCGCTCTACCGCCTGCAGCTCGCCGACCGCTTGAACGAACCGCGCCTCGTGCAGTGGGATGCCTGGGGCAACCGGGTCGATACGGTCGAGGTCACGCCGCTGTGGCACGAGGCGGAGCGGCTCACGCTGCGCCACGGCCTCGTGGCCACGGCCTACGAGCGCACGCACGGGCGCCATGCCCGCATCGAGCAGTTCGCGAAGGTGTACCTGTTCCATCCCTCCTCGGATGTGTACACCTGCCCGCTCGCGATGACCGACGGCGCGGCGCGCACGCTGATCGAGTCGGGCAACCAGGCCCTGATCGCGCGCGCGCTGCCGCAGCTGACCTCGCGCGAGCCCGCGACCTTCTGGACCAGCGGCCAGTGGATGACCGAGACCACGGGCGGCTCCGACGTCGGCCGCTCCCAGACGCGGGCCGTGCAGGACGGCGCCAGCTGGCGGCTCTATGGACGCAAGTGGTTCACGTCGGCCGTCTCTGCTCAGATGGCACTGACGCTCGCGCGGCCCGAGGGCAATCCCGCGGGCGGCAAGGGGCTCGCGATGTTCTACCTCGAGCTTCGCGACGCCGAGGGACGGCTGAACGGCCTGCGCGTGGACCGGCTCAAGGACAAGCTCGGCACCCGCAAGGTGCCGACCGCCGAACTCATGCTCGAGGGCACGCGCGCCGAGCTCGTGGGCGAGCCGGCGAACGGCACGCGCGCGATCGAGCCGATGCTGGGCGTGACGCGGATGTGGAACAGCGTGTGCGCGGTCGCCGCCATGCGCCGCGGCCTCGCGCTCGCGCGGTCCTACGCGGCGCGCCGCGAGGCCTTCGGCGCACCGCTGGCCGAGCAGCCGCTGCACGCGGACACCCTCGCTGCGCTCGAGGCGGAGTCGTGGGGCGCGTTCCTGATGACCTTCCTGCTGGTCGAGCTGCACGGCCGGCTCGAGGCCGGTGAGATCGACGCCGGCGATCGCGCGCTGCTACGGCTCGTGACGCCACTCACCAAGCTCGTCACCGGCAAGCAGGCGGTCGCCGTGATCAGCGAGGTGATCGAGGGCTTCGGCGGCGCAGGCTACGTCGAGGACACCGGCCTCCCACAGCTGCTTCGCGACACGCAGGTGCTGCCGATCTGGGAGGGCACGACCAACGTGCTGTCGCTCGACGCGTTGCTGCGCAGCGACCTGCACGCGGGCCTCGCGGCGCTGATGGGCCGGGTGTCGACCTGCATACGTTCGCTCTCGGACCCGCGACTCGCCGCCGCCGGTCGCCAGGCGATGGGCGCGGTGGAGCGCTCCGCATTGTGGCTGCAGTCCGGTCACGACCGGGAAGTGCTACAGGCCAGCGCCCGCCGCCTCGCGCTTACGCTCGGGCGTGCGCTGCAGCTCGCGCTGCTCTGCGAGCACGGGCAGTGGCTGATCGACCAGTCAGGGGATCGCCGAGGCCTCGCCGCTGCGTTGCGCTATTCGCGTGTGCCGGTGGATCTCATGCACGAGGTGGATCCGGAGCTCGACCGGGTGCTGCTCGGGTCCGGCTAGACTACGGCCGCAGGTTGTTTTTGGTCCGCGTTCTCCGGCGGTGCATCGCACGATCGCGGGTTATCTGCTTCGAACGGCAAGGTTCACCGGCACCATTGGCCAGACCTGCGCGGTGACGCTGATTCAGCGCTGTGGCTCGGCGCTGAATCTGAACGTGCCTTTTCACATGCTGTTTCTGGATGGCGTGCATCCATCCGCTGGCGCGAGCTCACCTTCCCCAACGTCATCGAGGCCGGCTACACGGGCTCGGCGGTGGCGCGCCTGATCGGCAGCTACCTCGGCATCCACTCGGCCGGTGATCCTGCCGACGGTCTTCCCGGGCTGGATGCTGGATCGCATCGAGCTGCTGGCGAACGCCACCACCCTTCATGGCCGATACATCAAGGCCGACAGACCCTTCGGTAGTCCTCGGCTCGCATGGCCGCGGACATGTCGACCGGCATCGTCTCGCTGCCGGGCTGGGCGGGAAACGCCTGGACCGGAATGCCGGTCGGCCGCTGCTTGAAGAACGTCAGCCGGAATCGCGCGCGCTCCTCCGAGAGTTTCTCTCGCTCGTCGATCCGGAAATACTCGAACCCACGGTCCAGCGTCAGACGGGCGCACGCACACGTCAAGTCGAGGACTTTCTCGACCACCATCCTGCCATTGGTTGCCGTAGAAATTTCGATCCTCGAGGTGTCCTCGTCCAGACGAGTCTCGACGAACCTCTCGTTCGCAATGCGAACTGCGTTCGGCGGAATGGCTTCGCTGGCATCGTCCAGCAGGCGGAAGTCGTCGAGGAGGAACGTCACGGGACCCTGCGTGGCCATGGTGCCCAGTCCCCAGCCGTGGACCTTCGTCAAGCCGAGCCCGTCGTTCGGTGCGCCGTTGAACACGTCCTCGCGGGCCAGGTCCCGGAAGCGGACCTTGATCAGGCGCCAGCCCGCGACGTCGTCCGAGAACCGGTAGCGGAATCGTTCCGCATCGTCCGTCTTCGAGCAGGGATTCCTGTTGTCGAGAATGTCTAAGAACATGTCGGCGCCGCCGTTCGTGCCATGGAACCAGAAGCTGAACCCGTCCAGCAGATGCCAGTCATGCGGGGTCCATCGCTCAACCGCCGGGTCCGCGAAGCGATGGATCACACCGCCCCAGCTGGACACGTCGAGGTCAAGCCGCAGGACCTGGTTGCCGTCCTTCGTGCGAGCCCGCGGTGGATAGGCGTCCGTCGCTGCAAAGCTGACGCGCGTGTCCGGACCGCTGAAGGTCGAGTATCCGAGCGGCGTTCCCCACTCATCCGTACCCGTCGCCAGTGGGGCATCGAAGTCGTGCAACGTGCCGGCGCTGGCCCCTGGAACGGGAACCTCCTCGCGCTGCACGCATTCCCGGGCGCCCTGGATCTGGGCCTGTAGTGCGAGCAGGCCCAGCCGCGTGGCATTCGTGACCATTTTCTGGCGGGCGGCCTCCGACGAACCCGAAGCGGTGAGGCGCGCCTCCGCAAACATCCGGTGATGAGAGTTCAGCAGGAACGAGAAGGCGTTCTGGCCCTGTGCGTCGACGATGTAGACCTCGACGCCGAACACCGCCTCATCGCCGGGCACGAGGATCTCCATGACGAGGGTGTAGTCCGCCCCCGCAGCACGATTCGCGACGGTTTCCGTGACGGCTGAAAGTCCCTGCTGGAAGAGCACCCACTGGGAGGATCTCTCCAGCGCGCCAAGGTCGATGCGGTCGCGTCGCGCCGTGGCGGTTGCGATGCGGTTTTGGTTGAGGAAATCAACTATCTGGCGCTGGGACTCGAAGGAATGGGCGGTCCTGTCGACCCTTCGGACCATGGTCGGCAGCACGTCGACCGACATGTCACCCACGTGTTCCAGGAATGCCTGAACGTCGTGGCCAGGCGGGCGAAAGCCCGGCTCTGGCGTGGTCTGCTGGGCCTCGTGGCCCGCGGCGGACAGGGAAGCCAGCGCAAGGACGATTCCAGCAAGCACGCCGGCGAAGCGAGATCCACGGAAACTGGTGGCTACACTCATGACACACCTCCTACCAGTACGTCTGGGCGCCACGTACGACCATCAATAGGTACTTTCGGAGACGGGCACTTCAGGGGCGCTCCTAGCCGGTGCCATGGAAGTGCCTGCCTGGGCTTTCCTGTCAGGGTGCCGAGAAGTCTTCCGCCCCCTCAGGGCCGACGATGGCCTCCAGCACTCCCGCCGTGATTGCTAGCTCGTCTTCCCACAACGAGTTTCACTCGCTCACAGGACAGATGCACCTCAGATCCGGGAGAAATCCGGGTTAAAGTTCGTGGGTGGTGAGATTTGTGCCTGTCCTTACCGATGGCAGACAGGTTGGCGGAGGCGATAGATCCTGGTGAAAGACAAGGACCCCGAACCGCAGGCCCAGACCAGGTCCGAAGCGATGGAGCGTCTGCGCGATCGCACGGACGAACTCGAGCTGATCATTTCGAGCCTGACGATCTTTGCGCTTTTTTCGCTGCCCGGCTGGCTGTTCGGCAAGTATGCCGACGTCTATACGCATCTATCGACGAGCCTGGCCATCGCCAGCACCTTGGGTACGACGCTGCTGGCTGGCACCTGCTACGGATTGGCCGCGTGCTTTGTCGTGCACTTGATGGCGCGCGCTTACTGGGTCGGGCTCATTGGTCTGCGTACGGCATTCCCCGGTGGGATCAACTGGAGCAAGACGCCGGGCCTCGGACCACTGAGCCGGAAGTTCTACCGCGACACACTGCCGGATCTCGATACCGTCATCCAGAACACGGACAGGCTGGCGTCGTCGTTATTCGCGGTGATCAGCATGCTGACGCTGACGGTGCTCTGGTTCGGCGCCATCCTGATCGTGATCGTGGTTGCGTCCGGAACGATCGGTGCGCGATTCGGCCTCACCAATGCCGGTATGGGCATCGGCACGGCGGCGTTGCTGTTGGTGTTCCTCGGCGTGCCGACACTCGTGTACTTGCTGGATGCGCAACTCGCGTCGCGGGCGCCGCGTCTTCGCGACAACCGTATGTTCGCGGGCCTGGTCCGGGTCCTGCGGCGTATCGCGGGTCTCGCCTACCCGCAGCGCCTCGTACTGCCGGTGCAACTGACCCTGCAAAGCAATACACGCCCAGTCGTCTTCTTCGTCGCGCTATTGATCAGCATTACCTTCATCGTAATCGTCGGCAATGCGCGTGCCACCGCATGGCGGAACTTCACGCTCTCCGGAGAATTCGCGTATCTCGATTCTGAGCAAGTCCGGCAGGGATTCCTCAGTACCTACTACGAAGACATGCCCAGTCCGCTCGATCGATTCCGCGGCTGGCCCCGGGTTGACAGCTTCAATCAGAGCGGCAGCTTCGTTCGCCTGTTCCTGCCGTACCAGCCACTGCGTGACAACCTGGTTCTCGATCAACTGTGCGGCAGCGCTGAGGAAGCACCGGATACGATCGTCTGCCTGCGCCAACTATGGACAGTGAGCATCGACGGAAAACCGGTTTCGATGACGACCTTCGAGCCCGCGGAACGAGCAGACCTGGGGATGCGTGGACTGATCGGTCTCGTGCCCCTTGCCGGGCTCGAACCGGGGCTTCGCCATATCGAAGTGGTCTGGAATCCAAGCGCGATCGAGGAGGCTGCGCCGTTGGACGATCGCTATGCACAGATCAACAACAGGTACCTCATACCGATCGCGTTTGCGCCGGGTTTCGAATTGCCCTTGGATTGATGCGTCGAATCAGTGCGCTTCCAACGACACCGGGAGGCCATCGACGCCGGCGCCTGGCCGACAAACGAGGACGGAACCGGCGGCTAATGCGATCGCCGGTTCCATTGGCGCCAAGCCAACAGCAGGATCATTGCGAGTACCGATACCGCAAGCGCTCGCATCGGGTACGCGATCGTCATCACGACGGGCGTCAGCATTGCCCGAAAGGCGAACCTGAGCGGTGGGCGAACCTCGATGTATGCCGCCAATGGTGGCGAGTGCCGGTAATAGAGCCGTACGAATGCGCGTCCGAGCGCCGAGCGCTGCAGGTAGCGATCCCGGAACTGACGCAGCACCATGACGTGTGGTTCGAGCGCGGAACCATAGGCGGCAGTTGCGATGAAGCAACCACCCCCGCCGACCTTGCCGATATCGATGTCGCAGTCCTGGAAGACTTCCAGTAGCCCTGAAGCCGTAGCCTGGTTATTGGCCGTTGCGTAGTCGGTGTCAGCGCTCGAGACGGCGAACGCCAGGGTCAACGTCTGCTGCACCGTATTCCTGAAATCACTCGAGATCGCCTGCAACGTGACCGTCGAGCCCGGGGCCATCGAGGCAATCGTGCAGCGCAGTCCGTCGCAGCCGGCACGGGTGAAATGCAGCCCGGGGGCGATGGCCGGATCCTGGCCGAGGTCGACAATGACGTCGCGCGCCGTGTCGGGCCCGGCGTTGCTCACGTCAACGTGCAGTTCCAGGTGACGCGTCGTTTCGCAGGGCGGCAATACACCACCGCCGCCGCTCACCGCCAGGTCTACACAGGTATCGCTCGCGGTCCCGCGCACTGCCGCCACCGCCCGGTCATTTGATTTCTGCGTGTCGAGAATGTCGTTTGTCACTGCCGCGTTGACACTGCAGGGCGGTTGGGTCGCCGCGACCACGATGGCTGGAATGATCAGCAGCGCCGTTGCTCCGGGGAGCACGTCGCCAACGCTCCATGCGCCGGTGACCGGATTGTAGGTACCGACGCTGGTGAACGCCGCCATGCCGGGCGGAATCGCGAGTTCGGCAGGCAGCTTGTCGGTCACGATGACACCGGCCGCCAGGTCGGTGCCGACGTTGTTCAGCGTGATTGTGAACTGGACGGGCTGGCCTGGCCCTGGAACCGGGACATCGATGGACATGCTGAGCGCAAGATCCGGTGCGGCAGCGACGGTCCCCGGAACGAACAGCAGCAGCATGGCGGCAATGCCGGCACGCGCGGCGGCTGCAAGTCTCATTTCGGACTCCCCATGAGCTCTCGAATTCCTGCCCGACGGCTCCTGGCAGCAATACGCGACCTCTGCGGTACCGTGCGATGGTTACGTCCTTGTGCCGTAGGCCCGGCCATTCAACGCAGTCGGCCTGTTCACGAGGGTACGCTCTTCCGAGCCGGCGACCTACCGGACGCCGACCGCGTCCGCTGCCAGGCCATGTGCAGGAGGAGTTCGAGGCCTGCCTGATGAAGTACGGCCGGCCGGTTGGCCGTCGGAAAGTTGATTTGCTAACAACCGGCACCAACCGCCCGCCGGTCGGGCCGGCGTCGCGATTCGGATAGCGGGACCGCGGTGCTTCAGGCGGTCCGGCGGCGACGTCGCGTGAAGAGGATCATCATGCCCCCCAGGCCGAGCAGTCCCAGCGTCGCCGGCTCGGGTGTCTCGACGGCATCCGTCGTGAGGGAGAAGTCGTCGAGGTAGACGAGCTGGTTGGTCGCACCGCCGAAGCTCTGGATCGCGTAGACGACGCGCGCGACGTCGGCGCCAGGCGGTACCGCGGCATTCAGATTGAAGAGCTCATAGCTGCTGCCCGGCAAGGGCACGAAGTTCGGGGTGCGGGCAATCTCCATGTCCGCCACCGAGTCGCGCCATTCGATCCGGATCTCGATCCCGCCCGACTCGAGGCTGGACAGATGCCACCCGCTGTAATTGACCACCTGGCCGGCCGTGAGCCCGAGCACGTCCTGGAACACGCCGGCGAAGGAGTTGATTTGGTCGTCGATGCCGAGCTCGAGGGACTGCAGTCCGGTGCGGGGCATCAGGATGCTGTTGCGTGACACGACGAAGGGACCCGAGGTGAAAGCCTCCCATGACCCGACGAATGGCGGGCCGTCCATCGTGACCGGATCCTCGAATCCGGGGTTCGCCAGGAGATTGGCGGATGCCGTCGAATGGACGAGCCCCAGCCCCAGCGCGACCAGCAAAGCGGTGGACAGTTTCATCGGTTAACCCCCAAGGTCGAACACGCCGTGCACCCGGATCGGTGCGTCGTGACTTGAATGGAATGCAAATATCGGGCCGGCCCTCATCAACCGTCTTGAAATCAGGGGTCTACCGGGAAGCACTGGGTTTTGCGGTACCGCAGATGTAAATTTCTTCGACATCCGTTGACGATTCCGGCCTGATGCTTCAGCGACTCTCTATGTGGCGAAGAGCTGGGTGCAGCGGCTCAAGCGCGCGTTTGGCACCGAGATCCACACGTGCGCAGCGCCGCTGCGGCACGCTCAGGATCATCGCCAGCATCGAGCAGCCGGAGCGAGTGGGATCGGAGTTTCCAATATCAAGGTTCGCTTCAAGCGGAATGCCGCAGCCAAGGAGGCCGCGGCCGAGGATGTCGCGGGTGCCAAGCCCACCGAGACGGTTACCAGGTCGCGAGCCGGCTAGCCTGTCAATTCGCGTCATTTGCCGAAAACGAGTGCACGAGAAATCCGCCATCGCCTACGGCGGGTCAGGCGACTAGTATCATTGGTCTACCAGCACTCTACCTGGGGATATCGGCATGAAACGGATTCTCATTGGGATCACTTCGCTGGCGATGCTTGCTTTGACCACTGCCACGACCCTCGCGGACGCATCTGCAGAAGGATTGCGTCGAGGCCGCGAAGCTGTTCCGCGACGCCGGCGAGAGTGCCTCGTTTTTCGGCGACAGTTACGGTTACGCCGTCTTCCCGACCATCGGCAAGGCCGGGCTCGGCATCGGTGGTGCCCACGGCACGGGTTGCGTCTTCGCACAGGGCCAGATGGTCGGGACGACCAAGATGACGCAGCTGAGCATTGGCTGGCAGGCGGGTGCCCAAGGCTACAGCCTGATCGTCTTTTTCGAGGACCAGCGTGCGTTCGACGAATTCACGTCGGGCAACTTCGAGTTCGGTGCCGGCGTCAGCGCTGTGGCGATCACGGCTGCGGCATCTGCCGGCGCCGGCACGGGCGGCGCGGCTGCGGGCGCGAGCGGCGGCAAGAAGGATGCAGCCACGGCAGGCGGCTACCGCAAGGGCGTGGCGCCGTTTTCCATCGTCAAGGGCGGCCTGATGTATGAGGCTGTGCTTGCCGGCGCCAAGTTCTCGTTCAAGAAGCGCTGATTGTCCCGACCATCGCGCGGCGCCGACGAGCCGCGAGGACAGGCGGTCTATTCGAACGGATAGCGAACGCCGAGCTGGCGCCGCAGCTCATCCAGGCAGCCGACGATCGCCAGGGTCTCCGCATGCGGCATCCGCGGGCTTTCCGTCAATCCTGCGCGCACGCAACGAATGGTCTCTTCGATCTCGTCCTCGAAGCCATTGATGCGCAGCGGGGCGTGCACGGCCTGCGGCTGTTCACCAGGTCTCGACAGCAACGCTTCCGTGGCCTCCCAGAAGTGCTGCGGAATGCTGATACAGCCCGCGTCGCCGAAGATCCGCAGCGAGTTGTCCGCCTGGCTGTCGAACGCGCACATGAACTGCGACGCCACACCTCCCGGAAACGTGATCGTGGCAGCTACGCGCTGGTCCACGCCGGTGGGCGCGATGACGCCGTCGGCGCGCAGGCTCACCGGGGCAGGGCAGGCACCGAGCGCGGCTTCGAGCACCCATCGTGTCATCGCGACATTGTAGATTCCGATGTCGAGCAAGGCCCCGCCCGCCAAAGCCGCACTGAACAGTCGGCTGTTCGGATCGTATGGGACCGCGAAGCAGAAGCTCGACTGGATCGCGTTCACCCGGCCGATGGCACCGGAGCGCAGCCAGCCGCCCACCTGCGCATAGACCGGCAGGAAGCGCGTCCAGAGCGCCTCCATCATGAAGACACGCCGGTCCTGGGCCAGCGCCACGATCTCTCGCGCCGCGGCAAGGCTCGGAACCAGCGGCTTCTCGCAGAGGACCGGCTTGCCGGCGCCCAGGCAGCGGCGAATGAACTCGCCGTGCATGGCGTGTGGCGTTGCGATGTACACGGCGTCAATCGCAGCGTCGCCCACCAACTTGGCCAGTTCCGGTTCCACGCGGGGCTGCGGCTTGCCGCCACGGGACCAATGTCCTGCGAACTCCGCCGCGCGCGTTGCGTCCCGCCCGAACACGCTGCGCAGGTGCGTCCCCGGCAGTCGATACACGGCATCGGCGAATCGGTGGGCGATGCGACCCGGCCCAATCACGGCCCACGCGAAATCATTCATGGCCTGACCCGCACTCTGTTCCCCGGAAGCCAGCTACGTGATCCTACTGGACTCGGACGCGGCGGGTGACCGAGCGTCCGTTGCGACGGCACGCCGCAGGCCGAGTTCGAGCCGCTCGTTGCCGGCACCGGTGTACATTGGCGGCCAGCGTCAGCAACGTGGGCCGCATCTCGAGCCCCGGGGGTTCCCGCATGCAATCGATCGAGCGTCCATGGGCCGCAATCCTCGCGGCAGCCCTGCTGCTGATGCCGCTGGCTGCCCGCGCGGTCCCGGCATTCGAGGTGCGTCTCCCGGCCGAGCAGGCAGCGGGCCCGCTCGACGGCCGGCTGCTCGTCATCCTCTCGCCCGGCGGCACCGAGGAGCCGCGGTTCCAGGTCGGCTGGGGAACCGAGGCCATCCCGTTCTATGGAATCGACGTCGAGGCCTGGCGTCCGGACACCGCGGTCCAGGTCGACGCAGGCGCCTTCGGCTTTCCCATCCGCTCGCTCGTCGACCTCCCTGCCGGCAAGTACCGGGTGCAGGCGGTGCTCAACCGGTACGAGTCCTTTCACCGCGCCGACGGACACAAGTTGAAGCTGCCGCCGGACCGAGGCGAGGGCCAGGCATGGAGCAGGAAGCCCGGCAACCTCTACTCGACGCCCCGCGACATCGACTGGGACCCGAGCGCCGGCGGCACGATCGCGCTGGCACTCGACCAGCAGGTTGCGCCGGTGCCGGAGTTCCAGGAGACGAAGTACGTCAGGCACGTCCGCATCCGCAGCGAGCGACTGTCGAAGTTCTGGGGCCGCGACATGTACCTGTCGGCATTCGTCACGCTTCCCTGGGGCTTCGACGAGCATCCCGATGCGCGCTATCCGCTGGTGATCAACCAGGGGCACTTCAGCAGCGCGCCGGACGGCTGGCGCGAGCAGCCGCCCGATCCGGATCTCGAGCCCGATTTCTCGAAGCGCTTCAATCTCGCGGGCTACAACCGCATCCAGCAGGAGCTGGCCTGGGACCTTTACCAGACGTGGACCAGCAAGGGGTTCCCGCGCGTGCTGCTCGTGCAGATCCAGCACCCGACGCCGTTCTATGACGACTCCTACGCCGTCAACTCCGCCAACAACGGCCCGTACGGCGATGCCATCCAGTACGAGCTCATTCCCGAGATCGAGCGCCGCTTCCGCGGGCTCGGCCAGGGCTGGGCGCGCTTCGCGTACGGTGGCTCGACCGGCGGCTGGATCGCGCTCGCGGTGCAGACGTTCTACCCGGACGAATACAACGGCGCCTGGATCGCGTGTCCCGACCCGATCGACTTCCGCCACTTCACGGTCGTGAACATCTACCAGGACCGGAACGCGTACTGGATGCCGAGCGCGTACAAGCGCACGCCGCGTCCCGGCCACCGTGACTGGCTCGGACACGTGGATGCGACCGTGCAGGAGATGAACCAGTACGAACTCGCACTCGGCACTCACGGCCGGTCGGGAGACCAGTGGGACGCCTGGGAGTCCGTGTATTCACCGGTAGGCGCCGACGGCTATCCGAGGCGCATCTGGGACCGACTGACCGGCGAGATCGATCCCGTCACCGCGGCCTACTGGCGGGACAACTACGACCTCGCGCACATTCTGGCGCGCGACTGGTCGACGCTCGGACCGAAGCTGCGGGGCAAGCTCCGGATCTATGTCGGCGACATGGACAACTACTACCTCAACAACGCCGTGTACGCGGTCGAGCAGTTCCTGCGCCAGGCGAGCCCGGCGGCCGACGCCGTGATCGACTACGGCGACCGCGACGAGCACTGCTGGAACGGCGACCACACGCGCGGCAATGCCTGGTCACGGCTGCGCTACCCGCAGATGGTGCTGCCCTGGGTCGTCGAGCGGATGCTGCAGACGGCACCGCCAGGCGCCGACACGCGCAGCTGGCGGTACTGAGCGACGCGCTCAACTCTCGAACAGCCGCCAATCCGGCTTGTAGGCGAGTCCAAGGTTGACGATGCGCCCGATCAGGGCCTCGTAGCCGAGGCCGATGATTTCCGCAGACTCGCCGAAGTCCTCGCCGTAGGTCAGGTTGGGGTTGGCGTTGGCCTCCAGAACGAAGACGCTGCCGTCCGCGCGCATCCGAAGGTCCATCCGGGCATAGCCGCTCATGTAGAGCGCACGGAAGATCCGCTTCGCGATGCGGCTGAGGTGCTCGGCCTGCGCGGCGCTCAATCCCTCGGCCGGACCCGTCGAGATCCCGTGCCTCGACTGGTAGCCACGGTCCCACTTCACCTTGCGCGTGGCGATGCCCGACTGCACGTCGGGCAGCGTGCCGAAGTTCATTTCCCAGACCGGCAGCGTGGTGATCCGCTCGTTGCCCAGCACGCCGATATAGAGCTCGCGCCCGTCGATGTACTCCTCGACCAGCGCGTCGCTCCGCACCTGGTCGTGGATGAACTCGACCCGCTCGCGCAGGCGGGTCATGTCCTCGACCACCGAGGCCTGGGAGATGCCCAGCGATGCATCGTCGGTCGCCGACTTGACGAACAGCGGGAACGTGAGCCGCCTGGGCTCCACGAATCGCCGGCCGTACGGAAAGAGCTGGAAGCGCGGCGTGGGGATGCGATGCGAGGACAGCACCTGCTTGGTCAGCACCTTGTCGCGCGAGAGCATCATGCCGCGGGGGTTGCAGCCGGTATAGGGCTGACGCATCAGCTCGAGGTAGGCGACGATGTAGTGGTCGTAGGAGACGATCCCCGAGAATTCCTCGAGCAGGTTGAACACGACGTGGGGATGCCAGTCGCGGATCGCCTCGCGAAGCTCGGTCAGGCGATCACCCACGCCGATGACGCGCACGTCGTGCCCCAGGTTGCACAGCGTCGAGTAGACGTTGTACTCGGTGCGGCACTCCTCGATCTCCGCCTCGCCGAGGCCGGCAAGATCCGTGGGCGGCACGAGCGACTCGTGCACCATCAGCAGTATGCGTCTACGCCTCATAGCGCGTAGTTCTCCCGGTTGCGTCGCAGCAGGTCGAGCACGATACGCTCGTGCAGGCGAACGATGCGCCGCTTGTTTTCCCGGCGCGGCCCGCGCAGCAGCAGGTCGAGCTGCCGGACGCGGCCGACCACCATCTCAATCACGTGATCGACTGCGTAGGGATGAAGCCGCGCCCGCCGCACCAGCAGGCGCCTCAGCTGAGGCTCGATCTCGCGGATGAAGCGCCCGGCGGGGACGCCGTCAGGACGCGCGTCCCGCGTCGCGAAGGCCCGGCGCAGCCAGGCGTCGTAGCGACGATCGAACTGCCCGTAGCGTGCAGCCTTGCGCCGGTAGTGCTCGCCCAGCGTGCGGCGGTTGGCCGACACCGGCTCGATCCGAGTCCGGTCCCGCCTCGCGGGCGCATGTCCCGCGACCTCAGTCATCAGCCGGTCGACGTACTCCAGTTTCGCGAGGGCCGGCCATCCCTCGTAATCGCGCCGCCAGCGTGCCCTGGGCTGCAGCCAGACTGCGAAAGTTTCCGCGAAGTCCTCGGTCGGATGGCTCTGCGCGTACCAGTGCCCGAGGTGCAGCACGTGCCGCCGGCTGCTCGGCCGCGGCGAATAGTCGTGCGGGTACGGCTTCGAGGACTTGCCGAAGACCTGCCGCCACTCGGCGCGTCTCCTCAGGCCATAGGCGGTGTCGAGCGCGTGACCGGCCTCGTGGCGCAGGATGCGCATGAGCCACTTGCGGGTGCCGCCTTCCGCCTCGCCCATGAACCGCCGCTCGAGCCGCTTCAGGCGCGGATGCGCGAGGTAGAACGGCACGGCGATTCCGGGCACGCCGTCCGGGGAAAACCACTCCTCGGCAAACCACACGTGGGGACGGAACCGGATGCCCCGGCGGGCGAGTTCAGCGTACAGGCGCTCGACCTCGGGCCAGATCGCGCTATCCTCGGGTCGCAGCCGCAGCGCGCTGAATCTCACCCGCAGCAGCTCTTCGTCCGCGAGGCTCTGCCATCGCGGTTGCCCCGGCCCGTCGGCGGTGCTGCGCTTCGTACCCATCGCTGCGGATCGTACCGCAGGGCGTGGCCATTTCGGGCGCTCGAGCCGCGGCCTACTCGGCCGTCGCCG
>CAVQJL010000010.1:0-263593 GCA_963712815.1 uncultured Gammaproteobacteria bacterium
TGCATGGCGAGGCAGGCCTCGTCCGCACCACCTGTTTCGTCCGCGAGCGACGGCAGAACGGCATCACCATGCAGAGCAGAACGCCGACGGCGCGGAACGCCTTCGAATCAGATTACTCACCGTCATGCCTTGTCAGAACGAGAACGCGATGCCGGCGCCCGGCCCGTGCTGCACGAGGTCGTAGTTCTGGTAGTTGCGCCCTTGCCGTCCTCGTAGTCGTAGGCGATGGCCCGGACATCGAGAAATCAGCTGACGCGGTCGACTGCCCTGGTAGGCGAACTGTTCAACGCATGCCACGTGAGGTCGGAAGCGCACCCGAACCCGCCGATGCTCGCCGCGCAGCGCGGAAACGGACGCGGTCGCTCACCGGGCCTCCAGCGAGCCGATCAGCGGTCCACCCAGTTCGGCGTCGCGGCTCGCGGCGGCACCTGCCTGCAGTAGCGGTACCCGCAGGTCCGCCGACAGATCGAAATACGCCAGCGAGAACAGCGCCTCGACACGGGCGGCGCGACGCGGCGGCCGGCGGTGGCGATGAACGTGACCTGGTCGATGTCGAGCCGACGCTCGCCGGCCTGCTGCGTACTCTGGCTCTGGCCGAGGTTCATGTAGGTCACGTCGCCACCGGTACGATGAAAGATCGTTCTCGATCTGGTAGGCCGCCATGGCGCCGAACTTCAGGCTGTCGAAAAAGTTCGACATGTTTGTGTCGATGTTGACCTGTAGGTCGCCGACCTGTGCGTCGCCTTCGATCATGGGAACGATGCCGTAGAGATACACGGTCTGCGCGAGTCGCGGACCCGCTTTGCGCATGCGCCAGCGGCGAAACGCAGCCAGCAGGATCGCAGTCGACCAGGATGAAAGCGGTTCAGAGGCATCGTCGATTCCTTTCCTCGAGAGAGAAACTAGCATCGGGGCGCCGCAGAACGCGCCCGGTTCCGATACGCGGAACCGGGCGCGCGCAGCCTGCCGACCGTCAGCGGAAGTTGACCCGCCGAGATTGCGGAACGGATCCGGCAGCACGAACGGCCGTCCCGGCGGCACCGGCCGCTTCTCGGGGCGCCGAACCGGGGATGAACTCGAAGTCCGGCGTGAACGTGACCATCAGGTCGCGCAGCTTGTAGATCGCCGTGCGGTCGCCGTCGAAACGCGCTTTGCCTTCCTGGGCCAGGCTGTCGAACGTGGCCACGCCCAGCATCACCCGGTTCAGATCGGCCCGGTTCAGCGTCAACGTGAGATCAGGCTTCGGCGACTGGAAGCCCTCGATGTTGGTCAACGTCGCGTTGCGCAGTTCCACGAGGTACTTCTCGTCGATGTCCGGCAGCACCAGATTGATGGAGAGATCCATGCCCTCGGCCCGCTTCGGGTCCATGCTGATGCCGAGGAAGTCGAGCCAGAACCCGGTGGGCATCGAGCGGATCACGTCTGCGCTGCCTGTGTTCGGCGCCTCGCCGGTCGGCATGCCCGAACGCAACTCGTAGCTGCCCTGCAGGAATGTGTTACGCAGGCTCGTGCTCTCCATCTGGTAGCCGAGCTGCTCGTAAGCGTCGGCGAGCAGGTCGCGCGCCGGCTGGTTCAGGGGCTCGGCGAACACCAGCTTGTTCAGGATCTCGACCGACTCGAGGTACTTGCCCTGCGCCTGCAGCTCGCGGCCCTTGGCCATGATCCTGTCGCTGCCGCCCATCATCTCGACGTACAGCGGCGCGGAGTCGCTCGGCGAGAGGGGGATCAGCGTCGCGGGATTGCCGTCCCAGTGGCCGAGGAAGCGGTTGATCACGCCGCGCGCGTTGTTCTTTTCGGAACCATGGTAGCTGCGCGCCGCCCACTGCTGCTGCAGACTCTTCGGCAGCTCGTAAACGTTGTGGATCTCGTTGATGTTCACGCCCTGGTTGGCGTAGTGCAGCGCCTGGTTGTTGAGGTTCGCGTAGGCGTCGCGCTGCGTACGCAGCACCTCCTGGATGCGATCGTTGCCCCAGCGCGGCCAGCTGTGCGACGCGAACATCACCTCGGCCTCCTGGCCGAATTTCCACAGCGCCTCGTTGATCACCTTGGACCAGTTGAGCGCGTTACGTACCGCCGCGCCACGCAGCGTGTACACGTTGTGGATCGTCCCGGTGACGACCTCGGCAGCCCAGAACGCCTTGAACTGCGGGAAATACGTGTTCATCTCGACCGGCGCCTCGGTGTCCGCGGCGTTCTGGAACACCATCTTCACGCCGTCGAGCGTGATCTCCTCGAGGTCCTTGGTGATGAGGCGATTCGGCGCGATCAAGCCGACCGCGCCGCGCGCCACGTTCTTGCCGATCGACTGGTCGACGTGGCCGAAGGGATTGCGCTCGAGCAGCGTGGCGTACTGCACCTGGCTGCGCCGCGACATCACGTTGCCGGCGAACACGTTCTCGGCAATCGCCTTCTCCATGAAACCCTCGGGCGCGATCAGCATCACCTTGCCGCTGACCACGTCCGCCTCGTCCACGACGCCGCGCACGCCGGCCCAGTGGTCCACGTGCGAATGGGAATACACGACACCGACCACCGGTCGCTTGCCCAGCTTCTCGTTGATCAACTGCAGCGCGGCCCGAGCCGTCTCGGCTGCGGTCAGCGGGTCGAACACGATCCAGCCCGTGTCGCCCTTGATGAAGCTGATGTTGGCGAGGTCGAAGCCGCGCACCTGGTAGATGCGCCCCGGGACCACTTCGAAGAGGCCCCAGTTCATGTTGAGCACGGCCTGGCGCTGCAGCGACGGATGGATGCTCGGGAAGTCCGCTCCCGAGAGCAGCCACTGGTAACTCTCCATGTCCCAGGCGACGTGGCCCGCGTCGGCCATGATCTGCTTGTAGGGCGGCGCGGCGATGAAGCCCTTCTTCGCCTCGTCGAAGTCGCGCTTGTCGGCGAACGGCAACTCCGCCTTGAGGCCGTTGCGCAGCTCGAGGGTGAAGGTGGAGGGCTGCTTGCCCTTCGGGTGGAAGTGGTCCGGGACGTCGGCGGCATGCGTAGCGCCGGCGGCGAGAGTGAGGGAAAAGGCGAGCGTCAGGCTCAGCGCGCGTGTGGGGTTCATGTGACCTCCAGGAGTTCCGTTGTTTCCATTCAAGCCGAATAATCAGTCGGTCTGGATCAGGCCGCTGGCCGGCAGCGCAAACGACCGTCCGGGCGGCACCTGGCGCTCGGTGGGCGCGGTGCCCGGCAGGATCTCGAAGTCGGGCGTGAAGCCGACCATCAGGTCGCGCAGCTTGTGGATGACCGTGCGGTCACCTTCGAAGCGGGCCTTGCCTTCGTCTGCCAGCTGATCGAAGGTCGCCACGCCCATCATCACCCGGTTCAGGTCAGCGCGGTTCACGGTGACCGTGAGATCCGGCTTCGGCACCAGGAAACCCTTGATGTTGGTCAGTGTCGCGTTCTCGAGCTCGATCCCGTACTGCTCGCCGTTGTCCGGCGTGATGAGGTTGGCCGTGTAGCGCAGGCCCGCGGCTTTCTTCGGGTCCATGCTGATGCCGAGGAAGTCGAGCCACTGCTCGGTGCTCATCGCCCGGACGACGTCGGGACCGGTCGAGCGTGGCGGCACACCGCTCGGCATCCCGTTGCGCAGCTCGAACGCGCCCTGCAGGAACGTATTGCGCACACTGGTGCTCTCGGCCTGGTAGCCGAGCTGCTCGTAGGCGTCGGCCAGCAGCCGGCGCGCGGGCAGGTTCGTGGGCTCGGCGAACACGAGGCGGTTCAGGATCTCGCTGGCATGCAGGTACTTGCCCTGCCCGATCAGCTCCTTGCCCTTGGCAAGGATCCTGTCCGAGCCGCCCATCATCTCGACATAGAGCGGTGCCGAGTCCTGCGGCGACAGCGGGATCAGGTTGACCGGGTTGCCGTCGAAGTGGCCGATGAAGCGGTTCACGACGCCACGCACGTTATTCTGCACGTCGCCGTGGTAGCTGCGGGCCACCCAACTCTGCTGCAGGCTCTCGGGCACCTGGTAGACGTTGTGGATCTCGTTGATCGTCACGCCCTGGTTCACGTAGTGCAAGGTCTGGTTGTTGAGGTTGGCGTAGGCGTCGCGCTGCGTGCGCAGCACTTCCCGGATGCGGTCGTTGCCCCAGCGCGGCCAGCTGTGCGAGGCGAACATCACCTCGGCCTCGCCGCCGAACTTGTAGAGCGTCTCGTTGATCTCCTTGGACCAGTTGAGCGCGTTGCGCACCGCGGCGCCGCGCAACGTGTAGATGTTGTGGATCGTGCCGACGACGAGTTCCGATGCCCACAGCGCCTTGAACTGCGGGAACCAGGTGTTCATCTCGACCGGCGCCTCGGTGTCCGAGACGTCCTGGAACACCATCTTCACGCCGTCGAGCGTGATCTCCTCGATGTTCTTGCCGATCACGCGATTCGGCGGGATCAGGCCTGAGTTGCCGGCGGCGATGTTCTTGCCGATGGCCTGATCGACATGCCCGTGGGGATTGCGCTGCAGCAGCACGGCATACTGCCAGTGCAGACGGCGGTTCATCGCGGTGCCCGCAAAGACGTTCTCGGAGATCGCCGCGTCCATGAAGCCCTCGGGCGCGATGACCATGACCTTGCCGCTCACGACGTCGGCCTCGTCCACGACGCCGCGCGCGCCTCCGAAGTGATCTCCGTGCGAGTGCGAGTAGACGACACCGACCACCGGACGCTTGCCCAGCTTCTCGTTGATCAGCTCGAGCGCGGCCCGCGCCGTCTCCTTCGCGGTCAGCGGATCGAAGACGATCCAGCCGGTGTCGCCCTTGATGAAGCTGATGTTGGCGAGGTCGAAGCCGCGCACCTGGTAGATGCGGCCGGGCACCACTTCGAAGAGGCCCCAGTTCATGTTGAGCACGGCCTGGCGCTGCAGCGAGGGGTGGATGCTCGCGAAGTCCTGGCCCGAGAGCAGCCACTGGTAGCTGCCCATGTCCCAGGCGACGTGGCCCGCGTCGGCCATGATCTGCTTGTACGGCGGCTCGGCGATGAAGCCCTTCTTCGCCTCGTCGAAGTCACGCTTGTCCGCGAAGGGCAGCTCGGCCTTCAGGCGGTCGCGGATCTCGAGCGAGAAGGTCGAGGGCGGCTTGCCCTGCGGGTCAAAGTGCTCGACCGACGTCGTGCTCGCCCCGCCCGTCCCGCCGGACGGCGCGGCCGCGAGGGCGTCCACTGCCAGGACCGTGGACGTGCAGAACACGACCGCCAGGACTTCCCACCGCTGTATGCCCATGCCATTGCCCTCGCTTGCTGTTCCAACATGGCCGGGTGAAGGCGCCCCTTGCCGCCCTGGCCAACCAAGGCGGAAGTTTCGTGGCGACTGGTCAATGCGTCCAATGCAGGTAGACTACGAGGTCCATGCGTCCAGCGCATGACCCGAAACTGCTGACGACCCCTCGACGGCATGCCCACCGAACTTCGACAGTTGCGTCATGTCATCGCCGTTGCCGATCACGGCAACTTCGCCCGCGCGGCAGAGGCCTTGCGCATGAGCCAGCCGGCCCTGTCGCGCAGCGTTCAGGCCGTCGAGCGCGAGCTGGGTGGTCTCCTGTTCCAGCGCACACCGAGCGGTGCCGAGCCAACCGACCTCGGCCACCTGTTCGTGCTGCGAGCCCGCCAGATCGTGCAGATGAGCGACGACCTCGGCGCCGAACTGGCAAACGACCGCTCGCTGCAGTCCGGTCACATCGCAATCGGTGGTGGTCCCTGGCCGGGACAGTGCAGCTTGACCCTGGCGCTGACGCGCTTCGTCGCCGCCTATCCGCTGGTGACGGCGCACGTGTCGATCCGCGACTGGGACGAACTGCTACGTCGCCTGCGCAGCCGTGAGCTCGACCTGTTCGTCGGCGAGACCAGCACGATAGAACGCCAGGGCGATCTCGTGATCGAGGCGCTGAAGCCACATCCGTTGTTTCTCGTGGCGCGCTCCGGGCATCCGCTGGCAGGCCGTGGCGACCTCGCGGTCAGCGAAATGTTCGACTACCCGCTCGCCGCCATGAGCCGGCTACCGCCGCGCATCCTTGAGCCATTCCGTGCGGCCCAGCGACATTCAGGCAAAACGGTGGCAACGGCGCGCAACTTCCCGGCCATCGAGTGCGGCACGCTCGCGGTCCTCAAGCATCTTGTGCTCGGGACCGATGTGATCATGGCCGCGATGCTCCCGACGATTCGCGTGGAGTTCGAGAGCGGCCAGTTGACGCTGCTCGGTTCGGCACCGTGGCTGACGACCCGCTACGGCATCGTGACGCTCAGGAACAACCCTTTGAGCGCGGCAGCGGCCCGGTTCCGCGAATTCATCCACGACGCCGAACGCGAGATCGAGCAGGAAGAAGCAGCGCTGCTCGCCCGCTGGCAGCCCGGTACCGGCGACTTGCAGTCGCGACCCGCTCGCAGTCCACGCCGCCCGGCCGGCAGCACGGGCCAGCGCAAATAGACGCAGCCGCATCGCGGGCCGCGGCCGATGTGCGACTGCGGATTCTGTTAGCATTTCGACATATTCCCACGAGCCCTACGAGCCCCGATGCATCGACTCACCGCCCTCGCGATTTCGCTCCTGATCCTCGCCGTCGCCAGCCCCGCGGCGATGGCGGACTCCAAGACCGACCAGCGCCTCGAAGACTCGCGCGCAGTGTTCGAGTCGTTCACCTTCCTAACTGAGCAGTCGATCCCCACGTGGCTGCTGGAGCGGTCGTACGGAATCGTCGTCCTGCCGAGGGTCATCAAGGGTGCGCTCATCCTCGGCGGGCGCGGCGGACGCGGTGTGATGGCGGTGCGAAACCCAGACGGCTCGTGGAGCAATCCGGTGTTCGTGACGCTCGGCGGAGCCAACATCGGCTTCCAGTGGGGCGTGCAATCCACCGAGCTGGTGCTGGTGCTCATGTCCCAGCGCAGCGTCGAGGGCATCGCGGGCGGCAAAGTCACGCTTGGGGCGGACGCGAGCGTCGCGGCCGGCCCGGTCGGCCGCTCGGCCGCGGCCGCCACCGACACGACGTTCAAGGCGCAGGTGCTGTCCTACGCGCGCAACGAAGGCATCTTCATTGGAGTCTCGCTCGACGGCAGCATCATCTCGGTGGACGACGGCTGGAACGCCCTCGCCTACGGCGTACCCGACGTCCTGCCCTCGCAGATCCTCGGCGGCAAGATCGCGGCGCCGCCGGCAGCACAGGCGTTCACGGCGCTGCTGAACAAGGCGACCAGTGGCGCCGTTGCTGCGCCGCCGGCGGGCGAGCCGGCCGCTGCACCGCCGGCGCCCGCCGACGCGATGCCCACGAAGCCGGAGGACGCCGCGAAGACTTTCCCGATGGAAGATCCCGAGCCGGGCGCGCCGCCGCCGCCCTGACACTGCGCCGAATGGCGCGCCGCGCGTCGGCGCTTCAGGGATTGCCTTGTCGCAAGGCCTCCGCCAGCCCCGACCACGCCTGCGGATCCATCGCCAGGGTCGCGAGCCCGTTGATGATGAACTGCACTCCGATGCAGATCATGAGGAAGCCCATCAGACGCGTCAGCGCCACCATCCCCGTGACTCCGAGCAGCCGGTTGAGGCGTTCTGCCCCGCGCAGCACCCCCCAGCAGGTCAGCGCCACGATCAGGATGCCGGTCGCCACTCCGGCGAAGTCGAGCACGCGCTCCCAGCCCGGCCGCGTGCTCGCCTGCGACGAGAGGCTCATGACGACCGCAAACGTGCCCGGGCCGCTCAGTCCGGGCATGGCGAGCGGCGTGAAGGCGACGTCGTCCTTCACCTCGCGCCGGCCCACGTCGCTCGCGGGCGTGGGCGCGTTCGGGAACAGCATCCTGAAGCCGAGGAAGGCGACGATCATGCCGCCCGCGATGCGCATCCCCGGGATCGAGATGCCGAAGAAGTTCATGATCACGCCGCCCGCGATCAGGAAGCTCACCATCAGCACGAAGGTGTAGATGCAGGCGCGGCGGACCTGCCGCTGTCGCTCCTCCACCGACAGGTGCGAGGTGACCGTCATCACCAGGGGAACCGCACCGAGCGGATTGACGATGGGCAGGATCGCGAAGACGGCCGCGGCCATGTAGCCGACGTACGAAGTGAGCCAGTTCATGTGCGCACTCTAGCCGGCGGCTAGAATCCGCGCATGTCGAGTTCGCCCAGCACTCCGCGCCTGCGCATCACCATCGCGCTGCTCGCCGTCGTGCTCGCGCTGGTGGCGGTGTCGGAGCGCGGCTGGGCCACGGGCCTCGCAGGCGATGCGATCGAACTCGCCGGGCTCGCCTGCATCGCCTGCGCTGCGCTCGGCCGCGTGTGGGCTTCGGTCTTCATCGCGGGCTTCAAGGACGAGACGCTGGTGCGAGGCGGGCCTTACTCGGCTCTGCGGCACCCGCTGTACCTGCTGTCGCTGCTCGCGGCGCTCGGCATCGGCCTCGCGACCCGCAGCCTCGTGATGACCGTAGCGCTGGTCGCGACGCTCGGCTCGATCCACGCGGCGGCGGCACGGTGCGAGGATGTCGCGCTCCACGCCCGGCACGGCGCCTCCTTCGAGGACTATCGCCGCTCGGTGCGTTCGTTCTGGCCGCGCTGGTCGACGTACGAGGTCCCGGAACGCCTCGAGGTACGTCCACGCGTCCTTTGGAAGGCGTTTCTCGACGCGGGCTCCTTGCTCGGCTACTACGCCCTGCTCATGCTCGCCGACGCGCTGCAGCGCGCTGGCGTGACGCCCACCTGGTTCGCCTTGCCATGACGGTCGCGGCCGAGGGGACGGTCCACAAGCGCGACCTGTTCGGCACGCTGCGCCGGCGCACGATCACGCAGGATTCGACGACGGTCGATTGCGCGGAGCGGGACACGACGGCGGCCGCTCGGGGCCTCCGCTGGCTCGCGCGGCGGCTGGCCGCGCGCGAGGCGCGCGCGCTCGGGGCGTTGCGTGGCGTACCAAAGGTGCCGCGCCTGCTCGGCTGGAACGGGCGCGAACTGCAACGCAGCTGGCTCCCGGGCTCGCCGCTGCACCGCGCCGCGCCGCCTTCACGTGCTTACTTCCGCGACGCGTTGACCCTGGTGCGCCGGATGCACGCGGCCGGCGTGGTCCACAACGACCTCGCCAAGGAGCCGAACTGGCTGGTCGGACCGGACGGCCAGCCGGGGCTGGTGGACTTCCAGCTGGCGATGCGTGCTCGTCATCGGGGTCGGCTGTTCCGGATGCTGGCCTGGGATGACCTGCGGCACCTGCTGAAGCACAAGCGCAGCTACTGTCCGCAGGACCTGACTGCGCGCCAGCGTGCGATCCTCGCGCGCCGCTCACCGCTCGCGGCACTGTGGGCGCGCACGGGCAAACCTGTCTACCGGTTCGTGACGCGCGGGCTGCTCGGCTGGTCGGACCGCGAAGGCGCCGGCGATCGGGGCACGCCTCAGGGATCGAGGCGCTCGAACTCGAGCGAGGGCGCGTCTCCCGGCCGGAAGTAAAGGTAGCGTCCGCTCATCTGCTCGAGCGCCGTGTCGCGCTCGTTGCGCGAGGCGTACCAGTGCTCCTTGCTCCACTCGCTTCCCAGCAGGTTGCGCAGCGGATCGCTGCGGCGCAGTCGGACGCGGATGCCGTAGGGACGCTCGGCGGGCAGGGGCTGCCTGAGGTTGTGCTCGTGAAAAGTCGCCATGTCGTGTCGCGCGCCGTGGAAATCGTGCCCGGCCATTGTATCGCGGCGGAGGCCCGTGCCGCGGGTCGGCCGGCGGCGCGGTTCAGAATGTGCGTCCGAGCAGCAGGTAGAACCCCGCCGCACCGCCCTCGCTGAGGCCCGCCGCGAGGAACACCGGACCGAGTGGACTCTCGGCACCCAGGAACACGCTGCCGGCTGCCACGAGGTCGCCAAAGTCCACGTCGTCGCGGGTCTGCCACGCGTTGCCGGCCTCGAGCGAGACGCCCATATAGGCAGGGAACTCGAACAAGCCGGTGCCGCCGCGACTCACGCGCCGGAAGGCGATGGCACGGGCGAGGCCGTACTGCGTGCCCGCGATCGCATCGGAGGGCAGGCCCGAGAGTTCGAGAAAACCGCCCAAGGTGAACAGCTGCTGCGGCGAGACCACGCGATCGTCGAGCGCCGAGCCCCACTCCATGCCGAGCACCGCGCTGTAGCGCTTGTACGAGCGCGCGACCAGCCACTCCGCCTGCACGATGTCCGCGTCCTCGCTCGAACCGAGGCCCTCGCGCTCGCCCCGCCAGCCCACGCTGAAGGCCTGGCCGTGCCGCGGGAAGTACGCGCTGTCGAGCCGGTCGTAGGCGAACTCGAGGTAGGCCGCGCCGAGGTCGAACTCCTGTCGCGGCAGCCCCGGATCGCCCACCAGCACCTGCGCGCTGCCGTCGCCACGGGCGAGCCCGAGCCGCACCTCGCCCCAGTTGGACAGCTCCGCGCCCACCGCAAAAGCGGCCTCGGACTCGCGCGTACGGTAGCGAGCCACGCGGCGCCCGTCCTCGACCACCTGCAGGGTCTGCAGTTCGTAGCGCAGGCTGGGCGCGAAGAACACGTCGCTGGTGAGCGACAGCGGCTGGAAGAACTCGCTGAACAGGCGCGGCTCCTCACCGAGTTGCACGTCGGTGAGCCACTCCGCGTCGTAGCGGTTGAGCCCGGTCATGAGCACCCGCGCGCCGGCATTGGCCTTGGCGCCGCCGTCGTAGTCCTGCTCGACGCTCACGCCGAGGCGCAGGAAGTTCGGGCCCCAGGACTTGCGGCGCGCGTCGATCTCGAGCCCAAGCTCGCCCTCGTCGCGCACCAGTCGGTAGTCCAGCGACTCATAGCGGTCTAGGCCGTACTGGCGGTCGAGCTTGCGCTGCAGCGTGGGCACGTCGAGCGGTTCGCCCGCGAGCCCGCCGAACACCGCCTCGATGCGGGCGGCGTCCGCGTCGGACCTCGGACCCGCCCGCACGAAGGCGAGCACCTCGTCGGGGTAGCGCTCGGCGCGACGCGAGGCGTGGTAGGCGGCATAGCCGTCCGGCGACAGCGACAGCGCCGCGAGCCGCGGGCGCACCGCCTCGAGCGCCGTGGCCCCCACCTCCATCACCTGCGGAACCTTGCTGAAGTCCACCGCCGTCATGCGGCCGAGGTCCGGCTCGATCAGCACGTCGCCCTCGCCGAGCTGCGCGCGCGATTCGCGGGTGCCGCGCCGGACCATGATGCCGATCATCTGGTTGGTGACGTCGAGCGGCGAGCCAAGGCCGTCGCGAAGCGCCAGCGGGAAGCTCACGTCCACCGCGATGACGACGTCCACGCCCATCTCTCGCGCGAGGCTCACCGGTAGGTTGTCCACGAGGCCGCCGTCCACCAGCAGTCGTCCGTCGATCTCCACGGGCGCGAGCACGCCTGGCGCCGACATGCTGGCTCGCAACACGGTGGCGAGGTCGCCCGGAGCGCAGCACGACGGGCTCGCCGGTCTCGAGGTCCGTGGCGAGCGCGCGGAACGGCGTCGGCAGCCGGTCGAAGTCCTGCTCGTCGCCGACGCGCAGCGTGGCGGTACGCAGCACCTGCGTGATCTTCTGGCCCTGCACGAGGCCGAGCGGCAGCGTCACACCCTCGCCCTCGCGGAAGCCGAGCGCGCCGCGCGCGAGGTAGCTGCGGTCGTCCTGCTTGCGACGGAACACGAGGTCGCGGCGTGGCGCGCGATCCCGCAACAGGTCCTGCCAGTCGAGCGTGCGGAACACCTCCGTGATCTCGTCGCCATTGAGGCCCGCCGCGTACAGGCCGCCGACCACCGCGCCCATGCTGGTGCCTGCGACGGCGTCGATCGGGATGCGCATGTCCTCGAGCGCCTGGATGACGCCCACGTGGGCCGCGCCGCGTGCGCCGCCGCCGCTCAGCACGAGGCCGATGCGCGGGCGCTCGGGCGCCGCCTGCGGCGCCGCTTCCCCGGCGGTTTGCGCCGCGGCCGGCCAAAGCAGCACGCAGGCGCTGGCGGCCATCAACAGGTATCGGCTCAGCATGTGCCCTGCTCCGGATCGAGTGGCGGCGATGGTAACAAACGGCGTCGGCGCGACGTTTCGCGCGGCGATGCCGGATAATTGCCGCTTTCGTTTCGAAAGCCCGACACGATCGACCCATGCCTGCACGCCACACGTGCTTCCAGTTGCGGCTGATGGCCGCGGCGACCGCGGCCTGCCTCGCCGCTCCGGCAGCGCCCGGCCAAGCTGCGATCGCGGCGCCGACTGCGATGGCCACGACCGATCGCCTCGAGGAGATCGTGGTGACGGCTGCGCGCCGTCCCACGGCAGCGCTCGCGACGCCGCTCAGCCTCAGCGCGGTCGGCGACGATGCCATCCGGCTGCTCGGGGCGACCCACCACGCCGAGGTCCTCAATCGCCTTCCGGGCGTGATGATCCAGCGCGGCAGCGGCCAGGAGAGCCTGACCGCCATCCGCTCGCCGGTGCTCACGGGCGCCGGTTCCTGCGGCGCGTTCCTGTTCCTCGAGAACGGCGTGCCGATCCGGCCGGTCGGGTTCTGCAACGTCAACGAGATGTTCGAGGTCAACACCGAGCAGGCCGGGTCGATCGAGGTGCTGCGCGGTCCGGGCACTGCCCTGTACGGCTCGAGCGCCATGCACGGCACCGTCAACGTGTTGCAGCCGGCCGCCGGGCAGCGACCGCTGCGTGCAGTGGGCCTCGAGGCCGGCCCCGCGGATTACGGTCGCGTCAAGCTCGCCGGGCGTTTCGACGCGGGCGACACGGCTTACGGCGTCGCCGCCCTCTACACGCACGACGGCGGCTGGCGCGACGACTCCGGCTTCGACGAGGCGAAGCTCAACGCGACGGCGTCGGGTCGCTGGCGCGATGCGCCTGCGCGGGTCGACTTCGCCGCCACCATCCTCGACCAGGACACGGCAGGCTTCATCACCGGCAAGGACGCCTACCGCGACGAGCAGGCGAGCCGCGCCAATCCGAACCCCGAGGCCTACCGCGAGGCGCACGCGCTGCGTCTCACCGGACTCATCGAGCGACCCGGCGCTGCGGGCAGCCGGCTCGAGCTGCGGCCGTACCTGCGCAGCTCGCGCATGGAGTTCCTGCAGCACTTCCTGCTCGGCAAGCCGCTCGAGCGCAACGGCCAGGAAAGCGCCGGGCTCATGAGCACGCTGGTGTGGGACGCTAGCGACGATCGCCTGGTCGTCGCGGGGCTCGACCTCGAGCTCGCGGATTCCTTCCTGCTGCAGGAACAGGATGGCCCGACCACCGACGGCCCGCCGCCGGCCAATGCGATCCGTCCGGCCGGCAAGCACTACGACTACTCGGTGCGCTCCCATGTCGCAGCGCTGTACGTGCACGGCGAGCGGCGGCTCGGCGGACGGCTCACGGCCACCGCCGGACTGCGCGCCGAGGCGGTGGGCTACGACTACGACAACCGCATGCCCGCCGGCAACACGGACGAGAACGGCGTCCCGTGCCTGCCCGCGGGCTGCCTCTACAGTCGCCCGGAAGACCGGACCGACGCCTTCGTCAACCTGGCTCCGAAGCTCAGCCTGTCGGTCGACCTCAGCGAACGAGTCGTGGGCTATGCCGCGGCCTCGATGGGCTTCCGGCCGCCCGAGATCACCGAGCTCTACCGGCTGCAGCGCAACCAGCGGAGCGCCGACCTCGACTCCGAGCGCCTCGACGCGTTGGAGGCGGGCATCAAGACGGCGCTGCCGTCGGTCGACCTTGCGCTGGCGCTCTTCACCATGCGCAAGCACAACGTCATCCTGCGCGAGTCCAATGGCTTCAACGTCGGCGACGGCGAGACCTCGCATCGCGGTCTGGAATACGAGCTGCGCTGGCGCCCGCTCGACGCGCTCGAGCTCGCCGCCGCCGGGACGTTTGCCCGCCACCGCTACGAATTTTCCCAGGCCGTCGAGGGCGGCGAGTTCATCGCCGAGGGCAACGACGTGGACACGGCGCCGCGCCAGCTGCACAGGGCCGCGGTGCGCTGGGACGCCGCAGGCCGCCTCGCGCTTGAGGCCGAATGGCTGGTGGTCGGCGACTATTGGCTCGACGCGGCCAACGCGCACCGCTATGCGGGCCACGAGCTCCTGAACCTGCGCGGCCGCTGGCAGGTCGCGCCGCAGTGGGCCGTCACGCTGCGCCTCAACAACGCACTCGACCGCGACTACGCCGACCGCGCCGACTTCGCCTTCGGCAACTATCGCTATTTTCCCGGGCGCGACCGCGCGTTGTTCGCGGAGGTCGCGTGGGCGCGGCCCTGAGCGATCTCAGGCCACGCGCCGCAGCGCCTCCCAGCGGCGCGGCGGCGTGCCGTACCAGTGCAGGCGCGCGGCGAGCGCCGCCACCTCGCCCACGACCAGCAGTGCCGGGGACTCGATGTCCCCGCGTCGGCCGAGGTCGTCGAGTTCGGCGAGCGTGGCGAGCGTGACGCGCTGCCGGGCGCTGGACGCATGCTCGACGAGCGCCACGGGCGTCGCGGCATCCCGCCCGTGCTGCAGCAGCTTTCCACCGATCGCGCCGAGCGCCGCCACGCCCATGTAGACGGCGAGCGTCTGTCGCTCGCGGGCGAGCGACGCCCAGTCGAGCGTGTCGAGCGAATCGCGGCAGTGCGCCGTGACGAGCTGCAGCCCCTGGGAGTGCTCGCGGTGCGTGAGCGGTATGCCCGCGTAGGCTCCGCAGGCCGTCGCCGCCGTGATCCCCGGTACGACCTCGAAACGGATGCCGTGGCTGGCCAGGAACTCGAGTTCCTCGCCGCCGCGACCGAACACGAACGGGTCGCCGCCCTTCAGGCGCACGACGCGGCGCCCGGCGAGGGCGTGCTCGAGCATCAGCGCGTGGATGCGCTCCTGTGGCACGGAGTGCGCGCGGGCGGCCTTGCCGACCGGAATGCGCAGCGCGTCGCGACGCGCGAGGTCGAGCACGCCGCCGGAGACGAGCCGGTCGTGCAGGATGACGTCGGCTTCCTGCAGTGTACGGAGTGCATTGAGTGTCAGAAGACCCGGGTCGCCCGGCCCGGCGCCCACCAGCGCGACGGAACCGGCTGCCTCGCGCGCCGGGCGCTCGAGCAGCCGTTCGAGCTCGAGCTCGGCCGTCTCCGGCTGGCGCCGCCGCAGGCTCGCCGCCACCGATCCGCGCACGACCGCCTCGTAGAAGCGACGGCGGGCGCCGAGATCGGGGAACGCGCTCCTGATGCGCACGCGCCAGCGCTCGAGCAGACCCGCGAGGCTTCCGAGCGACTCGTCCAGCAGGGTCTCGAGCCGCTCGCGCACGAGGCGCGCAAGCACCGGCGCCGCGCCCCCGCTCGAGATCGCGATCACGAGCGGCGAGCGGTCCACGATGGCCGGGACGATGAAGCCCGATCGAGCGGCATCGTCCACCACGTTCACGAGCAGGTGGCGGGCGCGGGCCGCGACGGCCACGCACTCGTTGAGCGCGGTGTCGCTGGTCGCAGCCACGACCAGGGTCGCGCCATCGAGCTGGGCCTCATGGAACTCGCGCGCCAGCCAGCGCACGGTGCCCGAGGCGACGCCCTTGCTGCCGACCTCTCCCCGCCCCTCTCCCGCAACTGGCGGGCGAGGGGCGGTGGCATCCATCCACGAGGCGAGTTCGTCGGCGACGATCTCGCGCGCCACGACCTCGACGCGGGCGCCCGCCTCGAGCAGCAGGCGCGCCTTGCGCTCGGCGACCTCGCCGCCGCCCACCAGCAGCACGCGCCGGCCGCGCAGGTCTGCAAACAGCGGAAAGTAGCGCAAGGCCCGCCCTACCCTTCGAGCCCGTGCAGGCCGCACTCGCGCTTCAGGCCGAAGAAGCGCGTCGCCTCGGCATCGCCGGCCTCGGCCAGCGAGCGCGTGGTGTGCCAGTCGCCGATCGAGACGTAGCCGGCGTGCCACAGCGGGTGATAGGGCAGACCGTGACGGCGCAGGTAGTCGAACACCTGCCGGTCGTTCCAGTCGAAGATCGGGTGCACCTTCCAGCGGCCGTCGCGGAACTCGAGCGGCCTGAGCTCGCGGCGCGATCGCGCCTGGGCGCGGCGCAGGCCCGCGAACCAGCTCCCGACGCCGAGTTCCGTGAGCGCGCGCTGCATGGGCTCGCGCTTGCGCAGCGCGTTGTAGCGCTCGATGCCCTCGACGCCCTGCTCCCAGATGCGGCCGTGGCGCGCCTCGAGCCAGGCCGGCGAGACGCCCGGCTGGTACACCTTGAGGTTGAGCCCGAGGCGCACCGCGAGATCGTCCACGAAGCGGTAGGTCTCGGGGAACAGGTAGCCGGTGTCGACCAGGATGACCGGCATCGACGGCAAGGCGCGCGTCGCGAGGTGCAGCGACACCGCCGACTGCGCGCCGAAGCTCGAGCTCAGCGCGTGCTCGCCCGGCAGGTGGTCGAGCGCCCAGTCGACGCGCGCGGGGGCATCCATGCGCTCGAGCTGCGCGTTCGCTTCGTCGAGCAGCGCGGGCTCGTGCACCGCGACCGCCGGGTCCCAGGCGAGCGCCCTCATGCGGCCCCCTCGCGCGCCGACGGCGCCGCGATCAGCCCGACCCGCCACGCGAAGTCGCCGAAGCGTTCCTCGTGCTCGCGTTCGGCGGCGAAGCGCGAAAAGGCCTCGTCGAGGGTGGCGAGGATGGTCGCCTCGTCCACGTTCTCGCGGTAGAGCACGTTGAGCCGCTGGCCGAGGCCGTCGCCGCCGAGGTGCAGGTTGTAGCGACCTGGCGCCTTGCCGACGAGCGCGATCTCGGCCAGGTACGGTCGTGCGCAGCCGTTCGGGCAGCCGGTGATGCGCAGCACCAGCGGCAGGTCCCTGCAGGCCGTGGGCCGCGAGCAACCGCTCGACGGCCTGCCCGAACGAGGGCAGGTAGCGCTCGGCCTCGGCCATCGCGAGCGGACAGGTCGGCAACGCCACGCAGGCGAGCGCATCGCGGCGCACCGGCGTGCTGCGCGCGTGCGCATCGAGCCCGTAGCGGACCACCAGCGCCTCGATGAACTGGCGCTCCGGGCGCGCGACATTGGCGACGATCAGGTTCTGGTTGGGCGTGAGGCGGAAGTCGCCGCGGTGCACCTTCGCGATCTCCCGCAGGCCGGTGAGCATCGGCTGGCCCCGGCCGTGTCGGCGACGCGGCCGGCCTCGATCGCACAGCGTCAGGTGCCAGCGGCCGTCGAAGCCCTCGACCCAGCCGAAGCGGTCGCCGGTCGAGGTGAACTCGAACGGCCGCGGCGGCGCGAGCGCGAAGCCGCAGGCGGCGCGTCGATCTCGGCCACGAACCAGTCGAGTCCGCGGTCGTCGATCGGTGTACTTGAGCCGCGCGTGCTTGCGGTCCGTGCGGTCGCCGAAGTCGCGCTGCATCGTGACGACGGCCTCGGCCACCGCGAGCAGCTGGTCGGGCGTGCAGAAGCCGATCGACGTCGGCGATGCGCGGATAGGTCGTCGGATCGCCGTGCGTGGCGCCCATGCCGCCGCCCACGGTCAGGTTGAAGCCCTCGAGCTTCGCCGTCCTCGACGATGGCGATGAAGCCGAGGTCGTGCGCGAACACGTCCACGTCGTTGCACCGGCGGCACGGCGATGGCCGATCTTGAACTTGCGCGGCAGGTAGGTCGGCCCGTAGATCGGCTCGACCTCCTCCGTGCCGGCGACCTTCTCGCCGTCCAGCCAGATCTCGTGGTAGGCGCGGGTGCGCGGCAGCAGGTGCTCCGACAGGCGCTTCGACCACTCGTAGACCTCGGCATGGACGCGCGACTCGACCGGGTTGGCGCTCGCACATCACGTTGCGGTTGACGTCGCCGCAGGCGGCGATGGTGTCGATCAGCGACGCGTTGATCGCCGCCATGGTCGCCTTGAGCTCGCGTCTTGATCACGCCGTGGAACTGGAAGGCCTGGCGCGTCGTGATGCGCAGCGTGCCGTTGGCGTACCGGCGCGCGAGTCGCGTCGAGCGCCAGCCACTGGCGCGGGCGTGCACACGCCGCCCGGCAGCGCGCGTGCGGATCATGAAGCTGTAGGCGGGCTCGAGCTTCTGGCGCCGCCGCTCGTCGCGGATGTCGCGGTCGTCCTGCTGGTAGCTGCCGTGAAACTTCAGCGAGCTGCCGTGTCGTCCTCGCGCGATCGACGCCGGTGAGCGGGTCGGCGAGGCTCTCGGCGAGGGTGCCGCGCAGCAGCCGGCTGTCGCGCTTGATGCGCTCGACGGGTGAGGTGTCGCTCATGTCAGTACACGTCCCGGAGATAGCGCCGCTCGTCGGCGAGGCGGCGGACGTAGGCTTCCGCGGCCTCGCGGTCGAGCCCGCCGTGCTCGGCGAGCACGTCCAGAAGTGCCGCGTGGACGTCCGGCGCCATGTGCTCGGCGTCGCCGCAGACGTAGAGATGCGCGCCGCCCTCGAGCCAGGCGTAGAGCTCGGCGCCCGCCTCGCGCAGCCGGTCCTGCACGTAGGCACGCGGCGTGCGGTCGCGCGAGAAGGCGAGGTCCACGCGGTCGAGCAGCCCCTTGCGCACGGCGTCCTGCCATTCGACCTGGTAGAGGAACTCGCTCTCGAAGTGCCGCGCGCCGAACACCAGCCAGTGTCTGCCCCGTGGCGCCCTGCGCCTCGCGTTCCTGCAGGAAGCCGCGGTAGGGCGCGACGCCGGTGCCCGGGCCGATCATGATCACGTCGCGCGACGGATCCGCCGGCAGGCGGAAGCGCTCGTTGGGCTCGACGAAAACGCGCACGGTTGCGTCGTCACCCGCGAGTCCCGCGAGGTGCGAGGACGCCGCGCCGAGGCGACGCTCGCCATCGCGCGCGTAGTCCACCACCGCGACAGTGAGGTGCGCCTCCTCGCCCACGGCCGCCATGCTGGAGGCGATCGAGTACAGCCGCGGCGCGAGCGGGCGCAGCGCGCGCACCAGCGCCTCGGCTTCCCAGGCGGCCGGGTAGCAGCGCAGCACGTCCACGAGCTGCCAGTCCTTGAACAGTGCCCGCAATCGATCCTCGTGGCCGGGGGCGAGCGTTGCGGCGAGCTCGGCGTTGCCTGCGCGGTCGGCGTGCTGGGCGAGGAAGGGGCGCGTGAGTCGCGTGATCTCCCGGTGCCGCGCGAGCCAGTCGCGCAGGCTGTGCGCCTGCCCGTCCACCGTCACGGTCTCCTCGGCGGCGAGGCCGAGTGCCGCGAGCACGCCATCGACGACGACCGCAGGGTTCTCGTGCCACACACCCAGCGAGTCGCCGGGCTGGTACGAGAGACCGGATCCGGCGAGCGAGATCTCGAGGTGACGCACCTCCTTCGAGGCGGTACGACCGGTGATGCGATCGTTGGCGAGCACCGCCGCGGCGTAGGGGTGCTCCCGGTCGTGCTTCGGTGCCGCCGGCACGCTGCGCAGCCGGGTCACGGTGGCGCCCTGCGCGCCGCCGAGCGCTTCGCGCGCGCCGCCGACTACCCGCTCGGTCCACGGGGCGACGTGCGGCTCGTAGTCCACGTCGCAGTCCACGCGCTCGAGCAGGCGCTGGGCACCGAGCGCCGCCAGCCGCTCGTCCACCTGCCGACCCGTCTCGCAGAACTTCGGATAGCTCGAGTCGCCGAGCGCCAGCACCGCGTACTTGAGCTGCGGCAGCCGGGGCGCGCGCCGACCCGCGAGGTGCTCGAGGAAGCCGCGCGCATCGTCGGGCGGATCGCCGTCGCCGTGGGTGCTCATCACGACCGTCATCAGCCGCTCCTGCGCAAGATCCCGCAACGGGTAGTCGCGTGACGCGTAGACACGCACCGCGAGGCCCGCGGCCTCGGCTGCCCGGCCGAGGCGCTCGGCGATGCGCCGGCCGTTGCCGGTCTGCGAGCCGTACACCACGGCGAGTCGCGCCGCCGCGCCCGCCTGGGACGCGATCGATGGAGCCGGGGCGGAAAAAGGCAGGTCCGCGATCTCGCTCGTGGCAACTCCGGGCGCGCGCGCGTGGGCGACGCCGGCCGCGAATCCCGACAGCCAATGCAGCGCCGCGGGCTCGAGGCCATCGACCACTCGACGCAGCAACTCGCCGCGCTCGGCGTCGAGCGGACCCAGGGGCAAGTTAGCGGCAGGGATCGCGGTCATGGCATCGCCTCCAGCCGGCCAGGCTGTGGGGGGATGCTAGAGACTGACCGCCGCGCGGCGGAAAGGCCGAGTCGTTATCTGCTCATGCGCGGCGGGCCCCGCTCCAGCCGGATACCGGTGCAGGCACGGGCGCGGCTCAGGGCAGCTCGAGATCCGGTTCGGCCGTCGAGGCGAGGCGCGGGCCGATCGGTCCGCCGAGTCGCGCGCGCAGCGACACGGACGAGTCGCCCTCGAGGATCGCGCCGTAGTACGCCGCGTTCGACAGCACCTTCTTGACGTAGTCGCGCGTCTCGTTGAACGGGATGGTCTCGGCCCACATCGCCGGCTCGAGCTCGGGACCGTTGCGCCAGCGGCGCGGCCGCCCGGGGCCGGCGTTGTAGGCTGCGGCAGCCAGCGCCTGCGAGCCCTCGAAATCGTCGAGCAGCAGCTTGAGGTAGCCCGTGCCGAGCCGCAGGTTGGTGTCGCGGTCGTTGATCATGCGCGGACCGTAAGGAACGCCGAGCCGTTTGGCGGTCCACTTGGCCGTCGCCGGCATGAGCTGCATGAGGCCCGACGCGCCGGCGTGGGAGCGCGCGTCCATGATGAACCGCGATTCCTGCCGGATCAGTCCGTACACGTAGGCGGGATCCACGCCGGTGCGCTTCGACTGCGCCACCACGGCGTCGCGGAACGGTGTCGGGAAGCGCTGGGCGACGTCCACCTCGCCGCGGGTGCGGTCGCTGGTGTTGATGCAGCGGTCCCACACCTGGCGGTCGCACGCGAGCTGCGCGGCCGCGAGCAGCTGCCGGTCGTCCATGCCCCGCAGCGTGAAGTTCCACTCGCGCACACCCTCGCCGCGAAGGCCCATGCCGATCAGCTGCAAACCACGGGCGAGGCCCGGCGTGCCGAGGGCAGCTTCGCGCTCGGACGCGGTCAGGGCCGAGGGCCGCGCCGGCAGGCTCAAAGCGCGGCCGAGGTCCTCGGCGGCGAGCTTGCCGTAGAAGCTCATTTCGGCGGACACCGTCTCGAGCACGCGCTTCGCCTGCGCCCGCTGCGGGTCGCCGTCCGCCCCGGGATCGGCGAGCGCCTGGTCGGCGCGCGCGCCCCAGTAGACCCACGCTGCGTCGGCCCGCTCCGTTGCGCTCATCGCGTCCACTCGCAGCGCGCACCGAGCGCCAGTCGGTCGGCGTGACGCGCAGCGCAGCGCGGACCTGCCAGGCGAGCGTGTCGTCCGACAGCGGCAGCGCGGCGCCGGAGCGCAGCGCGGTCGTCTCGGCGCGCCGGTAATGCGTCGCGGCCTCGGGCAGCTGTCGCACCGCGGCCTGCCGGCCGACCTGCGCCCACGCCCAGGCTGCCCACTCCGGCGGAAGGCGGGCGGCGAGTCCGGCCTCGAGTCGTCCCGCTGCGAGCGCAGGGTCCGTGCTCGCGAGGCGCGCCACTGCCAGCGCATCGAGCGCATCGGCCGGACGGCCCGCCGGCGGCCGGGCGAGCGTCCTGGTCGGCTGCGTCCACCACGGCGTGCTCGCACCGGGCACTGCACCGAGCAGGCCGAGCGCGGCCCGGGCGGCACCCGAGCGATTGCTCTCGGTAGCGTGGCTCACCTTGCGCCACACCTCGCGTTCGCCGAAGACGCCCGCCGACAGCAGCGTCCGCGCCATGTGCTGGCAGCCATCGTCGGCGTCGCGCTGCGCGAGCCAGGCTTCGAGCGCACGCTCGCCGACCGGGCGACCTTCGAGGTGCTCGGTCGTGATGGCGTAGCAGGTCACCTGCGGGTCGTCGTTCATGCGAAAGCGCGGGTAGTCGCGGCGGAACGCCTGCCAGTCGCGACGCTTGCCGAGCTCGAGCAGCCAGTCGTTGCGCAGGCGGTCCTCGACGTAGCTGCCGCTCCAGCGCGAATAGAAGGCTTCCACCTCCGGCACGGCGGCACGCGCGAGACGCAGGTTGAGGTCCCAGTAGTCCGCCCACGGCGCGAGCGGATGGCGCTGGGCCATGAGCTGCGCGCGGGCAGCGGCCAGCGCTGCCGAGTCACGCTTTCCGTGCGCATCGCGCGCTGCGATCACGAGACTGTCGCCTGCGGCCGTAACGCTCGCCTGCCCTGGCAGCGCAACGAGCATCGCGAGCAGCGACCAGGCGAGGTTGCGGACTGTCGAACGCGCAGGATGGCGGGTCGGGGCGCGGGTTTCGGCTGCCATGTCTGCTCCGCGGGTCGGCGTCGGTGGGAGGCCGGTTGGAACTACGTATACCGAAGTTTTGATCCCATTAAAAGTCCAATCTGTACCGGCAGTTGCACGATGTTCCTGTTCCGCCGTCGATGGGCAGGCTGGCGCGCCCGTCAGCGCCCTCAGGCCGGGAAGAACTCGATCGGCTTGGTGGTGGTCATCGGCGCCACGTCGCGGGCCTCGAAGCGGAACATGCGCACGCGCGCGACGAGCTTGCGTTCGAGCTCAGCGTCGCCGAGGTCGCTCGAGACGACGCGGCAGTCGGTGACCTCGCCCGTGGGCGCGATGGTGACCTCGAGCACCACCTTGCCCTGCAACGCAGGGTTGTCGCGCAACGCCCGCGCATAGAGCGCGTAGATGGCCGACTTGTTGCGGTCGAACACGAGCTCGACTTCCTCGCGAGTGCGCGAGGCCTGGCTGCTTCGACCGGTGCGCTGCACGTCGTCGACCGGCGCGGCCGCCACGCTCGAGGTGACCTGCGCAGTCGCGTGTCCGGCCAGCGCCGTGGCGCCGCCACCGAAGCCGCTGCTCGCTTTCGACACCGCGATGCCGCCGCTGCCCTCACCCGTCTTCGCGGTGAGCAGCGCGCGGTCCACGCGCGTCTTCTCGCCCGCGCCCTTGTTCAGCGTCTGCGTGGTCGTCTTTGGTTCGACCTCGAGCTCGCGCAGCTCGGCGAGCTGGTCGCTGAGCGCGAGCAGGCCGCTCTCGGCCGCCTTCTTGCGCGGGTCCGGTCGCGGCGGCGCCTCGGCGACCGGGGCCGGCACCGGCTTCGGTCGCTCCACGCGCCGCAGGACCTCGGGCTTCGGCTGCGGCCGCGGCTCCTCGGCCTTGGGCTCGGGCGGCGGCGGAGGCTTCGGGCGCTCGAGCAGGAACTCGACCACGCGCTCCGGCACCGCGGGCGGCACGACCGAGCGCTCGCGCTCGGGCAGCAGCGGGATCACGATGCCGAAGCCGATGAACAGGCCGAGTACGGCGCCGAGCACGCGTCGCACGCGGCGCTCGTCCTCGGGCGATGGCGTCCAGGGCAGGTCGTAGCTTCGATAGCCGATGGCAGTCATGCGTCGGACCTCAGGCGCCAACCCGCGCCGAGAGCGCCTGCTCGCGTTCGACCACCGCCAGCGACACTTTGGAATAGTCGGCCGCCGAGCAGCTCGCCACGATCTTGCGCAGCACCGCGTAGGGCAGCGACTTCTCGGCCATCACCGTGACCTCGCGGGGCGCGTCGGCGTCGCCGAGCCGAGGCGGCGCCTGGTCACTGAGCGCCGCCTGCAGCGCGTCGACGACCGGCGCGTCCGAGCCCGTGATCTCCGCCACCGACACCACGGCCTCGCCGTTCACGTACAGCATGTCCCGCGTCACCGTGACCACGGTGGACGGGCCCGGCTTGCGCTCCGAAATCGAGTGCGGGATGGAGATGTTCTTCGTGTTGGGCAGGATCTCGGTGTCGGCCGAGTGCACCAGCAGGTACACGACCAGGATCATCAGCATGTCGATCATGGGGATCAGCGTGAGCGGCCCGTGTCCGCCGCCCGCCTTGCCGTGCCGCGCGTGGCGCGCCTTGCCGGTGCGGATCATGTCGGCGCGTCTCCGAGCGCGATCTGCGGGAACAGCTCGCGGCGCACGACCTTGCCGCCGTCCGTGCTCTGCCGCACGCGCACGGCATCCATTACCTGCACGATGGTGTCGTAGTCCACGTCCTCCGCGACCAGCAGCGTGGCGCTGCTCTTGTCCGGGAAGCGTGCCTTGACGCCCTCGAGGTAGGCCGAGAGGCGCACCACGTCCTGCCCAGAGGCCGTCGCGGGCACGGTCTCGAGCACACCCTGGTTGCGGTCGGCCACTTCGAGTCCGCTGCGGCGCACGATCACCTCGAGCTCGAGTGTCGGCATCGCCGGTTCAGCCGCGGCCCCCGGGCCGGGCAGGTGCACCTCGAGGATGCTCGTCCTGGAGAACACCGCCGTGAAGATCAGGAAGAACGCGAGGATGACCATGACGTCGAGCATGGGTACGATGTTCAGGTCGTTGCGTCCGCGGTAGCGCGCATGGTTGCGCAGCTGCCGGCGGGCCAGCTTCGAGCTCTTCATGCGCGGGCTGTGCCGAGGATCTGCTCGGCCGCGCGTGCCTGCGCCGCCGCGGTCGCCGGTTGCGCCACGGCCTGCCGACGCTCGCTGATGCTGTTCAAGAACTTGATCGAGGCCACCTCGAGGCTGTCGACGAGCTCCGTGGTCTTGGTCTCGAGGTACATGTGCGCGAGCAGCAGCGTGATCGCGAGTCCGAGGCCGAGCGCGGTGTTGTTCATCGCCACCGAGATGCTGGCCGAGAGCATCGCGGCCTTCTCCGCCGGGTTCACCGCCGCGACGGCCGCGAAGGCGTTGATCAGGCCGATGACGGTGCCGAGCAGCCCCATCAGCATGCCGACGTTGGCGAGCGTGGCGAGGTAGTGCGTGCGCTTCTCGAGGTGCGGGATGACCTCGATGAGGCTCTCCTCCATCGCCTTCTCGATGTCCTCGCGGCGCTGGGCCGTCGCGATCCGCGACATGCCGTAGCGCATGATGGTCGAGAGCGCCGAGTCCTGCTTCTCAACCACTTCCATGGCCTTGCGGAAGTTGCCCGCCTGGATCAGCGGTGCAAGTTCCGCCCACAGGCGGCGATTGCCCTTCGCAACCCGGGTCAGGTAGATGAACCGCTCGGCCGCGAAGCCGAGGCCTACGGCGAATACAGCAGCGATCGGGTAGAGAAAGGGCCCTCCCTGCTTGAAGAAGTTCACGATCATGTCGATGGAATTCATGGCGTCTGGGCTCCGGGGGACGGTCGGTCGGGACTTTGCGACGCGAGGTCGCGGAAATACGTGATCTCGCGCCGGAATTCGTCACGGTCCAGCGGCGAGAGCAGCTCTTCGATCAGGCTGCCCATGGGCCGGTCCGGGCCGGCTGGCGGCTCGGCGGCCTTCCACGGCACGATGCTCATCACCTTGGGCAGCTCGCGGTTGCCGGTGATGGCAGTCGAGTCGAGTTCGAGGCGGTCGATCGCCCGCTCCTTCGACTTCGCAGCGGGCGGCGCGTCGGTCGCCATCGCGGCCGGCGCGGCGCCGAGCACGACGAGCATCGCGAGCAGGGATCTCGGAATCATGGCGTGACCTCCGCGGTGCGCTGTAGCCGCCCGAGGCGGCCCTGCAGTTCGGCGACCCACGCGGCCGCCTTCCTGCTGTCGGCCTCGCCCGCCAGCACCTGGTAGCGCTCGTAGTGCGGCAGCGCCGCCGCGGGCTCGTCGAGGTACAGGTCGAACAGGATGGCGAGATTGCACTCGGCGTCGGCGGACGCCGGGTCCGCCGCGAGGGCTTGCTCGTAGGCGGCGCGAGCGTCGGCGAACTGGCCGAGCCTGCGATAGGCGATGCCGAGCCGGTTCAGCACCACGGCCTTCGCGGGGTCGGTCGCAGGTGACGGCTCGCCCCCGCTCGCGCGCTCGGCGGCGACGGTCGGAGCCGCAGCGAGGCCCGCCTCGAGCGATTCGATCTCGAACTCGGGCGGCTCGGCACCCGCCTCGCGCTCGGCGCGCGCCCAGCGGCCGGGCTTGAGCTCGGCGAGGGCCGCATAGCTCTTCCGCACCCACTGGTCGTACACGCCCTCGGCCGCGCGGCGCGCGTTGCGCTCGTGCAGGTCGATGGCTTTCTCCTCGAACGGGAAGGCCTGCTCCTCGAGCAGCAGGTCGTACTGCTCGAGCTCGTCGGCGGAGAGGTTGCCCGGGCGCTCCGAGTCGAGCAGCGCGCGGCCGAAGTCGCGGTACAGGTCCGCCGTGGCGAAGCTCGCGGCGGTCGTCACTTCGGCGACGGCGTACTCGGAGGCGCGGCCGTAGGCGGCGAGCGCGGCCTCGAGCGCCTTCTTGCGCCTGAGCAGCGAGCGGTCGAGCGGCGCGACGAGTCGCACGGCGCGCGCCGCGGCGTCGAGCGGGCGCGCGAGCTCCAGTGAGGCCTCGGCGGCGAGGAATCTGCTGCGATCGCTGCGTGCGGCGCCCGCCGCGGCATCGGCGGCGATGAGCTCGCCGAGCCAGCGCTCGCGCTCACGCGCGTCGCCGGCGGCCTGCGCGAGTTCCGCGAGCTCGTGCCGCGCCTCGAGGGCCGGCGCGAACGGCGCCGGGAATTCCTGCACGTACGCCGCGTAGGCACGTCGCGCCGCGGCCGCATCGTCGGCGGCGACGTAGAGTTCCGCCGCCTGCCAGCGCGCGGCACGGCGCACGTCCTCGGGCTCGGCTGCCGTGGCGGCGACCCGCTCGAACTCCACGGCGGCGGCGGCGGACCGACCGCCCTCGAGATAGGCGACGGCCAGCTTGCGCGTCACCTCGGCCTGCAGCGCGTGGCCCGGGTGATCGCGGCGGAAGCCCTCGAGCACGCTCGCCGCCTCCGTCCACTCGCCGGTACCGATGAGGATCGTCGCGGCGTCGAACTCTGCGGCCGCGCGCGTCGGCGAGGACGGTGCGACGGCTGCGACGCGACGGAATTCCTGGACGGCGCCCATGAGATCGCCGGCGGACTGCTTGGCCTCGGCCTGCCGGTACACGGACGCGGCGAGACGCTCGGTGGCCTCGGCTTGCAGCGGATCGCCGGCCGGCAGCCGGCGCGTGAGCTCACCGTAGGCGCGCTCCGCCTCGATGTAGCGCCCGGAATCAAAGTACGTGTGCGCGAGCACGGTCCACGCCACGAGCTGCTGCGCCGCGTCGGCGCGCGTCGCGGGATCGAGCACGCGCTGCGCGACGGACTCGGCACGATCGCGATCGTCCGCATCGAACAGCGCCTTGGCGGTACGCGTCAGCACGCCCGCGGTCTCGGGATGCGTCGGGAAAGTGTCCGCGAAACGCAGCGACGATTCGATCGCCCGCTGCGCGAGCTCGGCGCGGTTCCCGGGCGCGGCCTGCGCCTCGGCATCGGCCCAGGCCACGAGCGCCGCGTAGCCCGCCCGCCCCGCCTCCGGGTGCGCGGCATAGCCATACGCGGTGCGCTCGTACTCCACCGCTGCCGCTGCGAAGTTCCTGCCCTCGAGCAGCAGGTCGGCGAGCAGCAGCCGCGTGCCGGGCGCCTGCGGCGTGTCGTCGAATCCCTCGAGGTATTCGCGGTACCAGCGCACCGCTTCGTCGCGCTCGGCGGCCGCGCCATCCTTCTGCGCGAGCGCGTGGTGATGCCGGGCGAGCTCGAGCAGGCTCGACTGCACGGCGGCGCTGACGGCCGGGTCCACGGCCCCGGCCTGCGCGGTCCAGAACGCACTGCTCGGGCCATACTCCAGCGCGAGCTGGCGCTTGCCGTCGAGCACCAGCGAGGCGAAGCCGCCCGTGGCGTAGGCCTCGGTGGCCCGCACCAGCAGCAGCGGCGCCTGGCGGTTCATCGGCTCGCGGCGTGCGAACGCGCGATACGCCTCGGCACCGTCCTGGTAGCGCTCCTTCTCGACGTACAGGTCGCCGAGCGCCGCGTAAAGCCGCGAGGCGTAGGGCACGGGCCCGTGCGCGTCGAGCGCCGCCTGCAGCGCAGCGGGCCCGTCGCCCGCGGCGAAGGTGATGGCGAGCGCGCGCAGCGCGTCGTCAACGATTTCGCGCTCGGCGCGGGACAGTTCAGCCTCGGGCCGCGCGCCCTCGGGCCCCGCGAGCAGTCCGTCGAGCAGCACGAGGAAGGCCGAGTTGCCCTCCTCGTCCCGGCCCTGCTTGAAGAGCGACCACGCGAGCTTGTACTGCGCCTGCTCGCCGAATCCGGATTGCGGTCCGGCCGCGAGCACGGCCGCGTAGGCACGCTCCGCGTCGGCATAGCGCTGCGCGCTGAAGAACGCCTCGCCGCGGCGGAACTCGGCCTCGGCGTAATGCGCGCTGCGCGGATGCTCGCGAACCAGCCGCTCCAGCGTCGCGAGTGCAGCTTGCGGGTCCTCGCCGTGATCGAGGGCGCGCGCGAGCTGGTAGAGCACGGCGTCGGCGCCGGGGTAACCGGGTTGCTCGTCGAGCAGCTGGCGGTAGGCGGCCACCGACTGCCTCGCGACATCGACGGCCTCGGCCGACTGCGCCTCGCCTCCGGCCGCGAGCGCCTCGGCCTCGGCCAGCCGCAGGTCGCCGAGGCGCCGCAGCGCCTGCGCGCGCAGCGCCGGGTCGGCGTCCCCGATGCGCAGGAACTCCTCGTAGCTTCGCGCCGCCTGCCCCGCGTCGCTCACGACCGCCTCGCCGCGCTGCACCGGGACGCTGCGCCCGGCGAGGTCGGCGAGCGTGGCCGGCTGCTTCGGCTTGCGCGCGGCCTCGGCCGCGGGCACGGCGGCCAACACGGTCCCGACCAGTGCGCTGAAGCGCGCGACTCGCAGCCGCGTGCTCACCGCCCACCCCCGGCGGTGGCGCCGTCGTAGAGTGCCGCGAGCGCGAACTGCGCCTGCGTGGCATAGCTGGCGAGCCGCGCCTTCTGCGCCTCCAGCTCGCGGACCGCGAGGTCCGCGAGCTGGCGCTCCTGCGCGGCGGCGGCACGGTCGATGGCGGGCTGCAGGCGGGCGACCCGCTGCTCGATGCCGGCCACGCGCGACGCGAAACCCTCGGTGTTGCGCGGCGCGAGCTCGCCCGCCTGCTCCACCAGCGCCTGGCGGCGACGCGCGTCGGCAAGCGCCACGTCAGCCTCGGCGAGGCTCGCGCGCAGCCGCGAAAGTCTCAATTTGTAGTCGGCGTCGAGCTGCCACGCGAGCGTGCCCTGCAGCAGGCGCGCGCGTTCCGCGAGCGCATCGCGCTGCGTGCCCGCAGGCAGCGCCGCGATGCGCGAGGCCAGCGCCTCGAGCTTGCGCCACTGGGCGGCCTCCTCGGGCGTGGCGAGAGCCGTCACGTCGCGCGCGGCCACGATCCCGGCCACCCGCTCGTGCAGCGCCGTGCTTCGCGCCTCGAGCGCCTCGAGGTCGGTGCCGGCGAGGACCTCGACCTTGCGCGGCAGCCGGCGCGTCACGTCCGACTCGCGCGCGGCCACCATCTCGTGGAAGGCCTCGAGCGAGCCCGCCTTGCGCTCGAGGTTGCGTTGCATGATGCCGAGGTCGCGGTAGTTCTTCAGACCTTCCTGGAATTCGTGCGAGGCGAGCAGCGGGTAGAGGTAGCGCGTGTGCGGCGCGTCCGGCGCCTGCTCGAGCTGCCACAGCCAGCCGGCCCGGCCGGCGTCGTCCGGCTTCGCGCGGCTGTTCGGTGCCGTATCCGGCGCCGACTCCGGCGCTGCTTCCAGCACCGCGTCGAGGAAGCCGCCGCCGCGGATGGCCGCGATGGATTCGTCGAGTCGCCGCGTCTCGACGGCGAACGCCGCGACCGCGTGCCGATACTGCTCGGCGGCCTGGCCATTGGCTGCGAGTCGCGCATAGGCGTAAGGCACGGCGAGCAGCGACTCCTGCACCGCCGCCTCCAGCACGGACCGCTCGCGCAGTTCGAGCCAGGGCACGAGGGCGCGCTCCGGGCGCGCGGCATCGGCCTCGGCCCAGCCGAGACCGAGCAGGGCCCTGTTGGTGAAAGGCCCGTCGAGCCGCACGCGCGCCAGGGCCGCGGCGGCGGGATCTGGCTGGCGTTCCTGCAGCAGCGCGAAGCCGAGCGCGAGGTTGGCGCGGTCGCGGAGGGCCTGCTGCTCGTCGGTCCGGGCAGGGATCGTCCCGACCGACTCGAGCAGCTGTCGACCGCGGGCGGTTTCGCCCGTGCGCACCAGCGCGACGCCGAGGTTGAAGCGCGCGTACCACGCCCAGTCGCCGCCGCCGGTCCACGACTCGAGCGACCGCGCGGCCTCGGCGTAGCGGCCCTGCGCCATCAGCACGTTGGCCTCGAGCAGCCGACGCTCCGGCTCGAGCTTGCCGGACAGCGGTCCGCGGATGCGGGACAGGCTGCGCGCAGCCTCCTCGAGGTAACCGCGCTGGAAGCCGATCCGGGCGAGGTAGAAATGCGCACGGTCGCTGACGGACTGCGGCACGGGACCGGCGAGCACCGCCTCGAAACGACGCATCGCCTCGCCGTGCAGGCCGAGCGACAGATACAGGCCGCCCGCGAGCAGCTCCGCCTCGCCCGCGTGGGTGGGCATGCGGCCGAGCTCGTGGGACACCTCGAGCCGCACCAGCGCCTCGAAGTAGTCGTCCTGGAAGAAGTGGAACAGCACGTCGCCGTAGTCGAGGTCGCGAATTTTCGACGGCGGCGGAAGGTCCGGGTCGGGCGGCTCGTCTCGCACGGCGACCGCCGGCACGCCGGCCAGGGCGAACCACGCCCCGGCGAGCAACGCCCAGCAACGACGGACGAGCGGAGGGCTCATGCGGGATCGAGCCGCCCTATTCCCACTGGCGCACGGCGAACTCGGGCTGCAGCGACGCCTCGCGGTCGGTGATGCGCAGCTCGACGTACTTGGCGCCGACGGCCTTCTCGAACCGCACGGTCGTTCCGCGACGGTAGTCGCGCTCGTGAGGTCCCTTGCCGGTGAACACGGCCACGAGCTCGTGCTCGCCGGCCTTGAGGTTGCCGAGGTAGAGCTTCTGCACGCCGCCGCGGTGCAGCGCCTCGACCTCGCGCTCAGTGTAGAGGTAGTTGGCGACTTCCTTGCCGTCGAGTTCGAGCTGCACCGAGTCGAGCGCGAAGAAAGTGCCCAGGTTCACGGACAGGAACACCGCGACCTGCGTGCTGGCCGGATACAGGAGCTCTTCCTCGAGGCGGAACAGGTCGCGATTGAGATCGACGAGTTCCTTCTTGAGCGCCTGCACGTCCTGGTCGACGGTCTTCGCCTCGGGCGCGGTGCCCGTGGCATGCGCGCTGGCCACCATCAGCAGCGCCGCTCCCGCGAGCAGCAGCACAATGCAGCAGGCCAGCAGGAGACGCCGGTTCGGAAGGTTTCGGGTCCGGGGGTGCGTCACTGCTCGAGCTCCATGATCTGCTGCGTAAGGACGTCCGCGGACACCGGCACGCGCGCCCACGAATGGCGCACGACGCCCTCGCGGTCGATCAGCAGCGTGAGCGGCAGGTGCTGGACGTCGTAGAGGCGACCGACGGACTGCCCGGCATCGAGCAGCGTCGGCTGTTGCAGTCCGAGCGCGGCGACGATGGACTTCGCCTTGTCGGGCTCGCGGTCGAGGCTCACGCCAAGCGCAGCCGGTGCGCCGCCGGAGGCGGCGACGACGGCGTCCACGGTCTCGAGCGCGTCGCGGCAGGGACCGCACCAGCTCGCCCAGAAGGTGAGCACCACGACCTCGCCGCGGAATTCCGAGAGCCGCTGGTTGCGGCCGGCGAGGTCTTTGAGCGCGAAGTCCGGCGCCGCGGCCCCGCTGGCCGGCACCGCCTGCGCGAGCAGCGGAAAGACGAGCGCGCCGGCCACCACGGCCGCGGCGAGCGCGAGCGTGTGCATGAGCGCCGTCAGCCGGGCGCGCGTGGCGTGATCCCTGAAATCCATCCTGGCAACCCCGCTGTCATGGGTGACACCCGAAGACCGGAAGCTTTGCGTCCCCGCCTTTCGGCGGGTTTGCCCTTGTCAGTCGCGTGAATCCTCGGGGCGCGGTGCCGGCAGTGTCAACGAACGGCGGCGCAGGAATCGTGGAGCTTTAACTGCGTCACAGATCGGCCGGGCGCGCGGCGGGACGTACCTATTGCGGGGGCGCGAGCCCGTCCGAGTAGTAGATGCGCCCCTCGGCATCGACGATGACCGCCTCAACGCCCGGCACCCGGCTCACGATCTCCATGCCGCGCTCCACGCCGAGCACGAACACGGTGGTCGAGAGCGCGTCGGTGAGCGTCGCATCGGGGCCGAGCACCGTGGCGCTGCGCACCGCCCGGGCCGAGCGCCCGGTACCGGGCTCGAGGATGTGGTGGTAACGCACACCGTCCTCCTCGAAGTAGCGCTCGTAGTCGCCCGAAGTCGAGATGGCCTCGTCGGCGAGCGGCAGGCGCGTGACCATGCGGCCCTCCGCGCGGGGATCGCGGATACCGACGATCCAGGGCTTGCCGCGCCGGTCGCCGAGCAGCCGCGTGTCGCCGCCCGCGTTCACCATGGCGTGGCGGATGCCCATCTCGCGCAGTCGCTCGATGGCGCGGTCCACGGCGTAGCCCTTCGCGATGCCGCCGAGGTCGACGCGAACGCCCTCCTTCAGGAAACGAATGGTCCGCGCCTCGCGGTCCACCACCACCTGCCGGTAGTCCACGCCGGGCAGGGCCGCGGCAATCTCGGCATCGGTCGGGCGCTGGTGGGCGCGGTAGTCGTAGAGGTAACCGACGCTGGCATAGGTGACGTCGAAGGCGCCGCCGCTCAGGCGCGACATCTCGAGTCCGCGCTCGACGACCGTGATGATGTCCACGTCCACCTCGACCGGACGCTCGTGGGCGTGGGCGTTGACCTGCGAGAGCTGGCTGCCGGGCTTGTACGTGCTCATCAGCTCGTCGGTGCGCCGCATCTCGGCGATCACCGCATCCATGGCGCGTTCCGCGAGCGCGGCGTCCTCGCTCCACAGCTCGACGGCCACGCGGGTGCCCATGATGGATTGTTCGCGTGCGTGCCACTCGGCCTGGGCGAGCCCGGGCAGCACGGCTGCAAGCGCTGCGATCAGCACGAGCCGCAGGCGTCGGGCGGCGATCAGTGGCACGGCGGTCACGACCTGGATCATGGGCATTCCCTGTTTCGGTGAGCGTAGCGGCCGCCGCCGGCGCGGGCCGCGACGCGCTTCTCAGCCCGCGGGCGTGCCCGGGCCGGCCTGCGACTCCTGGTGCAGGCGTGCGAGGAAGGCGCGGACAGCGGGCTCGGCCTCGGACTCGCTCATCAGGCGCCGCGCGACAAGCTCGCGCGCCACGTCGCGGACGGAGCGGCGTCCGTCCACCATCGCGACGACGTAGGCCAGCACGCGCAGCTCGATCTGCCGACCCTGCAATGCCGCGGACACCGGGATCGGCCGGTCGGTGTGGACGAGCCATTCGGGGCCGTGGGCGGCGGGCGGGGGCTGCGGGACCTCGCGACGCTTGCTGGTCGCGAACGTGACCAGCGTTTCCATGCGGCCGTGGCGGCTCGCCGGGGAACACAGGTACGGAACGGTGGCCTCGGTGGGCTCGATCGGCTCGAAGCCCGCCTCGGCCACGATCTCGCGCACCTCCTCGAGGGAGTGACGCCGTGCCGGATCGTCGGCCGAGAACGACAGCGGACCGGAGTTCACCCAGCGACCGCCCGGCCGCAGCCACCGGTTCACGCGCGCGGCGAAGTGTTCGAGTGCGTCGTCCACCACGTCGATGAGCCAGGGCGTGATCACGGTATCGAAGGCGCCCGCCGCGAACGGCGCACGTGTCGCATCGGCGAACACGAGGTGCAGTCCCGGCGCAGCCAGCGCCGGCGCTCCGAGGCGCCTCAGGATCGCGTGGCTCGCGAGGTCGCGCGGAGCGAGCGGAAACTCGTACAGCTCGAGCGTCTCGCCGGCATGGAGACGGCTCGCTGCGAGCAGGAACAACGGGTTGATGTCGGCCGCGACGAGCGCCCCCGGCGCGCGGCGCCGATGCAGGTCATAGGCGAGCCGGCCGGCGCCGACGCCGAGCAACAGCATGCGGCCAGGCGGGTCTGTCCCGATCGCCTCGTCCACGAGGCGGTAACCGGCCTCGTTCTCGGCCTCGCCCCAGTTCCAGTCGCGGTGCAGGTTGGCGTAGTAACCCGCGAGCCCGTGCCCGGCGGGCAGCGTCGTGCCGAGCGCCGAATAGATCTCGGGAGCGGCCGCGGGTGCACCGTCCAGAAGTGGCGCGAGCAGCGCACGCACGCGACGTGCCTGGTCGGTGCACGCCGAAGCGAGGAGCTTGAGGCGATTGCGGGTCGTGGCGCGGGTCAGCTCGCCGGTCAACGATGCGCGGTAGCGTGCTGCCTGGGTCTCGAGGCCGGCGAGGTAGCCGTGCACGCGGGCGCGCCATTCGCCGAGGGCCCTGTCGGGCTCCGGGAAAAGCCAGGGCAGGCCCGCGATATCCGGAAAATCCTGCGGGCAGGCCCGACATCGCATCTGCCCATCCAGTTCCAGTTCGCCCTGGCAGCGCGGACAGCCGAGGAGCTCGAGCGGCAACGGCGCGGATCGGGACGGCATGCCCGGAGCATACAGGGAGGCCAGGCTCACTTCGGCAACGATCCGCCGAGGGTATTCACCTCGACCTTGAGGTCGTAGGTACCGTCCGCGCCGACCAGGATCCTGCTCGTCGCGTGCGGGACGACCTCCAGTGGAACCCGTCCATGCGCAGGATCACACCCTGCTTCGTCCCGAATGCTCACGTCGATGACCCGCTGGCCGGGATTCGCGTAGAGGGTCAGTTGCTCGCCCGGCCGGAGTCCTGCCACGAGACGGTCGTCGAGCGCGACGTCGAAGGTACAGCGCTTGCCGAGCAACACGCTGGGACGCGTGATGACGATCGCACCCGCGCCGTCGCGAGGCGCGATGGCCTCGGGATCCATCACATCCTGCGCGGGCTTCGGTTCCCGGGCCGATTTCGGCGCCGGCGAGACCACCACCAGCGGGACACTCGGGGCACAGGCCGCCACCGACAGGCCGACGAGGATCGCGACGACGCGCTTCATGGCAACTCCTGATCAGAACCCGGCGGATTGCGATCGCTCGGAAACGGCCGTCCAGGCCCCGTCCCAGTCCTCCGCCGCGAACCGGTCCGTGGAGGGGAAGCCCGGCGGACGCAGTCGCTCGAACCGCGAGTCGTAGACGACCTTCGTGGCATAGCGCGGCTCGCTCGCCGAGAGGCTGCCGGCGGCAAGACTTCCGAAGATCCTGAGCGTCGCCGACCTCGGGTGCTCGAAATCTGCCACGACGATGCGGCGCTTCGCGAACAGCGCCGCCTGGATGTGCAGATCGCCCGGTCCGGTCACTCGCGGGGGCGCCACTTCGATGTCCCTGTCGCAGACGAGCCCCAGGTAGTCGTCCGAGTCCCGATGCTCGCGGGGATCGCGTGCGTACAAGAGGTTGCCTTCGACGACGATCTTGTGCGGCGAATAGACCAAGTACCTCCCGGCGACGACCCCTTGAACGTAGACGGTCGCGCCGCGTGCCGCAATGAAATACACGGACCTCCCGGCCGGCCGCTCGAGGAGCAGCCGCGAGTCCGACCTGCGGTCGTGCAAGGCATAGCGGCCGTCGGGGAAGAACGTGATGCCGGTGTCATCGGGAAGCTCGTGCAGGCGGGCGCCGCTGTCGCGTCGCGCCTGCTCGAGCGAGTGCACCTGCTCGGACAGCGGAATCCGGCCCACCTGCGTCTCGATGCCTTCCCGAAACACGTCGGCGGCCCGCTTGCGGCCGAGCGACCGCAGGTTGAATCCGCCCCCGGCGGTGGTCACCTTGCCAAGGAACGTCGGCATCGCCTGCGAATCGTGCAACAACTGGAACCGCGAGTTGACGTGCATGCGACCGACGATCGCGTCGTCGTGCAGTTCCACCATCGGGTCCCACCGGTCGATGAATTTCGCATAGTAAGTGAAGGGCAACCGCTTGAGCATCAGGCGGGTCCGGAATTGCCTGCCCTGGTCTTCGGCGCTGACCTGGGCAATGACGCGATCCGGCTCGACGCCGTCGCTGGCCGGCTCGAGCACGAGTTCGGCGTCGTACTGCCTGCCATCCTGTTCCCACGTCACCCGCTTGCGGGTCGTCTGCACCACTTCCCGCGCCACGAGTTCGATGCGTTGCACGAGCGACGACGCCTGCGCCGGCGGCATGACGAAGGGCGCCGACGGCTCGACGATGCTGGTCAGTGCGGTGTCATCGGCGGTCTCGAATGCGACCTGCGGCACCTCCTCGGCACCGTCCTGCGGAGCATCGAACTCGGTCGGCGACAACGAGGGCGGCTCGATGTCCGTGGGCTCCGGCAGTTTGCCGTGCATCGCAGTGGGAATCGCCGGAAACCAGCGATCCGGCGCAGCCCCAAGCCGTCGGCCGACCGCGGGCGCATCGAAGAACACGACCCGCGTCACGGGCGTGTCGTCGTCGGCGATTCCGTCCCGCCGGCCGCCCGACACTACGATGAGCACGACCAGCCCCACGTGCAGAACGACGGTCAGCAGGCCCGCCGCTGCACGGGTCGAGATCGGCGATTCGAGACGCACGGCACGCGTCAACGAACTCCCCCCCACTGGCTGCCGGCCAGCAGCACTCGCTGAACGGGAATCTACTCCGTCCGGAACGGTCCGCACCAGTCGTCGGGCAGGACAGGCCGCCGTTCGACATCCTGTGCCGGACAGCGGCTCGTGCGGCGGCGCAGCAGGGTCGCAACGGGCGGCGCACGCGCCGGACGTTTGCGTCGCCGGCATATTCGAGGAAAAATCGGCCGCGTGAACGCGAGTTCGTCGCTGGCTGCGCCACGAGGCCCCCGGAGCGTTTCGTCCGAACGGCTCCGGCGCTCAACCGCGTTCCTCGCACTGGCCTTGCTGGCGGCCTTTGGCCGCGTTGCGGCCGAGGAGCCCGTGACCGCGGTCTGGAAGGAGCGGGAACTCCTCTTCTCCTACCGCAGCGTCGTGTCCATCTACTCCTGCGACGCGCTGCGAACTCGCGTCGCGAGCATCCTGTACGCGGTCGGTGCGAGGCCCGACCTGCAGGTCAAGGTCAGCGGCTGCAGCCAGTCCAACCTGACGCCCGACGTCGCCCCGGTCGATCGCACCCGCGGGACCTGGAATCCGGCATCGGGTTCCACCTACCTTCCACTCGACGACCGCCAGCAGGTCGCGAACGTCCAGGTGCGGCTGTCGATGCCGGTCGAGATGACGCCGGACGTGGTCTCGGAAATGAAGTCCGACAAGTCGCGACGCGAGCTGATCTCGCGCGTCACCGGCAATCCGCTCGCAAGGTTCAACGATCCGATCCCGTTCGCTGCGGAGCGGCGCGTCGTGACGCTGTCGCACAAGACCGTGGGCCTCGAGGCCGCCGAATGCGAGCTGCTCGACCAGCTCGTGACGAGTTCCTTCAGGAAGCTCGGGCTGCGCGTAGCGCGGCGAGGCTACTCCTGTGATCGCAACCGGATCTCGCACATCCCGCCGATGGTCGAGGTGGAAGCCCTCGTCCCGCGGTCACCCGAACCGCGGGATGACCCGCAAGCGCCGGCCACGGGTGAATCGGAATCCGACCCGGGCGAGCCCGCCGCTTCCGACGCGGCGCCCGCAGGGCCCGAGGCAGACGAGCCGCCGCATTGAAGGGCGTGCTCGCGCCCCTTTGCCTGCCTCAGCCGATCCGCCCGCTCACGATCGGGTTGAAGGCGATCAGGCTGTCCTGCGTGGCGGCCGAGCCGAGCCCGTGCCGCGGGAACCTCGAGGCGAACAGTCCCTGCTCGCCGTGCAGCGCCATGTAGTTGAGCACCACGGTTTCCACGAGCAGGTTGACGTTGTTCGCCGCGGGACTCGACGAGGTCTCGACCGAAGCGTCCGGCCTGAAGTGACCGATCTGCTGGTGCCTCGCCGCCCCTCCCAGGCCCGTATCCACCAGCTGCGGCCGGCCGCCGGGGTTGTACACGAGGAAGAACGAGGCCGCGGTGGACTGGTTGTCGCTGGTCCACATGAACTTGCCGCGACCGTCGGGCGTCGAGTCCACCTGCCCGCTCGCCGACAGCGACCCGTCCGAGAACACGTACAGCATCAGCGGCATGCCGCGGCGCGCCGCGTACTCGAGGCAGGCGCCCATGCAGCGGCCCGCGCGCAGGTCGCGAAGCTCGCCCGTGGCGCGGCCCTGGCCGTGGTAGTCGTAGCCGCCCATGGTGATCGTGCCGGCACCCGCGTAGCCCGACAGCACCATCTTCATCACCGCGGCGGTCTTGCGGAACTCGCCATCGGCGTCGTACTCGGCGCGACTGAACACGCCCGAGGCGCCGACGATGTCGGGGTCGAGCTCGGGGTTGAGGCTGGTCGGGTCACCGAAGCGGTCCACCACGTCGGCGGCCTTCACGTAGCCGCAGTTGACGAGCTCGCGCACGACCTCGTTACGCGAGACGGGAGTCTTCTTCACGTCCGGCCAGGGCTGGCCCGGGTCCACGGCCTGCAGCTTGCGGTGGCTGATGCGCTGGATCGCCTCCATCACCGCGACGGTGTCGTCGACGTCGAGCAGGTTTGCGAGCTGGCCTGTGTCCACGAGGCCGGTCACGTCGCTCGCGCGGTCCACCTTGGTCGGGCGCACGGACAGGTCCAAGAGCCCCGCGGGCGCCATCGAATTGCCGCCCGAGTCCGAGGCGCGCGAGCCGATCAGCGTCGCAAGCGAGCCGTCCGCGCCCGCCCGGTAGATGCCGTACATCGGGTTGTGCGGGTTGTTGCCGGTGTCGTTCTCGGAGCGTGCAGCAACCACTGCACCATTGGTGGCGCCGGCCGTGGCGGGCGACACCTTCTGCAGGATCCCGCGCAGGAAGGCGCTGTCGGAGTGGAAGGCGAGCCCGAGTCGCGAGTCGGTGAAGCTCAGTCCGGTCGCCGGATCGATGAGCCCGGGAACCATGTCGCCCGGCAGGCCGAGCTTGGCGTATCCCGGCGTCGTGAGGAAGTCGAGCTGGCCGCCGGGACCTCCGATCAGCACGTTCGAGCCGACCATGTTCGCCCCACCGGCGAGGTCGATGCAGATGAAGGGGATCTTGCCCGCGCCGAGCACCTCGATGCCGCAGCTCGAGCGCAGCGCCTCGAGGTCGGGCGACAGCGCGGCGGCGGCCTCGCGCGGATTCGCGAACAGCCCGAACACGGTCGGCGCGATCACGGTGCCGACGCCCGCGGTGAAGCCCTGGGCGAGGAAGTCGCGGCGCGTCACCGGACGCTTGTGCACGCCCTCGTGACGAATCGGCTCGTCGGGCGCGAGGGTACGGGGAAGCGGCTTGCGGATGATCATCGGCACGGTCTCCGGTCGTGGCGCGCGGCCACGGTCAGTGCACCAGGGTGACGGCGCTGCCGAGCAGCGCGGCGCAGCTCGCCTTGACCACCGTCTCGGTGCGTCCGGCGGGACAGCCCGCCCCGCAGGACGACAGCCGCGTGATCAGCGTGTCGAGATCCGAGCGCACGCCCGCGGCCTCGGGCTCGGTCGCGACCTCGCCGGCGAGCATGCGTCCGACCAGCGCGTCGAGCACGATGCCGCGCCCGGCCGGTGCGAACGCCGTCGCGGGACTCGCGCCGAAGTCGAAGCCCGGGAAGTACGCGCCGCGCGCCACGGGGTCGTTGACCAGCGCGTCGCAGTACTGGATCGCGAGCTGCGCGATGGCCACGGGGTGCGCCGAGGCGAAGGCGTCGATGCTCTCGATGGTCGGCAGCGCCTGGCGCACCTGCTCGTAGGTCGCCCTGACCCCGGGCGAGGTCGATGCGACGCCGGTCAGCTGCGACATGGTCGCATTGATCTCGTCGAACACGCGCAGCCCCACGGCGGCGGCGCGCAACTGGTCGGGCGGCGGCGCAGGCGCGAGCGGCACCGACTCGGTGCGCACGTTGGTGCGCGAGCCGAGCACGTCGAAGGTGAGGAAGAACTCGTCCGACTCCGGGCCCTTCTGCAGCCCGATCACGGTGCCGATGCTCGACAGCGGCTGGCCCTGCGGGCCGTAGAGCGAGTCGGTGACCGCGGTATCGAGCGTGCGGTAGGCCTGGCCGATCTCGGGCTCGGCGCCGTTGACCCCGATTCGGATGCCCGCGACCGGGATGTTGCCCGGCCGGGCCTCGGGGTCGAGGCTCAGGAACACCGGCTTGTCGAACAGGTACGACCAGCTGTCGAACTGGCTTACCTCGAACATCACGTAGGCCTCGGGCACGTCGACCAGGTGGCTCACCGAGAACAGCAGGTAGAAGCGCTCGCCGACGCCGGCCGCGAAATTCTGCCGGACCTGGGCCGGCGTGAGCGCACGGCCGTGCATGGCGACGAGCCGGAAGATCCCCTGGAACTGCCGGTCGCCCGACACCTCGTTGCCGAGCACGAACGCGAAAGTGTCGTCCCAGTCGGCGAGCGTGCCTCCGGCCGCAGGGTCCGCGTCGTCCGTGAACTCGCCGTTGACGTACAGGCGCCGGCCGTTGACCGGGTCGTAGGTGGCCACGACGTGCTGCAGCGTGGCCTGCAGGTCCTCGTCGGCGGCGGCCGTGGTCAGCACGGGCTGGCCCGCCGGCTCCGGTGGAGCTGGAGCGGTTGTAGAAGTCGTAGCTGTATAGCGTCTGGCCGAGCATGAAGTTGAGCGTCGAGGTGCCGCCCGAATACGAGACGATGCGCGCGTCCTCCTGCGCCACGTTGCCCGGCGCCACCCAGGCCTCGATCGAGTACTCGCCGGTCGCCTTGATGCGGTCGTGCAGCTTGCGGCTTGCGGTGGTCGAGCCCTGCGCCTTGCCGCTGCGCACGTTGATGCCCCAGCCGCCGACCCAGGTCACGTCGCCGGAGAGGGTGAGGTTGAGCGCCGGCTCGACGCCGCTCGTGTCGTAGGCGACGTTGCCGCCGCCGGTCTTGAACTCCCACAGGCCGATCAGCGCGCCGTTGTAGCGGTCGCCCCCCGACGCGACGGTGCCGTCGTAGAGTCGCAGAGCCTTTGACAGCACCAGCGTCGGATCGGGCTGCGAGACCGGTACCGAACCCGCAAAGGCCGCGATTGCAGCCTCCATCTCGGCGGCGTTCGCGGTGCAGTCGCTCCAGCAGTTGTGGAACTCCGAGCGCAGGCGTACGACGAGCCGCGAGGCCTCGGGGCTGTCGAGGTTGATCTTGACGCGCGCGGCGGCGTAGGCCTCGTTCAGGTCGGCGGAGGCGAAGAACGGCGACTGCGAATTGGCCGCTGCGGGTGCGTGGCAGCGCGCACAGTACTCCAGCGCCAGCGGGTGCACGGTCGTCGCGAACAGGTCCGGCGCCGCCGGGAAGGTCTTGCTGGCGCCGGCGTCGCGGATCGGTGGCGCCTTGAGCTCCACGCCCGCGCTGCCGCCGGCGGCGGCACCGGCCCAGGCCGAGATCCAGGTGGTGAGGATGTCGCCGCAGGCGGCCGCGCTCGCGAGCCAGCAGTTGTGGCCACCCGCCACCTTGGTCACGAGCCGCGAGTCGCGTGGCGAGGCGAGGTCCACGACCGGGTTCGCGGCCGCGTAGGCGAGGTTCACGTCGTCGGTGCGCACGAACGGCGGCGCCTGGCCGCCCTGCGTGTGGCACTGGCCGCAGCGGTTCACCGCCTTGAGATTGTCCCAGACGTTGATGCGGAAGGCCTGCACGTCCGCGGTCGCAGGCGCGGGGCCCGAGTACGCGGACGGCGTCACCGGCGTCGTGACCGGGTTCTCGACGGTCTCGGCGCCCCCGCCGCAGCCGGCGAGCGCGGCCAGGGCGAAAGCGAGGGACGCGAACCGCGCGAGGCGCGAGGCGAGCGTGTGCACTGTGATGCTGGCCATGTCGCCCCCTACTCGCCCATGCAGTACGTGGCGGCCTCGGCGAAAACGCGCTTGAGGCGGTAGCCGTTGCCGCGGAACGAGCTCGTCATCGCCTCGATGCGCGCGCGGTCGGCAGCGTCGCTCGGCGGGCGGAAACACACGTTGCGGAACACTTTCTCGACCTGGCAGCGCGCGAAGCGCTCGGAACCGGCGAGCTCGCGGCCCATGGACTTGGCCCCCTGCCCGGACCCCGGCGAAGCCGCATCCCAGCCGAGCAGCGCGTTGCGACCCGCGCGCCAGTAGTTGTCCCAGCGATCGTCGGGCGTGGCGAAGCCCGGGCGGAACGTGTCGGCGTTGTTGAAGTACTTCGGGCGTACCTGCCCCGGCGTGTAGACGAGGCGGCCGCCCGTCTCGTCGTAGTCGTAGTAGGCGTAGGCCTGCGCGAGCGGGTCCATGCCCGCGTGGCAGGCGACGCAGTTGTTCAGGAACAGCCGCGCGTCGCCGCCCGGGCTGCGGCTCACGTCCTGGCGGACCCGGTCGGGCGGCCGCGTCGGATCCTGCACCTGCTCGAGGTCCACGCACAGGTGGTTGAGCAGCGTGAAGCGCAGCATCGCGCGGTTGGTGCCGGCGACGAAGAAGGACTGCGCGGCGGCGCGCGTGGTGATCACGCCCGCCGTTGCGTCGGGCGGCAACCCGGTGAGCGCGGACTGCGTGCTGCGTGCGAGCACGGCCTTGAGGTTGGCGCCCGAGGCCTCGAGCGCCTCGTAGTGATCGTTGCTCGACGGCGAATAGGCCGGCACGCCGGGACCGCCGCCGGTGTAGAGGATGTCCTCGGACAGCAGCAGGTTGAAGGGCACGTCGTCGCGCACCATGCCGATGACGGTGGCCGTGTAGTCGTTGAGCGGCGCGAACACGGTCTGGTCGCGGTTGGTCCAGGGAGTGGCGAAGTTCTTGAGCGTCACGTCGTAGAACGCGCGGTGCTCCATCGCCTTGAAGGCCGCGTCGAGTTCACGCCCGCCCGCGATGTCCGCGGCCATCGCGTCGAGCACGGCCGCGCTCGGCGGCACGCCGGCGATGCGGTCGTGCATGCGCCGCGCCTGCTCGCGCGGTCCGGCATGCGCCGCAGCGGCGAGCAGGCTCGCAGCGGCGATCAAGGCGATCAGTCCACGGGTCTGCATCGGCACCTCCCCCTGCCCGCCGTCGCCGGCGCTGCAGGCGGCGCGACTGTCTCCCGCGCGGGAGCCAGCGCCAAGCGCTCTGCGCGCTTCTGCGATTGGCATCACGCTTCGCGCAGCAATCCGTGCATGCAAGGGGGCGACTGGGCCACATTCCGCCCCATGTCACCCCACCCCCTGCGCCGCAAGACCGGCCCTGCGCGCCGGCCCGCAGCGTTCGCCTGCGTCGCGACCGTGCTCGCCGCGTTCGCAACCGGCTGCACCAGCAGCGACGACGGCGGCGGCGACATCGACCTCGGCAGCGGCCAGGCGCCCGACGCGGCGACGGTGGATTTCCCGATCGCCTACGTGAAGCGCCCGGTGCCGGAGAATCCGCCGGATGCGCGCCGGATGCTGCCGTTCCTCGAGGGCGGCGACCTCTACGTGCGGGACCGCGCCTCGCCGAGCGCGCCGGAGCGCAACGTCACCTTCGAGTTCACCGGCGGGCTCGGCGACGTGCGCGACGTGGAGCCGTCGTGGGACGGCCGCAAGCTCGTGTTCGCGATGCGTGCGCCGTTGATCGAAGGCGCCGAGCCGGAGGACCAGCCGACCTGGAACGTCTGGGAGTACGAGGTCGCCCCGCGACACGCTGCGCCGCGTGATCGCCTCCGACATCATCGCCGAGGACGGCCACGACTTCGCGCCGCACTACCTGCCCGACGGGCGGATCGTGTTCGCCTCCACGCGCCAGCGCCAGTCGCGCGCCGTGCTGCTCGACGAGGGCAAGCCGCAGTTCGCGGCGCTGGACGAGAGCCGCGTCGAGCCGGCGTTCGTGCTGCACGTGATGAACGCGGACGGCAGCGACATCCGCCAGCTCTCCTTCAACCAGAGCCACGACCTCGACCCCGCGGTGCTGCCCGACGGGCGCGTGGTGTTCAGCCGCTGGGACAACGCCGGCAGCAACGACGCGATCCACCTCTACACGGTTGATCCCGACGGCTCGCGACTCGAGCTGCTCTACGGCGCCGACAGCCACGCGACCGGCACCGACGGCGCGACTGTGCAGTTCCTCGACCCGCGCCCGATGCCCGACGGTCGCGTGCTCGCGCTCGCGCGGCCCTACTCCGGCACCGAGCTCGGCGGCGAGCTCGTCGCCATCGACGTCGCGAACTACGTGAACGACACGCAGCCGACGCGCCCGAACCTCGGCGTGCTCGCGGGTCCCGCACAGGCACCGCGTCACGGCGAACGTCGTGACCACCATCCCCGGCCCCTCGCCCGGCGGGCGCTTCAGCGCCGCCTACCCGCTCGACGACGGCACCGGCCGCATCCTCCTCAGCTGGACGCAGTGCCGACTGCGTCGAGCAGGGACGGGTCGTGCCCTGCACCGAGGAGCGCCTCGCGGGCGCCGCGCCGCAGCCGGCGCGCGCCGCTGTACGGCGTGTGGATGTACGACCCGCGCCAGAACACGCAGCTGCCGGTCGTCCCGCCGGTCGAAGGCACGATGATCACGGACGCCGTGGCGCTGCAGCCGCGCGCGCTGCCGGCGGTGCTCGTGGATGACCCGCCTGCGCCGGGCCTCGAGACGCGCCTCGCCGAGGCCAATACGGGACTCCTCGACATCCGCAGCGTGTACGACGTCCTCGGCCTCGACACCTCCGTCGCCGGCATCCCCGTGCTCGCCGACCCGGCCCGCACCGTGGCGGCACAGCGCCCGGCGCGCTTCCTGCGCATCGAGAAGGCGGTCGGCCTGCCGGACGACGACGTGCTCGAGCTGCCGGGCTTCGCATTCGGCGTGAGCGCCGCGCAGGGCATGCGCGAGATCATCGGTTATGCGCCCGTCGAGCCCGACGGCTCGGTGCGCGTGCAGGTGCCGGCGGGCGTGCCGCTCGCGATCAGCGTGCTCGACGCCGACGGCCGGCGCATCTCGCCGCGCCACCTGAACTGGCTGCAGGTGAAGGCAGGCGAAGTGGTGACCTGCAACGGCTGCCACGATCCCGCCGACGGGCGCTCGCACGGGCGTCGCGACCTGTTCGCCGCGGCGAATGCCGGGCGCGACGACCACCGGCCTGCCGTTCCCCAACACCGTGGACGCGATCTTCGCGGACTTCGGCGAGACCATGGCGCAGGCGCGCGGCCGCATCAGCTGCCAGGACGACTGCGACTCGATGCGCCCGTCGGTGGACGTGCTGTACGAGGACGTGTGGACCGACGCGGCGAAGGCCGGCCGCCCCGCCGACGCGCCGTTCGAGTACCGCTACGCCGACCTCGGCACGGCGGCTCCCGTGAGCGCCGCCTGCCAGGTCGCCTGGAGCTCGAGTTGCCGCGTCGTGATCCACTACGAGGCGCACCTGCACCCGCTGTGGAGCCTGCCGCGGCAGACCTTCGATGCCATGGGCATGCTGGTCGAGGACCACACCTGCACGAGCTGCCACGCGCCCGCCAACGCAGCCGGCGCGCCGCAGGTGCCGGCGGGCCAGCTCGACCTCACCGACGGCGCCTCCGACCAGGTCGCCGACCAGTTCAAGTCCTATCGCGAGCTGCTGGCCGGCGACGCCGAGCAGGAAGTCGTGGGCGGCGTGCTGCAGGACCGACTGGTGCAGACCGGCATCGACGCGCAGGGGCAGCCGATTTTCTCGACCGTGCCGGTGCGCCCCTCGATGAGCGCCGGCGGAGCGCGCGCTTCTGTGGCCTTCTTCTCGAAATTCGCGCCCGGTGGGTCCCACGCGGGCTGGCTGAGTCCCGCAGAGTTGCGGCTCGTCTCAGAATGGCTCGACATCGGGGCGCAATACTTCAACGACCCATTCGCCGTGCCGGTGGATTGAGACACGCCGTTGAAGACGCGCCGCCCCCGAATTGCGAGGCTCGCGACCAGCCTGCTGCTGGGCCTGCTCGTCGCCGTTCCCGCGGCCCGGGCCGCGGCGGTGCAGGCCGTCGTGCAGGACCCCTACCTCGAGCTGCGCACCGGCCCCGGGCGCGGCTTCCCGGTGACGCAGGTCGTGGACCGCGGCGCGCCGGTGAGCCTGCTGCGCCGGCGCACCGACTGGATCAAGGTGCGCGGTGCGGACGGCATGGAGGGCTGGGCGCACCGCTCGCAGCTCGAGCGCACGCTCACGCCCGGCGGCGAGCCGCTCGCGCTGCCGGGGCCTGCGCCCGAGTCGCGCGCCGAGCACCGCTGGGAGACCACGATCGGCACCGGCGACTTCGACGGTGCGAGCATGGTGACGGCGGGCGTGGCCTTCCTGCCCGTGCCGTCGCTGCAGCTGCGGGCCGACGTCTCGCACCTGCTCGGCAACTACTCGAACGGCTGGCTCGGCACGGTCGGCCTCGCGCACGTCTTCATGCCCGAATGGCGCGTCTCGCCCTTCGTCGGGCTCGGCGGCGGCGTGCTGCACATCGAGCCCAAGGCCACCCTGGTGCAGGCCGAGGATCGCACCGACACCACCGCCTACGCGGGCATCGGTGTCCGCGGCTTCCTCACCAACCGCTTCCTGCTGCAGGCGGAGTACCGCCAGTACGTCGTGTTCACGAGCCGCGACGACAACGAGGAGATCGACGCATGGACCCTGGGCTTCGTCTACTTCTTCTGAGCGGCCTCGCGCTGCTGGCGTTCGCATCGCCGCCGCGCGCGGCGGCGCAGGAGGCCGCGGGCGCGGCGCCGGCCACGCCGCAGGTGGTCGAGCCGCGCGTGAAGCGGCGCGAGGTCGAGCCCGCGGGCATCGACACCGAGAACTTCGAGGCCGGCGCGTTCCTCGGCGTCGTCAGCATCGAGGACTTCGGCTCGAGCTTCTCCTACGGCGCCCGCCTCGCCTACCACTTCACCGAGGACCTGTTCGCCGAGGCGACGGTCGGCTCGGCCGAGGCCGGGCGCACCAGCTACGAGGAGCTGAGCGGCTCGGCCGAACTGCTCACGGACAGCGAGCGGCGCTTCACGCACTACGACCTGTCGGTGGGCTGGAACGTCCTGCCGGGCGAGGTGTTCCTAGGCGGCAGCCGCGCCATGCCGAGCGCCGTGTACCTGACGCTCGGCGCCGGCAGCACCCGCTTCGCGGGCGACGACCACTTCACCGTCGCGCTCGGGGCCGGCCTGCGGCTGCTCGCCAACGACTGGCTCGCCGTGCACCTCGACGCGCGCAACCTCGCCTTCGAGAGCGACCTGCTCGGCGAGAACAAGCTCACGCACAACCTCCAGTTCACCTTCGGCCTCACGGCCTTCTTCTGAGCACCCAGGAGCCGCCCATGCGACCGGGTTCGACGTACCTGCCGATGCTTGCTTCCCTGCTCCTCGCCTCGAGCCTCGCCTGCGGCGCCAGCGCCGAGCCGCAGGAGGCACCCGACTTCGAACTGCCTGCGCGCGGCGGCGACGCCGTGCGGCTTGCGGACCTCAAGGGCCAGGTCGTGATGATCAACTTCTGGGCGACGTGGTGCGGGCCCTGCCGCCAGGAGATGCCGCTGCTCGAGCAGATCCAGGCGAAGTACGAGCCGCTCGGCTTCACCCTGCTCGGCGTCAACGTCGAGCCCGACAGCGCCGGCGCCGTGAAGTGGCTCGAAAAGGTGCCGGTGAGCTTCCCGATCCTGTTCGACACCGCCAACGCGGTCGCCGAGCGCTTCGGCGTGGAGGGCATGCCGAGCTCGGTGTTCGTCGATCGCGAGGGACGCGTGCGCTACGTGCACCGCGGCTACAAGCCGGGCGACGAGGCGCAGTACGCGGACCTGATCCGAAGCCTGGTGAAGGAGTGAATCGAATGTTCCTGCGCAGGATCCTGCTGATGACCGCGCTCGGCGCCGCCGCGGGCTGCAGCGGCATCGAGCCCTGGGTAAAGCCGTACGAGCGACAGAACTTCGCCGATCCCCTGATGGCCGCCGACCGCAACCCGGTCGCCACGAGCTACCTCAACCACGTGTTCGAGGCACGCGAGGGCGCCCGCGGGGCGCTGGCGAGCCACGGCGGCGGCTGCGGCTGCAACTGAGGACACGATGGATCGCCCCGCCATTCGCGACCTGCTCGCCTTGCTGCTCGCGCCGCTCGCCTGGCCGGCGCAGGCGGCCGTGCTGCCCGACGACCGCGCCGACGTGCTCTACCACCGCTACGAGGGCGGCGGCGTCACGGTGGACGGCCCGTCGCTGCTGGTGCGGAAGAAGGTCGCCGAAAACTACTCGGTCTCCGCCAACTACTACGTGGACATGATCTCGAGCGCTTCCATCGACGTGCTGACCACGGCGAGCCCGTACGACGAGCGTCGCCAGCAGGGCAGCCTCGCGCTCGACGCGCTGAACGGCAAGACCCAGTACAGCCTGAGCTTCACCAACAGTGACGAGGACGACTACACGGCCAACACGGCGAGCTTCGACGTGAGCCAGGACCTGTTCGGCGACCTCACCACGCTCTCGCTCGGCTTCAGCCGCGGCTGGGACGAGGTGCGCAAGCGCGGCGACGCCGGGTTCGAGGAGCCGGTGGACCGGCGCAACTACCGGCTCGGTCTGTCGCAGATCGTCACGCCGACGCTGATGCTGGGCCTCGCCTACGAGACCATTACGGACGAGGGCTTCCTCAACAATCCCTACCGCTCGGTGCGCTACCTCGACGCGGAGAACCCCGCCGGGTTCGCCTTCCAGCCCGAGGCGTACCCGAACACGCGCACCAGCAACTCGGTCGCGTTCAACGCCCGCTACTTCCTGCCGTACCGGGCCGTCGCCTTCGGCGAATACCGCTGGTTCACCGACACCTGGGGCATCGACGCCAACACCGTGCGGCTCGGCTACACGCACCCGATCGGCGAGCGCTGGATCGTCGAGGGCGGCTACCGCTGGTACGACCAGTCCTCCGCGGATTTCTACTCCGATCTCTTCCCGCGCCGCGACGCCCAGAATTTCCTGGCGCGTGACAAGGAATTGAGCACCTTCACGAGCCACATGCTGAGCATCGGCGCGACCTACGAGTTCGGGGCCTCGCGCTGGTCGTTCCTCAAGCGCTCGACGGTCAACCTGTTCTACGACCGCATGCGCTTCGACTACGACGACTTCCGCAACATCCTCGAGGGCGGCGCGCCGGGCGCCGAGCCGCTCTACGGCTTCGACGCCAACGTGTATCGCGTGTTCGTGTCGGCGTGGTTCTGAGGCCCGTTCAGGGCGGGCCGGCGAGGTAGTCGAGCACCGCCACCGCGAACAGCCCGGGCACCTCGTTGGCGGCGAAGATGCCCGCGGCAAGGGTCGCCTCGCGCGCGGGACGGAACGCGGCTCGCAGCGGCGCCGCGCGCCCGGGACTCGCGAACGGGTCGTCGCGACCGTACAGCAGCAATGCCGGGCAGCGCACCCGCGGCAGTCGCTCCTCCATGCGGTAGTCGGCGACCGCGAAATGGCCCTGCTCGCTCGCCGCACCGGCGCGGAACAGGTCCACGACCAGGCGCTGCACGAGATCGGGCCGCGGCAGCCAGCCCGCGAATTTCCGCCACTTCTCGACCAGGTGCGAGCCGTCCTCGGCCAGGGTCCATTGCCTGAAGTGCCGGGAGAGTTCGGCCCGCCCGGCGGCGTCGGTGTACACGGGCCCCGACAGCACCGCGCGCTCGACCCGCCCAGGCTGCGCCGCCGCCATCTCGACGGCGATCACTGCACCCGTGTGATGGCCTACCACGACAACGCGCTCGACCCCGAGAGCATCGAGCACGTCGAACGCGGCCTCCGCATAGTCCGCTACCCGCGGCTGGCCCGCCACCGGATCGGAGCAACCGTAGCCCGGCGTGTCGAGCGCGATCACGCGGCGCGTGGCCGCAAGCAGCGGCAGCACCTCCGCGAACTCGTCCACGGAACGGGGCGTCTGGTGCAACAGCAACAGCGGAGTCGCCGCCCCGGTCCCGGCCTCGACGTAGTGAACCTGGCCGAGGCGCGTCGCGCAGAGGCCGCGCTTCACCCGGCGTCTTCCGCGTGCCCGGGTTGCGCAGGCAATGCCGCGGGCTCGAGCTCGAGCTGCGGCAGGTCCTGCTGCGCGAGGCCCTGCAGGTCGCCGGCGATGCCGAGGAGCTGCGCGGTTGCGAGCTGGATCTGCTTCTCGCGGCGGTTCCAGCGCTGCTGCGTCGTCGCACGCTCGCTGTCGAGTTCGGCGCGCATCTTCGTGAAGGCTTCGTACACCGCGCGCAGCTTGAGCGCGAACTGCGGACTCACGAGGTAGTCGTATACCGCCTCCATCTTCTCGCCCTTGTTCGCGCTCGCCACGCGAGCGCGGTGCGCGTCGAGCAGGCCTTCGCGCAACGCACTGGCTAGGGGCACGGCCGCGGTGGGCGAGCTCACCCAGACGTGCTCGTGCAGGCCGAAGGGCTGACCCGGCGGCCACTCGGCCGGGAACGAGGTCGTGACGACCACGCCCGCCTCCGCGCCCGCCGCACGCATGTCCTCGCGCAGCTTCGACGGCCATCCGGCGCCCCAGTTCTGCGCCCGCTTGGCCTCCCAGAGGATGGCACCCGCCGCCTGCCCCGATCGGCTGATGACCGTGTGCAGCGCGTCGCCGCCGCGCGCGCCCTTCCTGACCTCGGCGATCACGTCGAGCGGAAAGGCCTGCCCGAGCTGCTCTTCGAGCAGCAGTTCCAGCACCTCGCCCTGCAGCTGCTGCGAGCCCTGGGCGCCCTTGCGCTGTGCCTCCTCGAGGCGCGCACGCATGTCGTCGATGGTCTTCTGCAACTCGGCCTCGCGCAGGCGTGCGCGTTCGCCCTCGCCCGCCCGCACGCGGTCCTCGATCTCGCGTCGCTGCGCATCGAGGCGCCGCTGGGTCTCGAGCTCGAGCGCCTGGCGCGCCTCCTCGAGCCGGGCACTCTCCCGGCGCAGCTCGAGCTCCCGGCCCTGCAGGTCCGCGACCTGCCCGGCCTTGTCGGCGAGCGACTGCCGCAGCGCCGCGAGTTCCTCCTCGACGCGCCGCTGGCGCTCTGCGGCCTCGCGCGCGAGGCGTCGCCCGAGTTCGGTCTCGACCGACTGGCGCTCACCCGCGAGCGCCTCCGCGCTCGCCTTCGCCAGCGCCTCCAGCGAGCGCTTCGCGAAGCCCTCGCCGAGGCCGAACTCGCGCTCGCAGTGCGGACAGGTGACGCGGGTGTCCGGGTCGAGCAGCAGTCGATGGCGGCGGGCGTCGCCGGCCGCTGCACTCACGAGCGCCGTGTCCGTCCCGGTCATGCGCCGCGGCCCGCGCCCGGCTTCCCGCCGCCGGCGCGTCGCCGCCGGCGCTCCCAAAGCATGAGCAGCGGGCCGACCACGAGCATGAACAGCACGATGAACAGGTACACGGCGAACACGCCGGCGAAGAGCGAATTCATGAGCGGCACTCCTGTGCAGGCCTGCGGTTTTCATTCGGGCGGTGCCGCGCGTGCCGCGTACCGTCCGCTCGGGGCATCTTAGTCGCCGGCGCCGGAGTCACCAATCCGCCGCCCGGCCGGATCGCCGGACGGCACGGCGCCGAGCAGGCGCGCGTAGAGCGCGAGATCCCGGGTCGAATGGCAGCAGAACGTCACCGACTCGATCGATGGCAGGTCCGCCAGTGCCGTGCGCACGGCCGCAATCGCGACCTTGGCGGCCTGCTCCACCGGGTAGCCGTACACGCCCGCGCTGATGCACGGAAAGGCGAGGCTTCGCAGGCCGTGCCCGGCCGCGAGTTCGAGCGAGCGGCGGTAGCACGACGCCAGCAGCCCGCTCTCGCCGTGCTGCCCGCCGTGCCAGACCGGCCCGACCGTGTGGATGACGAACTGCGCGGGCAGCCGATGCCCGCCCGTGATGCGCGCCTCGCCGGTCGGACAGCCGCCGAGCGCGCGGCACTCCTCGAGCAGGCCCGGTCCCGCAGCGCGGTGGATCGCGCCGTCCACGCCGCCGCCGCCGAGCAGCGAGTTGTTCGCCGCGTTCACGATGGCATCCACCGGCAGCGTGGTGATGTCGGCCTCGACGGCGCGCAGCAATGGGCTCACGGCAATGGATCCTTCAGATCGGACTGGCAGGCGGCACTGTGCCGCAGCGGGGCCGATCCGCTCAACCACGAGGCACACCGTCCCTCCGGAACCCGGCCGGAGAGCCCGCGTCATGGCCTCGTTTGACGATCAGCTCCGACTGTTGCGTAATCGCGACGTTTGCGCCGTGCATCTGGCACGGCGCTCTAGTGAGGGAGATGCGAATGAGCAACGAATCGAGCCGGATGCTGGCGCGCATCGTGTCGGGCGTGCTCGCGGCCACGGCCACCCAGGCTGCCGTGGCGCAGGCCTCGAACGACGACCTCGAGAACATCATCGTCACCGGCACGCGCGTTGCGGATCGCTCGGCACTGGAAACCGCCGTACCGGTGGACATCGTCGTCGGCGGAGGCGCTCGCCAACGTGGGCGTCACCGAGCTCAACCAGGCGCTGTCCATCGCGCTGCCCTCGTTCAATTTCCCGCGGCCCGGCCTCGCCGACGGCACGGACACCATCCGCCCCGCGACGCTGCGCGGCCTGTCGCCCGACCAGACGCTGGTGCTGCTCAACTCGAAGCGGCGCCACGCCTCCTCGCTTGTCAACGTCAATGGAACGATTGGACGCGGTGCGGCCGCCGTGGACCTCAATACGATCCCGACGGCGGCCGTGAACTCCATCGAGGTGCTGCGCGACGGCGCCTCGGCGCAGTACGGCTCCGACGCCATTGCCGGCGTCATCAACGTCCGGCTGCGCGACGACGCGCGAGGGCGGCGACCTCACCGCCCTGTACGGCCAGCGCGAGTCGAGCTACACGACGCCCACCGGCACCCCGCCGGCCGGCGCGACCTGGTCTGCGAAGTCGCGCATCGACCGCAGCGTCTCCGACGGCGAGACCTTCACCGTGCACGGCTGGAAGGGCTTCGCGCTCGGCGACGTCGGGTTTTCTCACGCTGACGGGCGAGTACAAGGACCAGTCGCGCACCGAGCGCAGCGGCTGGGACTTCCGCCAGCAGTACCCGCTGCGTGAACGGCGCCTTCGACCCGCGCGAGCAGACCATCGGCCGCTTCAATGCCTGGTATGGCGAGCCCGAGCTCGACCAGTTCACGCTTCTTCGCCAACGCCGGCTACGACCTCGCGAACGGCGCCCGGTTGTACGGCTGGGCGAGCTACCAGGACCGCGAAGCGCGCTCGGCCGGCTTCTTCCGTCGCGCGCTCGACGACCGCAACGTCGTCGAGATCTACCCGGACGGATTCCTGCCGATCATCGCGCCCGAGGTCACCGACTACAGCCTCGCCGCCGGCGATCGACTGGGCCTGGGGCGAGTGGCAGATGGACAGCTCGCTGGTGTACGGCTTCAACGAGATGGAGTTCACGATCGAGCAGACCCTCAACCGCTCGCTCGGGCCCGCGAGCAAGACCCGGTTCGACGCCGGCGGATTCGACTACGACCAGCTGGTGTTCAACTTCTCGGGCGTGCGCCGGTACGAGGTCGGCGGGCTCGCCTCGCCACTCAACGTCGCCGCCGGCATCGAGGCGCGCACCGAGGGCTACTCGATCTCGGCGGGCGAACCCGATTCCTGGCGCAACGGCGGCGTGCTGCTGCCGAACGGCAATCCCACCGCCTCGGGCGCGCAGGTGTTCCCCGGCTTCCAGCCTGCCAACGCAGTCGACGAGGACCGCACCGCCGTGGGCGCCTACGTGGACATCGAGGCAAACCTGACCGAGAAATTCCTCGGATCGGTGGCGCTGCGGGTCGAGGACTACTCGGACTTCGGCAGCAACCTCTCCGGCAAGCTCGCCGGCCGCTACGACTTCACCGGGTCGTTCGCGCTGCGCGGCTCGGTGCAGAACGGCTTCCGCGCGCCGTCGCTGCAGCAGCAGTACTTCGCGACCACCTCGACCAACTTCATCAACGGCGTGCCGTTCGACATCGCGACCTTCCCGGTGGACGACCCGGTGGCGGAGGCCCTCGGCGCGAAGCCGCTCGACGCCGAGGAGTCGGTCAACTTCTCGCTCGGCGCGGTGCTGCGCTTCGCCGACGTCACGATCACCGTGGACGCCTACCGCATCGACATCGACGACCGCATCGTGCTGTCGGAGAATCTCACGCAGGCCAACGTGCGCGAATACCTCGAGAGCCTCGGTTTCGTCGGCGTCGGTGGCGGCCGCTTCTTCATCAATGGCGTGGACACCGAGACGACGGGCGTGGACGTGGTCGTGAACTGGCCCTGGGTGAGCGCGAGTGCCGGCAGGTTCGACTTCACGCTGGTCGCCAACTGGAACGACACCGACGTCACCCGCGTGCCGACCACGCAGGAACTCGACGCGCTGGCGCCCCCGCCGCCGCTGTTCGCCCGGGTGAACGTCCTCACGTTCGAGGACGGCAACCCGAGCGACAAGTACGCCGCAATCGCCAGCTGGAGCCTGGACCGCTTCGGCGCCACGGCGCGCGTCACGCGCTACGGCGAGGCGCTCGACCCGGGCACCTCGGCCGCCCTCGACTTCGAACTCGGCGCGGCGACGCTGGTGGACCTGGAGGCGCGCTTCGACGCGACCGACCGCATCCGCGTCGCGCTCGGTGCGGAGAACCTGTTCGACGAGTACCCGGACGCGTTCCCGGTCGCGCGCAACGGGACCGGTAACACGCCGTTCTCGAATTACTCGCCGTTCGGCCGCTCGGGCCGCTACGTGTACGGACGGGTGTCGATTCGGCTTCTAGACCTGTGACGTCTGGCCGCCGCGTCGCCGCCGGCCAGACGTAGAATCCCGGCAGGTCCCGCGCTCGAATCTCCGGACGTGAACTTGACGCAGAAATTGTCTGTGCTCGCTCGTGCCCGCACTCGCCGCTGCCGCGCTCGCCGGCGGGCCATCGGCAGTCGCGCAGGAGCTCGATCCCTTTGCCGGCCGCGAGGCGGAACGGCCGGCGAGCGACCGTGTGATCGTCAAGCTGCGGCCCGCGGCACCCACCCCGCGCCGGGAGAAACCCGCGATCGAGGTGGCCGCGGATCCGGTGGGCGACCTCGGGCGGCGTGCCGGGCTGAAGGCTCGAAGCGTCAACCGTCTCGGTCGCGACCTGCACGTCGTCGTCGTCGAGCGTGCCGCGCCGGGCGACTCCCTGGGGGCCACGCTCGAGCGCCTGCAGGCGGACCCGGCGGTCGAGTTCGCCGAGCCGGATGCCCGCATGCATCCGCACCGGATACCGAACGATCCGGGATTTCCCGGGCAGTGGTTCCTGCACGCGAGCGGGCACGGCATCGACGGACCGACGGCTTCGGCGGTCGACGCCGTGGCAGCCTGGGACCTGACCACGGGCGAGCCGTCGGTCGTGGTCGCGGTCATCGACACGGGGGTCCGCTTCGATCACCCGGACCTGCTGCCGGCCGCGGACGGCGGCAAGCTGCTGCCGGGCCGCGACTTCGTGAGCGCCGATTCGGGCGGCTCGGCGCGGACCGCCAACGACGGCGACGGCTGGGACCCGGACCCTTCCGACCCGGGCGACTGGATTTCCTCGCAGGACCGCACGACCTCGCTGTTCGAGGACTGCCCGGTCGCGAGCAGTTCCTGGCACGGGACGCGGGTGTCCGGGATGCTGGCCGGGCTCACCGACAATGCCACCGGCATCGCCGGCGTCGGCTGGAGCAACCGCATCCTGCCGGTGCGCGTGCTCGGCAAGTGTGGCGGCCTCACCTCGGACATCATCGCCGGCATGCGCTGGGCCGCCGGTCTCGCGCAGTCGGGCGCACCTGAAAACCCCACTCCTGCGCGCGTGCTGAACCTGAGCCTCGGCGGCCAGGGCGCCTGCTCGCGCGCCTACCAGTCGGCCATCGACGAGATCACGGCGCGCGGCGTGACCGTGGTCGTGTCGGCGGGCAACGACGGCTCGGCGGCGGACCAGCCCGCCAACTGCCAGGGCGTGGTCAGCGTGACCGGCGTGCGGCACGTCGGCACCAAGGTCGGGTTCGCGAACCTCGGCCCGGACGTGACGATTGCGGCGCCGGGCGGCAACTGCGTCAACGTCGGCGCGGGCGAGCCGTGCCTCTACTCGCTCGACACGACCACCAACCTCGGCACGACCACGCCGGCCGAGAACGGTTACACAGACCGGGTAAGCGACTTCAACGTCGGCACGAGTTTCGCCGCGCCCATCGTCTCGGGAATCGCGGCGCTCATGTACTCCGTGAACGGCAAGCTCACGCCGGGCAAGCTCACCGAGCGACTGAAGGCGACGGCAGCGCCCTTTCCCGCCTCGTCCAACCCGAACGTACCGACCTGCCGGATACCGGAGTCGTCCACCGACCCGCAGCTGTCTGAATGCAATTGCACGACATCGACCTGCGGCGCGGGGCTCGCCCACGCGCCAGGCGCGATCGAGGCCGCGTCGCGCCCGGTGGCCATCGTGTCGGCGCCGTCCACCGCCGGTCCCGGCGAGACCGTGGTGCTGACGGGCAACGGCAGCCTCGGCGCGGACGGCCGGACGATCAGCGGTTACGAGTGGTCGCTCGTGACCGGCGCGACCGCGCTCTCGGCAGTGACCGGCAGCCAGACGTCGTTCGTCGCGCCCGGCACGGCCATGACCGTGGTCGTGCGGCTCACGGTGACCGACGACGCGGGCCGCAGCGACTCGACCGACGCGACGGTTCAGGTGCGCGCCGTGACGCCGCCTACCGCGCCAATTCCCGTGCCGAACCCCGGCGGTGTATCGAGAGGCGGCGGTGGCGGGACGTTCGATCCGCTGCTCGCCCTGGCGCTCGCGGCCGCGCTCGGTTGGCGTGCCCGGCGCCGTCGCGGTCCGATCGCCCCGCACGCCTGACTCGCGGCTTCGTCGGCGGCTTTCGCCTCGCTTGGTTCATCGGCGTGGCCGGGCGTATCCTCGCGGGCACCACAACTACAACGTCCGCAGGGGGAGCCATGAACCGACGTGACTTCTTCAGGTCGTCGCTGGCGGCTGCCGTCGCGACCTCGCTCGCCAGCCATCGTGCGCTGGCCGCGCTCGCGCCCGTTGCGACCGACCTCGAGGCCGTGACCGGCGAGTGGCGCCAGGGTCACGCTCGCCAAGGGTGCCGTCGAGGAACTGCGCGCCAGCCTGCGCGGCGCACTGCTGCTGCCGGGCCAGCCTGGCTACGACGAGGCGCGGCGCGTGCTCAACGCATCGATCGACAAGCATCCCGCGCTGGTCGTGCAGCCGAGCGGACCGGCCGACGTGCGCACGGCGGTGGACTTCGCGCGCGCGAACGCGCTGCTGCTCGCGGTGAAGTGCGGCGGCCACAGCTACGGCGGCAAGTCGACCTGCGACGGCGGCCTGCAGATCGACCTGTCGCGCTTCCGCGGCGTGCGCGTCGATCCCGTCGGAACGCGATCGCCTACGTCGCCGGCGGCAGCCTGCTCGGCGAGCTCGACCACGAGACGATGTCGCTCGGCCTCGTGACCACCGCGGGCACGGTCTCGCACACCGGGCGTCGGGCGGACTCACGCTCGGCGCCGGCTTCGGCCGCCTGGCGCGGCGTTACGGGCTCGCACTCGACAACCTGCTCGGCGTCGACATCGTCACCGCCGACGGCCGGCTGCTGCACGCGAGCGCGCAGGAGAACCCGGACCTCTTCTGGGGCGTGCGCGGCGGCGGCGGCAACTTCGGCGTGGTGACCGACGTTCGAGTTCCGCCTGCACCCGATGCAGCGGCAGGTGATCGGCGGCGACATCGTGTTCCCGATCGCGCGTGCCCGCGAGCTGCTGGATTTCTACTCCGGATTACGCTCGTCCGCGCCGGACGACGCTGTACTGCGATGCCGTCATGCACTCGCCGCCGGGCGGGGACGCCGGGCATCTTCGAGATCCGGTCTGCTACTCGGGACCGCCGGGCGACGCCGAGCGCGTGCTCGCGCCGCTGCGCAAGCTCGGCACGCCGCTCAACGACACGATCGGTCCCGTCGACTACGTAGGCGCTGCAGCGCTCCCAGGACCAGCACCGATGCCCGCAACTTCGGCGACGTACCTCAAGTCGGGCTTCATCAACGACTTCCCGCCGGAACTCGTGGCGGCCCTGTTCGACGGCTTCCAGCCGGATCCCGGTCGCTTCACGGCGACGTTCTTCCAGCACTCGGGTGGCGCGATCGGTCGGGTCGCGCAGGACGCGACGGCGTTCCCGCATCGCTCCTCGCGGCTCAACCTGTTCGACGGTCGTCAGCTGGAACATCGACGCGACGGCGCGCCGCATTCGCGTACGGACGAACTACTGGTCGAAGCTCGAGCCTTTCACCGACGGCTACTACACCGATCGAGGTCGCGAACGAGCCGCAGCGCCAGGTGGACGAGAACTACCAGGGCAACATCGGGCGGCTGGTCGCGCTCAAGACCAAGTACGACCCGGGCAATCTGTTCAGGCTCAACGCCAACGTGAAGCCCGCGACCTGACCGACGTCCGTTTCGCCGCGCAGGGGCGTCGGGCACCGGGCGCGGCGCCCGCTCAGCCGAGAGCCGCCTCGATCCGGTCGCACAGCCCGCGAAGCACCTCGAGGCGGGCGTGGCGCTTGTCGTTGGCAGGCACGATCGCCCACGGAGCGTGGCGGGTGTCGGTCAGCGCGATCATGTCCCGTGCGGCCTTCTGGTAGTCGTCCCACTGCTCGCGGTTGATCCAGTCCTCGGGATCGACCTTGAAGCGCTTGAGCGGGTTGCGGTTGCGCTCCGTGAAGCGGGCGATCTGCTCGTCGGGGCTCACCGACAGCCAGAACTTGGCGAGGACGACGCCGTGCTCGGCGAGCTCGTGCTCGAACTCGTTGATCTCGCCGTAGGCGCGTTGCCAGTCCGCGCGCGCCGCCAGAGCGCGCACCCGCTCGACCAGCACGCGCCCGTACCACGAACGATCGAAGATCGTGTAGTTGCCCCGCGGCGGCATGTGGAACCAGAAGCGCCACAGGTACGGCCGGGCAAGTTCCTCGGCCGACGGCGCCGAGATCGGCACCACGCGGTACTGCCGGGCGTCGAGCGCCGCCGTGATGCGCCGGATCGCCCCGCCCTTGCCGGATGCATCCATGCCCTCGAAAACGGCCACCACGGAATGCCTGGCGAAGCGGCGGCGCCTCGACAGCAGCGCGAGCCGGCCCTGCAGGTCCTCGAGCCGGCGGTCGTAGTCCTCCTCGGCGACGCGCTCGCCGCGGCGGTTCGTGACGAGGCGGACGCGAGCGGCGCGACGCCGCAACACCGCCGCCGCCGGCAGCGCGGGCTTGTCGCGGCGGCCCGCTTCTCCCTCGATGCCCGCGAGCAGCGTCCTGCCGACCTCGAGGGCGCGATGCTGTCGATCGGTGCCGTCCACCACGTGCCACGGAGCGCAGGGCTGCTCGGTGACCTCGAGGCAGTGCTCGAGCACGCGCTCGACGCGGGCGTAGTGCCGCACGGCCCAGTGGTCCTCGGCCGTCACGCGCCAGCGCGTGGTCGGGTCCTTGAACAGGCGACGGATGCGCCGCTGCTGCAGCTCGGGGCCCACGTGCAGGTGCACCTTGACGACGGCGACGCCGTCGGCGACCAGCATCTGCTCGAGGCGCCGGATGCGCTCGACGTCGCGGCGGACACGGCCGGCCGGCCGCTCGGTCCCGCGCACCGAGGCCGCGAGGAAGTCCCCGTACCAGCCGGCGTGCAGGATCACGATACGGCCCTTGGGAGGCATCACGCGCCAGTAGCGCCACAGCGGCGGCCGCTGGCGCTCGACCTCGTTGGGCTCGCGGAAGCCGTACACCGCGACGAACTTCGGATCGAGCCACCCGAGCAGCTCGTTCACGACCTCGCTGCGCCCGGCGCCCGGGATGCCGGTGACGATCATCGCGACGGCCCGGGCCTTCGACTTGCGCAAGCTCGAACTGCGCGTCGAGCAGCCGGTCCTGCAGCTTGGGCAGCTCGTGGCCGTACTCGAGCTTGGTCAGGCGCCGGCCGCTCAGGGCCTCGTGCAGCATGCCGGACGCCGGCCTCAGCGGCCGCGCGCCGCGGCGGCGGTGCGGCGACGAGCGCGGCCCGCCGGGACCTGCTGCGTGATGCAGTGCACGTTGCCGCCGCGCGAGCAGGATCTCGCGGCCCGGCACGCCCACGACTTCGCGGCCCGGGAACAGCGCCGCGAGCCGGCCGAGCGCGGCGCGGTCGCGTCGCGGATCGAGCAGCGGCACGACCACGCGCTTCGTGCCGAGGTAGAAGTTGACGTACGACCCGGCGAGCCGCGCGCCGGCCTCGCGGGGCTTCGAGCCCATGGCCGCGTCCACGCCGGCCGCCTCCTCGGCGGTGAGCTGCAAAGGCCCCGGCTGGAGGAGCTTGTGCACCTCGAAGCGCCGGCCCCGCGCGTCGCGCGCCTGCATCAGCCGCTCGTAAGCGTCGCGCGAGATCTCGTACTGCGGATCGCTGCGGTCGTTGGTCCAGGTGAGCACCAGCTCGCCCGGCCTCACGAAGGCGCAGAGGTTGTCCACGTGGCCGTCGGTCTCGTCCTCGTGGACGCCGCGATCCAGCCACACGATCACGTCGACGCCGAGATACCGGTGCAGCAGGCGCTCGATGTCCTCGCGGGAAAGACCGGGATTGCGGTTGCGGTTGAGCAGGCACTCCTCGGTGGTGACGAGCGTGCCCTGCCCGTCCACGTGGATCGCGCCGCCCTCGAGCACGAACGGCGCGCGGTAGCGGTCGCGGCCCTCGATCTCGAGCACCTTCTGCGCGACGGCATCGTCGCGATCCCACGGAAAATAGAGCCCGCCATCGAGGCCGCCCCAGGCGTTGAAAATCCAGTCCACCCCGCGCACGCCGCCGCGGTCGTTGACGACGAAGGTGGGACCGACGTCGCGCATCCACGCGTCGTTGCTCGACAGCTCGACCACGCGAACGGCCGGCGGCAGCAGTCGCCGCGCGTTCGCGTACTGCGCGGCCGACACGCCGACCGAGACCGGCTCGCTGCCGGCGATGGCGCCCGCCACCGCGACGAACGCCTGCTGCGCAGGCTTGCCGCCGAGCCGCCAGTTGTCGGGACGCTCCGGCCACAGCATCCAGCAGCCCGAGTGCCGCTCGAATTCGCCGGGCATGCGATAGCCGTCGCGACGCGGGTCGCCGTCGAGGGTGCGGGTCATGGGGTCGCCGGGGATCGCCGTGCCAGCCCGAGGGGCGTTGGCGGCGATGGTACCGGTCGAGACTCAGGTCGGCCAGAAGCGCAACTTGGGGGCAGCCGTGAGCGCGTACCCGGCGATCCCGTCGCGGAGGCGGCTCACGGCCACGAAGAAACGTCGCAGGTTCGGGCGGTGACAGCCGCGGTTTACGTGCAGGCACGGAGCCCGCTCCGCGCGATCGACGCGCTGCCAGACTCGAACGGTCGCCGTGCCGGCCATTGCCCGAACCCTCCCGTGCTGCGACGGGCGAAGGATGCGTACGGCGTATGACCGGCCGGCGTCAGTGCCGTGTGTTTTTCTTTTAGATCAGCAGCTTGAGACGGCTTTCTCGAAGCCTTGCCGGGATCTCAGATGCGCACCGAGCGCAAGCGCAGGGCATTGCCGATCACGCTCACCGAGCTCAGCGACATCGCCGCGGCGGCGAAGGCCGGGGTGAGCAGCAGCCCGATGAAGGGATAGAGGACGCCGGCCGCGAGCGGGACGCCGAGGGCGTTGTAGCCGAACGCGAACGCGAGGTTCTGGCCGACGTTGCGCATCGCCGCCTCGCTCAGTCGCAGGGCCCGCGCGAGGCCGCGCAGGTCGCCACTGACGAGCGTCACGCCCGCCGTCTGCTTGGCGATGTCGGTGCCGGCCCCCATCGCGATGCCGACGTCGGCCTCGGCGAGCGCCGGGGCGTCGTTGATGCCGTCCCCGACCATGGCGACTATCCGTCCCGCCGCACGCAGCTCGCGCACGCGCGCGGCCTTCTCGTCCGGCAGCGCTCCGGCGGCCAGTTCGTCGATGCCGAGCTGGCCGGCGACTGCGCGCACCGACGCCTCGTGGTCGCCCGACAGCATCACGAGCCTGCGCCCGTCGGCCTTGAGCTGCTGGATCACCTCCCAGGCCTCGGGCTTGAGCGGATCCGCCACGCCGAGCAGGCCCACCGGCACGCCGTCGACGCCGACGAAGACCACCGTCTGGCCGAGCTCCCGCAGGCGCTGCGCCTCGGGCTCGAGCACCGCTGCGTCCACGCCCGCTTCCGCCATCAGCGCGCCGTTGCCCACGGCCACGTCGCGCAGCTGCACCACGCCGAGCGCGCCCTTGCCGGCCATCGCCTGGAATCCGTAGCTGCGCCCGAGCCGCAGGCCGCGGGCGTGCGCCGCCGCGACGATTGCCCCCGCCAGCGGATGCTCGCTGCCCTGCTCGAGACTCGCCGCGAAACGCAGCAGCTCGGACTCGGCGACGCCGTCGACCGGGATCACGCTGACCACCTCGGGGCGGCCGAGCGTGAGCGTGCCGGTCTTGTCGAGCACCACCGTGTCCACGTCGCGCAGCCGCTCGAGCGCCTCGGCGCTGCGGAACAGCACGCCCGCCTGCGCGCCCCGCCCCATCGCAACCGTCATGGACATGGGCGTGGCGAGGCCGAGCGCACAGGGGCAGGCGATGATCAACGTGCTCACGGCGACGACGATGGCGTGCGCCAGCCGCGGCTCCGGCCCGACGGTCATCCAGGCGATCGCGGCCAGCACCGCGACGGCGACCACCGCCGGCACGAACCAGCCGGACACGCGATCCGCGAGCCCCTGCACCGGAGCGCGACTGCGCTGCGCCTCTGCCACGGTCTGCACGATGCGCGCGAGCAGGGTGTCGGCGCCGACGTGGTCGGCCCGCATCACGAACCCGCCCGTGCCGTTGAGGGTGCCGCCGATGACCGCATCGCCGGCCGCCCTGGCGACGGGCAGCGACTCGCCGGTGACCATCGATTCGTCCACGCTCGCCCGTCCCTCGAGCACGACGCCGTCCACCGGGACTTTCTCGCCCGGCCGGACCCGCAGACGGTCGCCGGCGCGCAGCTCCGCCAGCGGGACCAAGGCCTCGACGTCGTCCGCGCCGATGCGCAATGCCTCCTTCGGAGCGAGGTCGAGCAGCGCGCGCAGCGCCTCGCCGGTGCGGTGGCGCGCCCGCAGTTCCAGCACCTGCCCGAGCAGCACAAGGGTGACGATCATGGCGGCGGACTCGAAATAAAGGGCCGACTGCCCGCCATGCCGCATCGCCTCAGGCACGAAGCCGGGCAGCAACGGTCGAGACCACGCTGAACCCGTACGCGACGGCAACGCCAAGCCCGATGAGCGTGAACATGTTCAGGCTGCGCGTCACGAGCGAGCGGGCGCCGCGCTCGAGCAGCGGCCAGCCGCACCACAGGACGACCGGCGTCGCCAGCGCGAGCTGCAGGAAGGCGGCGGAGCGTCCCGCGAGCGCACCGCTCGCGAGGCCGGCCATGTCCGCCATCGCCACGGCGACGAGCGGCACGGTGAGCGCGACGGCGATCCAGAACCGCCGCCGCATGTCGCGCAGCTCGGGATCCTCCCCGGCGCTGGCCCGGGGCAGCGCCGGCTCGAGCGCCATGCCGCACTTCGGGCAGGCGGCGGGCACGGCACTGCCGACGCCGGGGCACATCGGGCAGACGTAGGCCGCGCCTGCGCCCGCCACTGCCGCGGGCGCCGCGCCGGCACCCGGGTGGCAGCCCTCGTGAGCAGCCTGAGCCGGCGGCGCAGGCGCGTGGCAGCAGTCGTGCGCAGCGGGCGGCGCAGGCTTTGCCGCTTCCGCCGGCGCGTGGCAGCAGTCGTGTGCGTCGTTGCCGGGGTCACTCATGGCGCGATTCTACGCCGGCCGCAGTCGCCGGCCGTTCACGATCAGGTACAGCGACGGAATGATGACGAGGGTGAGGACGGTGGCCGACACCATGCCGCCCACCATGGGCGCGGCGATGCGCCGCATCACCTCGGAGCCCGTGCCGGTGCCCCACATGATCGGCAGCAGGCCCACGATCACGGTGATCACCGTCATCAGCTTCGGGCGAAGTCGCAGCAAAGCTCCCTCGACGATCGCCTCGCGCAGCTCGAGGCGCGTCGGTGCGCGGCCCACTGCGGCGGCCGCGCTCCGCCGCTCGGCCCAGGCGTGCTCGAGGTACATCACCATCACCACGCCGGTCTCCGCCGCCACGCCGGCGAGCGCGATGAACCCGACCGCGGCCGCGATCGACAGGTCGTAGTCGAGCAGAAAGAGCAGCCACACGCCGCCCACCAGCGCGAAGGGCAGCGTGCCGAGGATAAGCATCACGTCACGCGCGTTGCGGAAGTTGAGGTACAGCAGCAGCACGATGATCGCGAGGGTGAGCGGAACCACCACGCGCAGTCGCTCCGCCGCACGCTCGAGGTATTCGTACTGCCCCGACCAGGCGAGGCTGTAGCCGGGCGGCAGCTCGAGCTCCTCGGTCACCCGCCGCCTCGCTTCCTCGACGTAGCCGCCGAGGTCGCGGCCCTGCAGGTCCACGAACACCCAGCCGGAAGGCCGCGCGTTCTCGCTGCGGATCATCGCGGGTCCGTCGGCCACCTCGACCTGCGCCACGTCGGCGAGCGTGACGTGAGCACCCGTCGGCGCCACGATGGGCAGCGCGCGCAGCGCCTCGAGCGAGTCGCGGAAAGCCTGCGGATAGCGCAGGTTGATCGGGTAGCGCTCGAGCCCTTCCACGGTGTAGCTCACCGTCATGCCGCCGACCGCGCTCGCGACGATGTCCTGCACGTCCTTGACGTTGAGGCCGTGGCGCGCGGCGGCCACGCGGTCGATGTCCACGTCGAGGTAACGGCCGGCCGCGGTGCGCTCGGCATAGACCGACGTCGTGCCCTCGACGTCGCGCAGGACCTCCTCGATGCGCCGGCCGAGGTCCTCGATCACGGCGAGGTCCGGCCCCATCATCTTGATGCCCACCGGCGTGCGGATGCCGGTGGCGAGCATGTCGATGCGCGTCTTGATCGGGTAGCCCCAGGCGTTCGAAAGGCCCGGGAACTTCACCAGCGCGTCGAGCTCGGCCTTGAGCTTTTCGGGCGTCATGCCGGGCCGCCACTGCTCGCGCGGCTTGAGCATGATCGTGGTCTCGAACATCTCGATCGGCGCCGGGTCGGTCGCGGTGTCGGCGCGCCCCGCCTTGCCGAACACGCGTTCCACCTCGGGCACCGTGCGGATCAACCGGTCGGTCTGCTGCAGCAGCGCACGCGCGGCGTCGGTCGAGAGCCCGGGCAGCGTGGTCGGCATGTAGAGGAAGTCGCCCTCGTCGAGCTCGGGCATGAATTCCGTGCCGAGCCGCGACGCCGGCCACAGCGTCGCCGCCACGAGCAGCGTCGCGACGATCGTCACCGTCCACGGCGCGCGCAGCGCCAGCTGCCAGGACCGGCCGGTACGCCGCCATCGTCGCGCGGTTCACCGGGTTGGCGCTTTCCGCCCGGATGCGCCCGCGCACCAGGTAGTAGATCAGCACCGGCACCAGCGTGATCGACAGCAGCGAGGCCGCCACCATCGCGTAGGTCTTGGTGTAGGCGAGCGGCGCGAACATGCGGCCCTCCTGCGCCTCGAGCGTGAACACCGGCAGGAACGACAGCGCGACGATCATGAGCGAGAAGAACAGCGACGGCCCCACCTCGCGGCAGGCCTCGTAGATCGCCTCGAGCCGGCCCTGCCCGTCCGGCACGCCGCGCTCGAGCTTGCGGTGGGCGTTCTCGGTCATGACGATCGCCGCGTCCACCAGCGTGCCGATGGCGATGGCGATGCCGCCGAGCGACATGATGTTGGCGTTGATGCCCTGCAGGCGCATAACGATGAAGGCCGAGAGCACGGCGATGGGCGTGACGATGACGATGATCAGCCCCGAGCGTACGTGGAAGAGGAACAGCAGGCACACCAGCGCCACGACCACGAACTCGTCCAGGAGCTTTCGCTCGAGGTTGTCCACGGCACGCTGGATGAGCGAGGAGCGGTCGTAGGTCTCGACGACCTCGACGCCGGCCGGCAACCCGGCCCGGAGCTCCTCGAGCTTGGCCTTGACGCGCGCGATGGTCTCGCGCGCGTTCTCGCCGCTGCGCATGACGATCACGCCGCCCACGACCTCGCCCTCGCCGTCGAGCTCGCCGATGCCGCGGCGCATCTCCGGGCCGATGCGCACCTCGGCGAGGTCGCGCAGCAGCACGGGCGTGCCGCCCGGCGCCACCATCACCGGGATGCGCTCGAGGTCCTCGATGCTGCGCACGTAGCCCGTGGCACGCACCATGTACTCGGCCTCGGCCATCTCCACGACCGAGCCGCCGGACTCCTGGTTGCCGGCGCGGATCGCCTGCTCGACCATCATCAGCGTGAGGCCGTAGCCGCGCAGGCGCAGCGGGTCCACCACCACCTGGTACTGCTTCACCATGCCGCCGATGGTCGCGACCTCGGCCACGCCGTCGAGCGCCTGCAGCTCGAACTTCAGGAACCAGTCCTGGATCGAGCGCAGCTGGGCGAGGTCGTGCCGGCCGCTGCGGTCCACCAGCGCGTACTGGTAGATCCAGCCGACGCCGGTGGCATCGGGCCCGAGCGCGGGCCGCACTCCCTCCGGCAGCCGCGCCGCGGCCTGGCTCAGGTACTCGAGCACGCGCGAGCGCGCCCAGTACGGGTCGGTGCCGTCGGCGAACAGCACGTTGACGAACGAGTCGCCGTAGAACGAGTAGCCGCGCACGGCGGTGGCGCCCGGCACCGACAGCAGGGCCGTGGTGAGCGGGTAGGTCACCTGGTCCTCGACGAGGCGCGGCGCCTGGCCCGGGTAAGAAGTGCGCACGATGACCTGCACGTCCGACAGGTCCGGCAGCGCGTCCACCGGCGTGCGCAGGAAGGAGTACAGGCCGATCGCGGTGAGCATCGCCGAGAGCAGCAGCACCACCGCCCGGTTCTCGAGCGAGGCACGGATGATCGCTGTGATCATGGCTTCGCCGGCTCGTCGCCGAGGCGTTCGAGGCCGGAGCGCAGGTTGGCCTCGGAATCGAGCAGGAACTGCCCGGCCACGACCACCTGCTCGCCCGCCGCGAGTCCGTCCATGATCGCGATCCGCTCGCCGCTCTCGGCGCCGGCAGTCACGCGACGCGGCACGAATCGCCCCTCGCCCAGTGCCACGACGACGCGGTCCTCCGTGCCGCTGCGGATCAGCGCGTTGCGTGGGATGGTCACGGCCGCAGCGCCTGGCTCGCCCAGCAGCGTGACGTTCGCGAGCATGTTGGCGCGGATCGCCGGATGCGGCCGCTCGAGCACGATGCGGGCCCGCACGGTGCGCGTCTCGAGGCTCAGCTCCGGATAGACGTGCTCGACCACGCCGGCGAGCGTCTCGCCGGGCAGCGAGGCAAAGCGCAGCTCGGCCGACGTGCCCGGGGCGACCCAGGCTGCCTGCGACTCGGGGACTTCGGCGATCACCCAAAGGCTACCGAGCTCGGTGATGGCCATCGCCGTCATGTCCGGCGTCACCATCGCGCCCTCGCGGATCGCGAGTTCGGTGATCACGCCCGCCACCGGCGCGTGGAACGGCACGCGTCCCGAGGCGCGGTCGCCCCGCGCGAGTCGCGCGGCGGTGCCGGACTCGAGGCCGAGAGCCCGCAGCCGCTCCCGCGAAGCCGCGACGAGGTCCGCGTTGCCGATGCGCAGGGCGTCGAGGTATTCCTGCTGCGCGCTCTCGAGCATCGGCGAGTACACGGTGAAGAGCAGCTGCCCCGCGACGACGGTCTCGCCCGGTGCGCGCACCGACAGGCCCTCGATCCACCCTTCGGCGCGCGGCCGTACCTGTCGCACGCGCCGGTCGTCGAAGCTCACGTAACCGGTGGTCGCGGCGCGGCGCGGCAGCGCCGCGAGCGTCGCCGGCTCGGTTCGCACGCCGAGGTTGTTGATGACGGCCGACGAAATGCGAACTTCCGGACCCGCGGCATCGGCGAACACCGGAACGTAATCCATGCCCATCTCGTCCTTGCGCGGCGTCGGTGACGTCCGCCTCGGATCGTGCGGATGCCGGTAGTAGATCGGGTCGCCCTGCGTGGCCGCCGTCGACGCGGCAGCAGGCGGCTCCGGCTCGACCTTCACAAGGTCCATGCCGCAGATCGGGCACTGGCCGGGTGCATTGCGCACCACGTCCGGGTGCATGGGGCAGCGATACAGGGGATCGGCGTGACGGAGCGCGTGCTCGGCCGCGGTCTCTTGCTTCACTGCGGCCGACGGCTCCGACGGTTGGTCGCGCCCGCAGGCAGCGACGAGGGCCGTGACGGCCACCAGCGCGAGCAGCGTGCCCGCGCGCGTGGGCGCGCCGCGGCGGTTCGAGCGCAAGTCAGTATTCATTTGGCAGGCCTCCCGCGAGGTAATCGACGTCGTAGTGGGCCTGGGCGCGGTCCGCGACGAGGCGCAGGTGCTTGAGCCAGGTCTCGAGCGCGACCCGCCGGGCGACGATCACTTCGTCCACCATCACGCGGTTCGAACGGTAGGCGATCAGCGCCGCCTGCACCGACTGCTCGGCGAGCGGCACCAGCTCGGTCTCGAAGAAGCGCTCGAGTTCGGCAGTGCGGTCCGCGACGCTCCAGGCCTCCGCGAGCATCGCCCGCATCTCGCGCTGGTGGTCGTCGTGCATCTCGTGCAGGCCGCGCGCCTCCGCGCGCGCGGCGGCCACCTCGCGGTCCTGCCGGCTGGAGCGGAACAGCGGCAGGTCCACGCTCACCATCGCGCTCAGCATGTCGGCGCGGGTTTCGCCGTCCGCCATGCGACCGCTGCGCAGCCCGTAGCTGAGGTCGAGCATCCAGCCCGGCTTGCGGGCCTGCCTCGCGAGGTCGACGCCGGTGTCCGCGGCCTCGATGCGCCGCTCGAAGTCGACCTGGGCTGGATGGCTGAGCAGGCGCGACTCCAGCGCCGCGAGCGGCTCGAGTGCGGCGCGTGCCGGCAGCGAGAACGGACCTGCACCGGCAGCCTGCTCCTCGCCGATCCAGCGCCCGAGCTGCGCGCGGCGCATCGCCTCGTCGCGCTCGAGGTCGAGCTGCTGCTCGCGAAGCATGGCGACGTCGAGCCCGGCCTGCAGCACCTCGAGCTGCTTGCCCTGGCCCGAGGCGTAGCGCGCGCGCGCGGCAGAGCGCATCTGCTCGACCCAGTCGGACTGGCTGGCGAGAAGCTCGCGGGCCCGGGCGATATAGGCAAGCTCGGTCCACACCCGCCGCACTTCGCGCCGCAGCACCAGGCGGCGGTCGGCAGCCACCGCCTCCGCCGCGACCGCCGACTGCTCCATGCGCCGGCGGGCGAGCTCGCGGGTGCGGCCGGCCGGGAACTCCTGGCTCACGCCCACCTCGAGCATGGTCATGTCCTCGTCGTCGAGGCTGAAGGAGTCGACCGGCACGTTCACCGCGCCCAGGCGCAGCTTCGGGTCCATGAGCTGCCCCTCGGCGACGGCGCGCTCGCGCATCGCCACGGACTCGGAGGCCAGTTGACGCAGCACGGCGTCGCGCTCCACCGCGAGGCGCTCGGCCTCGGCCAGCGTCAGCGCTGCAGCGTCCTGGGTGGCGGCCACGCCCGCGACGGCCAACGCGAATGCCAGCGGCACCAGCGCGATCGATCGAACGCGGGCCCTTGGCAGGGATTGATTACGGAGGCGACGCGATGCGTGCGCCGCGATTGCCTGAGACATGACTCACCTCCCGGAAAGACAGGCGGCAAGCGCCGCCGATGGACCGGAACGGAGGCGGGTCTACTCGATGAAGCGGCAGTAGCTGACGGTGAGGGAGCAGCGCGGAACCGGCTCGGGGCGATCCGCCGCGCGGCACGTGCCGGCCTGTGCCGGCTCGGACAGGAAGTCGAACGAGACGAAGGCGACGGGTGGCGCGAGCGCGAGGCTCGCGGTTCGCGCATCGACCTGCGGGTCGTGCGGGAAGGCACAGCGGCCGCCCTCCTCGCTCGAAGTGCCGTGGGCGGCATGGTCCGGCGGACAGTAGAGGCACGGACCGTGGCTGGACGCATCCGCCGCCCCGTGCCCGCTATCGCCCGTGCCCTCGTGGCCAGCGTGATCGTGAGCGGCATGCGCAGCCGCGGAATCGTGCTGGGAAGCGGCCACGAGCCCGGCCGACTCGTGGGCGGCGACGCAGGGGATCGCGGCGACCTGCAGCCATGCCAGCGCGACGAGCGGCAGCACCGCCCGGGCCAGCCCCCGCTGCCGTCGCCTGATCCACTGCAAACCGAACGTCACGCCGCGGCCCCCACTGAGAGTGCCCGGAACCTAGCGCGGCCGGTCCCAACTTGCAACTTTTGGATTGCGGCATAATGGCGCGCCGTCGCAGTTTGGGCGGCCATCCACACCAAATTTCGGGAGTTCGCCATGCCTCGTATACGCAAGGTCCTGCCGCTCGTGCTCGCGGTGGGAGCGGTTGTCCTGTCGGGCTGCGCCAGCACCGACGCCGTCACCGAGTGGGACGGGCTCGTACGCCAGCCGAATACCCGGCTGAACGCCGTGTTCGTCAAGCCCGACGCGCAGATCGTCGCCTACCGAAGCGTCATGCTCGACCCCGTGCAGGTCAGCTTCGACAGCAACTGGGACCCGAACCGCGGCACGCGCAGCATGTCGGCACGCCTGAACGCGGACGACGTCGCGGCGATCAAGAGCGACCTCGCCGAGCTGTTCCGGGAGATCTTCCGCGACGAGCTCGCGCGCGGCGGCTACCAGCTCGTCGATCAGCCGGGACCGGAGACCCTGCGCGTCACGCCGGCGATCATCAACCTGTTCATCAACGCGCCTGACACCGCGGCGCCGGGCCGCACCCGCACCTACACCGCCGACTCCGGACGCATGACCCTGGTGGTGGAATTGCGCGACTCGGAGACCGGCACCCTGCTCGCCCGCGCGGTCGACACGCAGACCGGCCGCAGCGCCGGCATGTGGACCATCACCAACCGCGTCACCAATACCGCGGACGCGCGGCGCGCGATCGGCGTGTGGGCGTCTGCGCTGCGCCGCGGGCTGGACGAACTGTACGGTCGCGCGGGTTCCTGACCCGGTCCGCCGCAGCCCGGCATCGGCCCGGCCAGCCGGGCCGATGCCGGGGAGTGCTGCAGCCGCCGTTCGCTAGAGCGCGTAGCGCAGGATTGCAGCGAGGCTGCCGCCGCCGGGAATGTCCTCGCGGCGCACGCCGAGGACCCGCGCGCCGGTCAGCAGCGCACGCCCGGCGATCTCGTCCACCACGCCGTAGCTCGCGGCGCTGGGTCCGCTGGCCATAGTGACTTCGCCATCCTCGCCGACCGTGCCCGGCAGGACTTCGTCAATGTCCACCAGCAGCTTCTGCACCGCACCGTACGTGGCCGCCCGTGCCGCCTGCGCCACGTCGGTCGTCGTACGACGCTCGCCATTGCGCTGCTCGAACAGGCTGCGGATCCCCTCGAGCTCGTCACGGAACAGCTGGTCGAGCACCGCGCGTGCCGAGGCCGCCAGTTCCCCATCGCTCATCGTGTCGGGATTCGTCGTAACCGGGGTCGCCGCGAGACGTGAATACGACTGCACCGACCGGTAGATCGACAGCATCGGCTCCGTGGCAACCAGTATCAAGGGCAGGTCCCGTCCGGCCAGGAACTCGCGCAGCGCCTGGTCGACTTTGCGCGCGTACTGGCCGAGGCGCACTTTCATGCCCTCGGCGCCCTGAATGCGGCCACTCGGCGAGCGCTCCTTGATCGATGCCCGGCCCGCGGCACTGGCGGCATCCTTCGGCATGCCAGCGACCTTGACGGCAGACGCAGGCATGTCCGGCATGACCTCGACCAGCCTGACGCTGTCGGGCGTGAGCGCAAGGACGAAGCCGGACTGCGGCACGGTCACCACGCGCAGCAGGGGCTTGACATGGAACCGGTCGCTGACCTCGGCCATCGGCTGCAAGCGCGTGGGCAGTCGGAAAGTACGCAGCCCCGACGGGGTGGCAAACACGGCGAGGCCGTTGGCCTGCACGGCCCAGAACTCGTCGTCATCCACCAGATCGAGCAGCAACTCCTCAAGGGCCCGGACCTCACGCTTGTCGTGGTCAGTCAACTGGGCGAGTACCTCCCCGGTGAGATTCTTCAACACGATACGATCGGCCTGCGCCTGCTGCGTCAGCGGCGTCGTGGGGAGGTACAGACTGACACGAGCCGGACCGCGGTCGTGAATCAGGGCCTCGAGGTCGGCCAGGGTCGGAATGTCTACGTGCAGCATGAAGTGGTGCTCCAGATCGTGGGTTTGCAGGACAGGATTCGAGGGCGGCTCCGGCAACCGCATCGACCGCGGTGCCAGGCCGACTTTGTGGGGCTCGCTCAGAACCGCTCGTTCAGCGTCACGCCGACGCCGATCGTCGTCTGGTTCCAGTCGTAGTCGATCATGCTCTCGCCGTAGCCGGTGAACAGCTGCACGTAGCCGCGAATCGGCCCGAGCAGCGGCCGGGTGGTCCAGCCGAACTGGGCGGCGCCCTTGCCGGTCGAGAGGTTGCCGCGCGCCATGAGCGTGAAGCTCTGTTCGCGCCAACGGTACAGCGCGTTGAACTCAGTGTAGCCGTAGTAGTCGGTGATGTCGGGGTTGTCCTCCCCGTCCCCGACGACCGCCCAGGCGCGGCCGAGCAGCACGAGGTTGCCGCGCTCGATGCCGCCCTCGACGAACAGCCGGTCCCAGCTGCGCGAGATCGGGTCGGCGCGGCCGTTCGACTGGTGCGTAAAGCCGAAGTTGAGCAGGTTCCACTGCCAACCGCCCAGTTCGACGCCGGGCCGGAAGCTGCCGAACAACTCGGGCATGTAGTTGGTCTCGCGGAACGGGCTCGAGATGTCCCCGGCGTAGACCTGCCACTGACTCTGCTGCGTGTAGGCGAACCACAGGCCCCAGCGGCGGTCCTCCGTGGTAAGGAGCCGTCCCTTGATGCTGAGCTGGAACTTCGCCTCGACGTCCTCGAAGTCGTAGTCGTCGGCGAAGGCCTCGAACAGGGGCTCGTAGGGCTCGCGGTTCACGTCCGTGGTGTAGCGGGCGAACAGCAGGTAGTTCGGCTGGTGCAGGCGGACGTAGGCCTTGCGCGGAGTCGGGCAGGAATCCCCAGGCCGTGTCGATGAGCTGGCCCGCGGGCGGAGGCGTTTCACGCGCGTAGGCGAGGCCCGTCTCGCTGCTCGCCACAGGTGGCGCCCCGGCACCGGCCGAGGCGCCACTCGCGGCGCCCGCCGGCGCGGGGACTGGCGCCATCACAGCACCCTCGCCTTCCTGCCGGACGGCGGCACCGATCGCCTCGTCGAAGCACGCGAGGCGGCGTGCCTCGTCCTCGATCCCGAGGCAGGCCGCACCGGGCGTGCCCGTTGCCGCAGCGGACACACAGGTGATCACACAGAGGACGACGCCCGCGGTCCAGAGTCCCACAGGCGTCGGCCCGCGACTGCTCATCGGCAGGTCGCCCCGGGCAGTCGTCAGAGGTCCAGGCGGGTGATGCGTGCCCCGTCCACCGTCACGCCCGCCATCAGGCCGCTGTTCGACAGCACGTAGCCGATGACCGGCTGCTGCGCGGTGGCGGTGGTCATCTGCGCGCTCGCGCCCACCGAGATCATCGTGACCGACGCGTCGACGCCGGCCGTCCAGCCGCGGCTGTTCTCGAAGCTGCGCAGCGCGTCGTCCGTCATGAACAGCAGGAACATGGCCGTGGACTGGGCGCCGGCCTGCAGGCCGATCGAACCCGCGGTCGTGCGGTGATAGCTCACGGTCTTGCCGCCCTTGCGCAGCGCGCCGTCGCCGCGCGAGGCGCCGACGATGAAGCCCGCCTCCAGCACGGCCGGGAACACCAGCACGGCCTTGGCGCGGTTCACCAGCTCACGGGAGCCCGGCTCCTGCTGGTACAGGTTGGCGAGCGCGTTGTCGACGGACGAGTCGATGGACTGCCGGCGCGTGGCCGGGTCGCCCGAGCTCGAGCCCGTGGTCGTACAGCCGGAAGCAAACACCACCAGGGCGGCCAGCGAAGCGACGAAAATTCTCTTGTTCATACAGCGATCCTCGATTGAATTTCTAAGGTCAGGACTTGGAACTCGATTCGGGCGACGGCGCCTTCAGCATGCGGATGCCGAGGAATGCCAGTGCGACCGAGATCAGCGGGCTCAGGATGTTGAAGAACGTGAAGGGTGCGTACGCCACCGTCGCCACGCCGAGCGTAGCTGCCATGAAGGCGCCACAGCTGTTCCAGGGGATCAGCGCCGAGGTCACGGTCGCCGAGTCGCCGAGCGACCGCGACAGCACGACCGGGGCGAGGCCCCGCTTCTGGAAGGCGCCCTTGAACATGCGGCCGGGCAGCACGATGGCGATGTACTGGTCGGCGGTCACCACGTTCGTGGCGACGGTCGAGCCGACCGTCGCGGCGACGAGGCCGCCGTTCGACTTGACCGCGGCCAGCACCGGCGCGATCAGGCGCTCGATGACGCCGGCCTTCTCGACCACGCCGCCGAAGGCGAGCGCGACGATGATCAGCCAGATGGTGTCGAGCATGCGCTCCATGCCGCCGCGCGAGGCCAGCATGATCGATCGCCTCGTAGCCGGTACTGGAGGTGTACCCGCTCGCCAGCGCCAGCCAGGCGCCCTTGAGCAGCGCGAGCGGTGCCGACAGGTCGGGATCCGCTGCGAAGGCGATCACCCGCTCCGGCGCCGTCGCGACAGCGAGCACCGCGCCGGCGAGCGCACCCATCATGATGGTCGTGAACGGCGGGAAACGCAGCGCCGCCAGCACGATCACGACGACGAGCGGCAGGAAATGCACCAGCGAGACGTCGAAGGTCTGGCGGATGCTCTCGAGCTTCTCGGTCGCGTCGAAGTCGCCGGGCGAGCCCATGAAGAAGAAGATCGTCAGCGTGATCGCGAGCGCCGGGATCGAGGTCCACAGCACCTCGCGCAGGTGCTTGTACAGGTCGGCGCCGCCGACGGCGGCCGCGAGGTTGGCCGTGTCCGACAGCGGCGAGGACTTGTCGCCGAAATAGGCCCCGGAGATGACGGCCCCGGCGGTAACCGCCGGGCTCAGCTCCATGTTGACGGCGATGCCGATCGAGCCCGATGCCGATCGTCGCGGCCACGGTCCACGAGCTGCCGATGCTGAAGCGCGACGATGCCGCAGATGATCGCCGTCGGTCATGTAGAAGTAATGCGGGCTCAGGATCTGCAGGCCGTAATAGACCATGGCCATCAGCGTGCCGCTCATGGCCCAGGCGCCGGTCAGCGCGCCGACCGCGAACAGGATGAAGATCGCGCCGACGCCGGTACCGACGCTCGCGATCGCCGCCTCGCGCAGCTGCTCGAGCGTGTAGCCGGCCCGCCGCCCGATGACCAGCGCAATCATCGCCGCCAGCACCAGCGCAACCTGGTTCGGTCCCTTCGCGCCGGCGTCTCCGAACAGGTAGAAGGACAGCCCGACGAGCACGATCAGCGCGACGATCGGGATCGCCGCCTCCGTCATGGTCAGCGGCCGGATCCCGGCAGGCGTGTCTTCGGTCATTGCTTGTTCTTCGCTGTCACGGGTCGCCGGGCCGGCGTGCGCCCCGCGACCGCGACGGCATCGCCGTCACGTCGCGGGACGCACGCACCGGATCAGTCACCGCACAGCAGGCGCATGCGTCGCTCGGCGCGGTCGAATTCCGCGTCGGTGTTCGCATCGAGCAGCTGCTGCTTGGCGGCCTCGCAGGCGTCGGCCGCGGCGACGTCGCTCGGCCGGGCGCCGGCAGCCGCGGCAGCCGTCGCAACGCTCGTCCGGCACCAGCCGGATGTTGTTGAACTGGCCGCGCTCGACCGACACGCAGTCGCCGACGCGCAGGCCCGCCTGCTCCGTGGTGATCCGGATCGTGTTGGTACCGCCGATCAGCACCGTGTACTCGAAGCCGGTCGACGAACCGGCCGCGCCGGCCAGCCGGCTGCCGACCGCCGCGCCGCCGACGCCGCGCAGCGCGCGGTTGCTGCGCGACTGTCCGGAGCCCGAAGCGACACCGAGCGCGCCGCCGACCAGCGTGCCGGCCGTCTGTGCGCCCTGGTTCTCGAGGTTGACCTGACGAACCGCCGTGATGCGGCCGTAGCTGATCTGCGACCTGCGCGATGGCGTCCGCCGCGACCAGCGTGGCACCGAGCACGACGACCGACGCGAGAGCTGTCCACCGAAAGTTCATTGCCAATGCTCCTGAGATTGAATTGGATGGTTGCGACCGCCAGGCCGCCACCTGCGATCGGCGGCCGACGGCAGGATCGGGTTGGCCTCCGGCGCCTGCGCGCCGACCGAGCGCGATCGAGACCTGGGGCCGCGGACCGCGGCCATCCGCGATGCAGCGCGATTGTCGCAGGAAACACGGCCGCTGCCCATCGCGGAAAGGTCGATGCCCGGAGCCGCGCTGTTCATGCCCAGCGCGGGTCCGCGGTGATGTTGATGGTGAGCCACGCCTCGTGGATCGGTCGGCCCACCGCCGCCCAGATGCGCTCGCGCAGCCCGTCCTGCGCGGGGACGGTCTGGAGCGCGAACCCGGGCCCGACGACGATGTTGACCTCGACGAGGTGCGAGCGCCCGATCTTGGCGACGTGGGTGCTGTGGCTCTGGATGTCGTGCTCGCTGCGAATGGCTCGCATCTCGGCCTCGACGCGCCCGTGATGGCGTCGTCCTCGCTCGCCATGTGCAGCAGTTCGGCCGCGCTGCGCCTGAGCACGCTGATCGGCACGGGCAGGAAGAGCAGCGCCAGCACCATGACGAGCACGCTGTCCGCATACCGTGCCCAGAGCGTCGCTGCGGCTCCGGCAGCACGAACAACGCCGCGAAGCCGAGCGAGCGTCACGAGGCTGAAGGCGGCGTCGAGCAGCCACTCCCGACCGTCGTTGCGCACCAGCTGTGAGCCCGTGAGGCGGGCAACGCGCAGTTCGTAGCCGCCGATGGCGAGCGACACCACGGCCGTCAGGGCGCCGAACCAGACCACGCTGGCGGCATCCACCTCGTCCCCGCCGGCAGCGCAGGCCCTCGACGCCATTGACGAACGCGTACACGCAGATCGACCAGCACCAGCAGCGCATTGACCCCGTTCACCAGCGGCTCGACGTGCGCGTAGCCGTACTGGAAGCGCCGGTCGGCGGGCCGGGCCACGAGCCGCGCCGCCACGAGGTAGAGCACCGAGCCGACCAGGCTGACGAGCGAGAAGATCCCGTTCAGGATCACGACGTCGGACTCGATCGCCAGGCCCCAGGCGAGGCTGCCGAGGGCGAGCACCGCGACGCCGACGAGCGAGAGCGTCAGCGTGCGCTGCTCGATCCGGGCGGATTGCTCCGTTGTGATGTCATGAATCGCCGCGTCAGACCAAGGAACCGCTCGCGGTATCGCGGCTCGCGAGGTCTAGAGCGACTTGCGGACGGTCAGCCAGAACTCGGTCTTGCTGTAGGTCAGCGCCGGAATGTTGCTGTCCTCGTAGTCGTACTCGAACGTCGGCCGCAGCGACCAGCCCGGCGCAAAGCGCCAGACCAGGCCGCCGCCCACGTACCAGAGGTCGTCGGTGCGTTCGAGCAGCAGGTCCGGGTCGGTCGTGAAGTCCGGCCGCTCTTCGTCGAAGGCCTCGTTGACGTACTCCGCCCAGAGGAACAGATCGAGATTGTCCGATGAAAGAATGGTCGAATTCGCCGTTCACGCTCCAGAACGTGTTGTCGCCGTCGATGCGATCCTGCGTGGCCCACTCCTGGCCAAAGGCTCCGCCCAACCCGAAGGACGTGCGGCCGCTCGCCAGCGAGTGCGACCAGCCGGCGGTGAACTCCGCGATGTCGCGCGTGCGGACGCGCAGCGGCCCCCGCGGATAACGGCGCTCACGCAGCTCGCCGCCGAGGGTGAGCCGGTCGTTCGGCCCGAAGCCGAGGTCGTAGGTCGCGAACACGCCCCAGTCGTTGCGGTGCTGACCGTCGCCCCGGTAGCTCACGCGTCCGCGCATTCCGAAGCGCAGGCTGTCGTCGTCCACAGGGCGGCTCAGGTTGACGTTCCAGCGCCAGTCGGAATCGTTGCGACGGTCCTTGTCGTCGTACCAGCGGAAGCGGTAGTCCAACGTTCCATTGAGCGAGTGGCGCTCGGTCAGCGCCGTGCTCCAGCCGCCACCGACCCGAATCGGCAGGAAGGTATCGTGGTTGCCGCCGCCGCCGAAGATGTCCGTGGAGTCGGTGTTGTTCTGGCGATAGTTGCCGATGCCGGTCTCGCCGTAGAAGAACGGCGCCCAACCGCGCGTGACGTATCCCGCCGCCAGGCGGTCGTAGGTCTCCGCCTGCGACTGCGAGTCCCGCGGCAGGTTTTCATAGCGCAGTACTGCCTCGAACTCGATGACGGCGCGCGAATACTCGCCGAGGGCGTAGTAGGACCGAGCCAGTCCGAGGTGGGCCTCGACGGAGCTCGGGTCCGCAGCCAGTGCTTCCTCGAACGCCTGCTTCGCCTCCTCCGGCTGGCCGGCGGCCAGAAGCTCGCTGCCCCGCTGCAACGCCATCGGCGGCAGACGCCGCGGCATTCGCCGCCACGCCGACCGCGCCGGCGATCGCGAGGACCAGCGCAGCAGCGCCATGATCGTCCGAGGCCGCTCCCGCCACGATGCCGTCGCACTGTCCATCGGATGCATGCCCCGCATCCGTTCGCAGATGCCACGAGAACGGGTGCCGGCCGGGACCGGCCCCGCCGCAACGGCCGCACCGATAGAAGTCGACCGGGTCGCGGATGATCGGGCAGGTCATGCAGTGACCGCCGCCGCGGCCGCGGCCGAGCTCCGACCCGTCGATCTCGACGACCTCGACGCCGGCCTTGCGCAGCAGCGCGTTCGTGTAGGTGTTGCGGTCGTAGGCGAATACGACGCCCGGCGACGCGCACACGAGGTTCGCGCCACTGTCCCACTGGGTGCGCTCGCGCATGTAGGCGTTGCCGCCCGTCTCGATGATGCGCATCTTCTTGACGCCGAGCGCCTTGCCGACGACCTCCGCGAAACGGCCCTCGTCCTTGCGGATCTCGATGCCGCTCGGCTTGTCCGACGGATACAGCGAGAAGGTCTGCACGTGGTCCATGATGTCCGGGTACTGCAGCACGCAGTCACGGTCGGCGAACGTGAACACCGTGTCGAGATGCATCGCGGCGCGCAGCTTCGGCATCGCGCAGATCATCACGCGCTCGGCCGCCTTGTGCTTGAACAGCGCCGCCGCGGCCTGCTCGATCGCCTGCCGCGAGGTGCGCTCGCTCATGCCGATCAGCACGATGCCCTTGCCGACCGGCATGACGTCGCCGCCTTCGAGCGTCGAGAGGCCCCAGTGCTTGGTCGGGTCGCCCCACCAGACCTTCACCTTGCCGGCGAAGCGCGGGTGGAACTTGTAGATCGACGTCGTGAGGATGGTTTCCTCGTGGCGCGCCGGCCAGTAGAGCGGATTCAGCGTCACGCCGCCGTAGATCCAGCAGGTCGTGTCGCGCGTGTACAGCGTGTTCGGCAGCGGCGGCAGCAGGTACTCCGCCACGCCGGAATTCGCCTCGCGCGCCAGCTTCAGCGACTCGCCGCCGAAGTCGTCCGGCACGTCGTAGGTCGAGAGGCCGCCGATCAGCGTCTCGGCCAGCTCGCGGTTCTCGAGCGTCTCGAGGTAGGCGCGCGTCTCCGCCATCAGGCTGATGCCGACCTCGTTCGCGGTGATCTGGTTGTCGAGGATCCACTTCTTGGCTTCGGGGATCGCCACGGTCTCGGCCAGCATGTTGTGCATCTCGAGCACTTCGATGCCGCGGTCGCGCATCTTCTGCATGAAGTCGAAGTGGTCGCGCTTGGCGGTCTCGACCCAGATCACGTCGTCGAACAGCAGCCGGTCGTTGTTCGAGGGCGTCAGGCGCTGGTGGGCGCGGCCCGGCGCGCAGACCATCACGAGGCGCAGCTGGCCCACTTCCGAGTGGACGCCGAAGGCAGGGGTCTTGTCAGTCATTTCCGTTGCTCCATGTCAGGGGTTGGAGGCGGACCGGCGTCGCGTCATGCCGCGACGCCGGCCCTAGGTTGATACCGGTCAGACGGTGATCCGTCCGGTGGCGAGCGCACCAGAGCGCGATCACGGCGCCGACGGCGATCAGCCCAAACAGCAACCGCCTCGCTCTTCGCGAACACCTGCGCACCGGCATCCTTGCGGGCGCGCCAGAACAGCAGCGTGGCCGGCAGGTAGATCAATGCCGAGAGCAGGATGTACTTGAGGCCGCCCGAGTAGATCATCAGCGATCGAGTAGAACGTCGCGATCCCGGCGATGATCAGCTCCTTGTTGCGCGCGCCCGGCGTCCTTCTCGTAGGTCTCGCCCGTGTAGGCGAGCTTGAGCGCGTAGGCGGCGACCAGCAGGTACGGAATCAGCGTCAGCGCGCTGGTGAGCTCGAGCGCCAGCTGGAACGCGTACGTCGTGAACATCGTGACGATCAGGAACACCTGCACGATGATGTTGGTGAGCAGCAGCGCGTTGACGGGCACCTTGGCCTCGTTGGTCTTCTCGAAGTACTTGGGGAACAGCCCGTACTTCGCGGCGAGGTAGGGCACCTCGGCCGCGAGCAGCGACCAGGCGAGGTAGGCACCCAGCACCGAGACGATCAGGCCGGCGCTGATGAACTTGGCGCCCCACGGGCCCACCATCGCCGCCAGCACGCCGGCCACCGACGGCGCGCGCATCGCCGCGATCTCCTCGCGCGGCAGCACGCCGAACGAGAGCACCGTGACGGCGACCAGCAGCGAGGTGACGATCAGGAAGCCGATCACGGTCGCGCGACCGACGTCCTCGCGCTTCATGGCATAGCGCGAGTACACGCTCGCGGCCTCGATGCCGATGAACACGAACACCGTGACCAGCATGGTCTGGCGCACCTGGGTCCAGATCGAGCTGAAGGTCTTCTCCGTCTCCGGGCCGCCCCAGAGGTTGTCGTAGAAGATCTGCCCGTCGAAGTTGAACAGCAGCACCACGACGAACAGCAGCAGCGGCACGATCTTGGCGATCGTGACGATCTTGTTGATGCCGGCCGCGCCCTGCACGCCGCGCAGGATCAGGAAGTGGAAGGCCCAGACCATCACCGATGCGACGAGCACGGCCGTGAGCGTGTTGCCGTCGCCGAAGACCGGGAAGAACGCGCCGAGCGTCGACTTGATCAGCACCCAGTACGAGACGTTGCCGACGCAGGTGCCGATCCAGAAGCCGACCGCGGCGGCGAAGCCCCAGTACTCGCCGAAGCCGTACTTGGCATAGGCGAAGATGCCCGAATCGATGTCGGGCTTGCGCGCGGCCAGCGTCTGGAAGACGAACGCCAGCATCAGCATGCCGCCGGCGGCGATGACCCAGGCGATCAGCGCGCCGTAGACGCCGGTGGCACCCGGCGAATCGGGACGGCAGCGTGAAGATGCCGGACCCGATCATCGAACCGACCACCATCGCGATCAGCGCTGGCAGTGCGAGTTTCTGGACGGTGGATGCTGTCATGGATCGATGCCTCTGATTTGGAGTCGCGGAACGGTGGGCAAACGGTCGTGGTCCGTCGGGGCGGTCCGCCTGGCGCTATCGCCAGGCCGCGAACCGTATCAGTCTCATGTGTCAGGTTTAATCAGGGAATCCCTGAGGCGCTCCGGCCGGTCCATGGTCCCGGCAAGACCTGTTCGGCCCACTCGCCGCTGCGGATGTTTCCCGGCACTGGCGCCCGCATCATGCAGGGACCGCCGCCGTGCCGGAATCCACGGGCGGCATCGGGTGGGTCGTCCGGCCCGATCCGGAACGCGGCCACGTACAGCACCGGCAGCACGATCAGCGTCAGCAGGGTCGCGACGAACAGGCCGCCCATGACGGTGACGGCCATCGGGCCCCAGAACACCGTGCCGGCGATCGGGATCATGCCGAGCACGGTCGAGATCGCCGTGAGGAAGATCGGGCGGAAGCGCGACAGCGTCGCCGTGATCACCGCGTCCCAGGGCTTGAGGCCCGCCTTGCGCTCGATATCGATCTGCTCGATCAGCAGCACGGCGTTGCGGGCGATCATGCCGAGCAGGGCCAGGATGCCGAGGATCGCCACGAAGCCGAGCGGCCGGTTGGCGAGCAGCAGGCCGCCGACGACGCCGATCATGCACAACGGCAACATCGCCAGCACGAGACCCATGCGGCTGAAGCTGTGCAACTGGATCATGAGGAAGCTCAGCATCAGCAGCACCATGATCGGCACCACCGCGAACACCGAGGCCTGCGACTTGGCGCTCTCCTCCACCGTGCCGCCCACGACGACCTGGTAGCCCGGCGGCAGCCTCGCGTTCAGCTCGTCGATTCCGGGGACGAGATTGGAGACCACGCTCTCGGGGAGCACCCCCGGCGCCACGTCGGCCCGCACCGTGAGCGTCGGCACGCGGTCGCGTCGCCAGATGAGCGGCGTCTCCTGGTCGAACGACAGCGTCGCGAGCTGGCTCAAGGGCACCGTCCGTCCCGAGGCCAGCGGGATCTGCAGGCTGCGCAGCGTGGTGAGCGAGACACGCTCCTCGCTCGTGGCGCGCACGACGACGTTGATCAGGTAGATGTCGTCGCGCACCTGCGTCACGGTCGTGCCGCTGATGGCCGAATTGATCACCGCGCCGACGGAATCGGAACTCAGGCCCAGCAGCCGCGCCTGGTCCTGGTCGATCACGATCCGCACCACGCGCGAGGGTTCCATCCAGTCGTAGTTGATGCGGCGCAGGTTCGAGTCGGTCGCCATGATCTGTGCGACCTCGAGTGCGATCTCGCGCACCTTGTCCAGGGACGGACCGCTCACCCGGTACTGCACGGGCCAGCCGACCGGCGGCCCGAGCTCGAGCGGTGACACGCGGCCGATGGCCTGCGGAAACTTCTCCGCCAGCAGGCCCTCCAGCCGCGTCTGCAGTCGCTCGCGCGCCTCCACGTCCTTGGCGATGACGACGAACTGGCTGAAGAACGGATTCGGCAGCTGGACGTCGAGCGGCAGGTAGAAGCGGATCGCACCCTGGCCGATGTAGGTGCTCCAGCTCGCGACGTCCTCGTCCTCGGCCAGTATCGCCTCGAGCTCGTCCACGGCGCGCTCGCTGGCGTAGATCGAGGAGTTGTGCGGCAGCGTCAGGTCGACGAGCAGTTCGGGGCGGTCCGACGACGGGAAGAACTGCCGCGGCACGGCCGACAGGCTGAGCATCGCCAGCACGAAGGCACCGATCGTGACGCCGATGGTGAGCCAGCGCGCCCGCATCGCCCCGACCAGCAGGCCGCGGAACAGCGTCATGCCCTTGCCGGGCCCGCCCGGTGGCTTGTCCGGCGCCTTCATCAGCCAGACCGCGAGCAGCGGCATGATCAGCACGGCCACCAGCCAGGACACCAGCAGCGCGATCGAGACCACCGCGAAGATCGAGAACGTGTACTCGCCGGCCGAGCTCGCGGCGAAGCCGATCGGCACGAATCCGGCCGCGGTGATGAACGTGCCCGTCAGCATCGGCATGGCGACCGATTCGTACGCGTAGCTCGCCGCCCGCACCTTGTCGTCGCCCGCCGCGAGGCGCACGGTGACGACGTCGATGGTGGTCATGGCGTTGTCCACCAGCAGCCCCAGCGCGATGATCAGCGCGCCGAGCGAGATGCGCTGCAGGTCGATGTCCGCGATCTGCATGACCGGGAACACGATCGCGAGCGTGAGCGGGAAGGACAGCGCGACGACCAGGCCCGCGCGGCCGCCGAGCGCCACGAAGCTGATCACGAGGATGATCGCGATCGCCTGCCACAGCGAGACCATGAACTCGTTGATCGCCTCGTCCACGACCTCGGGCTGGTTCGCGACCAGCACCGGCGTGATGCCGACGGGCAGGTCGGCCGTGATCTCCTGGATGGCCGCCTCGACGTTGGCGCCGAGCCCGAGGACGTCGCCGCCGTCGCGCATGGCGATGGCGAGGCCGATCGCGGGCTCGCCGTTGACGCGGAACATCGACTGCGGCGGGTCGGCGTAGCCGCGGCGCACGGTGGCGATGTCACGCAGCCGCAGCAGCCGGCCGTCGGCCACGAAGTTCTTGTCGAGGATGTCCTCCTCGGACTCGAAGGCGCCGGTCACCCGCAGCGCAGAACTCCTCGTCGCCGGTGCGCACCACGCCCGCCGGGCGCACGACGTTCTGCGCCTGCAGGCCGGCGAGGATGGCGGCCTGGTTGAGGCCGAGGCCGGCCAGCCGCTCGACCGAGAACTCGATGAAGATCTGCTCGTCCTGGGCGCCGAGCAGGTCGATCTTGGTGACGTCCGGCACCAGCAGCAGCCGCGAGCGCGCGTCCTCGACGTAGTCGCGCAGCTGGCGCTGCGTGAAGCCATCCGCGGTGAAGCCGTAGATGATGCCGAAGGTGTCGCCGAACTCGTCGTTGAAGAACGGGCCCACCACGCCCTGCGGCAGCGTGTGGCGAATGTCGCCGATCTTCTTGCGCACGTCGTACCAGAGGTCCGGCACCTGCTCGGGCGGCGGTCGAGCCCTTGAGGTTGACGAAGATGCGGGTGACGCCCGCCTTGGTGTAGCTGCGCAGGAAGTCGACGTTCTCGACTTCCTGCAGCTTGCGCTCGAGGCGCTCGGTGACCTGCTCGACCGTCTCCTCGAGCGTGGCGCCCGGCCAGTTCGCCTGGACCACCATCGTGCGGAAGGTGAACGGCGGATCCTCGTTGCGGCCGAGGGTCGAGTACGAGACCGCGCCCGCCACCATGGACGCGATCATCACGAAAATGATGAACGACCTGTGGCTGAGTGCCCAGGAGGATAGATTGACGCCCATTTACGAGGCTTCGTTCAGCAGCCGGACCTTCTGGCCGGGGCGCAACGCCTGCACGCCCGCGGTCACCACCGTGTCGCCCGGGGCGAGGCCCTCGCCGACCACGACCGAACCGGGCTCGTGCCGAAGGATGCTGATGTTGCGCAGCGACACCGTCGAGGTCGCGCGGTCCACGACCCAGATGGCCGGGCTGCCGCCCGAGGTCATCAGCGCCGAGGCCGGGATGACCACCAGCTGCTCGCCCGCGAGCTGCATGCGGCCGGATACGACCGAGCCGAGCAGCATGCCGGGCGGCGGGACTGGCGAGCCCGACGCGGACCGTGAACGTGCCCGTGATCGGATTGGCCTGCGGCGAGACCTCGCGGACTCGCCCGGTCGCGGTGATGCGCGGGTCCTCGGTCAGGGCCACCTCGACCGGGGTCTCCCGCGAGGCGGCACGCAGCACCTGCGGGGGAACCTCGAACACGGCGTCGGTGCCGCCGGCGCGCGCGATGCGCAGGATCATCTGGCCGCCCTGCACGACTTCGCCAGCCTCGGCGCCGCGCGCGGTCACCGACCCGTCGAACTCGGCCGTGAGCACCGTGAACCCGACGAGGTCCTGCGCCATCTGGACCTGCGCCTCGGCACTCTTGACCTGCGCCTCGGCCGCGCGGAACGTGGCGAGGGCCGTATCGAGGTTGGCCCGGGTGGTGAACCCCTCGCCGATCAGCGACTGCTGGCGCTGCAACGCATCGCCCGCACGGACCAGCTCCGCGCGCGCCGCGTTGAGCGCCGCCTGCGCGCTGAGCAGCTGGTTGCGCTCGTTCATCTGCTCGAGCCGCGCCAGCACCTGCCCCTTGCGGACCCGGTCGCCGACGTTGACGGGCCGCTCGATCAAGCGGCCCGGGATACGGAACGCGACGGCAGTCTCGTCCTCGGCCGCGATGCGCCCGGACAGCACCACGACGTCACCGGCGTCCCGCCGCTCGATGTCGATCGAGTGGACCGGCCGGGCGTCCGGCTCAGCGGCCACCTCCTCCGCGCGCTGGCAGGCGGACAGGGACGCGCACGCGGCGAGCGCCACGGCGAGCGATGACACTAATCTGCTCGGCGGTCGAAGCATGTTGACCTGCATGACGTCAGGATTGTTTTTGAGCCGCCACCCCAGCGGCACCGTCGGACCGTCAGTGTGCCTGAGCCGCGCCCAAATGTGCCATCAGGCTCCGCCTGATTCGAAATCCGGGGGCTTGCTGCTACCCTTGCGGACCAGTCGACTGCCCCTGCGATCGCAGGCGCCCGTCAACAAATCTGCAACAAACTGCGCAGCGCAGTGCCGCCGTCAGCGAGTGCCCCGATGCCTATCAAGCCCGTGATGATCGCCTGCGCCGTTTGCGTCGCCCTGTGGGGGCCGGCCACGCACGCCGCCGACCTCTTGCAGGTGTACGAGCAGGCCACCCGCAACGACCCGTTCATCCAGGAAGCCGAGCAGCGTCGCCTCGCGGCGCTCGAGGCCAAGCCGCAGGCCCGCGGCGCGCTGTTCCCCCAGATCGGTGCGGCCGGTTCGATCGAGACCATCGAGCGGGACGGCAGCGCCACGTTCCTGCAGGCCGTGGACGGCGCGCCCGGCGACCCGGCCGAACTCGCCATCGTCAACTTCGACCAGCGCCTGAGCGCCGACCGCTGGCAGTGGCAGGCGGGCTTGCGCCAGACCGTGTTCCGCTGGGACCAGTGGCAGCGCCTCGGCCGCGCCGACGCGCGCGTCGCGCAGGCCGAGGCGGAGTACCGGGCCGCGCAGCAGGACCTCATGGTGCGCGTCTCGCAGCGCTACTTCGACGTGCTCGCGGCCGCCGAGACGCTGCGCTCGGCGGAGGCCACGCTCGACGCCTTCGACAAGCAGCTGCGCGAGGCCGAGCGACGCTTCGAGGTCGGCGTCGTCACGGTGATCGACGTCGAGGAGGCCCGCTCCGCCCGCGACCTCGCCACGGCCAACGTGATCGCGGCCAAGCGCGCGCTGGCGGTCACCGGCGAACTGCTGGCGGAGCTCACCGGCGAGCTGTACCCGGAGTTGTCGCGCCCGAAGAGCGACCTGCCGGTGTCGGATCCCGAGCAGCGCGGCGAGCAGGCCTGGGTGGACGAGGCGCTGGAGCAGAACCTGGCCGTGATCGCGGCCCGGCTCGGCGTCGAGATCGCCAAGCGCGACGTCAAGATCGCGCAGTCGGGCCACCTGCCGACGCTCGACCTGTTCGCCACCACCGGCGAGTTCGACGAGGATGCGACCGAGACCGTGAAGAACCGCAATGCCGGCACGAGCACGCGCGGCCCGGCCGACAGCGACGGCACCGAGGACGTGATCGGCCTGCAGGTCGCGATACCGATCTTCACCGGCGGCGTGACGAGCTCGCGGGTCCGCGAGCAGGTGTACCTGCACCGCGCCTCACGGCAACGGCTGCAGGGCACGCTGCGCGCGGCCGAGCGCTCGACCCGCGACGCCTACCTGACGGTCCTGTCGGACAAGGCGCGCGTCGAGGCGCTGCAGCAGGCCGTCACCTCGAGCGAGACGGCGGTACGGGCCACGATCCGCGGCGTCGAGGTCGGCGAGCGCACCAACGTGGACGTGCTGAACGCGCGGCGCGCGCTGTTCGACGCCGAGACCAACTACGCCCGGGCCCGCTACGACTACCTGACCAACCTCGTGCGCCTGCGCTCGGCGGTCGGGGTGCTGCTGCCGGCGGACCTCGCCGCGATCAACGCCTACCTCGTCGAGCCCATCACGGTGGCGCCGACCGGAGCGCCGCGGCGCTGACCGGCCGCGGCCTGCGTCGGCCCGGGCCCGATGCCCTCCTCGACCCGCTCCAGCAGGTAGGGGAAGAACGGGTTCGAGGCGATCCGCGTCAGCGAGTCCTGGCTCACGATCAGCATGCCCCGCTCGCCGCGCATCGCCAGCGTGCCGAGCTTGACGCCGAAATCCTCGCTGTCGTCCGGCTGCATGCCGTAGAGCGGGTCGCTGACCGGGAACGTCAGGGCGAGGTGCGACAGCGAGTACACGCCGAGCGGATAGCGCAGGCCGAGCGCCCGCACCTGCTCCGTGGTCGAGCCCGCTTCGGTGACGCGCTCGACCACCTCGTCGCTGTCGGGCGACGCGTTCGTGATCACGGTCGTGCGGAAGCTGCGGGGCGGCGGCGGGCATGATGCGCGTCATCAGCGTGTTGGTGCCCGGCCGGATCAGCAGCCCGAGCTTCGCGCTGCGGTTGAAGTCGAACAGCACGAGCTCGCTGCCGTTGGCGGGCAGGTTCGCGTAGAGCGCCGTGACGATCGCGCGCGTGCTGACGGTGAAATCCACCACCGACTGGAAGGTCTGCACGGGCGGCAACTCGTCCGAGCCGCCCCTCGCGCGCGTACTGGTCCAGCCGCCGCTGCAGCGCGCGGGTCAGCAGGGACGACTGCCGGGCGCCGTTGATCGGGAACGAGTTGTACTTGAACGGGTTGAACTCCGGCACCACGCCGAGCCACGAGGCCTTGGCGAAGGCCGGGCAGCACCGCGGGCCAGCCGAACACGCCGGCGAACCGCGCGAAGCTCGTGATGCCGATCATCGGCGCGATCAGCACGACGCGGTCGGCCTGCTCGAGCCGCTCGTCGCCGATGGCGTCGAGCGCGTACTTCATCGCCAGCGCCCCGCCGTTGGAGAAACCGACGATGTGCAGCGGCACGCCCGGGCCGGCCCGCCGACGCGCCTCGCGCACCGCGAGGCGCGTCGCCTCCGACCAGTCCTCCCACTCGACCTCGGTCAGCGCGGCCGGCACGGTGCCGTGCGCCGGCATGCGCGGCGCCACGGCGACGAAGCCGAGATCGCGATAGCGTCGGGCGAGGTGACGCAGGCTGTAGGGCGAATCGGTGAGCCCGTGCAGGAACACCACGGCGCCGAGCGGCCGGCCGGCGGGCTCGAGGACGTAGGAACGGTTCCAGTCGGTCGCGAAGCGGCCGGGGTAGATCGGGCTGCCCTGCGAAGTAGCGATTGGACGGCGTCCGCGCCTCCGGTTCCAGCCGGTCGGTGACCTTCTCGCGCACCTGGGCAAACGCTTCGTCCTCGGCGGCGAGGTAGGCGTCCCAGTCCGCCTCGGCGAGCTGCTCGCGATCAGCTCGTCCGGCACGAAGGTGTGCCACGGTTGCAGGTCCGGGCCGCGTTGCACGTCGTAGGCGCGAACCGCGAGCACCGTGACCAGTGAGGCACCGAGCACCAGCCCGCCGATCTTGAGGATCTTCAGCGTACGCGACAGCATGTCAGCTACTTCTCTGGAGACCGCCGCCGCGGCGGTGCGACCGTATACTACATGACGACACCCGGCCCGATTCCGGGCCGGGATCATCGAGGGGGATGCCGGTGAACAAAGCTCTGATCGCCCTGGGCGCACTGCTGCTGGTCGCCGCCTGCGCGAGCTCGCCGCAGATGACGCGCGAGGAGCGCATCGAGTGGTACCGCGCCAACGCCGGCGAGCCGGTGCGCAGTTTCTTCTACTCCGGTCACCTGCGGGGCTGGACCGCGCTCGACGAGCGCAGCATCGCGCTGTGGACGCGCAGCAACGAGGCCTACCTGATCGAGTTCTTCCCGCGCTGCCCGGACCTCGCCTTCGCCTCGACCATCACGATCTCGAACCAGATCGGCCGGGTGAACGCCGGCTTCGACAGCGTGACGGTGCGGCGCGCGAGCGGCGGCATCGGGGGCGTCCGCTGCCGCATCGAGACCATCCGGCCAATCAACACGCGGGTGGTCAAGGAGTCGAAGCGCAATCTGCAGGACGCGCAGTTCGTCGAGCGGGACCCGTCGAAGCCCGACGTGCCGCAGTGATGATTCCCCGTCGCGCGAGCCGGCTGGTGGCGGCCGGCGGGGTCGCGTTCGCCGTGGCCTGCACCCCGTCCGACGACTCTCGACGGTGGCTCGGCGAGATCCGCGAGGTCACGAGCCCCGGCGGGCCTGGCAGCCGCTACCCGCACCTCGCGTCGCGCGCCGGACGGCACGCTGCTCATGAGCTGGCTGCAACCGCGCGAGCGGCGCGGGCCACGAGCTTGCGCTACGCCTCTTGGCAAGGCACGGCCTGGAGCACCGCGAGCGAGGTGGCGAGCGGCAGACGACTGGTTCGTCAACTGGGCGGACTTTCCCTCCGTGGTGCCGGGTCCGGACGGCCTGCGCATCGCGCACTGGCTGCAGCAGCGCCCCGAGCACGTCTACTCGTACGACGTCCGCATCGCGGTCTCGCGTGACGCGGGGCAGTACCTGGTCGCGCTCCCCTGACGCCGCACGACGACGGCACGCCGACCGAGCACGGCTTCGCCACGCTGCTGCCGCGACGGCAAGGGCTTCCTGGCGGTCTGGCTCGACGGACGCCACACCGGGGGCGGCCACGACCACGATCAGGGCGGCCGTGCGATGACCTGCGATCGGCCGACGATCGACGCGGCGGGCCGGCTGCCGACGCCGGGCGCCGAGACTCGATGCACGGGTCTGCGACTGCTGCCAGACCGACGCCGCGACTGACGCGACGACGGTCCGGTAATCGTTTACCGCGACCGCAGCCCGACAGAGATCCGCGACATCGCGGTGGTGCGCCTGACGCCGGACGGCTGGTCCGCGCCGCAGCTCGTGCACGCCGACGGCTGGCACATGCCGGCGTGCCCCGTGAACGGGCCGGCCATCGACGCGCGCGGCAGCGAGGTCGTGGTCGCCTGGTTCACCGCGCCCGACCGGCCGCGCGTGCGGCTCGCGTTCTCCTCGGACGCCGGCCGGTCGTTCTCGGCCGCCCGTCGAGGTGGCCGCCGGTCGCGTGGCGGGGCGGGTCGACGTCGTCCTGCTCGACGACGGCCGCGCCGTCGTCAGCTGGCTCGCGGAGACGCCCGCCGGGCGCGGAGATCCGTGGCCCAGCCGTTCACGCGACTCAGGTGTCGCGGGCCCGCCGGTGACGGTCGCCCGTTCGAGCGCGACCCGCAGCAGCGGCTTTCCCCAGATGATCCGCGCCGGCAACTCCCTGGTGTTCGCCTGGACGGACGCCACCGAGCCGCTCGCGCCTGCGCACCGCAATCGCCCGAGCTTCGTTGACGGGCAGGCCGGGGCCCGAGGCCCCGTTGTGCTAGGATTCCAGCCCCTCCTCCCGTCGCGATTTCCGGAGCCGAGCGATGCCCAGCACGGTCAAGCTCAAGGTGCCCGCCGAGGGCCAGAAGATCACCATCAGCAACGGACGGCTGCAGGTGCCCGACCAGCCGATCATCCCGTTCATCGAGGGCGACGGCACGGGCCCCGACATCTGGCGCGCCTCGGTGCGCGTGCTCGACGCCGCGGTGGAGAAGGCCTACGGCGGCAAGCGCAGGATCCACTGGATGGAGGTCTACGCCGGCCAGAAGTCGAACGACCTGTTCAACACCTGGCTGCCCGACGAAACGGTCGCGGCCTGCCGCGAGTACCTCGTCTCGATCAAGGGCCCGCTCACGACGCCGATCGGCGGCGGCATCCGCTCGCTCAACGTCGCGCTGCGCCAGATGCTCGACCTCTACGTCTGCCTGCGGCCGGTGCGCTGGTTCAAGGGCGTGCCCTCCCCGGTCAAGGCGCCCGAGAAGGTGGACATGGTGATCTTCCGCGAGAACACCGAGGACATCTACGCCGGCATCGAGTTCGAGGCGGGCAGCGCCGAGAACCAGAAGTTCAAGGAACTGTTCAAGGAAGCGTTCCCGAAGCTCTACGGCAAGATCCGCTTCCCGGACACCTCCGGCATCGGCATCAAGGCCGTGTCCCAGGAAGGCACCGAGCGCCTGATGCGCTGCCGCGATCCAGTACGCGATCGACAACAAGCGCAAGAGCGTGACGATCGTGCACAAGGGCAACATCATGAAGTTCACCGAGGGCGCGTTCCGCAACTGGGGCTACGCGCTCGCCGAGCGCGAGTTCGCCGACCAGACCTACACCTGGGACCAGTGGGAGCGCACGCGCGCCGACAAGGGCGAGAAGGCGGCGAACGCCGAGCAGGACGCCGCGAAGGCCGCCGGCAAGGTGATCGTCAAGGACGCGATCGCCGACATCACGCTGCAGCAGGTGCTGACGCGCCCGGAGGAGTTCGACGTGATCGCCACGATGAACCTGAACGGCGACTACCTCTCCGACGCGCTCGCGGCGCAGGTCGGCGGCATCGGCATCGCGCCGGGCGGCAACATCAACTACGTGACCGGCCACGCGGTGTTCGAGGCCACGCACGGCACGGCGCCCAAGTACGCGAACCTGGACAAGGTCAACCCGGGCTCGGTGATCCTCTCGGGCGAGATGATGCTGCGCTACATGGGCTGGCTCGAGGCCGCCGACGCGATCATCACGCGCCATGGACCGCACCATCGGCGCAGAAGACGGTCACCTACGACTTCGCGCGCCTGATGGAGGGCGCCACCGAGGTCAAGTGCAGCGAGTTCGGCGACGCGCTGATCCGGAACCTCTAGGCGGCCGGGCGTCGACCGTAGTCGCCGGGCGAGGAAGGCTGACGCCATGAACCTGCCGTCGCCAAGGCCGGCTCGCGGGACGAGCTCGTGCGGGACTGCGCGCAGATCGCTGGTCGACGCGTTCGCGGACTACAACGCCGAGTTCCGCGCGGTCACGCGCGAGCGCGCGCCGCGCTTCGAGGAGCGCGACTGGCACGGCAGCCAGCTCGACGCCGTCGAGCGCATCGAGCTCTACTCGAAGTACGTCGACACCGGCGTCGAGCTGATGCGGCGCAAGCTCGGCGAGGAGATCCACGAGCGCTCCGTCTGGTCCAGCATCAAGCGCCGCTACGCGGAGCTCATCGATCCGCTGCCGGACGCCGAGTTCAAGAAGACCTACTTCTGCTCGATCACGCGCAAGACCTTCGGCACGGTCGGCGTCGATCCGGCAGTCGAGTTCTTCGCCCTCGACCTCGACCCGCTCGGCAGCGTCACGACCCACGTCGAGACCAAGGACTACCTCAATCGCGGCTCGGTGGACCTGCTGATCGAGGAGCTGCTCGCGGACTTCCGCTTCCGCGACCCCGTACCGCGACTTCGAGCTGAGCGCGAAGCGGGTGGCGGACGAGATCAAGGCCTCGCTCGACACCGGCGGCGAGCGACGCACGGTCGAGAAGATCGAGGTCATCAAGGAGGTCTTCTACCAGATGACCCGCGCCTACCTCGTCGGCCGGATCAGCGGCCGCGGGTGGACGCTGCCCTTCGTCGTGGCGCTGCGCAACCACGAGAGCGGCGTGGTCGTCGACGCCGTCATGCTCGACGAGAGCACGGTGAGCGTGCTGTTCAGCTTCACCCGCTCGTACTTCCACGTCGACCTCGCGCACGTCGGCGAGGTCGTGAAGTTCCTCAAGGAGATCCTGCCGCGCAAGCCGGTGAGCGAGCTGTTCACGGTGCTCGGCCGCGCCAAGCAGGGCAAGACCGAGCGCTACCGCGAGCTGTTCCGCCACCTGCAGCACTCGGACGACCAGTTCGTGCTGGCGCCGGGCGAGAAGGGGCTGGTGATGGTGTGCTTCACGCTGCCCTCCTTCGACGTCGTCTTCAAGCTGATCCGCGACCGGTTCCCGGTGCAGAAGAACATCCTGCGCGCAGGACGTGCTCGAGAAGTACGACCTCGTGTTCAAGCACGACCGCGCCGGACGCCTGGTCGACGCCCAGGAGTTCAAGCTCATCAAGTTCCCGAAGTCGCGGTTCTCGCCGGAACTGCTCGAGGAACTGCTGACCGAGACGTCCGACACCGTGCACGAGGACGGCGACGAGCTCGTCATCGACCACATGTACATCGAGCGGCGCATGACGCCGCTCAACCTCTACGTGCGCACGGCGACCCGCGAGCAGGCGGAGAAGGCCGTGCTCGACTACGGCCAGGCGATCCGCGACCTCGCCGTCACCAACATCTTCCCCGGCGACCTGCTGCTGAAGAACTTCGGCGTGACCCGCCACGGCCGCGTCATCTTCTACGACTACGACGAGCTGTGCCTGGTGACCGACTGCCGGTTCCGCGAGGTGCCGGAGTCGCGCTACGAAGAGGACGAGATGCTCGCGGAGACCTGGTACTACGTCGCGGACAACGACGTGTTCCCGGAGACGTTCATCAATTTCCTCGGCTTCGATCCGCACCTGAAGGAAGTCTTCCTGGCCGCCCACCGCGAGATCCTGACCGCCGAGTGGTGGCGCGGCATCCAGGAGCGGCTGCGCGAGGGCGACGTGCTCGAGGTGCTGCCCGTACCACAAGCATCGGGTGCGGGTCTTCTCCAGCCTGTGACAACGCAACGCCAGTTCTGGGCGATCGCTGCCCTGCTCGTGCTGGTCGCGTTCGCCTTCCAGGGCACGCGCGGCGTGTGCGAGCCCGACGAGGGCCGCTACACCGCGACGGCCCTCAACATGCTCGAGGGCGGCGACTGGCTCGTGCCGACCGTGGACGGCGAGCGTCCGCACCTCACCAAGCCGCCGGTCACCTACTGGGCCATCGCCGCGAGCGTGGGGCTGCTCGGCTACCACGAGTGGGCCGTCGCGCCTGCCGGGCGCGCTTGCCTTCGTCGGCACCGGACTGCTGGTGTTCGGGCTCGGCCGGCGTTTCTGCCCGGCGAAGCCGTGGCTGCCGCCGCTCGTCTGGGGCCTGTCGCTGGCGCCCGTGATCGGCGCCAACATCGTCTCCACCGACGCGCTGCTCGTGTTCTTCGAGACGGCCGCCATGTACGCGTTCGTCGAGGCCTGGTACCGGGACGGCGCCGACCGCCGCCGCTGGCTGCTCGCGATGTGGCTCGGCTGGGGCCTCGCCTTCATGACCAAGGGACCGCCGGGCCTGCTGCCGCTCGGCGCGATGGTGGCGTTCCTCGCGATCCACGACCGGTCGAAGCTGCGCGGGCTGTTCGCGCCGCTCGGGGTGCTGGTGTTCGTGCTGGTCGCGTTCACGTGGTTCGCGATCCTCGTCTACCAGGAGCCGGACCGCCTCGGTTACTTCCTCGGCTACGAGGTGTACGACCGCGTGTTCACGAATGCGCACGCGCGCAATGCCGAGTGGTACGGCGGCTTCGAGGTGTACCTGCCGGTGTTCGTGGCGGGCGCCCTGCCGTGGTGGGCGCTGGCGCTCGTCGCCGCCGGCGGACCTCGCGGCGCGTGGCGATCGCTGCGCGAGAGGCTGCACGCACGTGACCGCGAAGCGCTGCTGCTGATCTACTGGTTCGCAGTGCCGGCCCTCGTGTTCTTCCTGGCGCGCTCGCGGCTGCAGCTCTATGTGCTGCCGCTGTTCGTGCCGCTGGCGCTGGCGCTCGCCCGGCCGCTGGCGGGCTGGGCGTGGCTCGATGCCCGGCGGCTGCTGCGCATCGCCGCGGCGACGGCGCTGGTCATCCTCGTCCTCAAGGGCGCCTCGGGCCACTTGTCGCACGACCGGGATGCGCGCCAGATGGCGGCGGCCATACGGGAGACGGTGGACCTCGCGCGCATCGACGAGATCGTCTTCATCGACATGCGTGGGTTCTTCGGCCTGACGCTGTACCTCGACGTCGATGTCGAGAGCGTGCGCATCGGCGGCGAGGAACGCCCCCACTCGCGTCGGGTGCCCACCGAGCAGGACCTGTGCTCGGAGCTCGCGGAAAACGAACGCAGCCTGTACGCGATCAAGCGCCAGCGGGCGCCGGAGTTCCCCGCCGCCGTGGCAAACTGCGGACCGCTCGCGGCCGTCGAGGTGGGCAGCTTTCACGGCGACGGCAACGAGATCGTGCTGTTCATGTTGCGGCCGTCCGCAACGGGCGCTTCCGTTCCGGAGGATCCGACGCGATGAGACGACGAACCGTCCTGCGCCTCGCGACCGCGGCGCTGGTCATGTCGGCGGCCTGGTCCGTGACGGGCCAGGACCTCAACGTCCCCCGCCCGGCCGACGAGCTCGAGCGCGAGCTTGCCTCGGAACCGTTCAGGATCGCGGACGCCGAGATCAGCCGGCCCAAGGCCAAGGGCGACATCACGCTCAAGGCCGAGCTGTCCTTCTCCGGCGAGCCGCCCTACCGGGTGAAGCTGCGTCGCGCCGAGCCCGGGGCGGAGGATTTCAACAATCGTCCACGCTACGACCTCGCCGCCTACGAGCTGCAGAAGCTGTTCCTAGACCCGGCGGAATACGTGGTGCCGCCCACGGCGCTGCGCATGGTCCCGCTCGCCGAGTTGCGCCCGTACGCGGCCGAGGCGAGGCCGACCTTCAAGGGCTCGGACGAGGTCCTGGTGGTGCTGCAGTACTGGCTGCAGGAGGTCAAGGTGATCGCGGACGTGTATGACGCGGAGCGCTTCGCCGCCGACGCCGCGTACGCCCGGCACATCGGCCAGCTCAACGTGCTCACCTGGCTGATCGAGCACGGTGACTCGAACGTCGGCAATTTCCTGATCTCGCGCGCCGAGGAAGGCGCGCGCGTGTTCTCGATCGACAACGGCGTCGCCTTTGCCTTCAACGAGAGCGATCGCGGCAGGCTGTGGCAGACGATGCGCGTCGACCGGCTGCCGGCCGACACGGTCGCGCGGTTGCGGGTCGTCACGGAGGACGAGCTGCATCGCCGCCTCGGCGTGCTCGCGCAGTGGCAGCTGCAGGACGGCCGCTGGGTCGCCGTGCCGCCCGGCGGAAACCTCGCCTCTGCGCGCGGGGTGCGGCAGTCCAAGGACACGGTGCAGATGGGCCTGCGCAAGGCGGAGATCGCCGACGTCGGGCGGCAGCTGCAGCGCCTGCTCAAGGATGTGGACGCGGGCAAGATCGCAGACGTTCTGAAGGCGAGCCGAGAACGATGGGCAGCACTCAGCCGATCGACGCGGATTCCGTCCGGCGCGCACTGCTGGGTGGCTCGCCTACGCAGCCGGGCGTGCTGCGTCACCGGCACCGCCGGCGCGGCCGACCCAGGCGTCAGCCGGCCGCATGGCAGCGGCGTCGAGCGGGTCGTGGCGTTCGCCGACGTGCACGGCGCCTACGCGGAGCTGACGGCGCTGCTGCGTCGGTCGGCGTCGTCGACGACGGAGCTGCGCTGGACTGGCGGCCGTACCCACCTGGTCAGCCTCGGCGACCTGCTCGACCGCGGCGCCGACTCGCGCAAGGTCATGGACCTGCTGATGCGGCTGCAGGGCGAGGCCGAGGCGCCGGCGGCCGGGTCCACGTCGTCGCTCGGCAACCACGAGGCGATGAACGTGCTCGGCGACCTGCGCTACGTCGCCGCCGACGAGTACGCGGCGTACGCCGCGGACGAGGAGCCCGACGAGCGCACCCGCCAGCGCGATGCGTTCCTGGCGCGCCAGTCCGGGGCAACCGCGGCCGATTTCGAGCGCATGTTCCCACCCGGATTCTTCGCGCATCGTCGGCTGCTCGGCCCGCAGGGCCAGTACGGTCACTGGCTGCTCGGCCTGCCGGCCATCGTTCACGTCAACGACACCGTGTTCATGCACGGCGGCCCGTCGTCGCTCCTGCCCGGGCGCGGCATCGAGGAGATCAACCGCGCTACCGGGCGGCCGTGCACGAGTATCTGGCGCTCGAGTCCCCGCTGCGCGCCGCCGGACTGATCGAGCTCGAGGACGCCTACGCGGAGCGGCCGGACGCCGCCGCCGCACGCTCGCAGGCGATGCCGACGGGCGCCGAGCGCGATGCGCTGGCGCTGGCCGTCGAGCGCTTCCGGCGCGCCGATCGACGACCCGCAGCTCGGGCCCGACGGGCCCGAACTGGTACCGCGGCGCCGCGTTCTGCAACGAGTGCTCCGAGGCCGACGTGCTCAACCCGTTCCTGCGCGGGTCGGTGCGCGACGCGTCGTGATCGGGCACACGGTGGCGCGCAACACCACGGTCGTCTCGCGCTTCGACGGCGCCGTCGTCAAGCTCGACGCCGGCATGAACCGCGCCGTCTACCAGGGCCGCCCCGCGGCGCTGGTCTCGGAGGCTTCGGGCTCGCGCGTCGTGTATGCGCTCCCCACGGTCCCTGCCGCGGAGGTCCCGGCGGAGCCGCTTTACTGAGCTCACAGAAGCTCGACGAGGACACGGTCGCCGACATCCTCGCGCGCGGAACCATCGAGACCACGCTCACCTGCGCGCCGGGAGTTCTCGAGACGCGGGTGACGCTCGAGGGACGCAGCGTGAACGCGGTCTTCGAGTCGGCCGCACCCGAGACGGTCAAGCGCGAGCTTGCCGCCCATCGCCTCGACCGGGCGCTCGGGCTCGGCCTCGTGCCCGCGACCGTGGCGCGCCAGCACGCCGGCCAGGACGGCATCCTGCAGGGCCGGCCGGCCAGCTGGGCGAGCGAGCAGGACCGGCAGAACGCGCGGGGCGGTGCGCTCGCGGGCCTCGCTTGCCAGACCATTACCGCCGTTCCGCAGTCCGAGCCGGCGCGCCGCCCGCTGCCGCCCGACGGCAAGGCGCCGCGGCTGCCGGCCGGCGGCTGGTGCGATCTCGGCGCGCAGTTCCAGCTCGCCTATGCGTTCGACGCACTGATCGGCAACCAGGCCCGCACGCCGGACCGCTACCTGTACGACGCGGAAGCCGCGACGCTGTTCCTGACTGGTCATGGCTCGGCCTTCGGCACCTCGACGCAGCTGCCGAAGGCGCTCGAGGGCCCGCTCGCGAAGACCGGTGCCGAGATGCAGGAACGGCTGCGGCGGCTCGACGCCGCCACGGTCGAGGCGGCGATCGGGGAACTCGTGGGGACGCGTGCCGTGAAGCCGCTGCTGCAACGGCGCGACCGGATCCTCGGACTCGCCTCGACCGGAACCCGACCCGGCGGCTGAGAGTCAGTCGCCGGCCCGGCGAAGGTGCGCAAGCGGAAACTGCTGACCGCCTCCAGGCCGTCCACGTCGCTCGCGACGACCGTGACGGTCAGCTCCTCGACCGTGCCCGCGGGCGGCAGCCCGGTGAAACGACGACTCTTCGCCTCGAACCGCAGCCATGGCGGCAGCGGCCGCCCGTCCGCGAGTCGCGCCGCGAGGTGCAGCACGTCGCCCGGATCGGCGTCGCGGAACGCGTCGGCCGGGACGACGTGCTCGAGCGGCCCGCCCGGCACGTAGCGCAGGTCAGGGATCGGCGCGCCGGCCTCGGGCGCCACGTTGATCACGTTCTCGGCGGCCTTGCGGCTGAACTCCCGGCCGATGGCCACCGCGAGCGCGATCCACGCCAGCGCCAGCAGCAGGTTCAGCAGCGCGAACTGCGGGCACTCCCCAGCCCAGCCAGTTGAGGCCCGCGAACACGACGCCCGCCTGCACGAGGTCGCCGAAGCGCCAGAAGAACGAATCGATGGCGGTCTTGCCCTCGTACTTGGCGTCGCGGTCCACCGGCAGGAACAGCGCATGCCGGGTGGTGTTGTTGAGCGAGTAGTCGGTGGCGTTCTCGGCGATCTTCACCAGCCGGATCAACGTGAAGATCGGCACGAACCCGCCGAGCAGCGGCGCGAGCGTCATCAGCCCATAGCCGATCGCCACGATCGCCGGGTGGATGAGCAGGGCGCCGCGCACGCCGACGTGGCGATAGATCCGCGCGACCAGCAGCAGCTGGATGGCGAGCCCGACCAGCGTCACCCAGTAATGAAAATTGCCGTAGAAGGCCGTGATCAGGGCCCCGCGGTCGAGCATCCCGCCGCTCGCCTCCACGCGTGCGACGGCGTCGCGCTGGACGAAATCGGCCAGGATGAATTCGCCGGTGCTGTTGATCCAGTTGAGCAGCACGACGAGCAATGCGATCAGGAGCAGGTAGCGGTCGCGCATCACGAGCCCGATGCCGCCCATCAGGCGGGGCGGCGCGGGAGGGTGCACGACCACGAGCGGGCGGGATCCTTCGGGCACCGCGCGGCGCTCGGGCACCGCGAGCGCAAGCGTCGCGAGCAGCGTGCCGGTCGCAACCACCATGAGGGCGACCGGACTCAGCAGGCCGGCGGCAAGTTGCGCCGTTTTCGCACCGGCCAGCGCGCCGAGGTTGGCGCCGACCATGATCACCGGGAAGAGTCGCTGCCCGCTCTTGAGGTTGAAGGAATCCGCCGCGAAAGCCCACAGCTGGGCGATGACCACCACGCCGAAGATGCTGACCCAGACGAAGAAGCTGAACGCGATCGGCAGGCCCGCCGCCGCGGCCGCCGCGAACGCGAGCTGGTTGAGCGCGAAGAAGACCGTCACGGCCTGCAGCAACCGCTCGCCGTCGAGCCGGCGTCGCACCCGACTGTAGATCGGGACGAGCACCATCAGCACGAGCGCGATCACGGCCACCGCGTACGAGCGCACCTCGGCCGTGAACTTCACCAGCATGAAGGCCTCGCGCAGCGCCTTCACCACCTGGTAGGAAAACAGCATCAGGAAGCCGTGCGCGAAGAACAGGAACGCGCTGCGACCCTCGCCGGGCCGCACCCGCGTGAACAGCGTGAGCAGGCGCTCGAAGGGACTGAGGCCGGAGTGGTCGGTGAGCATGGGTCGGTCGTTCGGGCCTTGCCATCGCAGGATAGCAGGCACGAAAGTGCCGGATTCAACCGATGGGCACGCCCTTCAGCGCCGGGTCGGGCACGGCGAGCACTTTTGAGTAGCCCTGCTCGATCGCGCGATTGATCAGGCGCGACGCCTCCTGCCGGTCGCCCCGGCCCGCTGCGGCGAGCGCCGCGAAGTAGCTCGCCTCGGGCGAATTGGGAGCGAGTTCCATCCCACGGGCGACATAACGGATCGAGCGGTCCGGCTCGCCGAGCCGGCTGTAGTAGTAGCCGAGCACGGCCCAGGTCTCGCCGTCGGTGGAGTTCACGGCGAGCGCCTTCTCCGCGAGCGCGGCGGCGCGCCGGAAATCGTCGCGCGCGCGATCGCGGCCCCGGGGCAGGAACCAGCCGGCATCTCCGCGCGAGCCCCACAGCTGGTAGTCCTCGGGCGCGAGGGCGATCGCCCGGTCGTACTTCTCGACGGCCTCCTCGAGGTCTCCGAGGTAGTAGTACAGGGTGCCGAGATTCGAATAGGCACTGCGAGACGGCTCGATCCGGGTCGAATGCTCGAAGGCCGTGGCGGATCCGCCGAGATCGCCGGACATCATGCGCGCGGCCCCGAGGTTGTTGAAGCCGGTGGGATTGCCGGGAGCGAGATCGGTGACGCGCAGAAACGCCTTTGCCGCCTCGTCGCTGCGGCCCACGCTGAACAGGAACCTGCCGAGGCTGTTGTAGGCCTGCCAGTAGCCTGGCTCCACGTCGATGGCTTCGCGGAAGCTCTGCTCGGCTTCCGCCGGCCGATTCGAACGCGCAAGCGCCTGTCCGAGGCCGATGTGCACTTCGGCGTCGGCCGGCGCGCGCGCAAGCAGCGAGCGATAGACGGTCTCGGCCTGCTCGATCCTGCCGCTGGCGAGATAGAGCCGGCCGAGCGCGTGCTCCGTCTCCACCAGGGTCGCATCGGCCTCGAGCGCAGCGCGGCACGCGGCCTCGGCCGTCTGCACGGCCTGTGTATCGTTCGTCCGCTCGTAGCGCGTGATCGCGGCTTCGCAGAGCCCGGCCTGGGCCCGGGCAAACCCCGGATCGGCTTCGAGCGATCGCCGGAAGAGACTCTCGGCATCGGCGATGTGGCCCAGACCCCCGCCCTGCCGCAACTGCGACACGCCGGCGAGGTAGAAGTCGTAGGCGCGCGGGTCGGCGGTCGAGGCCGCCCGGATCTGCTGCGCGAGCTCCGGGCTCATCACCAGCTGCAGCTGCCGGGCGATGGCCCCGGAGAGATCCTGCTGGATGCCGATCAGGTCCTGCCACGGGCGGTCGTAGGTCTCGGTCCAGACCTGGAATCCCGTGCTGGCATCGACGAGTTGCGCCGTCACCCGCACGCGCTCGCCGTCGCGACGCACGCTGCCTTCCAGCACGTAGCGAACGCCCAGGTGCTCGCCGATCTTGCGCACGTCGATTTCCTGGCCTCGGAACGCGAATGCCGAACTGCGGGCGGCGACCCGCAGGCCGGGAAGTTTCGCGAGGTCGCTCGAGAGTTCCTCGCTCAGGCCGTCGCCGAGGTAGGCCGCCTCCCCCGCCGGGCTCATGTCCACGAGGGGCAGCACGGCGATGGAGTGTGGGCTGGGTTCGAAGCCGCTCGTCACCGGCGCGTCGGGCGGCATCTCGCCGATGGTTCGCCACCACGCGTAGCCCGTGACGACGGCCATGAGCGAAACACCGGCCACGATTGCCGGCGCGAGCGACCGCCGCGCCTTCGGCATCCTGATGCCGGGCGCCGCCCCTTCGTCCAGCACGATGCCGCCCGCCGTGATCTCGTACGACCAGGCGAGCACTACGACGATCGGCAGCCCGAGCACCGCCAGGATCGTGAGTGCCGTCATCCACCAGTCGGGGAAGCGCAGCGGGGCAAACGTGACCTCGGCAACCTGCAGCACGATCCACATGCCGAGGAGATAGGCGCCCGCGACCTTGAAGACGCTGCGGCGTCGAAGCTCGGCGACGAACGCGAACAGCCACCCGGAGATCGTGCGCTGGGTCGGAGCCGCGGACCGGCTTTCGGCTTCCACGGGGCGGGGCCGGGCAGCGGCGGAATGCGGCACCGCGGGACCCGACGAGGTGACGTGCGCAACCAGCGCGTAGCCTCCGCCGGTGACGTTGACGATGCAGCTCTGGTCACGCTGCGAGCCGCCGAGCACCTCGCGCAGGGAGCGGATGGTCGACTGCAGCATCAGCTCGGAGCCGGCAACACCCGGCCAGACGCGCTCCCGGAGTGCCTGGCGGCTGACGGCCTCGCCATGGTGCTCGGCAAGGCACAGCAGCAGATCCATCTGCGCCTGCGTGAGGACCCGGGTCCCCGCGACGCCCGTGATGCGCAGCCCACGAGGATCGACGAGCCACTCCCCGAGCGTGAACTCGCGCTGCAGGTCGGTCGCATCCATGATCCCTTCGACCGTCCGGACTTCGATGCGACCAAGGATAGCAGAGGGCCCCGACGCCGGTTCGCACCCGCCCGCGCAGCGCCCGCCGGGTCAGGACGCCAGGCGCTCGAGCGCCTGGCCGAGGTCCGCGAGCAGGTCCTCGATGTCCTCGACGCCGATCGAGAGTCGCACGGTGCCGGGCCCGATGTCGGACCAGGCGAGCTGCCCGGGCGTGAAGCCTCGCGGCTGCTGCATGGCCGGAGCGACCACCAACGACTCGGTGGAGCCGAGGCTCGCTGCGAGGCTGAAGAGCTCGAGCGCCTCGGCGAAGCGCGTGCCGGCCTCGAGTCCGCCGGCGAGGTCGAAGGTGACGATGCCGCCGAAGCCGTCCATCTGGCGTGCGGCCAGCGCGTGGCCCGGGTCGCCGGGCAGCCCGGGGTAACGCACCCGGCTCACCTCGGCGCGCGTGGCGAGGAACTCGGCGACGCGCTGCGCGTTGGCGCAGTGCGCATCCCAGCGCAGGTAATAGGTCTTGAGGCCACGCAGCACGAGCCAGGCGGCGTGCGGGTCGAGCGTGGGACCGATGATCGAGCAGTCATCGCGCAGCCGGTCGATGAGTTCGCGGCGGCCGATCACGGCCCCGCCCATGACGTCGCCGTGGCCCGAGGCGAACTTGGTCAGGCTGTGCACGTACAGGTCCACGTCGTAGCCGCCGTGGTTGTGCAGCCCGGCGAGCGTGTTGTCGAGCAGCGTGAGCGCACCGTGGGCCCGTGCGAGCGCGGTGATCCGCTCGAGGTCCGCGACCTTGAGGACCGGATTGGACGGCGACTCCAGCACCACCAGTCGCGTGGGCGTCCCGGCCAGGACGCGCTCGAGCGAGTCGGTGTCCCCGAGGGAGAGCATGGTGCTCGTCACGCCGTATCGACCCAGCAGCCGGCGCACCAGCGCGCGCGTCGGGCCGTAGAGCTCGACGAAATAGACCACGTGGTCGCCCGCCTTGAGGAGAGCGAGCAGCGCGAGCGCGATGGCCGCCACTCCGGAGCCGGTGAGCACGCAGGCATCGCGGCCCTGCAGGTCGGCGAGCGCGAGCTCGAGCTGGCGCAGCGTCGGATTCGACACCCGGGAGTAGTAGTAGCCCTCGCGTTGCCCGCCGAAGCAGCGCAGCGTCTCGCCGACGTCGTCGAAGCTGAACTTGACCGACTGATGGATCGGCGCGACGAGCGGCCGGTTGTCCGGCGCCAAAGGCACCTCGGGCAGGTGCATGACGCGCGTGCGCTTCTTCATGCGCCGGGGCTCACGGCAGCAGCTCGAATCGGTCCGCGTCGAGCTGGGCCGGGAAGCTCTGGCGGTAGGCCTGCAGCGACTCGAGGTCGAGGACGGCCGTCTCGACGCGGTCGCCACCGCCCTCGCTCGACAGCGGCTGGCCGAGGAAGTCGATCGCGACGCTGTCGCCCCCGTAGGTTGCGCCGTTGCCGTCCCTGCCGACCCGGTTCACGCCGACCACGTAGCACAGGTTCTCGATGGCGCGCGCCTTGAGCAGGGTGGTCCACGCGTGCGCGCGACGCTGCGGCCAGTTCGCGACGTACAGCAGTACGTCGTAGTCGTCGCGGCTCCGGCTCCACACCGGGAACCGCAGGTCGTAGCAGACCATCGGGCAGACGCGCCAGCCCTTGACCTCGACCACCAGCCGGCGCTCGCCGGCGGCGTAGTGCTGCTGCTCGCCCGCCATGCGGAACAGGTGGCGCTTGTCGTAGTGCTCGAGGCTGCCGTCCGGTCGCGCCCACACCAGGCGGTTGAAGCAGCGGCCGGCGTCGCGGACGATCAGGCTGCCGGTGACGACGCAACCGAGCGCCGCGGCTTCCTCGCGCATCCAGCCGACCGTGGGTCCGTCCATGCCCTCGGCGAGCGTCCCGGCGTCCATGCTGAAGCCGGTCGAGAACATCTCCGGCAGCACCACGAGGTCGGTGTGGCCGAGAAGGCCGCGAAAGTGCGCCGCGAGGTTGCGACGGTTGGCCGCCGGATCCTGCCAGGCGAGTTCGGTCTGGACGAGCGTGACGCGCAGATGGGAATTCATGAAGATCCTCCGGAAACGCCGAGCCGCGACAGGCGCTCGCCGGCCGCGTCGAGCGTGGAATCGCTCTTGGCGAAGCAGAAGCGCACGAGGCGCTCGTGGCCCGGGGCGGATGAGAACACCGACACCGGGATGGTGGCCACGCCGATCTCGCGCGTCATCCAGCGGGCGAACTCGACGTCGGGCAGGTCGCTCGCGGCCGAGTAGTCCGCGAGCTGGAAGTAGGTGCCCGCCGCGGGTATGGCACGCAGGGGCGTTCCGTCGAGCAGGCGGCAGAAGCGGTCGCGCTTGCGCTGGTAGAAGGCACCGAGCTCGCGCGCGTGCCCCGGGCATTCGACCAGGAACCCGGCGAGCGCCGCCTGCATCGGCGCGGCGACCGCGAACTGCACGAACTGGTGCACCTTTCGGAACTCGGTGGTGAGCGCGGGTGGCGCGACGCAGTAGCCGACCTTCCAGCCCGTGCAGTGGAAGGTCTTGCCGAACGAGGAGACGACGAAGCTGCGCGCGGCGAGCTCGGGCCGCGTGAGCAGGCTCGCGTGCGCCCGGCCGTCGAACAGGATGTGCTCGTACACCTCGTCCGACAGCACGAGGGCGGCGCTGCCGTCGAGCACGTCTGCCAGTGCGTCGAGGTCCGAGGCCGCGAACACGGCACCCGTGGGATTGTGCGGCGAGTTGACGACCAGCAGTCGCGTGCGCGGCGAAATCGCCTCGCGCACGCGTTGCCAGTCGACGCGGAAGTCCGGCCGCAGCAGCGGCACGCGGACCGGCCGGCCGCCGGCGAGTTCCACGGCCGGTTCGTACGAGTCGTAGGCCGGCTCGAGCAGGATCACCTCGTCGCTCGGCCGCACCACGGCGTGGATGGCGCAGAACAGTGCCTCGGTCGCCCCGGAGGTCACGGTCACCTCGGTCGCAGCATCGACCGAGCGGCCATACAACGCCCGGACCTTGGCAGCGATCGCCTCGAGCAGCGGCGGCCAACCCGCCATCGGCGCGTACTGGTTCACGCCTTCGCGCATCTTCTGCGCGACGAGGTCGACCAGTCGCGCCGGTGGATCGAAGTCTGGAAATCCCTGCGAAAGATTGATCGCCCCGCACTCCGAGGCGAGCCGCGACATCACGGTGAAAATAGTGGTGCCGACGTGCGGCAGCTTCGATTCGACCGGCGTCAGCACGATGCGCCGCTGTCCGAGGGCGCTGCGGGTGCGCGGGATGGGCTCGGGAGACCGTCGCGCCGCATGGACGCGGCGCGCGAGCCCCCAGGGACGGGTTCACGGCGTGTCTCCCGAACCCACACCCCGCACCCGCTGCGCCCGACCAGACCCGCCACGTTCACGACCCGCGAATCGAAGCCGCCGCCATCGCCGCCCCGATGATGCCCGCGTCGTTGCGGAAGTGCGCCGGTACGATCTCCGCGCGGCTCACCAGCAGCGGGCCGAAATGCTCCCAGTTCTCGGTCACGCCGCCGCCGATGATGAACAGGTCCGGCCACAGCAGCGCGTGATAGGCGGCCAGCACCTCGTTCACCGCGTCGGCCCACTCCCGCCACCCGAGGCCGCGATCCGCTGCGAACCTTGGCCGAGGCGCGATGCTCGGCCTCTTCGCCGCGCACCTCGAGGTGCCCGAGCTCCGTGTTCGGCAGCAGCCGACCGTCGACGAAGATCGCCGTGCCGATGCCCGTGCCGAGCGTGAGCACCATGACGGTGCCGTCGCGGCCGCGCCCGGCGCCGAGCGTCATCTCCGCGACCCCGGCGGCATCGGCATCGTTCAGGAACGCGACCGGCCGGCCGATCCGCGCCTCGAGCAGCGACTCGGCGTGCGTGCCGATCCAGCGCCTGTCGACGTTGGCCGCCGTGCAGGCCACGCCCTGCTTGGCGACCGTCGGGAAGGCGAGACCGACCGGGCCGCTGGACGGAAGCTCCCTCGCCATCGCCGCCAGCAGGTCGAGCACGGCCTCGGGCGCCGCGTCGGCCGGCGTCGCGCGGCGCAGGACGTCGCCGGCGACTCGTCCTGCCGTCACGTCCACGAGGCCGGCCTTGACGAACGAGCCGCCGACGTCGAAAGCGAGGATACGGCGAGTGCTCCATGCGTCAGCCCTTCTTGAGGCTCTCGATCATCTGCTGGTTCGCCGCCAGCGCCATCTGCGCGTCGCGGTCGCGCAACTTCTGCTGGCGCGACATGACGACGCCGGCGATCGCCACGCCGACCGCCACGATCGCGATCAGGATGGTGGCGAGCGCGTTGATGTCCGGGCTGACGCCCAGCCGCACCTTCGAGAACACCACCATCGGCAGCGTGCTCGAGCCCGGACCCGACACGAAGCTCGCGATCACGAGGTCGTCGAGCGACAGCGTGAAGGCCAGCAGCCAGCCCGACAGCAGCGCCGGGAAGATGATCGGCAGCGTGATCAGGAAGAACACCTTGGCCGGCCGCGCGCCGAGGTCCTGCGCCGCCTCCTCCAGCGACTCGTCGAACTGCGCGAGGCGCGACTGGACGACCACGGTCGACGAACGCCATCGCGAAGGTGATGTGGGCGATGATGATGGTGGTCATGCCGCGCCCGGACGGCCAGCCGATCAGCTGCTCCAGCGTCACGAACAGCAGCAGCAGCGACAGGCCGGTGATCACCTCGGGCATGACCAGCGGCGCGGTCGTCATGCCGGAGAGCAGCGTGCGGCCCCGGAACGGCCCGAAGCGCGCAAGCGCCATGCCGGCCAGCGTGCCGAGCACCACGGCCGCCGTCGCCGCGATGGCAGCGATCTTCAGGCTCAGCAGCGCCGCGTCGAGGATCTGCTGGTTCTGCAGCAGTGCCCCGTACCACTTCGTGGAGAATCCGCCCCACACGGTGACGAGCCGCGACTCGTTGAACGAGAACACGATCAGCGAGATGATCGGCACGTACAGGAACGCGAAGCCGAGCACCAGGGCCAGCATCCGGAACCAGGGGCGCCCGCCGCTCATCGCCGCCCTCCCGCCGAGGACTCGGCATCCTGGGCGCGCTGGAAGAACATGATCGGGATCACCAGGAACAGCAGCAGCGCGATCGCCACCGCGCTCGCCACCGGCCAGTCGCGGTTGTTGAAGAACTCCGTCCACAGCACCTTGCCGATCATCAGCATGCCCGGGTCGCCGAGCAGCGCCGGGATCACGAACTCGCCGACCGCCGGGATGAACACCAGCAGGCAGCCGGCGATGATGCCCGGCAGCGACAGCGGCAGCGTGACCTTGAGGAACGCCTCCCAGGGCCGCGAGCCGAGGTCGGCCGCGGCCTCGAGCAGGGTGAGGTCCATCTTCTCGAGGTTGGCGTACAGCGGCAGGATCATGAACGGCAGGTAGGAGTAGACGATGCCGATGTAGACGGCGAAGTCGGTCTGCAGCATCTGGATCGGCTGGTCGATGACGCCGAGCGCCATCAGCGCGTTGTTGATCAGGCCGTTGTTCTTGAGGATGCCGATCCATGCGTAGACGCGCAGCAGGAACGAGGTCCAGAACGGCAGGATCACCAGCAGCAGCAGGATGTTGCGGGTCGACGGGCTCGTCGCGCGCGATGGCGTAGGCCATCGGGTAGCCGATCAGCAGGCAGAGCAGCGTCGAGACGGCGGCGACGAAGATCGAGTTGAGGTAGGCCTTCCAGTAGAGGTTGTCCTCGACCAGGAAGGCGAAGTTGGCGAAGTTGAGCTTGACCTGCAGGGCCTTGTCGCCGACCCACTGGAGGAGCGGCTGGTACGGCGGCATCGCGATCTGCGCGTCCGAGAACGCGATCTTCAGCACGATCACGAACGGAACCAGGAAGAAGAGCAGCAGCCAGAACTGGGACGGCCGCGACCAGCGCGCGGCCGCTCGGCCGAGAAGCGCTTCAGGTCGGGCGCTTCACTTGGTCACCACCACCGGGCTCGACGGCTCCCAGTGCAGGTACACCTGCTCGTCCCAGGTGATGCGCTCGTCCGCGTGCCGGTACACGTTCGGCTGCGTGACGCGCACGACCTTGCCCGACGGCAGCCCCAGCAGGTAGATGGACAGGTCGCCCATGTAGGCGATGTCGCGCACCTTGGCCGGCGTCCAGTTGTCCGTGGCCTCGGGTCGCTCGCGCGACATGAGCATCTTCTCCGGGCGGATCGCCGCCCAGACCGTGGCGCCCGGCGCGGAGCTGACGCCGTGGTCCACGAAGATCGGCGCCTCGAGGTCGTCGGCACTCGATGCGCACGAAGGAAGGCTCGTCCTCCATCAGCCGGCCCTCGAACATGTTCACCGAGCCGATGAACTCGACGACGAAGCGCGAGTTCGGGTACTCGTAGATCTCGGTCGGCGTGCCGACCTGGACGATCTCGCCGTGGTTCATGAGGCCGATGCGGCTCGACAGCGTCATCGCCTCTTCCTGGTCGTGCGTGACGACGATGAAGGTGACGCCGAGCGTCTCCTGGATGTTGATCAGCTCGAACTGCGTGTGCTCGCGCAGCTTCTTGTCGAGCGCCGCGAGCGGCTCGTCGAGCAGCAGCAGCTTCGGCTTCTTCACCAGCGCGCGGGCCAGCGCGACGCGCTGCCGCTGCCCGCCGGAGAGCTGGTGCGGCTTGCGCTTGGCGAACTGGCCGAGCTTGACCAGCTCGAGCATCTCGGCGACGCGCCTCGCGATCTCGGGCTTCGCGACCTGGTCCTGCTTGAGCCCGAAGGCGACGTTCTGCTCGACCGTCATGTGCGGGAACAGCGCGTAGGACTGGAACATCATGTTGACCGGCCGCTCGTAGGGCGGGATCTCGGTCATGTCCACGCCGTCGATGAAGATGCGGCCCGCCGTCGGGCGCTCGAAGCCCGCCAGCATCCTGAGCAGCGTCGTCTTGCCGCAGCCGGAGGCGCCGAGCAGGCAGAAGATCTCCTTCTGGTAGATGTCGAGCGAGACGTCGTCGACGGCGACGAAGTCGCCGAATTTCTTCGTGACGCGATCGATGCGCACGTACGGCTGCGCTTCCGGGTCGGTCCAGGGCTCGAACTTGAGCTGCGGGTCGCGCGCTGAAGTGGCCATGAGGCTCCGGGCGTTAGGCGGTTCTTGGGGTGGCGCGCGGGCGATCGGCTCGGGTCGCGTCACTGACCCGTCATGAACCGGGTCCACGACCGGTTCAGCAGCCGCGTGAACTCGGCGGACTTCGCGAGGTTCGGCTGCAGCCGCTCCTTGACCTCGGGCGTCGGGTAGATGCCCGGGTCGTTGCGCAGCTCCTCGTTCGATCAGCCCGTCGCGGCCGCGTTCGCGTTCGCGTAGTTGACGAAGTTGGAGTTCGCGGCCGCGACCTCGGGCCGCAGCAGGTAGTCGATGAATGCGTGCGCGTTGCCGGGGTGCGGGGCGTCGGCCGGGATCGCGAGCGTGTCGAACCACATCAGCGCGCCCTCGTTCGGGATCGTAGCGGATGTCGATGTCCTTGCCCGCCTCCTCGGCGCGATCCTGCGCCTGCAGGATGTCGCCGCTGTAGCCCACGGCGATGCAGATCTCGCCGTTGGCGAGATCCTCGATGTACTGGGAGCTGTGGATGGTGCGGATGTACGGCCGGACCGCGAGCAGCGCCTCCTCGGCCAGCGCGAGGTCGGCCTCGGACTGGCTGTTGGGATCCTTGCCGAGCCAGAGCAGCACCGTGCTCACCATGTCGGTCGGGTCGTCGAGCAACGACACGCCGCAGTCCTTGAATTTCGAGATGATCGCCGGATCGAAGACCAGGTTCCACGAGTCGACCGGCGCGTCCGGCATGATTGCCGCGAGCTTGCCGGCGTCGTAGCCGATGCCGGTCGTGCCCCACATGTAGACGACGCCGTGCTCGTTGCCCGGGTCGTGCGGCCGCGACGCGCGCCTGCAGCGCCGGATCGAGGTTCGAGAGATTCGGCAGCAGCGCGCGGTCGAGCTTGCGGAACACGCCGGCCTTGATCTGGCGCTCGAGGAAATACGCGCTCGGCACGACGACGTCGTAGCCGGAGTTGCCGGTGAGCAGCTTGGTCTCGAGGACCTCGTTCGAGTCGAAGACGTCGTAGGTGACCGCGATGCCGGTTTCCTTCTGGAAGGCCTCGATCACGGCCGGATCGATGTAGTCCGACCAGTTGTAGACGTTGAGGACCGGTTCCGCCGCTGCGGCCCGGCAGCGGCGCCGGCGGCCGGCTCCGCCGCCTTGCGGCTGCAGCCGGCAGGACGAGGGCCGCCAGCAGCAGGGCCGACGCCGCCTGGATGACTGGTCGCATCTCGAACTCCCTGCGGTCCGATGGGGCCATCGCCCGGCGGCGACGCAGCCGAGGTTTAGCGCAGCCCTCCTGCAATGTGTAGATCGAGGCCAAAAGGAACGGGGCGGCTGAACTCGAATCCAGCCGCCCCGTCATCACTCGGCCCGTACGGACTGCTACTGGCCCGTCGTGAACCGGGTCCAGGAGCGGTTCAGCAGGCGCGTGAACTCGTCCGACTCCGCGAGGTCCGGGAACAGCTTGGCCTTGACCTCGGGCGGCGGATAGACGCCCGGGTCGTTGCGCACGGACTCATCCACCAGCGCCAGCGAAGCGGCGTTGCCCGTCGCGTAGTTGACGAAGTTCGAGTTCGCCGCGGCGACCTCGGGCTTCATCATGAAGTTGATGAACGCGTGCGCATTGTTCGGGTGCGGCGCGTCGGCCGGGATCGCGTACATGTCGAACCAGATGATCGTGCCTTCCTTGGGCACGGAGTACTTGATCACGACGCCCTGGCCCGACTTCGGCGGCCGGTCGCGCGACTGCAGCACGTCGCCGCTCCAGCCCACCGCGATGCAGATCTCGCCGTTGGCGAGCGCGTCGATGTAGTTCGAGCTGTGGATCATCCGGATGTAGGGACGGATCGACATCAGCACGTCCTCGGCGATCTTCAGGTCGTCCGGGTTCTGGCTGTTCGGGTCCTTGCCCTTCCAGGCGAGCACCACGTCCAGCATCTCGCTCGGCGCGTCGAGCACGGAGATGCCGCAGTCCTTGAACTTGGCGGCGTGCTTCGGATCGAACACGAGGTCCCAGCTGTCGACCGGCGCGTTCGGGTCGATCGCCTTGACCTTGCCGTCGTTGTAGCCGATGCCGGTGGTGCCCCACATGTGGTTCACCGAGTGCTCGTTGCCCGGGTCGTGCAGCGCCACGCGCTCGAGGATCTCCGGGTCGAGGTTGCTGTAGTTCGGCAGCAGCGAGCGGTCGAGCGTGCGGAACACGCCGGCCTTGATCTGCCGCTCCATGAAGGCGGCGCCCGGCACCACGACGTCGTAGCCGGTCTTGCCGGCGAGGAGCTTGGTCTCGAGCACCTCGTTCGAGTCGAACACGTCGTAGTTGACCTTGATGCCGGTCTCGGCGGTGAACTGCTCGAGGACCGCCGGGTCGATGTAGTCCGACCAGTTGTAGACGTTGACGACCTTTTCCTCGGCGGCCGGCGCGGCGGGCGCCGGCGCGGCGTCGGCCGGGGCCTGCTCGTGCTTCTTGCCGCAACCGACCAGCGCGGTGGCTGCGATCAGGCCGACGAGCCCGGCCCGAATGCTGATATTCATGATTGGGTACCCCGTGTTAGGACCCGGGAACGGAGCAGCCCGCGCGACGGATGCAGGAGTTTACCGCGCACCGGCGGCCCGTCAGAGACGCCCGTCGGCCCGGCAGCGCTCGAGCGTCAGGTCGAGGCAGCGCCAGGCCTTCTCGGCGAGCTCGTCGATCTGCTCCCGGCTGATCACCAGCGGCGGCGAGATGATCATGGTGTCGCGCACGGCCCGCATGATCAGGCCGTTCTGGAAGCAGAAGTCGCGGCAGATCGTGCCCACCTCGCCGCGCGGTGTCGAAGAAGCGGCGGGTCGCCTTGTCGCGGACCAGCTCGAGCGCGCCGATCAGGCCCATCGAGCGCGCCTCGCCGACCAGCGGGTGCTCGGCGATCTGGCGCCACTTGGCCGCGAGGTACGGCCCGGTCTCGTCGCGGGTGCGCTCGACGAGGTTCTCCTGCTGCAGCAGCGACAGGTTGACGCTCGCCACCGCGCAGGCCACCGGGTGGCCGGAGTACGTGTAGCCGTGGGCGAACTCGCCGCCCTTCTCGATCAGCACGTCGGCGACCCGGTCGCCGACCATGACGCCGCCGATCGGCAGGTAGCCGGACGACAGCCCCTTGGCGATCGGTCATCAGGTCCGGGCGGATGCCGTACAGGTCGCAGCCGAACCAGTGCCCGGTGCGGCCGAAGCCGCAGATCACCTCGTCGGCGACCAGCAGGATGCCGTGCTGGTCGCAGATGCGCTGGATCTCCGGCCAGTAGGTGTCCGGCGGGATGATCACGCCGCCCGCGCCCTGGATCGGCTCGCCGATGAAGGCCGCGACGCGGTCGGCGCCGAGCTCCTCGATCTTCTGCTCGAGCGCCCGCGCGATCTGCAGGCCGAACTCGTCCGGCGACAGGTCGCCGCCCTCGCCGTACCAGTACGGCTGCGGGATGTGGACGATGTCCGGAATCGGCAGGCCGCCCTGCTCGTGCATGAACGCCATGCCGCCGAGGCTCGCGCCGGCCATCGTGCTGCCGTGGTAGGCGTTGACGCGGCTGATGATCACCTTGCGCTCGCGGCTCGCCCAGCAGGTCCCAGTAGCGGCGCACCAGCCGCACGACCGTGTCGTTGCCCTCCGAGCCCGAGCCGGTGAAGAACACGCGGTTGAACTGCGGCGGCGTGAGGTCGACGAGCTGCTTGGCGAGCTCGATCACCGGCGGGTGGGCGGTCTGGAAGAAGCTGTTGTAGTACGGCAGCTCGAGCATCTGGCGGTAGGCCGCCTCGGCCAGCTCGCGCCGCCCGTAGCCGAGATTGACGCACCACAGGCCGGCCATGCCGTCGAGGATGCGGTTGCCGTCGGAGTCGTAGAGGTAGACGCCCTCGGCCCGGACGATGACCCGCGCGCCCTTGGCGTGCAGGGACTTGTAGTCCGTGAACGGGTGCAGGTAGTGCTGGCGGTCGAGCTCCTGCCAGGCGTCGGTGGTCCGGTCGGCGACGTAGGGGATCGCGGTGCTCATCGGTGGGCGCCTCAGACGTTGAGCAGCAGGTGCTCTCGCTCCCAGGAGCTGATCACCTGCAGGAACGTGTCGAGTCTCGCTTTCCTTGACGGCCGTGTAGGCGAGCACGAAGCGCTCGCCGAGCAGGTCGATCAGCGGGCGGCAGTCGCGCAGCAGGCGCACGGATTCCTCGAGGTTGCGCGGCAGGCCGAACGGCAGGTCGTAGGCGCTGCCGGAGACGGGCTCGGAGGGCTTCAGGCCCTCGAGCATGCCGAGGTAGCCGCAGGCCAGCGAGGCCGCGATGGCGAGGTAGGGGTTCGCGTCGGCGCCGCCGAGCCGGTTCTCGACGCGCCGGTTCTCCGCGTTCGAGATCGGCACGCGCAGCCCGGCCGTGCGGTTGTCGTAGCCCCACTGCGTGTTGATCGGCGCCATGTGCCGCAGGATGATGCGGCGGAACGAGTTGACGTTGGGCGCGAACAGCGACATCGCCGACGGCAGGTACTTCTGCAGACCCGCGATGTGCGCGAAGAACAGCGGGCTCGGGTTGCCGTCCTTGTCGCTGAAGACGTTCTTGCCGGTCTTCGCGTCCACGACGCTCTGGTGGATGTGCATCGAGCTGCCCGGCTCGCGCGCCATCGGCTTCGCCATGAAGGTCGCGTACATCTTGTGGCGTAACGCGGCCTCGCGCGCCGTGCGCTTGAACATGAACACCTGGTCGGCGAGCGACATCGCGTCGCCGTGGATCAGGTTGATCTCCATCTGCGCCGCGCCGTCCTCGTGGATCAGCGTGTCGATCTCGATCTCCTGCGCCTCGCAGAAGGCGTAGATGTCGTCGAACAGCGGGTCGAACTCGTTGACCGCGGCGATGCTGTAGGACTGGCGGCCGACCTCCGGCCGGCCCGGAGCGCCCGATCGGCGGCTTGAGCGGGTAGTCGGCGTCGATGTTCGGCTCGACGAGGTAGAACTCGAGTTCGGGCGCGACGATCGGCTTCCAGCCCTGCTGCGCATAGAGGTCGAGCATCTGGCGCAGCACGTAGCGCGGCGCCATCGTCACCGGGCGGCCGTCCGCGTAGAAGCTGTCGTGGATCACCTGCGCGGTCGGCTCGGCGGCCCAGGGCACGACGCGCGTGGTGGCCGGATCGGCGCGCAGCACGATGTCGATCTCGGACGGGCTGATGGCGCGATCGTCCTCCGGGTAGTCGCCGGTGACGGTCTGCAGGAAGATGCTCTCGGGCATCCGCATGCCCTCTTCCTCGGCGAACTTCATCGCGGGCATCACCTTGCCGCGCGCGATGCCGGCCATGTCGGGCACGCACGGCCTCGACCTCCGAGATGCCGTGTTCCTTGAAAAACTGTCGGATGGGCGTACTCATGCTCTGCGTCCTTTGGCGTGCGCCCGCGCCGCCTCTCCGAAGGCAGCGAACAGTGCGCGCGAGAATGGGTTGTTCATCACCTGCCACTCGGGGTGCCACTGCACCGCGAGCGCGAAGCCGCGCGCGCCGCGCACGCGGAAGCCCTCGATCAGTCCGTCCGGCGCCCGCGCCTCGACCTCGAGGCCGTCGCCGAGGCGCTGCACGCCCTGCGAGTGCAGCGAATTCACCGTCAACCGGCTCGCACCCGCGATGCGCTGCAGCTCGCCGCCGGGCACGAGTTCGATCTCGTGCGCGGGCGCGTACTGCAGCTTCGAGCGGCGTCCTCCTTGTCCTCGCGGTGGTCCGCGAAGCCCGGGCACTTCCTGCACCTTCTGCCAGAGCGTGCCGCCGTAGGCGACGTTCATCTCCTGGAAGCCGCGGCAGACGGCGAAGCAGCGGCATGCCCGCGGCGACCACCCTCGGGATCAGCGGCAGCGTCGTCGCGTCGCGATGCGGATCGTGCAGCGTGTCGGGATCGCTCGGCGGCCCGACGTAGCGATGCGGCTCGACGTTCGACGGGCTGCCCGTGAGCAGGATGCCGTCGACGCTCGCGAGGATCGCCTCGAGGTTCGCCTCCTCGCCGAGCGAGGGCACAGCACCGGCATGGCGCTCTGCGGCCTCTGCGACCGCGGTGATGTACTTCTCGCCGACGCAATGGAACGGGTGCGGGCCGAGGATCCGGCGATCCGCGGGAATGCCGATCAGCGGTTTCGAGCGAGACACGTTTAAGATCCTAGACGGCCTACGGTGGGCCGCGGGATGCGGACCGGTGAGATTAAACCACAGCACCCCGGGGGCCGTCGCCGGGGAACGGACTGAGCGGTTAAAAGTTAACTGAAACAGCCGGTTAATTGCCCACCGAACCCCCGGCGAGCGCTTGCCGGCCGCTCGCGCGAAGCGGCTATCCTCGGGCGACTCCGACGGTCCAGTCCGTCACTAAATCCTAAACATTCGGGGTTCCCATGCCGCAGTTCGCGGACTACGAGCAGGCTCGCGCCTGGCTCGCCCAGCACCCGAAGGTGCGCTACGTCGACCTGCTGCTGCCCGACCAGTTGGGCATCCCGCGCGGCAAGCGTGTCACGGCCGAGGAACTCGAGGGCATCCATCGCAACGGCATGCTGCTGCCGGCGTCGATGTTCGCGCTCGACGTGCTGGGCGGCACGATCCAGGCGACGGGCCTCGGGTTCGACGAGGGCGACGCCGACCGCATCTGCCTGCCGCTGCCCGGATCGCTCGCGCCCGTGCCCTGGCTCGGCGAGCAGGTCGCGCAGATGCAGGTCGCGATGTACGACCACGACCGCAGCCCGTTCTTCGGCGACCCGCGCCACGTGCTCGAGCAGGTGCTGCGGCGCTACGGCGCGCGTGGCCTGACGCCCGTGATGGCAGTCGAGCTCGAGTTCTACTTCGTCGACCGCGAACGCACGGCCGAAGGGCGCAGCCCAGCCGCCGCGCCAGCCGCGCTCGGGGCGGCGCGAGGACAAGACGCAGATCAACTCGATGGCCGAGCTCGACGAGTACTCGGCCGTGCTCGCGGCGATCGACGCGGCGGCCCGCGCGCAGGACCTGCCGACCGGCACCGTGCTCGCCGAGTACGGTCCGGGCCAGTTCGAGGTGAACCTGCACCACGTCGCCGACGCGCTGCTCGCCTGCGACCACGCGATCCGCCTCAAGCGACTGGTGAAGGGCGTCGCGCTCGCCCACGGGCTCGATGCCACTTTCATGCCGAAGCCGTACCGCGATCACGCGGGCAGCGGCACGCACCTGCACGTGAGCCTGCTCGATCAGGAGGGGCGCAACATCTGTTCGCGGCCGAGGACCCGGCGGGCTCGCCGGCCCTCCGTCACGCGATCGGCGGGCTGGCGGCGACCATCAACGACACGATGGCGGTGTGCGCACCGACCGCGAATTCCTACCGCCGCTTCCAGCCCGAGGCCTACGTGCCGCTGAACCCGAGCTGGGCCGTGAACAATCGCGGCGTGGCGTTCCGCGTGCCGGCCGGCCCGCCCGCGAGCCGGCGCGTCGAGCACCGCGTGGCCGGCGCCGACGCCAATCCCTACCTGCTCGCGGCGATGGTGCTCGGCGGGATGCTGCATGGCATCGAGCGCGAGCTCGACCCGGGCCCGGTGCTGGCCGGCAACGCCTATCGCGACGCGACGCCCACGATCCCGCTCAGCTGGCCCGAGGCCCTGGCGGCGTTCGAGCGCAGCGAGTTCGCGCGCGACTGCCTGGGCGAGCGTTTCGCCCGCCTGTACGCGCAGACGCGCCGTGGCGAGATGCAGGAGTTCGGCTCCTACGTGTCGCCGCTCGAGTATTCCTGGTACCTGACCACCGTCTGAGCCATGCAGCACGTCCGCTCGTACTACGCCGCCTCGGCGAATCCGGCTCCGCTGCGCGAGCCGCTCGACGGCGAGACGACGGCGGACGTCTGCGTGGTCGGCGGCGGCATCGCCGGCTGCTCGACGGCGCTGCGACCTCGCCGAGCGCGGCTACCGGTCGTGCTGCTCGAGGGCAAGCGCATCGGCTGGGGCGCGTCCGGGCGCAGCGGCGGACAGGCGATCTTCGGATTCGCCGCCGGGCAGGACAAGCTCGTCGCGCAGGTCGGCCGCGACGCGGCACGGGACATGTTCGACGTCTCGGTCGAGGCGCTCGATCTGCTGCGGGAGCGCGTCGCGCGCCACGCCATCGACTGCGACCTGCACTGGGGCCAGATGCACGTCGCGATCAAGCCGCGTCACGAGACGGAGCTGAAGGCGTGGCAGCGAGGAACTCGCGGCCGACTACGGCTACACGTCGCTGCGCTGGCTGGGCCGCGACGAGGTCCGCGAACTGCTCGCGACGGAGCGCTACACCGGCGGGCTCGTACGATGCGCGCAGCGGCCACCTGCATCCGCTCAACTACACGCTCGGACTCGCGGCGGCCGCCGCGGCCGCGGGCGTCCGCATCTTCGAGGGCAGCCAGGTCACGCGCGTCGAGCACGGCGACACCGCGGTCGTGCACACGGACCGGGGCCGCGTGCGCGCGAAGCACGTCGCGCTGTGCTGCAACGCCTACATCGACGAGCTCGCGCCGCGGCTGCGCGCCGCGCATCATGCCAGTGGGCACGTACATCGTCGCGACCGAGCCGCTCGGCCAGGCGCGCATCGAGGCGTTGATGCGCGAGAACATCGCGCGTCACCGACGTGAACTGGGTGCTCGATTACTTCCGGCGCTCGGCCGACCACCGCCTGCTGTTCGGCGGACGGGTCAGCTACTCGGGCCTCGACCCGCTCGGCACCGAGCGCGCGACGCGCGCGCGGATGCTCAAGGTCTTCCCGCAGCTCGCCGACGTGAAGCTCGAATACGCCTGGGGCGGTTACGTGGACATCACGATGAGCCGCGCGCCGGACTTCGGCCGGCTCGCGCCGAACGTGTACTACCTGCAGGGCTTCTCGGGCCACGGCATCGCGCTCACCGGCATGGCGGGCCGGCTCGTCGCCGAGGCGATCGCGGGCCAGGCCGAGCGCTTCGACCTGTTCGACGAAGCTCGAGCACCGCGACTTCCCGGGCGGGCCGCTGTTGCGCACCCCGGCGCTGGTACTGGCGATGCTGTGGTTCAGGCTGAAGGACCTGCTGTAGCCGACTCAACTACCCGAGCGTCAGTACGTACTCGGTGAAGTCCTCGTCGCGCTTCCAGCCGAGCGATTCGTAGAGTCGCTGCGCGGCGTCATTGGTGCGCGCGGTCTGCAGGGTGAGCGCGACGGCGCCCGAAGCCCGTGCATGGGTCGCGGCGGCCTCCATCAGGCCGCGCGCGACGCCGTGGCGGCGCGCCGCGGGCGCCACGAACAGGTCATAGAGCACCAGCACCCGCGCCGCCCGCAGCGACGAGAAGGTCGGGTACATCTGCACGAAGCCGAGCGCGGCACCCTCCGCGGACTGCGCGAGCAGCACGATCGACTCGTCGCGCTCCAGGCGCTCGGCAATGTAGCGACGGGAGAGCGCGAGGTCGGGGGCGAGCCCGTAGAACCGGCGGTACGCGTCGAACAGCGGCGCGACGCGGTCGGCGTCGCCGGACGTGGCACGGCGAACGTGCACCTGCGCGGTCACGGCTTGGATCCCGGTCTCAGCCCGCGCAGCGTGCGTACCGCGACTCGACCGCCGGGTAGACCGCGCCGTCGGGTGCGATGTTGAACATCAGCACGTGCAGTTCGTCCGCCGCGTCCGACCCGAGCACGATGCGCCAGCCCCACGCCGGACCCGGCGGGTCGTTGTAGCTGCCGAGCGCCGAGATTCGCCCGGCGTCGTCCGCCTCGCCACGGAACCGCATGAACTGGCCGCCGGTGTGGAACGAATCCACCCAGACCATGTCCTCCGCGCCGATCTCCGGCGCGTTGCGCACCAGCAGCAGGCCCTCCTGAGGAGCACCGCCCTCCTCCCACGAGTAGCGGAACGACACGAAGGCGCCGCACGCCTCGAGTGCAACGGACGCGCTGGTCGGGCACTCGTGCACCGGCGTGCCGGGTTCGAACCAGAGGCGATTGTGGCCGGTCCAGTGGCCGGCATATTCGCCGAGCCGGCCGCGCAGCGATCGGGATTCAGGCATGGCGCGCGCTCCTTGGGTTACGGGGAGATGATCAGTGACGACGAAACACCTGCGTTTACACTCCGCGGCCTGAAGCCGGCAAGGGCCCTCGTGACCATCACCATCGAACAACTGCGCCGCTACGCGGTGGCTCGATCGCTGTTCAGGCCGACGACACTCGGCCGGGCGATCGAGAAGCTCGGCTACGTCCAGGCCGATCCGATTCGCGCACCGGCGCGCGCCCAGGACCTCACGCTCCGGCACCGGGTGACGGGCTACCGTGCCGGCGATCTCGAGCGTCGATATCCGCGATTGAGGCTGGAGGAGGACTTCTTCGTCAACTACGGGATCCTGCCGCGCGCGCACAGCGAGTTGATGCATCCCCGGACGGCGCGAGCGGCGTGGACGGAACGGCGGCGCAGGCAAGCGGACGCGGTGCTGGCGTTCGTCCGCGAGCGCGGTGCGGTCGCATCCACGCGAGGTCGATGCCCGGTTTGCACACGGCAAGGTGACCAACTGGTTCGGTGGTTCGTCGAACGCAAGCACGCAGCTGCTCGACGAGATGCATTACCGCGGACTGCTGCGTGTAGTGCGCCGCGACGGCGGCACCCGGGTGTACGCCGCACGGGAGGCCCCGGCAGAACCGCCGCAGGACGATGCCGCCATCGACGCGCGCATGGACGCGCTCGTCGACATCCTCGTTAACAAATACGCTCCCCTGCTCGCAAGCGGTCTCGGCCACCTGCTGAGCCTGCTGTGCCGCGGCGTGCCCCAGTGGCGCGCGCGACGCGCCTCGACACTGGCGCGCGCGAAGAGCCGGCTCGCTCACGCCCGCGTGGGTTCCGAGGACTGGTACTGGCCGGCGACCGAGAATCCCGCGTCGCGCCGCTGGCGTCCGGACGACGCCGTGCGGCTGCTCACGCCGTTCGACCCGATCGTGTTCGACCGTCGTCGATTCGAGCTCTTCTGGGGATGGCCCTACCGGTTCGAGGCCTACACGCCGGCGCCCAGGCGGAAGCTGGGCTACTACGCGCTGCCACTGCTGTGGCGCGACCGTGCTGTCGGCTGGGGAAACCTCGCGATCGACAGCGGTTCGCTGACCGGCATCGTTCGGCTACATCGAGGGTGCGGCACCCTCCGACCCTGCCTTTGGCGAAGGCCTGGCGGCCGAGCTCGATCGAATGCGCGTCTTCCTTGGACTGGCGAACCCGGCGACCGGCGCGTGAAGGCGCTCGCGGATCAGTCGCCCGAGTACCGTGCCCCGCTCGTGCAGGTCTCGTGCACGACCACGGTTGCCAGCTGTGGCAGTGCCGGCTGCAGCCGCTGCCAGATCCAGCGCGCGAGGTGCTCGCTGGTCGGGTTCTCGAGCCCGGGCACGTCGTTGAGGTAATGATGGTCGAGCTGCTGGAACAGCGGCTCGAACGCGGACTTCACGTCGGCGAAGTCCATCACCCAGCCGAGATGCGCGTCGACCGGGCCGCGCACGTGGATCTCGACGCGGAACGAGTGCCCGTGGACACGCGCGCACTTGTGGCCCGCAGGCACGTTCGGCAGCCGGTGCGCACTCTCGAGCGTGAAGACCTTGAAGATTTCCAATTTGTTTCGCCCCTCAGGACCCGGCCCGGGACGACATCTCGCGCCGGGGACGCAGCAGAAAGCAGACGTGGATGCGCGGATTGCGCGCGAAGTCCTCCGGCAGCGTCGCCCGCGACAGGTCCTCGACCTCGAAGCGCTCCGCCGACGACCGGATCGAGCCTGAACTTCTGGAAGTTGTTCGAGAACACGATGACGCCGTCGCGCTCGAGCAGGCGGCCGCAGGCCTCGAGCAGCGCCGCGTGGTCGCGCTGCACGTCGAACTCTGCGTCCATGCGCTTCGAGCGCGACAGCGTCGGCGGGTCGACGAAGATCGAGGCCGTAGCGGCGCTGGGGCGCGCGGCTCTGCTCGTCGAGCCACGCGAGGCAGTCGGCCTGCACGAACGCGTGCTGCGGACCGGCGAGGCCGTTCAGCGCGAGGTTGCGCTTCGCCCAGTCGAGGTAGGTGCGCGACATGTCCACCGTGGTCGAGGACGTCGCCCCGCCGCCCACCGCGTGCACGGTCGCGGTGCCCGTGTAGGCGAACAGGTTCAGGAAGGACCGCCCGGCCGCCAGTGCGCCGACGCGCTGCCGCGTGAGGCGGTGATCGAGGAACAGCCCCGTGTCGAGGTAGTCGGTGAAGTTCACGAGGAACCGGTAGCGCCCCTCGCGGACGGTGTGGAACTCGGCCTCCTCGCCCACCTTCTCGTACTGCTCGCCGCCGCGCTGGCGGCGGCGCACGCGCAGCACGACGCGCTCGGCCGGCAGCCCCAGCACCTCGGGCAGCACGGCGAGCGACCTCGTCGCGACGGCCGCGCGCCGCCTCCGGCGCGACCGTCGCCGGCGCGGCGTATTCCTGCACGCAGGCCCAGCGCTCGTCGTTGCCATAGAGGTCGACCGCGAAGGCGTACTCGGGCATGTCGGCGTCGTAGACGCGGAAGCACGCGACGTCCGCGCGCTTCGCCCAGGTCTCGAGGCGCTGGAAGTTCTTGCGCAGCCGGTTGCCGAACATCGACGCGCCCGGCCGGGCACGCGCCGCCTCGAGTCGCGCGCGGCGGGCCGTCTCCGCGTCGGGCTCGACGGTCTCGGGCAGCAGTTCGAAGCGCAGCAGCCGGCACTCGATCGGCCCGTTGAAGAACGTGTGCGCGCGGTAGGCGCGCAGCCGCAGGGCGCGGCCGAGCGGCGGGTTGCCCGTGAACACGCCCGCCTCCCAGCCCGGGAAGCATTCCATGAGCTTGGCGCCGAGCAGGCCGTAATGGGCTCGAGCGTCTCCGGCCTCGTCGAGCCGCGCGCCGTAGGGCGGGTTGACCAGCACGAGGCCATGCGAGGCCGCAGCCCGCGACAGGTGGGCCAGTTCCCGGCGCTCGAACACGAGGTGGTCGCCGACGCTGCTGCGTCCGGAATTCGCGAGCGAGGCACGGATGGCGGTCTGGTCGCGGTCGTAACCCCGGAACCGACCCGTCCCGAGTTCGCCGATGCGGCGCCGCTCCAGCGCGGCAGCGCGAAGCTCCTCCCACACGGCCGCTTCGTGCTGCAGCCAGCGCTCGAAGCCGAAGCGCCGCCGCAGCAGGCCCGGAGCCACGTCGGCGGCCATCAGCGCGGCCTCGATCACGAGCGTGCCGGAGCCGCACATCGGGTCGACGAAGGCGCCGCCGGCCGCCGCGATCGCGGGCCAGCCGCAGCGCAGCAGCAGCGCCGCCGCGAGGTTCTCCTTGAGCGGCGCCTCGACGCCCGACTGTCGGTAGCCGCGTCGGTGCAGCGGGTCGCCGCTCAGGTCGATGGCGAGCGAGGCACGCTCGCGCATCAGGCTCAGGTTGAGGCGCAGGTCCGGCGCGACGAGGTCCACCGACGGTCGCGCGCCGCTGCGCTCGCGGATGCGGTCCACGATGGCGTCCTTGGCCTTCTGTGCCGCGAACTGCGTGTGACGCAGCCAGGCTGGGCCCCTGCCCGACGACGTCGATCGCGAGCGTGCCCTCGGTGGCGAGGTGCTCCTCCCAGGGCATCGCACGGATGGCCTCGTACATGGTTTCCGGCGAGTCGAGCGGCACGGTGCCGAGCGTGAGCAGCACGCGGCTCGCGGTGCGCGAGGCCAGGCAGGCGAGGTAACCGTCGCGATCGGCCCGGTGAAGCTCACGCCCGCGGGGTGCTCGCGCGTGACGTCGAGACCGAGCGCACGCAGTTCGCCCGCCAGCAGGTCCGGCACGTGGCGCGGGCAGGCCGCGAAGAACTCGAGTCCGCCGCGGGTGTCGCCGCTCATGGATCAGGCCCGCCCGCCGCCGAGCATCACGAGGTCGCGCGGCGCGGCGCGCTCGAGGCAGCGGGCGACGATGCGATAGCCGTCCGGATCGAAAGGCGCCGGCGACGTGCTCTCGAGCAGCGCCGCCACCGCCGCCTCGTCCGCGGCGGTGCCGAGGTGCCGCCACTGGTCGATGACGTGCAGCACGCTGCCCTCGCCCGCGACGCCACGCTCGCGGATGCCGATCGGCGCCCGGGAACGGCCACGGCTTGAGGCGCAACGAGACCAGCGCGAGCCGGAGCCGCGCATCGTGCAGCGCGCGGGGTTCGCGGCCGACGCAGGCGCCGCGGCAACGGCCGAGCTGCAGCGCGAAGCACGACCCCTCGCCGCGCTCGAGACCCATGGCCTTGAGGCACAGGCCCGCCTCGCGTGCCTTGCCCTCGAGCGCGCGCCGTGCGTCGCGCTCGCGTGCGGAACGGGCCGTACACCTCGGCTTCGTCGCCCGCGGCCGGCGCCTCGAGCGGTTCGATGCGAACCTCGAGCCCGCCGGCCGACCGGCTCGAGCCGCACGCACTGCAGGCCGGCAGGCTTGCGCAGCCGCCGGTTGGCGCTCGGCGCGAGCTCCTTCACGAGCCGCGACTCGAGCAGCAGCGCCCCGAGCTCGCCGCCCGTCTCGATCCACTCCACGCCGCGCACCTGGCGCGTGAGCTTCGCCTCCTTGGCCGAGCGGTGCTCGCTGGCGAAGTGCTCGAGCACCCGGCTGCGAAGATTGCGGCTCTTGCCCACGTACAGCAGCGCACCGCCCTCGGCGCGGAACAGGTAGACGCCGGCACCCTCGGGCAGTTCGTCGGCGAGGTCCGGCGGCAGGTGTGGCGGCAGGCGCGACTCGCCGAGCACCGCCGTCGCGGCCTCCTGCGAGACGCTCGCGGCCGGCGGCCTGCTCGAACGCCACGAGCAGCGGCGGCAGCACGGCCGCATCGCCGAGCGCGCGGTGCCGCTGCGCGCATTCGAGTCCGTAGCGCTCGATCAGCGCGTCGAGGTTGTGGCGCGCGTGCTCGCGGAACAGCAGCCGCGACAGTCGCACGGTGCAGAGCACCGGGGCCGCGAACTTCTCGCCGAGGCGGCGGAACTCGTTGCGCACGAAGCCGTAGTCGAAGCGAGCGTTGTGCGCGACGAACAGCCGCCCGTCGAGGCGCTGGCGAACCTCGCGGCGCAGGTCCTCGAAGGGCGGAGCGCCCTCGACCATCTCGTTGCTGATGCCGGTGAAGGCTTCGATGGTCGGCGGGATGCGCACGCCCGGGTTGACGAGGCTGCTCCACGACTCGACGACCTCGCCGCCGTCGAGCAGCACGATGCCGACTTCGGTGACCCGGTGGTGGACGGCCATGCCACCCGTGGTCTCGAGGTCGACGCAGGCGACGGGGCCGCGCAGCGCGGGCGCGCTGAGCGGGACATCGAGCGGCGTCCGGACAGGCACGGGCGTCAGAGTTCGCCCGACCCGTCGAGCGTCAGCAGCGGCGCGTAGAGCTCCGGGCGACGGTCGCGGAACACGCCCCACGCGTGGCGCTGAGCGCGCGCGGCGTCGAGGTCGAAGGTTGCCGTGACGACGGTCTCGCTGGCGCGATCCGCCTCGACGACCTTCTCGCCAGTGGGTCCGGCGATGAACGAGGAGCCGTAGAAGGTCATTTCGTACTTCTCACCGCGCTCGACGCCCACCCGGTTCGAGGCCACCAGCGGCATGAGGTTCGCAGCCGCGTGGCCCTGCATGCAGCGCTGCCAGTGGTCGCGCGAGTCGATGCTCGAATCGTGCGGCTCGGAGCCGATCGCCGTCGGGTAGAGCAGCACCTCTGCCCCCATCAGCGCCATGCAGCGCGCCGCCTCCGGGAACCACTGGTCCCAGCAGATGCCGACGCCGATCACGCCGTAGCGCGTGGGCCAGACGCGGAACCCGGTGTCGCCGGGGGAGAAGTAGTACTTCTCGTGGTAGCCCGGCCCCTCCGGGATGTGCGACTTGCGGTAGATGCCGAGCAGGCCGCCGTCCGCGTCGATCATGGCGAGCGAGTTGAAGTAGGCGTTGTTGGCGCGCTCGAAGAAGCTGAACGGCAGCACCACGCCGAGCTCGCGCGCGAGCCCCTGGAAGCGCTCGAGCACCGGGTTGCCCGCTACCGGACGGGCCAGCTCGAAGTGACTCGCGAGGTGGTCCTTGCAGAAGTACGGGGTCTCGAAAAGTTCCTGCAGGAGAACCACTTGCGCGCCCCGCCCCGCCGCCTCGCGCACCAGGCGTCTCGGCCCGGTCGAGGTTCGCGGCGGCGTCGGGCGAGCAGGCGAACTGGGTCGCGGCGAGCGTCACTTTCATCGCACGGCCTCGGTTGGCGGGCGGGCGGGGGCGTTGAAGTGTACCGGCCCTGCGAGGCGCGGCAACTGGCGCCGGGCTCGGAATAAGTCAAGAATAGTAGCGCGGAATGGCTGCTTCCGGGTTGGGGGTGGGACGAGGAATGGCCATCGACGGATCGATACGAACCCACGTCCGCCAAAGGAGTCGAACTCATGTCGGACAATCTTCTCGCGGGCTTCAGCGGCCTGCTCACGCCGGAGCTTGATCGGCAAGGCAGCATCGCTGCTGGGCGACTCGGAGCCTGCGGTTTCGAAGGGCATGGGCGCGGTGTTCCCCGTGCTGCTCGGCAGCCTCGCGAACCGCGCGAGCGACCCGGCCTTCGCCTCTACGCTGTTCAACCTCGTCCGCGACCCGGCCAACGACGGCAGCCTGCTCGGCGACGTCGCCGGCCTGCTCTCACCCGGCGCGGCGCCCGCCCCGATGACGGCGCTGGGCGGCAAGCTTCTCTCCACGCTGTTCGGCAACAACCTCGGCAGCCTCGGGGGCTCGCTCGCGGGCTACTCCGGCGTCAAGCCGTCGTCGGCTTCGTCCATGCTCAGCTTTGCCGCACCGCTGGTGCTGTCCATGCTCGGCAAGGCCGTTAAGAGCGGCAACCTCAACGTCGGTTCGCTCGTCAGCCTGCTCACCGGCCAGAAAAGCGCCTTTGCCGCAGCGCTGCCGGGCCCGCTGTCGCGCCTCGAGAGCTTCATCGCGAGCCCGGCTGCGCCGAGCTATGCGGCGCCTCCGCCACCGCCGGCCCCGAAATCCTCGATCTGGCGCTGGCTGCTGCCGCTGCTCATCGTGGTCGGCCTGCTGTGGATGCTGTCGCGGTGCATGGGCGGCAGGGATGAAACGACGACGATTGCTCCGGCGCCGACGCCAATGGTCGAGCCGGCTCCCGTCGCTGAGCCCGCCCCAGCTGCGCTGCCGCTCGCTAATTTCTACTTCGAGGTGGACCAGTCCGAGCTGCCGGTAGCGCGTGAGGGCTCGCTCGAATCCGTGATCGAATACCTCATGGCGAACCCGACCGCAGTGGCGACCGTTTCCGGCTTCCACGATCCGACCGGCGACGCGGCCCGCAACGAGGAACTCGCCAGGAACCGTGCGATGACCGTGCGCGACGCCATGATGGCGGCCGGCGTGCCCGAGGCGCAGATCGACATGGTCAAGCCGGTCGTGACGACCGGCGGCGGCGACCTCGCCGAGGCGCGCCGAGTCGAGGTGGCGATCCGTCCCTGACCCCGGAGCCTGAGCTTGGATCGCACGGGGCCCCTCGCGGGCCCCGTGCTTTTTCCGGCGAGCCAGGAATCAGCGCCGCGGCCTCCAGCGTGCGACGCCGGCAATTTCAGCCGAGCAGCCGCGCGACGTGCCGCGCGATCATCAGCTCCTCGTCCGTCGGCACCACCCACGCGGAGACCCGGCTGCCCGTCGTGCTGATGCGGGGTCCGTGGCGCGCGTTGGCCTCGTCGTCGAGCTCGAGGCCGAGCCAGGCGGCATCGCGGCAGATGCGCCGGCGGACCTCGGCCTGGTTCTCGCCGATGCCGGCGGTGAACACCACCGCGTCGAGACCGCCGAGCGCCGCCGCCAGCGAACCGAGCTCGCGCCGGGCCCGATAGCAGAACACCTCGACCGCAAGCCGCGCGGCGGGCGCCTCGCTCGCCAGCAACTCGCGCATGTCGCTCGAGAGGCCGGACATCCCGAGCAGGCCCGACTCGTGGTAGAGCAGCCGCTCGACGTCGCGCACGCCGAATTGCAGCTCGTCCATCAGGAACAGCAGCACGCCGGGATCGAGCGAGCCGCTGCGCGTGCCCATCGGCAGGCCTTCGACCGCGGTGAAGCCCATCGTCGTCGCCGACGCTGTGCCCGCCGTCGCATCGCGCACATGCTCGCGCCGTTGCCGAGGTGGAAGACCACCGTGCGCCCCGCGGCGGCGCGCGCATCGAGCGCGGGCAGGACCGAGGCGACGTATTCGTAGGACAGGCCGTGGAAGCCGTAGCGGCGCACCCCGGACTCCGCAAAGCGCGGCGGCAGCGCAAAGAGCTGCGCCACCTCGGGGATGCTGCGGTGAAACGCCGTATCGAAGCAGGCGATCTCCGGCACCCCCGGCAACCGCTCGAGCATCAGCCGGATCGCCGCGAGGTTGTGCGGCTGGTGCAGCGGTGCGAGCGGCACGTATCGATCGAGGCGCGCGAGGATGGCCGCGTCCACCCGCGTGGGCGCCATGAACTCGAGCCCGCCGTGCACGACGCGGTGCCCGACGCCGACGATCGTCTCGCCGTGGAGCTCGGCCCGCAGGAAGTCGAGCAGGATGCCGAGCGCATCGGCGTGGCTCATGGACCCCGCGGACAGCTCCCGATCGACGATCGACGTCCGCGCCGCGCTTCGCGGCGAGCCGCGGCGCGGTGCCGAGTCCGGACGACCTGGCCGCGCAGTTCGCGGTCGAGCCCGTCCGCGTCGCGGCGGAACGTGCAGAACTTGATGCTCGACGAGCCGGCGTTCAGGACGACGATCGCGTCGCCGCCTGCGTTCACGCCACCGCCTTGGGCGCCGCCGCGCGCTTCGCGTGCGCCAGCAGCTTGGCGACCGCAGCCGAGCCGATGCGCATGCGCACGTTGTCGGCGCGGCTCGTGAGGACCACCGGCACCCGCGCGCCGAGCACCACGCCCGCGCTGTCGGCGCCGGCGAAGTACTGCAGCTGCTTGGCGAGCATGTTGCCGGACTCGATGTTCGGCACCATCAGGATGTCGGCGTGGCCGGCGACCGACCGAGCGGATGCTCTTGGTCCGCGCCGCGTGCTCGCTGATCGCGTTGTCGAACGCGAGCGGCCCGTCGAGGATGCCGCCCTCGATCTGCCCGCGGTCCGCCATCTTGCACAGCGCCGCGGCGTCGAGCGTCGAGCGGATGTTCGGGTTGACGGTCTCCACGGCCGAGAGGATCGCCACCTTCGGCATGGGGATGCCGAGCACGTGCGCGAGGTCGATCGCGTTGCGCACGATGTCGGCCTTCTCGGCCAGCGTCGGCTCGATGTTGATCGCGGCGTCGGTGACCAGCAGGATCCGGTCGTAGGCGGGCACGTCCATCACGAAGACGTGGCTGACGCGCCGCTCGGTGCGCAGCCCGGACTGCGCGGCCACGATCTGCGCCGAGCAACTCGTCGGTGTGCAGGCTGCCCTTCATCAGCATCTCGACCTCGCCCGTCGCGCGCGAGCGCCGCCGCCGCCGCGGCCGAGGCGTGGCTGTGCTCGGTCGCGACGATGCGGATGCCGGCGAGGTCCGCGCTGTTCGCCTGCGCCACCGCGCGGATGCGCGCCGGCGGGCCCGACCAGCACCGGCACGATCAGCCCGCGGCGGGCCGCCTCGAGCGCGCCGAGCAGCGAGTCGCGGTCGCACGGATGCGCCACCGCGCAGGGGACGGGCTCGAGCGGGCCGCACTGGCGCAGCAGGCGCGCGAACACGTCGTTGCGCCGCAGGATGATCTCGGGGGTGGCGATGTCGGAGTAGGCGATCGCGGGTGCGCGGCGCCTCGACTACCACGGTGCCCGAGACGACGCGGCGCTCGCCGACGCGCGCATCGCATTCGAACACCACATGCCCGGTCTCAGGGTGCTTCTCGCGCACGGTCACCGAGGCCGCCAGCTCCTCGCCGACCCGCACCTGGCCCGAGTAATCGAGCCGTGTCGCGACGATCCGCGTGCCCGGACCCGGCAGGCGCCGCTCGAGCAGCCCGGAAATGACCGCGCTCACGCCCACCGCATCGACCGCGAGCAGCGCGTCCGGCATGCGGCCACCGTCCTCGAGGTGGAAGGGCTCGACGTCGCCCGAGACGAGCACCAGCGCCTCGATCTCGGTCTGGGTCAGCGCGCGCCGTGCGCTCGCGGACGCTCCGATCGCGAGCTCGTCGAACGTGACGTTGCAGTAGTCGCTCATGACAGGTCGATCCACGTGGTCTTGAGCTCCGTGTACTTGTCGAAGGCGTGCAGCGACTTGTCGCGGCCCGTGCCGGACTGCTTGAAGCCGCCGAACGGCACCGTGATGTCGTCGGCGTCGTAGCAGTTGACGTACACGACGCCGGCGCGCAGCGCCCGCGCGATGCGGTGCGCGCGGGTCACGTCGCGCGTCCACACGGCGGCGGCGAGGCCGTAGATGACGGAGTTGCCGACGCGCACGGCCTCCTCGGCATCGCGCACCGTGATCGCCGCCAGGACGGGCCCGAAGATCTCCTCGCGGGCGATGGTCATGCGGGGCTCGACTCCGTCGAAGACCGTGGGCTCGACGTAGCAGCCGCCGGTGTCCTCGCGCGTGCGACTTCCGCCCGCGAGCAAGGTCGCCCCCTCCTCGCGCCCGGACTCGATGTAGCCGAGCACCGTCTTCATCTGCGCCTCGTCCACGATCGCGCCGAGCCTGGTCGCCGGATCGAGCGGATCGCCGGGCGGCATGCCGCGCCCCGCGGCCACCACCTTCTCGAGCACGGCCTCGCGCACCGGTTCCTCCACGATCAGCCGCGACCCGGCGGAGCACATCTCGCCCTGGTTGAAGAAGATCGCCGAGGCCGCCGCCGCCGCCGCCCGGTCGAGGTCGGGGCAGTCGGCGAGGATGATGTTGGGCGACTTGCCGCCGCACTCGAGCCACACGCGCTTCATGTTCGACTGCCCGGCGTACTCGAGCATGCGCTTGCCCGTGCGCGTCGATCCGGTGAAGCCGATGCAGTCCACGTCCATGTGCAGCGCGAGCGCCTGCCCCGCCGTGTGGCCGAATCCCGGCAGCACGTTGAAGACGCCGTCGGGAATGCCGGCCTCGGCTGCGAGCGCGGCGAGCCGGATCGCGCTGAGCGGCGACTTCTCCGAGGGCTTCAGGATGAACGAGTTGCCGGCCGCGAGCGCCGGCCCGATCTTCCAGGCCGCCATGATGAGCGGGAAGTTCCACGGCACGATCGCACCGACCACGCCGACGGGCTCGCGCGTCACGAGCGCGAGCGCATCGGGCCCGGTGGGCGCGACCTCGTCGTACAGCTTGTCTATCGCCTCGGCGTACCAGGCGATGCAGCGGGCCGTGGCAGGGATGTCCACTGCGAGGCTGTCGGAGATCGGCTTGCCCATGTCGAGCGTCTCGAGCAGCGCGAGTTCCTCGCCGTGCCGGAGGACGAGCTCTGCGAAGCGCAGCAGCACCCGCTTGCGCTCGCGCGGGGGCTGCCGCCACCAACTGCCGGAGTCGAACGCGCGTCGCGCCGCTGCGACGGCAAGATCCACGTCGGCCGACATCGGTGCGAGGCCACCTGCGCCAGCAGGCGACCGTCGATCGGGCTCACGCAGTCGAAGGTCTCGCCCGAGGCGGCCGCCACGTAGCGACCGTCGATGAAGGCCTTCGACTCGATGGGGAGGGAACGGGCACGCGCGTGCCAGTCGATGGACGGATTGGGCATGGGCGGGCTCTCAGAAGGTCGGGGGCGTGCTCGCGGAAATGATCTCGCAGGGCTCGGAGCCGGTGTTGCGGAAGCGATGCGGGATCGCGCTCGTGAAATAGTACGCATCGCCGGGACCGAGCACCCGGCTCTCGCCGCCGATCGTGAGCTCGATGCGGCCGCGCACCACCACGCCGCCCTCCTCGCCCTCGTGGCGCAGCATGTCGGCCCCGGTGTCCGCGCCCGGCGCATAGCGCTCTTGCATGACGGACAGCGCGCGATTGGGGCGGCGCGCCGCCACCAGCCGCAGCGAGACCGACCGGTCGCCCAGATCGGTGAGCTCGTCGCCGCGGAAGAACACCTGCGGGCTCGCCGAGAGGTCGAGCGTGAAGAATTCGGCAAGCGACATCGGGATGCCGTCGAGGACCTTCTTGAGCGAGCTCACGGAGGGGCTCACCCGGTTCTGCTCGATCAGCGAGATCAGGCCGTTGGTGACGCCGGCCCGCTTGGCGAGCTCACGCTGCGAGAGTCCGTAGAGGGTGCGTACGGCGCGCAGGTGGGCGCCGACGTCGAGAGTCAGGCTGGACACGGGGTGTTCAATATCCTGCACACAAGCCGCGTAAGTGAGCGAAGTTTCGGGCCGATTTGAGGGGGGTGTCAATTTTTCTTATCATCCAAGCGATTCCATCCCCTGCGGACCTCCCCATGCCAGCGCCAGCCCAAGTTCGACCGCCAGCAGCTCGAAGCCTTCTGGATGCCGTTCACGGCCAATCGGCAGTTCAAGGCCAACCCGCGGCTGCTGGCCCGGGCCTCCGGCATGCACTACTGGACGCCCGAGGGCCGCCAGATCCTCGACGGCGTGGCCGGACTGTGGTGCGTCAACGCGGGCCACGGCCGCGCGCGAGATCACCGAGGCCGTCGAGCCAGCAGATCGCCGAGATGGACTACGCGCCGCCCTTCCAGATGGGGCATCCGGCCGCCTTCGAACTCGCCAACGAGATCGTCGGCTGGCTGCCCGAGGGCCTCGACCACGTGTTCTTCACCAACTCGGGCTCGGAGTCGGTCGACACCGCGCTCAAGATCGCGCTCGCCTACCACCGCGTGCGCGGCGAGGGCACGCGCACGCGCTTCATCGGCCGCGAGCGCGGCTACCACGGCGTGGGCTTCGGCGGCATCTCGGTCGGCGGCATGGTCAACAACCGCAAGTTCTTCGGCGCGCAGCTGCCGGGCGTGGACCACCTGCCGCACACGCACGACCTCGCGCACAACGCCTGGACGCGCGGCGAGCCCGCGCTGGGGCGCGCACCTCGCCGACGACCTCGAGCGCATCGTCGCGCTGCACGACGCGAGCAACATCGCCGCGGTGATCGTCGAGCCGGTGGCGGGCTCGACCGGCGTGCTGATCCCGCCGCAAGGGCTACCTGCAGCGCCTGCGCGAGATCTGCACGAAGCACGGCATCCTGCTGATCTTCGACGAGGTCATCACGGGCTTCGGCCGGCTGGGCTCGCCGTTCGCCGCAGAGCACTTCGGCGTCACGCCCGACATGATCACGATGGCCAAGGGACTCACCAACGGCGCCGTGCCGATGGGCGCCGTGGCCGCGAGCCGCCCGATCTACGAGGCCTTCATGCACGGGCCCGAGGGCGCGATCGAGCTGTTCCACGGATACACCTACTCGGCTCACCCGGTGGCCTGCGCGGCCGGGCTCGCCACGCAGCAGATCTACCGCAGCGAGGGGCTGCTCACGCGCGCGCGCGAGATCGCCGACTACTGGGCCGAAGCGCTGCACTCGCTCAAGGGGCTGCCGCACGTGATCGACCTGCGCAACCTCGGCCTCATCGGCGCGATCGAGCTCGAGCCCATCCCCGGCAGGCCGGGCGCGCGCGGCTTCGACGCGTTCGTGCGCGCGTTCGAGAAGGGCGCGCTGGTGCGCGTCGACCGGGCGACATCATCGCGCTGTCGCCGCCGCTGATCATCGAGCGCACGCACGTCGACGAGCTGTTCGGCACGCTGGCCGAGGTGCTCAGGGCCGTCGACTAGCGTCGCGGACCCTTCCCCAGCGAAAACGCCCGGCCCCCTCGCGGGGACCGGGCGTCTTTGTCAGCCGAAGTCGATGCCGGCGATTATTCGTCGCCGCCCCACGGGAACGTGGTGGACACGGAGAAGATCACGACGCCTTCGCTGCTGCCGATGTCGTCCGGCGTGCCGTCCAGCGTCTCGAGGTCGCTGCCGTCAGCGTACTTCAGACCGAGGTCGAAGTTGCCGAGCGCGTAGGTCACGCCGACCGACCAGTCGAAGTAGTTGTCCTGGCCGTAGGCCGCCTCGATGCCGTCGCCGGTGCTGTAGCCGAGGTGCGCCTCGAGGCCGAAATTGGCCGGCAGCTCGTACGCAGCGTTGCCCTCGAGGTACCACGCCTGCTCCGAGTAATTGGCGAAGTCGCTCGAGTACCAGAGCTTGGCCTCGAACCACTCGTAGCCGACGCCGGCATAGATCTCGGGGTAGTCGAGATCGTCGGCACCCGGATACCAGTAGTAGTTGAAGCCGACGTCCCAGGTGACGACGTCGCCGCCGCTGAAGCCGGCGTAGAGATCGACTTCGATGTCTTCGTCGCAGCAGTTGCCGAAGTCGACGTTGCTGGCCCACGCGCCGACGTAGAACCCGCTGTCGAGCGCCCAGTCGATGCTGCCCTGCAGCGCGGGATCCTGCCCGGTCTGCGTGATACCACGCCAGTTGTAGTCACTGACCGCCGTGACGGTGCCGGTGAGTTCGGCGTTTGCCGCCGAAGCCGTCGCCAGCAGGACGAACGCGGCCAAGCCCTGAGTCAATTTCATGCTGCACCCCATAAGTTGCAAAAACACAACAAATATAGCCTTGCCAATGGCGCGAGTGTATCAGACAGGACACACCTCTCGTCTGCCCGCCAGCGCGCCCCGGCCCATCATTGGGGATGGTCTGCAGGATTCGTGCCAGCGAGGAATTTCCGCATTCAGGGACGTGGCCGCGGCATTTTGCACCGCGGCAGCGCAGGCTCGGATCCCGCATGCACCGACGTGGAACAGTCGCGGCTCAAACGACCGGCTGCGGCTCGTAGATGGCGTAGAACTTGCGCGCCGGCTCGAGCACCTCCCACAGGCCGCGGAAGCCCGCCGGCATGACGAAGCAGTCGCCAGGCCCGAAGGTCCAGGAGCGGCCATGCTCGTCGGAGATGCGCACGCGCCCCTCGGTGAGCACGCACAGCTCGTTCTCGGTGTAGGAGACGTGCCAGGAACCCTGGCTCGAGCGCCAGACGCCCGCAAAGAACCGGCCCGTGTCGTCGGTGTAGAGGTTGCGCACGAACTGCGCCGGGACGGGGCTGCCGGGCGCGATCCGGGCCGGATCGAGATCCAGGGCATCCTCCCGGCCGCTGAACTCGTCGATCTTGATGACTTCGGGACCCAACTCGCTCATGGCTCACCTCCCATCGAGAGATCGAGACGGGTTCGCGGCCGCGCCGGCGCGCGCAAGCAACTCACGCACTTCTTCGTCGTCGGTCTGGCCGAAGTCAGCGTACCACTGCCCGACGGCGCTGAAGAACTCCGGCGTCGCGAGGCAGACGACCTCGTCCGCGACGGCCTCGATCCGCTCGCGCGCCTCGACCGAGGCCACCGGCACCGCCACGACGACGCGGTGCGCACCGAGCGACTGCAGCGCGCGTACGGCCGCCTCCATCGTCGCGCCCGTGGCGAGGCCGTCGTCCACAAGGATTGCCGTCAGGCCCGACACCTGTAGCGGCGGTCGCGCGCCGCGGTAGTCCCGCTCGCGCCGCTCGAGTTCGGCCTGCTCCCGGGCGCGAACGGCCTCGAACGCCTCGGCGCGCCCGGCAAGGTAGCGCACCACCTCGTCGTTCACGACCAGCGCGCCGCCGCTCGCGATCGCGCCCATCGCCAGCTCCGGTTGCTGGGGCAAGCCGAGCTTGCGGACCACGAGCACGTCGAGCGGCAGCCCGAGCGCAGCGGCAACTTCGTAGGCCACCGGCACGCCGCCGCGCGGCAGCCCGAGCACGATCACGTCGGGTGCCGCGCGCAGGCGCGCAAGCGCCTTCGCCAGCGCGCGGCCTGCGTCCGCACGGTCCGAATAAATGCGCGGCATGGCCTTCCTCCGGAGCCCTGGCCGATGTTCGCGGGGCGCGGCGGCGGCGTCATGCGAGCAAGTACCTAAATGCTATGCTGGATCTCGAGGAACGTTGCGGATGAGCGATCAGGCCCGACTGTCGCAGGCGCCCGGCTCCACCGCACGCGCGTGCCGCCTGGCGGACAAGGTCGCCTGGCTCGAGGGCCGGCAGGTCGCGGGCGACGAGTCGATCGAAACGCACTTCGCCTGGGTTTTTCTCTCGGGTGAACGCGCATGGAAACTGCGCAAGCCAGTGCGACGCGACACCATGGATTACGGCAGCCTCGAGGCGCGGCGACACGACTCCGAGGCCGAGGTCCGGCTCAACCGCCGGCTCGCGCCGCACGTCTACCTCGGCACCCGCCCCCTGACGCTGGACGCCATGGGACGGTTGGCGATCGGTGGCGAGGGCGAGGTCGTCGACTGGCTGGTCGAGATGCGCCGGCTCGACCGCAACCGGATGCTCGACGTGCGGCTCGCACGCGGCGAAGTCGCGCAAGGCGATCTCGACCGACTGGTCCGCCAGCTGGCGACGTTCTACGCGGCCGAGCGGCCGGCGGTGACGGACGGCGCGGCGCTTGCCCAGCGCCTGCACGTTCAGGTCGAGGCCAACAGGCACGTGCTCGCGCAGTTCGACCCCGCCGCGGCGGGCGAGATCGCCGCGGCCCAGTGCGAATTCATCGACGCGCGCCGCGCGTGGCTCGACGCCCGCGCGGCGGGTGGCTGCATCGTAGAGGCGCACGGCGACCTGCGACCCGAGCACATCTTTCTCGGCGACCCGCCGGCGGTCATCGACTGCCTGGAATTCGATCGCAACCTGCGTGTCCTCGATCGAGCCGAGGAGCTCGAATTCCTGGCGCTCGAGTGCGCACGACTCGGCCACCCCGCGACGGGCGAGCGCATCGCCCGCAAGTGTCTGGCGCGCCTGGATGACGGGGTGCCCCCGGCGCTGCAGCGCTTCTACCGAAGCCACCGCGCCGCTACCCGCGCAAAGCTCTACGTCTGGCGTACGGCGGAGAATGACGGTGACGACCCGCGCCGATGGCAGGCGACGGCACGCGAGTACCTCGGGCTTGCCGTCGCCGCCGCGCGCGCGGCGGCGGACGCGACGATCTAGCGCCGCCCGACCTCCATCTCGCGCAGCGCGACCACCGACTCGCCGCTCGCGATGCGGCGAATCGCCTCGCCGTACAAGCGCGAGGCCTCGAGCACCACCAGCCGGCTGCCGCCTGCGCCTTCCACGAGGCGCGCGGGCAGGATCGAGTCGGTGACGACCAGCCGGTCGGGCCCATCGGGCCCCAGCAACTGGCTCGCCTCGGGCAGGAACACCCCGTGCGTCGCGCAGGCGACCACGCTCGAGGCCCCGGCCTTGCGGCACGCCGCGACCGCACGCATCAGCGTCGTCCCGGCGCTGATGAGATCGTCCACGAGCACCGCGTGACGGCCCTCGACCGGACCGACCACGAGGTCGCCGCCCGAGACCACGCCGCTGCTGCGGCGCTTGTCGATGATGGCGAAGCCGACCTCACGGCCGAAGGCGCGCGGCGAGCAGTTCCTGCAGCCGCTGGGCGCGCTTGGCGCCGCCGATGTCGGGCGACACGATCGAGACGGCCGACGTGCCGACCGTCGCCGCAAGGTGGTCGGCCATGAGCGGCGCGGCCTCGAGGTGGTCCACCGGACAGCGGAACGCGTTCTCGAAGGCCGCCAGGTTGTGCGCATCGAGCCCGATCAGGTGATCGGTGCCCACCGCCTCGAAGAGCTGCGCCACGTAGCGCAGCGTGACAGGATCGCGTTCCTTGGTGCGGCGGTCCTTGCGCGCGTACGCGAGGAAAGGCACGCAGGCGGTGACCCGCGCGGCGCCGCAGTCCTTCAAGCCGGCGATGAAGAACAGCAGCCGGCACAGGCGGTCGTTGGCGCTGCCGGCCTCGTCGCCGCTCAGGCTCTGGACGACGTACACGTCCTCGCCGCGAACCGGCACGAGCGGCCGCGTCTTGTGCTCGCCACCCTCGAACTCGCGCTCCTCCATCGGTCCGAGCGTCGTGCCGGCCGCCGCCGCGACGCGCGCGCCGAACGGCCCGCTCGCCCGAGGCGCGAAAATCAATGGTCGCTTCACGTCCTACCCCTTGACGCAGACCAGCGGCCCCAACCGTGCTACGCGGCCGGCGGGATTCACGACGGTATGTCGCGGCGCTTCTCGTCCCCGCGCAGGCTCGCCATGCGCGCCTGCAGCTGCCGGCGCGCCGCGTCGAAGGCGTCGCGGATCACGACGTACACATCGTCGTGCCCATCGCGCTGCGGACGCTCCATGTCCACCACGACGTCCTCCCCCGGCAGCGCAAGCTGCACCTTGACGTTGTACACCTTGCCCTGGTGGTGATGGCGGTGCGGCGAGTCGAGCACGACACGGCAGGAGGTGATGCGGTCGCTGAAGACGCCGAGGTGGTCGGCGAGCTCGCGGACGCGGGTCTCGACTGCTGCCGAGGATTCCATGTGGCGGAAGGTGATTTGGACGGGAATGGTCACGATGCGTTGTCCTCCGCTGTCTGCCCCGCATGGGGACGGTTTCATTGTCGAACGGCGCGGGTCCCCGAGAATAAGTAATGGCCGCAGGGACGCCCGTTGCGCAAGTGAAGCGTACACTGCCAAGAGAAGCGAGGACGAGAGGGCAATCGGGCGCGAATGCCCGCAAACGCATGAAAGCACCCGGACCCGGCGACGCGCTGCTCGTCGTGGACGTGCAAAACGACTTCCTCCCCGGCGGCGCGCTCGGCATCGCCGGCGGCGACGCCGTGGTGCCGCCGCTCAACCGTCTGCTCGCCGCGTGGCGGGCACGCGGACTACCGGTTTATCTCACGCGCGACTGGCATCCGCCCGGCCACTGCTCGTTCGCGGCACAGGGCGGCCCGTGGCCGGTGCACTGCGTGGCAGGATCGTCCGGCGCCGAGTTCTCGCCGCAGCTCGAGCGGGCGCCCGGCGACGTCGTGGTGTCGAAGGCCACGCGAATCGACCGCGACGCCTACTCGGCCCTCGACGGCACACAGCTCGCGGGCGACCTCGTCCGCACCGGTGTGCGGCGCGTATTCATCGGCGGGCTCGCAACCGACTATTGCGTGCGGGCCACGGGCCTCGATGCCCGGGCGGCGGGCTTCGACGTCACGGTCCTGAATGACGCCGTTTGTGCCGTCGATGTACATCCGGACGACGGCCGGCGGGCGCTGTCCGAGCTCGCAGCGGCGGGCGCCGCACTTGCCGCGACGGACGAGGTGCTGGCCGGGCTGGAGCCGCACCCGTGATGCGCGAGGGCGCGCTGTCCGGGCACCCGACGCTGCTCACCGACCTGTATCAGCTTACGATGGTGACGGCTTACCTGGCGCTCGGCATGGAGCGCCGCGCGTCCTTCGAGTTCTTCGTGCGCCAGCTCCCGCCGGCGCGCGGCTTCCTGCTCGCCGCGGGCCTCGAGCAGGTCCTCGACTACCTCGAGGCGCTGAGGTTCGGCCCCGACGAATTGCGATGGCTCGCGGACACGGGCCGCTTCGATCCGGACGCGCTGAGACGCCTCGGGGACTTCCGTTTCACCGGCGACGTGGACGCCATGCCCGAGGGCAGCGTCTTCTTCGCCAACGAGCCGATCCTGCGGATCGAGGCGCCGCTGCCCGAGGCGCAGTTCGTCGAGAGCCGCATCATCAACCTGCTGAACTTCCAGAGCATGATCGCGACCAAGGCGGCACGCTGCCGGCTCGCGGCCGGCAATCGCCAGCTCGCGGACTTCGGACTGCGCCGTGCGCAGGGCGCCGAGGCGGGCCTGCTCGCAGCCCGCGCCTGCTCCATCGCAGGCTTCGACGCCACGGCCACGGTCGAGGCCGGCCGCAGCTTCGGCATTCCGCTGACGGGCACCATGGCCCACTCGTTCATCCAGGCGCACGACGACGAGCCCACGGCGTTCCGTCACTTTGCGCGCATCCACCCGCACGGTCTCACGCTGCTGATCGACACCTACGACACGCTGCGGGCTGCGCACACCGTGGTCGCGCTTTGCCGCGAGGGCGTGCCGGTCGAGGCCGTGCGGCTCGACAGCGGCAACCTCGGCCGCCTCGCCCGCGAGGTGCGCGACATCCTCGACGCCGGCGGCTGCAGCGCGGTACGCATCATCGCCAGCGGCAACCTCGACGAGTACGAGATCGAGCGGCTGGTCGCCGGTCGCGCACCGGTCGACGGCTTCGGCGTCGGCACGCGGCTCGACGTCTCGGCGGATGCGCCGTACCTCGATTGCGTCTACAAGCTGCAGGAGTACGCGGGCCGCCCGCGCCGCAAGCGCTCGACCGGCAAGGCGACCTGGCCCGGACGCAAGCAGGTGTTCCGCGAGATCGACGCCGACGGCGTCATCCGGGCCGACACGATCGGGCTCGTGGACGAACCGCTGCCGGGCCGGCCGATGCTCGTGCCTATCATGCGGGCCGGCCGGCGCCTCGAACAGCCGACGCTCGCCGACGTCCGCACGCACGCACGCGGCGAGATTGCGACGCTGCCCATCGAGTGCCGCCGCCTGCGCGACCCGGAGTCCTTCGCGGCCGGGATCTCCGCAGGCCTGCGCGATGCCGCCGCGCGCGTGGATCGCGACTTCCCGTGACGCGGGCCGCGATGCCGCACGCGCATCCCCCCTTGATCGCCGGGCTGCTGCGTGCCGCCGCCTATCCGCACCCGGTGACCGAGCCCGTCGGCCTCGTCGAGACGCACATCTCGTGGGTGCTGCTCACGGGCGCGTATGCCTACAAGCTCAAGAAGCCGCTGCGCCTGAGCTTCCTCGATTACTCGACGCTCGACCGGCGCCGCTCGCTCTGCGAGGAGGAAGTCCGACTCAACCGGCGCCATGCGCCAGACCTGTACCTCGGCGTCAGCGCCATCGGCGGCCATGCCGACGCGCCGCGGGTGGACGACACCGGTCGGCCGCTCGAGTACGCGGTGCGCATGCGGCAGTTCGAGGCCGGCGACGAGCTCGGCGCGCTGCTCGAGGCCGATGCGGTCACCACCTCGGAACTAGCCACCCTCGGCGCGGACATCGCCGGCCTGCACGATCGCGCGGCGCCGGCCCCGCCCGACACGCGCTTCGGTCACCCGGAGACGGTGAACCGCGTCACCCTCGACAACTTCGCCGAGTTGCGCCGGCTCCCCGAGTGCGTGGCGGAACCCGCTGAACTCGAGCGGCTCGAGGAGCGCGTGACGGCGGCGTTCGAGCGGCGGCGTTCGCTGGTGCACGACCGGCGGGACGCGGGCCGCGTGCGCGAGTGCCACGGCGACCTGCACTGCGGCAACGTGGTGCGCTGGGGCGGGCGACTCACGCCGTTCGACGGCATCGAGTTCGACCCGGCGCTGCGGTTCATCGACGTGGTCAACGACATCGCGTTCCTGACCATGGACCTCGCCGAGCGCGGCCGCCCGGACCTGCGCAACGCCGCGCTGCAGGCGTGGTGCGAATCGACGGGTGACTTCGCGGGCCTGCCGCTGCTGTCCTACTACGAGTGCTACCGGGCGCTGGTGCGCGCCAAGGTCGCCGCACTCGGCGCGCTTCAGGCACCGGCACCGTCCGCGGCCCGCGACGCGGCCGTCGCGACCTGCCGACGCTATCTCGACTGGGCGGCATGCCGCCTCGTACCGCGCCGGCCGTTCCTGCTCATCACCTGCGGGCTGTCGGGCTCGGGCAAGACCTGGCTGGCGCGTGCGATCGCGCCGCCACTGGCGGCGCTTCACGTGCGCTCGGACGTCGAGCGCAAGCGCCTCGCCGGGCTCGCGCCGCACCAGGACTCGCGCTCGGAGCCGGACGGCGGCATCTACACGCTCGAGTTCAACACCCGCACCTACGAGCGCCTCGAGCACTGCGCAGCCGCCGCACTCGCCGCCGGTGAAAGCATCATCGTGGATGCGGCCTTCCTGCGCCGCGGCGAGCGGCTGCGCTTCCTCGACCTTGCGGCGACGGCGAACGTGCCCTCCTTCATCCTGCACTGCCACGCGCCGGTGGCGGTCCTCAGGCAACGGGTCGCTGATCGCCAGGCAGCGCGCAGCGATGCGTCCGAGGCCGGTGTCGACGTGCTCGCGCGGCAGCCCTCGTACTGGGAGGATTTCGACCAGCGGGAACTCGCCCACCTGATCGAGGCGGACACGAGCGCCGCCTGCGCCACCCAGTACGCCCTCGACGGCCTGCAGGCCCGGCTCGCGGGCTGAGCGGCCTCAAGCCTGCAGCGGCTTCTCGACCCACACGTTGCAGGCGAGGCGGTCGAGCACCTCCTCGGCGGTGCTGCCGACGAACCAGCGGTCGAGCCGTCCACGCGACACGGCGCCCATCACGACCATGTCCGCCCCGAGCCTGGCCGCCTCGTCGAGGATCTCGCGCGCCGGACGCCCCACCCGCAGGCGCGCGCGCTCCGGCGTCAACCCGTGCCGGGCTGCGAGCCCGCGCAGCGCGGCGGTGGCGACCTCGACGGTTGCGACGTCCGGCGGCACGGCCGCCGCAGCGATGTAGGCGTCGCCGACGACGGTCACGGGCATGGGAATGGCGAACACGTGCAGCGCATGCACCTCGCCGCCGAGCGGCCCTGCCAGCAGCGCCGCGGTGCCTAGCAGCTGGTGGTCGAGCGCCGCCGGCTTGTCGTGCGCGTGCATGGGATCGACGCAGACCAGCATCCGGGCCGACACGAGTCGGGCCGGATCCTTGACCAGCAGCAGCGGCGCAGGGCACTCGCGGATCAGCTGCCAGTCCGAGCCGGTGAACAGCGTCCGCTCGACGAGGTTGTGGTGCACGCTGTGCTTTACGACGAGGTCGGGCCGCGTGGCCGCGACGCGGGCGAGCACCATCTCGTGGAACGGCGTGCCCCAGAGCGCCTCGCCGATCGCCGCCACGCCCGCCTCCGCCGCCTGCTTCGAGTATCGCTCGAGCACGCGGTGGTGCGAGGCCATGACCGAGTCGTGGAATTCCTGCAGCGTGGCGGCCGGCGGCGAGAAATAGGCAGCGTGAAGGTCCTGGTAATCGACCATCAGCAGCTCGAGCCGGGCGCCGAAGCGGCGCGCGAGCACGAGCGCCGCGTCGAACGCGGCCTGCGACTCGCTGCCGGGCTCCATCAGTACGAGGATGTTGCGAAGGGCGTCCACGGGCACCTCCAGATTCAGTCCATGGCGCCCGGAGTCATCCCGACCGTGCGGGGCCCGAGCGCTCGTCCACGATCGCCGCCGTCACGAGATCCGCACCCACGTTGGTCATGGTGCGGGTCATGTCGAGGATGCGATCCACGCCCAGGATGATTCCGATGCCCTCCGGCGGGATGCCGAATGCGACCAGCAGCCCCGCGATCAGGGGCAGGGAACCGCCCGGGATCGAGGCCACCGCCACGGCGCTCAACACCGACAGCAGCACCAGGGTGAGCTGCTGCGCGAGGTCCAGGTGCACGCCGAACACCTGCGCCACGAACAGGACGACGCAGCCCTCGTACAGCGCGGTGCCGCTCATGTTCATCGTCGCACCGAGCGGCAGCACGAACCCGGAGGTCGACGAGGAGATTCCGAGGCGCTCGCGGGCGACGGTGAGCGAGGCGGGCAACGTCGCGCTGCTCGAGCTGGTCGAGAAGGCCGTGATGAGCACGTCCTTGATCTCGCGGAAGAACTGCAGCGGACTGCGCCGGGCGAGGAACCGCAGCCACACGGACATCGTGCCGAACAGGTGCAGCAGCAGCACGAACAGGCAGCCGAGCACGAACAGGCCCAGCGCCACGACGATGTCGAAGCCCACCTTGACGATCACGCTGAAGATCATCGCCGGCACGGCGTAGGGAGCCAGCCGCAGCGCGAAATGCACTATTCCGGTCATGAGCAGCGCGACCGATTCGAGGCCGTGCTGCAGGCGCTCGCGCCGTTCCCCGGACAACCCCAGACCCGCCGCGCCGATCAGGATGGCGAACAGTATCAGCGGCAACACGTCGCCGAGCACGTTGCGATCGTTGCCAACGAACGCCCCGAACAGGTTCCGCGGCATGAACATGTCCACGATCGAGGCCGGCGTGACGACCGGGCGCGTTGCGCTCGTCTCCACGTGCTTCTGCGCCTGGCCGCTGTACTCCTGCACGAGCCGCGACGACGTCTCCTCGTCGAGCCGGCCGCCCGGCTGCAGCACGTTCATCATCACCACGCCGAGCACCACGGCGATGGTCATGTTGGCGAAGAACAGCAGGAAGGTCCGCCCGGCCAGTGGCCCGAGGTGCGAGAGCTCGCCGAGCTGCATCACACCGTGCGCCAGCGAGGCGAACACCAGCGGGATCACCACGAAGAACAGCAGGCGCAGGAAGACCTGCCCGAGCGGGTCGAGAAAGGTAGTGGCGAGCCACTGTGCTCCCGACAGCAGCGCCGGAACCTGGGTGCCGATCGCCAGCACGATGGCGCCGGCGACGGCGCCGAGCACGAGGCCAAGAAGGATTCGATTGGCGAGGCGTGAGTCGATGTCGGGCATGCGCGATGCTAGCAATGCATGTCGTGCGCCGCAAAGCGCCGTGTCAGACGGTCAGCGCCGGGAGTTCAATCTGCTACGATCCAGGCCCGAAGAGGAGGATGCCATGTCCTGGAATTCCCTCGAACTCGCGAAGCTGGCGGTCGCGTCTCGACACCGCTCACCGTGCTCGCCGTCGGCTGGTGGATCAGGCAGCGCGAGCAGATCAACGCGGAGCTGATCCGAAAGCGAATCGCCATCTACGACCAGGTGGTGCCGAAGGCCAACGACATCCTGTGCTTCTTCCTCGGTGTCGGCCACTGGCAGCGAACTCGACCCGGAGAAGGTCATCGCGTGCAAGCGCGAGCTCGACCGGCAGATGCACCGGTACCGGCCGTTCTGGAGCGAGGACTGCTGGAGGCGCTACGGCACCTTCATCAACGCCTGCTTCGAGCATTTCGCAGGTGGCGCAGGCAGCCCGGCCCGACTGCGGCTCGACACGGCTCGCCTGCGCACGATGATCGGCGACCGCTTCGATCCGTCCTGGGAGGGCGTGGTCTCAGCGCAGCCGACTCCGTGGAAGGACGTCGCCGACGCCTACGAAGCCTGGGTGGGCCAGCTGGCGCGGGAGATCGGCGTGCCGTCGGCATCGGGACCGGCCAGGCACTGACCGAACCGCGTGCGCAGGCGCAGACGGGAGGGAATGTGGTGGTGAGGGGGAGAATCGAACTCCCGACCTAGGGGTTATGAATCCCTCGCTCTAACCGTCTGAGCTACCTCACCACGAGGCCGGTCTGCGGGCTGCCGGAGATTGTACCCGGGCAGCCGGGGGCGCGAATTCTCCGGGCGCGGGCGCGGGTGAGTCAAGGAAACGCGACCGCCCACCGCCCGCCCTTCCGGCGACCTCTCCCGCCGCGCACGCAGGAGAGGCGGGGTCACACGTTGAAGCGGAAGTGCATCACGTCGCCCTCGCGGACGGCGTACTCCTTGCCCTCGAGCCGCATCTTCCCGGCTTCCTTGGCGCCCTGCTCGCCCTTGCAGGCGATGAAATCCTCGTAGGAGATCACCTCGGCGCGGATGAAGCCCTTCTCGAAGTCGGTGTGGATCTCGCCGGCGGCCTGCGGCGCCAGGGCGCCCTTGTGCGTGGTCCAGGCGCGCACTTCCTTCGGGCCGACGGTGAAGAACGTCAGCAGGCCGAGCAGGTGGTAGGCGGCGCGGATCACGCGGTCGAGGCCGGGCTCGTGCAGGCCGAGTTCCTCGAGGAACGCCTGCCGGTCGGCCGGCTCGAGCTCGGCGATCTCCGACTCGATCGCGGCGCACACCGGCACGACATCGGCGCCCTCGGCGTCCGCGCGCTTCTGCACGATGTCGAGGTACGGATTGTCCTTGAAGCCGTTCTCGGCGACGTTCGCCACGTACATGAGCGGCTTGATGGTGATCAGGTGCAGCTCGCGCAGCAGCGGCCGGTCCGCCGGATCCAGCTCGAGCGTGCGCGCCGGGTTGCCGGCGTCGAGGTGCTCGCGCATGCGCTTCAAGAGCTCGCGCAGCCGGATCGCGTCCTTGTCGCCCGCCTTGGCGGCCTTCTCGGCACGCTGCAGGCCGCGCTCGACGGTCTCGAGGTCGGCGAGCGCGAGCTCGGTGTTGATGACCTCGATGTCGGCGAGCGGGTCGATGCGCCCGGCGACGTGCACGATGTCGTCGTTGACGAAGCAGCGCACCACGTGCGCGATGGCGTCGGTCTCGCGGATGTGGGCGAGGAACTTGTTGCCGAGGCCCTCGCCCTTCGAGGCACCGGCCACGAGGCCCGCGATGTCGACGAACTCGACGGTCGTGGGCAGGATCTTCTCGGGCTTCACGATGTCGGCGAGCGCCTTGAGGCGCAGGTCCGGCACCGGCACCACGCCCACGTTCGGGTCGATGGTGCAGAACGGATAGTTGGCGGCCGCGGCGTTCTGCGCCTGCGTCACCGCGTTGAAGAGCGTGGACTTGCCGACGTTCGGAAGCCCGACGATGCCGCATTTGATTCCCAAGAGCCCTCACCCGGCCCGATGGCCGATCTCTCCCGTTGCGCGGGCGAGTTGAAAGAAGATCACTGCGCCAGCGGCTTGACGCTGTGCAGTGCGTGCATGGCCTTTTCAGCCCCCTCGCGGACGAACACCGGCAGGGTCTGCAGCGCGGCGTCGATGGCCTGCAGCAGCGCCTGCTCGTCCGCGGGAGCCGCGCGCTGCAACACGTAGTCGATCACCTGCGACTTGTCGCCCGGGTGGCCGATGCCGAGGCGCAGCCGCCAGAAGTCCGGCCCGCAGTGCGTAATCGTGTCGCGCAGCCCGTTGTGCCCGCCGTGACCGCCGCCGAGCTTGAACCGCGCCGTGCCGGGCGGAAGGTCGAGCTCGTCGTGCACCACCAGCACCTCGCCGGCCGGCGCCTTGAGGTAATCGAGCAGCGCACGCACGGAGCGGCCGCTGCGGTTCATGTAGGTCTGCGGCTTCAGGAGCACGACGTCGCGACCGTCGAGCGGCACGCGGCAGATCTCGCCGTGGTAGCGCGCGTGCGAGCGGAACTGGCCACCGAGTGCATGGGCCAGCGCGTCCACGAACCAGAACCCCGCGTTGTGACGCGTGAGCCGGTGCTCCGGGCCCGGGTTGCCGAGGCCGGCGATGATCGCGAGCGGTGTGCCAGCCATGCTGCGGCGCCGGAAAAGACCGGGCCGCCCGCGAGGGCGGCCCGGGCCCAGTCCCGAAGTCGGTTACTTCTTGCCTTCCTTGCCCTTCGCCTCGGCCGGCTTGGCCGCCGCGGCTGCGGCAGCAGGCGCTGCGGCCGCGGCACCCGCGGCACCCGCAGCTGCCTCGGCGCCCGGCGCCGGAACCTCCTCGGCCCGCGCGTGGTGGATGGAGACCACCGGCGCATTGCGCCCGCGCGTAAGCTCGGGGATCTCGACTCCCTCCGGCATGTTCAAGTCGGAGAAGTACAGCATCTGGTTCATGTCGAGGTCCGACAGGTCCAGTTCCACGAACTCCGGCAGGTCCTTCGGCAGGCACAGCACCTCGACCTCGTTGTGCAGGTGCGAGACCACGCCGCCCTTCTTGACGCCCGGCGAACCCGCCTCGCCCTTGAAGTGCAGCGGGATCGTGATGCGGATCTTCTCGTCCTCGAGCACGCGCTGCAGGTCCACGTGCAGCACGGCGTTCTTGGCCGGGTGGCGCTGCACGTCCTTGAGCACCGCGGCCTGGCTCACCTCGCCGACCTTCAGGCTGATGATGGTCGAGTAGAAGCGCTCGTTGTCGAGCATCAGCATCAGCCTCGTGTGGTCGAGCGCGAGCGCACGCGGTTCACGGTGCCCCCCGTAGAGGATGGCGGGCACCTTGTTCGCGCGACGCAGGCGGCGGCTCGCACCTTTGCCCTCGGCATCGCGGAACTCGGCGACGAGTTCAAAAGAGGTTTTCATGGTCATCTCCGTAAGTGGACAAATATGCCGTCCGCTCGCGACCAAGCAGGACGGCGCCTGGAAAATCGTCAGTCGATGTAGAGCGAGCTCACGCTCTCCTCGTCGCGGATGCGGCGCATGGTCTCGGCGAGCAGGCCCGCCACCGACAGCTGGCGGACCTTGCGGCACGCGCGCGCGTCGTCGCGCAGCGGGATCGTGTCCGTCACCACCAGCTCGTCGAGTTCCGAGGCCTCGATGCGCGACACCGCCGGGCCCGAGAGCACCGGGTGCGTGATATAGGCCACCACGCGCTTCGCGCCCACGTCCTTCAGGGCCTTGGCCGCGTGGCACAGCGTACCGGCGGTATCCACGAGGTCGTCCACCAGCACGCAGCTCTTGCCCTCGACCTCGCCGATGATGTTCATCACCTCGGACTCGTTGGCGCGCGGCCGGCGCTTGTCGATGATCGCGAGGTCGGCGTCGTCGAGCCGCTTGGCGATGGCGCGGGCGCGCACCACGCCGCCCACGTCCGGGGAGACCACCACGAGGTCGTCGTACTTCTGCCGCCACACGTCGCCGAGCAGCACCGGCGAGGCGTACACGTTGTCCACGGGGATATCGAAGAATCCCTGGATCTGGTCGGCGTGCAGGTCCACCGTGAGGACGCGGTGCACGCCGGCGCCGGCCATCAGGTTGGCCACCACCTTGGCCGTGATCGCGACGCGCGTGGCGCGCGGCCGACGGTCCTGGCGGGCGTAGCCGAAGTACGGCACGACGGCCGTGATGCGGCCCGCCGAGGCACGGCGGCAGGCGTCGACCATCACGAGCAGTTCCATGAGGTGGTCGTTGGCCGGCGGGCTCGTCGGCTGCACGACGAACACGTCGCGACCGCGCACGTTCTCCATGATCTCGACCGTCACCTCGCCGTCGCTGAAGCGACCGACGTGGGCGCGGCCGAGCGGCACCTGCAGGTAACGCGCGATGTCGAGCGCGAGCTGCGGGTTCGCGCTGCCGCTGAACACCGCGATGGTCGGACTGTCCATCAAGGGACACTCTCCGTTTCCGCACGGAACAAGGCGCCCCGGCCCGGTTCCGTCAGCCTAGATGGCTGGGGTGGAAGGATTCGAACCTCCGAATGGCGGGATCAAAACCCGCTGCCTTACCGCTTGGCGACACCCCACCGAATCCGTCAGCGGCCGCCTGCCCTTCGGTCCTGCTCGAGCCGGAGCCGCGTATCCAGCGGCGAGCGGTTGAGGCCGCGCCCCACGTGACCCGTCCAGCGCTCCGGAAGCTGCCGGAGTGCCGCCCGGGCCGCGTCCTCGTCCGGCATCGCCGCGAACACGCAGGACCCGGTGCCGGTGAGCCGCGCCGGCGCGAACTGCCCGACCCAGTCGAGCGCCTCGGCCACGGCGGGAAAGCGCCGCCGGACGACCGCCTCGCAGTCGTTCCGTCCGCCCTTCGTCAGGAAACCGCGAATTGTGATTACGGGGGTATCTCTTGTCAATTCAGCGGCCCCGAAGACGGCGGCCGTGGGCACGGCGGCGTCGGGCCGCACCAGCAGGTACACGGGCTCCGGGAGGTCGAGCGGCGTGAGCCGCTCCCCCACGCCCTCCGCCCACGCCGCCCGGCCGTGCACGAACACCGGGACGTCCGCGCCGAGACCGAGCCCGAGCCCTGCGAGGCGCTCCGGCGCGAGTCCGCAGCCCCACAGTTCATTGAGGGCGACCAGCACCGTGGCCGCATCCGAGCTGCCCCCGCCGAGCCCCGCCTGCACCGGGATCCGCTTGCGGACCTCGATCGCCACGCCCCCGGCGCCGGGGCACTGCGCAGCCAGCAGGCGTGCGGCCCGCACGGCGAGGTCCTGGTCGGCCGGCACGCCCGGCACCTCGCCCACCCGCTCCACGATGCCGGGCGGCCGCTGCCAGAATCGCAGCTCGTCCGCGAGGTCGATGAACTGGAACGCCGTCTGGAGCAGGTGGTAGCCGTCGGGCCTACGGCCCACGACGTGCAGGAACAAGTTCAGCTTGGCCGGTGCAGGCCACGGCCCGGGGTCCCCGAGGGCTGCCTGCGGTGGCGGTTCGGTCGCCATCAGGGCGCCGGCTGACCGGGTGGCGCCGCGCCGGAGGCCACGGACCAGGTATCCACGATGACCCGGACGCGCACGTCACCGCGCGTGGCGGTGAACCGTTGGGGCAACGACAGCCCGGTCGCCGTCGTGAACGCGTCGTAACCGATGCGCCAGCCAGACTGCTCGATCACCCGCCAGGGTGCGGCCGCCGCGTCCGTGACCGCCGACGGCAAGTCCGGGGCGGGGACGCCGAGCATCCAGTAGCGCAGGCTCAGCCACGGCAGATCGGCCCCGAGGCGGGCCTGAAGCTCCGCCTGCGCTGCCGCGGCATCGAGGCTGCGTCCCGAACCGTCGGCCATGGAGAGATTGTCGGGTGTCGCGACGATACGCAGTGCGCCTGCACCGAACGGGCCGCGCAGGTCGAGCTGGCTCGCCTGCTCGCGCTGCACCCAGACGAAGGCACCGCTGCCGCCCTCGCCGCCGGCGGACACCGCGAGACGACCGCTGGCATCCCAGTGCCGGATCACGCCGGGATCGGGTCTCGGCGCGGTCTCGGGTCCCCGCAACGGAGCCGCGCAGCCTGCCAGCGACAGCGCCGCGAGGATCGCGAGCGCGCCGCGACTCACGGCCCGGCCTGCTCCAGGCGCTCCTTGAGCCGCGCGTCGTCCGGCCGGCGCTCGAGCGCCTCCTGCCAGGTCTTGCGCGCGGCAGCACGGTCGCCGAGCGCCCACTGCACTTCTCCGAGGTGCAGGTCGATCTCGACGTCGTCACCGAGGTCGCGGGCACGCTCGAGGTACTCCGCGTGCCTCCTGCAGGCGGCCCTGCCGGAACGCCACCCAGCCCATGCTGTCGAGCACCGCAGAGCTGTCCGGCATCTGCAAGAGCGCGGCGCTGATCAGTGCAGCGGCCTCATCGAGCTGGCGGTTGCGATCGGCCAGCGTGTAGCCGAGCGCGTTCTGTACGACCGCGTCGCCGGGCCGATCTTCCAGCAGCCGGCGCAGATCGCGGACCGCCGCATCGTTCTTGCCCATGCGCTCGTAGGCGAAGACACGCGCCATGCGCAGGTCCATGGAATCGGGGTACTGGACGAGGCCGGCGTCGAGGATGGCGAGTGCGCGGTTCGGGTCGTCCAGGCTGTTGGCGAGTCCCGCGCGCGCGGCAACGACTTCCGGCCCACGCTGCGCATGGCCGCTGGCGAACTCGTCGAGGTGCGCAAGCCCTGCGTCGAGGCCGGACTGCTCCGCCTTGATGCGCGCCACCCGGCCCTGCGCCTGGAGCGCGAAGTCGCCGCCCGCCACGCGCGAGAAGTAGCGCAGTGCGCGCTCGGTGTCCTCGCGGCGGTCGGCGACGGCACCGAGGAAATACAGGGCATCGTAGGACTGCGCTCCCGTGGACAGCAGGTCCTCGAACCGCGCGGCGGCGGCATCGAGGTCGCCGCGCTGCAGATCGAGCACACCGAGGCCGCGCACGGCGCCGGGGAAAACCCGGGCGCCGGTGGCGAACGGCGTGAGAATCGCCCGGGCCTCCTCGTCGCGCCCGACACCCGCGAGCAGCAGCGCGTACTCGAGCTGGACGGCCACCTCGGCCTCCGGCGCGAGCACGAGGTCACGAGCCATCGCAAGGCCCGCCTCCTCGTCGCCGGCGGCGATCATCGTGCGGGCCAGCATCATCTTCGCCGGCACCCAGTACGGCGCGATCTCGCTGGCCCGGCGCGCGCTTGCGACCGCGAGCCCGAAGTTCTCGGAGCGCAGCGCCGCGGCGGCGAGCGCGTAGTGGCCCTCGGCGACGTCCGGGTGCCGCGCCACCAGGCGGCGAAACAGCTCGGTCAGGTCCGGCGCAGTGCCGTGGCCCGTCAGCACCGGCAGCAGCGCAAGGAAGCCGGCGGCCGGACTGATGTAGCCGGTCTCGAGCAGCGGCGCGAACTGCGCCTCGGCCTCGTCGAGACGGTGCAGTTCGAGCGCCGCGACGCCGGCATGGCGGCGCGCCTGTTCGCTGGTCGGATTCAGCGCCAGCCAGCGCTCGGCGGCGAGCAGGGTCTCGCGGTACTGCGAGTGCTCGAACGCGAATTCGGCGGCCTGCTCCGCTACGGCCTCGTCCGGCGAGGCCTCCGCGGCGCGGCGATAGGCCCGCGCCGCCTCCGGCAGCTCGTTGCGCTCCAGCGCGGCGTCGGCGTCGGCGAGCAGCGCTTCCGGATCGGGTGCAGGGCTCTCGCCGCCAGCCCGATCATCGGGGCCGGCCGCACAAGCAGCAAGCAGCAGCAGGACCGCGGCAGCGGCAACGGTACGGACTCTCGGGGACGCGGTGCGCATGGCCCGCGCACTATAGCGGAAGCGCCGTCGAGCTTGTGTTGCACCCAGGCATCAACCAGAATTCCGCGCTTTCCGCGCCCGGAAACCGGATGTCTCTCGTCGTCGTCGGAATCAACCACCGCACCGCACCGGTCGACGTGCGCGAGCGCGTGGTTTTCGACCCGGCGCGCGTGCCCGACGCGTTGCGCGAACTGGCTTCCCTCGACGAGATCGAGGAGGCCGTGATCGTCTCGACCTGCAACCGCACCGAGCTCTACTGCGTCACCGATAGCGGCGAGACCGCGCTCGCCGACTGGATGCAGAATTACCACCAGCTCGGGTCGAGCATCCGCCACTGCCTGTACCACCACGACGACATGCGCGCGGTCTCGCACGTGTTCGCGGTCGCCTCCGGCCTCGACTCGATGGTGCTCGGCGAGCCGCAGATCCTGGGCCAGCTCAAGGACGCCTACCGGGCAGCGCAGGAAACGGGCACGACCGGGCCGCTGCTCAACCGACTCTTCCAGGCCGCGTTCTCGGTCGCCAAGCGCGTGCGCACCGAGACCGAGATCGGCGCCAACGCCGTCTCCGTCGCCTCGGCCGCGGTGGCGATGGCGAGGACCGTGTTCGCGAGCTTCGAGAACCGCACGGCACTGATGGTGGGTGCAGGCGAGACCGTTGCCCTTGCAGCACGGCACCTGCACGCCGACGGCCTGCGCCGCATGATCATCGCCAATCGCAGCGTCGAGCGCGCCCAGGAACTCGCGGCCGAGTTCCAGGGTTTCGCGATCGGCCTCGACGACATCGGCGCGCACCTGCGCGAGGCCGACATCGTGGTCGCCTCCACCGCGAGCCCGCACGCCATCATCACCCGCGACATGGCCGCAGCCGCGCTGCGCGCACGCAAGCGCCGACCGATCTTCATGGTCGACATCGCCGTGCCGCGCGACATCGAGGCGTCGGTCGCCGAACTCGAGGACGTCTACCTCTTCACCGTGGACGACCTGCAGTCCGTCGTGAACGAGAACATGGAAAACCGGCGGCAGGCGGCGCGCGAGGCGGACCGCATGATCGCCACGGAGGTCGACCGCTTCGAGCTGCAGCTGCGCACCCGCAGCGCCGCACCGACCATCCGCCGCCTGCGCCACGAGGCCGAGCGCACGCGCGAGCACACGCTCGAGCAGGCGCGGCGCATGCTGGCCGCCGGCCGCGGCACGGACGAGGTGCTCGAGTTCCTCGCCGCGACGCTCACCAACCGGCTGATCCACGCGCCGAGCCAGCGGCTGCGCGAGGCCGCCGAGAGCGGCGACGAGCGGATCATCGGCGCCATCGCCGAGATCTACCGCCTCGATCGCGACGGATGAAAGACTCGGTCCGACGCCGGCTGGAGCAGGCCGTCGAGCGCTTCGAGGAAGTGGGCGGGCTGCTCGCCGACCCGGACGTGATCGGCGGCAGCGCCCGCTTCCGGGACCTGTCCATGGAATACGCGCGGCTCGAGCCGGTCGCGACGCGCTTTCGCGCGTTCCGCGCCCTCGAGGCCGAGCACGCGTCCGCGCTGGAGCTGTCGCGCGGGGCCGACCCCGAAATGCGAGACCTCGCCGAGGAGGAGCTCGAGGCCGTGGACGCGCGGCTCGAGGCCGAGTCCCGGGAGCTGACCCGGCTGCTCCTGCCGAAGGACGCGCGCGACGACAGCAACATCTTCCTCGAGATCCGCGCCGGCACGGGCGGCGACGAGGCCGCGATCTTCGCCGGCGACCTGTTCCGGATGTATTCGCGCTACGCCGAGCGGCAGGGCTGGCAGGTCGAGGTGCTGAGCGAGAGCGCGGGCGAGCACGGCGGCTACAAGGAGATCATCAGCCGCATCGCCGGACGCGGCGTCTTCTCCCGGCTCAAGTTCGAGTCGGGCACGCACCGCGTGCAGCGCGTGCCCGCCACCGAGGCCCAGGGCCGAATCCACACCTCGGCCTGCACGGTCGCGATCCTGCCCGAGCTCGACGAGGTCGAGGACGTGGCGCTCAACCCAGCGGAGCTGCGCGTGGATACGTACCGCGCCTCGGGCGCGGGCGGACAGCACGTCAACAAGACCGACTCGGCGATCCGCATCACGCACCTGCCGACCGGCATCGTGGTCGAGTGCCAGGACGAGCGCTCGCAGCACAAGAACCGCTCGCGGGCGATGGCGCTGCTGCGCGCGAAGCTCGTCGAGAGCGAGCGCCAGAAGCAGAATGCGCAGCAGGCCCAGGAGCGCAAGCTGCAGGTCGGCTCGGGCGACCGCTCCGAGCGCATCCGCACCTACAACTACCCGCAGGGCCGCGTGACCGACCACCGCATCAACCTCACGCTCTACCAGCTGCCCGCCGTCGTGGAAGGCGCGCTCGACGAGGTGATCGGGCCGCTGCAGCAGGAGTGGCAGGCCGAGCAGCTCGCGGCACTCGACTGACCCCGAGGCCGGTCGCGCATGGCCACCGACGTCCGCTCGCTGATCGACGAAGGCGCCGCGCGACTGGCGCGCGCGGCCGGCGAGCCGCGGCGGGAGGCCGAGCTGCTGCTCGGCGCGGCGCTCGGCCGTCCGCGCGCGTGGCTGCTCGCCCACCCCGAGGAGCCCGTCCTCGACTGCGAGGCCACCGACCGCTACGAGGCGTTCGTCACGCGCCGTGCGCTCGGGGAGCCGGTCGCCTACCTGCTCGGCGAAAAGGAGTTCTGGTCGATGCCGCTCGCGGTCGGCCCCGGTGTGCTGGTCCCGCGACCCGAGACCGAGCGGCTGGTCGAGTGCGCGCTGGTGCGCCTGCCCCCGGACCGGCCCCGCTCGGTGCTCGACCTCGCGACCGGCAGCGGCGCGGTCGCGCTGGCCATCGCGACGGAGCGGCCGCTCGCACGGGTGGTCGCGACCGACCTGGCCGCGGCCGCGGTGGCCACGGCCCGACATAACGCCGCGCGGCTCGGCCTCGATTCGCGGGTCGAGGTCCGCGCGGGGAACTGGTACGAGCCGGTGGCCGGGCAGCGCTTCGACCTCATCGTCGCCAATCCGCCGTACATCGCCTCGGATGATCCGCGCGTGGAACCAGGCGTGCGCCGCTACGAACCTGCGCAGGCGCTGTTTGCGGGGGTGGACGGACTCGCCGCGCTGCGCGAGGCCATCGGCGGGGCGCCACGGCACCTCGTGCCGGGTGGCTGGCTCGCGGTCGAGCACGGCGACACGCAGGGGGAGCGAGTGCGAGCCCTGTTCGAGGCGGCCGGCTTCGAGGCGGTGTGCACGGATCGCGACCTGGCCGGCCGCGACCGCTGCACCCAGGGGCGCCAGCCCGCATAACCCGGCCGCTTCGGTTTTCGGCGATTCGAACGCCGGGCCGTCGCGCTCAAGATCGCGCATCCTTGGCATTCAGCCGGCCACCGGACACTCCCGCGATGCACACTTCCGATGCCCTCGAGTCCCTGATTGGTGATTTCACGCCCGACCCGGCCTCGCACCACCCGGCCGCCGTGCAGAAGGCGCTGCTGCTGGCGCGCCGCGTCCAGGAACGCGCCCGCGCGCTGCAGACGCCGTCGGAGCGGCGCCAGCAGGCCGAGCTCGACCGCATGCTCCAGACCCCGTCGGACAAGGCGACGCTGGCGCTCATGACCGACCAGGCCTTCCGCACCAGCGACCCGGCGCGGGCGGTGGAGCACCTCACGCACATCCTCGACGTGCAGGGCGTGCCGCGATTCTTCGGGCCGGTCGACCGCACGCTGATGAAGGGCTTCCAGTCCTTCGGCGCCTTCGTCCCCGGGGTTGCGCTGCCGCTCGTGAAGGAGCACATGCACAAGGAGACGGCCAACGTCATCCTGCCCGGCGAGCAGGAGGAACTCACCCGCCACCTCGGCGAGCGGCGCACCGAGGGCGTGCGCATGAACGTCAACTTCCTCGGCGAGGCGATCCTGAGCGAGCCGGAGGCCGAGCGCCGGCTGCAGCAGTACCTGCAGGGCCTGCAGTGGCCCGAGATCGAGGTCGTCTCGATCAAGATCTCGACGGTGTACTCGCAGATCTCGCCGCTCGCGCGCGAGCACACGGTGGCCGTGCTGTGCGACCGGCTCGAGCGACTGTTCCGCACGGCGGAGCGCGCGCGCTTCACGCGCCCCGACGGCACGGTGGTGCCGAAGTTCGTGTACCTCGACATGGAGGAGTACCGCGACAAGGAACTCACGGCCGCGGCCTTCATGCGCACGCTCGACCGCGACGGCCTGCGGCACGTCCAGGCGGGCATCGCGCTGCAGAGCTACATCCCCGATTCGTACCGCACGCTGCTCGAGCTGCAGGCGTGGGCGCGCCGGCGCGTCGCGGACGGCGGCGGACGGATCACGATCCGGCTCGTCAAGGGCGCGAACATGGAGAGCGAGCGCGTCGAGTCCTCGGCGCGCGGCTGGCCGCAGGCACCGTACCGGACCAAGCTCGAGACCGACGCGAACTACAAGCGCATGGTCCAGGAGGTCATGAAGCCGGAGAACCTCGCGGCCATGAACGTGGGCGTGGCCTCGCACAACCTGTTCGACCTCGCCTACGGGCTGGTGCTCGCGGACGAACGCGGCGCGCTCGACCGGGTGCAGTTCGAGATGCTCGAGGGCATGGCGAACGCACAGCGCCGCGCGGTGTTCGAGCTGACGCGCAACCTGCTGCTGTACGCGCCGGCCTGCCGCAAGGAGAACTTCATCAACGCGATCGGCTACCTGATCCGGCGGCTCGACGAGAACACGGGGCCGGAGAACTTCCTGCGCCACGCCTTCAAGATCGAGGTGGACAGCCCGGAGTGGCGGCAGCTCGAGCAGGGGTTCCTCGCCGCGTTCGAGGCCATCCCGCGCACGCCCGACGCGCCCCGCCGCGACCAGGACCGCAACCAGCCGCCCGCCGTGCCGGCGGCGATCGCAGGTGGCTGGCAACACCTCGAGAGCGAACCGGACACCGACTTCGCGCTCCCGCAGAACGGCGAATGGGGGCAGCGGATCATCGCCCGCTGGGAGCCCCGCCACGGCGACGCCGCGGTGCAGGTGCCGCTGGTGATCGCGGGCGAGTCGCTGCTGGACGGACGCCCGGTGCGCGACTGCCTCGACCCGTCGCGACCCGGCGTGGTCGTGGGACGCTACCGGCAGGCCACGGACGCTGACGTCGTGCGTGCCGCGGAATGCGCCGCCGACGATCCCGACGGCTGGCGCGCCCTGCCCGTCGAGGAGCGCTTCGAGGTGCTGGGCCGCGTCGCGCAGGAACTGCGCCTGGCGCGCGGCGACCTGATGGGCGCGGCGCTCGCCGACGGCGGCAAGACGCTGATGGAGTCCGACCCCGAGGTCTCCGAGGCGATCGACTTCCTGGAGTTCTACCGCGACAACGCCCGCTGGTGGCAGCAGATGCCGACGCTCAGGGCCCGTCCGAAGGGCGTCGTGGTCGTGGTACCGCCGTGGAACTTCCCAATTGCCATTCCCTGCGGCGGCGTCGCCGCGGCGCTCGCCGCCGGCAACACGGTGATCATCAAGCCCGCCTCCGACACCGTGCTCGTGGCCTGGGAGATGTGCCAGTGCTTCTGGCGCGCGGGCGTGTCGAAGAAGGCGCTGCAGTTCCTGCCGTGCTCAGGCGCACGCGAAGGCCGCAAGCTCGTCAACCACCCGAAGGTCGATGCCGTCATCCTCACCGGCGGCACCGAGACCGCGCTCACGATGCTGGGCGACAACCCGAGGCTCAACCTGTTTGCCGAGACCGGCGGCAAGGATGCCACCATCGTCACCGCGGTCTCCGACCGCGACCAGGCCATCAAGCACATCCTGCACTCCGCTTTCAGCCACTCGGGCCAGAAATGCTCGGCGACCTCGCTGTTGCTGCTGCAGGCCGAGGTGTACGACGACCCGGCGTTCCGCCGCTCGCTGAGCGAAGCAGTGCAGAGCCTCGAGGTCGGCTCGGCCTGGGAGCTAGACACCAAGATGGGACCGATGATCAAGCCGCCGTCCGGCGACCTCGAGACCGCGCTCAAGGTGCTCGAGCCCGGCGAGGAATGGGCCGTGATGCCGCAGCCCGTCGAGGGCAATCCGTGCCTTTGGACGCCCGGCGTGAAGTACGGCGTGCGCCCCGGCAGCTACACGCACCTCACCGAGTTCTTCGGCCCGGTGCTCGCCGTGATGCGCTTCGAGACGCTGGGCGAGGCCGTCGCGCTCGTGAACCAGACCGGTTACGGACTCACCAGCGGACTCGAGAGCCTCGACGAGCGCGAGTGGGACTACTGGAAGGCCCACGTCCGCGCCGGCAACCTCTACGTCAACCGCGTCACGACCGGCGCGATCGTGCTGCGCCAGCCCTTCGGCGGGATGGGCAAGTCCGGCTTCGGTCCCGGCATGAAGGCCGGCGGACCGAACTACGTCGCACAGTTCATGGACTTCGAGGACGTCACCACCGTGCCGATCGGCGGCACGCCGCGCTCGCCTCAGCTCGCGGCGCTGTGCCGCGGACTGGCGATCCGACCTGAGCCGGACGACCTGCGCATCTCGGCTGCCGCCCTGAGCTACGAGCACAGCCATCGCGAGGAGTTCGGCGTCGAGCACGATCACTTCCGGCTGGTGGGCCAGGACAACGTTCGGCGCTACCTGCCGGTCGGGGCCGTGCGCGTCCGCGTGCACGCGGACGACTCGGCATTCGACGTGTTCGCACGCGCCTCGGCAGCGCATGTGGCGGGCTGCCGCGTCGTGGTGAGCACGCCGCCTGGGCTCGAGCCGCCTGCAGTGCAGCGGCTCGAGGAGCTCACCGAGTCATGGGCAGGCGCGATCGAGTTCGTCGAGGAATCCGACGCGCAACTCGCCGAGGCCATCCGCGACGGCCAGGTGGACCGCGTGCGCTATGCCGCCCCCGGACGGGCCGCGCTGGAGGTGCTGCACGCGGGCAACGCCGCGAACGGCTGCGTCGTGAGCGTGCCCGTCTCCGCCGAGGGACGCGTCGAGCTGCTGTGGTACCTGCGGGAACAGAGCATCAGCACGGACTACCACCGCTACGGCAACCTCGGCATCCGCGCCGACGAACCGCGCGCGGAAGTCCTGTGACGGCGCGGCCCGGCATGAGCACGCCCCGGGAAACGCCCTCCGTGGTCGGGGTCGCCCTGCGCGACCTCAACCGCCTGCGCGCCGTGGCGGTCATCGTCGCGAAGCACGGCTTCGGGCCGCTGCTGATGCGCATCCCGCTCGCCCGCCGGCTGTTCGACCGGCCGCCCGAGGGCGACCGCGCGCTGCGCGACTTGAGCGCACCGGTGCGCTTCGCCAGGCTGCTCGCGGCCCTCGGGCCCACGTACATCAAGCTCGGCCAGATCCTCTCGATGCGCAAGGACCTTCTGGCGCAGGACTGGATCGCGGCGCTCGAGACGCTTCAGGACGACGCGCCGCGCCTGCCGTTCGAGGCGATCCGCGAGCAGGTCGAGACCGGGCTCGGCGGCACGCTGGGGGAACTCTACGAGTCCTTCGAGGAGGAGCCGCTCGCGACGGCATCGATCGCGCAGACGCACCGCGCGCGCACCCGCGACGGCGACGAGGTGGTGGTGAAGGTGCAGCGGCCCGGCATCGAAGCGACGATGCGCTCGGATCTCGACCTGCTCTACCTCGCCGCGCAGATCCTCGAGGCGAGCATCGACGAGATGCAGATCTTCGGCGTCGTCTCGGTCATCGAGGAATTCGAGAAGGGGCTCCTCAAGGAACTCAACTTCAACCAGGAACTCTCGAACCTGCTCGAGTTCCAGCGCAACCTCGACCCCGCCCGGAAGGTCTCGGTGCCTCGCCCCTACCCGGAGCTGTCGACGCGCACGGTCCTGACGATGCGGTTCTTCGCGGGCCGGCCGATCCGCAAGCTCACGCCCCGGAGCGCGGAGGCGCAGGCCGTCGTGAACGAGATCGTGCACGCCGCGCTCAAGCAGGTGCTGGTGGACGGCGTCTTCCACGGCGATCCGCACGCCGGCAACCTCCTCTACGGCGAGGACGGCACCGTCTGCATGATCGACCTCGGCATGGTCGGACGCCTCTCGCAGGAACAGCGCGACGACATCGTCACGCTCACGATCGCCGCGATCGCGAACGACGCCACCACCATCGCGCGCGTGCTGCTCAAGATGGGCACGCCGACACAGCGCGTGAACCTCAACGAGCTGAAGGCCGACATCGAGCGCATCCGCGGGGAGTACCTCGTGGTGACGAACTTCGGCGAGTACGACTCGGCGGGCTTCATCGAGGCCTTCGGCAAGGCAGCCGGCCGCTACCGGATCAAGCTCGCCCGGGACATGGCCATCCTGGCGAAGGCCGCAGCGACGCTCGAGGACATCATCCGCACGCTCCATCCCGAGGTCGACCTCGTCGGTCTCGCCCGGCCGTTCCTCGACGACATCGTGAAGCGGCGCCTGTCGCCGCAGCGCATCCTCGGCGAGATGATGAGCGAGGCGACGGGCCTCGGCTCGATGCTGCGCACCGTGCCCGGGCAGATCGACCAGCTCATGCACGACTTCGAGACCGGGAACATCATGGTCCGCGCGGTCACGCCCGAGCTCGATGACCTGCCGAAGCGACTGCACGCGCTCGGCGGGCGGCTCACCCTCGCCGCGTTTGCATCCGCCACGACGATCGCGGCCGCGATCGCGGTGCCCGAGACGACCGAATCGACACCGCGGCTGATCACGGCAACCGTGCTCGCGTTCTCGGCCGTGACGGGCTGGGCGTCGCTGCTGGCCTGGCACTGGTTCGGCCAGGGCAAGCCGATGCGGCTGGCGCCGCTGCTGAGGTTCTTCAGGCGTTGAGGGCGGCGCCCGCCTCGTCCAATACTGCCCGGCTTCGCTCCGGCCACGAAAAAGGCCCCTGCCACTCGCGCGGCAGGGGCCCTTTCGTACCCGGTCAGGTCCGGCTTACCAGCCGACGTCCTGGAACAGCGGGAAGGTCAGGTCGATGGGCGGCACCACAGACTGTGTCAGGTTGCCGTTGATCGACGGCTCCATCAGCAGGTTGGGCGTCGCCGAGACGTCGAAGTGGGACACCGACGAGCCGGACTGGAACGGATTCGGCGCGTACATCTTCATGCGGCCCAGGGCGTCGGCGCCCGCGAGCTGCGTGCCGAAAGTCGCGATCTTGGCGAACACGCCCGAGGCGGTGCGCGACCGGGTGCGAAGCTGCGTCTTGAGCGCGTTGCCGTCGTCCAGCGTGATGCGCACCGCCGGGATGGTGATGGTCGGATCGGTGCCGCCGAGGCCGGCCGGCGGCGAACCCGCCACGTTGTCGGCGATCAGCACGCCGATCGCGCCTGCGTTCTGAGCATTCTTGACCTTGACCGTGAATCCGCAGACCCCGCGGTCGATCAGCGCGATGCGGCCCTGCACGGCGCGGGCGTCGTTCGCGGTCAGAGGCCCGCAGGCCGGGCCACCGCCCGTGCTCGTCACCACCGGCATCACCTGGGCGAGCACGCCGGCACTGGTCAACGACGAGCCGAAACTCGCCTCGCCCGCAGCGAGCGTCGCGCCGCTGAGCGGCCCCGAGGCCGAGCCGGAGATGCCGACGCCGGGCAGGCCCTGTCGCAGCGTGACGGCCGCGCCGGAAGTCACGTTGGCGCCTGTCCACACCAGCTTGTCGGCGCTGACGGCCGAAGCCGCTCGCTGCGCTGCGGTGGCGCTCACCCACAGCACGTTGCTGGCCGTGTCCAGCAGGAAGTGATCCCAGATGGACGGGAAGCCGGCGAAGAAGTTGCCCGTGCTCCCGCTGGTGAAGGTCTGGAAGCCGAGTCCGTGCGCCATCTCGTGCTGCAGCACCGCGACGAAATCGATGCCTCCGGCCGGCTCGTTGCTGTCGAGGCCGTAATACCAGCCGGACCCCGTGAGGCAGCCCGGGTTGCCCAGGTTGACGTTGAAGTTCGAGTTGATCTGTGGCACCGGCGCCGGGTCGAGCTCCGCGCCGAACAGCTTGTTGGCCAACGCGTACGAGTACCACGTGCCCGGCACCGGAACGCCTGGCCAGTCGCGGTAGACACGCGTCGCGCCCGCGCTGCCGAGCACTGCACTGGTGGCCGTGCAGGACAGCGCCGTGAACTGTGCGTTGATGAGAATCGGCACGGCGCTCGTCAGCGTGGCGCCCCAGATGTTCGCCGCGTACGTGAATGCGATCAGGCGCTGCTGGCCGAGGGTGACGCCGGGGTTGCCGCCGACGGGTACGGCCGGAGTCGGGTCGTTGAAGCCGACGCCCGGGGCATTGATGTTGTTGATGATGATGGTGGCCGCGGCCTCAGCGTCGCCTGTCGGCACGATGAGCGAGGAAGCCGTGGCCAGGGCCGCGCATGCGCCGAGGACGGCGCGCAGTTCAACGCGTCTCATGGCCTACCTCCTGCTGGTCGTTGCCATCCGGGTGCGCGTGCTCGTGCACGGCGTCGTGGGCGTTCTCGGCGCCCGTCACGCACTCCATGCTGAGCTTGCCGTCGGCACCGACCGTGGCGACCGAGTAGACCATGTGGCTGGAGTCGAGTTTGGCGCCGACCGCGCCACCGCGGGCTTTGAAAGTCCGAACGGTGGTCGCGCGCGTGCTCGCGCGCGAGGTGGCCGTAAGGGCATCGAGCTCGGCGGCCTCCTTCGCGGTGAGCGCGCGCGGCATCCCGGTCGCCGCGTCGATCGCGACGCGCATTCCGACGCCGGGCGCGACTTCCGCCTCGGCGGACGCCTGCACGGGCTCGCTCGCTGGCGGTTCGCCGGCAAGCGCCGGCAGGGCTGTGCAGGCCGCGAGAGTCGCGCAGATCGAGGCAGCGCGCACCAGCCCGCCTCCGTGTTCAGTGACAGAAATTCGGAATCTCATTGGACGTGTCTCCTGCGTGTGCGACAAAAACCGGTGGGACGTGCAGGACGCACGCGCAGCCCCCGGCAAACTCGACTCCCCTACCGACCCGCGCGGGCGACGATTGCCCGCGCGAGCCCTCCCCTCGACCCAGTCGGTCGCCGCTCGCGGTCAGCCGCGCCGCCGCGCGAGCCCCAGCCCCGCGAGGCCGAGGCCGAGCAGCAGCAGCGAGCCCGGCTCCGGAACCGGCCGGTCCTCGCGGATCAGCGAGACGCTGTCGATGCCGATGTAGTTCAGGATGTCCGCTGGTCCGCGGTACAGGAACCCGAAACGGGCCATGGTCGGTCCCGCCAGGATGTCGATGACGCTGTTGAATTCCGTCCAGGCCGTCGGGTAACCGCCGACGGCGTTGTCGGGGTTGATGGCGTCGAGCCCGCCGATGTCCAATATGCCTGTTTCGAGGCCGTCTCCGAAGTCCACGCCGCCATCGTCGGTGCGCGTCCAGAACCTGATGACGTCGCCGTTGCGCAACTCCATCTCTGGGGCTAACAGGACCAGCGCCACAGATCCGCCGGGCTCGCTCGCCAGGAAGTTCGCGGCGACGTAGGAGTCGTCGGGACCAGACTGGGAGGTGAAGATGCCGGTATTTCCCTGGAACCATTGCTGCGACCCGGTGGGCGCAGAGCCGTCGAGGACCTGCCAGCCACTGGCGGCCAGTCCGGCCACGTCGTCGAAGCCTTCACTGAAGATGACGCCGGCCTCGGCCTGGGCCGCCCCGACCGCCAGCAACACCGCTGCGGCGAGGGTGCTCTTGATATTGTTCATCAACGGTTCCTCTGTTTTCCTGGTCACTGCGGAGCGCGAAGCAATATCCGTACCGTCGGACATATTCCGCCGGTCCCCTGAACGCGCCAGCGGGGCCAAAGGCGACGCTGCAGCGGTCCGCATCCTGCCGGACAGGATCACAAGAACCATCCGCAATTCAGCAACTTGTTGGCGTTGCGCGGGGCGTCCCTGGGCTGGACTCAACACCGCCCACGCCGATTGGGCGCGCTTCGCAAGCAGTGATCGACAACACGTAGCCCCGCGCAACAGGAGCATCCTTGTGTAAAGAACTTCGACACACGGCGCAGGCGTTGCCGGTGATTCGGCCCAAGTGCTGCCGGCGGCGTCCGCGGGGCGATCGGTAGCCGCAAGTCGGGTCCGCCGTCGCGACCGGGCGACCGCGGGCGATTCCCGCCCGGCGGACTCAGTCGGTCGCCGGACCCCCGGGGAGGCGCCGGCGCTGCAGCTTGCCCGAGGCCGTTCGCGGCAACGACTCCACGAACCTGAACTCGCGCGGCTGCTTGAAGCCCGCGAGGTGCCGGCGGCAGTGCCGCTGCAGGGTTTCACCGTCGAGGGACTTGCCGGGTGTCGCCACGATCCACGCCACGACCCGGGCGCCGAGGTCGTCGTCGGGCACCCCCGCGACGCCCGCCTCTTCCACGTCCGGGTACTCGAGCAGCACCGCCTCGATCTCCGCGGGGTAGATGTTCTCGCCGCCGGAAACGATCAGGTCGTCGCGACGGTCCAGCACCTGCAGGCCGCCTGCCGCATCGAGGCAACCGATGTCGCCGGTGTGCAGCCAGCCGCCCTGCAGCGCCCGCTCGGTGGCCTGCGGGTCGTCGAGATAGCCGCGCATCACCGTCGGTCCGCGCACCAGGATCTCGCCCGGCATGCCGGGCGGAACGTCGCTTCCGTCGTGGACGATGCGCAGATCCGTGCCCTGCAACGGTCTCATCGGCTGCAGTTGCGTGGCTCCGACGGACGGCGGCGCCGCGGTGGCGACCTGCGAGCAGGCCTCCGTGAGGCCGTAGGTGGGACACACGGGATAGCCCGCCGCCAGCGCACGGGCGAGAAGCTCCGGCGCCGCGGCCGCACCGCCGAGCAGTATCGTGTTCAAGCCGGGCGGCGCCGGGCGAGTGCCGCGGTGCGCGAGCAACCGCGACAGCATGGTGGGCACGAGCGAGACGGCGGCGATGTCGCCCGCGTCGAGCGCGTCGCTGACCTCGGCGGCGTCGAAGCGGGGCAGCAGCCGCACCGGTCCGCCGAAGCGCACGCTGCGCATGAGGATCGACAAGCCTCCGACGTGGAACAGCGGCATGCAGGCGAGCCAGCGCTCGGCGACTACTGTCCCGAGGCGCTCCATCGAGCCCTCGGCACTCGCGAGGAAGTTGGCGCGGCTCAGGCACGCGCCCCTGGAGCGACCGGACGTGCCCGAGGTGTAGAGCACCGTGAACGCGGTATCCGGATCGGGATCGACGCGCTCACCCGGCAGCGCACCCGCCGGTGCGGGCAAGGATTCGAGCGCGGGCGCCGCGCAGGCACGCAGGCCCGGCACCTGCGCCTCGAGCGCTGCGAGCCTCTCATCGCCGGCCGCGCCAATCAGCCAGCCGACGCGCGCGTCCTCGAGTTGGCGCGCTAACTCTGCCGCGGTCAGTCGCAGGTTGATCGGCAGCGAAACGCGACCAGCGAGCGCGATCGCATGGAACCACGCCGCGAACCGGGCATCGCCCGGCAGCAGCACGCCGACCGGCGCATCGCCGGGCGGCGCCGATGCCAGCAGCCACGCCGCCCCGCGTCGCGCCCGGTCGAGCAGGTCCGCGAAGGTCCAGATGCCCGTCGCAGTCTCGAGTGCCGGCGCGTGTGGAGTGCGAGCGGCACGCCACGGCAGGTCGTAGCGCCCGGTCACGGCGCGATCCCGAGCCCGGGTGCGTTCGACAGCTCGGCACGCCCCCCGCGACACTCGACGGGGGCCGCGACGTCCGACTCGAACAGGCCCGCCGTGCACAGTCCGTGAACCGAGGACGGATCGCCCCACGCGGCGGCGCAGTGCAGTGCATGCCGGGCGCCGACCGCGCTCTCGAAGGTGTGCGAGAACACGACCTCGATGCCGGCGCGACGCGCCCGGGCGGCAACCGCGAGCGCGCACGCCGGACCGCCAAGCGTGGCCGGCTTCAGCACCACGACGTCCACTGCCCCGGCTTCGATCAGGCGCGACGCGCCCGCCTCCGTCGCCACCGATTCGTCCGCCGCAAGCCGCATTGGCGCGTCACGATGCAGTTCCGCCATGCCATCGAAGTCGTCGGTTGCGAGCGGCTGCTCGACGTAGTCGAAGTCGAATTCCGCGAGCGCTGCGAGCGCCACGCGGGCCGCGGCCAGGTCCCAGGCGCCGTTCGCATCGCCCCGAAGCCTGACCGCGGGCCCGAGCCCCGCGCGCGCTGCGCGTGCCCGGGCCAGGTCCTCCGCGAGCGTCGCGGCGCCGAGCTTGATCTTCGCCGCGAGGTGGCCCGACGCGCGGACGCGGGTCGCCTCCTCGCGCAGCGCATCCGTCTCGCGCGCCACGAGCAGCGCGCTCGTCGGCACGTCCCGCAGCACCGCAGGCGGCGCTGCGCCACTCCCGACGCGGTGCAGCGCGCCGAGGCGGGCCGCGAGCAGGTCGGCGAGCGGCTGCCCGGCGCGACGCGCGGCGAGATCCCACAGCGCGCCCTCCACTGCCGCCCGTACGGCCGGCATGGCACGCAGGACCCCGAGTCCGCGCGGCCACTCGCCCGGCTCCAGCGGCTCGCCGCACAGCAGCGACTCGGCGCCCGTGAGGGCCGCGCGGGCCTGCTCCGCGGTTTCGGTGCCGAAGCCGGGCCACGGCGCCGCCTCGCCGAAGCCGGCGACACCGTCGGCATCGCGCAGCTCCAGCAGCACGCTGTCACGCGTGCTGAACTCGCCCCGGGCCGTGCGCACCGGCCGCGCGAAGCGCAGACGGACCGGCCAGGACCGCGCCGCGGCCAGCTTCACCACGCCAGGCCGATCGCGAACAACAGGCCGAAGATGACTTCGAGATGGGCGGTGCGCACGAGGCAGCCGTTCAACGCCAGCCCGCGCTCGTGGCGCATGCGGCGCGCGAGCTGCAGTGCGAGCGGCAGCGACAGCCATGGCAACAACACCCAGGCGTCGGCGAGACCGCGCCACAGCAGCAGCAGCGGCATGGCGTACGCCACCACGAGCAGCAGCAGGTAATAGCTGCGCGTCGGGCCGTCGCCGATCCGCACCGCCAGCGTGTGCTTGCCGGCGCGCGCGTCGGTCTCGATGTCGCGCAGATTGTTCACGACCAGGATGGCCGTGGCGAGCGCGCCGATCGGGATGGACGCGAGCAGCGCGAGCGACGACACCGACAGCGCCTGCACGTAATAGGTGCCCGCCACGGCGCCTGGGCCGAAGAACACGAACACCGACAGGTCGCCGAGCCCGAGGTAGCCGTACGGCTTCGGCCCGCCCGTGTACAGGTAGGCCGCGGCGATCGACAGCAGACCGAGCGCCAGCACCGGCCAGCCGGCCACGTAGGTGAGATACAGCCCGACCGCCGTCGCGCCCGCGAACGCGAGCCACATGGCGCGCTTCATCTGCGCTGCGCTGATCCATCCCTGCTGGGTCGCGCGCTGGGGCCCGAGGCGATCGGCGTTGTCCGCGCCGCGCTCGAAATCGAACACGTCGTTCGCGAAATTGGCGCCGACCTGAAGCAGCGACGCGCCGACGAGCGCGGCAAGCGCCGGACCTGCGGCGAACGCGCCGTCGGCCCAGGCGGCACCCGTGCCGACGAGCACGGGCGCGGCCGACGCAGTGAGGGTCGCCGGCCGGATCGCCAGCCACCACGCCGATCGTGCACTTACGGACGCCATGGGAAACGCGAGAAATCGGGAGGACGCTTCTCGTTGTAGGCGTCGCGCCCCTCCTGCGCCTCCTCGGTCATGTAGAAGAGCTGGGTCGCGTGGCCGGCCAGTTCCTGGATCCCCGCCTGCCCGTCGAGCTCGGCGTTAAACGCGGCCTTGAGGCAGCGGATTGCGAGCGGGCTGTGCTGGAGGATGCGCCGTCCCCAGGCGACGGCCGTCGCCTCGAGCTCGGCGAGTGGCACGACCTTGTTCACGAGCCCCATCGCGAGCGCCTCCTCGGCATCGTACTGCTCGCACAGGTACCAGATCTCGCGCGCCTTCTTCTGCCCGACGATGCGCGCGAGGTACGACGAACCGAATCCGCCGTCGAAGGAGCCGACCCGCGGGCCCGTCTGCCCGAAGCGGGCGTTGTCCGCTGCGATCGTGAGGTCGCAGACCACGTGCAGCACGTGCCCGCCGCCGATCGCATAGCCCGCGACCGCCGCGATCACCACCTTCGGCAGCGAGCGGATCAGCCGCTGCAGGTCGAGCACGTTGAGCCGGGGCACGCCGTCGTCGCCCACGTAGCCCTCGTTGCCGCGGATGCGCTGGTCGCCGCCGGAGCAGAACGCAAGATCGCCCTCGCCCGTGAAGATGATCACGCCGATGCCGTTGTCCTCGCGCGCCCGCGTGAACGCGTCGATCAGCTCGAACAGCGTCTTTGGGCGGAAGGCGTTGCGCACCTCGGGACGGCAGATGGTGATCCTGGCGAGGCCGCCGTCCCGCTCGTAGCGGATGTCCTCGTAGGCGCGCACCGTCTGCCAGTCCGGGCGGGCGGACGGCGGCGTGCAGGTATCAGTCATGGCTCGATCTCCTGGACCAGAGGCGAAAGATGGGGACGCGCCAGGCCGCAGGCCCGGCGCAGGAAGTCGCTGACCGCGCTGCGCAGGGCTGCGGGCTGCTCGAGGTGCACCGCGTGGCCCGCGTCGGCGATCTCGCACACCTCGGCGTTCGGCAGGCGCCGGGCGAGCGAGTGCGCAAGCTGCACGAACTTGTGGTCGAGCGCACCGGCGACCAGCAGCACGGGCGCACGCAGGCCGGGCAGCGCGTCGTGCAGCGGCGGCTGCGCCGCGGGGCCGAGCACGCGCAGTGCGGTCGCGAGCGCGTGGGCGTCGTTTTCGAGCCGCGCTCGACGCTGCGCCCCAAGGAATGCCTCGCCGAGGCGTCGCTGGGTGTCGAACAGCGGCTGCGCCAGCCACTCGTCGACGAACGACTCGAGGCCGCCGGCCTCGATCCGCCCCGCCAGCGCCGCGTCTGCGCGGTACCGGGTCGCGCGCTCATCGTCATCCTCGATGCCCGCACGACCGCCGACGAGCACCAGTGACGCGACGCTCGCCGGGTGCCGCACGGCGCAGCCGAGCGCGAGCCGCGCGCCCATCGAGTAGCCGAGCCAGTGCGCGCGACGGTGTCCGGTCGAGTCGAGCGTCGCGACGAGGTCGTCGAGGCAGGCGTCGAAGTCGTAGCCGCTCGCGAGCACTCGCGCCGCCGACGCACCGTGACCGGGCAGGTCGGGGGACAGCACCTCGAACCCGGCGGCGAACGCCGCGGCGAGGCCGTCGAGGTCACTGCCGCGTCCGCTGTAGCCGTGCAGCAGCATCAGCGCCGGGCCCGCCGCGCCGCGCCCGCGCCGCACAAAGTGCAGCGGCGTTGGCCTCACGCGCCCGGCTCCTGCCTGAACGCGGCGCGCACGGCCTCGAAGACCCGCCTGTGAAAGGCAGTGTTCGCCGCGCGATCCACCGGCACCTCGATCACGTGCCGGCCGCCCGCGAGCGCGCGCGACAGCGCAGTCTCGAACGACGCCGCCGACTCCACGCGCTCGGACTCCCAGCCGAGGCCGGTCGCCAGCTCGCCGAGGTCGAGTCCGTGCGGCACGGCGAACATCTCCTCGAACACCGCTCGCGGCACGGCGCCCGCCACCGGCAGGTACTCGAAGATGCCGCCGCCGTCGTCGTTGCTCACGACGATCGTGAGGTCGGCCCCGTGCAGCCGGCCGGCGAGCAGCCCCGACACGTCGTGCAGCAGCGCGAGGTCCCCGCACCACAGCACCGTCGGCACGCCGAGCGCCGCCGCCGCGCCGAGCGCCGCCAGACACCTGTCCGTCGATGCCGTTGACGCCGCGGTTCGCGAGCACCTGCAGCCGCAATCGGCGCGGCCCGACGAATGCGTCGAGTTCGCGGATCGCCATGCTGTTCGCCGCGTACAACGTCGCGGCCTCCGGCAGGGTGCCCCAGAGCGCGCGAGCGAGTTGCGGGGTGAAGAAGCGCGAGTCGGCCGACATCGCCTCCTCGAGCGCCGCGTGGGCCCGCCGGTCGGCCGCCTGCCAGCGCGCGCGCCAGGCGAGCGCACCGCGCGAGGGCCCGGCCGTCGACGCCGCCATCGCAGCGCAGAACGCACCCGCGCTCGCACGCACGCTGCGGCTCGCCCGGTGCTGCGGATCCCGGAACGCGGACACCGGGTCCACCAGCCAGACCTCGGCCGCAGGATGGCCGGCCATCCACAGCGACACCGCCTTGCTCGTTGGCAGGCCGCCGAAACGCACGACCAGCTCGGGCGCGAGCGCCGCGGCCGCATCGGCCGATCGCAGCAGCAGGTCTGCGGCACAGACGAGCGACTCGGCAAGTGCCGATCCCGCACGCAGGCCGGAGGCCGGGTCGGCGAGCACGGGCCAGCCGAGCCGCTCGGCGAGTGCGCGCACCTCGTCCGCATGCGCGGCGTCGCCGGAGTCCGGCCCGAACACGAGCACGCCGCGCTCCACCTCCTGCATTTCCTTCGCCAGCGACGCGACCTGCTCGAACGCCGGCGTCGTGCGGACCGCCACGGCCTGCGCTGGCGGGTACGGCACGCTCGGCTCGAGATCGATCGTCGCCGGCAGCAGCGGCTCGCGGAACGGAAGGTTGAGGTGCACCGGTCCCGGCGCGGGGCCCATGGCCTCGCTCACGGCCCGCCGCGCCAGCGCACGCGCATAGGGCTCGCCCGGCCCGTCCTCCGACGGACAAGGCGACTCCTCGCTCCAGCGCGTGAAACCCGCGAACAGCGTGCGCTGCTCCATGGTCTGCGCGGCGCCCCAGGCGCGCAGCTCGGGCGGGCGGTCGGCGGTCAGCACGATGAGCGGTACGCGTGCCTGGCAGGCCTCTGCAACGGCGGGCAGGAAGTTCGCGCCCGCCGTCCCCGAGGTGCACACCAGCGCCACCGGCTGGCCGGTGGCCTTCGCATGGCCCAGCGCGTGGAAAGCGGCGTTGCGCTCGTCGATGTGCACGCTGTGAGCGAGGCCCGGCTCGGCGGCCACCGCCAGCGCAAGCGGCGCCGATCGCGAGCCCGGGCAGACGACGGCAGTGGCGACGCCGCGGGCGTGCAGCTCGCGCACCAGCGTGCGGGCGAACGCCAGGTTGGCGGCGCCGGCGTCGCGCGCGTCGTTCGGTCGGTCCATCAGGGCGCTCCCCAGAGCAGCGGGCCCAGCACGGTGCGCAGCTTGAGCTCGGTCTCGGTGAATTCGGCCCGGGGCTCCGAGCGGGCGACGATGCCTGCACCCGCCCATGCGGTGGCGCGGCGTCCGCGCACCAAAGCCGAGCGCAAGGCTACATCAAACTCCCCGTCGCCGTCCGACTGCAGGAAGCCCACCGGGCTCGCGAACCAGCCGCGATCGATGCCCTCGTGCGCGACCAGCCACTGCAGCGCGGCATCGCCCGGCGCGCCGCCGACGGCGGGCGTCGGATGCAGGCGCGCGGCGAGTTCCAGCAGCGACACCGGGGAATCGGGACGCCGCCGCGCGCGCAGCTCGGTGCACAGGTGCTGCACGGTGCGCGTCCGCAGCAGCCGGGGCTCGGACGCGACCTCGACGGCGTCGCAGCACGCGGCGAGCGCCGACTGCAGGTGACTGACGACGAACGCGTGCTCGTCGCCGTTCTTGCGGCTGTCGCACAGCGCCTCCCCGAGTGCGCGGTCGGCGGACTGCGAGGCACCGCGCGGTGCCGTGCCTGCCAGGGCGACGGTCTCCACGGTGTCGCCCTCGACGCGCACCAGGCGCTCCGGGCTCGCGCCGAGGAACACCGCGTCGCCGTCGCCCACCGCGAACAGCGTGCAGGAAGGGAAGCGCTCGCGCAGCGCGACCAGCCACGCGACCGGGTCGATCGCCGAGCGCGCGGTCACGTGCACGGCTCGGGCCAGCACCACCTTCTGGAGCACGCCGGCGCGGATGTCGGCGAGCGCGCGCTGCACGCGCTCGACGTAGGCCTCCGGACCACCGTTGCCGATTTCAGCCGGTCCGCGCACCGGGTGACCGAGCAACAGCGGCTTCGGCTGCAGCGCCGCCCAGCGGCTGCCGAGGCGGGCATCGCGCACGTAGCGCTCGCCTTCGCGCCAGTACGCAAGCTCGGGCAACCGCAGTTCGCCGTCCGCAAAGCCCCGCCACAGCTCGCTGTCGCCACGCCGGGGCGCGAACGCGAAGCCGCCGACGAGGTGCCCGATCCGCGGGCCTGGGCCCTCCCAGCCGAGCCCGGCGAAAAGCGCTTCCGCACCGGCCTGAGCGCGGCGGAAGCGATCCGGCCCCTCGACGACGACGCGCGCCGCGCACCCGATGCCGACGCGGAAGCGCTGCTGAGCCGGCTGTTCCCAGTAGAAGCGCGGAGCCGTCCCCGCGGCAGCGAAGACCTGCAGCGGGTCGAGCGGCTCGCACGGCTCCGAGCAGAACGCCAGGGACGACGCCGTCACAGGCCGCGCGCCCCGCCGACGCGCAACCCGGCGCCCCGGTCCACCCCCCGGCCCATCGCGATGCTTTTCGACGCCGACTGCCGCACGTGCGCGATCCGCTCCTTCGCCCGGGCCGGCACGGCCCGCGACAACCCGTCACGTTACCGGCTGGGACGCCCACCGCGTCAAGTCGGGTCGCATCGTGGCCCATCCGGATCCGTTCCCGGGGGCGTGACTTCGGAGCCGTCTCCGTTCACTATTTCGCCCCTTTCCCGCCACCCGACGGACCCGCACCATGATTCGATTCGAGACCACGCTCGGCAGCTTCACGGTCGAACTGTTCGAGAAGGAGGCGCCGATCAGCGCCCAGAACTTCCTCGACTACGCGGAGGCCGGGCACTTCGACGGCACGGTCTTCCACCGCGTGATCCCCGGGTTCGTGGTGCAGGGCGGCGGCCTCACGGCCGACATGAAGCAGAAGGCCACGCGCGCTCCGATCCGCAACGAGGCGGACAACGGCCTCAAGAACCGCCGCGGCACGCTCTCCATGGCGCGCACCAACGACCCGCACAGCGCCACCTCGCAGTTCTTCATCAACCTCGTGGACAACGCCTTCCTCGACCCGGGCCGCGGCGGCGCGGGCTACGCGGTGTTCGGCCACATCGTCGAGGGCATGGACGTCGTGGACAAGATGGCGGCCACGAAGACCGGGAACAAGGGCGGCCACCAGGACGTGCCGGTCACGCCGATCGAGGTCACGAGCGCCCGCCGGGTCACGCCCGCAGGCTGATCGGCGCCCGGCGCCGAGCGCCCTCACCTTCCCAGCGGCGAACCGCCGTGGCGAAACGTCGTCGCAAGGGATTCTGGGCGCGGCTCGGACGCGCCGTGCTGCTCGTGCTCGTCGCCTGGGGCCTCGTCACGGTGACGGCCGTCGTCGCGTTGCGCTGGGTGAATCCGCCCACCACCGCGTTCATGCTGCGCGATCGCATCGATGCGGCCCTCGGCGGGGAGGCGGGCCCCGGGTTCAGCCACGAGTGGCGCGACTGGGACCGGATCTCGCCCTACGCGGCGCTCGCGGTCGTGGCGGCCGAGGACCAGAAATTCCCGTCGCACCACGGCTTCGACCTCGAGCAGATCGACAAGGCGCTCGAGGACCGCGAGCGCGGCCGCCGTGTCCGCGGCGCGAGCACGCTGAGCCAGCAGGTGGCGAAGAACCTGTTCCTGTGGCCGGGACAGAGCTGGTTCCGCAAGGGACTCGAGGCCGGGATCACCGTGCTGATCGAGCTTGCCTGGCCCAAGCGGCGCATCCTCGAGGTGTACCTGAACATTGCCGAGTTCGGCCGCGGCACCTGGGGCGTGCAGGCGGCGAGCCGGCGCTACTTCGGCCGGGATGCGGCGCGACTGACGAAGTCGCAGGCCGCATTGCTCGCCGCCGTGCTGCCGGCCCCGAAGCGCTACCGTGCCGATGCGCCGGGTCCGTACCTCCGCAAGCGACAGGCCTGGATCGAGCGGCAGATGGCGGCGCTCGGCGGGCCGGCCTACCTGTCACAATTGCGGTGATCGATCGCATCGCGGGCGCGGGGCCCTCATGAACACGACTACACGCATCGCCATCATCGGCGCGGGGCATTCGGGGATCTGCATGGGCATGCAGCTCAAGCGCGCCGGGATCCACGAATTCCTGATCCTCGAGAAGGGCGCCACGCTCGGCGGCACCTGGCGCGACAACACGTATCCGGGCGCCTCCTGCGACGCGCCGTCCTACCTCTACAGCTTTTCCTTCGCGCAGAAGACCGACTGGAGCCGACGCTTCGCCTGGCAGTCGGAGCTGCTCGCCTACTCCGTCGAGTGCGCGGTGCAGTCGGGGCTGTTGCCACACTGCCGGTTCAACGCCGAGGTCGTGGCGGCGCGCTTCGACGAGGCGCGCAACCTCTGGCGCGTCGAGCTGGCCGGCGGCGAGGTGGTCGAGGCGCAGTTCCTGGTCACGGGCGTCGGGCAGCTGCACCGGCCGGCGACGCCCGCGATCCCCGGCCGCGACGGTTTCCGCGGCGCACAGTTCCACTCGGCGCGGTGGGACCACGGCGTGGCCCTCGCCGGCAAGCGCATCGCGGTGATCGGCAACGCCGCGAGCGCCGTGCAGTTCGTGCCGCAGATCGCCCCGCTCGCCGCCGAGCTCACGATCTTCCAGCGCTCCGCCAACTGGCTGATGCCGCGCAAGGACCGGCTCTACACGCCGCGCGAGCAGCGCCGCCGCACGCGCTGGCCCTGGCTCGCGAGGATGCGCCACCGCGCGCAGTGGTTCTTCTTCGGCGAGTTGCAGCTCACGCCGCTCATGAAGCAGGTGCGGATCGTGCAGTGGCTCGCGACGCGCAAGTCGCTGTGGCACCTGCGGCGACAGGTCCAGGACCCGGCGCTGCGCGCGAAGCTGGTGCCCGACTACCCGATCGGCGCCAAGCGCGTGCTGTTCAACGACGACTACTACCCGACGCTCAACCGCGCCAACGTCCGGCTCGTGACCGGCGGCGTCGAGCGCATCGAGCCGGACGGCGTGGTCACGCGGGACGGAGAGCTCGTGCCGGCCGACGTGATCGTGTACGCGACCGGGTTCCACGCCACCGACTTCCTCGCCCCCATGACCCTCACCGGCGCGGGCGGACGTGCGCTTCGCGAGGAGTGGCGTGGCGGCGCACGTGCCTACCTCGGCGTGACCGTGAGCGGCTTCCCGAACCTGTTCATGCTCTATGGCCCGAACACCAACCTCGGCCACAACAGCATCCTGGTGGTCATCGAGGCGCAGGTCGGCTACATCCTCGACGTGATCCGACAGATGGACGAACGCGGGCTCGGGCGCATCGACGTCAGGCGGGAGGTCATGGACGAGTACAACCGCGACCTGCAGCGCGACCTCGCGAAGTCCGTGTGGTCGGCCGACAAGCAGAGCTGGTACAAGCTCGCCGACGGCACCATCACCAACAACTGGCCCCACAGCACGATCCGTTACAGGCGGCTGCTGCGCCGAGCCGACCTCGGGGCCTATGACACGGCGGGCGGGTGAGCGCGGCGCACGCACACGGCCCGGGCTCCTTCAACCGCGCGTTTGCGATCGGCATCGCGCTGAACGTCGCGTTCGTGGCCGTGGAGGCCTGGGTAGGCTGGCGGATCGGCTCACTGGCCCTGCTCGCCGACGCTGCCCACAACCTCAGCGACGTCGCAGGCCTCGCGCTCGCGTGGGCCGGCGCGCTCGCCGGCCGACTGGAGCCCGACGACCGTCACACCTACGGTTGGCGCCGGGCCTCGATCCTGGCGGCCTTTGGAAACGCGATCCTGCTGCTCGTCGCGATGGGATCGCTGGCCCTGGAGGCGGTGCAGCGGCTCGGGTCACCCGTGCAGACCCAGGGGGTGACGATGATCGCGGTGGCAGCCATCGGCGTCGTCGTCAACGGCCTCACGGCCCTGCTGTTCATGTCGGGGCGGGAGCGCGACCTCAACATCCGCGGCGCGTTCCTGCACATGGCCGCGGACGCGCTCGTGTCGCTGGGCGTCGCCGCCGCCGGGGCCGTGTACCTGTGGACGGGCTGGGACTGGCTGGACCCGGTCACGAGCCTGGCCATCGCCGCCATCGTCGTCGTCGGCACCTGGCGCCTGTTCCGCCAGAGCCTGCACCTGATGTTCGACGGGGTGCCGGATTCCATCGACCTGCCGGCGGTGCGGGAACTGCTCGCCTCGCAGCCGGGGGTCGCGGACGTGCACGACCTGCACGTGTGGGCGATGAGCACCTCGGAGATTGCGCTCAGCGTGCACCTGGTGATACCGGCCGGGCAGCCGGGCGACGAGTTCATCGACTCCCTCGCCGATGACCTGCACCGGCGCTTCGGCATTTCCCATCCCACGGTGCAGATCGAGGCTTCGCCGCGAGCCTGCGGCTGCCGGTGAATTTCCCCCGGCCTAGTGCCAGATCACCGCGCGGCGCTCCACCAGCCAGCGCTCATAGAACGGCGCGTAGACGTCCTCTATCCGGTTCCGCCGCACCTTGAACGTGGGGGTGATGAGCCCGCTCTCCACGGTCCACGGCTGCGTCACGACCACCAGGCAGTCGAGCCGCTCGTGCGGGTCGAGCAGAGCGTTGATCGACTTCAGGTGCGACACGAGCGAGGCCTCGAGCGCGGCGCGCTCGGCCTCCACTGCCGCACGCTGCGCGGCCTCGAGGTTCAGCATCACGATGCCGAGCGGCTGGCCGAGGTTCGCTCCGGTGACGCAGCAGGCCTCCACCGCACTGTGCATCACGAGCTTGTCCTCGATGGGCGCCGGCGTGACGTACTTGCCCTTGCTGGTCTTGAACAGGTCCTTCACCCGGCCGCTGATGCGCAGCCCGCCCTCGGCGTCGATCACGCCCTTGTCGCCGGTGCGCAGCCAGCCTTCCCCAGTCAAGGCGTTGCGGGTCTGCTCGGGCTCCTTGTAGTAGCCGAGCATCGTGCCCGCGCTCTTCACCAGGATCTCGTCGGTCTCCGGATCGATGCGGCTGAGCACGCCTTCGTGCGGGTAGCCGACCGTGCCCGGGCGCGGACGGCCCGGCAGCGTGCAGTGCGACACGCCGCAGTTCTCGGTCATCCCGTACACCTCGATGATCTCGAGACCGAGGCGCGCGTACCAGCGCAACAGGTCGGGCGGCATGGGCGCGGCGCCGCCGGCGGCGACCTCGCACTGGTCGAGCCCGAGTGCGCCGAGCACCTTCTTGCGCACGAAGTGGCTCACGACCGGGATCGACAGCAAGCGGTCGAGTTTCTGCGGCGGCATCTTCGCCAGCACGCCCTGCTGGAACTTGACCCACAGTCGAGGCACCGAGAAGAACACCGTCGGCCGCGCGCGCTGCAAGTCAGCGGCAAAAGTCTCGAGGCTCTCGGCGAAATACACATGCATGCTGCTCGAGAGCAGGCCGTGCTCCACCAGCGTGCGCTCGGCCACGTGGGATAGCGGCAGGTAGGAGAGGATGCGCGAGCGATCGGTCGTGGCGATGCGCTTGCGCGCGGCCTCGATCGACCAAGCGAAGGTCGCGAAGCTGTGCATCACGCCCTTGGGCATGCCCGTCGTGCCCGAGGTGTACATGATGGTGGAGAGTTCCTCGCCGTCGCGCACCGGCTCGCCTTCGAGCGGCGGCGTGCGCGCGACGATCTCGTCCCACGCCTCGCCCTCGGCGGCCGGCGACAATGGCAGGCGGATGACGGGCAGCCCCTCGGGCACGCCGGGCTGCATCTCCTCCCAGCCGTCGAGCTTGCCGACGAAGAGCAGCCTCGACTCGCTGTGCTCCAGGATCTGGCGGACGGTGCCCGCGGCCAGCGTGGGATACAGCGGGACGGACACGTAGCCGGCCATCCAGATCGCGAAGTCCGCCATCATCCAGTGCGCGGAGTTCTTGGCGAGGATGCCGATACGCGCGCCGGGCTCGAATCCGAGGCCCCTGAGGTAGGCGGCCACGCGCCGCGTCTCTCCCATGAGCTCCCGCCACGTGAAGTCCTTCACGATTCCGCCGCCCATCGGCTGCGTGAGCACCACGCGGCCGGGCACCGTTCGTTCCCAGTGATAGAGTCGCTGCAACGCCAGGGCCTCGTCGGCCACGACTTTTTCCATCGTCCTCTCCCCGCTCGAACTCGAGTTTTGGTCTTGAACGGGCCTAGTTACGTGCCGCGGCGGCGAGCGTCAAGTGCTGTCGCGGAACTCCGGCGCCGCCCTGCGCACTAACCTAGCGGTACCACGCCCCATCGGGGGCGCGCGTCACCGGACCCAGCACCCCGAGGAAAAATCCATGCGTCGTCTCGCTCAGCTCTCCCCGACCACACTCGCACTTGTGGCCGCATCCGCACTCGCAATGGCCGCTTGCGGGGGTCCGTCAGAGCCCCAGGCGGCCGGCGAGGGGCCGCCGGCTGCCGCGCAACCGGACGAAGCGGTCGCCGCGCAAGAACAGGCGGCCGCCGATCTCGCGGCGCGCGAGCAGGAACTCAAGGCCCGGGAGATCGAGCTCGAGCTGCGCCAGCGCGAGCTCGAGACGCAGCAGCAGCTCGCAGCCCAGTCGCCGGCCCAGCCCGCATCCAAGGCACCGGCCCAGCCCGCTGCGCGGCCGGCGGCCAAGGCCCCCTCTTCCGGCGGCACCGCCGCCACGACCGCCGCCGCCCCGGCGGCACCCAAGGTCGAGCCCCCGCCGCCGCCCGTCACGGTCCCGGCCGGAACACAGCTGTCGGTCGCGCTGCCGCAGGCCTATTCGACGAAGACCAGCGCCGTCGGCCAGCCAGTCGAGGCGCAGCTCGCCTCCGACCTCGTCGTGGGTGGACGCGCCATCGCCCGCTCCGGCGCGTCGATCCGCGGCTCGATCACCGAAGTGACCTCCGGCAGCCAGAAGATCGGCGCCGTACCGGCGCTCAAGATCGAATTCACGCAGCTCGCGATGGCCGACGGCAGCACGATGGCGATCAACGCGCGCATCAACCAGAAGGGCCAGAGCGAGAAGGGGCGTGACACCGCCAAGATCGCCGGCGGCACCGCGGCCGGCGCGATCATCGGTCACCAGATCAACGACGGCAGCGGCAAGGTCATCGGCGGCATCGTCGGCGGCGCGGCGGGCGCCATCGGTGCGAAGAAGACCGGGACCGAGGTCGAGATCCCGGCCGGCACCGTGCTCGCGGCCAACCTGCGCAGCGAATTCGTCTATTCGGGTCGGTAGCCTCGAGCCGGCTGTCACGCCGCCCGCGGGCTCGCCTCGTAGCCGAGGACCGGTGCGAGCCATCGCTCGGCCTCGGCGACGGTGATGCCCTTGCGCCGCGCGTAGTCCGCCACCTGGTCGGCGTCGATGCGCCCGACCTGGAAGTAGCGCGCCTCCGGGTGCGAGAAATACCAGCCGCTCACCGCCGCCGTCGGGTACATGGCGAAGCTCTCGGTGAGGCGGATGCCCGCACTGCTCTCGACGTCGAGCAGTCGCCACAGCGTGGCCTTCTCGGTGTGATCCGGGCAGGCTGGGTAGCCCGGCGCGGGACGGATGCCGCGGTACTCCTCGCGCACCAGCTGGTCGCCGGTGAATCGCTCCTCCGGCGCGTAGCCCCAGAACTCGCGCCGCACGCGCTCGTGCATGCGCTCGGCCAGCGCCTCGGCGAGCCGATCCGCGAGCGCCTTGAGCATGATCGCGCCGTAGTCGTCGTGACGGGCCTCGTACTCGCGGACCTTCTCGTCGAGCCCGATGCCGGCGGTGACCGCGAACGCCCCGATCCAGTCCTGCACGCCCGACTCGCGCGGGGAAACGAAATCGGCGAGCGCATAGTGCGGCTGTCCGGCGGGCTTGGGCTTTTGCTGGCGCAGGTGGTGCAGCCGGTGGACAACCTGCGTGCGTGACTCGTCGGCATACACCTCGATGTCGTCGTCAACCGAGTTGGCCGGGAAGAAGCCGATCACAGCGCTCGCACGCGACCAGCGGCCGGCGATGAGCTGCTTGAGCATGCGTCGCGCGTCGGTGTAGAGATTCGACGCCGCCTCGCCCACGACCGTATCGGTGAGGATGTCGGGGAACTTCCCCGCGAACTCCCAGGCATTGAAGAACGGCATCCAGTCGATGTAGCGCACCAGCTCCTCGAGCGGTACGTCCTCGAACACCCGCGAGCCCGCCATGCGCGGCACGGGCGGACGGTAGGTCGACCAGTCGCAGCGGAAGCGGTTGGCGCGGGCCTCCGCCAGCGTGAACGCGGGCGCCTTGGCCTTGCGGCCACGATGCAGCTCGCGCTTCTCGGCGTGCTCGGCCTTGAGCCGCCGGGTGGTCGCCGCGCGGTGCTCGGGCGTAACCAGCGACTGGCACACGCCGACGGCTCGGGAGGCGTCCTTTACGTAGGCGACCGCGCCCTGGTACTCGGGGTCGATCTTCACCGCCGTGTGCGCGGGCGAGGTCGTGGCGCCGCCGATCAGCAGCGGCACCTCGAAGCCCTGCCGCTTCATCTCGCGGGCCACGTGCACCATCTCGTCGAGGGACGGGGTGATGAGGCCCGACAGCCCGATCATGTCGGCGCCTTCGCGCCGCGCCGTGTCGAGGATGCGCTCGGTGGGCACCATGACGCCGAGGTCGATGACCTCGAAATTGTTGCACTGGAGCACCACGCCCACGATGTTCTTGCCGATGTCGTGCACGTCGCCCTTGACCGTGGCGAGCACGACCTTGCCGTTCGAACGGTTCGAGCCGTCCTGCGCCTTCTCGAGGTAGGGCACGAGGTGCGCGACGGCCTTTTTCATGACCCGGGCCGACTTCACCACCTGCGGCAGGAACATCTTGCCGGCCCCGAACAGATCGCCGACGTGGTTCATGCCGTCCATGAGCGGCCCCTCGATCACCGCGAGCGGCGAGGCGAGTTCGAGGCGCGCGGCCTCGGCGTCCTCGACGACGAACTCGTCGAGCCCCTTCACGAGTGCGTGCTCGAGCCGCTTCGACACGGGCCACGAGCGCCAGGCCGTGTCCTCGACGCGCTTCTGGCCGGCCTCGCCCTTGTAGCGGCCCGCGATCTCGAGCAGCCGCTCGGTGCCGTCGGCGCGGCGCGCAAGGATCACGTCCTCGACCCGCTCGCGCAGCTCGGCCCCGATGTCCTCGTAGATCGCGAGCTGCCCCGCGTTCACGATACCCATGTTCATGCCGGCGCGGATCGCGTGGTAGAGGAACACCGAGTGCATCGCCTCGCGCACCGGGTCGTTGCCGCGGAACGAGAACGACACGTTGCTGACGCCGCCGCTCACCAGCGCGTGCGGGCACGCCTCGCGGATCCGGGTCGTGGCCTCGATGAAGTCGAGCGCGTAGCGGTCGTGCTGCTCGATGCCGGTGGCCACGGCGAAGATGTTCGGGTCGAAGATGATGTCCTCGGCCGGGAAGCCGACGGACTCGGTGAGCAGCCGGTAGGAACGCCGGCAGATCCCGACCTTGCGCTCGACGGTGTCGGCCTGGCCCTGCTCGTCGAAGGCCATCACCACCACCGCGGCGCCGTAGGCCCTCACCAGCCGCGCCTGCTCGAGGAAAGCGCGCTCGCCCTCCTTGAGGCTGATCGAGTTGACGATGCCCTTGCCCTGCAGGCACTTGAGCCCGGCCTCGATCACCGACCACTTCGAGGAGTCGATCATCACCGGCACACGCGCCACGTCGGGCTCGGCTGCCACGAGGTTGAGGAACCGCACCATCGCGGCCTCCGAGTCGAGCATGCCCTCGTCCATGTTGACGTCGATGACCTGCGCGCCGCTCGTCGACCTGCTGGCGCGCCACCTCGAGCGCGCCCGCGTAGTCCTCGGCCTCGATCAGCCGGCGGAACTTCGCCGAGCCGGTGACGTTGGTGCGCTCGCCCACGTTCACGAACAGGCTGTCGGGCCCGAGGTTGAGCGGCTCGAGTCCGGCGAGCCGGCAGCGCGGCTCGAGCACGGCGGGCCGGCGTGGCGGCAGGCCCGCGATCGCCTGCGCCACGTGGGCGATGTGCTCCGGCGTGGTCCCGCAGCAGCCGCCCACGATGTTCACGAAGCCGCTCTCGGCGTAGTCGCGGATCAAGGCCGCGGTCTCGCAGGCGGTCTCGTCGTACTCGCCGAACGCGTTCGGCAGCCCGGCGTTGGGGTAGGCGCAGACGTGGGCATCCGCGATGCGGGCAAGCTCCTCGACGTAGGGACGCAGCTGTTTCGCGCCGAGCGCGCAGTTGAGGCCGATCACTTCCGGCCGCGCGTGGCGCACCGAGTTCCAGAACGCCTCGACTGTCTGCCCGGAAAGCGTGCGACCCGAGGCGTCGGTGATCGTGCCGGAGACCATCACCGGCAGGTCGAGCCCCAGTTCGTCGAGCACCCGACGCACCGCGAACAGCGCCGCCTTGGCATTCAGCGTGTCGAACACGGTCTCGACCAGGATGAGATCCACGCCGCCCTCCACCAGCGCGCGCGTCGCCTCGGCGTAGGTCGCGGCCAGCTGGTCGAAGCTGACGTTGCGGAACGCGGGGTCGCTGACGTCCGGCGAGAGCGAGGCGGTGCGGCTGGTGGGACCGAGGGCGCCCGCGACGAAGCGCGGCCGCCCGGTGCGCGCCGCCACCTCGTCGGCGGCGCGACGCGCGACCTGCGCCGCGGCCAGGTTGAGCTCGCGCACCAGCGACTCGGTGCCGTAGTCGGCCTGGGAGGTCGCGTTCGAGTTGAAGGTGTTGGTCTCGACGACGTCGGCGCCGGCCTCGAAATAGCGGCGGTGGATCTCGCCGATCACCTCGGGACGGGTCAGCACCAGCAGGTCGTTGTTGCCCTTGAGGTCACGGGGCCAGTCGCGGAACCGCTCGCCGCGGTAGTCGGCCTCGCCGAGCCCGTAGGACTGGATGACGGTGCCCATCGCGCCGTCGAGCACCAGGATGCGCTCGCCCAGCAGGCGGCGGAACTCGCGGACCCGTTCGGCTCGCAGCATGGTCAGGCCTCCGAGGCTGCGCGTGCGACGGGCGCGCGCACGCCGAGCGCGTGGCAGATGGCGTAGGCGAGCTCGGCGCGGTTGAGTGTGTAGAAGTGGAATTCCTGCACGCCGTGCTCCTGCAGGCGCCGTACCTGCTCGATGGCGAAGCTCGCGGCGATCAGGCGCCGCGTCTCCGGGTCGTCGTCGAGACCATCGAAGCGGTGTGCGAGTGACTCCGGCACGCTTGCGCCGCAGCGCAGCGCGAAGCGCAGCATCTGCGGGAAGCGCGTGATGGGCAGGATGCCGGGCACGATCTCGGCATCGATGCCCGCGGCCGCACACTGGTCGCGGAAGCGCAGGTAGCGGTCGGTGTCGAAGAAGAACTGCGTGATTGCCCGGCTCGCGCCCGCGTCGAGCTTGGCGCGCAGATTGTCGAGGTCGAACTTCGCGTCGGGCGCCTCCGGGTGCACCTCGGGGTAGGCCGCGACCGAGATGTCGAAGTCACCGACGCCTTTGAGGCCACGCACGAGGTCCACCGCGTACGCAAACCCCTCCGGGTGCGGCACGTAGCCCGCCTGCCCTGCCGGCGCATCGCCGCGCAGCGCGACGATGTGCCGCACGCCGGCGTCCCAGTAGGCGCGCGCGATGTCTAGGATCTCCGCGCGCGGCGCGCCGATACAGGTCAGGTGCGGCGCCGGCGTGAGCGTCGTCTCGCGCAGGATGCGCGTCACGACGTTGTGGGTGCGCTCGCGCGTCGAGCCGTCGGCGCCGTAGGTCACCGACACGAAGCGCGGTGCAAGCGGCGCGAGGCGCTGAATGGAAGCCCACAACGTCTGCTCCATCCCGGGGTCGTTGGGCGGGAAGAACTCGAAGGACACGGATACCGGCGTCATTTCAGTCACTCGTCGGGAAGGGTTGCGCTCGTCAGGTCAGGCAGCGGCCGCCTCGGGTTCCGCCGTGGCTGCGGCTAGCAGCAGGTGCGCGCCGCTCACGTCGAACGGTCGCAGGCGATCGCAACCCAGACCCGCCTCGGTGAGCCACGCCCGCAGCAGTGCGAGCGGGTTGCTGTCCGGCGCGCGCCGCTCCAGCGCCTCGAATTCCTCTACGACGAGCAGCCGGCCCCCCGGCCGCAGGACCCGGGCCGCCTCGCGCAGTGCGTCCACGGGGCGCGTCTCCGGGGCGAGCACGCGGTCGACGATCGCGACGTCGAAGCCGTGCGACGGGTGCGGCAGCGCCGCGAGTTCCCCTCGCTGCAACACACAGTGGTTGAGGCCCGCGGAATGCAATCGTGCCCGCGCCCGCTGCACGACGGTTCGCGATGGGTTCATGCCGACGGCGCGTCGCACCCGGGGCCCGAGACCGACCAGGGACTCGTCGGGCGCGACACCGAAGTAGAGCAAGGCCCCGGCGCCCGGCTCGCCCATTTCGGCCGCGATCAGCGGGACGAGTTCGTCCGGTTCGGGGCCGCCGACCTCGCCCTCGCCCGTCGCGCCGCGGCCTGTCCGCACTTCGAGCACCCGCCGCATGCGCTCGAAATCGCCGGCGAGCGCCGGGTCGTCGGCGTCGATCTGCTCGAGCAGCAGGCGTGCCAGCCGGCCGCCTTCGGTGTCGCCAGCGACCCGGTAGAACATCCAATGCTGCTCGCGGAAACGCTCGAGCAGGCCACAGTCGTCGAGCAGCTTGAGGTGCCGAGAGACCCGGGGCTGGCTCTGGCCGAGGATCTCGGTCAGCTCGGAAACCGAGAATTCACCGCGGGCCAGGATAGCGAGCAGGCGGAGGCGCGAAGGCTCCGCGATTGCACGCAGGCGAGGCAGGAGCGTATCGAAGGACTCGGCCATATGTCTCAAATATAAAGATGTCTTTATATTCGGTCAATGACTCGAGCTTCAGCCGTACCGAGCCCTGAAAAGGACTTCAGCGCGGGCGGGTTGCTCAACGATCCAGCGGACTCTGCACGGCGTTCGCGCCCCGGCGCATGACGTGCGTGTAGATCTGCGTCGTCTTGACGTCCTTGTGGCCCAGCAGTTCCTGCACGGTGCGGATGTCGTACCCGCGCTCGAGCAGGTGCGTCGCGAAGCTGTGCCGGAACGTGTGGCAAGAGGCCGGCTTCGCGATGCCGGCGGCCTTCACAGCGTCCTTCACGCGGCGCTGCACGGTCTTCGGGTACACGTAGTGGCGACGCCAGGCGCCCGACCGCGGGTCGCGCGACGGCCGCTTCGCCGGGAACACGTACTGCCAACCCCACTGGAGGTGCGCGTTCGGATAATTGCGCTCGAGCGCGTGCGGCAGTTCGACGCCGGCATAACCACCCTGAGTCGCGACCTGGTGGTCGGCCTTAACCTTGACCAGATGCTGCTGCAGCGGCGCAACGAGCGCGTCGGGCAGGATGGCCGAGCGGTCCTTGCCGCCCTTGCCGCTGCGGACGATGAGCTGGCGGTACTCGAACTGCACGTCCTTGACGCGCAAGGTGAGCGCCTCGCGCAGCCGAAGGCCCGCACCGTAGAGCAGGCCGCCGATCAACCAATACTCGCCCTGCAGTTGTGAGAGCACGTCCCTCGCTTCGCCCGGCGTGAGCACGACCGGCAGGTGGCGGGACAGCTTCGCGCGCACGATGCCGTCGAGCCAAGGCAACTCGACCTGCAGGACCTTCTGGTAGAGAAACAGCAGAGCGGCCAGCGCATGGTTCTGCGTGGAAGCCGACACCTGGCGATCGACCGCGAGGTGCGTGAGGAACGCCTCGATTTCCGCGGCGGCCATGTCGGCCGGATGGCGCTTGCCGTGGAACAGGACGAAGCGCCGCACCCAGAACAAGTACTGCTGCTCGGTGCGATAACTGTAGTGCAGCGTGCGCAGCTGGTTACGCACCTGGTCGAGCAACCGGGGCCTGGCTTCCATGCCGATTCGCGCTCCCGTGCTAATTGACGCCTAAGATCGCGGTGCGGTAGTAAAGACAAAGGCTTATCTAGGGAGCGAGCGTCTTATGTGGCAGGAATGCGTGATTTCGCCGGCTGCATATGCGGCAGGACCGCTGCTAATTGTTCCGGCCTAATTGTTGTTAGACAGCACTTTACTTGGTGTCGCGAATGAAGATCGACCATCTGACCCTTCTGGTGTCATCCCTTGAACGAAGCATGCCCTACTACGAGAGCCTGCTCCCGCTGCTCGGCTTCGTGAAGAAGAGAGATCACGTCTGGTCAAACCCCAACGGGTTGTTTCTGCAGTTCAATCAGGCCAAGTCGGGCACGCGACCCTATGAGCGGTATGGCGCCGGAATGAATCATGTTGGCTTCTCTGCAGAGACTCCGGAGCAAGTGCATACGATTCGAGACGCAATGCAATTGGCAGGCTTCGAGGTGCCGGATATTCAGCATCTCAACGGGGCAGTCGCCTTGTTCATGAGAGATCCAGATGGCATACGATTCGAGATCACCGCGTACCCACCTGGGTCTGATCCGGTAGATTAGGCGGTGCTGTCTAACTATGCGTTAGAGCGGACCGATGGGAGAGGCTATCGTGTTTCCTGATGAACTGTCGGCCATCGGCCGCTCAACGCGCCGTTAGGCCTCACACAAGGCCCACTATGCCCGCATCTAGCAGTGTTCCACTAGTTGTCGCCGGCGGATTCAGCGCTGCGGCCGCAGTGGCACATCTCGCGTGCATCGTCGTTGGTCCACGGGCTTACAGGTTCATGGGTGCAGGTGAGGCCATGGCACGAGCAGTCGAAGCCGGCCGCCTTCAACCAACGCTCGTCACATTGGCAATCAGCGTAGTCCTTCTGGTTTGGGCTGCCTTTGCCTTTTCAGGCGCTGGGGTCATCGGCCTTCTACCCTTCACCAAGGTGGCACTGGTCGTCATTACCGCGGTCTACCTTGCGCGCGCGGTCGCGTTTCCGCTACTGCGTCCCGCCTTCCCGGAGAACTCCGCCACCTTCTGGGTCGTGTCGTCCGCCATCTGCTTGGTCATCGGTTTGCTGCATGCTTATGGCTTGGCCTCCCGCTGGGCAGCGCTGTGACGCCTAACCCTTCGTTCAAGCAGAGAGGCGCCGGCACAAACAGCGCGTGTGGTTCAGCCACCGACGCCAAGACAGGAGAAGCCAATGCCGCAGCAAGGCCTCGTCGTTTTCGCAAAGAGCAAGAAGCGCGTCTCCGCCTTCTACCAGCAGACACTGGATTTGGAGGTCATCGAATCAGACTCGTCGCACGATCTTCTTCGAGGCCAAGGCTACGAGGTCGTGGTCCACACCATCCCACGGAAGTACGCGGCGGGGATCACCATCGTGAAGCCGCCGGAGCCCAGGGAAGAAACCCCCTTCAAGCCCACCTTCGTCGTCAACAGCTTGGCGCATGTTCGCCGTGCGGCGGAGGCTACAGGGGGCTTCCTCAAGCCGGAAGCTGGAGCTTGGCAGTTTCGCGGCCACGTCGTCATCGACGGCTGGGACCCCGAGGGTAATGTTGTCCAGTTCAAGCAGGCTGAGTAGCAGCTCAGTCAAAGGTTCACCAAGCCACGCCGCGCGCAGTGCCGCCTAACCCCTCGTTCAAGCGGAGCGCCAACGGCATGTCGCCCGCTTGACTCGAAGGCTAGGCGTCGCAATCCACGTTCGGCGTCGCTCACAGCTCCGAGAATCCCATGCCCAAGCTTCGCGTAGAGGGTTTCACGGTCTCCCTGGATGGCTTCGGCGCCGGCCCGGACCAAGACCTGAACAATCCACTCGGCGTGGGTGGCACCTCGCTTCATGGCTGGGCGCTCCCCACCCGGACGTTCCAGAAGCGCCTGTTTGGCAGCGACGGTGGAGACGACGGCTTGGACGAGAAATTTGCCGCACGAGGCTTCCACAATATCGGAGCGTGGATCCTGGGAAGGAACATGTTCGGGCCAGTCCGCGGACCCTGGCCTGACGAAAGCTGGCGAGGTTGGTGGGGCGAGAACCCTGTTTATCACGTCGCCGTGTTCGTGCTGACGCACTACGCGCGCGCGCCACTTGTCATGGATGGCGGAACCACTTTCTACTTTGTGACAGAGGGCCCTCTCGTCGCGCTCGAGCGCGCGCGTGAGGCCGCCAACGGCAAGGACGTGCGGGTTGGCGGCGGCGTCAATGTCATCCAGCAGTATCTTCACCAACGCCTCATCGACGAGATGCACATTGCCATCTCGCCGGTACTGCTTGGCGCCGGCGAGAGACTCTTTGAAGGTGTCAATCTCCCGGCCTTGGGGTACGCATGCACCGAGCATGAAGCGACGCCAAAGGCAACCCATATCGTTCTGTCGCGACAGTGAGCGACGTAGCAAGACGTGACCGCTGCGTCCGTGGTGTGGCCGCGGTTCACACTGGCCCATTGGCAACTGCGCGACTCACCAGCGACATCGAGGGGTGCGACAATGAAACGAGCGGTCCTCGGTCTCGTGCGTGTACTCGCTCAACGGCCAAGCCTTGAGGAAACCATATGACCAATATGAATAACCGGGTTCGGTTGTCGATCGAAATTGTCGTCGCTCTGGGCGTGCTGCTGGCGGCGCGGGCGCTGGTGCCGGACGTGGCCTATCGCAATTTTTATTTCATGGTGGCGACGCTGGCGGTCATCTTTGTGCTTGTGACCGTCTCTGGCGAGGGGCTTCGCAGTCTGGGGCTCGGCAAGCCCGCGAGCTGGAAGCGCTTTTTCGTCTGGACGGGCGTGGCGCTCGCCGGCACCGTGGTGATCGGGGTAGTGCTCTATCCCCTGATCGCCTCCTGGCTGCCCGCGCCCCAAGGTACAGGGGATAGCGTTGGCGGACCCGGCAGCCACCGCATTGCCACACTGATTCTGGTCGGATGGTTCGCTGCCGCTTTCGGCGAAGAAGTCACTTTTCGCGGCTTTGTCCTGCCGAGGCTGGCTGGCATCTTGGGAAGCACCGGTGCGGGATGGATTCTCGCCATTGTCGTCCAGGCGGCGATTTTTGCCGCGCTGCACGCCTCACAGCTCGGCATGGTGATCGCCGGGCTGTTTGGCCTCTTGTACGGCGTGGTGTTCTGGCGTTCCGGCCACTTGCTCTGGCCGGTGATCATCGCGCACGCACTACCGGACACAGTGTCCATACTCTCCGGTGGCTGAATAAAAGGGAGAGTCTGGTCGGGTCCGGTCCGTAACCAATGCCAAAGCGGAACATTAATCCGCCGAACCACCCGCTCCACCATGACGCGGCCTGGGGCTGGGCGGGTGAGCGCGAGCGTCACGCGACCGGAAAACTGGGAAACGAAAAGGGCCTCGAATGATCGAATGGCGAACCGTGAGAAATGCACTCCGTGGAATTCAGACGAGCGGATTTCTGTCATTCCCGCGCCTGATCATCCTTGTTCTCGCCGGACTGCTCGTCTATTACCACACCTTCACCCTCTACGATCTGTATCTGGGCGCCGGCACCAGTGCTCGTACAGCATTCGAGTACGTACAGTCGGCCCTCCGTGTGGTGATCACTCTCAGTTTGCTGCTCGTCGTCTTTGGACGCCGCTTGGCCTTGTGGGGCATGTGGGCCGGCATCGCCGGGCTCATTGCAACGCACTACTGGGCGCATTTCGGTAACCTGCCCGTCGATTTCACCGAGGGCCGGCACCCGCTCTCCTACCTCAAGGGCTTCATTTTCCCGACAATCATTACCGTGGCGTTCCGCACGACGAGCCGGCGCGGCGACTCCAGTGTTCGCGAATGAATGTGAGCGATCTTTCAGGACGATCCAACATGCAGACCTGCCTCGAACCGACACAAGGGTCCGCTCGTGCTTTCTTCATGAGAGGCATTTCGGGCAACGTGGTCATGTTGAACCTGCTTCGTTACCGCGCGATCGCCGGCGAGGCGGCGGGCATGGCGATTCGCATCGCGTTCGCCGTAGTGCTCGCCACGACTCCGTTCCAGGTTGCGAGGTCGGCACCCGAGTCACTCCGGGAGCAGGTCATTTCCGCCGAGCGTGCGTTCGCGAGATCGATGGCCGATCGAAGCCTCGCGGAATTCTCGGCCCATGTCGCCGATGAGGCCATCTTCTTCACCGGCCCGGTTCCGCTTCGCGGCAAGTCCGAAGTCGTTGCAGGCTGGGCCCGATTTTTCGAATCCGCAGCCGCCCCGTTCTCCTGGGAGCCTGACCAGGTCGAGGTTCTGCAGTCCGGCACCCTGGCACTGAGCACCGGGCTGGTCCGCGATCCAGCCGGCAAGGTGATCGGCCGCTTCAATTCGGTGTGGCGGCAGGAGGCGCCAGGAGTGTGGCGTGTGATCTTCGACAAAGGCAGTCCGCCGGAACCTGGCGACACGGGCAAGAGCCGATGAAGCTCTACGCGCACCCCTTTCGGCCCTGCAGGCAGAGTGCCGGCTCGTCCGTCCGTTGCGCGTGCCGTGGACGAGGCGCGGCCTTATCGTGGCTACTTTCCGCTTGGGGCACCCGATCGTGACTGAAGTCGCCGGGTGATCTTCGTTCGCGACGCGATCGCAGTGCCGGGCCGGAGAAGCTCGATTGGCTTCGCGGCTCACGTGGCGCAAGATGGCCGGCAACGCGCTGCAGCCCACGCCGCAGAGTGGCGTGGCTCAGCTTCGCCGTCAGGCAATTGCCGAATCGGAGCAAGCCATGCCCGCGCACGAGAAGATCAACTACGTCGAATTTCCTGCCAGGGACCTGGGCGCGACGAAATCGTTCTTCCAGGCGGCATTCGGCTGGTCTTTCGACGACTATGGGCCCACCTACGCGGCGTTCTCGGGACAAGGGCTCGATGGTGGCTTTTACCGGTCCGACCTCGCGGCTTCGACGCAGAGCGGCAGCGCCCTGATCGTCTTCTACAGCGAGCGACTGGAGGAGACCCAGGCGAAGGTCGAGAGCGCGGGCGGGCGCATCGTGAAGCCGGTCTTCTCGTTCCCGGGCGGGCGTCGCTTCCACTTCACCGAGCCGAGCGGGAACGAGTTCGCGGTATGGGGCGACGCCGGCACCTGACCAAGCAGAACGAATTCCGCCGAGCATTCGCCCCGACCGGTCGGCCAGGCGGGGGCCTTGCGGCGGACATTCGGGGAGGCTCATTCATGACTGGTCTCGAAACGCACTACTCCGTCAGCGGGATCGAGGCACGGATCCTGGCCGCCATCCGCGAGGCGGGCCTGGATCCCGAGCGACGGTTGTCGCCCGAGGAACTCGGGGCGCTCGCTCGGCGCAGTCTTGAGGAGGACCAGGTCCGCCTCGTCCGGGGTGTGTTCCGGGCGAAATGGCGCACCGGACCGCCTCGGGGTAATCTCCCAAGTACAACTTTCACTTGACGGTGTCGTCCATGAAGACGCTGTTGCTGCTCATCGGCTGGCTCCTCCTGTTCGTCCTGTGCTGGCCGCTGGCGCTTCTCGCTGTGGTCCTGTGGCCGGTGGTCTGGCTGCTGTCGCTGCCGTTCCGGCTGCTCGGCATCGCGGTGGGGGCGGTGTTCGCCCTGCTTCGGGCCGTGCTGTACCTGCCCGCTCGCCTGCTCGGCCACCGCCCGGCGGCGGCGTGACGGCGCTGCTGCCCGGAGAGCGACGCGTCCGGGCCTGACGCGCCGAGTCCGGAGCGAGCACCACCATTGCGCCCAGCGTCACCCGAATCACGCGATCCGGCAGCCGAAACGCAGGTCGAGGCCCGGCGATTCACCCGAGCCGACCTGGAACGAGGACCGCGCGAGGTCCTGAGCCAGGGCCGCTGGGCCAATGCAATCCTTTACCTTTTCGACCACGGCGGAGTCACGTGGGCGGTCAAGGACTTCCGGCCGCGCTCGTTCCTGTCGCGGAATCTCATCGGTCGCTTCCTGGTCCGGCGCGAGTTCGGGGCCCTGAAGCGGGTTGCAGGCGTCCCGGCCACGCCCCAAGGCGCGTTTCGCGTGGATGCGCTGGCACTGGCCTATCGCTTCGTGCCCGGACGGAGCCTGCGCGGACTGCGGGACTTCAAGCTGCCGCCCGACTACTTTCCCGCGCTGGAGCGCGGCCTGCGCGCCATGCATGCCTCCGCGCGGCTCGCGCACTTCGATTTGCGCAACGCCAAGAACATCCTCGTCACGGACAGCGGCGAACCCCTGCTGCTCGACTTCCAGTCCGCGGCCGGCACCGGCTGGATGCCCGGCCCGCTGCGCCGGTTTGCCGAAGAAGTCGACGTGGCCGCGATCTACAAGCACTGGCGGAAGCGCAGTCCGGACACCCTCGGCCCGGAACGCGCGGCGGCGCTCGACCGCATGACCCGCATCCGCCCGCTGTGGGCGCTGCGCGGTTATATTGGCGCGCCCCGCCCGCCCAGGCGCAAAGGCAAGAACTGAACCCCAGCCCGCATCGCGGTCCCGGAGAACTCACCGTGCTCGACGCCGTCCATCGCATCTTCAACAACCCGACGCTGCGCAAGGTACTGGTCCGCAGCCGGGTGCTGCTCGGCGCGGCCGCCGTCGCGGCGATCATCTGGAAGCTCGATCCGCAGTGGCTGCTGCCGGGTTTCCTCGTCTCGATGTTCGGCGAGGCGATCCAGCTGTGGTGCTTCGCCTCGCTCGACAAGGGCCGCACGCTGGCCTTCAACGGGCCCTACGCGCTGGTGCGGAACCCGATGTATCTCGGCCGCTACTTCATCCTGCTCGGCGGCCTGATGCTGCTCGGCAACGTGTGGCTGCTGCTCGTCTTCACCGTGGTCTACTACTTCTACATGGTGAACCGGGTGAAGCGCGAGGAAGAGTACCTGCGCGGACCGCTCGGCGCGCCCTACGAGGACTACCTGCGCACCGTGAACCGCTTCCTGCCCGGCCCGCCCAAGCCCGGCAGCCGGCTCGCCTTCTGGGACTGGAAGCTGCTGAAGCGCAACCACGGCACGACGAATCTCGTCGCGACGCTCGCCTTCTGGATTGCGGCCTGGGCCTGGGCGAGGTTCGGGCTCGGCGGATGAACTGACCCGGGCTGGCGACGGACGCGGGCGGGCGTAAGATCGCCGCCATGCGAATCTGTGCCGCGCAGCTCGCAGCCGTGCGTGGTGACATTGCCACCAATGTCAGCCGGCACGTTTCGTTCGTCGAACTCGCCTCGTCGCAGCAGGCCGACCTGATCTTCTTTCCCGAGCTGTCCCTCACCGGATACGAGCCGGCGCTCGCCCGGGACCTCGCCACCGACACGCAGGACGCGCGACTCGACGTGCTCCAGGGCCTGGCCGACGCGCGAGGCATCCACATCGGTGTCGGTCTCCCGACGCGCTCGAAATCGGGCCCGCGGATCAGCCTGATCGTCCTTCGACCGGGGGAGGGTCGGTTGACGTACTCCAAGCAGCAGCTCCATGCAGATGAGCTGTCCTGGTTCACGGACGGCGAAGAGCAGCTCGTGATCGATGCAGGCGGGCATCGGCTGGCGCCGGCGATCTGCTTCGAGTCGTTGCAGCCGGACCATGCAAGCGCGGTCGCGGACCTGGGGGCCGACGCATACCTCGCATCCGTGGCGAAGCCGCATCGCAACGTCGAGACGGCCCGCCAGCACTATTCGACGATCGCCCGGCGTCATTCCATGATCGTGCTGATGGCCAATTGCGTCGGTCCGGCCGACGACTTCGTCGGCGGCGGTCGGTCCGCGGTCTGGACCGACCGGGGAAGGCTGGCAGCGGAACTGTCGGATCGCGACGAGGGCATCGTCATGATCGACACGACGACCATGGAGGCGCTGGCAATCCGGTGGCGACCGCCGGGCGGTGAAACGCCCGAGCGTACGCAGTAAACGAGACCGACCTGCGGGAGGACCACCCGCGCGACAGCCGCTGGGCGACGTCCGGCGATCCGCCATACCAAGGGCGGGACCCTCAATGCACGCCGGAACCACCTGCCCCGGACGGCGTGTCGCGGGCGAAGAGGACTGCGCAGTCCACGGCGTCGTAACGGTAGGCGCGGCTGCAGAACTCGCAGCGCACCTCGACCTGGCCGAATTCCTCGAGCACCGAGTCGACTTCCACGCGGCCGAGCGCCCGCAGCATGTTGCCGACCCGCTCGCGCGAGCAGCGGCAGCGGAAGAACACCGGCGCCGACTGGAACATGCGCACGTCGTCCTCCGCGAACAGACGGCGCAGCAACTCGCGGTCCTCGAGCGTTGCGAGTTCTTCCGGGGTCACGGTCCCGGCGACGAGTTGCACGCGCCGCCAGGCGTCCTCGATCTCCTCCTCCGACACGCCGCCGGCGCCCGACTCGGTCACGCCGACCGGCCGCGCGGTAACGGGCAGCCGCTGCAGCAGCAATCCGCTGGCGCTTTCGCCGTCCGCCCGCAGCCACAGGCGCGTCGGGAGCTGCTCGGACTGCTCGAAATATGCGCGCAGGCAGTCGCTCATGCTCGCGCCGGCGAGCGGCACGATGCCCTGGTAGCGGTTGTCGGCCTCGCCGCTCTCGACCGTGACGGTCAGCGTGCCGTCGCCCGACAGCGCACGCAGGTCGCGGGTGTCGGGCGGCTCGCGGAAACGCGCCACAGCGCGCATGGCGAGCCCGTCCGTGCACTCGACCAGCATCAGGTGCATCGGTCCGGTGCCGCGCAGCTGCAGGGACAACAACCCGTCGAACTTGAGCGTCGAGGACAGGAGTGCCGCGGCCGCCACCGCCTCGCCGAGCGCGTCGCGCACCTGCGGCGGGTAGTCGTGGTGCTCCATCATCGCGGCCCACGCGGGACCGAGGTGCACGAGCTGCCCGCGGAACGGGTAGCGCTCGAACACGAAGCGCCGAAGCGTGTCGGCCTGGGCCATGCCCTTCAGGCGACCCGCACGGGGATGCCGAGGGCGCGGATCTTCCCGGACCACTCGGCCGGCGCCGTGTCGTGCACTGAAGTGCCGGCAGCGTCCACCGCAACGGTCACCGGCATGTCCTTGACCTCGAACTCGTAGATCGCCTCCATGCCGAGGTCGGCGAACGCGACGACACGCGCCGCGCGGATGGCCTTCGAGACGAGGTAGGCGGCGCCGCCCACGGCCATGAGGTAGGCCGCCTTGTGCCGGCGGATGGACTCGATCGCCACCGGACCGCGCTCGGACTTGCCGATCATCGCGATCAGGCCGGTCTTCTCGAGCATCAGGTCGGTGAACTTGTCCATCCGGGTCGCCGTAGTCGGACCGGCGGGGCCCACGACCTCGTCGCGCACCGGATCGACCGGGCCCACGTAGTAAATGACGCGGTTGGTGAAGTCCACGCCCTCGGGCAGGGCCTGCCCGCTCGCATAGAGATCGGCGATGCGCTTGTGCGCGGCATCGCGGCCCGTGAGCATCCGGCCGTTGAGGAGCAGCGTCTCGCCGGGCTTCCACGACTGCACTTCGGCGCGCGTGAGCGTGTCGAGGTCGACGCGCCGCGACCCCGGGCCTGCGCTCCACGTCACCTTCGGCCAGCGCTCGAGCGCGGGCGGCTCGAGCGCGACGGGCCCCGAGCCGTCGAGCACGAAGTGCGCATGCCGCGTGGCGGCGCAGTTCGGGATCATCGCCACGGGCTTCGAAGCCGCATGCGTCGCGTAGGTGCGGATCTTCACGTCGAGCACGGTGGTGAGGCCGCCGAGGCCCTGCGCGCCGATGCCGAGCGCGTTCACCTTTTCGTAGAGCGAGATGCGCAGCTCCTCGAGCTTGTTCTGCGGCCCGCGCTCGATCAGCTCGTGCATGTCGATCGGGTCCATCAGCGCTTCCTTGGCGAGCAGCATGGCCTTCTCGGCCGTGCCCCCCACGCCGATGCCGAGCATCCCCGGCGGGCACCAGCCCGCTCCCATGGTGGGCACGGTCTTGAGCACCCAGTCCTCGAGCGAGTCGCTCGGGTTGAGCATCACGAACTTCGACTTGTTCTCCGAGCCGCCGCCCTTCGCGGCCACCGTCACCTCGACCTTGTCGCCCGGCACGAGCTCGACGTGGAACACCGCCGGTGAGTTGTCCTTCGTGTTCTTCCGCGCGAAGATCGGGTCGTCAACCACCGAGGCGCGCAGGCGGTTGTCCGGATCGTCGTAGGCCCGGCGCACGCCCTCGTTCACCATCTCGGCGAGGCTGCGCTGCGCGTCCCAGCGCACCTCCATGCCGACCTTGAGGAACAGGTTGACGATGCCGGTGTCCTGGCAGATCGGCCGATGCCCCTCGGCGCACATGCGCGAGTTGGTGAGGATCTGCGCGATGGCGTCCTTCGCGGCCGGCGACTGCTCGCGCTCGTACGCGCGCCCGAGGTGCTCGATGTAATCGACCGGGTGGTAGTAGCTGATGAACTGCAACGCGTCGGCGACGCTCTGGACGAAATCGTCCTCGCGGATGACGGTCATGGCGCGACTCCTTCAGCCGCCCAGCTTGCGCTTGAGCAGCTCGTTCAGCTGGGCCGGATTGGCCTTGCCCTGGGTGGCCTTCATCACCTGACCGACGAAGAAACCGAACAGCTTGTCCTTGCCCGCACGGTAGTCGGCGAGCTGCCCGGGGTTCTTCGCCATCACCTCGTCGATCGCCTGTTCGATCGCGCCGGTGTCGGTGATCTGCTTGAGACCCTTCGCCTCGATTATCTCGTCGGCGCTGCGGCCTTCGCCCCACATGGACTCGAACACTTCCTTGGCGATCTTGCCGGAAATGGTGTCGTCGGCGATGCGCGCGAGCAGCCCTGCGAGCGCCGCGGCGCCGACGCGGCTTCGCGTTACGTCGAGGCCTTCCTTGTTGAGCGCGCCGGAGAGCTCGCCCATCACCCAGTTGGCGGCGAGCTTCGCGTTGCCGCCGAGGCCCTCGACCACCGATTCGTAGTACCCGGCCAGCTCGCGGCTCGAGGTGAGCACGCCAGCGTCGTAGGCGGACAGCCCGTGGTCGCGCACGAAGCGCGCGGCCTTCTCGTCAGGCAGCTCGGGCAGGGTTGCGCGCACCGCCTCGATGACGCTCTCGTCGATGGCGAGCGGCAGCAGGTCGGGATCGGGGAAGTAGCGGTAGTCGTTCGCCTCTTCCTTGGAGCGCATCGAGCGCGTCTCGCCGCGGTCCGGGTCGTAGAGGCGGGTCTCCTGCACTACCTTGCCGCCACCCTCGATGAGGTCGATCTGTCGCTCCACCTCGTAGTTGATGGCGCGCTCGACGAACCGGAAGGAGTTGAGGTTCTTGATCTCGGCGCGGGTGCCGTACTCCGCCTGCCCCCGCGGGCGCACGGACACGTTGGCGTCGCAGCGGAACGAGCCTTCCTGCATGTTGCCGTCGCAGATCTCGAGGTAGCGCACCAGCGTGTGGATCTTCTTCATGTACGCCACGGCTTCCTTCGCGGAGCGCAGGTCGGGCTCGGAGACGATCTCGAGCAGCGGCGTGCCGGCCCGGTTCAGATCGATGCCCGACAGGCCGTGGAAGTCCTCGTGCAGCGACTTCCCCGCGTCCTCCTCGAGATGCGCGCGCGTGATGCCGACGACCTTGCGCGTGCCGTCCTCGAGCAGGATCTCGAGCGTGCCCTCCTCGACCACCGGACGCTCGTACTGGCTGATCTGGTAACCCTTGGGCAGGTCGGGGTAGAAGTAGTTCTTGCGCGCGAACACCGAGCGGCGTGCGATCCTGGCGCCGGTGGCGAGCCCGAAGCGCACGGCCATCCTGACGGCCTCGCCGTTCAGCACCGGCAGCACACCGGGGTAGCCGAGGTCGACGAGATTGGCCTGGGTGTTGGGCGCGGCGCCGTAGGCGGTGGCGGATCCCGAGAAGATCTTGCTGCGCGTGGCGAGCTGCGCGTGGATCTCGAGGCCGATGACGGTTTCCCATTCCATGATCGTTACTCGAATCCCGGCGGCACGCGGCGGTGCCAGTCCGTGAGCTGCTGGTACTGGTGCGAGACCGACAGGAGTCGCGACTCGGAGAAGTGCGGCCCGACGAGCTGCAGTCCCACCGGCAGGTCGCGGCCGCCCTCGCTCACGAAGCCGCACGGGATCGAGATCGCCGGCAGCCCCGCCAGGTTGGCACCGATGGTGTAGATGTCGTTCAGGTACATGGTGATCGGGTCGCTGGTCTTGGCGCCGAGTCCGAACGCGGGCGTGGGGGCGGTCGGGCCGACCACCACGTCCACCTCGCCGAAGGCCCGCGCGAAATCGGCCGCGATCAGCTGGCGTACTTTCTGCGCCTTGAGGTAGTAGGCGTCGTAGTAGCCCGCCGACAGCACGTAGGTGCCGGTCATGATGCGGCGCTTGACCTCGTCGCCGAAGCCCTCGCCGCGCGAGCGCTGATAGAGGTCGCGCAGGTCGCGCGGCGAGTCGCAGCGGTGACCGAAGCGCACGCCGTCGAAACGCGACAGGTTCGAGGAGCACTCCGCGGGCGCCACCACGTAGTAGGTGGGAACGGACAGCGGCAGCGCGGGCAGGCTGACCTCGCGCACGGTCGCGCCGCTGGCGCGCAGCGCCTCGATGGCATCCTGCACCCGCTTGCCGACGCCGGGTTCGAGCCCCTTGTCGAAGAACTCGCGGATCACCCCGACGCGCAGCCCGGCGAGCGGCGTGGCGAGCTCGGCCAGGTAGTCGGGCACCGGCGCATCGACGCTCGTGGAGTCGCGCGGGTCGAAGCCGGCCATGGCGCCGAGCAGCAGCGCCGCGTCCTCGGCCGAGCGCGTGAGCACGCCGCCCTGGTCGAGGCTCGAAGCAAAGGCGATCATGCCGTAGCGCGAGACGCGGCCGTAGGTGGGCTTGATGCCCGTGAGGTTCGTCAGGGCCGCGGGCTGGCGGATCGAGCCGCCCGTGTCGGTGCCGCTCGCCGCGGGCGCGAGGCAGGCGGCAACCGCCGCGGCAGAGCCGCCCGAGGAGCCGCCCGGCACCCGGGCCGGATCCCAGGGGTTCCTGACCGGTCCGTAGTGGCTGGTCTCGTTCGACGAGCCCATGGCGAACTCGTCCATGTTGGTCTTGCCGAGCAGCACGGTGCCGGCCGCCCGCCAGCGCTCGACCACCGTGGCGTCGTAGGGCGCCACGAAGTTCGACAGCATCCGCGACCCGCAGGTCGTGAGGATGCCGTCGGTGCAGAAGATGTCCTTGTGGGCGACGGGCACGCCGGTGAGCGGCCCGCCCTCGCCCCTGGCGATCTGCTCGTCGGCGCGGCGCGCGTCGTCGAGCGCCCGGTCGGCGGTGATCGTGATGAAGGCGTTGAGCTCCGGGGCCAGCCGCTCGATGCGGCCGAGCAGGTGCAGGGTGAGCTCGAGGCTCGAGAACCTGCGCGCACGCAGGCCGGCGGCGAGTTCTGAGACGGTTAGGGAGTGCATTGGTGGGGAATGGACTTGAGAGCGCTGGATGTTCGGACGGTGTGCCTTGGACGGCGCGGCGCGTGAAAGCAAGTGCGGGTGCGGCCCGGACGGCCTCCGCAGTTCCGTCCCGCCCCTACTCGATGACCTTCGGCACGAGGTACAGGCCGGCCGCCACGCTCGACGCGTTCTGCTGGTACTTCTCGTGCCGGTCCGACTCCGTCACGGCGTCCGCCCGCAGCCGCTGCACCTGCTCGGCGAGCGGATGGGCCATGGGCTCCACGCCGCCCGTGTCGGCGGCGGAGAGCTGCTCGACGAAGTCGATGATGCGGGAGAGGCTGTCGACGTACACCGGCATCTGCGCCTCCGTGATCTGGAGGCGGGCCAGATGGGCGATGCCCTCGACCTGGGCGCGCGTCAGGCTCATTGGAAACGGCTCTTGGGACGGGAAAAACGAGCACCAAATCATACACGGCGCCTTGCCGAAAGTCCCGGCAATGGCTACAGTGCCGGCGCCTGCGCGCCTCCCCGCGCCCCCCTCCCTCCGAGCTCCCTCCTTCCAGATGTTCAAGAAACTCCGGGGTTACTTTTCCAACGACCTCTCGATCGACCTTGGCACCGCCAACACGCTGATCTACGTCCGCGGCAAGGGCATCGTGCTCAACGAGCCGTCGGTGGTCGCCATCCGCGAGGAGCCCTCGCGCGGCGGCAAGAAGATCGAGGCGGTCGGCACCGACGCCAAGAACATGCTCGGCCGCACGCCGGGCAACATCACCGCCATCCGGCCCCTGAAGGACGGCGTGATCGCCGACTTCACGGTCACCGAGAAGATGCTGCAGCACTTCATCGAGAAGGTGCACGGCAACCGGCTGATCCGCCCGAGCCCGCGCGTGCTGGTGTGCGTGCCCTACGGCTCGACACAGGTCGAGCGGCGCGCGATCCAGGAGTCCGCCGAGGGCGCCGGCGCCCGCTGGGTGCGGCTGATCGAGGAGCCCATGGCCGCCGCAGTCGGCGCCGGCATGCCCGTGCACGAGGCGCGCGGCTCGATGGTGCTCGACGTCGGCGGCGGCACCTCGGAGGTCGCGGTGATCTCGCTGAACGGCATCGTCTACGCGGCCTCGGTCCGCATCGGCGGCGACCGTTTCGACGAGGCCATCATCAATTACGTGCGCCGCAACTACGGCATCCTGATCGGCGAGGCGACCGCCGAGCGCATCAAGATCGAGATCGGCTCGGCCTATCCGGGCTCGCAGGTGCGCGAGATCTCGGTGAAGGGCCGCAACCTCTCCGAGGGCGTTCCGCGCAGCTTCACGCTCAACTCGAACGAGATCCTCGAGGCCCTGCAGGAGCCCCTGCAGGGCATCGTGGGCGCCGTGAAGGCCGCGCTCGAGCAGACCCCGCCCGAACTCGGCTCCGACGTCGCAGAGCGCGGCATCGTGCTCACCGGCGGCGGCGCGCTGCTGCGCGACATCGACAAGCTGCTGATGGAGGAAACGGGCCTGCCGGTCGTGGTAGCCGAGGACCCGCTCACCTGCGTCGCGCGCGGCGGCGGCAAGATGCTGGAGCTGATCGACGAGCACGGCCCGGGCCTGTTCGGCCTGGACTGATGGCAGCACAGGCCGCCGCCCCGCTCCCGCCGTGGTCGAACTGAGCCACGACACCCGGCCCATCATCGGCCGTGGCCAGCCGCTCGGCGCGACCTTCCTCGCCCTGGCGATCGTCTCCATCGCGCTGATGGTCACCGACCAGCGTTACGACCATCTCGAGCGCGTGCGAGGCTGGCTGTCGGCTGCGGCCTACCCGGTGCAACTCGCGGTGGACCTGCCGTTCCGTATCTGGAGCCGGCTGACCGGTTCGTTCGCCGATCGCAGCCGCCTGCGCAGCGAGAACCTCGAGCTTACTGCCCGCCTGCGGCTCGCCAACCTGCAGTTGCAGCGCTTCGCCGCGCTCGAGGACGAGAACCGCCGGCTGCGCGACATGCGCGAGAACTCCGCCGGCGTCGCCGAGCGCGTGCTCGTGGCCTCGATCCTGAACGTGGACCTCGACCCGTTCCGCCACCGCGTGCTGCTCGACAAGGGCGCGGCTGACGGCGTCTTCAAGGGCCAGGCGGTGCTGGACGCCGAAGGCATCTTCGGCCAGGTCTCGCAGGTCCACGCCCGCACCGCCGAGGTGATCCTCATCAGCGACGCCGAGCACGCCATCCCGGTGCAGTCGAACCGCAGCGGCCTGCGCAGCATCGCGGTCGGCACCGGGGATTCGGACCGGCTGTCGCTGCCCTTCATCACCGTGGAGGCCGATCTCAAGGCGGGCGACCTGCTGATCTCCACGGGCATGGGCGGCGTGTTCCCGAGCGGCTACCCGATTGCCGAGGTGACGCGCGTGGAGCGCGATCCCGCCGCCACCTTCGCGGTCGTGGACGCCCGGCCCACTGCGCGGCTCGATCGCGACCGCGACGTGCTGCTGGTGTGGTTCGATCCGCCGGTGTCGGAGCTACCCGCGCCCGAGGCGACGGCCCCCGAGGTGTCGCCCCCCGAGGTATCGCCCCCCGATGCGACGTCCCCGGCTCCGCCGGCGGGCACGCCAGCCGCAACCGAGGCCCAGGCGGCACCGCCGCCGACACCGGGGACAGCGCCATGAGGGCCAGCGACTTCAGCCGACGCCTGCTGTACTGGACGAGCGTAGCAATCGGCCTGGTGCTGGCGATCGTGCCCCTGCCCGACTGGCTCGGGCCCTTCCGTCCCGACCTCGCGCTGCTCGCGGTGATCTACTGGATCCTCACCAGCCCACGGATCGCCGGCCTGGGCTACGCATGGCTCGCCGGGCTGTTCCTCGACGTGCTGCGCGGCATGACGCTCGGGCAGCATGCGCTCGGCTTCGTGCTCGTGGCCTTCCTCGCGCATCGCGGCCAGCTGCGCATGCGCATGTTCCCGATCCTGCACCAGGCCGGCGCCGTGATGGTGCTGCTCGCCGTCTATCACTTCGTGATGTTCTGGACGGACGGCCTCACCGGCCACGGCTACACGGGCTGGGACCGATGGCTGCCGGTGCTGTCGGGCGCGCTGCTGTGGCCCTTGATCACCGCGGCCGGCGACACGCTGGCCCGCCGCGCCCGCTGATCGCGGCGCCCGGCAGCGGTCATGGCGCGATCCGTCCGACTCAAGGACCACTGGGCCGAGCAGCGGCTGTTCGCGAGGCGGGTGCTGGCCGCGACCGTCGTCATCTTCCTGCTGGTCGCGGCGATCGGCGCCCGCCTGTACTACCTGCAGGTGGTGCGGCACCAGCACTTCAGCGATCTCTCGCAGGGAAACCGCATCCGCATCGAGCCGCTGCCGCCGAGCCGCGGGTTGATCCTCGATCGCCACGGCGAGCCGCTGGCGCTCAACCGGCCCGCCTACCAGCTCGAGCTGATCCGCGAGCAGACCCCCGACGTCGAGGACACCCTCGCCCGACTGGTGGAAATCGGGCTGCTGGCCGAGGCCGACCTCGAGCGGACGCGCCGCGCCATCCGGGCGCGCCGCAGCTTCGATGCCGTGCCGATCCGCCTGCAGCTCTCCGAGGAGGAACTGGCGCGGTTCGCCGTCAACCGGCCCGACTTTCCCGGCGTGGAGGTCCGTCCGCGCCTGACCCGCCACTATCCGCAGGGAGGCACGGGCGTGCACGCGCTCGGTTACGTGGCCGCCATCAGCGAGGCCGACCAGCAGCGGATCGACCTGGCCAACTACGCGGGTACGACGCTGATCGGAAAGCTCGGCGTGGAACGCGCCTTCGAGAGCGAGCTGCACGGCGAGACCGGTTACCAGCAGCTGCTCGTGAACGCGCAAGGACGGCGGGTGGCGCGCGTGGGGCTCAGCACCCCGGAACTCACCCGCCGCGAGCCCGTGGCGGGCAGCGACCTGTACCTCAGCCTCGACGCGCGCCTGCAGCGGGTGGCCGAGGAAGCGCTCGCCGGCCAGCGCGCGGCGGTGGTTGCCATCGACCCGCGCAGCGGCGACATCCTCGCCTTCGTGAGCACGCCGACCTTCGACCCCAACGGCTTCGCGCGGGGGCTGACGTACGCCGAGTACGCAGCGCTGTCGAACGACATCGACATCCCGCTCTACGACCGCGCGCTGCGCGGCGTCTATCCGCCGGGCTCGACGATCAAGCCGCTGGTGGCGCTCGCGGCCCTGGAACTCGGCGTGGCCCGCCCGGAGGCGAGGCGCCTGTGTCGCGGCGCGTTCCAGCTGCCGGGCTCGAGCCATCGCTACCGCGACTGGAAGCGGTCCGGGCACGGCAGCGTCGACATGCACATGGCGATCGCGGTTTCCTGCGACGTCTACTTCTACGGCGTATCCGCGGAGATGGGCATCGACCGCATGCACGGCGTCCTGGCGCAGTTCGGGCTCGGCGAGGAGACCGGCATCGACATCGCCGGCGAGCGCACCGGCGTGCTTCCCTCGACCGACTGGAAGCGCAAGGCGTTCAAGCGCAAGGAGCTGCAGACGTGGTTCCCAGGCGAGACCGTGATCGCCGGCATCGGGCAGGGCTACATGCTCACCACGCCCCTGCAGCTCGCCCATGCGACAGCGGCCATCGCCATGCGCGGGCAGCGCTTCGCACCCCGGCTGGTCCGTGCCGTCCGCGATGCACGCAGCGGCGAGGTCCGGGAACTGGCGCCACGGCCACTGCCGCCGGTGCAGGTGAGCGACCCGTCCTACTGGGACGTGATCATCGGCGGCATGGTGGGCGTCACCAACGACCCTTGGGGCACCGCCCGGCGCAGCCAGCTCGGCGCCCCCTACAAGATCGCCGGCAAGACGGGCACCGCACAGGTGTTCTCGGTCGGACAGAACGAGCGCTATGACGAGAAGGAAATCGACGAGCGGCTGCGCGACCACGCGCTGTTCGTGGCGTTCGCGCCGGCGGACGACCCGCAGATCGCGGTGGCCGTGGTGGTCGAGAACGGACGCAGCGGCAGCGGCACCGCTGCGCCCATCGCGCGCAAGGTGTTCGATGCGTTCCTGCTGCCGCCGGAGCAGGCCGCGGCCGAAGTGACCGCAATGCCCGAAGCGCCGCCGCCGGCGGAGGAAGAGGAATGAGGGACGAGATCGCCGGCCCCGGCTACTCGAGCCGCACCCGGAGGACGCTGACGGTCTCCGGACGGCTGCTCGAGGCGCTGCACCTCGATGGCCCGCTGCTACTCGCCGTGCTGGCGGTGTGCGCCGTCGGGCTCGTGGTGCTGTTCAGCGCCGGCGGCGAGGATCTCGGCGTGTTCCTGCGGCAGGGCACGCGCGTCGCGATCGGCCTCGGCGTGCTGGTCGCGGCCGCGCAGGTGCCGCCGCGCGTGCTGCGTGCCATCGCGCCGTGGGTCTACGCCGGCGGCGTGATGCTGCTGGTGGCGGTGGCGTTCTTCGGCGAGATCTCGATGGGCGCACAGCGCTGGCTCGACCTCGGCGTCGTACGCTTCCAGCCGTCCGAGGTCCTGAAGATCGCCGTGCCGCTCGCCTGCGCGTGGTTCCTGCAGGATCGGCCGCTGCCGCCGAGCTTCGGCACGCTCGTGGCGCTCGCGGTCACCATCCTGGTGCCGGTGTTGCTGATTGCCGAGCAGCCCGACCTCGGCACCTCGCTGCTCGTCGCCGCCGGCGGCGTGCTGGTGGTGCTGCTTGCAGGCCTGCAGCTGCGCTACATCCTGGGCCTCGGCGCAGCGGTCGGCGCCGCCATACCGGTCGTCTGGTCAAACCTCCACGACTACCAGCGCCAGCGCGTGCTCACCTTCCTCAATCCGCAGGAGGACCCGCTCGGCGCCGGCTACCACACGATCCAGTCGCAGATCGCGATCGGCTCGGGCGGCGTGTTCGGCAAGGGCTACATGAACGGCAGCCAGGCGCAGCTCGAGTTCCTCCCGGAGCGCTCCACCGACTTCATATTCGCGGTGATCGGCGAGGAGTGGGGCCTGGTGGGGCTCGCCGTGCTGATCCTGCTCTACCTTCTCGTGATCGCGCGCGGGCTGTACATCGCGATGCAGGCGCAGGACACGTTCACGCGGCTGGTGGCCGGATCGCTCACGCTGCTGTTCGCGGTGTACATGTTCGTCAACGCCGGCATGGTCGTGGGCCTGCTGCCCGTGGTCGGCGTGCCGTTGCCGCTCGTGAGCTACGGAGGCACGTCGATGGTGACCCTCATGGCGGGCTTCGGTATCCTGATGTCCATCCACTCGCGCCGCAAGCTGGTCGCGACCTGACCGGCCACCCCACCCAATGCACTCTCACCGCAGAATCCTGCTCCTCGCCCTTTGGTGCGCGACCGCCGCCGCGCCCGCGCACGCGCTGGACGCCGGCCGCGACGACGTCCGCGCCTTCATTGGCGAGATGGCGCAGAAACACGGCTTCGCCGCAGACGAGCTCGGCGTGGTGTTCGACAAGGCCGAGGCGCGCCCGTCGATCATCGCGCTGATGTCCCGCCCCGCGGAGAAGGCGCTGTCCTGGCACGAATACCGGGCGCGCTTCCTCACCGAGCGGCGCATCGCGCGCGGCGTCGAGACGGCGCGGCTCCAGCACGATGCGCTGCAGCGCGCCGCGGAGCGCGGCGTCCCGGCCCAGGTGCTGCTTGCCATCGTCGGCGTCGAGACTTTCTACGGTGAGATCACGGGAAAGAATCGCGTCATCGACGCGCTCGCCACGCTTGCCTTCGATTACGTGCCGCGCGGCCTGTTCTTTCGCAACGAGCTCGAGCAGTTCCTCCTGATGTCCCGCGAGGAGGCGCTCGACCCGCTCGGGCCGAAGGGTTCCTATGCCGGCGCCATGGGCATCCCGCAGTTCATGCCGTCGAGCTTCCGCGCCTACGCCGTGGACGGCGACGGCGACGGCCGGCGCAACCTGTGGGCGAGCTGGGCCGACGTGTTCGCGAGCGTCGCGAATTACCTCCGCGAGCACGGCTGGCGTCCAGGCGAGCCCGTGATGGCCGACGCCGACGTCACGGATGCGGATCTCGCCGGCATCGAGTTCGGCAATGTCGCGCTCACCGAGACCGTGGGCTCGCTCAGGGCGCGCGGCGTGCGTTTCGACACGGCCCTGCCGGCGGATGCGCCGGCGGTGCTGCTGCAGCTGGCGGGCCGTGACGGGCCCGAGCACCGCGTCGGGTTCGCCAACTTCTACGCGATCACGCGCTACAACCGCAGCCAGCTCTACGCGAGCGCGGTCTCGGACCTCGCCGATGCGATCGCCGCCGCGCCGGCCGCCCCTTCCCCGCCCGCCGGGTAGCCCAGGCACCCGGGCGCCGCACGCCCATCCAAGGACCATGACCCCCGACATGAGAAGACCCAGCGCATTTCCCGCCGCCCTGCTCGCCACGCTCGTCCTTGCCGGCTGCTCGAAGGAGCCGCCGGCCGGGACCCCGCCCGCGGAGCCCGTCGCCACGGCCGCGGCCACGCCGATCCCGCCGCCGCCGGAACTCAAGGCGCGCAGCTACATCGTCATCGACCACGACAGCGGGCGCGTGCTCGCCGCGCTCGACCCGGACTCGCGCCAGGAGCCCGCGAGCCTGACGAAGATCATGACGGCCTACGGCGTGTTTCGCGCCCTCAAGGAAGGACGCATCAAGCTCGACGACATGGTGACCATCAGCGAGCACGCCTGGAAGCAGGAAGGCTCGCGGATGTTCGTCGAGGTCGGCAAGCAGGTGTCGGTCGAGAACCTGATCCAGGGCATGATCGTGCAGTCCGGCAACGACGCGACCGTGGCGCTCGCCGAGCACGTCGCGGGCACGGAGCCCACCTTCGTGCAGATGATGAACACCTACGCGAAGGAGCTCGGCATGACGGGCTCGAACTTCACGAACTCCCCGGGCATGCCCGACCCCGAGCACTACACGACGGCGCGCGATTCGGCCCTCCTCGCCAGCGCGCTCATCCGCGAGTTCCCGGAGTACTACCGCTGGTACGCCCAGCGGGAGTTCACTTTCAACGGCATCACCCAGCAGAACCGCAACGGGCTGCTGTGGCGCGACCCGTCGGTGGACGGCGTCAAGACCGGCCACACCGAGAGCGCCGGTTACTGCCTGGTGGCCTCGGCGCAGCGCGAGGGCATGCGCCTGGTGTCCGCCGTGCTCGGCACCGAGTCGATGCGCGCCCGCGAGGACGCCAACGCGGCGCTGCTCAACTACGGCTACAACTTCTTCGAGACCAAGCGCCTGTACGCCGCCGGCGAGCCGCTCACCACCGCCCGGGTCTGGAAGGGCGAGACCACGCAGGTCGGCCTCGCGCTGAAGCGCGACCTGTACGTGACCGGCCAGCGCGGCCAGACCGGCAGCGTGAAGGCCGAGTTCGAGCTGCCCGGGCGGCTCATGGCACCGCTCTCGACGGACACCGCCATCGGCAAGGTGAACATCGTCGTGGACGGCGCGACGATCGCGACCCACGAGCTGTACGCGGCCCAGGATGTCCCGCGCGGCGGCCTGTTCCGGCGTGCCAGCGACACGGTCCGGCTCTGGTTCGACTGACGTGGCCACCCCCTACCCGACCTGCTACCTCGACGGTGCGCTGCTGCCGCTCGTCGAGGCGCGCATCTCGCCGCTCGACCGTGGCTTCCTGTTCGCGGACGGCGTCTACGAAGTGGTCCCCGTGCACCGCGGGCGGCTGTTCCGGCTGCGGCAGCACCTGCAGCGTCTCGACGACAGCCTGGCCGCCATCCGCCTGCCGAACCCGCACGCCATGCACGAGTGGGCCGACATCGCGGGCCGGGTGGCAGCGGCGGCCGGCGACGCCGAGATGCTCGTCTACCTGCAGGTGACACGCGGCGCGGAATTCGGCCGCAACCACCTCTTCCCGCGCGGCACCGCACCCACGGTGTTCGCCTTCGCGAGCCCCTACCTCGCGCCCGAGCCGCGCGTGCTCGAGGCGGGGCTCACGGCGGCGACGCTGCAGGACATCCGCTGGAACCGCTGCGACATCAAGTCGGTGTCGCTGCTCGCGAACGTGCTGCTGCGCCAGGAAGCCGCCGACCGCGGCGCCGACGAGGCGCTGCTGGTGCGCGACGGCCTGCTGCTCGAGGGCTCCTCGAGCTCCGTATTCCTGTGTATCGGCGGGACGCTGGTGACGCCGCCGCACGATCACCGCATCCTCCCCGGCACCTCGCGGGACGCCGTGCTCGAACTTGCCGAGGGTTGGCTCCCGAGCCAGGTCTGCCCGCTCGAGGCCCGCGAAATCGAGAACTGCGACGAGCTGTGGATCGCCTCGGCCGGCCGCGGTGTGCTTCCCGTGACCACCGTGGACGGCGTGCCGGTGGGCAAGGGCCGCCCCGGGCCGCTGTGGCAGGGCATGCACGACCGGCTGCAGCGTCATCTCGACGACATCGCCTCGACGCCTGCGCTCTGAGCCATGGCCGAGGACACCCTGTTCGAGTTCCCGACCGACTTCCCCATCAAGATCATGGGCGCTGCGACCGACGAGTTCCGCAGCCTCGCCATCGGCATCGTGACGCGTCATTTCGGTCCACTGGATCCAGCTCGCATCGAGGAGCGCCCGAGCAGCGGCGGCAAGTACCTCGGGCTCACGATCACCGTTCGCGCCGAGAGCAAGGCGCAGCTCGACGCCGTCTACACCGAGCTCACGTCCTGTCGCCAGGTGCTGGTCGCGCTCTGAGATGGCGAGTCGAGGCCGAGCGCCGCGAGCAGCCGCGGCGCCAGCGCGTCGGCGACGGCGCCCACGTCCGCAGGGCCGCCGAGTTCGCTCAGCTGCGTCATCTCGAGGCCCGCATAACCGCAGGGGTTGATGCGGCGGAACGGCTCGAGGTCCATCGCGACATTGAGCGCGAGGCCGTGGTAGGAGCAGGCCCGCCGGATGCGCAGCCCGATGCTCGCCAGCTTGGCCGCGCCGACGTACACGCCCGGCGCGTCGCGCCGCCCGGCCGCCTCGATGCCCCAGCCCGCGACGGTCGCGACGATGGCATGCTCGAGCCCCTCGACCAGCGGGCGCACGCCGAGCCGGGCGCGGCCGAGGTCGAGCAGCGGATAGACCACGAGCTGGCCCGGGCCGTGATAGGTGACCTGCCCGCCGCGATCGATCGGCACCACCGGGATATCGCCCGGGGCGAGCACGTGCTCGGGACGCGCATTCATGCCGAGCGTGAACACCGGAGGATGCTCGAGGAACCAGATCTCGTCGGGCGCCTCGGGCCCGCGCGCATCCACGAACCGCTGCATCGCCCGCCACGTCGGTTCGTAGTCGACGCGCCCGAGCCAGCGCAGGACGGGCCCGTCCACGATCTCAGCGCGCCGCGACGCCGCCCGCGCCCAGTCCCGCGTTGTTGCGCGCGAGCGCCTGCTCGGCCCGGTAGCTCGATCGCACCAGCGGGCCCGCCACGCACTCGAGGAAGCCGCGCTCGAGCGCCGCGGCCCGGTAGCGCTCGAACTCATCGGGCGCGACGAAGCGCGCCACGGGCAGGTGATTCACCGTCGGCCTCAGGTACTGGCCGAGCGTGAGGAGATCCACGCCCACGGCGCGCAGGTCGTCGAGCGTCTCGAGGATCTCGACGTCTGACTCGCCGAGGCCGAGCATCAGGCTGGTCTTGGTGAGCACGCCGGGGCGGTACCGCTTGGCGTGCGCGAGCACGGCGAGCGTCTGCTCGTAGGAGGCGCGCGGGTCGCGTACCGGGTGCGTGAGCCGTCGCACCGTCTCGACGTTCTGCGCGAACACCTCGAGACCCGAGTCCACCACGGTCTCGACGTCGGCGAGCACGCCCTGGAAGTCGGGCGTCAACGCCTCGACGGCGGTTTCGGGGCACAGCCGCTTGATCTCGCGCACGCAGGCCGCGAAGTGCGCCGCCCCGCCGTCGTCGAGGTCGTCGCGGTTGACCGACGTGAGCACCACGTAATGGAGGCCCATCAGCTCGACGGTGCGCGCCGCGTTGGCGGGTTCCTCCGCGTCGAGCCAGCCACGGGGATTGCCGGTGTCCACGGCGCAGAAACGGCAGGCGCGGGTGCAGACCTCGCCCATCAGCATGAGCGTGGCGGTGCCGGCGTTCCAGCACTCGCCGATGTTCGGGCACTTGGCCTCCTCGCAGACCGTGGCGAGCCGGTGCTCGCGGACCGTCTGGCGCACGGCATCGAAGCGCCGGCCCGCCGGCATGGGCGCACGCAGCCATGCGGGCTTGCGGCCCGCCGGCAGCGGCGCGGCCGCCGCGGTCGTCTTGATGCCGTCCTTGATCGCCGCGATGCCCTGCGGCGTCACGTACTTCTCGCCGCTGCGGGCGGTGCTCTGGACGACGGGGATGCCTTTGAAGTTGCTCATGGCTGATTCTGCTGCGTGTTCGGCATTCTACTGCCCTCAGCGGGCAGCGCGTTTGGCAGCGCCGTCCGGGGTTCCGTAAGGACTTCCCCGGGACGCCGTAAACCCGTCCCTGGGGGCTCGCGCGCGGCGTCCATGCCGCGCGACGCCCGGGGAAGTCCTTACGGAACCCCGGACGGCACGAAGCTCCGCCGCACGCTCGTCGGTTCGCCCGACGATGACCGCGGATTCAGCGGCCGCCCCTGCCAAGACGCGCATCGAGTTCTGCAAGCCGCTCGGGCGTGCCAATGTCGAGCCAGGCGCCGGTGTGGATCTCGCCGCTCACCCGGCCGTCCCGGGCAGCGGCGCGCAGCAGCGGTGCGAGCTTGAAGATGCCGTCGCGGCAACCCTCGAAAAGCTCCGCTCGATAGATGCCCACCCCGGAGAACGTGAGCCGGTCGCCCGGCGCCTCGACGATGCGGCTGTTCTCCAGGACGAAATCGCCCCTCTCGTTATGCGCGGGGTTCGGCACCAGCACGAGGTGCGCCAGATCGGCCGGGGCGAGCTTCTCGCGTAGATCCGCAAAGGGGATGTCGGACCAGGTGTCGCCGTTCAGCACCAGGAACGGCCCGTCGCCGAGCAGCGGCAGCGCCCGGAAGATGCCGCCGCCGGTCTCGAGCGGCTCGGGGCCTTCCTCGCTGTAGTGGATGCGCAGGCCATGGCGGCTGCCGTCACCGAGCGCCGCGCGGATCTGCATGCCGAGCCACGAGAGGTTGACGACGACGTCGTCGAAGCCCGCCGCGGCCAGCGCGCGCAGGTGATGCACGATCAGCGGAGCGCCGCCCGCTTCCAGCAGCGGCTTCGGACGCTCGAGCGTGAGCGGGCGCATGCGCTCGCCGCGCCCGGCGGCGAGGATCATCGCCCTCACGCGCGCGCCGCCCGCAGACTTGCCTGCATGGCCGGCAGGACCCGCTCGCGCACGAGTTCGCCCAGCGCGGCGAGATCGTCGTGACGGTCGCAGGCCTCGACGATGTAGCCGAGGGTGCGGGGAACGTCGGGCAGGTAGCCGGGCTTGCCGTCGCGGTGCCACAGCCGGGCGAAGATGCCGCTGGCCTTGAGGTGACGCTGCACGCCCATGAGGTCGAGCCAGCGCAGGAACTGCGTCTCGTCAACGCCCGGGTCGAGGCCCGCCGCCGCAGCCTCGCTGCGGAAGTCTCGGGCCCAGCCGAGGACCTGCGCCGGCGGCCAGGTCACGTAGCAGTCGCGCAGCAGCGAGACGAGGTCGTAGGTGAGCGGGCCGTGCACCGCATCCTGGAAATCGAGGATCCCCGGGTTGGCACCGGCGCACACCATGAGGTTGCGGGAATGGTAGTCGCGGTGCACGAACACCCGCGGCTGCTCGAGGGCGTTGGCCACCAGTAGATCCGCGGCAGCCGCCAGCGTGGCAATGACCGCCGCGTCGAGCTCGAGCCCGAGGTGGCGCGTCAGCAGCCAGTCCGGGAAGAGGCTCATCTCGGTCCGCAGCAGGCGCTCGTCGTACGGCGGCAGCACGGTCGCGTGCCCGCCGCCCCGGGCCTGGATGCGGACCAGCGCCGAGATCGCATCGCGATAGAGCGGCCCGGCCTGCCCGGCGTCGGCGAGGGCCTCGAGGTAGGTCGTCGAGCCGAGGTCGCTCAGCAGCAGGAAGCCGTCGGCGGCGTTGCGGGCGATCACCCGCGGCGCGTTGACGCCGATGGCCTCGAGCATGCCCGCGACGCGCAGGTAGGGCTCCACGTCCTCCTTTCCGGGCGGCGCGTCCATGGCGATGGCTGTCGCGCCGTCGTGGGTCGCGCGGAAATAGCGGCGGAAGCTGGCATCGGCCGACGCGGGCGCGAGGCCGCAGCCTCGCCAGCCGAGTTCCGACTCGAGCCAGTGGCGCAGCAGGTCGAGCCGGGGATCGTCGCGGCGTGAATCTGGCAAGGAAGGCCTCGGAAAACCGGATCGGGCGGGGGGCGGCAATTATAATCGCGCCGATGAAGCCGTCCGCCCGAACTTCGCCGGTCCCGCGACGGCTCATTGCGGCAATCGCCCTGGGGCTGATCGCCCCGCGTGCGGCGGGTGCCGATCCGCAGCGCTGCGAGGCGCCGCCGCCCGATCCGCGCCTCGAGGAGCTGCTGCAGGCCGACCCCGAGGATCCGCGCATCAACATCACCAGCGACGAGGGCGAACTCGGCCGCGACGGGGACGCCAGCCTGACGGGCAACGTGCGCATCCGCATCGGACAGCGCCTGCTTGCAGCCGACGCCGCCGAGATCGACGCGACGGCGCGCACGGTCCGCCTGACCGGTGACGTCGAGTTCCTCGATCCGATGCTGCACGTGCGCGGTCACGGCGGCGATTTCAGCGAGGACGGCGGCAGCTTCCAGGGCGCCGAGTTCGAGATTCGCGACCGCGCCGTGCGCGGCTCGGCCGACGGTGTGCGACTACGCGACCGGACGGTCCTCGACCTCGAGGGCGTGCGCTACACGGCCTGCCCGGCCGGCAGCGAGGACTGGGTCCTCGGCGCGCGGAAGATCTCGATCGACCAGGAGACGCGCATCGGCACCGGCCGGGACGTTCGACTCGAGTTCCTCGGCGTGCCCATCCTCTATGCGCCGTGGCTGACCTTTCCGGTCGGCGACCAGCGCAAGTCGGGATTCCTTTTTCCCTCGGTGGGCAACAGCAACAAGACCGGCGCCCAGATCGCCGTGCCGTGGTACTGGAACATCGCGCCGAACTACGACGCGACCTTCACCTCCCGCTTGTTCTTCTCGCGCGGGCTGCGGATCGACCCCGAGTTTCGCTACCTCACCGAGCGCAGCCAGGGCACGCTGAGCGCCGAGTACATGTACCACGACAGCGACTTCGACGGCTCCCGCACCGTCGTGGACCTGAACCATCTCACTCGCCTGCGGCCGCGCACGCGGCTGCTGGTCGATGCCGCCTACGCGAGCGACGACAACTATTTCGAGGACTTCGGCGTCGGTTTCGAAGGCACCAGCGTCACGTTCCTGGAGCAGCTCGCGGAAGCGCGCCGCGACACGGACCACTGGTCGTTCATCGGCCGCGTGCAGGACCACCAGGTGCTCGATGCCGGGTTGCCCGACGACGAGCAGCCCTATGCCCGCCTGCCGCAGGTGCTGGTGGCCGGCCGGTGGCAGGAGCCCGGGCGCGGGCTGCGGGCCGCGGTCCGTGCGGAGGCAGTGAACTTCGACAGCGACGTGCGCGACGACGGCGCGCGCTTCGACGTCGAGCCGTCGCTCGGCTGGCGGCGGGAAGGCTTCGGGGCCCACGTAGAGGCAAACGCGGCGTGGCGCGCAACCGCCTACTCCCTCCCCGACGCCGGACCGGGCGAGGACGACTCGCCGCTGCGATCCCTGCCGTTGCTGAGCGCCGAGACGGGCGTCGTGCTGGAAAGGCCGTCCGGCTCGAAGGGCCAGCGCGTGCAGACGCTCGAGCCGCGCCTCATGTACCTGTACGTGCCGTACCGCGACCAGGACGACCTGCCGGTGTTCGACAGCGGCCTGCCGGACCTCAACCTGGTGCAGCTGTTCCGCACCAACCGCTACATGGGCGCGGACCGCGTCGGCGATGCCAACCAGGTGAACTTCGGCGTGACGAGCCGCCTGCTCGACGCCGCGGGCGGGCGGCAGTTCCTGAGCGCCACGCTCGGCCAGGCGTTCTACCTGGAGGACCCGCGCGTCGTCCTGCCGGGCGAGCCGCCGCGCGACCGCTCGACATCCGACGTGATCGCCGAACTCGACCTCACCGCGTTCAAGCACTGGAACGCCCGCCTCGCCTACCAGTGGAACCCGGACCGCAGCCGCACCGAGTACTCGGACGTGCGCCTGCAGTACCGGCCCCAGTCGGATCGCGTCGTGAACGCGAGCTACCGGTTCCGCCAGGACCTGGTCGAGCAGTTCGACGTGTCCGCGGCCTGGCCCATCACCGGTGGCTGGCGCGCCTACGGGCGCTGGATCTACTCGCTGAGCGAGGAAAAGACGCTCGACCAGTTCGCCGGCATCGAGTACGGCTCGTGCTGCTGGCGGCTGCGCGTCGTGACGCGCCGCTTCCTCAGCAGCCGCAGTGGCGACATCGACACCTCGATCGGGCTGCAGCTGGAACTCAAGGGCCTGTCGAGTGTCGGAACGGACACGGATTCTTTCCTGCGCGATGCGATTCGTGGATACTCCGCGCTCCCGACCGACCCCCGGCCCTGAAATGCCCTTTGTTTTCAACAGACTGGTACTGGCCTGCCTGCTGCTGGCGGCCTTCTCGAGCGGCCTCGGGGCGCGCGAGCTGAGCACCCGCGGGGTGCCCCTCGACGGCGTGGCTGCCGTGGTCAACGACGGCATCGTGCTGCGCAGCGCCCTCGACCAGCAGGTGCAGGTCATCTCGCAGCGCCTCGAGCAACAGGGCCAGCCGCTGCCGCCGGGCAACCTGCTGCGCCAGCAGGTGCTGGAGCGCCTGGTGATGCAGGAAGTGCAGCGGCAGCGCGCCGATCGCCTCGGCGTCAGGGTTCCGGACGAGATGCTGAACGAGACCCTCGCCGACATCGCGGCCCGCAATTCCTTCCAGTTCAGCGACCTGCCGGCGAGGCTCGAGGCGCAGGGCATCAACTACGCGGCCTACCGCGAGGACGTGCGCCAGGAGATGACGCTCAACCTGCTGCGCCAGCGGGACGTCTATTCGCGCATCTACATCTCGCCGCGCGAGGTCGAGCAGTGCCTGGCGAAGCGCAAGGCCTCGCCCGGCGACGACGTCGAATTCGAGCTTGCGCACATCCTGGTCGCGGTTCCGGCCGCCGCCACGCCCGAACAGGCCGAGGAACGGGCGGTCCGCGCGCAAGGCATCTACGATCGCGCCCAGCGCGGCGAGGACTTCGCCCAGCTGGCGATCTCGTATTCCGACGCCGGGACGGCGCTCGAGGGCGGCGCCCTCGGCTGGCGGCCCGCGAACCAGCTGCCGTCCTTTGCCGCCGAGGCCATCACGCGGCTGCAGCCCGGCGAGATCAGCGAGCCGATCCGCACTCCGAGCGGGCTGCACATCTTCAAGGTGACGCAGAAGCGCGGCGCCGCCTCGAGCACGATGGTGTCGCAGGTGCACGCGCGTCACATCCTGCTCGAGACCAATGCGGTCGAGGACGACGACACCGTTCGCCAGAAGCTCACCCAGTTCCGTGACCGCATCCTCGGCGGCGAGGCCTTCGACACGATCGCCGCGGTGAACTCCGACGACCAGGGCTCGGCGGCACGCGGCGGCGACCTCGGCTGGACCGGGCCCGGTACCTTCGTGCCGGCGTTCGACCAGCAGGTCGCGCTGCTGCAGGAGAACGAGATCAGCCAGCCGTTCAAGACGCAGTACGGCTGGCACATCGTGCAGCTGCTCGGTCGGCGCACCTACGACGCCACGGACGACGTGATCCGCAACCGCTGCGTGGCCCAGCTGCGCGAGTCGCGGGCCGAGGAAGAGACCGAGATCTGGATGCGTCGCCTGCGCGACGAGGCGTTCGTCGAATACCGGCTGTGAGCCCGGGCCGCACGGATCGCCGCCAGCCGGTCATTGCCGTCACGAGCGGCGAACCCGCCGGCATCGGGCCGGAGATCTGTGCTGCCCTCGTTGCGGAACCGGGCGAACCACGGCTGCTGCTGATCGGCGACCGGGACCTGCTCGCGCGGGCGGCCGGGAGGCCGCTGCCGGAGGAGAGCATCCTGCACGTCCCGCTCGCTGCGCCTGCCGTGCCGGGACGCCTCGATCCGGCGAACGCCCGCTACGTCCTCGCGCTGCTCGACGCCGGCATCGACGGCTGCCTCGACGGGCGTTTCGACGCGCTGGTGACGGCGCCCGTGCACAAGGGCGTGATCAACGACGCCGGCATCCCCTTCACGGGCCACACCGAGTACCTGGCCGCGCGCAGCGGTGCCGCCCTGCCGGTGATGATGCTGGTGGGCGGTGGGCTGCGCGTCGCGCTCGCCACGACGCACCTGCCACTCGCGAAGGTGAGCGCCGCGCTCACCGCGACGCGGCTCGAGCAGGTGATCCGCGTGCTCGACGCGGACCTGCGCGCAAAGTTCGGCTGCGTGGCGCCGCGGATCCTCGTCTGCGGCCTCAATCCGCACGCCGGCGAAGGCGGGCACCTCGGGCGCGAGGAGATCGAGGTGATCGAGCCGGTGCTCGAGCGGCTGCGGGCCGAGGGCTTCGATCTCACCGGCCCCGTGCCGGCAGACACCGCGTTCCTCCCGCAGTGCGTCGCCGGCCACGACGCGGTGCTCGCGATGTTCCACGACCAGGGCCTGCCCGTGCTGAAGCACGCGAGCTTCGGGCATGCGGTGAACGTCACGCTCGGGCTGCCGATCGTGCGCACGTCGGTGGACCACGGCACCGCGCTCGACCTCGCCGGCAGCGGGCGCGCGGACGCGGACAGCCTGCGCGCGGCGGTGCGGCTCGCCGTCGAGCTCGGCGCCGCACGCCGCCGGTGAGCCGCGCAAAAAAGCGCCTCGGCCAGCACTTCCTGCACGATCCGGGGACGATCGAGCGCATCGTGCGCGCCATTGCGCCGGCCCGGGGCGAGCGGCTGGTCGAGATCGGCCCCGGCCGCGGCGCGATCACCCTGCCGCTGCTCGAGGCCGCCGGCGCGCTCGACGTGATCGAGATCGACCGCGACGTGCTGCCCGCGCTCGAGGCACGCTGCCGGGGCCTTGGCGAGCTGCGCGTGCACCTCGAGGACGCCCTCGAGTTCGACCTTCGTGCCCTGCGCGGCGAGGGCGCAGCGCTGCGTCTCGTGGGCAACCTGCCCTACAACATCTCCACGCCGCTGCTGTTCCGCTTCCTCGCGCAGCTCGACGCCGTCGCGGACATGCACTTCATGCTGCAGAAGGAAGTCGTCGCGCGCATGGCGGCGCGACCCGGCGGCAAGGACTACGGCCGGCTCACCGTGATGCTGGCGCCCTGGGTGCGCGTCGAACCGCTGTTCGACATCGGCACGGGCGCCTTCACGCCACCGCCGCGCGTGGTCTCGACGTTCTTCGCGCTGCGCGCCCATGCAACAGCGCCGTTCACGATCAGCGATCCTTCGGCTTATGCGCGCGTCGTGGCGGCGGCCTTCGGGCAGCGCCGCAAGACGTTGCGCAACTCGCTCTCGGCGCTGCTCGATACCGCGCGCATCGAGGCCGCCGGCGTCGACCCCACGGCGCGCGCGGAAACGCTGTCGCCGTCACAGTTCGCGGCGCTCGCCGCCGAGCTCGCGGCGAGGGACGGCGATTGGTCGGCCAGCCGCGGCGACCTATAATCCCCCTGATCGATCCCTCCGGACCGTCCGGATCCCAAGCCTGCGAGGCCACTGCCATGCGCGACTACCGGAAAATCCTTCTCTGCCTCGACCTGACGGACGAAAGCGAGAAGATCGCCGAGCGGGCCCGGATGCTGGCCACGGCCTTCGGCGCAGAGCTGACGCTGCTGCACGTGGTCGAGTACGTCCCGGTGGAGCCGATGGGCGAGGCGCTGCTGCCCGCCGTGCAGATCGAGGGCGAGCTGCTGGAGCGCGCGCGCGTGCGCATCGCCGAGCTTGCAGCGCGCCTCGGTCTCGAGAACTGCGAGCGACTCGTGAACACCGGCAACATCAAGACCGAGGTGGTGCGCATCGCCCAGACCCGCGCCATCGACCTGATCGTGATCGGCAGCCGCGAGCGGCACGGGGTCTCGATCCTGTTCAACTTCACCGAGGACACGGTGCTGCATGCGGCGCCATGCGACGTGCTCGCCGTGCGCCTGCAGCGCGAGTGACCCCCCTGGCAACCGAACGCATGAATACCACCAGCCACGCCATCCGCGTCGACGTCGTCACCCAGTTCGTCGAGGAGCAGTCGAGCCCCGGCGACGGGCGGTTCGTGTTCGCCTACACCATCACCATCCGCAACGAGGGCAAGGTGCCGGCGCGCCTGCTGTCGCGGCACTGGATCATCACCGACGCCAACGGCAAGGTGCAGGAAGTCGTGGGCGACGGCGTGGTCGGCGAGCAGCCGCACCTCGAGCCCGGCGAGGGCTTCCGGTACTCGAGTGGCGCGATCCTCGAGACGCCGGTGGGTTCGATGCACGGTCGCTACCGCATGGTGGCCGACGACGGCGAGCACTTCGACGCGCCAATCGCACCCTTCACGCTCGCCGTGCCCGGCCTGCTGCACTGACCGCCGATGGCGGTCTGGGCGATCGGCGACCTGCAGGGCTGCCTGGTCGAGCTCGAGGCGCTGCTCGAGCGCATCGGCTTCGCGCCCGGCCGCGACCAGCTCTGGTTCGTCGGCGACCTCGTCAATCGCGGCCCGGCCTCGCTCGAGGCACTGAGGTTCGTCGCGGGCCTCGGCGACGACGCGCGGGTCGTGCTCGGCAACCACGACCTGCACCTGCTCGCGGTCGCGCGCGGTGGCGCGAAGCTGCGAGGTGGCGACCGCACCCTGCAGCCGATCCTCGACGCGCCGGACCGCGAGCGACTGCTCGACTGGCTGCAGTCGCGATCGCTGCTGCACCACGACGATTCGATCGGCTGGACGATGGTGCACGCCGCGCTGCCGCCGCAGTGGGACATCGCCGTCGCGCGGCGCTGCGCGGCCGAGCTCGAGTCGGCGCTGCGCGGCGAGCACTGCGGCCGCCTGCTCGCGACCATGTACGGCAACCAGCCGGACCGCTGGCGGGACGACCTCGAGGGCGACGACCGGCTGCGCTGCGTCGTGAACGCGCTCACCCGCCTGCGCGTGTGCGATTCGTCGGGGCGGATGCTGCTCGCGTTCAAGGGCCCGCTCGAGGAGATGCCGGCCGGGGCGGTGCCGTGGTTCCGCGCGCCCGGGCGCCGCTGGGCGGGCGCGCGCATCGTCTGCGGGCACTGGTCCGCGCTCGGCTACGTGGACGAGAACGGCGTGCTCGGTCTCGACACCGGCTGCGTGTGGGGCGGAACACTCACGGCGCAGCGGCTGGACCTGGCGGGCACGCCGGTCGCGGTGCCGAGCACGCTGCCGGCCGTGTTCTGACCGCGCGCCGGCAGGCCGACGCGCCCGCCGCGTTCACCCGCGCATGATCCGCGCGTAGATCGGCGCGACGCCGCCCCCGAGCAGCCGCACGGCGGCGTTGATGAGCTTCGCATCGAGCCCCACGCGCCAGTGCACGCGATGGCGACCGTTGACCGCGCGCCACACCGTCTCGGCGACGCGCCGCGGCGGGATCTTCACGCCGAGGCGCTCGATGGACGCCGGCTTCACCGCCGCGTCGAACACCATCCCGGTCTGCACGTAGGGCACGTAGATGCCGGCCACCCGGATGCCGTGCGCGCGGTACTCGATGTCCAGCGCCTCGGTGAGCCCGCGCACGAAGAACTTGGTGGCGCCGTAGACCGCGTGGTGGGGCGAGCCGTACTCGGCGGAGGTCGAGCTCATCGCGACCACGCGGGCGCCCGGCGTGCGCGCAAGGTACGGGAAGGCCGCGTCGACGGTGTGGATCACGCCGCGCACGTTCACGTCCACCAGCAGGTCCTTCTGGCTGCGGGTGATGCGCTCGTCGGGCCCCATGAAGAGCACCCCGGCGTTGGCGAACACCGCGTCGAGCCGGCCACCGGTGGACCGGACGAAGTCGCCGAGCGCGGACTCGATCGCGGCGAAGTCGCGGACGTCGGCCGGGTGAGTGCTGATGCGCTCGCTACCGGGCTCGCGACCGAGCGTCGCGAGCGCATCGGCGTTCACGTCGGACGCGCCCACGCGCCAGCCGTTGGCGAGGAACAGCCGCGCGGTCTCCGCGCCGATGCCCCGGGCCGCGCCGGTGACGAAGATCGACCTTGGAGCCGTCATGGGACCGGGTTCGGAGCCGGCACCGGCTCGAGCACCTCGACCGTCATGCGGATCGCGCCGATCGAGACCTGGCGCGGGACGCAATGGATGCTCGAGTCGATCAACTTGACGCCGAGGGGACCGAACACGCGGTCACGCATCTGCTCCATGAGTTCGCAGTCGCCGTCCTTCAGGAAGCTCATCCCGCCGCTGACGAACTCGACGCGCTTCGGCCGCGCCGGGAACTGCCCGGTCGCCTCGTCCGGGGACTTGCCCTGCACCCGAGCCGCGAGCTCGCGCTTCGAGGCGTCGCTCGCGAGCTCGGCGAGCACCTCCGGCGTGGCTTCAACGGGCAGGGCGGCGACGATGCGCACGGAGGGCGACAACTCGGGGCCCGTCAGTCGTATGCAGTTGCGGGTCGTCACCTTGAAGCCCGGGCGGGCACCGAGCTCCTGGAGGATACGCCTGACCTGCCCGCGCAACCCGTCGCAGGAGTAGTAGCTCGTGAAGCCCATGTAGTGGAGCGTGACGTCGCGTTCGATCCAAACGGCGTTGACGACACCCCCGCCGTCGGCAGCCGTCGTCGCCTCCGGCACCTGGCCCTGCGCCTGCACGGACGCGGCGATCGCAAGCGCCAGGCCCGCAATCACACCACCCAGCGACGCGCGTTTCATCGGACCGACCTCCTGCCCCGGATCAGGGACGCACGTCTATACTGCCACACGTCCGCTTCCGCCCAGCCATCGCGTCCCGCAGCGCCCGCCATGCTCGTACTCGAGTTCACCACCCACGGACGGCGCTGGCAGGCCGACCACTCCTCACCAGTGGACCTTGCGATCGCGCTGCAGTTCCCCGGCCCGCAGCCGCGCTTTTTCGCCGACCGGCCGGCGCTCGCCGAGCCGATGCGCGCCGGCTCGTGGAGCGGCGCGGTCGCGAGCGGTGCGAGCTGCAACTGCGGGGTCTACACACTCGCGCCCCATTGCCACGGCACGCACACCGAGTGCGTCGGCCACCTGACGGCAGACGACACGCAGGTGGCGAGCCTGACGCCGGTCGCACCCGCGCTTGCGCTGCTCGTGACGGTGCGTCCCGAGCGGCTCGACGCGGTCGCGGAAGCGGCGGCAGGCCGGCACGACGACGCCGACCTCGTGCTGACGCGCGCGTCGCTCGCGGACGCGGCGGGAGGCTGGACGGACGACCCGTGGACGGCACTGGTCGTGCGCACGCTGCCGAACGATCCGGCCAAGCGTGGGCGCGCCTACGCGGGCGCGTGCCCGGCACCCTACTTCACGCCCGCGGCCATGCGCTGGATCGTGGAGCGCGACGTCGAATCGCTGGTCGTCGACCTGCCGAGCCTCGACCGCGCGGATGACGGCGGCGTGCTGGCTGCGCACCGCGTGTTCTGGGGGCTGCCGCCGGGAGCGCGAAATGCCGCCGAGGCACGGCGTGGCCGCGCGCTGGTGACCGAACTCGCCTACATCCCGGACTCCGCGCGGGACGGGCTGCACCTGCTCGAACTGCACGTGCCCGCCTTCGGCGCCGACGCCGCGCCGAGCCGGCCCGTGCTTTACCCAGTCTCGGAGGCGACGCCATGAATCTCGACCGATCGCACGCCCAGTCGCTGGACGCCGCGGACCCGCTGCGGGCGTGGCGCGAGCGCTTCGTGCTGCCGCAGGACGAACGGGGACGCGAGCTCGTCTATCTCTGCGGGCACTCGCTCGGCGCGCAGCCGACGCTCGCGGCGGACTTCGTCGAGGAGGTGATGCGCGACTGGCGCACGCTCGGCGTGGACGGGCACTTCGCGGCACGCCACTCCTGGATCCGCTACCACGAGCGCGCCGCACCGGCGATGGCGAACCTCGTCGGCGCCGAACCGGCCGAGGTCGTGGCCATGAACACGCTCACCGTGAACCTGCACCTGATGCTCGCGAGCTTCTACCGCCCCGCGGGCGAGCGCACGGCGCTGCTGGTGGAGCGGCCGGCGTTTCCGTCCGACCGCTACGCCGCCGAGTCGCAGGTGCGTTTCCACGGCCTCGACCCGGAGCGCGACCTGATCGAGATCGAGCCTCGCGCCGGCGAGGACTGCCTGCGCACGGAGGACGTGATCGCAGTCATCGAGCACGAGGGTCCGAGAATCGCGACCGTCCTGCTGCCCGGCGTGCAGTACCTGACCGGACAGGTGCTCGACGTCCCGTCGATCACAGCCGCTGCCCGCCGCGCCGGCTGCACGGTCGGCTGGGACCTCGCCCACGCGATCGGCAACGTGCCGGTGGCGCTGCACGACACCGGCGCCGACTTCGCCGTGTGGTGCCACTACAAGTATGTGAACGGCGGCCCGGGCGCCGTGGGCGGCGCCTTCGTGCACGCGCGCCACGCCCAGAGCAGCGACCTGCCCCGCCTCGCCGGCTGGTGGGGCCACGATCGCGCGACGCGCTTCCGCATGGACCCGGAGTTCGTCGCGATGCCGGGCGCGGAGGGTTGGCAGCTTTCGAACCCGCCGATCCTCGCGCTGGCGCCGGTGGTGGCCTCGCTCGAGCACTTCGAGTCCGTGGGATTCGCGGCGCTGCGGGCCAAGTCGGTGGCGCTCACCGGCTACCTCGAGACGCTGGTCGATGCGCAACTCGCCGGGCGCGTGACCATCCTCACGCCGCGCGACCGCGAGGCGCGCGGTGCCGCGCTGTCGCTGCGGCTGGAGTGCGGGCGCGACCGCGCACGGGCGGCGTTCGACGGCATCCGCGCGCGCGGCATCGTGCCCGACTGGCGCGAGCCCGGCGTGATCCGCGCCGCTCCCGTGCCCTTCTACAACGGTTACGAGGACGCCTGGCGGTTCGTGGATGCGCTGTGCACCGAGTTCGCGACGTCGTGAACGACGATCCCCCGAGCACACGGCAGGCTGCCCGCGGTCGCAGCGTGCCGCCGGTGGCGGCGCTGCTGTGCGTCGCCGCGCCCATGTGGCTGGTGACCCGACTCTCGCCGGCGCTTGCCGTGGACCTGCCCGCCCGCCGCGTGGCGGCGCTCGTTCTGGCACTCACAGGCGCTGCCGTCGCCCTCGCAGGCGTGGCCGGGTTCCGGCGCGCCCGCACCACCGTCAATCCGCTGCGGCCGGAGAAGGCCTCCGCGCTCGTGACCTCCGGCATCTTCCGCTGGACGCGCAATCCGATGTACCTCGGACTCGCGATCGTGCTGCTCGGATGGGCCGCCTGGCTGGCGCACCCGCTGGCAGTGCTCGGGGTGCCGGCGTTCGTCGCGTGGATGAACCAGTCCCAGATTCCCCGCGAGGAGCGCGCGCTCGAGCAGCTGTTCGGCGCGGAATTCGCGCTCTACTGCAGGAAAGTTCGACGATGGCTGTGAGCGCGACGCAACGTCACGAAGCTGTAGGGATGGGCGTGCCGCTCGTCGTCCTCATGGCGCTCGCTCGATACTTCCTCCCACTCCGACGGATCGAGCGCGGGCAGGAAGGTGTCCGCCTCGACCGTCGCGTGCACGCGCGTGAGGTGTACTACGTCGGCCCGAGGCAGGGCGAGGCGATAAAGCTCCGCGCCGCCGATCACGCACACCTCGGGCACATCGGCCGCGGCGTCGAGGGCCTGCTCGAGCGAGCCGAAGACCTCGGCCCCTTCGATCGCGAGCCCGACCTGCCGCGACACGACGAGGCTGCGCCGGCCAGGCAGCGGCCGCCCTATGGAGTCCCAGGTGCGGCGGCCCATCACGATCGGCTTGCCCATCGTGAGGGCCTTGAAGCGCCTGAGGTCCGCCGGCAGGTGCCAGGGCAATCCGCCGGCACGACCGATGCCGCCGCGCTCGTCGGCGGCGACCACGATCGACAGTCGCGTCACCGTCGCGCGCGCTTCGTCGCGTCCGCGCCTGCGCCGCCCGGCCGCTTGGCCGTCGCGCGACGCTTCTTGCGGGCCGGCTTCGCGTCCGTCGGCTTCTCGGCCAGCATCGTGCCGCGGCAGCTCTTCGCACCGCAGCGGCAGGCGTAGCGTGCGAGTTCCTCGGGGTCGTCGGTGCTCTCCCAGGTGAGCCCGTACTCGTAGCCGAGTTCCTCGCCCGGCTGGATCGTTCGCAGCGCCTCGATGAACACGCGCCGGTCCTCGATCACGGTCTCGCAGTTCGGGTCGCAGGAGTGGTTGATGAACCGCGCCTCGTTGCCGTCCACGCCGGCGTCGATCACCACGCGGCCATCCACGATGAACAGGAAGGTGTGGCCGTCGTCCTGGCCCTTCTCCTCGTAACGGGCGTCGGCCGTCGCGTGCGAGATGCGATCGCCCAGGTACTCGACGATGCGCGTGCCCTTGCGGATGCGGCGCGCCGCGTAGACGCCGCTGCCGTGGATGCGCGAGCGGCGCACCTCGATCAGCGGCGCGCGCCGGGGCGTCGCGACCACCCGGGCCGCGTGGCGCATGTGGGCGTGGTGGGTGGCGGTCTTGCGGGTCTGCTTGGCCTTCTTCATACGGCGATGGGAGCCTTGATGGCGGGATGTGACTGGTAGCCGGCGATCTCGACGTCCTCGTAGCGGTAGTCGAAGATCGAGTCGGGCCGGCGCTTCAGGACGAGCGTGGGCAGCGGCAAGGGCTCTCGGCCGAGTTGCAGCCGCGCCTGCTCGAGGTGGTTGAGGTAGAGGTGGCAGTCGCCGCCCGTCCAGATGAACTCGCCCGGCGCGAGGTCGCACTGCTGCGGCCATCATGTGGGTGAGCAGCGCATAGGAGGCGATGTTGAAGGGGACGCCGAGGAAGATGTCGGCGCTGCGCTGGTAGAGCTGGCACGAGAGCCGGCCGCCGGCGACGTAGAACTGGAACATCGCGTGACAGGGCGTGAGCGCCATCTGGTCGAGCTCGCCGACGTTCCAGGCGTTGACGATGATGCGGCGCGAGTGCGGGTCGCGCTTGATGAGGTCCACGGCCGCCTCGATCTGGTCGACGGTGCGGCCGTCGGCACCGCGCCACGAGCGCCACTGCACGCCGTACACGGGTCCGAGCTCGCCGTCGGCGTCGGCCCACTCGTCCCAGATCGTGACGCCGTGCTCGCGCAGGTACCGCACGTTCGTCTCGCCGCGCAGGAACCACAGCAGCTCGTGCACGATCGACTTGAGGTGCAGCTTCTTGGTCGTCACGAGCGGGAAGCCCACGGCGAGGTCGAAACGCATCTGCCAGCCGAAGGTGGCGCGCGTGCCGGTCCCGGTGCGGTCGGTCTTGCGCGCGCCGTGGTCGAGCACGTGGCGCATCAGGTCGAGGTATTGGCGCATGGCTCAGGCGTAGTTGCCGGACGGCGCTCGGCGGCGGTAGGCGACGGCGAGCAGCCAGGCTCCGGCGACGATCATCGGCAGCGACAGGATCTGCCCCATCGTCATCCAGTCGAACAGCAGGTAGCCGCGGTTCGCGTCCGGCACGCGGACGAACTCGACCGCGAAGCGGAACACCCCGTAGCACAGCAGGAACAGCCCCGACGGTGCGAGGCGCGGCCTGGGCCTCGCCGTGAACCACCACAGGATCACGAACAGCACGAGCCCCTCGAGAAACGCCTCGTAGAGCTGCGAGGCGTGCAGCGGCACGCCGTCCACGACCACCGCCCAGGGCACGTCGGTGGGCTTGCCCCACAGCTCGCCGTTGATGAAGTTGCCGATGCGCCCGGCACCGAAGCCGATGGCCGGCAGCGGCGCGGTGAAGTCGAACACGTCGGCGATGCGCTTGCCGCGGCGACTCGCGAACATCGCGAGCGCGACGAGCACGCCGACGAGCCCGCCGTGGAAGGACATGCCGCCCTCCCAGATGCGCAGCAGGCCGAGCGGGTCGGACAGGATGCGCTCGGTGCCGTAGAACAGGATCCACCCGAGGCGCCCGCCCAGGATCACGCCGAGCGCGCAGATAGAAGATCAGGTCGTCCACCTCGGTCGGCGTCCACGTCGAGCCCGGCCGCGCCGCGCGCCGGCGCGCCAGCCACCACGCCGCGAGAAAGCCCACGAGGTACATGAGGCCGTACCAGCGGACCTGCAGCGGCCCGAGCGACAGGGCAATGGGATCGGGGTGGGGATAGACGAACATGAAGCGCGTATTCTAGGCAAACTGCTGCGTGAGTGCTGGGGCGGGTATCGGCCGATCGGGTGTTCCGTCCCGAGTCGTCAGGGGTGCCGGGGAGACGAGAGCAGTGACCGAGGCGGGCATCGGAAGGATCGAGGCTCTCTGGGAGACGTTGCGCCGCCGCAAGGTGGTGCAGTGGGGCGTGGCCTACGGGCTGTTCACCTGGGGCCTGCTGCAGGGTCTCGAATACCTCACCGGAACATTTGGCTGGCCGCCGCTGCTGCAGCAGCTCGCCACGCTTACGTCCCTGATCGGGTTGCCGATCGTGCTGGTCGTCGCCTGGTACCACGGCGATCGGGGCGAGCAACAGGTGACCGCCGCCGAGTTCCTGATCCTGTTCGGCCTGCTGCTGCTCGGTGGCGCGCTGTTCTGGTGGTTCGGCAACTCCGGCATTTCCAGGACGGCCCACCGCGACGAAGCGGGCGAGACGACGCCGGCGCCGGAGCGCTCCATCGCCGTGCTGCCCTTCGACAACCTCAGCGGCGACCCCGCCAACGGGTTCCTGGGCGACGGCCTCGCCGAGGAGCTCGCGAACCTGCTGACCCGCGTGCCGGACCTCGAGGTCGCGTCGCGGACCTCGGCATTCAGCTTCAAGGGCCGGAAGATGGCGATCTGCGAGATCGCGGCCGAGCTGGGCGTGAAATACCTGGTGGAGGGCAGTCTCCGGCGCAATGGCGACACGCTCGCCATCACCGCCCAGCTCGTCGAGTGCCCGCGCGGCACCCACGCGTGGTCGAACACCTACCGTCGCCCGATCGCGGACTTGCCGAGCGTCGAGGACGACATCACAGGCTCGGTCGTGGAGGCGCTCAAGATCGTGCTCGCGCCCGAGACTCTCGAAAGAATGCAGCGCCGCGGCGCCGTTGACCGGGGTGCGTACGAGGCTTGTCCTGCAGGGTGTCAGCGAACTGAGGAACTTCGACCGACGCGACCTCGCTCGATCGGGCGGTGCAGCGTTTCAAGGAAGCGACGACCATTGATCCAACGTATGCCGAGGCCTACGCAGGCCTTTGCGAGTCTCACGTGCAGCGCTACATGAAGGTGAGGACCGTGCAGGACGTCGCGGACGCCGAAGCACGCCTGTGAGCAGGCTGCCCGGCTCGATAGCGGACTACCGGAAGTGCACGCTGCCCTCGGCATGCTCTATGTCGCGACCGGGCAGCACGAGTGGGCCGAGCGGGAGTATCGCCGAGCGATCGAACTCGACCCGGACAGCGTCGACGCACACCTCGGACTCGGAATGCGCACTCAAGCTGCAGGGACGGCCTGAGCCGGCGGACCTGCAACTTCCAGCAGGCCATCCGCTGCGCCGCGATACTGGAAAGTCTATGACGCCTACGGCGGGCTTTCTATACGAGCAGGGGCGGTCCGGGAGGCCATCGCACAGTACCGGCGCGGCGTCGCGCTCGCGCCTCGCAATGCCCGCTGCTCAGCAATCTCGGTGGCGTCCTCTTCCTGCAGCGGCGACTTCGACGCAGCCGCCGATGCATTCCGGCAGTCGGTCGAGATCGCACCGACGAGCGAGGGCTATTCAAACACGGGCACGAACTACTACTACGCCGCACGCTACGAAGACGCGGTGGCCATGTTCGAGCAGGCCAGCCGGCTCGCGCCGGAGGACTCACCAGTTCTGGGGCAACCTCGGCGACGCGTACCGCCGTGCGACGGGCAAGGGCGAGCTCGCGAGCAGCCTATACGAACGGGCGACGGAGCTCGCGCGGCGGCCCTCGGCGTGAACCCTGATTCGATCGCAACCCGCACTCAGCTCGCATACTTCCTCGTCCGGCAGGGCGAGACGCGCCCAGGCAAGGCCGAACTCGAGACCGCCGGGTCGGCGCCCATCGGCGACCTGAACTCCCACTACTACGCAGCGCTGGTGTACAAGGAACTCGGGAGAACCGCGGACGCGGTCGCCGAGACGCTCAAGGCGCTGGAGGACGGCTATCCGGCAGCTCTTCTAGTCGCCGACCCGGAGTTCATGCGGGATTCTGCGCGACCCGGCGGTGGGGGCAGCGGTTCAGGCGGCCGGCAACGCGGCGCGAGTAGTCAATCCACTGAAGGGAGGTTGACAGTCATGACGACGGACAACTGCTCGACGGCAGACGTGGCTGACGATTACGCTCGGGACGCGCCCGACGCGACCGCTGCAAGTGACTGCGACGGTCGGCGATAGCGGTCTTGGCGGCAACACGCTCGTCACCGGTTCGACCCGGATCGCATGGCAGTCGTCGGGCAACATCGCCGCCTACCGCGTGACCTTTTTCGATCTTTCCAGCGGAAAGGCGATCTGGCCCTTCACGGCTGAGCCAGACGGTCGCGATTCGCGCGGGCCTTTCCTCCGTGTTGCCGGGAATGGCGTTACCCTCGAGTTGTGTCGAGACGGGCCCGTCCGAAATCAAGTACGAGGTCGCAGTCGACGATGCACGCGACGACGTCGATCCGCTCGACCCGATGATCGTCATCCGGCCGGCACGCGCGCGGGTATAACAACGGCCGTTAAGCAAGGAGGGTGGCAATGACGACGATCAAGTTGGATATCGAAACCCATCGCACCGGCGAGGTCCGTCAGGTCCAGGCAACGGCCAAAGACGTGGCGACGGCGGCAACGCAATGTTGCCTCCGGGGGCTGAGATCGTGTGGACAGCCAACGGAAGCGACGTCTTCCGGGTGATCTTCCAGGACCTCGACAAATCACCACCGGACAATTGGATCTTTCCTTTCACCCCCCCGGAGGACGACGGTCCCTTCGGCACCGATAACGCCCCGTCTCTGGAAGTGAAACATGCACCCGGTGGCAAGAAGACCGTGCTGAGCGCCGGAGCCCCGAAGAACATCAAGTATTCGGTCTATTCGACCAGCGAGACCGATGCCATCGCGCTCGACCCGATGATCGTGATCCGGCCCGAGTAGGTCGTGCGGACAGCTTGGCCCTCGGGGTGACCTGCGCCGTGCTCGGTGCGGTAGCGGGCGCACTGGTGACCTGGGCATTGTCGTAGCGCTACCTACGAAAGCCGGGGCGGATCGAGGCTCGTCGAGGAGCGCGCGGAGCTCCGCGCGCCCTTCCCTCACTCCTGCACCACCCTGCACGTCAGCGCCTTGAGATAGCGCGTCTCAGGTATCGCCGGGTGGATCGGGTGATCCGGCGCGTGACCGCCCACCTCGATGACCTGCACGAAGCGTCCGAGGTGCCGCCCCGCCTGCTGGATCGCGCCGATCAGTTCGTCCTGCGCGAGGTGGTGCGAGCAGGAGCACGAGACGAGGATACCGTCGCGCGGCAGCAGCTGCATGGCGAGCTGGTTGAGCTTGCGGTAGGCGGCCTGGCCCTTCGGGATGTCGCGGCGACGCTTGATGAACGCGGGCGGATCGACCACCACCACGTCGTAGCGCTCGCCTGCTTCGCGCAACGCAGCAAGCACGTCGAACGCATCGCCGCGCCGCGTCTGCACCGCGAGGCCGTTGTCTTCGGCGGTCGCCTGCAGCAGCTCCAGCGCCGGCGCAGAGGAGTCCACGCAGGTGACCTCGGCCGCCCCGGCGCGCGCCGCCGCAAGACCCCAGGCTCCGAGGTAACTGAACACGTCGAGCACGCGCAGCCCGTGCACGTACTTCAGGAACGCCGCACGATTCGAGGCCTGGTCGTAGAACCAGCCCGTCTTCTGGCCCGTGCCGATCGGCACGCGAAATCGCACGCCGTTCTCCAGCACCTCGACCTGCGCCGGCGCCTCGCCGAGCGCGGTCTCGACATACGAGGGCAGCCCCTCGAGGTCGCGGGCGCCGGAATCGTTCTTCCACACCACGGCGCGCGGCGCGACCACCTGCTCGAGCGCGGCGACGACATCGGCCTTGAGCGTCTCCATGCCGGCCGTGCCGACCTGCCCCACGATCACGTCCCCATAGCGGTCGAGCACCAGCCCGGGCAGCCCGTCGGACTCGCCGTGGGCGAGCCGGTAGAACGGCGCCGCGTACAGGCGCTCGCGCAGCGCCAGGGCGAGCTGCAGACGGTGCACCAGCAGCGACTTGCCCGGCGGGTGATTCGGGTCGCGCCCGAGGATGCGGGCGCAGATGAGCGCGTGCGGATTGACGTAGGCGTAGCCGATGAAATGATCGCGGTCGCCGATCACCCGGCACAGCGCGCCGGATGCGAAGGCCGTGAGCGGCGTCCGCTGCGTATCGACCTCGTTGCTGAACACCCAGAGGTGCCCGGCGCCGAGTCGCCTCCCCTCCTTCGGCTTCAGGCGCAGCTCGGGCAGCTCCTGCAGCTCGGGCCCGGCGCTTGGCGCCTCATGAGCGTGGGTCATCGTGGAAGCCTCGTTCCGTTATAGTTCCTCATTCTATCCGAGCCGAGCGCCCTCCCCCGACCATGCAGAGCAGATCCCAGCGCGCGACGCGCAACCGTCTCGCCGAGGAGACCAGTCCCTACCTGCGCCAGCACGCCGACAACCCGGTGGACTGGCATCCGTGGGGCCCGGAGGCGCTCGAGCGCGCCGTGGCCGAGGAGAAGCCGATCCTGCTGTCGATCGGCTACTCGGCCTGCCACTGGTGCCACGTGATGGCCCACGAGTCGTTCGAGGACGCGGACACGGCGGCGCTCATGAACGAGCTGTTCGTGAACGTGAAGGTGGACCGCGAGGAGCGTCCCGACCTCGACCGCATCTACCAGACCGCGCACCAGATGCTCACGCAGCGCGGCGGCGGCTGGCCTCTCACGATGTTCCTCTCGCCGCAGGACCACCGCCCGTTCTTCGGCGGCACCTATTTCCCGCCGGAGCCGAAGTACGGCATGCCCGCCTTCCGCGAGGTGCTCACGCGAGTCGCGCAGTACTACCGCGAGCACGGCGAGGAGATCCGCCGCCAGGGCGATGCACTGGTCGAAGTGTTCGGGCAGCTGCTGCCCGCGCCGGCCGGCACGGGCACGGCGCTGTCGCGTGCGCCGCTCGCCGCGGGGCGCGCCACGCTGCAGCGCGACTTCGACGGGCGGTTCGGCGGCTTCGGCGGCGCACCCAAGTTCCCGCACCCCATGAACCTCGAGTTCCTGCTGCGCACCTGGCGCGCGTCGGCCGATGACGACCAGCCCGACCTGCAGGCGCTCTACATGGCCACGCTGACGCTTACGCGCATGGCCGAGGGCGGCCTGTACGATCAGCTCGGCGGCGGCTTCTGCCGCTACTCGGTGGACGAGTACTGGATGATCCCGCACTTCGAGAAGATGCTGTACGACAACGCCCAGCTGCTCGCCGTGAGTGCGCAGGCGGCCGTCGCCACGGCGGATCCGCTGTTCCGCCGGGTGACCGCCGAGACCGCCGACTGGATCCGCCGCGACATGGAGCATCCGGACGGCGCCTACTACGCGACGCTCGACGCCGACTCCGAAGGCCACGAAGGCAGGTTCTACGTCTGGACGCCGGACGAAGCGCGGGCCCTGCTCGACGAGCGCGAGTTCAAGGTGCTGGCACGCCGCTTCGGGCTCGACCGCGAGGCCAACTTCGAGGGCCGCTGGCACCTGCACGCGTTCGAGCCGCTGGCCGAGGTTGCGGCGCAGGCCGGGCTCGACGAATCCGCAGCCGACGCGGCGCTCGATGCCGCCCGGGCGAAGCTCCTCGAGGTGCGCAACCGCCGCGTCTGGCCCGGCCGCGACGAAAAGATCCTCACCGGCTGGAACGGCCTCGCGATCGCCGGCATGGCGGCGGCGGCACGCGCGCTCGACCGCAACGACTGCGTCGATTCCGCCGCGCGCGCCGTGGCCTTCCTGCGCGAGCACTGCTGGTACGACGGCCGGCTGCTCGCCGTGCACAAGGACGGCCGCTCGCGCTTCCCCGCCTATCTCGACGACCACGCCTTCCTCGGCTGGGGCCTCCTCGAGCTGCTGCAGGCCCGCTGGCACGGCCCTTGGCTCGAGTGGGCGATCGAGCTGGCCGAGGCGATTCTCGAGCACTTCGAGGACCGCGCGGCGGGCGGCTTCTTCTTCACCGCCGACGACCACGAGTCGCTGATCCTGCGCCCCAAGACCTTCGGCGACGACGCGACGCCCGCGGGCAACGGCGTGGCCGCCCGGCTGCTGCTGCGCCTCGGCTACCTGCTCGCCGAGCCGCGGTATCTCGATGCCGCCGAGCGGACCCTGCGCGCCGCGTGGTCCCTCATCGAGCGCTACCCGCACGCGCACACGAGCCTGCTCATGGCGCTCGACGAGCACACCGAGCCGCCGGCCGTGGTCGTGCTGCGCGGTCCCGAGGCCGACCTCGCCGCGTGGCGCGCCGAGCTCGACAAGCTGTTCGACCCGCGCCGCCTCGTGTTCGCGATTCCATCGGAATCCGCGTGCCTGCCGGTCGCGCTCGCGGACAAGCGTCCGCAGGCGGGCACGGTGGCCTACCTGTGCCGGGGAACGACCTGCTCGGCACCCCTCGGCACGCTCGGGGAACTGGTGCGAGCGCTCAAGTCCGGCACCGGCTGAAGCCGCGCCGCCTCACCACAGCCCGATCCTTCCGTCCCGGCCGAACCCGACTCTTCCCGAGGAGAACCGCAGGCATGCTTCGCACCGTAACCGCCCTTGCCGTCGCCGCCCTTGCCGCTGCCGCACCCGCCCTCGCCCAGGCGCCGGAGCCGCGCATCGTGATCGTGCACGCCGGGCAACTGCTCGATCGCCCCGGCAGGCCGGCGCGCGGCGCGAGCACCGTGCTGATCCGCGACGGGCGCGTCATCGAGGTCCGCGACGGGCACGTGGCGGCCGCGGCCGCGGGCTTTGCCGCCGCCGAGGTGATCGACCTGCGCGGCCACTACGTGCTGCCCGGTCTCGTGGACAGCCACGTGCACCTCACCTCCGACACCGGTGGCGTGCTGTCGCAACTCGAGGAAGTACAGCTCAACCCTGCCGCCAAGGCCTACAACGCGCTCGCCAATGCGCACAAGACGCTGGGCGCGGGCTTCACCACGGTGCGCAACCTCGGCGACCGCGACGGCATCACGCTCGCTCTGCGCGATGCGATCCGCGCCGGCAAGGTCGTGGGGCCGAACATCGTCGATGCGGGCACCTCGATCTCGACCACCTCTGGCCACATGGATCCCGCCCTCGGCTTCCGCGACGACCTGCGCGACGCGCTGGATCGCCACGACAACCTCTGCGACGGTGCCGACGCCTGCCGTCGCGCCGTGCGCCTGCAGGTGGCGCGCGGCGTGGACGTGATCAAGATCGCGACCACCGGCGGCGTCAACAGCCGCATCGGTGTCGGGCTCGGCAAGCAGATGTTCGACGACGAGGTGCAGGCGATCGTCGACACCGCCCGCCTCTACGACAAGAAGGTCGCCGTGCACGCGCACGGCGTGGACGGCGTGAAGATCGCGCTCGCCGCCGGGGTGGACTCGATCGAGCACGGCACGACGCTGGACGATGAATCGCTCGAGCTGTTCCGCAAGTCGGGCGCCTACTACGTGCCGACGCTCTCGACCGTGAACGGCTACCTCGAGCGCATCGCGGCCGACCCGAACGCCTACGCGCCCGCGGTGCGCGCCAAGGTGGACTGGCGCATCCGCATCACCGGCGAGTCGCTGCGCAAGGCGGTGCCGCGCGGCGTGAAGATCGCCTTCGGCACGGATGCCGGCGTGAGCAAGCACGGCCGCAACGCCGACGAGTTCGAGCTGATGGTGAAGAACGGCATGACGCCCGCGCAGGCGCTCGAGGCGGCCACCGTCAACGCCGCCGACCTGCTCGGCCTCTCGGCCGACGTCGGCACGCTCGAGCCCGGCAAGCGCGCCGACCTGATCGCCGTCGAGGGCGACCCGCTGCGGGACGTGACGGTACTCAAGCGGGTGTCGTTCGTGATGAAGGACGGCGCCGTGTTCAAGGACCAGCGCGGCACGCGGCCGACCGCTCAGTAGGCCGACAGTCGCTCCCGCAGGCCCGCCTGCAGGGCCCCGTCCACCGCCGGATCGAAGCGGCGGGCCGCCGCCCAGTCGTAGCCCCAGGGATTCGCGGCGCGCAGCGACCCGGGCTCGTCCGCGTAGCGCGGAAAGACGTGCGCGTGCAGCGCGGGCTCGAGGTTGCCGAACAGCGCGTAGTTGATGCGCACGGCACCGGTCAGCCCGAGCACGACCTGCCCGATCCGCGCCATGTCGGCGAGGAACGCCGCCTGCGCGCCGGGCGCAAGCACGTTGAGGTGCGGCACCACCGGGTCGGGCAGCAACAGGCAGTAGCCTGCGAACACCTGCGGGTCGCCCATCACGGCCCAGCCGGTCGGCAGGCGCGCGATGGCCGTCGGATCGGCGCCCGCCCGGCAGTCCTCGACGCGCCGGTGGATGGCGGTGCTCATGCGGGGAGGCGCACGCCGAGGGCCCGCAGGCTCGCGCGCGTCTCGGCCGGGCTGCGATGGTGGATCGTCCGCCAGCCGCAGGCCGCGGCGCCGGCGACGTTCGGCGCCAGGTCGTCCACGAACACGGTCGCGGCCGGCTCGAGCTCGAAGCGCCGCTCCGCCTCGCGGTAGATCGCGGCGGACGGCTTGACCGCGCCGACCCGGAACGACGCGACCACGCCGTGCGTGAGCGCCTCGAGGCCGTACAGCGCGTCGAGGTGCCGCCAGTGCATATCGCCGATGTTCGACAGCAGGAATACCCGGTACTCGCCCATGAGCCCCGATGCCAGGTCGAACATCTCCTGCGCCCGGTCGAACATGTCGAGCCAGCGCGCCCGCAGCTCGTCGGGTTCGAGCGGCCGCGCGGCCATCGCAGCCACTCGACCGAGCAACTCGTCGCCCGTGATCTCGCCACGCTCGTGCGCCGCGAGGTCCACGCGCTCGAGCCAGGCTGGCAGGTTCGTCATGTCGATGCCGGCCGAGGCGAGGTAGTCGATGAATGGCTGGTAGCGCAGGCGCACCAGCACGCCGCCGATGTCGAAGACCACGTTGCGGATCATGCGAGCCTCCGGAGGAAATCAGGCGCCGCCCAGCCGCTCGAGTTCCGGCGGCTCGCCAGCCGCGCGGCGCAAGCGCAGCACGAAATCGAAGCGGTCCACGTCCGTGCAGTAGTCGAAATCCTCGCGCGGGGCCCAGTCGCAGGCCGGGTCGAAGAACTTGACTGCGGCCGGCGCATCACGCAACCGCTCGCGCACCTCGGCCAGCGGCGCCGGCTCCCCCGCCAGCATGAGCCGCAGGCATTCGGCAAAAAGGTCGTCCTCCGCGCAGCGCTCGCGTGCCTCGTGGCCCATGCGCACGATCGAGACCTGTGCAGGCAGGCGGGCCTGCAGGTAGCGGTGCACGGCCGAGATGTTCACGAACGAGCCCGTGATCACCTCCTCGGCACCGGTGGCGTTCAGGAGCCCCTGGGTGCCGGCATGCGTGGTGTGCACGAGGACCTTGCCACGCAGGTCGAGCGCGCGGATCTCGGTCGGCGAATTGCCCGCGTCGAACCCGGGCAGCCGGCGCGCGTGGCGCTCGCCGGCGAGCAGCGCGCCGGGGAAGCGGCGGCCAAGCGCCAGCGCCTCGTCGATCTCGCCGGCGGGCAGCACGCGGGCGGCTCCCGCGTCGAAGGCGTAGGGAGCGACCGAGAAGGCGCGGAACACGTCCACGACGACCGCGACGCCGCGCGCCGCGCGCGCACCGGCCACGTGATCGAAGATCTCAACGCGCATGCGGGGCTCTCCTGTCCTCGTTTACGGCGACGACTCTCGCCCGAGGGATGAAGTTGAAGTCGGTCGCCGACGCCGCCGTGTACGCTCCCATCATGCGGCCGGCGACGAGGTCGCCGATCTCGAGCTCCGGCAGCGGAATGTCCTCGCGGACCACGTCGATGCTGTCGCAGGTCGGGCCCGCCAGTACGCACGGGTGGCGCGGGCCCCGCGTGCGCAGGCTATCGATCGGGTACAGCGCGTGATCGTAGAGCTGCCCGCCGAAGGAGCCGTACAGCCCGTCGTCGAGGTAGTACCACCAGCGGCCCTCGCGCTGGGCGCGGCCCACCACGGCCGCGACGCAGGTCCCCGCCGGTCCGACGATGAAGCGCCCGGGCTCGGCGATGACCTCGACCCCTTGCGGCAACGTGGCGAGCTCGCGGCGGATCGGGCGGCAGAAGCGGTCGATGGGCTCGGTGGGGCTGCCGTAGGGAATCGGAAAGCCGCCACCGATGTCGAGCACGTCGAGGCGGGCGAGCCCGCGCCCGGCGGCCTGCAACATGACTTCCCGGCAGGCGTCGATCGCCTCGACGTACTTCGACGAATCGGCGACCTGCGAACCCACGTGGAAGCTCAAGCCCCGCACGCGCACGCCGAGGCTGCCCGCGAGCTCGAGGAGCGGCGCCACCGCGGCCGGCTCGCAACCGAACTTGCGCGAGAGGTCCACGACGGCGGACGGGCTGCGGAACGACACCCGCAGCAGCAGCTCGGCGCGGCGGCGGTACGGGACGAACTTGCGGATCTCGTCCGGGTTGTCGGCGACGAAGCGGCGAATCCCGAAACGAAGTGCCGCGCGTATTTCCGCGTCGCGCTTGATCGGGTGCGTGTGGATGCAGCGTCCGGCGGCCACGCGCTGCGAACGCACGAGCGCGATCTCCCCGGCCGTGGCCACGTCGAAGCCGGCGCCGAGGTCGCGCAGCGTCGCGACGACGGCCGCGTGCGGCAGCGGCTTGAGCGCAAAGAAGAGGCCGACGCCCGGCAGCGCGGCCGCGAGGTCGCGGTACTGGCGACGGATCACGTCGCAGTCCACGACCAGCAACGGCGTGCCGTGCCCGGCGGCGAGCGCTGCGAGCGTTCGCGCAGCGAGCCGACGGGGAGCCGCCCGTCCACGGCGCCCCGGCAAGGTCATGGGACGCCCGTGTCCTCGCCGAAGTCCGCGCGCAGCGCGGCGATGTCCGGATCCACGGTGACCAGGTTCTCGGCCGATGCCGCACGCCGCAGGCGGTCGCGCACCGCTTCCCACGCCTCGCCGGGAGGCACTTCCTCCACGAGGATCTCCCGGGCGCCCGACTTGTCGAGCGTGCGCAGGTTGACGTAGAGCTCGCGGGCATAGACGTCGGCGCGGCGCCCGGCATTGATCCAGGTCATGAACTTGTTGGCGACCCTCGGCGGCCGCATCGCGAGCACGGCCACCTTGCCGTGGCCCGAGGTGAGCTGCGCCACCACTTCCTCGAGCGCCCCGCTGTTGACGAGGCTGAGCGGCGTCGCAGGGGCGTAGTGCTTCGCGTCGGAGCCGGGCACGCGCGGCACCACCGCCACCGGGCCCTCGGCGATCTCCGGCACGACCGAACGCAGCTGGCTCAGGGTGATGACGCCCGGCCGGAGCACGCGCGGCTCCACGTCGACGCAGGAGACGATCGTGGACTCGACGCCGATCTTGCAGTCGCCGCCGTCGAGAATCACCTTCACGGCGTCGCCGAACTCCTCGCGAACGTGCTCGGCTCGCGTCGGGCTCACGCGGCCATAGCGGTTGGCCGACGGGGCCGCGATGCCGCTGCCGAAGGCGCGCAGCAGCTGCTGCGCGACCGGGTGCCCCGGCACGCGCACGGCCACCGTCTCCTGTCCGCCGGTGATGGCGAGGTCCACGGCCGGCGCGCGACGCAGCACCAGCGTGAGCGGTCCGGGCCAGAAACGCTCGGCCAGCGCCTGCGCCGCGGGCGGCACCTCGAGCGCCCAGCGCTCGATCAGGCGCGGGTGGTCGATGTGCACGATCAGCGGATGGGTCGCCGGTCGACCCTTGAGCTCGAACACCCGGCGCACGGCCTCCGGGTTCTGCGCATCGGCGCCCAGGCCGTAGACCGTCTCGGTGGGGAACGCAACGACCTCGCCGTCGCGCAGCGCCTCCACTGCGCGGTCGATCTCGTCCTGGGGAAGGCGGGCCGTGACCATCGCGAGATGATAGCCGTAAAGAAACGGGGCCGCTCGCGCGGCCCCGCTGATCCGGGACGGGCTCCGCCTAGAGCTTGAAGTCGTAGCGGAACTCGAGACCGAAGGTGCGGCCGCGCCGCAGGGCGCCGAAGAAGCCGCGCGGCGACCCCACGTCGGCGCCGCCGGCCGTGCCCTGGGCCGGAACGGTCGGCACACAGGGCTGCGCGAAGGTGGCGCAGGAGCGCAGCGTGCCGGTCCGCAGGTCGAACCAGCGCGTCGCGAGCGGGATCGTGTCGGAGTCGGTGAGGTTGCGGCCGAAGGCCACGACGGACCAGCCGTCGTCGCTGCGGATGCCGAGCCGCAGGTTGACGAGCGTGGTCTCGCCCGTCTCGGCGAGGTTGTGCACCTGCACGAACTTGCTGTCCTCGTAGGACACGCCGAAATTGCTGATCAGGGAGAGCCCGCTGCCCCACTCGATCGGCGCGTCGTAATTGATCGACAGGTTCGCCTGCTGCTCGGAGCCCAGCGGATAACTGTTGCCCGCGATGTTGCACTCCGGGACGTTGCCGAGCGCCGGGTCGTAGATGATGCCGCCGGTGTTGAGCGTGTACTCGAAGTCGTCGCAGCCCTTGGTGATCTCGGTATCGGTGTAGGCATAGCCCGCCGAGATCGTGATCGCGTCGGTGATCGCGGCCTGCATGTCGAACTCGAAGCCCATGATCTCGCCTTCGCCCTGGTTGGTGACGACCGACGTCACGGCGCCCTGCCCGGTCGCCGAGGGCACAGACTGGGTGAACTGCACGTCGGTGGCCTGGGTGAAGTAGACGGCCAGTCCCATGCGCACGCGGTTGTCGAACATCGTCACCTTGGTGCCGAGCTCGAGGTTGTCGGATTCCTCCTGATCGTAGGTGGGCTTGTCGATCGACAGGCCCGCCACGCCGTTGAGTCCGCCGGGCTTGGCGCCCTGCGCGAACACGCCGTACACCATCCAGTCGTCGCTGATCTGGTAGTCGAGCGTGATCCGCGGAGTGGTCGAGTCGAAGTCCGCCGAGTCGTTGTAGCGCTCCGCCCCGAGCGGCAGGGCGTTGGGAACTCCCGCCGCAGTGGCGCAGCGCCGGGTGAGCCAGTTGTAGTTGACCGTCGAGCAGTACTCGGTGCGCTCCTTGGTCTCCTCCATGTAGCGGATCTCGCCAGTGAGGGTCAGCCGGTCGGTGATGTCGAAAGCCAGCAGGCCGAATACCGCCCAGTTTTCCACGGTCTCGGTGTAGTCCGCCGTGCCGCCGCCGCGCGGATGCTCGAACGTGAGGTCGCTGCCGTCGTCCTCCTGGTCGAAGTAGTAGCCGCCGGCGAGGCCGCGCAGCCGCCGGTCCTGCGGGCTCGCGATGCGCAGTTCCGTCGAGACGCTGCGCGTGTCGTTGCGGTTGGTGTTCGCGAACAGCGGCTCCTCGCTGGCGGGCGGGAAGACCAGACCGGTGCCCGGAATGAAGCTCGGGATCAAAGTGAAGGCGTTCGAGTGGTCGCTGTCGGTTCCGAACAGGTTCTCGTAGTCGCGGTAGCCCGACAGCGAGGTCACCACCCAGCCCGATCCGCCGATGTCCCAGTCCGCGCGCAGCGTGCCGAACCATTCGTCCGTCTCGACGCCATCGAACGCCGTGCCGTCGCGCACCTGGGTCACGCCGCCCACCGACACCGGGAGCGGGTCGGTGTTGAGCGCCACGACGCCCGGGCGGATGCGCCCGCAGTAGTACTGGTTCGGGTTACCGCCCGTCGTCGCCGGGCCGGCCGGGTCGCGATACTGGGTCGAGCGGAAGCCCGGCTGGCAGTTGTTGTCGTTCGCGCCCTGCAGGAACAGCGCCAGCGGACCGTCGTCGTCCTCGCGGTAGAAGCCGGTGGCCTGGATCCGCAGGTCGTCGGTCGGCCGCCAGTACACGGCGAGCCCGATCGAATCGGTCGACTCGTCGCCCACCTTCCGGCCCGTGAGCGAGTTCTTGTACTCGCCGTCGTACGAGTAGCTGCGCGCGTTGAGGCGCACGCCGAGGGTGTCGCCCAGGAAGCCGCTGCCGACCGAGAACGAATAGTCCTGCTCGCCGAACTGGGCAACCGAGGCGCGCACGGTCGCCTCGAGGTCGTCCGTAGGCATGCGGGTGATGAAGTTGATGGCGCCCGCGTACGTGTTGCGGCCGTAGAGCGCGCTCTGCGGGCCCTTGACCACCTCGATTCGCTCGAGCGAGTTGAAGTCGATGGCCTGGATGTCGCCCGGGAAGTACACGCCGTCGATGAAGTAGGCAGTGCCCGACTCCACGCCGAACTGCACGCCGGCGAGCACGTTCGACTGGCCGCGGATCACGGGACGGTCCGTCGTGCGGCCGAAGGCCTGCGAGAACGACAGGCCCGGCGTGAAGTCGGCGATGTCGTTGATGCTCACGAGGCCCTGCTGCTCGATCGCCTGGGCCGTGAAGGCCGAGACTGCGACGGGAGCGCTCTGCAGCGCCTCCTCTGTCTTGCGCGCCGTGACGATGATTTCCTCGAGCCCCTGGGCCGAGGCGGTGGTCGAGACCTGCCCGAGCGCGGCGGCAACCGCAACGCTCAGGAGCGCGGAACGGGAATAGCGGGACATTCTTGGCGACCTCACCGGTTTCTGGTTGGACGACTCTTGCGTCGAAGCGCGGGCGATGGATTTGTGCTGATGGAACCGCCGCGCAGCGATCGACGCCCCCAAACGTCGGATCAACGTTCCGATACTACCCAAGCTGTCGCGAAGATCCAACGCAATGACAGCGTGCTGTCCAGCACGCATGGGTCGCTCCCGTGGCGCCGACGCCACCGAAGGCCGGGTCAGTCCAGCGGCCGGCGCTCCCAGCCCTGCGCGGTCCGGACGAGCTCGTAGGTCGGCCAGTAGTGCCGGTCGAGCTTGAGGGTGATCACCTCGGTGGAGCCGTTCCACGTGACGGTCTTGAGTCGCAGCGACGACCGGTCGGGCCGACCCCGCACGGTGGCGATGAACGCGTCGAGGTCCGGCACCGGGAGGCCGTCCACCTCGACGATGCGGCGGCCCGCGAACAGCCGGTAACGGGTCGCGGGCGATCCGTACGAGAAGAAGGCGACGAAAACGCCTTCCGGCGGGATGCCGCGCTGCGTCGCCATCGCCCGGTGGGGGGCGTGCAGCACGGCGCCGGCCCACACCAGCAACCGATCGATGTCGCCCCCTCCAAGCGGCGCCGTGGCCACCTCGAGCGTCGCCTCGCGGCCGTCGCGCAGCACCGTCACGGACACCCGCGGCGCACGCGTCATGCGCTCGACCGCGCGCGGGCGATTGACGGGGCGACCGTCCACCGCGAGCAGCAGGTCTCCTTCGCGCAGCACGCCAGCGGCGGGCGATCCCGCCGTCACGCGGGCGACGCGCAGCGCCTGGCGTTGCGTCCCGTCGAGCGACTCGAGCCGGGCGACCCAGGCGTCGTCGAGCCCGAGCTTGCGCGCCGCCGAGATCGGCACGGACTCGAACTCCGCCTCCAGTGAGTACAGCGGCGCGCCCGAGCTCAGCGCCTCGGCCATCTCGATCACGAGCCCCGCGCCCATCGCCCGGTTGACCTGCACGAAATCGCGGCCGGATTCCGTCGCGAAGCTCGACCACAGCGCGCGCACGCGGCCGTCGCGCCCGGCGACCACGCCGTCGAAGTCGGTCGGTGCGTTCACGAGCGTAGCCACCTCGAGGTTCGATTCGCGGAAACGCAGCGTTCGCGACAGCGGGAAGTTCACGCTCTCGACAGACGACACCGTCGTCGCGAGTGCGCGAACCCGGGAATCGCCGCTCAACCCGACCACGGTGACCGACTCGCCCGGCACGAGTTCGCGAGGATCGAGCTTCGCGGCCCGGATCGGCGTGCCGTCGAGCAGGGCCGGATCGAAGGACACCAGCGCCAGGTTGTGCAACGGGTGGACGTATTCGACGCGGCCCGGCACCTCGACCGATCCGGCCACCGTGATGCGCACGTCGCCGACCGCGACCGGGACGGTATTGCGGTCCACGGCCACGAGGCCGCGCTTCGCGTCGACGATCACGCCGGTGCCGTGATAGTTGCGCTCCGTGACCCCGGCCACCGAGAACGGCATGTCGAAATTGACGAGCACCAGCGACGGCGCGAGCCGGTCCGCGACAGCATCACCCGTGGTGACGAACGTCGTTCGCGCCGGCGGTTCGGCCTGCGCGGCCGGCGGCGGCGCCAGTTCGCGGCAAGTCCAGTAGCCGGTCGCGTCGTCGCGGCGGCAGTGCTGGGCAGGGAACCAGCGGCGGTCCATGCGCATCACGCGCGTCTGCGTGCCGCGCGGATCGTCGAGGGTCTTGTACCGCAGCGCTGCACGACCGCCGTCCGGCAGCGAGGCGATGGCCGTCTCGAACTCGGCGAGCGTCGCGACCGGCTGGCCGCCGACCGATTCGATGACCGCGCCGCGCGGCACGCCCGCGGCCCCGAGCGCGTACCCCGGGTTGGCGACATACACGCCGCGCACCGGCACGTTCAGGTGCCGGGCCATCTGGTACGAGAGCGCGTGGACGACCGCGTCGCCGAATTCCAGGTACTCCGCCGGAGTGATCGCGTGCAGGTCCTGCACCTCGATCGACCGGACGATGCGTTCGCCACCGCGCTCGACCTCGACCTCGATCGTGCGGCCGACGGATTCGTCGAGCAGCTCGGCGAGCGGGTCGAAGGTCGTGACCAGCCGGCCGTTGACGCGCACCAGGATGTCACCGGGCTGCAACGCGCCCTCGGTGGGCGAGCCCGGCTGCACTTCCTGCACCACCAGCATGCCGGTGAGCTGCGAGGCCGCGCTGCGTGCCTCGGCTTGAGTCTCCGGGCGCAGGCCGAGGCGCTCGAGCTCGTCGTACGGTGTGTAGGCGAAGACCACCTGCAGCGTGCCGCGCGTGACCGGCTGCCCGGCGCGGATCAGCTCCAGCGCACGCTTCACCCGCCCGAGCGGCAGGTAGAAGCTCGAGGCTGCGCCGGTGCTGCCGCCGGCGTTGAGGGCGACGACGCGACCCTCGATGTCGATGACCGGGGAGCCCGACGAACCGCCGGATGTGCCGGACGCCGCCTGCAGGTAGAAGGTGTTGAAGTCGTTGTACTTGCCGACGCCGTACTCCGGCGTCGAGCGGTCGAGCCGCGCGAGCGTGCCGGCCAGGATCGACAGCTGCTCGCCTGCGTCGTTGCCGAGCACGCGCACTTCAGTGCCCACGCGCGCGCCTTGCGGATACAGCGGCAGCGCCAGCGGCTGCACGTAGCGCAGCTTGGCCGGGTCGTAGCGGTAGAAGCCGAAGTCGTGCACCGGGTCGCGGTACACGGCGCGCAGCTCGACCTCCTCGCGGTTCTGGAAGATCGCCGTCGCCACGACCGGACCCGGCGTGACCACGTGGCGGTTGGTGAGGATCAGGCCGCGCTCCGCGTCGACCACGAACCCGGTGGCCTGCGACGACTGGTTCCACTCGGTGTCGAAGGCGCGCGTCTGGTCGACTTCGATCGTGACCACCGAGGGCGCGATGCGCGAGAGGGTCTGCTCCCAGGCCGCGGTGTCGGCGCGCGCGGGCGCCGGCAGCACGCCGGCGAGCAGGGCGAGCGAGGCCCAGGCCAGCGCCATGGCGCCGCGCATCACAGCCGCCGACCGAACGCCGCGTGGAAGCGGTCGTCGAATTCGCCGCGGGTGAAGCGGTGGTGCTGCGTGCCGGCGTGCGCGATCTTGATGGCCCCCATCAGCGAGGCGATGCGGCCCGTGGTCTCCCAGTCGAGTCCCTGCTGCAGCCCGAAGATCAGGCCCGCGCGGTACGCGTCGCCGCAACCCGTCGGGTCCACCACCGCTTCGGGGCGCACCGCGGGAATCAGGATCTGCCCACCGTCCGTGTGGATGACGCTGCCCTCGGCGCCGCGCGTGACGATAAGGGCGCGGACGCGCCGCGCCAGTTCGCCGAGCGAAAGGCCGGTGCGCTCCGCCAGCATCTGGCCCTCGTAGTCGTTGACCGCGATCCAGGTTGCCTTGCCTACGAAGTCGAGCAGTTCCGGCCCGTCGAACATGGGCAGGCCCTGGCCGGGATCGAACAGCAGCGGGATGCCCGCCGCGGCGAACTGCGCCGCGTGCTGCAGCATGCCGTCGCGACCGTCGGGCGCGACGACGCCGAGCGTGACGCCGGCATCCTCCGGGACGCGGTTCAGGTGCGCGTGGCTCATGGCGCCAGGGTGGAAGGCCGTGATCTGGTTGTCGTCGAGGTCGGTCGTGATGAACGCCTGGGCCGTGTACTCGCCGCTGACCTCGCGCACGTGGGTGAGGTCCACCGAACGCTCGCGCAGCCACTCGGCGTAGGGCGCGAAGTCGTGGCCGACGGTCGCCATGGGCGCGCCCTTGCCCCCGAGCAACGCGAGGTTGTAGGCAATGTTGCCGGCACAGCCGCCGTAGTTGCGGCGCAGGCTCGGCACCAGGAACGACACGTTCAACAGGTGGATGCGATCGGGAAGGATGTGGTCGCGGAAGCGGCCCGGGAAGACCATGACCGTGTCGAACGCGATCGAGCCGCAGATGATTGCCGTCATGAGAAGACCGTTGGTTTGGGGCGGGCGGTTGGCGGGAACTCAGGCCAGCAGCACGAGCGCCCAGGTAACGCCGAGCAGCATGAGGGAGAAGAACACGGCAGTCGAGCCGAGGTCCTTGGCGAACCCCGACAGGTGGTTGTGCTCGGTGCCGATCCGGTCCACCACCACCTCGATGCCGGTATTGAGCAGCTCGACGATCAACACCATGAGCACTGCGCCCACCAGCAGGGCGCGCTCGGCACCGCTGTCGCCGAGCCAGAGCCCGGCCGGCACCAGCACGCAGGCGAGCCAGACCTCCTGGCGGAAGGCCGCCTCGCTGCGATAGCAGTGGCTCAACCCGCGCAGCGAGTTGAGCGTCGCGAGCCGCAGGCGCGTGAGCCCCTGCGGCCGGCGACCCTCCCGCATCAGGCCGCCTTCCAGGCGATGTCGAGTTGCTTGGCGGCGCGCACGTCGTCGAGGCGGCGTCTCGGCAGCGTGTACGGCGCGCCCTTGAGCTTCGCCGGGTCGGACAGCGCCTCCTCGCGGATGGCGACCATCGCCTCGACGAAGGCGTCGAGTTCCTCCTTCGACTCGGTCTCGGTGGGCTCGATCAGCAGGCACTCAGGCACGAGCAACGGGAAGTAGGTGGTCGGCGCGTGGAAGCCGAAGTCGAGCAGGCGCTTGGCGAAGTCCATCGCGGTCGTGCCGTGCTCGCGCGCCTCGCGACGCAGCGTCACGATGAACTCGTGCCCGGCCCGGCGGCCGGGATAGGCGAGCTCGAAGCCCGCCGCGGACAGGCGCACCATCAGGTAATTGGCATTCAGCGTCGCGAATTCGGACACGCGGTGCATGCCCTCGCGGCCGAGCATGCGCATGTACACGTACGCACGCAGCAGGACGCCGGTGTTGCCCATGAAAGCCGACAGCCGGCCGATGCTCTGCGGCAGGTCCTTCTCGCCGAGCCAGCGGTAGCGCTGGCCGTCGAACCCGACGATCGGCACGGGCAGGAACGGCAGCAACCGCTCGCCCACGCCGACCGCGCCCGAGCCCGGTCCGCCGCCGCCGTGCGGCGTCGAGAAGGTCTTGTGCAGGTTCATGTGGATGACGTCGAAGCCCATGTCGCCGGGACGCACCTTGCCGAGGATCGCGTTGAGGTTGGCGCCGTCGTAATAGAGCAGCCCGCCCGCCTCGTGCACGATTTGCGCCACCTCGCCGATGCGCCGCTCGAACACGCCGAGCGTCGAGGGGTTGGTGAGCATGATTCCGGCCGTGTGCGGGCCGACCGCTGCGCGCAGCGCGTCGAGGTCGATGTCGCCGCTCGGCAGCGAGGGGATCTCGCGCACCGTGCAGCCGCACATGGTGGCGGTGGCCGGGTTCGTGCCGTGGGCCGCGTCCGGGACGATGATCTCGTTGCGCGCGAGGTCGTTCCGGGCGCGGTGGTAGGCGCGGATCATCGCCACGCCGGCGAACTCGCCCTGCGCGCCCGCCATCGGCGTGAGCGACACGCCGCGCATGCCGGTGACGGCCTTGAGCATTTCCTGCAGCTCGTACAGGCACTGCAACACCCCCTGCCCCGTGGATTCCGGCGCGAGCGGGTGCCGGCCGAGGAACTGCGGCAGCATCGCGTACTGGTTGCAGGCACGCGGGTTGTATTTCATCGTGCACGACCCGAGCGGGTAGAAGTGCGTGTCGATGGAGAAGTTGAGCCGCGACAGCCGCGTGTAGTGGCGCACCGCCTGCAGCTCCGAAACCTCGGGCAGCAACGGTGGCGTGCTGCGCCGCAGCGCCTCCGGCACGCGGGAGGCAGTGGCGGCCTGCGGGTACTGCGCCTCGGCGCTGCGGCCGGTGCGGGAGTGCTCGAAGATCAGCTTGTCGTTCATGGGCGTGTCCTCAAGGGCGCGGCTCAGGCCGCGGCCGCGCTGTGCTGCATCACGTCGGCGAGCGCACGTGCGTAGGTCGCGATGTCCTCGGGCGTGCGGGTCTCCGTCGCGCACACGAGCAGCGCGTTGCCGAGGGACGGGTACTGGGCCGAGATGTCGCAGCCGCCCACGATGCCGCGCGACGCGAGCGCCTCGAGCACGCCGCGCACGGGGCGGTCGAGCAGCAGCACTGCCTCGTGGAACCGCGGCCGGTCGAAGGCGAGGCGCACGCCGCGCACCCGCGTGAGCGCCTCGACGAGTTCGGCCGAGCGGTCCATGCAGGTCGCTGCGACCTGGGCAAGCCCGCGGGGTCCGAGCAGCGCCATGTAGATCGTGGCCGCCGTGACCAGCAGCCCCTGGTTGGTGCAGATGTTCGAGGTCGCCTTGCTGCGGCGGATGTGCTGCTCGCGTGCCTGCAGCGTGAGCGTGAAGCCGGGCCGTCCGTCGAGGTCCACGGTGCGCCCGACGATGCGGCCCGGCATCTGCCGCACGTTTTCGATGCGCGTCGTCATGAAGCCGAAGTACGGGCCGCCGGAGGACAACGGCACGCCGAGGGGCTGCCCCTCGCCGCAGACGATGTCGGCCCCCTTGGCGCCCCACTCGCCCGGCGGCTTCACGATCGCGAGCGAAGTCGGGTTGACCGCGGCGATCACCAGCATGCCCGCCTCGTGGGCCCGGTCCGTCAGCGCGTCCACGTCCTCGAGCGTGCCGAAGAAGTTCGGCTGCTGGATGACCAGCGCCGTGATGTCCTCGCCGCGGTACTTGTCGAGGCTCGCTGCGGTGGTGTGGCCGCCGCCCGCATCGTAGGGCAGCAGCTCGAAGGCCAGGTTCTGGTTGCCTGCGACGGACTGCAGCACCTGGCGGTAGGTCGGGTTGAGCGCGACCGGCACGAGGATCCGCTGCGACTTCGACTTGCGGTGCGTGCGCACCGCCATCAGGCAGGCCTCCGCGAGCGCCGTGGCGCCGTCGTACAGCGACGCGTTCGAGGCCGCCATGCCGGTCAGGCTCGCCATCATCGACTGGAACTCGTACAGCAGCTGCAGCGTGCCCTGGCTGGCCTCGGCCTGGTAGGGCGTGTACGCGCTGTAGAACTCGCCGCGCGTGACGATGGGCCACACGGCCGCCGGGACGTGGTGGTCGTACGCGCCCGCGCCGATGAAGTTGAGCGGTTGCCCGTCGGACGCCGCGCGCGCCGACATCAGCCGGCCGATCTCCATCTCGGAGAGCGCCGGCGGTACCGCGTCGAGCGACCCGGCGCGCAGGGCCGACGGGATCTCGTCGAACAGCGCCTCGGTGCTCGGCGCGCCGATCGCCGCGAGCATCTCGCGGATGTCCTCGGCAGTGTGGGGAATGAAGGGCATGTCGGTTCCGTCCCGTCAGTGGGTTTCCGCCGCGAGCGCGGCCTCGTAGGCCTTGGCGTCGAGCAGCGCGGCAAACTGCGCCTTGTCTTCCGGACGGATGCGCATGATCCAGCCGGCGCCGTAGGGTTCCTGGTTGATGAGTTCGGGCTGGCCGCCGAGCTCGGCATTGCCGGCCACCACCTCGCCGCTCACCGGGCTATATACGTCGGAGGCCGCCTTCACGGATTCGACTACCGCGCAGGATTCGCCGGCCGAGACGCGGCGGCCGGCCTCGGGCACTTCGACGAACACCAGGTCGCCCAGCGCCTGCTGGGCATGGTCGGAGATGCCGACCGTCACGGTGCCGTCGGACTCGAGGCGGGCCCACTCGTGGGACTTCAGGAAACGCAGGTCGGCTGGAACGTTGCTCATGGTCTGCTCCGTAGGTCAAAGGGCGATCGCGGGCTTGCCGTGGCGCACGAAGGGCGGGCGCACCACCGCTGCGTTCAGCAGCCGGCCGCGGATCTCGACTTCGCAGCGGTCGGCGGTCTGGGACGGAACGCGCGCGAGCGCGATCGAGCGCTCGAGCGTCGGCGAGAACGTGCCGCTCGTCACCTCGCCCTCGCCCACCGACGGGACGATGACTTTCTGGTGGGAGCGCAGCACGCCGCGGTCCGCGAGCACGAGGCCGACGAGCTTGCGCGCGACGCCGCGCGCCTTCTGCGCGGCCAGCGCGCCGCGACCGATGAAGTCGCGGTCCTGGGGATCCCAGGCGACGGTCCAGCCGAGCCCCGACTCGAGCGGCGAAGTGGTCTCGTCCATGTCGCTGCCGTAGAGGTTCATGCCCGCCTCGAGGCGCAGCGTGTCGCGGGCGCCGAGGCCGCAGTTCGCGACGCCCGCCGCGCGCAGCCGCGACCAGAACGCGGGCGCCTCCGTGGCGGGCAGCATGATTTCCCAGCCGTCCTCGCCGGTGTAGCCGGTGCGCGCCACGAACCAGTGGCCGGACGCCGCGCCGAAGAAATGGCCGAGTTCGAGCGCGCGGGCCGCGAAGGCGGGCTCGAGCAGCCCGGAGGCCTTGGTGCGCGCATTGGGACCCTGCACGGCGATCATCGCCAGGTCGAAGCGCGGCTCGACCGACACCCCGTAGGCGCCCGCGTGCGCGCGCATCCACTCGAGGTCCTTGTCGCGCGTGCCGGCGTTCACGACCATGCGGTACCAGCGATCGTCGAGGTAATAGACGATGAGGTCGTCGATGACGCCGCCGTCGTCGCGGAGCATGCACGAGTACAGCGCCTTGCCGGGCTGCACGAGCTTGGCGACGTCGTTGGCCAGCAGCCGGCGCAGGTAGTCGCGCACCCGGTCGCCACGCAGGTCCACCACGCACATGTGCGAGACGTCGAACATGCCGGCGTCGCGGCGCACCGCGTGGTGCTCCTCGATCTGCGAGCCGTAGTTGACGGGCATGTCCCAGCCGCCGAAATCCACCATGCGGGCGCCGGCGGCGGTGTGTACATCATGGAGAGGCGTTCGCAATCCCATCGTCTTTGTCCTGGATGCAGAGCAATAAAAAAGGCGGCAGGCCTCTCCGGCCTGCCGCCCCTCTGTCCTGTGACCTGAGAGATCGGGTACCGGTGGTCCGGCGCCTCACCCCTTCGGTGGGCCTCCCGCGAGGCCGCTCTCCAGAGCCCATCAGGCGACGCCGTACATTTGCCTGAGCGTTTCCGGGCGGGTTGCGCCTTCGGCGGACCGAGGTCGGTCTCTCTCCGGACGGGCCTTGCGATGGGTGGCCGGGATGTTACCCGAGCGCAGGGCAGCCGGCCAGCGCCGCCTGACCCGCGCGGCTTGTCATTTGCGGGCCGGCACCCGAACATTCCACCCCCCTCCGGAACAGCGAACAGGACGGTCCGATGCGTGGCCTGACAATGAGCCTGCTGATGATGGCCGCGGCGCTGCCCGCCGCTGCGGAGGCGGCACCGACCGCCGCGGAGAGACTCCACCAGTTGTTCGACGCCGAGTGGGAGCGCGGCCTGAGCGAGAACCCCACCCGGGCGAGCTACCTCGGCGACCGCCGGTTCGACGACCGCTGGCCCGACCTCTCGACGGAGGCCCGCGCCCGCAGTCATGCCGCCGACCGCGCGGTGCTCGAGACGCTCGCCGCGATCCCGGTCGCCGAGCTTTCGGAGGCGGACCGCCTCAATCACGAACTGTTCGGTCGCACCTACCGCCAGGAAATCGACGCGCACGCGTGGGGACTGCAGTACCTGCCGATCACGCAGCGGCGCGGCATCCAGTCCGCGCACCAGATCGCCGAGGTGCTGCCCTTCGCGACCGTGCGCGACTACGAGAACTGGATCGCACGCCTGAAAAGCGTCGGCGCCTACGTGGACCAGAACATCGCGCTGCTGCGCGAGGGCAAGGCGCGGGGGCTCGTGCAGCCGTGCATCATCATGGAGCGTGTCCCGGCGCAGATCGCGAAACAGGTCGTGGACGACCCGGCGCAGAGCCTGTTCTGGGCGCCGCTCGGGCGCATGCCGGCCTCCATCCCGGCCGCCGACCGGGCGCGCCTCGAGGCCGCTGCGCGCGCCGCCATCGCGGGCGAGGTGGTGCCGGCGTATCGCCGCCTGCAGGAGTTCTTCGACCGCGAGTACCTCCCCGCCTGCCGCCAGAGCGTCGGCATCTGGGACACGCCGGGCGGCGAGGCCTGGTACCAGAACCGCATCCGCTGGTTCACGACCACCGCGCTGACAGCCGACGAGATCCACGCCATCGGCCTCCGGGAGGTCGAGCGCATCCGCGGCGAGATGCAGAAGGTGATCGATCGGGTGGGCTTCAAGGGCAGCTTCGAGGAGTTCCTCGCGTTCCTGCGCACCGACCCGCGCTTCCGCTACACGGATCCCGACGAGCTGCTGCAGGCCTACCTCGCGATGTCGAAGCGGATCGACCCGCTGCTGCCGCAGTACTTCGGCCGTCTGCCGCGCATGCCCTACGGCGTGCGGCCGATCCCGGCGGAGTCCGCGCCCGACACCACCACGGCCTACTACCAGCCGCCGTCCATGGACGGCCGCCGCGCCGGCTACTACTACGTGAACCTCTACAAGCCCGAGGAGCGGCCGACCTACGAGATCCCGGTGCTGTCGATCCACGAGGCGGTGCCCGGCCACCACCTGCAGATCGCGCTCGCGCAGGAACTCGGCGAGCAGCCGAAGTTCCGCCGCAATTTCGAGGCCACCGCGTTCGTCGAGGGCTGGGCGCTCTACAGCGAGAGCCTCGGCGAGGAGATGGGCTTCTACGACGATCCGTACGACAAGTTCGGGCAGCTCACCTACGAGATGTGGCGCGCCGTGCGCCTCGTCGTGGACACGGGCATCCACCACAAGCGCTGGACGCGCCAGCAGGCGATCGACTTCTTCAAGGCCAACGCCGCCAAGACCGAGCTCGACATCGTCAACGAGATCGACCGCTACATCTCCTGGCCCGGCCAGGCGCTCGCCTACAAGATCGGCGAGCTGCGCATCAAGGAGCTGCGGGCGCGGGCGACCGAGGCGCTCGGCCCGAAGTTCGACATCCGCGCGTTCCACGACGTGGTGCTCGGCAGCGGCGCGATCCCGCTCGACGTGCTCGAGGCGAACGTCGAGCGCTGGGTGCAGGCCACGTCGGCCGCGGCCGCGCCGGGAGGCGCCGGCCGGTGAGCGCCGCCGCTCGACGCCGCAGCACGCCGGTCCGGGTCGGCCGCGTCACGGTCGGCGGCGACCACCCGGTGGTCGTGCAGTCGATGACCAACACCGACACGGCCGACGTCGAGGCCACGGCGCTGCAGGTGCGGGCGCTCGCCAACGCGGGCTCCGAGATCGTGCGCGTCACGGTCAACAACGAGGAGTCGGCGGCGGCGGTGCCGGCGATCGTCGAGCGGCTCGCGCAGCTCGGCACCTCCGTGCCGATCGTCGGCGACTTCCACTTCAACGGCCACAAGCTGCTGCGCGAGCACCCGGCCTGCGCCGAGGCGCTCGCCAAGTACCGCATCAACCCGGGCAACGTCGGCCGCGGCAGCAAGCGCGACCCGCAGTTCGCCGAGATGATCGAGATCGCCTGCCGGCACGGCAAGCCCGTGCGCATCGGCGTCAACTGGGGCAGCCTCGACCAGGACCTGCTCACGCGCCTGATGGACGAGAACTCGCGGGCCGCCGAGCCGCTCGAGGCGCAACGACGTGATGCGCGAGGCGATCGTCGTCTCGGCGCTCGAGAGCGCGCGCCGCGCCGAGGAGCTCGGCCTGCCCCACGAGCGCATCGTGATCTCCTGCAAGGTGAGCGGCGTGCAGGACCTGATCGCCGTCTACCGCAACATCGCCGCGCGCTGCGACTACCCGCTGCACCTCGGGCTCACCGAGGCCGGCATGGGCTCGAAGGGCATCGTCGCCTCGACGGCGGCGATGGCGGTGCTGCTGCAGGAGGGCATCGGCGACACCATCCGCGTCTCGCTCACTCCCGAGCCCGGCGGCGACCGCACCCAGGAGGTGATCGTCGCGCAGGAGATCCTGCAGACCATGGGCCTGCGCTCCTTTACGCCCATGGTGATCGCCTGTCCGGGCTGCGGCCGCACGACGTCCAGTTACTTCCAGGAACTCGCGCAGAAGATCCAGTCGCACCTGCGCCACCGCATGCCCGAGTGGCGCAAGCGTCACCCGGGGGTCGAGGAGATGACGGTCGCGGTGATGGGCTGCGTCGTCAACGGCCCGGGCGAGAGCAAGCACGCCAACATCGGCATCAGCCTGCCCGGCACCGGCGAGCGCCCGGTCGCGCCCGTGTACATCGACGGCGAGAAAGGCCCGACCCTCAAGGGCGAGCACATCGCCGAGGAATTCCAGCAGCTCGTCGAGCAGTACGTCGAGCGCAACTACCGCACGGAGGTCCCGTCATGACCGCGCTACGCGACCGCAAGAGCCAGCCGATGCCCGCCGGGACCCCACCGCTCGATGCGGCGCACGCCGCGGAACTGATGTCCGGCCTCGCCGCCGGCTGGCGCATGGCGGAAGACGGCCGCTCCCTCCGCCGCGCATTCAGCTTCGCGGACTTCTACGAGACCATGGCGTTCGTGAACGCCGTGGCCTGGATCGCGAATGCCGAGGACCACCACCCCGACCTCGAGGTCGGCTACGACTACTGCCGCATGAGCTTCTCCACGCACACGGTCGGGGGACTGTCGGAGAACGACTTCATCTGCGCCGCGAAGGTGGACGCACTATAAGAAGGATGCCGGCTGCCGTGGCCGGCGGGGGGGACTGCCATGGCCGATGAATCCGCGCCGCCCGAAGCGGCCCTGCCCTTCGTGGCGCCCTGCCGCATGCTCGCGGCCGGCGCACCGCTCGGCTGGCTGCGCGCGGGCTGGCGCGACATGTGGTCCGCGCCGCGCCAGAGCCTGACCTACGGCACGATCGTGGTGCTGCTGAGCCTCGCGCTGGCGTGGATCGCCGTCGAGTTCGGCGGCTACTGGGAACTGCTGTCGCTGGTGTCGGGATTCATCCTCATCTCGCCGGTGCTGGCGGTCGGCACCTACGCGATCAGCAGCCAGCTCGAGCGCGGCGAGAAACCCTCGCTCAGGCGCTGCCTGCGCGAGGAGCAGCGCGTGTTCGGCAACTTGATGGTGTTCGCGCTGATGCTGATGGTGGTGTTCCTGGTCTGGGCGCGCGCAGGCTCGGCAATCCACGTGTTCTTTCCCGTGGGCGAGCAGCCCGGCTGGCGCGAGTACCTTACGTTCTTCGGCATCGGCAGCGCGGTGGGCTCCATTTTCGCGCTGATCGTGTTCGCGGCGGCGGCGTTCTCGCTGCCGATGCTGGTGGACCGGCGCGTAGACACGGTCACGGCGGTGGTGACGAGCGTCAACGCGGTGCTGCGCAACAAGCCGGCGATGGCGGTATGGGCGGCATGTATCGTGCTCGCCGTGGCACCGGGGTTTGCGCTGCTGTTCGTCGGCCGCGAGCGCGGCGCCGGCCTCGCTTGGATCATGGTGGCGCTCGGGATCACGCTGCCGCTGATCGGGCACGCGACCTGGCACGCCTACCGCGAGACCATCGACGCGGAGGCCTGGCCAAGGCAGGAGTGCTAGCCCGGGCCTCGGGCCGACTGTCCGCGGGCCCGTCAGTCCGGCGGCCGGCATGCCCCGCCGGACGCAGAGCCCGCCGCGCGAGCGGCCAGCGCCATCACCCCTGCCCTTCGAGTTCACCGGCAGCGCGGACGGCACCGGCGGCGCCCGCGCCGCGAATTGAACCTCGGGCTACTCGACGCTGGCGATGATCCTGAGGCTGCTGCCCAATCGGGTTGCTGCGATCAGTCCTCGAAAATGACCAGCAGGCTCGGCGCCAGGTTCTGGTTGCCGAATTCCTCCGCGGCCTCGCGCGAGAAGTACAGCGGCAGGGACATGCCATCGATGTCAGCAAACGGAATGCCGTTTTCCAGCCGGAGGATCCACTGGGTCACACCCTCGGCCACTTGGTTCGTCACGTCCCAGGTCAGTGCGGATTCCTGGTTCCATGCCTGCTGCGCCACGACGTCGGCCTTGCGGTCCAGCAGGGGGTTCGGCCAGCGCTGCAGGCATTCCTTCCGCTTGTCGGTCGGATCGGCCTCTTCGGCGCAGTGCCAGGTGGCGCCGGTACCGCTGGCCAACTTGCCCCCGGCGAGGTCGCCGTCGCCTTCGACGAAATCGCCCTGCAATGGGTGCGCCGCAATGCGGATACCATCGGTGCCCGTTTTCCGCACCGCCGGTGACAACTCGGCCCCTGCGGGCAGCAACGCAATCGGCGTCAGCATCAGGAACACGTCCCGTACCTCGCCGGCGGCGATCGCCGTCTGCAACGCGTCCCGGTCGAAGCCCACCACGGCCCACTGGTGCCTGCCACGAGGCGGGTTGGCATTGAGAGCCAGGTACCAGCCAGCGCCGTCGTTACTCTGGGGCGCGGACGAGTTCAGTGTCACATCGGCCGCGGCCGACAACGAGGTGACCGACGGACCGGGTGGAACGATGCTCTCGAACCAGGCGTCGAAGTCAGCGCCGCACAGGGTTGGCATGCCAGCCGGGTTGAGCGCATCTGCGGCCGACGAGCCGTCGCTGCAGGTCAGCGTTGACCAGTCCAGCACCGGCCAACGATATTGACGGGTCTGGTTACGGACATCGAAAAGCGGCTTTATTTTCCAATCGTCTCCCTTACCGTTAGCTCCACCCACCCCACAAATTTCGAATTTGTAGTAGTCCGGATCACTGGAGCTGTCGGTGCCGTCAGAGCGGTAGTACAAGAACCCCCCTTGGCTCTGGCCGGGCAGTGCGCAATTTGGTTCAGAAACGTAAGTGAGAAAAATTTCCCGATACCCGTTGATCGCGAATGGTTGGGTGGAAGTGGTGTTGTGCAAGCCACCGTCCATGAACCTGATCAACGAATTGCCGTAGAGCCAGTTTTTAACGAAATCGGAGGATTGCTCCAGGTCGCTGAACTGAACGATCTTGCTGCCGACCTGAAGGCCGGCCCCCGGAAGGCGGCCCCCGCTACTTGCCTGCAGGCAGTCCGTCGCGTTCCCTCCGCTCGAACTCAGCGTACACAGGAAGCGCGAGGCCGTGACTCCGCTGAACGGAAAAGTGTTGAAACCCAGGTTGAAGAGCCCCTGGAAGGCTCTGAATGGTGACGCAACCCAGGACCCGTATGCATTTCCGCTGGCATCCACGCTGCCGTATCCGTATGGGCCGAATTCCACCGACGGGAACGGATCATTGTAGTAGCCGACAGTCTTGCCGCAGGGCGGTGCGGAGTCCCTCGAACCGGGCGCGGTATGTGCGCAGCCCGCCGAGTTGTCGGGATCCAATGCCTTCTCGTAGGCTTCTATCGAGCGCGCGAGCAGGAAAGGGTTGTTGCCGTTGAGGATCAGGTATTCGTCCGTGCTGTAGGGCGCGCCGCCGGCACGCAGTTGCGACTTCACGTTCCCGACGAAGAACAGGTTGTAGTAATTGATCGGGTCAACGCATCCCTCGGTCTTTGCGCCGGCCGGGCAGATGGCGTCATAGATGTCGTCCGCACTGTCCGCCGCTGGCGACCCGGCCGCCTGCCAGGCGCGGAAATGCCAGGCCTCGACCAGCACCGCCAGTCCCTGGGCATTCAAGCCGAGGTACCAGTCCGTGATCGGCTCGACATTCGCGGCGTACCAGGGCCGGTCATCAAGGGTGTTCAACGTGGGTAGCTCCCCGGCGCTGGCCGCGACACAGGCGGCAATGGAGCCCTTGGAACCGGCGGTCGCAGACGCCGCGTTGGCCAGTGCCTGCATCATTGTCAGGACTGACAGGCCGCCGGAAATTGCGCACGTCTTCCCTGCGGCCGGGAAGCCGACCGCGCAGTTCGCCCAATCGGACATCTCCTCGACACTCGGTGTGCCGCCATTCTTCATATCCGCCACCCACAGCTGGTAGGTCTGGAAATAGGACTGGATGCCGCTGGCGTACTGGTTGATGAAGGCGGTGTCGATGCCGCACTCGAGATCCGCGAGTTCCTGCTCGATTTGGGACAGCTGGCCCGAAATGGCCGTCAACGTGTTCTCGATGGTGCCGAGTTCGCCGACGATGGCGGAGGTGCCCGCCGCCTGTCCGCCGCCAAACACCCATCCCCAAGCCTCGCCCTCCACGTTCTTGCCGAGGCCGCTGGCCATGCCGCTAATCATCACGGTGGCGCAGCCCTGGGCGCTGTCGCAGGTCTGGGCCTGGGCGGCGGCCGGCCAGAACGAGTTCAGGAGCAGCGGAAGAGCCGGGGCGCAGCGCAGTGCGAACCGGACAAGCGTGGTGGCGGTCTGCATTTCGGATTCCCCCAGCGGCATTGCTATCAAGTCATGTCGGCGTGGTGGCGACTGCCGCTTGCCTTGCCACGCCCTACGTTGTGCTTGAAGAGTCTAGTGCCGTGCTTCTTCCCGATGTTAGGCTCTGCGTCCCGTGTTTCGTTGACCTGGCGTCTCACAGGCAACCCGTCTGGTACCGAGCTAGAACCTTCGACAGCAGGACCCGGGCACCGATGAGCCAATCTTCAGAACCCGAAAGAGTCTCGAGGATCCGGTTCGACACTCAGCAATTTGCCGCATCCGAGCGCCAGGCGGCGTTCTCGCTGCTCACGCAGGCTCTGTACGAGGGCTCAGCCATCGGGGACCCGGCGGAGTTTGCTGTTCATGCCACCGGCTATCAGGTCGGCGACCTGGTGTTCTCGGTCGTGTCGTTGAGTCCCATGCGCTTTGTGCGGGACGAGCGCCATCTGCAGGGCGCCGCCAGCGACTTTCTGGTACTCGAGATGCAACTGGCCGGCGAGCAGAGGCTGCTGATGGACGTCGGTCACCGGCTCCTGCTGCCAAGGCACATCAACCTGCGCGACTGGGCCTGCGGCTTCGAGTCCGAGGCCACGGCGATGAGCCTGCAGTCGATCCTCATTCCGCGCCGCCGGCTGCATTTCGCCTCTGCCCTGGGAGTCGGCAATCCCGTAATTTCCTGGTCCATGGACGCGCCCGACGGCCGCATGGTGTCGCTGCTGTGGCGTGAACTGCAGGCCAGCCTGGAACAGGTCCCCCGGGCCGACGCCGAGGCCCTGGCGCAGGCGTTCCTCGGTTTCCTGGACGGGTTGCTCGGACGCGAGGCCGGGCCGGACAGGCCGGTCACACTCGGCGCCATGCAGCAGTACCTGACGCTGCGGATACGCAGCGTGTCCGGTGTGGCCGATCTGTGCCGCCACTTCGGTGTCTCGCGCAGCACGGTCTACCGCCTGTTCGAGCCGATCGGCGGCGTCGCGCGGTTTCTGAACGAAACGCGGCTCGAGCGCTGCCGCATCGAGCTGCGGTTTTCCGACCCCGATCGTGTCCGCGTGAGCGAGGTAGCGGCGTCCTGGGGCTATCCCGACCCGAGCTCCTTTTCACGCCGCTTTCGCCGCCGCTTCCGGTTGCCGCCATCGGCGGTGCTGGGCAGCGGCCGCGCTGCGATGACGACGACCGCGCCGCTGTTCGCACCCGGGTCGACCAACGACTGGTCTGCGAGTCGCTGGTACCGCGAGTACATGAGCTGGTTCAACCGGGCGGCCGGTTGGGATCTGCAGGCGACGGCCGAGCAGGCCGCTGGGGATAAAGGTGCCGGTGGATAAAGGTGCCGGTGTTACGGTTCTTCGCTTGATTCGATCGAGTCGGGCGGTCGGTCGTTCAGCTGTCCACTGAGTGTCGAAGGCGCGCGGTTCAGGAACCGGGCAACCTGCGACATGTTTGCGGCGCCCTCGAGCAGCGCGAGTCGGGCGATCTCCCGGCGTGCCTCTACCAGGCCTCCGCGCCGCCGCTTCGACCGCAGTTCATCTAGCGTCAGCGCCCGCGAGTCGGCCACTTCCGCGGCTATGTCATTCAGGCTGCGCGTTTGTCGTTCATGCCCCGCGCCGTGCATGACGGGCGTCGGCACGTCCGGCCGGTCGGTTCGAGTCGGCCGGCCCCGCCGAACGATCGGACTGACTTCGTCTGGATCGGTGCACGCCGGCGGGTCGTTCATGAAGCGGAGATAGGCCGTGCGGGCGACCTTGATCGACCCGCCGAGCCTGCCGAGGACCGGGTCGGTACATAGCCAGTCCGGGCAGGTCGCCCCAAGGTAGGCGCTATGGCTGCTCCAGCGATAGTCCGCTGGACGGGTCACCATTCCAGCGCGGACCGGGTTGAGGTGGATGTAACGCACCAGCGTGAGCAGGTACCGCTCGGCATCGACCAGCCGCGCCCGGTATCGGCGCTCGAACAGGTGGCCGGTCGTCGCGAGGGACCGCTGTTTCGCCCGCGCGTAGCGTGACGCAACGATGCCCATTACAGCGCCGAGCGGCGCCGCGTCGACCTGGATCGCCAGGTGGACGTGGTTGGTCATCCAGCAATAAGCGAAAAGACTGGCGCCATAGCGTTCGACGGCACGCGCCACGATCTCCTCGAAGCAGAGGTAATCGCTGCTGCAAGCGAAAATGGCCTGGCGATGGTTGCCGCGCAGCACGGCATGGTACAAGCCGCCCGGCACGTGCACTCGACGCTGGCGTGGCATCGGGCAATCCCGAAACGAATGATCGCTCGATCATGGCCAGCAGACGCCCTCAGCGCCCGTCGCAAATCAGCCCGATATGTTCACTAACTGAAACCGTAACACCGGCACCTATTTCTAACTGAAACCGTAACACCGGCACCTATTTGCCTTGCCTGATATTCCACGATGCGTTGCGTCATGCGACCGCAGCGGTGCGATGCGACGGGAAGGGCACCATCCGCCGGGCGTCCTCGTCCCACAGTTTCAGGCGGGCACACGCCAGGCTGCCGCGCAGCGTGAGTCGCGGTGCCGCCTTCAGTTGCGGGTTCGCCTCGACGCATTCGCGCAACCGGTAATTCGGCACGCGGCTCGCCAGGTGGTGGACGTGGTGATAACCGATGTTGCCGGTGAACCAGTGCAGCCAGGCGGGCAGCGCGTAGAACGAGCTGCCGGCGAGCGCGGCGGCCTGCGGGTTCCAGTCCTGCTGTCGCGCCCAGTACGTGTTCTCGAACTGGTGCTGCACGTAGAACAGCCACACGCCTGCCGCGCCGGCGAGCATCAGCAGCGGCAGCTGCACCGCCAGCACGGCGCGCCACCCGAACAGCCAGACCAGCGCGCCGCCCGCGATAAGCAGCGCGAGGTCGTTCAGCAGCACGCTCCGCCACTCTCGTCTCCACTCGAGCGGCATGTCCAGCGGCAGGCGGTGCTTGAGCAGGAACTGGTAGAGCGGGCCGACCAGCAGCAGGACCGGCATGCTGCGGTACGAGCCGGTAGGCGAGACGCCGTGTCGGACCGAGCCCCTGGTATTCCTGCAGCGTCAGCGTATGCACGTCCCCGTAGCCCCGGCGGTCCAGGTTTCCGGACGTTCCGTGATGGAGGGCGTGGGTCTTCCTCCAGTACTCGTACGGGAACAGCGTCATCACCCCGAGCAGCGCTCCGAGCCCCTGGTTCAGTCGCTGGCTCCTGAAGTATGAACCGTGGCCGCAGTCGTGCTGGATGATGAACAGGCGAACGTACAGGCCCGCCGTCGGCAGTGCGAGCAGCAGGCACAGGCCGCGGCTCGCCTCGAACGTGAGCGCCATCAACGCCCAGAGCGCCAGGAAAGCCGGCAGCGTGGTGCCGAGTTGCAGGACGGCCCTGCGGACGTCCGGCTTCGCGTACCGGGACACGTTCCGCCTCAGCATGGACGAGGATTCCGCCACAGCCCTGTCCAATTCCCTGTCCTCGCTGTGCCCAAGCTCCGATGATAGATGAGTGCGCCAACTTTTGTGTGGCACCGACGCGGGAGGGGGACTCGATTGCCGTGCCCGGGTCGACTATTCAGGCACCGCATTCATCAGGGAGGCATCATGGTGCACCGCAATGAAACTCGCGTGGACTCGGCCATTCACGATCCTTCCGACGTCTACGCAAGACCGATCGACGTCGTCAACGACGCACGGCCGGGCACTGATCGGACATATCCCGTAAGCGGTCCCTGAGAAACTCGACCGCATTATGTCGCGCAAGCGATGTCGGAATTCTTTACGCCTGCTGTCAATTGAAGTGGTGTACCGTTCGGTCACCCGCGCCGCATTTCCAGGCGCGGACAATACAGAACAACAGGGGCACAACAATGAAAAGCAGGATTCTCGGGTTGCTGGCCGTAGGTGCGCTTGCAGCTTCCGGCAGCGCGAATGCCGCAGTCACTTTTACGATCAGTCAGGTCGGAGGCGACGTAGTCATCACCGGCAGCGGCAGTTACGATCTTACCGGCGCTGCCTTGATTGGCGGTGGAGTTCAGGACGGGTACATCAACAGTTCGCTCGGCCTGGCGGTCGGCGGACCCTTCGGCTCCGTGGACTTGTACGCGCTTACGGTGAATCCCGGAGCCTTCGGCACCGGCAGCTATCTTGACGGCAGCCCTGACGTCGGTGACCGGTTCGGGCTCGATGTCATCACTTTTGGCGGATTCATCACAGTGCCGCAGGGCTACGCCGGCGGCCCGCTCTCCGGCTCGACGACCTTCAGTGGCCAGACCTATGCCTCGCTCGGGCTCACAGCCGGCAGCGCTTACACGTACAGAATCGCGAACGACTCGATGACACTGCGCGTGGTGCCCGAACCCGGCACGCTTGCGCTATTGGGGCTCGGTCTCGCGGGGCTGGGATTGAGCAGGCGCCGCCGATCAGTCTGAGCTCACCGGCACTCGACACAGGACCCCGCTTCGGCGGGGTTTCTTTTTGGAGTCGGCGCGACGGGCGGAGCGCGGCCGGCTGGTGGGCTGTGCCCCGCGCGCGTTGCGCCTGGGGTCACGGCCTGTTAGTAGTGTGCCAGGTATCGCGCATGGAGGGTTCGACGTGACGGAGCACTGGGCGACACGCACGGGGAGGTGGAGGCAGGCGCTGCGCGAGCAGAGTGCGCTACCGCTGGAGGAGCGGCTCTATGGCGTGATCCGGTCCGACATCCAGTCCGGTGCACTGCCGGGTGGCGCGCTGCTGCCGACCACCGAACGCGTCGCGGCGGAGATGGCGATCGACGAGATCGCGGTGCAGTCGGCGTTCGCGCGACTGCTCTGGGAGGGGCTCGTTTCCGTGCGCGGGGATGGGGTGCTGTGCATCGCGAGTGGCGATGTCGAGAAGCACGTCGGTGAGGAGACGCAGATCCGGTTCGAGGAGTCGCTGCTGAAGGCCATGCGCGAAGCTCAGGCGCGAGGCCTGTCGAGCACCGAGGCGACCGGGATGTTCAAGGCGGCGCTGCAGCGTCTCGGCGAGATCGAGCAGGAGAAGAAGGAAAAGAACAAAGGCGAGGACGATTGAGGTGGAGGGCCGCGGCGTGCGTGCCGGCAGGTTCCAGGGGCCGGCCGGTGTGGACTGGTGTCGAGCGCTTTCACGCGAAGCCTTGAAACATGCGTCGGTACTGGCTGGGTGAGAGGCCAGTCAGCCTCTTGAACAGGCGGCGGAAGAACGACGCGTCTGAGTAGCCGACCTCGGCGCTGATCTCTTCCACGGCAAGCGAGCCCGATTCCAGCAGTCGCTTCGCTTCCTCTATGCGCAGGTTCTGCAGGTACTCGATCAGCGAGCTGCCTGTGGCTGCCTTGAAGCGCCGCTTGATTGTCCGTTCGGGCAGTTTGCCAACTGACACCACCTGGCTGATTGCCTCGACCTCACGAAAGTTTTCCTTCAACCAGTTCTCGCACCGCCGCGCCACCGAGTCGGCGTGCGGTTGGTTGCGTACCAGTGAGGCAAAGGGCAGGTCACCTTCATCGTGCCACTTGAGGAGATAGACCTTCGCGATGCGCAGCGCCTCGCCCGGACTGGCGTGGCGCGCAATGATGTGCAGCGCCAGGTCGTGCCACGACGTAGTGCCGCCGGCCGTGACGATCCGGCCGCCCGCATCGGCGTATGCGAGGTTGGGTGCCGGGTCGAAGCGGACATTGGGATAGCTGCGACGGAACAGGTCCTGGTAGCCCCAGTGAGAGGTGGCGTGGCGCCCGTCGAGCAAGCCGGTTTCCGCAAGCATCACCGAGCCGGAGCAAGCGGAGTACAGCGAAGAGCCGGCGAGGTACCGACGGCGCAACCATTCGATCAGCGCAGGGTAGCGTCCGTGCAAGGGCTCGTCGGGCCCGAGCCACAGCTCAGGAAGAATTATGATCGGCGCGCAGGGATCGTCGGCGATCGCAACGGCCGGTCGCACCGGAATACCGTTGCCGCAGCTGAAAGACGTGCGCCGTGTGGACACGATCCGCACCCGGAACAGCTGCCGTTCGTCGCTGGTACGCACCAGTGTCTGCCAGATGACGCCCGCGGCGGAGAGCACGTCGACCAGGCCGTACAGCGCTGACCCTGCGGTCTCGGGCACGGCGACGATCAGCACGTCTATCGGTCCCCGCTGATTCCGTTTCATGACTGCTCCATGAAGAGCCGACACAAGACGTCGGATCTCGCCAGATAAAGCATCCTGAAGACTCGGGCGTCAACCCCTGGAAGTAACGACGGTCGGTCAGGGGTGCGGGCCGCCGGAACAGCACACAGCGAGCGGCGGAGCAGGGAAGGGCAGGTCGCACGCAAATTGAAACGCTGCAGCGCCCGCCAGGTCCGCCGGCCCGTGACGAAGTGGCATGAAAAGCGCGTTTCTGTCAGAAATCCATCTTATGCATCGGGCTCCTCCAAGCCATCCTGTGCTCAGGTCGCCTGCACCGGATGCAACGGGTAGACGGCCAGGACCAACCACCAAAGACAGAGGAGTACCCACATGAACCAGAGCATTCGCAAGGACATGGCCAAGCCGGCCGTCATGAAGAAAGTCATCAACGGCGTCGATCTCGATACGCTGATGGGCACGGTCGGTGCGATCAAGGCCGATCCGGAGCTCGGCAGCTGCCGCTTCCGGGCCACCAACCAGTGGCTCGCCGGCAACCACAACCGCAGCACCGTGACCGGGTTCTACGGTGCGAAGCAGGAAATGGTGCACAAGCAGACCTTCACCATGGATGCCGATGAGCCGGCGATCCTGGCTGGCAATGACGACGGGGCCAACCCGGTCGAGCACCTTCTGCACGCGCTGGCGTCCTGCCTGACCACCAGCATGGTGGCGCACGCTGCGGTGCGCGGCATGCGCATCGAGGCACTCGAGTCCGAACTCGAGGGCGATCTCGACCTGCGCGGATTCCTCGGGCTGGACCCGGACGTGCCAAAGGGCTACACGGCCATCCGTGTGAAGTTCCGAGTCAAGGCGGACCCGAAGGACATGGACGCGCTGAGGGAACTGACGAAGTTCTCGCCGGTGTTCAACACGCTCACGGGGGGTGTGCCGGTCGATGTTCAGGTGACCGGTGTGTGATCGATGCAGAAGTCAGCAGGGCGCGGTGTTACAGCACCGCGCCCTGCCTCGGCGCCGTCCACGTTGAACCGGGTGCTGACAGGTGCAAGCGGCGTGAGTCCGGAGATGGCACTGCGCCTGTCGAAGTGCCTCGGGCGGACCCCTGAGAGCTGGCTGGCAATTCAGCACCAGTATGACCTCTGGGTGGCTCGGCGGGAGGTGAACCTGTATGTCACCGCGGTCTGCGACTGTGCAATTAGCAGCGGGACGGCCGCGATGTGGCCGACGATCCGGGCGTCACACTGACCTGCTTTCGCTTGATACAAGCGTTGGGATTGACTAGCATCGACTCGTCGCAAGGCCTGCGCCGACATCGTCGAAACCCAACGATAGGAGGGCATACGATGAGTCGTACGCTCACGCTGTGGTTCGCGTTCCTCTGCGGAGCGGCGCTGACGGTGGGGATGGCACCGTGCCGTGCAAATGTGCATGCCAGCGCGCAGGAAGGGTCATCGCCGCTAACACCGAGCCCGGCCGACGACATCATCAAGGCGGCGCCCCCCGCGTCATTCGACAGGCTGCTGGGTCCATTCGAACCCTCGAACCAGGTCGAAAAGGACATCCTGGCCGCAGCGCTGCTCGATATCGAGGGCCAGCAATTGCATAAAGCCGCGATGGCGGGCGACGCAACGCGCGCGCGCGCCGGCAGGAAATCGCTGATCGCGTAAACGCCTACGACGCGCAATACGAGTCGATGCGCGACGCCGGCACGCCTTTCGGTTTGCAATGGCGCGTATTGAGCGGGCAGATGCAGAGCGCCTCGTCCGAGAACATGCTGCCATCGATCCGCGCATTGTACGAAGCGAAGTATGGCGCCCGTGATGCGGCGGGCCGGCAGCAGGCGGCGCAGATGGTGGCGGACCAACAGGCCTCGGGCGAACGCGCGCGACAGGCGCAGGCAGCGCAGGCAAAGGCTGAAGAACAGGCGGCTGCCGCCTGTGGCCCGGCGGCCGATGGCACGAAATTCGACCCGAACGACCTCGACCAATCGTTGAGGTGGTGGGTCGGGCGAACGCGCGAGCTCGGTAGCGCGCAGCGCAGCGGCAACCAGATTCGCATCACCGCTGCCCAGCAGCAGTTCAAACGCCAACTCGCGTGCCTGCACAACCAGCGCGTCAAGTACGTGTTCGGCGTGCAACGGCATCCGATTCGTGATGATCCGGCCATCAGCACTGCGGGTGTCCTGGTCGGCATCCATCACAAGGGCAAAGCCGACGACGGCGTGATCGTGGTCGGTGGCGAGCGCGATGCCCGC
>CAVQJL010000011.1:0-69520 GCA_963712815.1 uncultured Gammaproteobacteria bacterium
CGGTCATTCGCCTCGATCTCTTTTCCGGCTTCTGCGACCTTGACTGCATACGGCATTGCCGTATATTCCAGAGATGTTCAGCTTCATCGAGACACGAGCGTTCACCAAGCTGGTGCTCGAGTATCTGTCCGATGCCGAATATGTGGCGCTGCAGTCCGCGCTGATTGCTGATCCAGAGGCTGGCCCCGTGGTCCCCGGGTCAGGAGGTGTCCGCAAGTTGCGCTGGGCTGCTCCTGGCCGAGGCAAGCGTGGTGGCTATCGCGTCATCTATTACGTACGGCGAGCGAACGGGGTCATCTGGATGCTGACGATGTACCCGAAGAACGTGGCCGACACCATTCCGGCCCATGTCCTGCGGCAGATTCGTGAGGAAGTCGATAATGCGTAAGGCAAAGCGAAATATTGGACAGGAGATTCTGGACGGGCTTCGCGAATTGAAGCGCGGAGAAGTAAGTCGCGTCATCAATGTGCCCGACGTGGCTTCCATCCGTGAGAAGACTGGCCTGTCGCAGTCACGGTTTGCAGCGCTGCTCGGTGTTTCCGTACGAACGCTGCAGGACTGGGAGCAAGGGCGCCGCGCGCCGTCGGGTGCCGCTCGAACGCTGTTGCTCGTCGCGGACCGAAATCCACACGCCCTTCTCGACGTCGCATAGACGTCGACGACCCAACGGCGACTGTGGATCGCATAAGGACTGACAAGTTGAATGTGCAAGGCCAGCCGCACGACCTAGTGATGCGGATGTATTTGCGCCACTACGCGTTCCTGCGCCTTCGTTACCCAGAGCAGCCTGCGAGAGTCATCTATCACTTTGCGACGCTCGCGCTTTCTGGGCTGTTTTCTGCGGCATTGCTGGCGCTGATAGCCGCTTCGTTCCTCGCCGTTAGCCTCATCTTCGCGAAACCGGTCGTGCCGTGGGCGCTCCCGGACTGGGCTCTGATCGTTGGCGCCGCGACGATTGTCTTCGTGCCCGGGTGGGTCATTGACCGACGATTCAACAATCTGGTCGACGTGAATCCAGAGACGGTCGGGCTATACAGTTCGGGTGAACAGCGCAGAAGTTGGTGGCTGATGGTCCTCTCAATCCTACCGATCTGCGGCATCGTGGCGGCCTGCTTCGGATTTCTCCGATCCTGGCAGGGCACTTGAATCGAATTGACCGCTCCGGGTCGATCGCCACCGTAGGACGTCTGCTTTCGGCCCGTGGAATCGGGCACGGCCACAACCGTGCATCGCCCGTATGGGCTGTACGACGCACGCATCGATTGCGCCGTCCTCGCTCGTGACCGCCGACCGACACGCTCGATCCTCCCAACGCCACTTGCGCCGTGCGAGTGGCCGGCTCTGCGGCCACTCGCCCAGGCGCCGCGTATCCAGCGTCGGGAAAGGATTCGCAAAGGCCCGCATGTAGCGGGCCGGCGCGAATGCTTTCCCGGCGCCGGACGGTAAGCGCCCGGGCGACCCCGTCATGCGTCAGGCCGACCGCTCCGCGAGAAAGCGTTGTAGGAACGCTCCTGTGTGCGACCGCCGCCGCGCCCGTGCCACGGTCTCCGGCGTGCCCTGCGCGACGATGCGACCGCCACCCGAGCCACCCTCGGGCCCGAGGTCGATGAGCCAGTCCGCCTCCGCGATCACGTCGAGGTTGTGCTCGATCACCACCACCGTGTTGCCCGCGTTGACGAGTCGGTGCAGCACGTGGATGAGCTTCTCGACGTCGGCCATGTGCAGGCCGACCGTCGGCTCGTCGAGCACGTAGAGCGTGGCCGGCGCCGCCGCCGCGCGCCGCCTCGGGTCTTCAGGCTGCGGTCTGAGCCGGGCCAGTTCCGTGACGAGCTTGATGCGCTGCGCCTCGCCGCCCGACAGCGTCGGGCTCGGCTGGCCGAGGGTGAGGTAGCCGAGCCCCACGTCCTGCAGCAGCCGAAGCGCGTGGTGGATGCGCGGGTGGGCGGCGAAGAACTCGACCGCCTCGTCCACGCTCATCGCGAGCACCTCGCCGACGCTGCGGCCCCGGTGCAGGATGGCGAGGGTCTCGGCGTTGAAGCGCTTCCCCCCGCAGACGTCGCAGAGCACCTTCACGTTCGGCAGGAAGCTCATCTCGATCGTCTGCACGCCCTGCCCGTCGCAGGCGTCGCAGCGCCCCCCCGCGGTGTTGAACGAGAAGCGGCCGGGCCCGTAGCCGCGAACGCGCGACTCGGTGGTGCCGGCATAGAGCTTGCGGATGTCGTCCCAGAACCCGACGTAGGTCGCCGGGCAGGAGCGCGGCGTCTTGCCGATCGGCGTCTGGTCCACCTCGAGCACCCGCGCCACCTGCTCGACGCCGTGCAGCGCCTTGCAGCCGAGCCACGCGGGCTTGCGGCGGCGGCGCTTCGCGTCGCCAGTGTGGGCACGCAGGTTCGCGTAGAGCACGTCGCGCGCGAGCGTGGACTTGCCCGAACCCGACACGCCCGTAACCACGGTGAGCCGGCCGAGCGGAATGCGCGCATCCACCTTGCGCAGGTTGTGCAGCTCGGCCGCTTCGATCTCGAGCGCGGCCTCGCCGCGCCGCACCGGGCGGCGCGGCGCGAGCGGATGCGTGAGCGGATGCGCGAGGAAGCGGCCCGTGAGCGACTCCGGCGCCGCGATCAGGTCGGCGATGCGCCCCTCGCCCACCACGCGCCCGCCGCGCGTGCCGGCGCCGGGCCCGAGGTCGATCACGTGGTCGGCGCGCCGGATGGTGTCCTCGTCGTGCTCCACGACGAGCAGCGTGTTGCCCTTCGCGCCGAGCTTCGCGAGCGTGTCGAGCAGCACGGCGTTGTCGCGCGGGTGCAGGCCGATCGTGGGCTCGTCGAGTACGTAGCACACGCCTTGCAGGTTGGAACCGAGCTGCGCGGCGAGGCGGATGCGCTGCGCCTCGCCGCCCGAGAGCGTCGGTGCGGCGCGGTCGAGCGAGATGTAGCCCAGGCCCACGTCCTGCAGGAACGCGAGGCGCGAGCGGATCTCCGCGAGCAGGTCGCGGGCGATCTCCCGCTCGCGGCCGGCGAGCTTGAGCCCGTCGAAGAACCGTCGGGCACCGTCCACCGGAAGCGCGGCGAGCGTTGCGATCGACTGGTCGCGGAACAGCAGGTTGAGCGCGACCGCGTTGAGCCGCTGGCCCTCGCAGTCCGCGCAGGGCGTGGCCTCGCCCTCGAACCACTCGTTCCACCAGATCTCCTCGCCGGTCTGCTCGGCGTCGAAGCCCTTGATGGCCACGCCCGTGCCGAAGCAGGACTCGCACCAGCCGTGCTTCGAGTTGTACGAGAGCAGCCGCGGATCGGGCTCGGCGAAGCTGCGGCTGCACGAGGGGCAGGCCCGCCGGGTCGAGAACACCCGGACCTTGCCGCGGTCGAGCAGGTGCGCCACGCCCTTGCCGTGGTCGAGCGTCAGTTGCAGCAGCCGGCGCAGCTCGCGCTCGGTCTTCGCGCCGACGACGACTTCGCCGACCGGCAGCTCGAGCGTGTGCTCGCGGAAGCGGTCGAGGCGCGGCCACGGCGCGGTCGGCAGGTACTCGCCGTCCACCCGCAGCTGTTCGTAGCCCTTGCCGGCGGCCCACTTGGCGAGGTCGGTGTAGTAGCCCTTGCGCGCCACCACCAGCGGCGCGAGGAAGCCGACCCGCTGGCCCTTGGCCTCGCGCAGCAGTCGCGCCGCGATCGCGTCCGCGCTCTGCGGCTCGATCGGCACCTGGCAGTCCGGGCAGTGCTGGAGCCCGAGCTTCACGAACAGCAGGCGCAGGAAGTGGTGGACCTCGGTGAGCGTGGCCACCGTGCTCTTGCGCCCGCCGCGGCTGGTGCGCTGCTCGATCGCCACCGTGGGCGGGATGCCGAAGATGGCGTCGACGTCCGGGCCGGCCGGCCGGCTGCACGAACTGACGCGCGTAGGCGTTGAGCGACTCGAGGTAGCGGCGCTGCCCCTCGGCGAACAGGATGTCGAAGGCGAGCGTGGACTTGCCGGAGCCCGACACGCCGGTGACCACGGTCATGCCGTCGCGCGGGATCGCGACGTCCACGTCGCGCAGGTTGTGCTCGCGGGCGCGGTGCACGACGATCGCGCTCTTCGCCGCGTCGGCGACTTTCAGCGGCTCGCTGCCACGCGCTCCCTCCGGCGCCGCCTGGGCGGCGCGGAGCGCACCGGCGAGCAGGTCACGGCGCCCGGACTCGTAGTCCCGCAGCGCGCGGCCCGTGTGCGACGCTTCGCATTGCACGACGTCCTGCGGCGTGCCGGTCGCCACGAGACGCCCGCCGCCCTCGCCGCCCTCGGGCCCGAGGTCGATGATCCAGTCGGCCGCGCGAATGACGTCGAGGTTGTGCTCGATCACGACCAGCGAGTGGCCCGCGTCCAGCAGCCGCTTGAACGCTCCGAGCAGCTTCGCGACGTCGTCGAAGTGCAGGCCCGTGGTCGGCTCGTCGAACAGGAACAGCGTGCCCGGCGCCGACGCCTCCGCGAGGTGGCCGGCGAGCTTGAGCCGCTGCGCCTCGCCGCCGGACAGCGTGGGCACGGGCTGGCCGAGGCGCAGGTAGTCGAGGCCCACCGCCGCGAGCGGCTCGAGCGATCGAGCACGTCGCGGTCGCCGGCGAAGAACGCCGCGGCCTCCGACACCGTCATGTCGAGCACGTCGGCGATGCTCCGGGCGGGACCCTCGCCGCGCGCGAGCTTCACCTCGAGCAGCTCCGGCCGGTAGCGGCGGCCGTCGCAGTCCGGGCAACGCAGGTACACGTCGGAGAGGAACTGCATCTCGACGTGCTCGAAGCCGTTGCCGCGCGCAGGTCGGGCAGCGGCCGTTGCCGGAGTTGAAGCTGAACGTGCCGAGCGTGTAGCCGCGCTCGATCGAGACCGCCTCGCGCGGCGAAGCGCTTGCGGATCACGTCGAAGGCGCCGACGTAGCTCGCCGGGTTCGAGCGCGTGGTGCGGCCGATGGCGGTCTGGTCCACCATCACCACCTCGCCCGACGTGCTCGGCGCCCGCGAGCGCGCGGTGGGCGCCCGGCGTCTCGGTCGGCTTCCCGCGGGCGCGACGCAACGCCGGATAGAGCACGTCCTGCACCAGCGTGGACTTGCCCGAGCCCGACACGCCCGTGACGCACACCAGGCGTCCGAGCGGGATCTCGACGTCGAGGTCCTTGAGGTTGTGCTCGGCGGCACCCTGCACCACGAGGCGCGGCTCGCCGGGGCGCGGCGGGCCGCGATGCCCGGCGGCGTTGACGGCATCGCGGCGGCCCGAGAGGTACTCCGCCGTCAGCGTGTCGGACGTCCCGGCGAGTTCGGCGGCCGTGCCGTTGAAGACGATGCGCCCGCCGTGCTCCCCGGGGCCTGGGCCGAGGTCCACGATGCGGTCGGCGGCCAGCATGATCTGCGGGTCGTGCTCGACCACGAGCAGCGAGTTGCCGTCGTCGCGCAGCCGCTGCATGACCTCGACGACGCGCCGCATGTCGCGCGGGTGCAGGCCGATCGAGGGCTCGTCGAGCACGAACAGCGTGTTGATGAGCGAGGTGCCGAGCGCGGTCGTCAGGTTGATGCGCTGCACCTCGCCGCCCGACAGCGTGCGGGACTGCCGGTCGAGCGTGAGGTAGCCGAGGCCCACGCGCACCAGGAAGTCGAGCCGCGCGCGGATCTCGCCGAGCAGCAGGTCGGCGGCCTCGTCGAGCGGCGCCGGCAGCGCGAGGCGGGCGAAGAACTCGCCCACCCGGTCGATCGGCAGCAGCATGAGGTCGTGGATGCTGAGCCCAGCCGCCGCTGCGCTCCGCGCGACAGGTGCCGCAGCCTCGGCCGCTGCGCGATCGTCGGGGCCCAGCCGCCACAGCAGCGCCTCGGGCTTCAGGCGCGCGCCGCCGCAGTCCGTGCACGCCGTGTAGCTGCGGTACTTCGACAGCAGCACGCGGATGTGCATCTTGTAGCTGCGGCTCTCGAGCCACTCGAAGAAGCGCTTCGCCCCGTACCAGACCTTCTTCTCCCACGGCCCCTCGCCGTCGAGCACCCAGCGGCGGTGCTCCTCGCTCATCTCGCGCCACGGCACGTCGAGGGGAACGCCGCGCTTGCGGGCGAACTTCACGAGGTCGTCCTGGCACTCGCTGTAGGCCTGCGTCTGCCAGGGGCGTACGGCACCGCCGCGCAGCGTCTTCGATTCGTCGGGCACGACGAGGCCGTAGTCCACGCCGATCACGCGGCCGAAGCCGCGGCAGGTCTCGCAGGCGCCGAGCGGTGAGTTGAACGAGAACAGGCTCGGCGTCGGGTCGCGGTAGTGGATGTCGCAGGCGGCGCAGTGCAGGTCGGTGGAGTAGCGCCAGGCCTCGCCGCTCTCCACCTGGACGTTGACCCGCCCCTGGCCCACGCGCAGCGCGGCCTCGAGCGCCTCGAGCACGCGGCTCGAATCGGCACCGGCGGCCCGGAAGCGGTCCTGCACCACCTCGAGCGTCCCGGCGCCGCGGCCGTGGATGCGCGTGTAGCCTTGCTGCTCGAGGAGCTTCAGCACCTCGGCCTCGTCGAAGTTGTGCGGCACCGGAACCGGGAAGGAGACGACGAGCCGCGGGTCGCCCAAGGCCGCGGCGCGCTCGCGCAGTTCGGCGGCGATGCTCTGGGCCGTGTCGCGACGCACCGGCTGGCCGCAACCCCGGCAGTGCAGCCGCGCCGCACGCGCGTACAGCAGCTTGAGGTGGTCGTTGAGCTCCGTCATCGTCCCGACCGTCGAGCGGGACGTGCGCACCGGGTTGGTCTGGTCGATGGCGATCGCGGGCGGAATGCCGTCGATGCGATCCACCTGCGGCTTGTCCATGCGGTCGAGGAACTGGCGCGCGTAGGGCGAGAAGGTCTCGACGTAGCGACGCTGGCCCTCCGCGTAGACCGTGTCGAAGACCAGCGAGGACTTGCCCGAGCCCGACACCCCGGTAACGACCACCAGCTGCCGCAGCGGGATGTCGAGGTCGAGCGCGCGCAGGTTGTTCTGCCGCGCGCCGCGGACGCGGATGAAATCGTGGGAGGTCGTGGTCATCAGCCGGGGAGAGTTAAGTCGGCAACGGTCGCGCCGCAATGAAATAATGCCCGATCGGATCCCGCATCGCAGCCTGACGGCAAATCCATGACCAGCGCGTACCCCCATCTTCTCGCCCCGCTCGACCTCGGATTCACCCGGCTGCGCAACCGCGTGTTGATGGGCTCGATGCACACCGGCCTCGAGGACGACTCGAAGCACTTCCACCGCCTGACGGCCTACTTCGCCGAGCGGGCGCGCGGCGGCGTGGGCTTGATCGTCACCGGCGGGTTCGCGCCCAACATCGAGGGCTGGGCGGCCCCCTTCTCCGGACGCCTGACGACGCGCGCGGCGGCGGCGAAGCACCGACCGATCACCGACGCAGTGCACGCCGAGGGCGGTGCGATCGCGCTGCAGATCCTGCACACCGGACGCTACGGTTACCACCCGCTCGCAGTCGCGCCCTCGCGCCTGAAGTCGCCCATATCACCCTTCACGCCCCGGGCGCTGTCGGCGCGCGGCGTCGAGCGGCAGATCCGCGGCTTCGTGCGCTGCGCGACGCTCGCCCGCGAGGCCGGCTACGACGGCGTCGAGGTGATGGGCTCCGAGGGCTACTTCATCAACCAGTTCATCGCCGCGCACGCCAACCGCCGCAGCGACGAGTGGGGCGGCAGCTTCGAGAACCGGATGCGCCTGCCGGTCGAGATCGTCGAGCGCACGCGCGAGGCCGTGGGCCGCGACTTCATCATCGTCTACCGGCTCTCGATGCTCGACCTCGTGCCGGACGGCAGCTCCTGGGACGAGGTGGTGACGCTCGCGAAGGCCATCGAGAGGGCCGGCGCCACGATCATCAACACCGGCATCGGATGGCACGAGGCGCGCATCCCGACCATCGCCACCTCGGTGCCGCGCGCGGCCTTCGCGTGGGTGACGAAGAAGCTCAAGGGCGAGGTCGCGATCCCGCTGTGCACCACCAACCGCATCAACGCCCCCGACGTGGCCGAGCAGGTGCTCGCCGACGGCTGCGCCGACATGGTCTCGATGGCGCGCCCGCTGCTCGCCGACGCCGAGTTCGTGAACAAGGCCGCGGCCGGGCGGGCCGACGAGATCAATACCTGCATCGCCTGCAACCAGGCCTGCCTCGACCACGTCTTCCAGCGCAAGATCGCCTCCTGCCTCGTGAATCCTCGCGCGGCATTCGAGACTGAACTCGTGATCCGCCCCGCAACGGCGCGCAAGCGAGTCGCCGTGGTGGGCGCGGGCCCGGCGGGCCTCGCCTGCGCCACGACCCTCGCCGAGCGCGGCCACGCGGTGGACCTGTTCGAGTCCGCGGGGGAGATCGGCGGCCAGTTCAACATGGCCAAGCGCATCCCCGGCAAGGAGGAGTTCGACGAGACGCTGCGTTACTTCCGCCGGCGCATCGAGGTCACCGGCGTTCGCCTCTTGCTCGGCCGGCGGGCCGCGGCGGAGGAGCTCGCGGCAGGTGGCTACGATGCCGTGGTGCTCGCCACGGGCGTCACGCCGCGCGATCCGCGCATCGAGGGTGCGGCGGAGTTCCGTGGCGAGGGCAGGGTAATCTCCTACGTGGACCTGCTGCTGCGCAGGCAGCCGGCGGGGCAGCGCGTCGCCGTCATCGGCGCCGGCGGGATCGGTTTCGACGTGAGCGAGTACCTCGTCAACGAGGGCCACTCGACGACGCTCGACACGGCGGCGTGGCTGCGCGAATGGGGCGTCGCGGACCCTGCGGTCGCGCGCGGCGGGCTCGGCCGGCCCCAGATCACTCCGCCGGCGCGGCAGGTGTACCTGCTGCAGCGGAAGGCCGCGCCGCTAGGCAAGGGCCTCGGCAAGACCACGGGCTGGATCCACCGCGCGCAGCTCAAGATGAAGCGCGTCGAGATGATCGGCGGCGTGAACTACGAGCGCATCGACGCGCGCGGCCTGCACGTCAGTTTCGGCGAGGCACGCGAGAAGCCGCAGCTCATCGAGGTGGATACCGTCGTGCTGTGCGCCGGGCAGGAACCCTGCCGCGAGCTCGCCGAGCCGCTGCGCGCGAAGGGTCTCGAGGTCCACCTGATCGGCGGCGCGGACGTAGCCGCCGAACTCGACGCCAAGCGCGCCATCGAGCAGGGCACGCGGCTCGCGGCGCGTCTCTAGCCTGCCGGGGTCACTCCGGGACTGAGCGCGGCCCGCCGGCCGCGCGCCCACTCACTCGAGCGGGAAAGGCACCCGCGCCCGCCCGGTGGCGTGCTCCTCGGCACGCTTGGCGGCGTGGATGCTCTTGAGCAGCAGCGCGTGCGTCTGCTCGTCCTGGCCGGCTCGCAGGAAGCGGTCGGCCAGCTGCAGCACCTGCTCGAGGCTTTCGCGGCGCTGGTCGAGGTACAGCAGGGTCTTGCCCAGGAAGCGCGGGTCACGCTCCTCGACGTGCAGTTCCTCGGCCGTGCGCAGTGCCGTGCGGCACTCAGGGTCGCTCGGCTTGAGGTGGTACCGGGGCTCCTCCTTCGACTCATCCGCAGGGGAACGATCCGGCAGCTTCGCGGGCGGGACGATGCCGCGCCGCGGCGCCCCGTGCAGCAAGCTGCGGATGACGTCGGTGGTCGTCACGAGGCCGAGCACGCGCTCTTCCTCGTCCACGACCGGGACGGCGTGCACGCCCGCCTCGACCATGCGCTCGGCTGCGTCGGCGACGTTCGTGGCCGCCGAGACGCTGATCACCGGCGTGCGCATCAGCCGTTCGATCGTTACGCGCGAGTCGAGGAACCGGGCGCCGTCCGTCGCCAGCTTCGGCAAGAAGAACTCGAGCTTGATCACATCTGCCGAGCTCAGCATCCCGACCAGCCTGCCGGCGCGAACCACGGGCAGGTGGTGGATCGGGTACTGCAGGAAACAGTCGAGCACTTCGCTGGCCGGGCGATCGATATCGATCGCGACCACCGCCTCGGTCATGATGCGGGATACGGGCTCGTCTGGTCGCATGAACTGGGTGTGCCTCCGCTCCGAACGATACGTCGAGTCCCACTCGCGGTCTGTGACCGGATCCCCAGTGGCAAGGCGCGGGCATCGGTAGCCCTACGGATGGACGGCCGCCGCTGCCGCGGCAACAGTGGCCCGATCGCCTTGCCCGCACTTGGGGAAACGACGCATGACGCTCAACCGCCGCGAGTTCCTGCTGCGCTCGGCCGTGACTGCCGGACTAACCGTGCTGCCGCGCCAGCCAGCCTGGGCGGCGACCGAGTCCGCCGACGTGATCGTCCTGGGCGCGGGCTTCGCGGGCCTGCAGGCGGCGCTCGGCCTCGAGTACGCCGGCACTACCGTGATCGTGCTCGAGGCGCGCGACCGCGTCGGGGGCCGGATCCTCACCTTCGAAGAAGTACCGGGCGAGCCCGAGGCCGGCGGACAAAGCATCGGCAGCGGCTATGGGCGCGTGGTCGGCGCGGCCGCAATCGCCGGCGTGACGCTCGAGGACCAGGTGCCGCAGGCACAGCGCCAGCCAGACGCGACGCTGGTGCTCGCAGGCGAGCCGATTCCAAAAGCGGACTGGCCCGCGTCGCCGCGCAACCCGTTCCCCGCCGGGCAGCGCGAGATCATGCCCTGGCAGTACGCAGCGATGGCGATGGCGCGGGGCAATCCGCTGAAGGGCGTGGACGGCTGGTTCGCGCCCGACAAGACCATGCTCGACGTGTCCATGCACGAGTTCCTGCGGGCGCAGGGCGCGACCGAGGAAGTGATTGCGCTCGCCTACGACACCAACACCAGCTACGGCACCAGCGCGCGCGACGTGTCGGCGCTGATGATGGGCTTCGTCGAGGCCTTCCAGCGCGCCCAGCGCAACGTCAAGCCCGCCGTGTTCAAGGCGAAGGGCGGCAACCGCCAGATCCCCGAGGGCATGGCGAAGCGACTGAAGGGTGGCGTGCGACTTGGCCAGGCAGTCACCGCCATCGCAAGCGATGCCACGGGCATCACCGTGCACACCCGTGACGGCGGCCGCTACATGGGCAAGGTCGCGATCTGCGCCCTGCCCTTCGCAGCGCTGCGCCGCGTGCGCTTCGACCCGCCGCTCGCGGGCGCGCAGGCCGAGGCCGTGAAGACACTGCCCGCACAGATGGTGACCCAGGTCGCGCTCGTCCCGGCGAAGCCGTTCTGGGCCGAGGACGGCCTGCCGCCTGCGATGTGGACCGACACGCTCGCGGGCCGCGTGTTCGCGATCCCGCGCAGCCCGTCCGACGACGAGATCGTGAGCCTGCTGGTGACGGCCTACGGCAGGAAATCCGCGCAGCTCGACAGGCTTGGCCGCGAGGCGGTCGGGCGCTTCGTGATCGCCGAGATCGAGCGCATGCGTCCCGCGGCGAAGGGACGGCTGCGCGTGGCCGCGCAGCATTCCTGGACGGCGGATCCCTGGGCCGGCGGCGCGTGGGCCTACTTCGCGCCGGGCACGGTGACCAAGTTCATGCCGGCGATGCTGCAGCCGCACGGCCGCGTGCACTTCTGCGGCGAGCAGACAGCGATCCAAACGCGCGGCATGGAAGGCGCGACGGAGTCAGGCGAGCGGGTCGGACGCGAAGTCATGGCGCGGCTCGCCAAGACAGCCTGAGCCACACAGAAGGCTACAGTCCGTTGCCGGGAGCCCGGATGGGAAGGCGAGCGTCACCCGCGGGTTCTTGTGCCTGAAGTGTCTGCCTCGGCTCGCAGGCGGTGAGTCCGCCACCGGCGCCACGTCTGTCGCAGGGGACGCCGGATGATTCAACATAACGGCATGCTGCGTCGCACGCTGATCTTCGTCCTGCCCTGGTTCGCCTGCGTCGCGACAGTCGCGAACGCCGCGGAGACTCCACGACTGGCCGGCACGGTCGTCGGCATCGCCGACGGCGACACCGTGGACCTGCGGCTCGGCTCGGGAATGGTCCGGGTGCGCCTGCACGGGATCGATGCGCCCGAGCACGACCAGCCGTATGGCAAGGCCGCGCGGCGCGAGCTGTCCCGACTCCTGTACCTGCGCGAGGTCGAGGTCGAGCCGATCGAACAGGACCAGTACGACCGGCTGGTGGGGAGGCTGTGGCTCGGCGAGCTGGACGTGAACGCGGAGTTACTTCGGCGCGGCGCGGCGTGGGTGTACCGCCGCTACGCGCGCGAGCCCGACTACTGCGCCTACGAGCAGGGTGCCCGCGCCCTCGAGCACGGACTGTGGGGACTGCCGTCGATCCCGCCCGTGGCGCCGTGGGAATGGCGGCAACGCGACACGCGCCGCAAGCCGTTCACCGATTACTCGGAGCAGTCACTGGCCGGCTGTATCGCCAGCCTCGGCAAGTGAATCAGCTCTTCGGCGCCGGCACGCACTCGACATCCACCGTGACCGAGAACCAGCGCCGCTGGGCGCGCAGGACGCTCGATTCCGTCCGTCCCGGATTGATGTGGTGAGTCCGCCGGACCGGCGTCTGCGGCGAGGCATCGAAGCGCAGGTTGCACCGGACCCGGGTTTGAGAATTGTTGGTCAGGTTGAGAACGAGTGTGCTCGCCTGTGCGACCTGCTCGATCTTGATGTCGAGGTCGTTCAGCGTCGGGCGGATCTCCACCGTGTAGGTCTGGGACTGCGCGAGGGCCGCGAGCGCGACTGCCGCCAGCAGCGGCAGGGCGAGCAGCCGGGCCATCGGGCGTGACCGGGTGGATCCAAGCGTCATGGCAGTCACCGTCGGTGAGGTCGGCAAACGCTACGGCATGGGCGTGGCGGCGTCGAGAGACCGGCGGGCCAGTGCCGCAACGATCCCGGCTGTCGGCTTTTTTTACAGAATCCAGCCCGCGACGCCACCCACGTCGACTAACCCTCTGAATTGGGGATGATTCTCGATTCGGGCTCGAATTTTGCATGTCCGCCCCCGTCAGCCGTCGATACAGGCGGCTCCTGTCCTGGAGGAAACCCATGCGCCACTTCACCCGACTGGCCGTTGCGTTCGCCGCGGCGGTCCTCGCGCTGCCGGCAAGTGCCGCTTCGATCGTCTTCTTCACCACGCTGGACGGCGCCAGCGAGTCTCCGCCCGTCGCTTCGCCCGGCACCGGCTGGGCGCGCGTCACGATCGACGACGTGGCGCTGACCATGCAGGTCGAGGCCGTGTTCGCGGACCTCGTCGGCAACACAACGGTCGCACACATTCACTGCTGCACGGCGGCGCCGGGCGCCGGCAACGTCGGCGTGGCAACGTACCCGGCAACGTTCCCGGGCTTCCCGGCCGGCGTGACTTCGGGCAGCTACTCGAATGACTTCGACATGAGCGTGGCCGCGAGCTACACGGCCGCGTTCCTCGCGGCTAACGGCGGGACTCCGGAAGGGGCGCTCGCGGGGCTGATTGCCGGCCTCGATGCGGGCCGCGGCTACTTCAACGTGCACTCGACTTTCGCGCCCGGCGGCGAGATCCGCGGTTTCCTGGCGCGCGTGGTGCCGGTGCCCGAGCCGGGCTCGCTCCTGCTGATCGGGCTGGGCCTCGTGATCGTGGCAGTGGCGACCCGCCGCCGGCGCCCTGACTAGCCCGACGGCCCGGGCCTACAGCTCGTCGTACTTGCGGCTCGACCCGCGCGCTTTCTCGACCGGGTACTTCCCGGCGTTACGGGCCATCTTGCTGCGCGCGGCCTCGAGGAGGTCCACGTCGAGCTTGTCCGCGAGCCGTACGAGGTAGAGCAGCACGTCGGCCATCTCCTCCTCGACGGCGGCCCGGGCGGCGACCGGCAACCCGCGGCCCTCCGACTCGCCCATCCACTGGAACGGCTCAAGCAGCTCGGCGGCTTCCACCGCGAGCGCCGTCGCCAGGTTCCGCGGCGAGTGAAACTGATCCCAGTCGCGCTCTGCGGCGAATGCGCGCAGCGCGTCGCGAAGCTCGTGCAGGCTGTCGCTCATGAGTCGGCCTCGTCCCCGGGGAGATTCCCGTGCGGATCCGAGCGTAGCAGGCGAGTCGGGCGGATGACGCGGGACTTCCCGGCGCGGGGCGGCTAGAGTCCGCCGCGGGGGATGGCGTCGACAGACCAAGGAGCGCCAGATGGGCAACGTGAAAGTCTTCGTATTGCTCGCCGGCATGGTGGCGCTGTTCGGCGTCGTCGGCGGCATGATCGGCGGGCAGAGCGGCATGCTGCTCGCGCTCGTGATCGCTGCGGTCATGAGCTTCGTGATGTATTTCAACTCTGGGAAAATGGCGCTCAAGGCCTACAAGGCCCAGGTGGTCACGCGCGAGCAGGCCCCGGAGCTCCACGACCTCGTGGACCGGCTGCGCCAGCGGGCGGGGCTACCCATGCCCACCGTGGCGATCGCGCCGCACGCACAGCCGAACGCCTTCGCGACGGGCCGCAGCCCGGAGAATGCCGTCGTGTGCGTCACGCAGGGGCTGATGCAGCTGGTGGACCGCGACGAGCTCGCCGGCGTGATCGCGCACGAACTTGGCCACATCAAGAACCGCGACATGCTGCTGCAGACCGTGTCGGCAACGATGGCCGGCGCGATCACCAATCTCGCACGCTTCGGCATGTATGCGCCGCGCGAGCAGCGCGGCTCGCCGCTCGCCCCGATCGCGGCGCTGGCGGCGCCGTTCGCGGCGATGATCATCCAGTTCGCGATCAGCCGGACGCGCGAGTTCAAGGCGGATGCCGCGGGCGCCGAGATCAGCGGCCAGCCCCTGGCGCTCGCGAGTGCGCTCGGCAAGCTCCAGATGGCCGCGCAACGCATCCCCATGGGCGTCTCGCCGGCCATGGCGCCGCTCGCACAGGTGAACCCGCTCGCGGCCCACCGCGGCGGCCTCGCATCGCTGTTCTCGACCCACCCGCCGACCGCGGAGCGCGTGCAGCGGTTGCAGGAGATTGCGCGGGGGGATGCCACGCGCTGAAGGCGGCGGCGGTCGCACCGGTCGATGCGACCGGTCGGCCGAGCGGCGGGGCGAACCTCAGGGTTCGCCCGCCGCGCTCACGGAATCTGTATCTTCCCGCGCGGCGGCAGGCCGCCTTGGCCGGCGATTGCCGATGCGGTGCCGGCGTCCGGAATGACGAGCGAGGAGGCCTGCTGGCGGCGCATCTCCTGCAGCTCCCTCATCGTCTCCTCGAAGGCAACGCGGGCGCCGTCGGCGAAGCCCTCGCAGGCCTCGGCGAGGGTCTTTGCATCGATCTCGAAAGACAGCGGCAGCGCGCCGGCGGGGGTCATGACCTGCGCCTGTCCGACGTAGGAGGTCGCGCGCGCCGGGTCCGGCGTGCCGTCCGCCTTCACGGGCGTGAGGACGCGGATCGTGCCCACCTTGCGGTCCGAGTACATGTCCTCGCGGTACAGGTCGTTGACGTCCATCTTCGGGTCAAGGGCGTTCGTCGGGCCGGCCATGGGCACACCTCGGGGTCGGTCGGTCGTGAAATCAGGGCGACACGGTACCGGAGCGGCGCGGCCGCGACAACGCGGCGGGCCCCTCAGAAGCTGGCGTCGGGCCCGTCCTCGCTGCGCGGCGGCTCGAGCGCGCGCTCGCGCGGCCACGGCGTGAGGGCGACGTAGTACAGCACGATCAGGTTCACCAGCGGCACGGAGGCCATGATCGCGAGCCACGGCGGGAAGCCCATCCGGCCGAGGATCTTCCAGAAGGCGACGAGCTGCAGCAGCGAGAGGATTGCAATCCAGCGGATCACGGGCGTCTCCTGGGGCGGGGCGGCCCCGACGGGCGCCCCGATGATATAACGCGCGACATGAACGACCCGATTCATCGTCCCGCGGGGCCGATCCGCGCGCCGCGCGGCGCCGCGCTCTCCGCCCGCAGCTGGCTCACCGAGGCTCCGCTGCGCATGCTCATGAACAACCTCGACCCGGATGTGGCCGAACGCCCCGAAGACCTCGTGGTCTACGGCGGCATCGGCCGGGCCGCGCGCAACCGGGACTGCTACGAGCGCATCGTGGCGGCGCTGCGCAGGCTCGGCGACGACGAGACGCTGCTGGTGCAGTCGGGCAAGCCGGTGGGCGTCTTCCGCACCCATGCGGACGCGCCGCGCGTGCTCATCGCCAACTCGAACCTCGTCGGCCGCTGGTCCACCTGGGAGCACTTCCACGAGCTCGACCGCAAGGGCCTCATGATGTACGGCCAGATGACGGCCGGCTCGTGGATCTACATCGGCAGCCAGGGCATCGTGCAGGGCACCTACGAGACCTTCGTCGAGATGGGTCGCCAGCACTACGGCGGCGACCTCGCCGGCCGCTGGATCCTGACCGCAGGCCTCGGCGGCATGGGCGGCGCGCAGCCGCTCGCCGCGACCATGGCGGGCGCCTCGATGCTCGCGGTCGAGTGCCGTCCCGATCGCATCCAGAAGCGGCTCGACACGCGCTACCTGGACGAGCGGGCCGCGACTCTCGACGAGGCCCTCGCGATCATCGAGCGCGCCACGCGGGACCGCCGCGCGGTGTCGGTGGGCCTGCTCGGCAACGCAGCCGAGGTGCTGCCCGAGCTGCTGCGCCGAGGCGTGCGACCCGACGCGGTCACCGACCAGACCTCGGCGCACGATCCCGTCAACGGTTACCTGCCCGAGGGCTGGACGCTCGAGCAGTGGGACCGCCTGCGCGAGAGCGACCCGCAGGCCGTCGAGAAGGCCGCGCGGGCGTCCATGGCGAAGCACGTCGAGTCGATGCTCGCGTTCCAGAAGCTCGGCATCCCGACCTTCGACTACGGCAACAACATCCGCCAGGTGGCCCTCGACGAGGGCGTGAAGGACGCGTTCGCGTTCCCGGGCTTCGTGCCGGCCTACGTGCGGCCGTTGTTCTGCCGCGGCGTGGGCCCGTTCCGCTGGGCGGCACTGTCGGGCAACCCCGAGGACATCCACCGCACGGATGCGAAGGTGAAGGAAATGATCCCGGACGATCCGCACCTGCACCGCTGGCTCGACATGGCGCGCGAACGCATCCAGTTCCAGGGGTTGCCGGCGCGCATCTGCTGGGTGGGCCTGGGCGATCGCGATCGCCTCGGGCTCGCCTTCAACGAGATGGTGGCCCGCGGCGAGCTCGAGGCCCCTGTGGTCATCGGCCGCGACCACCTCGACTCGGGCTCGGTGGCGAGCCCCAACCGCGAGACCGAGGCGATGCGCGACGGTTCGGACGCGGTCGCCGACTGGCCGCTCCTGAACGCCATGCTCAACATCGCGAGCGGAGCCACCTGGGTGTCGATCCACCACGGCGGCGGCGTCGGCATCGGCTACTCGCAGCACGCGGGCGTGGTGATCGTCTGCGACGGCACGCCGGCCGCGGCGAAGCGCATCGAGCGCGTGCTGTGGAACGATCCGGCGACGGGCGTGATGCGGCACGCGGACGCGGGCTACGAGGAGGCGATCGCGTGTGCGCGGAAGCACGGGCTCGATCTGCCATGCGTCTAGCGTGGGTTCGTGGCGCTTCGGTCGACCGGTTCCGGGTTCGTCCGGAAGACACGCCGTGAACCCGTCCCTGGGGGCTCGCGCGCGACGTCCATGTCGCGCGACGGTCTTCCGGACGAACCCGGAACCGGTCGACCTCGGACACGGCGCGGCATGCTGACGCTGTGGAGGCATGCACGGATTGCCACTTGCGACGAGCAGGCGCGGGTGTTCGATCGGGGGGCGCTCGTCACGCGCGACACGACGATCGAGTGGGTGGGCTCCGAAGGCGATGTGCCGGCGAGCCTGCGCCCGGACCGCACGATCGAGCTCGCCGGCCGCTGGGTGACGCCGGGACTCGTCGATTGCCACACACACCTCGTGTTCGCGGGACAGCGTGCGGCCGAGTTCGCGCGTCGCACCGCGGGGACGAGCTACGCGGACATTGCACGCGAGGGCGGCGGCATCCTGAGCACCGTCCGGGCCACGCGCGCGGCGAGCGAAGAGGAACTACTGGCGCAGAGCAGGCCGCGGCTGCGCTCGCTGCTTGCCGAGGGCGTCACGACGGTCGAGATCAAGTCGGGCTACGGGCTCGAGTACGGGACCGAGGCGCGCATGCTGCGCGTGGCGCGGCGGCTCGAGGCGGAGGAGCCCGTGACCGTTTCGACGAGCCTGCTCGCGGCGCACGCGCTGCCGCCGGAGTTCACCGGGCGGGCGGACGATTACATCGACACGATCTGCGGCGACTGGCTGCCGCGGCTCGCCGGTCACGCCGACGCGGTGGACGCCTATTGCGAGGACATCGCCTTCTCCGCCACGCAGTGCGACCGACTGTTCACCGCGGCACGTACGCTCGGGCTGCCGGTGCGCCTGCACACCGAGCAGCTCTCGAACGTCGGCGGCAGCCCGATGGCCGCACGTCACGCGGCGCTGTCCTGCGATCACCTCGAGTACGCCACCGAGGACGACGCCATTGCACTGGCGCGCGCGGGCACCGTGGCCGTGATGCTGCCGATCGCGTACTACGCGCTGGCCGAAACGCAACGCCCGCCCCTCGAGGCGCTGCGCCGCCACGGCGTGCCGCTCGCGGTCGCCTCGGACTGCAACCCGGGCTCGGCGCCGGGCGCCTCGCTGCTGCTGGCGATGAACATGGCGCGGCGACTGTTCGGCATGACGAGCGAGGAGGTGCTGCTCGGCGTCACCCGGCACGCGGCGCGGGCGCTCGGGCTCGCCGCCGGGCGCGGCTCGCTCGCGCCCGGCCTCGCCGCCGACTTCACCGCCTGGTCCGTCGACTCGCTCGACGAGCTCGGCTACTGGGTCGGCTTCAACCCATGCAGCCTGGTCGCGAAGGACGGCGCCATCGTGCTCGAGCGTGACGCTTGAGGAGACCCGCATGACCCGGCACCGAGAGATGGACCGCGAACTTTGGACCGGCCGCGTGGACGCGGAGGACGGCGAGCGCGGCCGTCGCTGGCACCAGTTGGTGCAGCCGGTCGCCGCCGAACCGTCGGGCACCGCGGCCACGACAGACCCGGCAGGCGTGGCGCTCCTCGGCCTGGCGAGCGACGCCGGCGTGAGTCGCAACCGCGGCCGGACAGGCGCTGCCGAGGGCCCCGTCGCGCTGCGGCGCATGCTCGCCAACTTCGCCTGGCACGGCGGGACCGCCGCTCGCCTGTACGACGCGGGCGACGTCGTCTGCGAGGGTGATGCGCTCGAGGAGGCGCAGGCTGCCTACGGCGAGCGCCTCGCGGCGCTGCTGCGCGCGGGACACTTCCCCGTCGGGCTCGGCGGGGGCCACGAAATCGCCTGGGCGGCCTACCAGGGAATCGCGCGGGCGCTCGCGGGCGATCCCCGCCTCGAGCGGCTCGGCATCGTCAACTTCGACGCGCACCTCGACCTGCGCGTGCCGCCGACGCCGGGCCACGGCACGTCCGGAACGCCGTTCCTGCAGATCGCCGAGGCGCGCCAGGCCGCGGGCATGGACTTCCGCTACCTGTGCTTAGGCGCAAGCGAGGCGACCAACACGCCGGCGCTTTTTGACCGCGCGGCGCGGCTCGGCGCCGGGTTCGTGCTCGACGTGGACGCGGCGGGCCCCGCCGCCGAGGCGGCGCTGCTGCCCTTCATCGCGGACTCCACGGCCGTGTACCTGACCTTCTGCCTCGACGTGCTGCCGCCGGCCGTCGCGCCCGGCGTGAGCGCCCCGTCGGGGCTCGGCGTGGCACTGCACCGCGCGGTGGCGCTGCTGCGCAGCGCGCTCGCCGCCTGCGGTCACGGGCGTCCCGGCAGCAGGCTGCTGCTCGCCGACGTCGCGGAACTGAACCCGCGCCACGACCCGGACGGCCGCACGGCGCGCACGGCGGCGCGCCTCGCCTACGAGCTGGCGGCCTTCGGCCGCTGACGATCGCCGCTGCGGCTGCGATTCGATCCGCTGGCATACTGCGCGATTCGACGGCGATCCCGCCGCGACAGGCACTCCCGATGCACATCGAAACGCGCAAGCTTCCCCTGCTCCTGGCGCTCGCCGTGCTGCTCGCAGCGGCCGGCTGCAGCCGCAAGGCGCCGCCGCCCGCGCCGGCTCAGCCGGAGGCCGCCCCGGCCGCGGCAACCGTGGAATCCAGCATCCACCTGCCGCCGGGCATCGACTGGTTCCCCGGCGACGTGGACGCCGCCTTCGCAACCGCGAAGTCCGCCGGCAAGCCGATCTTCCTGTACTGGGGTGCCGAGTGGTGCCCGCCCTGCGCCCAGATCAAGTCCACCATCTTCAACACGCGCGAGTTCCAGGAACGCAGCCGGCTGTTCGTGCCGGTGTATCTCGACGGCGACACGCCGAGCGCACAGCGCCACGGCGAGCGCTTCGGCGTGATGGGCTACCCGACCATGATCCTGTTCCGCGCTGACGGCACGGAAATCACGCGGCTGCCGGGCGGCGTGGACGTGGCGCGCTACGCGACCGTCCTCGACACGGCGCTCGCGGACGGGCGGCCGGTGGCCGAGATCCTGCAGGCGGCACTCGGCGACGGCGAGGTGACGCCGAACGACTGGCGGCTGCTCGCCTACTACTCCTGGGGTACGGACTACGGGCGCATCCTGCCGCCCGACCGGCGCACGGCGAGCTTTCGCCGGCTGGCCGAGCGCTGCCCGAAGGAGCTGCTGCCGGAGTGCGCACGATTCTACTTCGAGTACCTTGGAGCCGCCGCGCAGGAGGCCGGCGAGGGACGCACGCCGCTCGACGCTGCGGCGATCGAGGCGGAGGTCGCGCGGTTGGCGCGGTTGCTCGGTTCGGCCGAGGTCGCGCAGGCCAACGTGGACAGCCTGCTCTACGGTGCCACCGACGTGGTCGGACTGCTCTCCGCGGCCGGCTCGCCCGAGCGCGAGCAGTTGCTCTTGGCGTGGCGCGCCGCACTCGACGGGCTGGCACGCGGCGGCGAGGGCTTCGCGCTCTCGGGCCCCGAGCAGCTCAACCTCGTCCGCGCCCGCATGATCCTGCAGCGCCTCGAGGCCCCGGATGCGCCGTTGCCCGAGTCCCTGCTCACGGAGGCCCGCGAGGCAGTGGCACGGGTGGACGCAGCGACCACCGAGCCCTACGCACGGCACGCGGCGATCTACGCCGCCGCCGGGCTCTACTGGGAGGCGGGCCTCGCGGAGGACGCGAACCGCATGCTCACCGCCGAGCTCGAGAAGTCGAAGTCGCCCTACTACTTCATGCTGGACCTCGCGCGGCTCGCCAAGCAGGCCGGCCGCAAGGACGAGGCCGTTGCCTGGCTCGAGCGCGCCTACGCCGGCGCGCAGGGTCCCGCGACGCGCTTCCAGTGGGGCTACAACTACCTCGTGGGCCTGCTCGAGATGACGCCGGAGGACACGGCCCGCATCGAGCGCGTGGGCCTCGAGGTGCTCGGCGAGCTCGGCGAATCGCCGGACGCGTTCTACCAGCGCACGCAGATGCGCCTCGCGCAGCTCGGCTCGAAGCTGCTCGAGTGGGGAACGGGCGCGGAGTCCGCCGCCGTGGTCGAGCGCCTGCGCGCGCGCACGGGCACGATCTGTGCGGGCCTGCCGGCCGGCGACCCGGGCCGCGCCAACTGCGAGGCGTTCCTCAGGCCCGCTGCGCCAGCCACCGTCGGCGCGTGATCGAGTACTTCACGGCGGCGCGCTCGGCCTCCGGGCGCCCGGCCAGCACGTCCTCCGGATAGACGAAGTCGCACTCGAACGCGAGCCCGCATTTCTCCATCACGCGCCGCGAACCTGCGTTCGCTGCGAGCGTGCGTGCCGAGATCTTCTCCGCGCCCGCTCGCTCGAAGCCGTAGGTGACGAGCGCCCGGCCGCCCTCGGTCGCGAGGCCCTGCCCCCACGCATCGCGCCGCAACCGGTAGCCGAGTTCCTGCTCGTCGGCGTCGAAGCGGTCCGGCCGCAGGTGGAACCAGCCGACGACATCGCCCCCCGCGCGGCGCTCGGCCGCCCAGTAGCCGAGCAACGGCAGGGTCTGCTGGAAGGCGAGCCAGCGCGGAATGATCTCCCGCTCGTAGCGCTCGCGCGGCGTGGGCTCACCGAAGGTGATGTAGCGCATCACCTCGGGATCGGAGTCGAGCTCGACCAGCCGGTCGACGTCGTCCGGCACGAAGCGCCGGAACCTCAGCCGTTCCGTCTCCAGTAGAATCACGCCTGTCCTCCCCGCGTTCCGCGGCCGCGCCGCGCCTCCTGCCCTTGAGATGACCCAGACTCCGCTACGACTTCCGAAGCGACAACGTCGGCGGCGCCGCCCCCGAAATCCTCGAGGCACTGGTCGCGGCCAGCGCGGGCACGGCCGCCCCCTACGGCGACGACGACTATACCCGCGGCATGAACGCGCGTTTCGCGTCGCTGTTCGAGCGCCCGGTGCAGGTGTTCCCGCTGTGCTCGGGGACGGGCTCGAACTCGATCGCGCTCGCCGCACTCGCCAATCCCTACGGCGCGATCTACTGCCACGAGACGGCGCACATCAACGTCTACGAGTGCGGTGCGCCCGAGTTCTTCACCGGCGCCAAGCTCGTGGGCCTGCCGGGCCGCGATTTCAAGCTCGAGCCCGCGGCACTCGAGGAGGCACTCGCGCTCGCCGGGCGCGGCAACCCGACCCGCGTGCAGCCCTTCGCACTCAACCTCACGCAGCCCACCGACTTCGGCACGCTCTACGCGCCCGCGGAGGTGGCGGCACTCTGCGAGGTGGCGCACCGCCACGGCCTGCGGGTGCACATGGACGGCGCGCGCTTCGCCAACGCGGTCGCGGCGCTCGGCTGCTCGCCCGCCGATCTCACCTGGCGCGCGGGCGTGGACCTGCTCTCGCTCGGCGCCACCAAGAACGGCGCGATCAACGCCGAGGCGATCGTGGCATTCGACCCGGCGCTGGCGCGGGAGATCCCGTTCCTGATGAAGCGTGGCGGACAGGTGCTGTCGAAAGCGCGCTTCGTGTCGGCGCAGCTCGAGCGCTACGTGGCCGACGACCGCTGGCTCGAGCGTGCGGCGGCTGCGAACGCCCATGCCGCCACGCTCGCCCGCGCGCTCACCGCGCTGCCCGGCGTGTCGCTGGTCGCGCCGGTCGAGATCAACATGCTGTTCCTGCGCCTGCCCGCGTCTGCCGTCGCCGCGCTCGATCGCGGGCCGTTCGATTTCTACAAGCTCGGGCGCGACCTGCGCTTCGTCTGCCGCCACGACCAGGAGCCGGCCGGCATCGCGGCGCTGCTCGACTGCGTGCGCGGCGCCCTCGCCCGTGGCGAGGCCACGGGCTGAGATGCACCTGGCCCGTCCCGTCCTCGCGCTCGTACTCCTGGCGATGGCGGCCGTCGCCGTGGCGCGCGAGCTGCAACTCATCGAGCTGCGCTATCGGCTGGCGGCGGAGATCCTGCCCGTCGTGCAGCCGCTGCTCGAGCCGGGCGGCGTGCTGACCGGGTCGGACGACGTGCTGTTCGTGAACACGAGCCCGGCCAACTTCGAGCAGATCCGCCAGGCCGTGGCGATGCTCGACCGCCGGCCGAGGCAGCTCATGATCACCGTGGGCCAGGGCACGGTGACGCACGACGAGCGGACCGATCTGCGCGGCACGGCGACCGTCGGCGGCGGCGACGTACAGGCGGGCGTGAATGCTCCGCCCGGCGACGCGTCCGGCATCGCCGTCGCGGTGCGCAGCCGGTCGCAGAACGCGGACCTGCAGAACACCTCCAGCGTCCGCACGCTCGAGGGCATGGAGACCTACGTCGCCATCGGCCAGCTCGTGCCGCTCACGAGCACGCAGCTCGTGCCCGGGCCGCGACGGACGCTCGAGCAAACGTCCACCGAGTATCGCGACGTGAGCACCGGTTTCTTTGCCACCGTGCGCCTGCGCGGCGCGACGGTTACCCTCGAGGTCTCGCCGCGACAACAGCGACTGCGCGGGCCGATGCCGGCGCCCGTGATCGAGACCGCCGGCCTCGTCTCGACGGTCAGCGGCCCGCTCGGCGAGTGGATCCCGCTCGGCGCGGTGCAGGAAGCGGGCAGCGGGAACACGACCGGTCTGCTGGTCTGGGGCCGGCGCACCGCCGATTCCCGGTACTCGGCATGGGTCAAGGTGGACGAGGTTCCGTAGAAAACGATGGCGCGACTTCTGCCTCTGCTGATTTTCCTGCTGGCCGGGGTGGTGCTGTTCATGGCGCGGCAGGTCACCTCGTCGAGGCCGCGCGACGGACGCACCTTCCGGCCCCGGGCGCGAGGGCGCGGGCGCGGACGCGCCCGGCCGGCCGACGACGGGCTCGCCGCGGTGCGCCGCGACGAGCTCTCCGGCCTGCGCGACGCCTACTCCGGCGAGCCGCTGGATGCGGCGCGGCCGCTGGTGAGGTGCTCAGGCTGCCGTGCGCTGTATCATGCCGACAGCGCCGGCGTGCTCGCCCGCGACAACGGCGGCCGCTGCGCCGCCTGCGGCAGCACGGACTTCGCGGCCGTGAAGATCCTCCATGACTGATCGGGGCTCCACCACGACTCATCGAGGACGCAGCGACATGCAGGACCCTCGACGCGCGCAACGCTACCGGCGGCACGACCTCATCGACTGGTTCTCGCAGCAGCAGGTCTCGGCGGCGCGCGTCGCCGTGATCGGCGCCGGCGCGGTCGGCAACGAGGTGGTCAAGAACCTCGCGCTGCTCGGTTGCGGCACGATCGACGTGTTCGACTTCGACGTGGTCGAGCTGCACAACCTCACGCGCAGCGTGCTGCTGCGCGAGTCCGACGCAGGCCGCAACAAGGCCGAGGCCGTCGCCGAGCGGGCGCGCGACCTCGACCCGCACGTGACGGTGCGCGCCGTGGCGGGCGATTTCTGGGACACGCTGAGCCTCGCCCGGCTGGGCGGCTACGACTGCGCGATCGCCGCCGTGGACAACTTCGAGGCGCGGCTGCGGCTCAATCAGCTGTGCCTGATCGCACGCGTGAACCTCGTGAACGCAGGCCTGGACAGCCGCTGGGCGGCGGTGGAGTCGTTCCCGTTCGCCGCGTCCGACGCCGCCGCCTGCTACGAGTGCACGTTGCCCGAGTCCGCCTATGCACGGGTGGCCGAGCGCTACTCCTGCGGCGGGCTGCGCCGTCGCGCCGGTCTCGAGCGACGCATCCCGACGACCGCCGTGACTGCGAGCGTGGCGGGCGCGCTCGCCGCGTCGATGGCGTTGCGCCTCGGCGGCGAGGCACCGCGACACGCGCAACGCCGGTTGCTCGACACGATCGGTGGCGCGGGGACGTCGGTCGGGATCGAGCGCCGCGACGGCTGCCCCGGCTGCGGCACGTTCTTGCGGCCGCCGCGCATCGTGCGCACCCGCAACAGCTGGTCGCCTCACCGCGACGACCAGACCATCGCCGGGCCCGACACCGTCGAGCAGCTGCTACGGCTCAGCGACCCGATCATCACCGGCTACGAGTGCGCAGCCTGCGGGCCGCTCGAGGAAGCGGCGCGCTACGTCAACCGGCGCGCCGCCGGGTTCGACGACGGCATCGCGACCTGCCCGAAGTGCGCCGCGCCGGCGGTGCGCATCGAGATCCGCGACACCTTCACGGTCGGTGAACTCACCGCGCGCTTCCCCGGCGGGCCGGTGCCCGCCAAGTTCGTGCTCGCCGAGATCAACGGCGACGCGGTCTGTTTCGACCTCGAGGAGACTCCCGGCCCATGACGCAATCCCTGAAGCTCTACGTGCGCACCGCGGACCAGACCCGCCGCGCGGAACTCGACCTCGACGGCGCGAGCACCGGCGCCGACATCATCCAGGCCGCGGTGGACAACTGGGCGCTGCCCGCGGACACCGACTACACGCTGGTCAACACCACGACCGGCCGCGCCCTCGTCCCGGGCGACGATCTCTCCCGCAGCGTGCGCCCGGGCGACGTGCTGGAAGTGCAGCCCGTCCTCGTTGCAGGCTGAGCCGCCCGACGCCCGCGCATGACGAGCACGATCCGCCTGCAGGCGGACCACGAGCGGCTGCGCGCGCTGGCCGCCGCCTCCGGCGAGATGATCGCGCTGCTGCGTGGCCCGACGGCCGGCGCGCCGCAGGCAGACGTCGAGCTGCGCTACGCGGTCGCGCGCTCCGAGCGTTATCCCTCGGACGTCACCCGGCAGACGCGCCTGCGCATCGCGCTGCCGGGCCGCTACCCGTTCCAGCCGCCCACGGCCACGGTGCTGACGCCGGTGTGGCACCCGAACGTGTTTCCCTCCGGCACGATCTGCCTCGGGACCAAGTGGCTGGCGTCCGAGGGGCTCGACCTGTTCGTACAGCGACTGGCGCGGCTGCTGACCTTCGACTCGCTGCTGGTCAATACCGCCTCGGCTGCGAATCGCGCCGCGGCGGAGTGGTATGCACGAGCACGGCAGCACCATCCGGGGGCGTTTCCGTCGGACCAGCCGCGCTTCGGCGAGTCCCCGCGGCCCGCCCGCGCGCGCCGCGTCGGCTGGCAGGACGCTGCGGCCGATGACGAGCGCGTGCCGACAGCCTGCCCGGGCTGCGCACGCACGCTGCGCCTGCCGCGCGGGCGCCGCGGCCGCGTGCGCTGCCCGGCTTGCGGAACCGCCTTCGAGGCGACCACCTGATGCGCTGGACCGAGCAAGCCGCGGAGCTGCCGCTGCTGCCGCTTGCCGCGCTCGCGACGCGCCTTCCCGGAATCGACGCGCTGCTGCGCGGGTCCGCGCGCGCGGACGGTCTTGTGATCGCCTTGGCTGCGGCAGCGGCCGACGAAGTGCGGCGCCATCTCGGCTCGCACGGCGAGGAACGCGGCGGACTGCTGCTGGGCGAAGTCTATGCAGACGGTACGTCGCCGAATGCAAGCCGGCTCGTGCACGTGACGCAGGCGGTCGCCGCGAAGGACTTCGCGAGCACCGGCGTGTCGCTGCGCATGGCGAGCGGCGTCTGGCAGGACGCGCGCAGCCGGCTCGGCGCCGATGAGCTTGTCGTGGGCTGGTACCACAGCCATCCCGGGCTCGGCGCGTTCTTCAGCCAGACCGACCGCCGCACGCAGCGGGGGTTCTTCCCCCATGCCTACAGTGTCGGCTGGGTGGTCGATCCGCTGCGGGGCGAATCGGCCTGGTTCGTGGGACCGGCATCGACGCCGCCCGCGCACGTCGTGCCGGCGCCGGTAGTGCCGGGCATCGACCACCACTGACTGGAGAGCTTAACGGCGCGGCTCCGCGGTGCTAAGTTCCGTTTCGTCATCATGGCGGGCGTCCATGAACCTCCTGACCCCGACCTCGCTGTCGTCGGAACAGTGGGCAGCGCTGCGCAACCTGCCGCACCTCGTGGCCATCGCGATTTCGACGTCGGCAGGCTCACCCATCGACCTGCTTTTCGAGCTGGCCGCGGGCCGCGCCGCGATCGCAAACGGAATCAACAATGATCACCCGCTGGTGCAGGCCATCGCGGGACGGGCAGAGCTCGCGGCGGCCGCGGTCGCGGTGCGGGCGCTGGTCACTGAGCCACAAGGCATGCACAGGGCGCCCGAAGAGCTGCTGCCGCTCGCGACCGAGGCGGCGCGGCACGCGGCCGACGTCCTGCGGGCACTTGGCAGCGAGCTGGATCGCTATGCGTACCGGGAATTCGTGCTCGGGGTGGCCCGCAAGGTCGCGGAGGCTGCGCGCGAGGGCGACTTCCTGGGCCTCGGCGGCCGGCTCGTGAGCGACGCAGAGCGTGCCGCGATCCGGGCAATCGCAGAGGCACTGGCCTGATCACGCCGGCGGCGGACGTGATCTACGCCGCTCTTACTGCGTCGGCGGCCGCCCGCCGACGACCGGATCCGGCGGCGAGGCGGGCAGCGGGGCCGGTTCCTCTGAGTAGACCGGCGGCTCGGGGTAGTTGCGCGCGTCCGGGTTGGCCGGCACGTCACGGCGGGGCGGCGGTTCGAGGAACGGCGGCGGACCCACCACCTCGACCCGGTTCACGAAGTAGTCGGTCTCGCCGAAGCAGTCCGTGGGCAGGCCGCGGTGCTCGGCGTAGTGCAGGCGCACCTGCTGTCCGACGGCCTCCTGCAGCTGCCGGGCGACCTCGGCGTCGCGCACGCTGAAATTCCAGATCTGCGGTGCCACGCCGCCCACCACGTACATGGCGATCTCGCCTTCCCAGGTCTTGCAGATCCACCCGCGCTTGGAGAACTTCTGCAGCACGCCCGCGCGGTCGCCGTCCGAGTAGCTCCACCACAGCATGGCCAGCGTGTAGATCGCGATCAGGAGCAGCGCTCCGACCAGGCTGCCCACGAAATACGAGCCAAAGCTTCGACGCGGCGGCCGCTGCACGGGCGGCGCTGGCGGCGGACTGGCGGGCACGGTCGGGTCGGGGGAATTCATTCGAGGTCCTCGATGGGTCGGTCGGGTCGTCCATGCAGGCGTCGTTCCGCGCGCAGATCATAGCCCCAGGCTGGTACGGGTGACAGGCAACGCACCCGTCAGAGCTGGGACTCGATGGGCACCAGCCGCAACAGCGTCACGGTGACCCGCCGTCCCACGCTGGCGTCGGGTTCGCGCTGTAGCCGGCGGTCCTCGCCGCGCACGCGGTCGTACCACACCAGCCCCTGGCCTTCCTCGAGCACCACGCGGTAGCTCATCTCGGGCCCGATGATGTGGTCGAGCTCCCGGCGCAGCTGCGCTGCGAGTTCCGGGCTCTCCAGCAGCACGCCCATCTCCGTATTCAGGTTCGCCGAGCGCGGATCGATGTTCATCGAGCCGACGAACACCCAGCGACCGTCGACGATCATCGCCTTCGTGTGGAGGCTCGCGCCGGACGAGCCGGTGACGCTGATCTTGCTGCGTCCGGTCTCGCTGCCGGCCTTGCGCTTCATCTCGTAAAGGTTCACGCCGCCGGCCAGCAGGTCGCGGCGGTAACGCGCGTAGCCGGTGTGCACCGCGGCCACGTCGGTCGCGGCCAGCGAGTTGGTCAGCACCGCGACGCGCACGCCGCGCTCGGCCTGTGCGACGAGGCTCTCAGCGCCGCGCTTGCCGGGCACGAAATACGGCGACACGATGAACAGCTCCTCCTCGGCGCCGGTGATCGCGCCGGCCAGTCCCGCGAGCACGTTGGAGGCCCGCAGCCCCTGCTCCTTGGTCCCGACCTTGGACGGGTCGTCCACCAGCAGGCGCACGTTCTCGATCTGCAGCGTCGGCGGCTGGTTCAGCAGCGTCTCGGCGCGCTTGCGCTCGTCGCGCAGCGACTGGATGTAGGGTGTATCGACGGCCTCCTCGCGGTACTCCTGCGCATCGGCGACCAGCTTCTCGAGCTGGCCGGGCTTCGGCGGCCTGCCGTCGAAGCGCGCGACGGGCACCGCGTTCGGGCTGTTCCAGTAGGCGTCGAACGAGGCGCTCACGTCCGCCACGATGGGACCGGTGAGCAGCAGGTCGAGGTCGCTGAAATTCGAGCGAGCGGCGGCACCGAAGTATTCGTCCCCGATATTGCGCCCGCCCACGATCGCGACCCGGTTGTCGGCGATCCAGGCCTTGTTGTGCATGCGGTGGTTGAGGCGACTGCCGCGCAGCAGGTACTCGCTCAGCTGCCCGAGGAGTCCGGAGCGGCTGTAGAACGGGTTGAATACGCGCACCTCGATGTTTGCGTGCGCGTCTGCGATCAGGAACACCTCGTGCTTGGCGCGCGCATCGATGTCGTCCACCAGTACCCGCACCCGTACGCCGCGCTCCGCGGCACGCATCAGCTCTGCGGCGAGCAGCCGGCCGGTGAAGTCGTCGTGCCAGATGTAGTACTGCACGTCGAGCGTGCGCTCGGCGGCCGTCGCGGTGACGGCGCGATACGCGAACGCCATCGAGTTCTGCTCGACGAGCCTGACGCCGGAGGCGACCGGGGCCGGCTCCGAGGTCCCGCAGGACGGCCGCATCGAGCCGGCTCGTATCGGCCGGCGCAATCGCGTAGCTCGGCTCGACGCCGTTGAGGCTCGGCGCGGTGGCGCAGTGCGTGAGCCACGGCAACAGCGCGAGCAGCGCGAGGCGCGCCGCCCAGCGGGCCAGGCGAGGAGCCGTGTCAGGGCTTCCCGGCATCGCTCGCGACGAACTCGTCGAGCCGCTCGATCAGGTATGAGTGGAAAGGGTTGCTGCGCTGCCGGGTCAGGGCCCACATCGGCAGGGCCAGTACGCCGTTCTCGCCGCGCACCTCGACGCGTCCGAGCTGCACGTGCCCGGCTTCCGCGACGGGCTCGTAACCGTAGAGCGGATCGTCCGGCGGGAACGGCAGCGCGACGTGGGAGAGCGAGAACACCGTCCGCGGCCACTCCAGCTCCAGCGGCCGCGTCAACTGCTCGCTGGAGCCGGCAGGCGCCCGGAGCTCCTTGACCTGCAGCGTGTCCGGCGTGTCGTTGGTGATCACCGTGAGCCCGAACGGCCGTTGCGGAAGCGCGAGCAGCCGTTGCGTCAGCGGTCCCGGGTCGTTGACCAGCAACTGCTGGACCATCGAGTACCGGTTCACGTCGAACAGCACCAGCTCGTGGTCCCCCGGGGCGAGGTGCTCGAGCAGCGCGTCGACCACGGCTTCCGCGCGCACCGTCGAGTCCACCGTGGAGAGAAACACGAGCACGGGCGGGAAGCCCTCGATCGGCCGGCTGTTCGCCAGCTCCAGCACGCGGCGCGAGACGCGCTTCGTGAGCCGGTGCGTCTGGCCGGCGGCGTTGAACGAGAACGAGTTGTACTTGTACGGATCGAACTCGACCTCGATGACCTGCCACGCGGCCCGCTCGAAGCCGGGCACGGACGACAGTCCCGTGCGCAGCTGGGCGACGGCGGCGAGGCGCGTGATGCCGATCGCCGGCGAGATGAGCACGAGGCCGGCCGGCTTCGGCAGCACCTCGCCCTCGAGCACCGAGAGCGTGTAGTCCACCGCGAGCGCCGCGCCGTTCGAGTAGCCGACCATGTAGATCGGCAGGTCGGGACCGGCCTGCCGGCGCAGGTCGAGCATCGCCATCCGCACGGCCGCCTGCATGTCCTCGACGCGGAACGTGACGAGGCCCGACGGCGCGGTGCCGTGTCCCGGCAGCCTGAGGCCGACCACCTCGAAGCCGCCCGCAGCCAGGTGCTCGCCGATCGAGCGCAGGCTGTAGGGCGCGTCCGTGAGGCCGTGCAGCAGCAGGACGGCGCCGCGCGGCGCCCCGCTTCCCGGCACGGCCTCCAGGTGGAAGCTGCGATTCCAGTCCACTGGCCAGATGCCGGGGTCGCTGCGGCTGCCGGCCCGGAACCGGTTGAAAGCCTCCCGGTCGCCGGCTGCGCCCGGCGAGTAGACCCGGTCCCGCAGTTCCGCGAACAGGCGATCCTCGAGCTTGCGGTAATCCGCCAGCGTGGTGATCCGGGCCGCGTCGGCCGCCGTGAAGTCGTGCAGCGTGGTCTCGTGCCAGGCCATGGGCTCGGGCCCGCTGCGCAGGAAGTGCCAGTACAGCGCGAGCGCAATCACCACGAGGCCGAGCAGCGCGCAGCCTGCGGCGAAGATGAGCCAACGGACGAGGGGACGGATCATTCGGAATCCGGACTTCGACCGCGAAATTGCGGCCGCCGATGATATCCACAACCGGACCCCTCTCGTACAAACACGAATGGTCGCGACGGCTGGCGCAGGGCAGGATCGGCCGGGTCACGCCTGCCTGGCCCGGCCTCGATGTCCCGCATCCGGTTCCCGCAGATCCTGGCGTTCATGACGCCCTTCCCGTTCTCGATCGACATCGAGGCGCCGCTCGCCGAGGCGCACGCCTTCCTGCGCGAGCGCCAGATCCGCCACCTGCCCGTCACGCGGGAGGGCGAACTTGCCGGCGTGCTGAGCGACCGCGACATCAAGCTCGCGCTCGGCCCGGACCTCGGCTCGCCGCCCGAACGCGAGCTGCGGGTGAGCGACGTGTACCAGCCGGAATGCTACGTCGTGGACGCCGGCGCGCTGCTCGAGGAGGTCGCGGCCAACATGGCCGAGCGCCACGTCGGGTCGGCGCTGGTGACGCGTGCCGGCAAGCTGGTCGGCATCTTCACGACCACGGACGCATGTCGCGCACTCGCCCGCCTGCTGCGCGAGCGGCATCCGGACTCCCCGCCCGACCAGGTGGCCTGACACCCCATGAACGACGCCGCCCGGTCGATCAACGCGCAGTGCGCAGATCGCCTGCGGGAGGCGGCCGACCTGCTCGAGGCGCAGCGCGCGAACCCGTTCCGCGTGTCCGCCTACCGCAAGGCGGCCGCGACGGTGCTGGCCCTGACCGAGGACGTCGCGGCGATCGCCTCCCGCAACGGGCTGCCCGGCCTCGAGGCGCTGCCGAACATCGGGCGGGGCATCGCAGCCGCCCTGCTCGAGATGACGCGCACGGGACGATGGATCCAGCTCGAGCGACTGCGCGGCAACGCCGATCCCGTGCAGCTGCTGACCGTGGTGCCCGGCCTCGGCCATCGGCTCGCGGAGCGCATCCACGAGGAACTGCACGTGGACACGCTCGAGGCGCTCGAACTCGCCGCCCACGACGGACGGCTCGAATCGGTGCCCGGCGTGGGCCCGCGCCGCGCGGCGGCGATCCGTGCCAGCCTGCAGGCGATGCTGTCGCGCAGCCGTCCGCGCTTCAGCGCCGGGAGCCCCGGGGCCGCACACGGCCCCGACGTCGCCACGCTGCTCGCGGTGGACCGCGAGTACCGCCACGACGCGGATGCCGGCCGCCTGCCGACGATCGCGCCGCGCCGCTTCAATCCCTCGGCCGAGGCCTGGCTGCCGGTGCTGCACACCCAGCGCGACGGCTGGCACTTCACAGCGCTGTTCTCGAACACGGCGCAAGCGCACCAGCTGAACCGCACGCGCGACTGGGTGGTGCTCTACTACTACGACGACGAGAGCGCCGAGGGCCAGCACACCGTGGTCACCGAAACCCACGGACCGCTCACAGGACGGCGCGTGGTGCGCGGACGCGAGGCCGATTGCCGCGCGCACTACGCGGGCGAGGATGGCGCCCCGCGGTGACGCGGGACGAACCGCTGGCTAGTCGGGCCGCCGCCCGAGCTTCAACGCCTTGCGCACCTCGGCAAAGTCCGTGGGTCGCTCGCGCGGCGGGAAGAAATCGTCCGGGAACCAGATGAACGAGAGGCGCATCAGCCGCTCGCTCGGGTCGCAGCCCGGCGGCTCGCAGGGGTCGCGGCTCGGCTCCACCTGGCGGATGTAGAGCCCGAAGCGGTTGCCGCTGCGCAGCAGGGTGTTGTCCGAGAACGGCAGCGAATACGGCGACAGCGTGAACTCCACGAACTCGCTGCGGGCCGCCTGGCCGGCCACCTTGCGCGCGCTGGCCGGCTCGACCGTGATGTACGCGCCGAGACTCTGGTTGGCCCAGTCGAGGTCGTTGAGCGAAATGAGCAGTCGATCGCGGCAGTCCGGCGAGACGGCCACCAGCTGGCGCGACTGGCGTTCGGAATGGTCGCCGCCTCGGCGCACGCACTGCAGCTCGAGAGACCCCGGGCTGGCGCCGGCCGCCTCGGGCAGGAAGCAGGTCTGCGGGCCATCAGCGGCCTCCTCGGCCGTCGAAACGAGCCAGAGCTCCTCGAAGATCCCGGCACGCTCCTCCGCCGTCGCGCAGCCGGCGTCGTCGGCCCGGCCCAGCATGGCGATCTGCCGGCCGGTCACGCGACGCCCCACCGAGCGCAGCGTTCGACGGTTCGCCGGCGTCTGTCCATCGAGTCGCTCGACGTAGCGCAGCAGCGGCCCGAGTTCGAAGTGCTCGTGGAAGTTGAGCGCGAGCAGCTCGGCCAGCAGCGTCAGCCGGTCGGCCCGCTCGCGCGCGACGGCAGCCGTGTCGTCGCTGGCGGTGACGCCGCTGACGAGCTTGCTCTGGTCGATCAACGGATTGACGAGCTGGCTGAACATGTTCGAGCGCAGGTTGCTCTCGGCCTGCTCGCGCTGGTTGATGGTGGCGCGCGCGTTGTTGCGCTCGGAAATGGTGAGCGTGAGCCACGTGCCCACGATGGTGGCCATGACCGTCAGCGTGGGCAGGGCCAGCTTGTTGAAGATCTCGACCCAGAACTGGAACCGCGTCCTCCAGCCGCCCCCGGCCGGCAAGTTCTCGGGTCCACGTGCGTCGCTCACGAGCGGGACCTAGCTGCAGTCGAGATTCACGCTGGTCGGTTGCGCGAGGCTGCGCAGCGTCAGCTTCTTGCCCTTGTTCGGGGCGAGGCACTCCGCGACGTACGAGCCCGCGGGCAGCCAGACCTGGAAGGACCCAGCCGGAAGGCGCGCAACCTCCTTGCCGTCGCGGTCCCGGATCACCGCCTCGGCGTTCGCCGGGCCCACGACGCCCTGCACCACATCTGCCATTGAAGGTGGAGCGAGGAGCGCCGTCGCCAGCGCGAGGGCGGTAAAGAGCGGAGACGAGGAACGCATCGATCAGTCTCCGATGTTGACGTGACTCGACCAGCCTAGACCTGCGAGGTAACCCGCACAAGCCTCGGTACGATCAGCGGCCACCGGCGTTCGTGCCGGACGTGTCGCGGCGGCCGCGCAACGTCGCCCGCGGCTCAGAAGATATACGCGAGCGCGAACAGGCCGAGCATCGTGAAGATCAGCGCGAGCTTGGCAAGCGTGCCGAACAGCAGCCCGATCCAGGTCGCGACGCCGGCGCGCGTGGCCTGCTGCACCTGGCCGTGCGACATCAGCTCGCCCGCCACGGCACCCGCGAACGGACCGAGAATCAGGCCCGGCAGCCCGAGGAACAGGCCCGCCAGCGTGCCGAGCGCGGCGCCGACGACCGCGAGCTTCGTCGCGCCGACGCGCTTCGCGCCCATCGCCGTGGCCGTGATGTCGATCGCGAACGACAGCAGCGTCAGCACGCCGAGCACCACCAGCGGAAACGCGCCGACCTGCTCGAACCCGCCCGCCCAGGCCGCGAGCAGCAGGCCCGCGAACACCAGCGGCACGCCGGGCAGCGCCGGCAGCACGGAACCCGCGATGCCGATGCCCACCATCAGCAGCGCCAGCACCCACCAAAGCACTTCGACCGACATCCATCACCTCGAGACTTACCGGAAGCGGCCATGGTGCCCTTCGGCGGGCCGGCCGTCATCCCGCGCGGTAGACTCCGGCCCCTCAGCATGCAAGCACTCCCGCCACTGCCGATCGTCGCGGCGCTGCCCGCGCTCGCCGAGGCGCTCGAGGCCGGCCGGCAGGTGGTACTCGAGGCACCGCCGGGCGCAGGCAAGAGCACCGTGGTGCCGCTCGCGCTGCTCGAGGCGGCGTGGCGCGGCGACGGGCGCATCGTGATGCTCGAGCCGCGGCGCATCGCGGCGCGCGCGGTCGCCGAGCGCATGGCAACGCTGCTCGGCGAGCGCTGCGGCGAACGCGTCGGTTTCCGGACGCGGCTCGAATCGCGCGTCGGACCCGCCACGCGCCTCGAGGTCGTGACCGAGGGCATCCTCACCCGGCAGCTGCAGCACGACGCGGCGCTCGAGGGCGTCGCCTGCGTGATCTTCGACGAGTTCCACGAGCGCGGCCTGCAAGGCGACCTCGGGCTCGCGCTCGCGCTCGAGTGCCAGCGTCACCTGCGTCCCGAGCTGCGCATCCTGGTGATGTCGGCCACGCTCGACGGCGAGGCGCTCGCGCGCCTGATGGGCGCGGCGCGCATCGTGAAGGCGCCGGGGCAGATGTTCGAGGTCGAGACCTTCCACGTCGCGCCGCCGCCCGGCGCCGCACCGCACTCCCTCGCGCAGCGCGTCGCGGGCCGCATCTCGGCGGCGCTCGAATTGCACGAGGGCGACGTGCTGGCGTTCCTGCCGGGCGCGGGCGAGATCCGCCGCGTGGTCGAGGCGCTGTCCGGGCGCCTGCCGGCGGATCGCTGCGTGGTGCTGCCGCTGTACGGCGACCTGCCGTCCGCCGCGCAGGACGCCGTGCTGCGCCCCGACCCGCGCGGCCGCCGCAAGATCGTCGTCGCCACCAACCTCGCGGAGACCAGCCTCACCATCGACGGCGTGCGCATCGTCGTGGACTCGGGGCAGGAACGCCGCAACCGCTTCGATCCCGCGAGCGGCATGAGCCGCCTCGAGACCGTGCGCATCTCGCGCGCCTCGGCCGACCAGCGGCGCGGGCGCGCGGGCCGCACGGCGCCGGGCGTGTGCTACCGGCTGTGGAGCGAATCGGCGCACGCCGCGCTGCTGCCGCAGGCCCCTGCCGAGATCCTCGAGGCCGACCTTGCCCCGCTCGCACTCGAGCTGGCCTGCTGGGGCGCCGACGATCCGACGACGCTCGCCTGGCTCGACCCGCCGCCGGCGGCGTCGCTGGCGCAGGCACGCGAGTTGCTGGAGGGGCTCGAGGCGCTGGACACGCAAGGCCGCGTGAAGCCGCTCGGCCGCGAGATGGCCGCGCTCGGCGTGCACCCGCGCCTGGCGCACATGATCCTGCGCGGCCAGGGGCTGGGCCTGGGACCGCTCGCCTGCGCCGTCGCGGCGCTGCTCTCGGAGCGCGACCCGCTGCGCGGCGCCGCCGGACCCGCAGATCCCGACCTGCGCAGCCGCGTCGATGCGCTGCACGGGCGCAGCCTGCCGCCCGGCATGACCGCGGACCGCGGCGCGCTCGCCCGCATCGGCCGCGTGGTCGAGCAGCTCGAGCGCCGGATCGGGCGGCGCACGCGATCGAGCGGGGCGAAACCGGCGATACCGCCGCAGGAATCCGAGGCCGTCGGGCTGCTGCTCGCCTTCGCTTATCCCGATCGCATCGGCCGCGTGCGCAGCGAGAGCGGCGGCCGTTACCTGCTCTCGGGCGGACGCGGGGCCGCGCTGCCGGGCCCGAGCGCACTCGCCCGCGCCGAGTACCTCGCGGTCGCGGCGCTCGACGCGGGAGAGCGCGAGGCGCGCATCCAGCTCGCCGCGCCGCTGTCGCTGTCGCTGCTCACGCAGCACTTCGGTGCGCTGGTGGAGGAGACGACCCGCGTGGAGTGGGACCCGCGCAGCGAGGCGGTCGCCGCGCGGCGCATCCGCCGTCTCGGCCAGCTCGTGCTCGAGGACGAGCCGCTGCGCGATCCGGGCGAGCGCGCCACCGCAGCGATGCTCGACGGCATCCGCGCGCTCGGGCTGCGCTGCCTGCCGTGGACGCGCGAGCTCGAGCAGTGGCGGGCCCGCGTGGCCTTCGCCCGGGCGACCGATCCGCAAGGTGCCTCGACCTGGCCCGACCTCTCGGACGAGGCCCTGCTCGCAAGTCTCGAGTCCTGGCTCGCGCCGTGGCTCGAGCGCATCACGCGCCGCGAGCAGCTCGCGCGCCTCGACCTCGGCGGCGCGCTGCGTGCACTGCTCGACTGGAACGCACAGCGGCGCCTCGACGCCTGGGCGCCCACGCACCTCGCCGTGCCGAGCGGTTCGCGCATCGCCATCGACTATTCGGGCGGCGTGCCGACGCTGGCCGTGCGCCTGCAGGAGGTCTTCGGACTCGCCGAGTCGCCGCGCGTGGCCGGGGGCCGCGTCCCCGTGACGCTCGAGCTGCTGTCGCCGGCGCGCCGACCGGTGCAGGTGACGCGCGACCTCGAGAGCTTCTGGTCGCGCGGCTACCACGAGGTGCGCAAGGAATTGAAGGGCCGCTACCCGAAGCACTACTGGCCCGACGACCCGCGCGAGGCGGTGGCGACCCGGCGGGTGCGTCCGCCGGGCGCGTGAGGCTCACTCCGCCCGCAGCGCCTCCACCGGATCGAGGCGCGCCGCGTTCATGGCGGGCAGGATGCCGGCCACCAGCCCGATCAGCACCGCGAGCGCGAGCGCGGCTGCGACGAACGGCGCCGAGAAGCTGACCGGCAGCGCGGGCACCGTGGCGCCGAGCAGCCACGCGAGGCCGCCGCCCGCGGCGAGCCCGGCGAGCCCGCCCAGCGTCGAGAGCACCACGGCCTCGGCCAGGAACACCGCGCGCACCTGCTCGCGGCCCGCGCCGAGTGCGCGCAGCAGGCCGATCTCGGCGGTTCGCTCGCGCACGGCGATGGTCATGATGGTGAAGATGCCGACCGCGCCCACCAGCAGCGAGATGCTGCCGAGCGCGGCCACGGCAAAGGTGAGCACGTCGAGCACCGAGCCCAGCGTGTCGAGCATCTGCTGCTGGGTACGGATGGTGAAGTCCTCGTCGCCGTGGCGATCGACCAGCACGCGCCGCAGCGCGGCCTCGAGCTCGGCCACCGGGGCCCGCTCCTCGTAGTGCACGTCGATCTCGATCAGGCCCTCGCGGTTGAACAGCTCGAGCGCGCTGGCCGCGGGGATGTACACCGTGTCGTCGAGGTCGAAGCCGAGCATCGAGCCCTTCGGCCGCATGACGCCGACGACGCGGTAGCGATCGCCGCCGATGCGCACCGTCTCGCCGAGTGCGTTGGCGTCGCCGAACAGCTCGCGCGCCATCTTCGAGCCGAGCACCGCGAAGCTGCGCGGCGCGCGCGGGTCGTCCGCGGGCAGGAACCCGCCCTGCGCCACGTCGAAGCGGAACGCCTCGGCGAAATCGGGGCCCGCGCCGTACACGGTCACGCGCCGCTTGCGGCCGTTGCCCTCGACCTCGGCGTTGCCCTGCACCATCGGGTCCGCGGCGAGCACGTAGGGCACGCGCCGGAGCGCCACCGCGTCGTCGAGCGTGAGCGGGCGGACGGAGCCGAACACGCCCACGGACCCGCCCATGGTCTCGGCCCGTCCCGGCGTGACGCTGATCAGGTTGGTGCCGAACTGCGTGAACTCCGAGACCGACGAAGCGGTGCACGCCCTCGCCGATCGAGGTGAGCAGCACCACGGCCGCGACGCCCACCGCGATGCCGAGCGCCGTGAGCAGGGCGCGCATGCGGTGCGCGCGCACCGAGTGCCCGGTGAAGCGCACGAGGTCCGCCCCGCGCACGCTCAGCGCCTCCCCGCCAGCGCGACGACCGGGTCGAGCCGCGCCGCGCGTCGCGCCGGCATGAGCCCGAAGACGATGCCGCTCGCCACGGCGATCAGCATCGCGAGCGCGACCGCCCAGGCCGGCGCGCCGACCGGCAACGCCGGATAGGCACGCCCGATCAGCCAGTTCACCGCGTAGCCGACCGCGAGCCCGGCGAGCGCACCGGCCACCGACAGCAGCACCGCCTCGGTCAGGAACAGCGCGGTGATCTGCCGGCGCCGCGCGCCGAGCGCCTTCAGCAGCCCGATCTCGGCCGTGCGCTGGCTCACGGCCACCAGCATCACGTTCATGATCAGGATGCCGGCGACGACGAGGCTGATCGAGGCGATGCCGGCGAGCGTGAGCGTGAGCGCCGTGAAGATGCGGTCGAAGGTGGCGAGCACCGCGTCCTGCGTGATCACGGTGACGTCCTCCTCGCCCTGGTGGCGCTCGGTGAGCAGCCGCAGCACCTCCTGCCGCGCCCGCGGCGTTGAGTCGCGGTCGCGCGCCTGCACCAGGATGCGGAACAGCGACTCGGTGTTGAACAGCTGCTGCGCGCTGCGCACCGGGATGATCACGAGTTCCTGCAGGTCGAAGCCGACCGACCGGCCCTCGTCGCCCAGCACGCCGATGACGCGGAAGCGCCGGTCGCCGATGCGCACCGAGCCGCCCACGGCCGGCCGGTCGGGGAAGAGCTCGCTGCGCACCTTGCTGCCGATCACGCACACCGCCATGTCGCGGTCGAGCTCGCCGGGCGGCAGGAACCGGCCCTGGCCCATCGAGAGGTTGCGCACCACGAGGAAGTCGGCGGTGGTGCCGAGCACCGGCACCTCGCGCGCGAGCTGCGCGGCGCTCACCGGCACCGAGCCGATGACGATCGGCGCGATGCGCTCCACGCCGGGCAACCTGAGCAGCGCCAGCGCGTCGCCGAGGGTGAGGTCGCGCGGCGTCTCCCCCGCGAACAATCCCGGCTGCACGCCCGTGGTCTCCGAGCGACCCGGCAGCACGATCAGGAGGTCGGTGCCGAGCGCCTGGAACTCGCCCGTGACGTAGCGGCGCGCGCCCTCGCCGAGCGAGGTGAGCACGATCACGGCGGCCACGCCGATCGCCATCGCGACCAGCATCATCAGGCTGCGCAGCCGCGCCCGCAGCAGCGACTCGGCGGCGAGGTGCAGCAGGTCGCCGTTCCTCATGGGACCGGTCCCGGCGCAGGCGCAGCGTCCGGCGTCGGGGCGTCGTGCACCACGCGACCGTCGCGCATGCGGATCTGTCGCCGCGAGCGTGCCGAGACCTCGTCGTCGTGCGTGACGACGATGAGCGTGATCCCCCCGGCGTTCAGCGCCTCGAGCACCGCGAGCACCTCGGCGCCCGAGGCGTGGTCGAGGTTGCCGGTGGGCTCGTCGGCGAGCACCACCGTCGGCCGCATCACCATGGCGCGCGCGATGGCGACGCGCTGGCGCTGGCCGCCGGAGAGCTGGTCCGGCCGGTGGTGGGCGCGGTCCGTGAGGCCGAGCGCCGCGAGCGCCTCGGTCACGCGCGTACGGCGCGCGGCCGGCGCCTGTCCGGCCAGCACCAGGGGCAGTTCGACGTTCTCGAAGGCCGTGAGGCGCGGCACGAGGTGGAACGACTGGAAGATGAAGCCGATGCTGCGCGCCCGCAGGCCCGCGAGCGCGTCGTCGTCGAGCTCGGTGGTCTCGTGGCCGTCGAGCCGGTAGCGGCCCTCGCTCGGCCGGTCGAGCAGGCCGATCACGTTGAGCAGCGTGGACTTGCCGGAGCCGCTCGGCCCCATGATCGACACGTACTCGCCCGCGTCCAGGCGCAGGTTCACGTCGTCGAGCGCGCGGACGAGCTGCTCCCCGACCTGGAAACGGCGGTGGATGCCCTCGAGCTCGATCACGACCGCCCCGCCTCAGCGGGCCACCGCCGGCACGCCGTCGGCCAGGCCTTCGCGATCGATCGAGATCACCACCCGGTCGCCGGCCTCGAGGCCACCGGTGACCTCGGTGTACTCCCAGTTGCCGAGGCCGGTCGTGACCTCGCGTGCGCGGATGCGGTCGTCCTCGAGCAGGTACACCCGCTTGCCCTCGAGCAGCGCGCGCGTCGGCACGCGCAGCACGTCGGTACGCTCGGCGAGGATCACCTCGACGTCGGCGCTGTACCCCGGCAGCAGCGCCGCGTCTCCCGTCTCGTCCACCTCGGCCTCGACCTCGACGGTGCGCGCCTGCTTCTCGGTGTCGAGCACGTAGGGCGCGACGCGGCGCACGTGCGCGGGGAAGCTGCGGTCGCGGAACGCGTCGAGGCTCACGCGCGCGGGCATGCCCTCGCGCACGCGCGGTGCGTCCACCTCGTCGATGGGGGCGGTGATGTAGATGCAGCTCGTGTCGATCACGTCGACCGCGGGCGGCGTGGGGATGCCGACCGGCGAGGGCGTGACGAACTCGCCGAGCTCGCCGTTGATCTCGGCGACGGTGCCCGCGAACGGCGCGCGCAGCAGCGTGCGCTCGAGCCGCGCCCGCGCGGCTTCGATGCGCGCCTCGCTGACGCGGACCTGCTCACCGGCGGCGCGGCAGGCCGCCTCGCGCGCCTCCGCCTCGCCTGCGGCGCGCTCGGCGAGTTCGGTCGACACCAGTCGCCGCTCGGTCAGGCTCGCGAGGCGGTTCGACTCGCGGCGCGCCACGCGCGCGGCGACGCAGGCTTCCTCGCGACGGGCGCGCGCCGCCGCCGCATCGCGCTCCGTGACCGCGAGCTCGGCGCGGACGTCGTCGTTCCACAGCTCGAGCAGCACCTGCCCGGCCTGGACGCGATCTCCCTTCTTCACCGGCAGGCGCGCGATCTGGCCACCGGCCGGCGGCGCGAGCTTGGCGCGCTGGCAGGCTTTCACGGTGCCGGCCCGGGTGTTGGTGACCGTCTCGGCGACCGTGCCGCGCCCCGCCTCGGCCACTTCGACGACGATCGGCTTGGCCCGCCCGAGCCACAGCGCGGCGGCCACGCCGGCAGCCGCGAGGGTCGCGAGGATTCCGATCGTGCGCCACTTCATGCTTCGTCTCCCGCGCTGTACGCCCTGCGATTGCAGCACCCACCCCGGCTCCGGCGCAATTCGGAACCGCCGCGGAGCGTGGCACGGCGGGGAGACATGCCGTCGCATCCCGGCCTAGACTTTGCCCCATGCTGCACGACCGTGGCCACGAATCACGCACGAGTCCCCGCAGCCGCCTCAAGCTCGCGGCGGCCGGCCTGATGCTGGCCGCGACGCTCGCCGCCTGCACGCCGTTCCGGCCGGGCCTGCCGGGCGAACCCGCGACCACCACGGACCGCGGCGTGATGCTGCTGCGCGTGGCCGAGTCGCGCATCGGCACGCCCTACCGCTACGGCGGCGCTGGCCCGGATGCCTTCGACTGCAGCGGCCTCGTCTCGTACGCACACCACGAACTGGGCGTGAGCGTGCCGCGCACGGCGGCCGAGCAGTTCGCGGCGGCCACGCCCGTGCAACGCCAGGAGCTGCGCCCGGGCGACCTGGTGTTCTTCCGGCTGTCGGGCCGCCGGGTGAGCCACGTCGGCATTTACGCGGGCAACGACCGATTCGTGCACGCGCCCCAGAGCGGCGGGCACGTACGCGTCGCCAGCCTCGACGATGAAGTGTTTCGCCGCGGCTTCGCGGGCGCGGGGCGACTGCTGCGCTAGCGGCGCGCGACGGGGCGGGCCGCGGTGCGCGTCGTGCCGTACTTGAGCCCGAGGAAGGCGAGCGCGACGGCGGTCGCGTCGCCGAGCGCCGTGTGGCGCCCGGTCGCCGGGACGTCGAGCGCGGCGAGGATGGCGTCGAGGGCCTGCGGCGGCGCGGCGTCCGGGTTGCGCTGCAGGAGCCGGCGACGGTACAGCTCGCGCAGGTCGTAGCGCCGCCCCGTGAGCCTGGCATCCGGCCCGCCGAGAGCCTTCTCGAGCATCGTGCAGTCGAAGCCGAGGCAGTAGCCGAGCAGCGGGCGCTCGCCGAGCCAGGCCCGCAACTCGGCTACTGCCTCGGCAGGCGGCAGGCCGTGCTCGACGTCCACGGGGCGCAGGCGATGGTACTTCACGGCCTCGCGGTCCACCGGAGCCCCGCCGCACACCACGCGCTCGAAGCGCTCGCTGAGCCGCGCCTGCCGGCCGCGCACCGGCACCGCGGCGATGCTGAGGATCTCGGCGGTGGCCAGGTCGAGGCTGCTGGTCTCGAGGTCGAGCGAGACCAGCTCGGGTTCCTCGTACGGCGAGGCGCTCGCGAGCGACCGCCACCAGCGCCGCAGGCCGCCGAGGTTCACACGCCCCTCCGGTAGCGCGCGGCCAGGAACGACTGGAAGTCCTTGACGATGCGCAGCGCGTCGCGCAGCAGGTCGCGGTCGAGGCGGCGCATCTCGCTCATTCGCACCTCGTTGGTCGGCAACTCGCCCTCGCGCAGTGCGTCGAGCTGCTGGCCGAGACGCAGGCGCAGCATGATCGCGAAGGCCTGGCGCAGATCGGTGCCCAGTTCCTCGCTGATCGCGCCCATCTCGGCGAGCGCGTCGATGCGGTCGAAGGTGCTGGTGCAGCGCAGGCCGCGCTCGATCGCGAGCACGCGCACGCCGTGCACGACCGGGAAGATACCGCCCTTCTTCAGATTCACGCGGCTGCCGCCGCGCAGGCCGCCGAACAGCCTGAGCGGCATGTGGAACTCGATCGCCGGCACCACGAACTGGTGCAGCCACAGCGCATCGCGGCCGAAGGCGAGCAGCGCGTCGCGCACCGGCTCGAACATCTCCTCGTCGCCGGCGACCGGCTGGGCGTCGAGCATGATCGCCGTGCGCATCAGGCCCTCGGCCGAGGTGTCGCCGCGCAGCGAGCTGACGCGGTCGATCCAGGTGCGGGCGGAGCCGCGCCACCCCGGGTTCGAGACCATCACGCCGCCCGGGCAGGGCGGGTAGCCCATGGCCGCGAGGCCTTCCCCGAAAGCGGCGGCCGCGGCCGCGACGTCCGCGTCCGCGACGCCCTCGGCGAGCAGCAGGCCGTTGTCCTGGTCGGTCTTGAGCAGCTGTTCGCCGCGGCCCTCGCTGCCCATGACCACGAGGCAGACGCGCGTGCGCAGCTCCGGCTCGAAGCAGAACTCGAACAGGCGCGACATCAGCCGCTGGTTCAGCACGCTGACCAGCTCGGCGAGGTACTGCATGCGCGCGCCGTTCTGGTGCAGCGTGCGCACCAGGCCGTTGATCTCGCGCGAGGCCGCCGCCAGTTCCTCCCGCGACTCGGCGCGCGCCACCCTGAGCCCGATCACGTGCGAGTGGCTGGAATAATGGCTCAGCAGCTCGGCGAGCCCGAGCGTGCCGACGATGCGCTCGCCGTCGAACACCGCGATGCGCTCGATGCGGCGGCGGGTCATCGTGACCAGGGCCTGGAACAGCGGCTCGTCGGTGCCGCAGCCCGCGACCGGGCGGCTCGCGATGCGGCCCACCGGGCTGTCTAGCGGCAGGTGGCGCAGCGCGATGGCCTCGAGCAGGTCGGTGCGCGTGGCGATGCCGAGCCCCTCCCCGCCGCCCACGAACACGCAGTCCACGCCCCGATCGCGCATGCTGCACGTCGCGGCGTCGAGCGCGCAGTCCTCCGGCACCACCACCGCCTCGCCGAGCAGCGCGTCGCCGACCTTGGTGAGCATCAGCTCGCCGAGGTCGGAGGTGCCGCCGGCCGATTCCGCCCGGGCGGTGCGCTGCGCCAGCGAGTCGAGGAAGTGCGCGGCGAAGCGCCCGTTGGACTCCACCGCGCTGCGGAACGCATCGCCCGGGACCACCCACAGCAGCGTGTCCTCGAGGGCCTCGTAGCTGTTGCGGGCGCTGCCGGCGAGCACGGCCGTGGCGCCGAAGAGGTCCGACGGCCCGAACTCCGCGAAGGTGCGCCGCGTACCGTCGCGCTCGTCGAGGCCGGCGATGCCGCCCTTCATGATGACGTACACCGCCGGCGAGCCCTCCCCCGCCTCGATCACGCGCGTTCCGGCGGGGACGAACTCGATGTCGATCGAGGCGGCGAGCTGGCGCGCCTGCTCGGCGGTGAGCAGGTCGAACGGGGGCGAGGCGAAATCGAAATCCTGTCCGTGCGCGCTCACACTCGGTCCCGCCACTCGTCAAGGAAAGGGCCGGGGCAGCGCTCGACCGCCCCGGCCCGTCAGACTACATCACCCGACGCTCAGTAGTGCGTCGCGCCCCCCGAGCCGCGCGGAACGCGGATTTCCTCGACGAGGTGCTGGATGTGCTCCGGCGGCGGCGCCGTCAGGTGGCTCACCGTGTAGGTCACGGCGAAGTTCAGCAGCATGCCGACGAAGCCGATCCCCTCGGGCGAGATGCCCAGGAACCACTGGTCCGGCCCGGCGGTCGGGTTCACGAACTTGAAGTAGATGATGTACGCACGCCGTGAAGACGATGCCGACGACCATGCCGCTGATCGCGCCCTGCATGTTCGCGCGCTTGTCGAAGATCCCGAGGATGATCGCCGGGAAGAACGACGCCGCCGCGAGGCCGAACGCGAACGCCACCACCTGCGCCACGAACGCCGGCGGGTAGATTCCGAGCAGGCCCGCGATCATCACGGCGACGGCCGCCGCGATGCGCGCGTAGAGCAGTTCCTGCTTCTCGGTGATGTTCGGCATGACCATCTTCTTCAGCAGGTCGTGCGAGATCGCGGACGAGATCACCAGCAGCAGGCCCGCCGCGGTGGACAGCGCCGCCGCGAGCCCGCCGGCCGCGACCAGCGCGATCACCCAGTCCGGCAGATTCGCGATCTCCGGGTTGGCGAGCACCATGATGTCGCGGTCGATGGTCATCTCGTTGCGGTCGTCCTTGGCGTAGAACATTCGCCCGTCGCCGTTCTTGTCTTCCCACTTGATGAGGCCGGTCTCCTCCCAGTTCCTGAACCAGCTCGGCGCCTCGCTGTAGAGCGCGCCCGCACCGTCGGTGCCGTTGATGGTCTCGATCAGGTTGTAGCGCGCGAACGCCGCCACCGCCGGCGCCGTCGTGTAGAGGATGGCGATGAAGACCAGCGCCCACCCGGCCGACCTGCGCGCGTCGCGCACCTTGGGCACCGTGAAGAAGCGCACGATCACGTGCGGCAGGCCGGCCGTGCCGACCATGAGCGCCGCCGTGATGCAGAACACGTCGATCAGCGATTTTTGCCCGCTCGTGTAGGGCGCGAAGCCGAGCTCGGTGCTGAGCCCGTCGAGCTTGTCCAGCAGGTGGCCGCCGCCGTCGGTCAGCTCGCCGCCGAAGCCGAGCTGCGGGATCGGGTTGCCCGTGATCAGGATCGAGATGAAGATCGCCGGCACCATGTAGGCGAAGATCAGCACGCAGTACTGCGCCACCTGCGTGTAGGTGATGCCCTTCATGCCGCCGAGCACGGCGTAGAAGAACACGATCGCCATGCCGATGACCACGCCCGTGGTGATGTCCACCTCGAGGAAGCGCGAGAACACGATGCCGACGCCGCGCATCTGGCCGGCGACGTAGGTGAACGAGACGAAGATCGCGCAGACCACCGCCACCATGCGCGCGACGTTCGAGTAGTAGCGGTCGCCGATGAAGTCCGGCACGGTGAACTTGCCGAACTTGCGCAGGTACGGCGCGAGCAGCAGCGCGAGCAGCACGTAGCCGCCGGTCCAGCCCATCAGGTAGACCGAGCCGTCGTAGCCCATGAACGAGATGAGGCCGGCCATCGAGATGAACGACGCGGCGCGTCATCCAGTCGGCGGCGGTGGCCATGCCGTTGACGACCGGGCGTGCACGCCGCCGCCGGCGACGTAGAAGTCACCGGTGTGGGCCGCGCGGCACCAGATGGCGATGCCGATGTAGAGCGCGAAGGTCACGCCGACGATCAGGAAGGTCCAGGTTAGACTGACATGTTGTATCCCCCACCGTATCTGTTGCGCGGCTCAGTCTTCGTGCACGTCGAATTCGCGGTCGAGCCTGTTCATGAGCCAGACGTAGACGAAGATCAGGACGACGAAGACGTAGATCGAGCCCTGCTGCGCGAACCAGAAGCCGAGCTTGAAGCCGCCGATCTGGATCCTGTCGAGCGCGTCGAGCAGCAGGATGCCGAAGCCGAACGACACCACGAACCAGATCGAGAGCAGCGTGAGCACCGTGCTCAGGTTGCGCTTCCAGTAGGCCTTTCTCTTGTCGGGCGTCATTGAATTACCCTCCTCCCCTTATTTCGGGCTGCCGCGAATCTAGCAAGGGGGCGAGGGGAGACTCCTCAGACATTGGTCGTAGGCGGCCACCGGGGGGCGGGGCGGCGTGGTGCCCGAATGCCGGCCCCGCGACTGGAATCTCGAACGCCCGGAAGGGAGAATGACCCATGCCGACCGACTTCATCGGCCTCGTCGCAATACTCGCCGCGGCCAGGATCCGGTTCGTGCTCGTCGGCGGGCTCGCGCTCGTGCTTCACGGGCTCGATCGCCTGACTGCCGACGTCGACCTCGTAATAGACCTCTCGGCGGATTCCGCGCAGGCTGCTGTCCAGGCTCTCACGGGGGCGGGCTACCGCCCCCTGGCGCCTGTCGATCCGATCGCGTTGGCCGATCCGGAGCAGCGGCGCGAGTGGCAGACCGTGCGCAACATGCAGGTGTTCAGTTTCTGGGACAGTTCGAACACACGCCCGACGGTCGGCATCATGCTGTCGCCCGAGGTGCCGTTTGAGGAACTCTGGACCGCGGCCTCGTTGATGAGCATCGGTGGTCACGAGGTTCGTGTCGCCTCAGTCGAACACCTGATATGGATGAAAGCCACGGCAGGACGGCCGCAAGACCTTGCGGACATCGAGCGCCTGCGGGCGAAGCACAAGGGTTGAGCGGGTGAAAGCCTTCGACGTCGAGCAGGAACCGAGCGCCTGGGGCACCTTTGAGGATGCAGAGGCCCTGCGCCGCTGGTCCTTTGCGCGCCGTACGCCCGAGCAACGCCTCGCGTGGCTCAAGGCGGCGCTGGAGATCGCCTACCTGAGTGGCGCACTCGAGCCGCGTCGCCCGGACCGGTCGCCGAAGGAGCCATGACGAACGACTCCAATCCCGGCTCACGACTGCGACTGCTGCGCGACGTCGTGGTGTTCCAGGTCAAGCTGGGCGCCGAAGCACTGCTCGACATCACGCTCATCCCGGTGTCGCTCGCGGCGGCGGGCGTGGACCTGCTGCTCGGGAACTGGCGACAGCCGCGCTGGTTCCACGCCGTGCTGCGCTTCGGCGAACGCTGCGAACGCCGGATCGACCTGTGGGGCGTGAACGCGGACCGCGAAGCAGCCGACCTCGAGATCGCTGCGGTCATGCGCAGCATCGAGACGCTGGTCCGCCAACCGGGCACGGGGCCCCGGAAAGTGCGCGAGCTGCGGCGCTGGGCCGCGTCGAAGCTTGCACCGGGCGGCGACGAAGAGCCGCAGCCTCGCGACCGTCGCAACGACATCCCGGACTGAGCCGATCCGGCCGTCGACGGTTCTGGTGTAGGATCGAGGCGGACGAAAATACCAGCGTCATTCACCGCCGCGACCGATCCCCGCGACACTCGCGAGCGATCCGTACGAACAAGGGCAGCCAACCCTTCGGCGACGATCGGCAACCAGGGTTCAATCAGAGGGACACGCCATGCTCTACGCAGCTCCGGGCACCGCAGGTGCCAAGATGGCCTACAAGGCGAAGTACGACAACTTCATCGGCGGCAAGTGGGTGGCCCCGGTCAAGGGGCAGTACTTCGACGTCGTCACGCCCGTCAGCGGCAAGGTCTACACCCGGGTTGCGCGCTCGGGCGCGGAAGACATCGATCTCGCGCTCGATGCAGCGCACGCGGCCGCCGACCAGTGGGGCAAGACGCCGGCGGCCGAACGCTCCAACGTGCTGCTGAAGATCGCCGACCGGATCGAGGCCAACCTCGAACTGCTCGCCTACGTCGAATGCGTGGACAACGGCAAGGCGATCCGCGAGACGCTCAACGCCGACATTCCGCTCACCGTCGATCACTTCCGTTATTTCGCGGGCTGCGTGCGCGCGCAGGAGGGGACCGTCAGCGAAATCGACGAGACGACCGTCGCGTACCACTTTCACGAGCCACTGGGCGTGGTCGGCCAGATCATCCCGTGGAACTTCCCGATCCTGATGGCCGCGTGGAAGCTGGCCCCGGCGCTGGGCGCGGGCAACTGCGTCGTGCTGAAGCCGGCAGAGTCCACTCCCGTCAGCATCCTGGTCCTGGCCGAGCTGATCGCCGACCTGGTCCCGCCCGGCGTGCTCAACATCGTCAACGGCTATGGCCGCGAGGCCGGCCTGCCGCTGGCGCAGAGCAAGCGCATCGGCAAGATCGCTTTCACCGGCTCGACCACCACCGGCCGCGTGATCGCGCAGGCCGCGGCCAACAACCTGATCCCCGCCACGCTGGAACTGGGCGGCAAGTCGCCCAACGTCTTCTTCGCCGACGTGATGGACCAGGACGACGCCTACCTCGACAAGGCCGTCGAAGGGCTGGTGCTGTTCGCCTTCAACCAGGGCGAGGTCTGCACGTGCCCGAGCCGTGCGCTGATCCACGAGAGCATCTACGACAGGTTCATGGAACGCGTGCTGAAGCGCGTGGCGGCGATCAAGCAGGGCAACCCGCTCGACACCGACACCATGATGGGCGCCCAGGCCTCGAAGGAGCAGCTCACCAAGATCCTCTCCTACCTGGACCTCGGCAAGCAGGAAGGCGCCCAGGTGCTCATCGGCGGCGAGCAGACCAGGCTGGACGGCGACCTGGCGGGTGGCTACTACGTCCAGCCGACGCTCTTCAAGGGCCACAACAGGATGCGCATCTTCCAGGAAGAAATATTCGGCCCGGTGCTCGCCGTGACCACGTTCAAGGACGAAGCAGAGGCGCTCGCGATCGCCAACGACACGCTGTACGGCCTGGGTGCGGGCGTGTGGAGCCGCAACGGCAACGTGGCGTACCGCATGGGTCGCGCGATCAAGGCCGGGCGCGTCTGGACCAACTGCTACCACGCCTACCCGGCCCACGCTGCGTTCGGCGGCTACAAGGAATCGGGCATCGGCCGCGAAACCCACAAGATGATGCTCGACCACTACCAGCAGACCAAGAACCTGCTGGTCAGCTACAGCGAGAACAAGCTCGGTTTCTTCTGATCGGGTCGCGGCAACGCGTCAAGCGCATCGAGGGAGCGGACGGCCGCTCCCTTTTCCGCCCGGAGGCTGGCATGGTCGAAAAAGTCGTGGCTACCCCGGCCGCAGCCGAACTCATCGAGCAATTGAAGGCAAAGCACGGTCCCGGCCTGCTGTTCCACCAGTCCGGTGGTTGCTGCGACAACAGCGCCGCCAACTGCTACCTGCTGGGCGAACTCACGATCGGGGCAGGCGACGTGTACCTCGGCGAGATCGGCGGCTGCCCGTTCTACATCGGCAAGGCCCAGTATGAATACTGGCGCCACACGCAGTTGATCATCGACGTGATCGACGGCCACGGCGGCACCTTCTCGCTCGAGGGGCCCGAAGGGAAGGCGTTTCACACCCGGTCGCGGGTGTTCAGCGACGAGGAGCTGGCGGAACTTAACGAGGAAGCCCGGCGCACGGGCTGAACATGACGGATTCGAGCGGTCCGATGATCGGCGCGAATCGCACGGGGCGCCTGCTGATCCTGACGGCGCTCACGATGACGGCCTTTGCGGCGAACTCTATCCTCTGCCGCCAGGCGCTCGACACGACGCGGATCGACCCGGCCACCTTCACGGTGATCCGGCTCGTCGCCGGCGCCGCGACGCTGTGGCTGGTCGTGCGGCTGCGCAGCGGCGGGAATGCGCTCGCGGGCAGCTGGGCAGCGGCCTTCAGCCTGTTCGCCTACGCGGCCGCGTTCTCGTTCGCCTACGTCTCGCTCAGCGCCGGCACTGGCGCGCTGATCCTGTTCGGCGCGGTGCAGGCCACCATGATCCTGGCCGGACTGCTGCGCGGGGAGCGTTTCACGCCGCTGCAAGCAACAGGCTTGCTGCTCGCGCTTGGGGGTCTCGTGGCGCTGATGCTGCCCGGCGTCACGGCGCCGCACTGGACCGGCGCGAGCCTGATGACCGTCGCCGGCATCGCGTGGGGCGCGTACTCACTGATGGGACGCGCGAGCTCCCGCCCGATCGAGACGACGGCGGGCAACTTCCTGCGTGCGGCGGTGTTCGGTGCGGCATTGAGCGCCGTGTCGTTCGCCGTGTTCGCGTGGGATGCACGTGGCGCGCTGCTCGCGGTGCTGTCGGGCGCCGTCGCGTCGGGGCTCGGCTACGCCCTCTGGTACACCGTGCTGCCGGCGCTACGCGCGACCCAGGCAGCGACCGTGCAACTGAGCGTCCCCGTCATCGCGGCCATCGGCGGCGTGCTGCTGCTCGGCGAGCACCTGTCGCTACGCCTCGCGCTGTGCTCGTTCGCGATCCTCGGTGGCATTGCGCTGGTGCTGCACGCGCGCAGACCGAACCCACGCGAGAGGTAGACCATGCCCGGCCCAAGCGACCTCCCCGACTGGCTCCAGCCGAGACGAGACGCGCTACCGACCGGTCACGACAGCAGCACCAGCACCAGCCCGATCGCCGCCGGCAGGGCCTGCACGTACAGGATCTTGCGACTCGCGGTCAGCGCCCCGTACACGCCCGCGATCAGCACGCACGCGAGGAAGAACACCTTCAGGTCCGTCCCCTCGGCACCGCGCGCGAGCCCCCAGATGAGCCCCGCGGCGAGGAAGCCGTTGTAGAGCCCCTGGTTCGCAGCCAGTACCCTGGAGGCGGCCGCGGCCTCCCTGGTGTGGCCGAACGCGCGCAGCCCGGCGGGCTTGTCCCACAGGAACATCTCGAGCACGAGGAAGTAGACGTGGAGCAGGGCCACGAGCCCGACGACGACATTGGCGATCATCGACACGGTTTGGCTCCCCCTGCGGCTGGTTGACGTCGAGCCCGAATATACGCGGGATCGCGCGACGTCACTTCAGCCCGCTCGCACCCGCGCGACCTTGAATCCCCGGTCGCGCTGCCAGGTGCTGCCCGAGCGGACGTAGCGGGCGAGCGACAGCTCCGCATCGTCGCGCCGACGTGGCGGGTCGTCCGGCACGAGCACCAGATCGCAGTCCTCCTCGATGCGCGCGTAGCCCGTCGCGTCCGCGTCGTTGCCGGTGTCGAACGACGGGATCGGTTCCACGGGCCGCTCGACGTAGCGCAGCACGACACGGAACGCGCGGGCCTTCACGCCGATGGGGACCGAGCACTCGGCGTCGAGTTCGAGCTCATTGCCCGTCGCGTCGATGCCAACGCCCGACTTGACCGTTATGGCCGCGCGGGACGTGCCGCCGGACAGCGACACGGTGAGCCCGCTCGCCACACCCGAGCCGTGCAGGCGGCGGTTGTGGAGACGCGACTTCTCGCGGTGGTACTCCTGCTCGGCGCTGAAGTCGTCGGCAGACAACAGTCGGCCTTGGAAGTAGTTCACTCGGCGCAAAAGCCTCATCGCAGCCTCCGGCGGGATTGGTATCGGAAGGAGGATGAGACTACGCCGGTTGACGCGGCACGACCATCAAGCTGCCCGGTGAAACCTGAGGCGTACCCGGACACCGAGTGCGGCCAGGACGCGCAGAAGGAGGTCCGTGGACACTCCGTCCAGGTTCCCATTGAGGATGGAGGTGACCCTGGGTCTCGACGCACCGGCGAGGCGCGCAAGCTGCGCATGTGTCATCCCGGCCCTGCGAATCTCCAGACCAATCTGCTCGGCCAACTCGAGCTGGATCTCCATTGCCGCCCGGTCCGCGTCCGTGAGTCCCAGCAGATCGGCGAGTTCCTTCGAATTACGCGCCACAAGCGTCCTATTCGTGCTCATGCAGCATCTCCATCAGGCGTCGCCGTGCAAGCTCGATCTCGGACAGCGGAAGCCCGAGATTGAAGCCACGCTGCAGCGCGAGGAGCGCACTACCGAGCTTCAGCCTCACATCCCGCGGCAATGCGCGGATCTCCTCTTTCGCGCGAATGTGAAACACGACAGGTCGAAGCACGGCAAGTGTCTCAGATCCGGGACATTCGTGGCAACGGACTGAACCACTGCCACGCTGCACCACGGCATCCCGACCGTCGCGGCGAGGCTCGCGACCAGTCCAAGGCCGCCGGCCTTACCCGGGCCACCCATCGCCTTCGGGATAGAGAGGTCGACGTCGACGATGCCGTCGGCGGACCGCGCCTCCCCAGGGTAGAGCCACCCCGCCATGCTCGCCGGTCACGACAACGAGCTCGCGTGCTCAGCGTGTGCCAATCCCGGCTGCGCGAACGCGGGCTCAGGGACGAGCCCGCCCTCTCGTTCGCGACTTCATGTAGCTGCGCAACACCGCGTTCATGCGGGACTGGTAGCGCGGCCCATGCTGCCGGAACCAGTCCAGAACATCTTCGTCCACACGCAACGAAATGGCCTGCTTGCGGACCGGCTCGACCAGTTCCGCCGAGTCCCAGAAATCGCTCGGAAGCCCGGACAGCTCCGGCGGCGAGCTGTCACGCACCTCCTTATCGGACATGCGACGGAGCCGATCAAGGTCCGCGCGGCCTCGACTGGGAGCCTTTGCCTTCGATTGCCGTTTCATACTCAACGCGCTCCCTCTTCCTTGCCCGCCGCGCGGAGATCACCCGACGTTCGACCCGGCCGTTAGCATACGTTTGTATATACATCGCTGCACGTCTGGTAACGTTCGACCATGCCCCGCCGCGCCGACATCGACGCCGCTGTCGAGCACCTCGGCCGCCATGCCGGTCGCGACGAGTGGGCCGCTCACCGGCGCGGGCACCTCGCCACGATGCTAGGCAAGATTCCGGAAGACTTCGGCCTCGACCTGGAGGGGCTGTTCGAGGAGGTTCGTCGCCTGGGCCACCTGTCCGCGATGGTCGGCTTCCTCGACGAATCGTTCCTGGCCTCGGAGCACGGTCCGGACCGCGAGAACGTGATCGACGACTACCTTCGCCGCCGGGGCTGGCAGGAAACCCCTCGCGCGCGTGAGTACCTGCAGGGCATCCGCACGACACCGCCCGCGCTGTACGAGGTCTGGGACGTTGCCTTCGGCGAGTGGATCGAGGTGCGCGACCGGCTGCGCGACGGACCTCCACGGCGCATCGTCGAGAACAGCGGCAGCCAGACCCTGCAGCGCTGGGACTGCTTCGTCGCCCGGGTCGCAAATCCCCGTGACGAGCTCATGCTGACCGGTGGCGTACTGTCCCTCACGCGCCGTACCGCCGACGACATCGAGAAGCTCCTGAGGCGCGCCGCCGGCCGGCGCAAGAAGGAGCCCGCCGACGGCCTGTTCTTCCAGGGGTGGCTGAAGGGACTGCTGGACGCCGCGCGCCGGCCGCTGCCGACGTTGACCAACACGGACGGCGACCCGCTGCTGCCCTCCACCGCACGGCTGCCGGCCGCCGATGGCGCCGCAAACGAGATCGAGCGTCGCATGGACGCTCTGGCGGGCTGGGAGCGTGACGAGGGCGACGTCCGGCAGTGGACGTGGAAGAAGCAACCGAGCGACGCGACGGGCACGGTGCTCGGCGGTGCCCGGCTGACGACGGATGGACTTGTCATCGAGACGAACTCATGCGAACGCATGGATCGCGCGCTCACCATGCTGCGGCCAGCGCTCGGAGCGCTGGTCGGCGCCGGGCTAACCAGCCACGAGGACGTGGTGCACGCACTGCGCCAGCCGCCTTCGAGCCGGGCATCCACGCGCGCGCGTACTCCCGAGCCAGCGTCCGCCCTGGACCCGGCCGCGATGGCCGAAGCGTTGAATCGCGTCAAGGAAGCGTATTACCGCCGCACGCTCGACGAGCCCGTCCCGATGCTCGGCAACCGCACGCCGCGCGAATGCGCGCGCAGCAAGCAGGGCCGCAAGAAGCTTGCGAACTGGATCAAGGAAATCGAGAACGGCGAACTGAGGCAAGCCGGCGCCACGGGCGTGGCGCCGTACGACGTCAGTTGGCTGTGGCGCGAACTCGGGGTCGACGACGAGCGCTGACAGGAGCGGGACCGTTCTGCGGCTGACAATCCTCGTCCGTGTTTACCCGGCCGCCGATGCGCGCTACCTCGGCATGCCCGAAAATCCCGCGGCGGCGCGCAGCGCATCGCCATCCATGACGTAGCCGTCGCTGACCACCGTCACCACGCGCCGCAGCGCGCCGAGATCGCTCGACACGTCGCCGGCCACCAGCACCATGTCGGCTTCCTTGCCGACCGCGATCGAGCCGGTGCGGTCGGCGACCCCGACCAGCCGTGCCGGATTGATCGTTGCGGTCTGCAGCGCCTCGGCCGCGCTCATCCCCGCCTGCTGGTAGATCTCGATCTCGCGCACCAGCTCGAGGCCCCACCCGTCGGTGCCGGCGACGATCGGCACGCCGGCCTTGTGCAGCCGGCCGACCAGCTCGACGATCTTCGCGTAGCTCTCGCGCATGTCCGCGCGGGTCACCTCGCCGAACAGCGGGTAGCCGCCCTCCGCCAGCGCCCGCTCGAACACCGCCGGGAGGATCCCCGCATAAGGCGCAAAGCTGTAGCCGAGCTCGGGCGTGTCGTGGTTGAACGAGCGCTCGAAAATGACCATCGTCGGATCCACCCAGATCTTGCGTTCGGCCAGCTCGGCAACAAACGCTTTCATCGTTGGGCTGTCGAGATCGACCGTGCGCGCGAATTCCGCCGGTCCCTCGAAGCGCGCCGCGGTATTGGCCACGTCGACGACCGACTGCGGCATCGCCTGCATCAGCACGAAGTTGATGTGGGTCAGCTCGTCGTAACCTGCCTCTACCGCCTCGAGCGGCCGCATCCCGGCCGGTACGTGGCCGAGCACGCGCAGTCCGAGGCGATGCGCCTCGGCGGCTGCCGGAGCGATCCACGCCGGGTTCATCGAGGTGTAGAACTTGACGCCCCACAGGCCGGCGTCCTTGATCCTGCGCACCGCGGCGAGGGTCTCGGCCTCGCTCGACACCAGTTCGGCGCTTTGCGCGGCAAGCGGGTCCTTGCGGTCGACGATCGCGGCGACGAACGCCTCCGGGGCGACGATCTCGCCGGCCGCACGGCGTTGCTGGACCCGCTGCGTGTCTTCCGGCCGGTTCCCGGGGCTGCGAATCGAAGTCATGCCGGTCGCGACGTTGGCGAGCAGGTCGAACTCGTTGTCGAAATGCTTGTGGCTGTCCCACAGGCCAGGCACGAGCGTCTTGCCGCTGCCGTCGATGCGGCGCACTTCGGCAGGCGCAGTGAAGGCGGCGGTCGGCGCGACCGCCGTGATCTTGCCGCCGCTCGCCATGACCGACATGCCGTCGATGAAGCGGCCCGCGTCGGCGTCGAACATCTTCACGTTGTCGATCACGACCGGCACACGTGCCGCCTCGGTGAGGAACCGGGCGCCGATCGCCCGGGTCGCGGCGATCATCCCTTCGTCCTGCATCTTGCGCAGCGTCGGCAGGTGCTGTTCGTAGCCTTCACGAAACAGGCCCAGCCAGCCGAGCGTCGCGAAGTGCCTGTCCGCTGCATCGACCCAGAACGGCATGGGCTCCGCAGTCAGCCCTTCGACGAACACCAGTTGCGCCTCGACCTCACCGTGCTTGCCGTCGAGCCGGACCTTCGGGCCCCTGGTCAGCCGGGCGGTGCCGGAAGGCAGCAGCTTCATCACCCCGTCGTCGTCGGCCAGCAGCCGTTCGACGAACACACCCCTCATCGACGAGGGGCCACCCCTCGAAAGGTAGAACGCATCGCCGGCGGCCGCCTGGCCCCGGTCGGCGCCGCTGTCCCAGGAGGCCGTGCCGTCCTTGACGCGGAAGACCTCGGCCGCATCACCGTAATCCGTCACGCCGCGAACCTCGAGTTCGACCAGCTTTCCAGCGGCGTCGAGCCGCAGCTTGCCGTCGATCTCGGTGATCCAGCCGCGCAGGTCCTGCGACTTGCGGAAGGCGTGCGCCCCGTCCGCCGTCTTCCAGCGCCACTCCCGGCCGTGCGTGTTGCTCTCCGACACGATCACGTACGACAGCGCGTCCGGCGGCGGTTGCATCAGCTGGTCCCTGGGAACCGGCGCGGCAACGGCTGCCGTGGCGGCAGACACAACGAAGAGGACGGCAGCGGCTGCCAGGCGAATCGTCATGGTGGATTTCCCCCGAGTCTTCTTTGGCCGCGGAGGATGGCTGGTAGCGGGAGCCGAAGCAAGCTTCGGGAAGCGCGGTGGATCGTCCGGGAGGAGGATCGTCAGGAGGGCCTTCGGCAATTGCCGGCGCCTAAAGCGCTGCCAACCGCTCCACCGTATCCGGATAGCGTCGCACGAGATGTATCAGCAGCGCGGCTTGCGCATTCGGCCGCGCTCGCCCCTGCTCCCAGTTCTCCAGAGTCCGGACGTTGGTTCGCAGGTACGCCGCGAACACGCCTCGGGAAAGATTCAGGCGCTCGCGCACTCGGACGAGTTCGCCCGGTGTCAGCTCGGGCGCTGGCTTGAAGACCACCGCGTGCGTGCGCAGCGTGCGCTTGCCGCCTCGCGAAGCTTCCAGGGCTCCCATGCCTTCGATGAGTTCACCGAAGAGGTCGCGACGCGCCGTGGACTTGTCGCTTGCCATCAATCGTTTAGCCATCCAGCCTCCGCGCCATCAGTTCCGCCTCAATCGCTTTCTTCAGAATCCGTCGCTGCCCGGCGGTCAAGTCGCTGACCTCGTTCTTGTCGTAGAGAGTGAACAGCCAGAATTGCTGGCCCGCATTCCAGTGGAAATAGATGACGCGCAAACCGCCGCGTGTTCCTTTACCGCGGCGCCGATCAGAAAACCTGAGCTTCCTGAGGCCGCCAGCACCCGGGACGATGTCGCCGGCATCTGGTCGCGCCATCAACGCGAGCTGCAAAGCGGCGAAGCCGTCGTCCGACAGGTAACTGGCGCGAAGTCTCTCGAAGGCGGGTAACTCAACGAACGTCGCTTTCAATGGCGCACTATACGCAAGTTGCGGTTATTCACAAGATGCACCACTGTGCGGGATGCCGTGTGCACGCAACAGCCAGATTTCGGCTGCATTCAGTGACAAATGACGGGCCTGGGTCAGGCTCGAGTGCCGCGGCGGGGACGCGACCGGCGGCGGTTCCGCGGACCCCGGCAAAACGGATCTGGCTTGCACGCGGGGTGCGATGAAGCCGCAACTACCGCCCGCACCTCAGGCTGTACCTTGCGCGCTTGAGCCGATGCCACTCGGCACGCAACCGCTCGCCTTCTTCCGGACCGTAACCCGCTCTCATCCGCGAATTGATGTCGTCGATTCTCCGATCCACGGCAGCACACGCCCTAGCGTTCGACGGCTCCGCAGACCCCGAGACGGTCGGCCCCTCTCCGGTGGAACCGGACTGCGACGTGTAGCCGCGTGATGCCGGTCGCTGCACCTGGGCCTGCTGCTGTCTGAGCCGAGCAACCTCACGCGGATCGGGCTGATCGACGACCAGAGTCCGCGGTTTCGCGTCGGCAGCGCAGGGCCGGTCCGAGACGACGCGCTGTCCGTTCACTTCGCACTCATAGATACCCACATAACTTTCGCGGCCAGTGCGAGCGGGTGGCGGTCCCTCGTAACGGAAGGCCTGCGGCTCGGCGGCCGGCGGAACCACCGACACCGGCATTTCAACGATCCCCGCCTCCAGACCTTCTGGGGGGTTCGCCGGCTCTCGCGCTTCAGAGAAGAAGTATGTCCACCCGAAGAAAGCGACGGCGACGGCGGCACCGAGCGCGACTACTCGCTGAGGCGCCTCCTGCGTGCGTCGATTGCGCCGCTCGAGTTCGTCCCACTCCAAGCCCAACACCACTCTCCTTGCCAATCAGGTCGCTGCCGGCAGCACGTACTTGATCTTCTCGCCGTCGAACGTCACGAGGCCGCGCTTGATGAGCTGCTTCACGACCGCCTGAGCAACCGCCGGCGCCACCTTGTTGCCGAGCCGAGCCAGTACGTACGGCTCCAGCTTCTTGCGGGAGGCAGGTCGACTCTTCGGATCCGATACGAACGCCGCGACGATCTTGCCGACATCCTGCTCGGCCAGCGTCGCGCGTGGCGGTGTCGGCTTCTCGGTCGCTTTGGTTTCGGATGACTTCTCTGCCTGGGCCTGCATCCGCGCCGCCAGTGCCAGCGCCTCAGGGATCGAACCAGCCTTGTCGACGGCGCACCCCTTGCCTCGCATGAAGTCGAAGAGCGCATCGAAACCACCGTCACCGGTCACGACAATGCAGATCGATCTGCGGCGAGCCGCGACGTCCTGCTCGCGCAGCACGCCGAGGAAGTAGGCGATGTGAAAGTCGAGCGCGTTCTTGCCGTTCTTCGAACTCTGCACGAGCTGAAGCCGATCGCCGAGCGGCTTCCAGGCATTGACCATCGCTGCGTCGAACTTGTTCTGGTGAGGCCCGTGAAAGACCCAGAGGTGGCTGTGCTCGCCACGAACGCGCGCGACGTGCTCGGGCGGCGGCTGCAGGTTCTCGAAGTCGACGAGCAGATGAAGCGCGGTACTCAAGGTCGAAAGGCTTCCGTGCGGTGGCGACTTGTAGCGCGGCGGAAAGTCGGCCCGCTCCTAACTGCGTCGCAATTCCTCGGCCCGCCGGAACCAAGGTGACGGGTCAGTATGCCGATCCGGTTCAGATTCCGTGTCGGCTGCTCCGCTTTACTTTCTGAGCTCGTCGAGCAGCACCCAGTCCCCCGGCGCCCGCTCGTAGGACCAGAAGTGCCACCCGCTCATCGCGCTCTGCCGCCCGGCCGCAGCCCGTGCTGCCAGCGAGGGTGAATTAAAGACCTCGCCCGCGAATCGAATCGAGCCGTCCGGCCGGACGCGCGCGGTCAAGAGCTTGCCTTTGTAGCGGCGACGCAGTCGAGCGGGCCGGTTGGCGTACTTAGCGAGAACCGGCGCACCGGCAACCTTGTCCGCCTTCCGAACCGCTTTGAGCGGCTTGGATCGTGGCTGGGTCCCCATGATCTCCCTCAGCCGCCCCCGTTCAAGCTCCCTAATCTCGCGAGCCAGTCGAGTCCGCAGGTTCTCGGCTCGCGCGAACTTGCCGCCCACCCTATTGCCGACCGGCTTGAGAATTCTCAGGGCGAGCGACTCCAGCTCGCGGATGTGTCCGTCCTGGATGGTCAGGTACACGCTGAATCGATCCCACGACGCACCGTGCCGGTCCTTGAGGTGCGCCTTGAGGCGGTTGCGAAGGTTGCTTGCCAGGCCCACGTAGTAGAGGCGATCCCGGCGGTAGAGCACGTAGATTCCGTGTCGCCCGCGGACGTAGTTGCGAACGACGTCCTGGTACTCCTCAAGCGCTTTCCGCGAGACGTTCTCGAGATACTGGGACACCAGCGACTGGCGTCTACTGCTTTTCATGTTTCACCCCCGCTCCCGAGCTCTCAGCTAGGTCCGCCTCGATCAGCCTGAACTGCTCCAGCGCCGCCTCGAGGTCTTCGACGATCTCCTGCGCGATCACGTCCGGCGGCGGCAGGTTGTCGCTGTCGGCCAGCGATGTCGTCCCTGAGCCAGAAGATGTCGAGGCTGGCCTTGTCGCGGGCGACCAGCTCGTCGTAGTCGTAGACGCGCCAGCGGCCGTCGGGCCGTGCCTGCCTTCGGTCGCTCGCGACCAGGTCGGCCTCGCGGTCATGGCGGTTGGCCGGGTTGTAGAGCGCGCACGAACTCGTCCAGGTCCGCGCGCTTCAGCGGGTTGGTCTTCAGCGTGAAGTGCTTGTTGGTGCGCAGGTCGTAGATCCAGAGCTTCTTCGTCCACGGCGTCTCGCTGGCCGGCTTCTTGTCGAAGAAGAGCACGTTGGCCTTCACGCCCTGCGCGTAGAACAGGCCGGTGGGCAGGCGCAGCAGGGTGTGCACGTCGCACTCGTGCAGCAGCTTGCGGCGGATGGTCTCGCCGGCGCCGCCTTCGAACAGCACGTTGTCGGGCACCACCACCGCGGCGCGGCCGTGCGGCTTGAGCAGCGTCTTGATGTGCTGCACGAAGTTGAGCTGCTTGTTGCTGGTGGTGGCCCAGAAGTCGTCGCGCTCGACGATGTCCTTCTCGGTGGAGGTCTTGCCGTCCTCGCCGACGATCATCGTGCTGCTCTTCTTGCCGAAGGGCGGATTGGCCAGCACCACGTCGAAGCGCTCGCCGGGGTCGGCCGCCAGCGCGTCGGCCACCTTGACGGGCACGCTCTTCTCCGAGCCGATGCCGTGCAGCATCAGGTTCATCGCGCACACGCGCGCGGTGGCCTGCACCAGCTCCCAGCCGCGGAAGGCGCCTTCCTTGAGGTGGCGCTTCTCGTCGCGGGTGAGGTTGGGGTAGTGCTGCGTGATGTAGTCGTGCGCGGCGAACAGAAAGCCGCCGGTGCCGCAGGCCGGGTCGCAGATCGTCTCGCCGGGCTTGGGCGCGATGCAGTCCACCATCGCCTGGATCAGCGCGCGCGGCGTGAAGTACTGGCCGGCGCCGCTCTTGGTGTCCTGCGCGTTCTTCTCCAGCAGGCCCTCGTAGGCGTCGCCCTTCACGTCGGCGCCCATCGCCGACCAGTTCTCGTCGTCGATCAGGTCGACGATCACGCGCCGCAGCTTGGCCGGGTCCTGGAACTTGTTCTGCGCCTTGCCGAAGATCAGCGCCGAGCGTGCCCGGCTCGCTTGCCCAGCTGCTTCCAGCGTGTGGCGGTAGTGGTCGAACAGCTCATCGCCGTCCTTGGCCAGCAGCGCGGGCCAGGCGTAGGCCGCGGGGATGAGGCTCGGCTGGTTGTACGGCGGCCGGCTGCGCTCGTCCGCCATCTTGAGGAACAGCAGGTAGGTGAGCTGCTCGACGTAGTCGCCATAGCTCATCCCGTCGTCGCGCAGGACGTTGCAGTAGTTCCAGAGCTTCTGGACCAGGGCGTTGCCGGTCATACCTGCGCAGCATCTTCGAGCTGATGGCCGCTTTCGATCACTGTTCTAGGGATTCTCTGATTTATTGCCCAGCATCGTACACTTCGGCAACGACGGTGCGAGCAAGGTAAATCGATGCGACCGAAGCAGCAGACACTGGCGGCGAGCGGGTTTGAGCGCTATCGCAAGCGCACGCGGCGCGAGCAGTTTCTGGCCGACATGAACCAGGTGGTGCCGTGGGACCCGCTGGTTGAGCTGATCGCGCCGGTGTACCCGAAGGGCGAAGGCGCGGGTCGCCCGCCGGTGGGACTGGAGCGGATGCTGCGCATCCACTGCCTGCAGCACTGGTTCAACCTCTCCGACCCGGCGGTCGAGGAAGCGCTGTACGACTCGCGGGCCATGCGCGAGTTCGTCGGCATCGACCTGGGCCGTGAGCCGGTGCCGGACGAGACGACGATCTGCAAGTTCCGCCATCTGCTCGAGGCCCATGATCTGGGCCCGCAGATCCTCGCCGCGGTCAACGCGCACCTCGCCGAGCAGGGCTTCAAGGTCAGCACCGGCACGATCGTCGATGCGACGATCATCAGCGCGCCGAGCTCGACCAAGAACCGCGATGGCGAGCGCGACCCGGAGATGCACCAGACCAAGAAGGGCAACGAGTGGCACTTCGGCATGAAGGCGCACATCGGCGTCGACAGCCGGCACAAGCTGATCCACTCGGTGGCGGCGACCGCCGCCAACGTGCACGACTCCCATCTGTTGCCCGAGCTGCTGCACGGCAACGAGACGGCCGTGTGGGGCGACTCGGCGTATCAAGGCAAGCGCGAGGTGATTCACGCGCTCGCGCCGCGGGCCCGGGACATGACCCACCGCCGCTATCGTCGCGGTGGCTGGCTCGATCCGGTCGAGCGGCGCAAGAACCGGAGCAAGTCGCGGGTGCGCGCCAAGGTCGAGCATCCGTTTCTGGTGCTGAAGGTGATCTTCGGCTTCCGCAAGGTGCGTTACCGCGGCATCGCCAAGAACGCGCAACGACTGAACGTGGCCTGCGCACTGGTCAACCTGTTCATGCTGCGGCGACCGTTGTTGCGCCTGGCATAGGGAACGTGTCGATGAATTCTGGGAAAACCGGCCATCGCCGCCACGAATCGGTCGAAAACGACCGACTGTCGTGATGCCAGCTTCCGAAATTGAACGTCGATCGCGTCATGAACCCGGATAGATCAGAGCTTCCCTAGTGGAACCCACGCCCACCCCGCGGGCAGTGAACTGCCAAGATTACCGACAGACAGCGCCGCGTGACCAGGAATGAGGTCCGTTGAGCGAGTCGAGAACCGGTTCGGTCTTGGCGGCGGTGTCGTCCTCAAAATATGCGTCGATGCAGACTCGAAGTTTCGGCCCTCTCTAGACGCAAGCTCCGCCTCGGTCGGGACCGAGACGGCCTTCGACGGCGCCTTTGAGGACGGCGGCTTTGTAGCGCTTGAGGTTAGCCGTGACGCGTTTGAGGTTGGCGACGGCTTCGTCGAGGCGGGAGAACTGCTTTTCGAGTTCGGCGACGATCTGGCGCTGCTCGTGAGGTCTGCCAGCACGATCGGGAAGTCGGCCAGCTGCTTCTGACTGATCGAGGCCATGCCGCAACTTGCTGCGCATTGCTCGCGAAATAGCGCCGGCTGCCAGGCGAGCAGTTGGTAGTTGAGGAATTTTGGGAGCACCTTCGACCCATCCAGCCGAACCCGGATGTTTTTACTCTCGAAGACGCTCGGCTCAAGCGTTGGCGGAATGAAAGCGGCCTTACCTACAAGCTCCCGGCTATTGACGCGGTTCACGAGGAGGTCGCCTTCCCGAAGCCCGTACTCGTCGATCTTCAGCGGTGGACACCGCATCCGCTTGATGTCACCGCCACACGATCGGCCGGCATCAATGTTGTACATGCGCAGGCAGGTGTGCCATCGTCCGCATACTCTGACGCGGGCTTGTATAGCCCGTTCTTCATTGAGACGACAACATCGCCAAGCCGCGCGTCGTCGCATCACGCCACCAACTCCCGATTCAACTCATCGATCACCTTCGGCAACTCCGCCCCGAAGAGCTGATGCACCCTGCCCAGCCCGCCGCGCTGGTCGAACGGCGCGTAGCCGAAGTCCTCGGCCTCGATGCCGAGGTTGCTGGCGATGTGCTCGGCCATCTTCTCCAGCCACCAGCGCTGCTCGTCGGTGAAGCGCCTTGCCCTGCCGCCTGCTGCTGCGCCATCCACGCCTTGAAGTTGGCGGCCACGCGCTCGGGGTAGGGCACCAGCTCGTTCTCCTGGTGCATCGCGTAGCGCACCAGTGAGACCAGGTCGGTCAGGATGCGGCGGCGGCTCGCGCCCTTGACCTTGCTCTGGTCCAGCGCGGCGTAGGCCTGCCAGAGCTGGCTTTCGGTCCACAGGTGCGGCGGGGCGTGCAGCGTGTCGGCCAGCGCCTTCAGGTCTTCGAACTTCAGCGGCGCCTTGGTCGGGCGGTTGTAGAGGATCTGCAGCGCGGTGATCTCGTCGCGGTGCTCGGCGATGAAGGCCTCGAAGCTCTGCACGATGCCCTGCGCGCGCTCGCGCGCGGCCTCGGAGAAGCCGGCTTCGAGCACGCGGTCCTGCGTGACGGTGTCGATCACCAGTTCCTTGCTTGCTTTCAGCGTCAGGATCAGCGTCGCGCAGCGCGGGGTTGGAGAGCGGCTTGACGGCGTGGCGCAGCGCGGCCTCGGCCTCCTGCGGCGAGCGGTCCTCGCGCGGGTCCAGCGCCTGCACGATGCCGCGCGACAGTTCCTTCAGGTCCAGGCCGCCGCTTGCGTCACCACCTTGGCGCGCTCGGCGTCGGTGAGCTGCGCGTCCAGCCGCGCCAGGCGCACGGCCACGCTGGAGAGCACCTCGGGCTCCACGTTGCCCAGGCTCACGGCCTGCAGCAGCGCGTCCAGCGGCACGCTCTTCTTCTGGTCCATCGGGCGGCTGTCGGTCTTGTCGCGCTCGCACACGCCCACGCAGTCGACGATGACGAAGTGGTCCTTGTGCACGTGCTCGCCGGGGTTCACGCCGCGCAGGTCGTCGTCCTTGATCACGCGCACGCCGCGGCCCTTCATCTGCTCGAAGAAGCTGCGGCTCTTCACGCTGCGCATGAAGACCACGATCTCCACCGGCTTGATGTCGGTGCCGGTGGCGATCATGTCCACGGTGACGGCGATGCGCGGGTAGTAGCTGGTGCGGAAGGCCTTGATCAGGTCTCTCGGGCGTCTCGCCCGTGGTGCGGTAGGTGATCTTCTGCGCGAACTCGTTGCCGCGGCCGAACTCCTCGCGCAGGATCTCGACGATCGTCCTCGGCGTGGTTGTCGTCCTTGGCGAAGACCAGCGTCTTGGGCAGCTCCTGCGCGCTGGGGGAAGAGGTCGGTCTGCCAGCTTGTCGCGCAGCGTGCGGGCGATGGTGCGGATCTGGTCGGGCGTCTGCACGCCGCGGTCGAGCTCTTCGGGCGCGTATTCGAAGTCGTCGTCGAGCTGCCAGTCGCGCCGGGCGCGGGTGGGCTTGTCGCAGCACCTGCAGCCAGTAGCCGGCCTCCACCCGGCTGCCCGCCTCGGTCACCTCGGTGCGGATGCGGTAGACGTCGTAGTTGACGTTCACGCCGTCGGCCACCGCCTGCGGGTGGCCGTACTCCATCACCAGGTTCTGGTTGAAGAAGCCGAAGGTCTGCTTGTTGGGCGTGGCGGTCAGGCCGATCAGGTAGGCGTCGAAGTACTCCAGCACCTGGCGCCACAGGTTGTAGATGCAGCGGTGCGCCTCGTCGGTGACGATGATGTCGAAGGTCTCGATCGGGAACGCGGGGTTGTAGTCGATGGGCTCGGGCTCGCTTGAACAGGCCCTCCACGCGCGTCGGTGCGATTGCTCGTCCGCGTCCTCCGGCAGCTCGCGCCCCTTGAGCATCGAGTACATGCGCTGGATGGTGCTGATGCAGACGCGCGCGGTCTGGTCGAGCTGGTTGCTGCGCCAGGTGCTGGACGATGTACTCCTCGCCGAACTTGTAGTTGTTGACCGGCGAGACGTACTGGTCGAACTCCTTCTTGGCCTGCCGGCCGAGGTTGCCGCGGTCCACCAGGAACAGCACGCGCCGCGCGCCGGCGAACTTGATCAGCCGGTAGATGAAGCTGATGGCGGTGAAGGTCTTGCCGCTGCCGGTGGCCATCTGGATCAGGGCGCGCGGCTTGTTCGGCGGCGAGGCTCTTCTCGAGGTTGCGGATGGCCGGGATCTGGGCGGGCCAGAGCTTCTGGTCGCCCCACTCGGTGATGAGCTCGGGCATGCAGCGCAGGCGGCGGCGGAAGGTGCCGGTGGGCGGGGCGTCGTGGACGCCGCCGGTGACGGGACCGTCGCTTGCGCGGCAGTCGCCGCGAGCCAGTCGGCCAGCGTCGCGGGTTGGTGGAAGGCGAAGACGGGGCGCGAGCGCGGCTCGGGGTCGAGCCCGTTGGTGAAGTGCGTCTCGATGCCGGTGGATTCGTACACGAACGGCAGCGGGCGGCGCCAGGCGGGCAGGCGTGGCCGGCAGGCCCTGCGCGTAGCGGCCCGACTGGTGCTCGACGCCGATCAGCGGCACGCCGGCCTTCTTGGCCTCGATGACGCCGGCGGCCTTGCCGTCCACGTAGAGCAGGTAGTCGGCGTAGCCGTGGCCGCCGTCGAGCGCGAACTCGCGGATCGCGACGCCGCGGGCGGCGTGGATGTTGGCGTCGGACGACGCCGCAGACATGCCAGCCCGCCGACTGCAGCAGTCGGTCGATTTCCTGCCTGGCCTGTTGTTCGGGCGTCATTCGCGTTCTTGGGCCCTACCCTTGCCGCTCGGTCGCCCATCGCGTCCTTGCGCGCCGCCATCTATAGCCCATTTGCGCCCAGTTCTCTAGATTTGTCAGCGCGTTAGATGCAATGTCATGCCCAACGGCACGGAAGGCGTCGCAGATTGCGCTACTGGTGGGTCAATCAGAACCAGACCTACCGCCACGAAGTCGCCGGCGGCTACCTGTGGTCGCCGAAGCGCAAGGCCAACGGCCACCTCAACCCGTTCTACGAGTTCATGCGCGAGGTGGCGCCCGGCGACGTGATCTTCTCGTTCGCCGACACCCTCATCCGCGCGATCGGCATCGCCAAGTCGCACTGCTACGAGTGCCCGAAGCCGCTCGAGTTCGGCTCCGTGGGCATGTACTGGGAGCAGGTCGGCTGGAAGATCGACGTCGAGTACCAGGCGCTGTCGCGCCCGATCCGGCCGGTCGAGCACATGGCGAGCCTGCGCCCGCTGCTGCCGGAACGTACTCGCCGCTGCAGGCGAACGGCCACGGCATCCAGAGCGTGTACCTGACCGCGTCCGCCGCCCATGGCCGCGCTGGCGAGCCTGATCGGCCACGAGGCCCGGCGAGCCATCGAGATCGGCCACACGCTGGCGCAGGACGCCGGGCTCTCCGACCGCCCCGCCCAGGCCCTCGCCGAGTGGGAGGAGCATGTGCGCTCGTCGATCGAGCAGAACCCGACGATCCCGGAGACCGAGAAGCAGCAGCTCGTGCTGTCACGCCGCGGCCAGGGCAAGTTCCGCGACAACGTGTCGCGCATCGAGACGCACTGCCGGGTCACCGGCGTGAATCGCCCCGAGCACCTCATCGCGAGCCACTGCAAGCCCTGGCGCGACAGCGACAACGCCGAGCGGCTGGACGGCGAGAACGGGCTGCTGCTCACGCCGTCCATCGATCACCTGTTCGACCGCGGGTTCATCAGCTTCGAGAACGGCGGCGAGCTGCTGGTCTCGCCGGTGGCGCACGAGGTGTCGCTACGGAAGATGGGGGTGCCGGTGGGGCAGCGGGTGAATGTGGGCGGGTTCTCGCAGGGACAGCGGCGGTATCTCGAATTTCATAGGGAGTCGGTGTTTTTGCAGGCGGTGCGTCGCTAGGATCCCTGGCCAGCTGACCAGGAAGTGTTCAGATGGACGGACCACGCTCGCCGCTCAAGGCCATGCCCCTGCGCAACCCGGGGCAGTCGCTGGACGAGGAGATTCAGCGCGTTATCGACGACCAGGCGATGGCGCCCCTGGCGGCCATTGCCGCGCTATGGACGATCACCCTGATCGAGTGGCTCGCGGTGTGGCGCGACCTCCCCCGCAAACCTTGGGTATTCACCTTTGTCGCGTTGCTCGGCACAGCGTGGATGGCGATTCGGATCGTCCGTCTTCGGCGGAAGGTTCGGGATCTCCGGCTGGGACGTGATGGCGAACGTGCCGTCGGCCAATTCCTCGACGGCCTGCGGGAAGGCGGCGCCCGCATCTTTCACGACGTGCCGGCCGAGGGCTTCAACCTCGACCACGTCGTCATCTCGACGCACGGAATCTACGTCGTCGAGACCAAGACGATCACCAAGCCCTCGGCCGACGCCAAGGTGATCTACGACGGCGAACGGGTCACCGTGGCGGGCCACTCGCCCGACCGGGACCCAATCCGGCAGGCCAAGGCCGAGGCGAACTGGCTGCGGCAGCTTATAAGGGAATCGACCGGTCGTGACTTCCCGGTGCGCGGGGTCGTCGTCTATCCGCGCTGGTGGATCGAGCAGACGAACAAGGACCGTCCACAAGAAGTCTGGGTACTGGAGCCGAAGGCGTTGCCCAAGTGGATCGGGAACGCGCCGGCAGTGGTCTCGGCCGAGGACGCGGCGATGGCTGCTTACCACCTGTCCCGGTACGTGCGGGGCGAGAACCGGTCGAGGTCGCAGTGAGAGCCTTCCTGTCCAAAGCGCCACAGGTGGGCGCTGGGGCAGGCTCGGCCGGGTCGAGTATCCAGCGAAATCGGGCCCGTTCGCGCCTGACGGGCTGCTCGTCCGCTGGCGAGAATGGGCGGCCAGGGTGATTGGGGCTCGCTCGGCCGGAACGCCATCATGTACTTTAAGATCATCGGCACCGTCTCATCGGTCGAGACGAATGTGCCGGCATCGGCAAACGCGAATTCAAGATCAAGCGGATTCTGGAAGGTAACCAGACATGACTGCGGAGCCGGTGGATCTGGTCGTCCGCGTTGAAAACCTGGGCTACGAGGTGGCTCTCGAGCGGCGAAAGCTGTACGCGCTCCTTCCGGATCTTGAGGCAGAGACACGAGGCCTGCTTCGGGTGATCGACGAGTCCGGCGAGGATTACCTGTACCCAGCAGCCATGTTCTTCACGGTGGAGTTGCCGCTGGCGGTGCGGCAGGCGGTGTTCCGATCTGCCTAGCGACGAAGGGACCCACGTGGCGCGGATGCATGGACGACTGTACCGGCCAGCGCATTTTGGCCACGAGACCCACCATCGCGCGGCCTCAGGCGACGCGCCGAACGTGTGCAATCTCTTTGTCACCGACCGGGCGAACTGAGTTCGCCGGTACCGTCACCACGGCCAGCGTCTCGCCGGCCAGCGTCGCGAATTCCACTTCGAACCCGGCACCCGCCCTGTGCATCAGCACCACGGTGCCGACGTCGCCCTGCTTGAGGTTCTCCTCGGGAATGTCGGCCGTCAGCACAACCAAGTCGTGTTCTCGGATTGTCATTTCTGCGTGCCTCGCAACGGATACGCCGTGACGAACCTCGGGCGGTGCTCACCAGTCTCGACGAACCAGACGCTTCGAATCGCCGCCACAGACCCAGTCGACCCAGAAATTCGGCTCTCAATCAGGTACTTGGTCCCGAAGGGAGTCAGTTGCACGGAGCTTACCGCATTGTCTGCGGCATGCTGAAGCAAGGCCCGGCGCAGGACGTCCGGCTGGTCCTTCCGAAATCCCAGCTTGTTGAGGAACAGCGCCTTGCTGCGGCCGGAGGCGTGGTCAACAGCGAGCAGGTAGTCCGATACGCTTGGACTCGGGGACATGAGCCTCGTCGATATGCGGAAGATGCATGGTGCGAGATCACAGAACCTCCGCGAGACTACGACCCGGCTCGCGCCCGGCGCTGGCGCGAATCTGGTCCGAATGGCGACATTCGAGCGGCTGGAGGCAACAGGTATGGCTGCTTGTCTGGACCCACGTTGATCTGACGCCCAAATGAAT
>CAVQJL010000012.1:0-1023569 GCA_963712815.1 uncultured Gammaproteobacteria bacterium
CAGCGGACGCGTGTCGTGACCGACCAGCAGCACCAGCGCCGTGGCGACCATGAGCTTGTCGGCCACCGGGTCGAGGAACTCCCCCAGGGGGGTGGTCAGTCCGAGCCGCCGCGCCAGGTAGCCGTCCAGCGAATCGGTGATCGCCGCGGCGATGAACACGATCGCCGCCAACGGATCGGACCACGGGTGTCCCCAGTAGAAGAGCGCGACCACGAGCGGCACCGCGATGATGCGCGCGACGGTCAGGATGTTCGGGAGGTTGGCTAGGTTCACGATCCGTCAGGGTCCCGGGTTCATCTTCTCGAAGATCAGTTCGGCCAGCGGGCGACCGATACCGCGCACCGTGGCGAGGTCCTCCACCGAGGCCTGCCGAACGCCCTGCAGCCCGCCGAAAGACTTCAGTATCTCGCGGCGCTTGGCGGGCCCGAGCCCCGGGATCTCCTCGAGCAGCGACTCGAGGCGGCTGCGCGCCCTCGCCTTCCTGTGCCCCGCGATCGCGAAGCGATGGGCCTCGTCGCGCACGCGCTGTATCAATCGCAGGGCGGGAGAATCGGCTCCGAGTATAAGTGGGGGCTCCTGACCGGCCAAGAAAAGCCGCTCCTGCCCGGCGCGTCGGTCGGTGCCCTTGGCGACGCCGACCGTTACGAGCCCGGCGATACCGAGTCCGGCGAGCGCCTCGTGAGCGGCCTGCAACTGCCCGGCCCCGCCGTCGATGAGGAGCAGGTCCGGCATCTCGCCCTCGCCACGCTGCACCCGGGCAAAGTGCCGGCCGACCGCCTGCCGCATGCCTGCGTAATCGTCGCCCGGTGCGAGACCCTTGAGGTTGAAGCGACGATAGTCATTCTTCAGCGGGCCTTCGGCCCCGAACACCACGCAGGAAGCGATCGCCGATTCACCCATGGTGTGGCTCACGTCGAAGCACTCGATGCGTTGCGGCACGCGCGCGAGCCCCAGCGCCTGCTGCAGCGCCTCGAGTTGCTCGCGCACGCCCGCGCGACTCGACGCCTTCATCCGCAGGCCGAGCTCGGCGTTGGTGCGGGCCATCTCGAGCCACCGTGCGCGCGTGCCGCGCACCGCGCTGCGCACCGGCACCGCACGTCCCGCCCGCTGGCGCAACGCCGCCTCGAGCACGTCGGCGTCCTCGACCGGACGGCTCACGACGATCTCGTCGGGCGACTCCCGGACCAGGTAATACTGGGCCAGGAATCCGGACAGGGTCTCCTGCTCGCCGCCGAGTCCACCGCGCAGGAAGAAGTTCGTGCTGCCGAGGTTTCGCCCGCCACGCACGAACACCACCGACACGCAGAACTCCGGGCCCTCGCCCGCGATGGCGACAGCGTCGATGTCGGCGCCGCGGATGCGGGTCACCGACTGGCTCGCCTGGATCTGCTTCAGCATTGCGATCTGGTCGCGGAACCCGGCTGCGGCCTCGTACTCGAGGCGCTCCGCCGCGGACTCCATGCGCCGCCCGAGCTCGGTGATCAGCTCGGTGTTGCGGCCCTGCAGAACCTTCACGGCGTCCGCGATATCGCCCGCATAGGCTTGCGGCGTGACGAGTCCCACGCATGGCGCGGAACATCGCCCGATCTGGTATTGCAGGCAAGGTCGCGACCGATTGGCGAAGAACGTGTCCTCGCAGGGGCGCAGGCGGAAGAGTTTCTGCAGCATCTGCAGCGTCTCGCGGGCGGCGACCGAGTTCGGATACGGCCCGAAGAATCGTCCGGGGACCTTGCCGGCGCCGCGATAGTAGGCGAGCCGCGGGAATTCGTGTGCCGTGAGGTGAATGTAGGGGAAGCTCTTGTCGTCCTTCAGCAGGACGTTGTATCGGGGGCGGTGCTGCTTGATGAGATTGAACTCGAGCAGCAGGGCCTCGGTTTCCGAGGCCGTCACCGTCACCTCGACCCGCGCCACCTGTGCGACCATCGCCTGCGTCTTGTCGGCGTGCGCTCGACCGTGAAAGTAGCTCGATACGCGGTTCTTGAGTTGCCGTGCCTTGCCGACGTACAGGATCGTGTCGTCCGCAGCGAGCATGCGGTACACGCCCGGCTTGCCGGGCAGGGCCGCCAGGAAGGAAGCGAGGTCGAAGGGCGTGGCGACGGTCACGCGCGCAGTTTACGGGCGCGCCAGCTGACCCGCCCGTCCAACGACCTTGCGGAACATGTCCGCGGTCAGGCGCCGGGTATTCGTGTTGTAGCGGCTGCAGTGGTAGGAATCGACGAGTACCCGCCCGTCGGCCAGCGCGTGCTCCGCGCCGTGGGCGAAGCGGAACGCGGACGCCCTCAGCCCCTGGGCGCGCAGCACGGCGCCATGTGCGATGGCGCCGAGCGCCAGGACGACTGCACCGCGGGGCAGCACGGCGAGTTCGGCCTGCAGGAACGCATTGCAGTTCGCGATTTCGGCGGGCGTGGGCTTGTTCGCGGGCGGCACGCACTTCACGGCGTTGGTGATGCGGCAGCTCTCGAGTTCGAGGCCGTCGTCCCGCGCGGACGAGACCGGCCGGCTGGCCCAGCCGAACGCATGCAGCGTTTCGTACAGGAGCACGCCCGCGTAGTCGCCGGTGAACGGTCGGCCGGTCGCGTTGGCACCGTGGAAGCCCGGCGCGAGACCCACCACCAGCAGCCGCGGCCGCGCGTCGCCGAACGGTGCCACCGGGGCGCAGTGGTAGCCCGGATGCCGCGCCCTGCCCTCCTCGAGAAAAGCGGCGAGCCGCGGGCAGCGGCGACAATCCGGGTCGAACTCAGTCATCCATGTGACGGACGATGGCATCGCCGAATCCGCGGGTCCCGACCAGCGTCGCACCGGGCACCAGTTCCTCGATCTCCTGCCGCACCGACTCCGGACTCACCGCATGCCCGTGCCTGGGCGCGCGGATCGCCTTGCGCATGCGGGCGAGGTCGAAGGTGAGCTCCTTGCTGGCAATGGTGTTCACGACGCCCTTCATCACGAGGTCCGCCGCCTCGGTCCAGCCAAGGTAGCGGAGCATCATTTCAGCCGACAGGATCAGCGAGCCGGGATTGACGCGGTCCTTGCCGGCGAATCCGGGCGCGGTGCCATGGGTGGCCTCGAACACCGCCACGCCTTCGCCGATGTTTCCGCCCGGCGCGATGCCGATGCCCCCGACCTGCGCCGCGAGCGCGTCGGAAATGTAGTCGCCGTTCAGGTTCAGCGTCGCGATGACGTCGAAGTCCTCCGGTCGCAGCAGGATCTGCTGCAGGAAATTGTCCGCGATCATGTCCTTGACGACGATCTCGCGGCCGGTGACCGGGTTGGTGAACATCAGCCACGGGCCGCCGCCCATCTCGAGCGCGCCGAACTCGTCCCGCGCGAGCTGGTAACCCCAGTTGCGGAAGGCGCCCTCCGTGTACTTCATGATGTTGCCCTTGTGGACCAGCGTCACTGAAGTTCGGTCGTGGTCCACGGCGTACTGGATCGCCTTACGGATGAGCCGCTGCGAGCCCTCCTTCGACACCGGCTTGATGCCGAGGCCCGAACTCGTCGGAAAGCGGATGCCCTTGGCGCCGAGTTCGGTCTGCAGGAAGTGGATCAGCTTGTGCACCTCCGGGGAGCCCGCCGGATACTCGATCCCGGCGTAGATGTCCTCGGTGTTCTCGCGGAAGATGACCATGTCGACGTAGCTCGAGTCGGCCATCGGCGTGACGACGCCGGGGAAATAGCGGATCGGCCGCACGCAGGCGTAGAGATCGAGGTTCTGCCGCATCGCCACGTTGAGCGAGCGGATTCCGCCGCCGATGGGCGTCGAGAGCGGGCCCTTGATCGAGACGACGTATTTCCGGAGCGCGTGCTGCGTCTCTTCGGGGAACCACGCGCCCGGTCCGTAGACCGAAAGCGCCTTCTCGCCCGCGAAGATCTCCATCCACGCGAGGGAGCGACTCCCGCCGTAGGCCTTCTGCACGGCGGCATCGACCACCTTGAGCATCACCGGCGTGACGTCCGCGCCGATGCCGTCGCCCTCGATGTAGGGGACGATGGGACGGTCCGGCACGTCGATCGAGCCGTCCGGGTTGACCTTGATCGCCTCGCCGTCCTCCGGGACGGCGATCTTGTCGTAATGCATGGCTGGAATCCTGTGCGCCGGCCGGCGGGCAGGCGCTGGCCGAGGGGTCGCGAGGATATCAGACGGCCCGGGCGGGTGACCGCCCGGGCCGTCGCTTTACGCGCGAGGCGTCGCCGCCGCTCAGTGGTGCGCGCCGCCGGTGGCGAACTGCTCCTCCTCGGTGGAGCCGTGCATGGCCGTCGTCGACGAGTGCCCGCCCTGGATGACCTGGGTGACCTCGTCGAAGTAACCCGTCCCGACTTCCTGCTGGTGCGAGACGAACGTGTAGCCGCGGTCGCGCGCCGCGAATTCCGGCTCCTGCACTTTCTCGACGTAGGCCGTCATGCCCTTCTTCACGTATTCCTGCGTGAGGTCGAACATGTTGAACCACATGTTGTGGATGCCGGCGAGCGTGATGAACTGGTACTTGTAGCCCATTGCACCGAGCTCGCGCTGGAACTTCGCGATCGTCGCGTCGTCGAGGTTCTTCTTCCAGTTGAACGACGGCGAGCAATTGTAGGAGAGCAGCTTGTCCGGGAACTTCTTGCGGATCGCCTCGGCGAATGCCTTGGCGAAGCCGAGGTCCGGCTTGCCCGTCTCGCACCAGACCATGTCGGCGTACGGCGCATAGGCCAGTCCGCGCGAGATCGACTGCTCGACGCCCGGTTTCACGCGATAGAAGCCTTCCGGCGTGCGCTCCCCGGTGCAGAACGGCTTGTCGTTCTCGTCGACGTCGCTCGTCAGGAGGTCGGCGGCCTCGGCGTCGGTGCGCGCAAGCACGATGGTCGGCGTGCCCATCACGTCGGCCGCGAATCGCGCCGCGACGAGCTTCTGGATCGCTTCCTGGGTGGGCACGAGCACCTTGCCGCCCATGTGGCCGCATTTCTTGACGGACGCGAGCTGGTCCTCGAAATGCACGCCGGCCGCACCGGCGCGGATCATCGCCTTCATCAGCTCGAACGCATTGAGCACGCCGCCGAACCCGGCCTCGGCGTCGGCCACGATCGGCGCGAAGAAGTCCACGTACTCCTTGTGTCCCGGGTGGATGCCGCGCGCGCACTGGATCTCGTCGGCGCGCTTGAAGGTGGCGTTGATGCGCTCCACGACCTTCGGCACCGAGTCGACCGGATACAGCGACTGGTCGGGATACATCGCCATGTAGCTGTTGTTGTCGGCGGCCACCTGCCAGCCGGACAGGTAGATCGCCTTGATGCCGGCCTTCACCTGCTGCATCGCCTGGCCGGCCGTGAGCGCTCCGAGACAGTTGACGTACGGCTCGGTATTCACGAGCTTCCACAGCTTCTCCGCGCCGAGCCGCGCCAGCGTGTGGTCCACCTGGACGTTGCCGCGCAGGCGGACGACGTCCTCGGCCTTGTAGGGTCGCTTGATGCCTTTCCAGCGCGGGCTGTCGTGCCATTCCTTGCGCAGTGCGGTCGCAGCCTTGTCGGTCATTTCCGTTTCCTCGTGTGAGCGAATTCTTTCAGTCGATGGCCCGGTACGCGGGCAGGGTCAGGAAGGTCTCGAACACCTCTGCGGTCGTGATCTCGTCGATGATCCCCGCCGCCCTCTCGAAATTGCCGGCCGCGAACGCGGCTTCGCCGAGCTGCGAGCGCAGCCGGGCGAGCTCCTCGCGCGTGATCTTCCGGAACAGCTCGACGGTGACCTTGCGGCCATCGTCGAGGACTCCCTTCGGGTGACGGATCCACTGCCAGATCTGCGCACGCGCGATCTCGGCGGTCGCCGCATCCTCCATCAGGTTGTGGATCGGCACGCAGCCGTTGCCGCCGAGCCATGCGGCCATGTACTGGATCGAGACGTCCACGTTGTTGCGCAGCCCGGCCTCGGTGATCGTCCCGTCCGGGATCTGCAGCAGGTCGGAGGCCTTGACGTCCACGTCGTCGAGCCTGCGATGCAGCTGGTTCGGAGTCGGCATGAGGCGATCGAAGATCTCCATGGCCACCGGCACGAGTCCCGGGTGGGCCACCCAGGTACCGTCGTGACCGTCGCCTGCCTCGCGCTCCTTGTCGGCGCGAACCTTGGCGATCGCGGCATCGTTGGCCGCGGGGTCGTTCTTGATCGGGATCTGCGCCGCCATGCCGCCCATCGCGAACGCGCCGCGGCGGTGCGTCGTCTTGATGAGCAGCTTCGAGTACGAGCGCAGGAAATGCGTCGTCATCGTCACCTGGCTGCGGTCCGGCAGCACGAATTCCGGGTAGCCGCTGAACTTCTTGATGAAGCTGAAGATGTAGTCCCAGCGGCCGCAGTTGAGGCCGACGATGTAGTCGCGCAGCTCCCACAGGATCTCGTCCATCTCGAAGGCCGCGAGGATCACCTCGATCAGCAGCGTCGCCTTGATGGTCTGGGGCGCGAGCCCGAGGCGCGCCTCGGTGTGCCGGAACACCTCCGCCCAGAGTCGTGCCTCGAGGTGGTTCTCGGTCTTCGGCAGGTAGAAATAAGGGCCGGTGCCGCGGCGCTTGAGCTCCGCGTGGTTGTGGAACACGTAGAGCCCGAAATCGACGAACGCGCCCGGCACTTTCCTGCCGTCCACGAGCAGGTGCTTCTCGTACAGGTGCCAGCCGCGCGGCCGCACCTTCAACGTGGCGATCGCCGGGTTGAGCTTGTACTGCTTGCCTTCCGGGCTGGTGAAGTCGATGCGCCGCGCCACGGCGTCGCGCAGGTTGATCTGGCCCTGCACGACGTTTTCCCACGTCGGGGTCATCGAGTCCTCGCAGTCCGCCATGAACACCTTGGCGCCCGAGTTGAGCGCATTGATGACCATCTTGCGGTCCGTCGGGCCGGTGATCTCGACGCGCCGGTCCTGCAGGTCAGCCGGAATCGACGTCACGTGCCACTCGCGCTCGCGGATGGCCCGTGTCCCGGGCAGGAAATCGGGCAACTTGCCGGAGTCGATTTCCCGCTGCCGCTCCACGCGGCGGGCGAGCAGCTCCTCGACGCGGGGGCTGAACTTGCGGGCCAGCTCGGCGACGAACTCGAGCGCCTCCCGCGTCAGGATGGATTCGAATCCCGGGCGCACGGCGCCATCCACCGCGCATCCCGAGGGCAGGTCGAGATTGGTCTGTGTGCTCAAGGCGGACTCCCGGACAGGCAGCCGCGCGGCGACGGCGCGACTTGAAATGTTGCGGCGCAATAATGAGGATAGACTTGTGATCCGGCCGCGGGCAAGAGCAGATTCCGAAATGCGCCTCATTCTGCTGAACAAGCCCTTCCACGTGTTGCCGCAGTTCACCAGCAGCGACGGGCGCCGCTGCCTTAGAGACCTCGTGCCAATCCGCGGCGTTTATCCGGCCGGGCGGCTCGACTACGACAGCGAGGGACTGATGATCCTCACGGACTTCGGTCCATGGCAGGCCCGCATCAGTCAGCCGGGCGACCCGTTCCCCAAGCGCTATCTCGTGCAGGTCGAAGGCGAAGCCGGCGAGGATTCGCTGCGGTCGCTGCGCGGCGGAGTCGAACTCGCGGACGGACCGACGCGACCCGCCGGAGCGCGCGTCGTGGCCGAGCCGGACTGGCTGTGGCCGCGCGATCCGCCCATCCGACACCGCAAGTCCATCCCGACGACCTGGCTCGAACTCACGCTCTCCGAGGGCCGCAACCGCCAGGTGCGCCGGATGACCGCAGCGGTCGGGCTGCCGACGCTGCGGCTGATCCGTGCGGCAATCGGGCCATGGAGCATCGAGGGCCTCGCGCCCGGCGACTGGCGAGCGGTGCCGCTGCCCGAGGCGGAATCGGTGCTGTCGCGTGCAGGTCTCAGCCGGAGCGGGCGTGACCCGCGATCCGCATCGCGAGCTCGAGGGCCTGCTCGACATTGAGGCGCGGGTCCACCTGCGAGCGGTAGTCGCGCGCGAGGTCGCCGTCCGACAGTCCCCTCGCCCCGCCGGTGCACTCGGTGACGTCCTCGCCGGTCAGCTCGAAGTGCACGCCGCCGAGGTGACTGTCGGCCTGTCTGTGGATCCGGAACGCAGCCTCGAGCTCCGCGACGATATTCTCGAACCGGCGCGTCTTCGTGCCGGAACGCGTGGTCTCGGTGTTGCCGTGCATCGGGTCGCAGACCCACAGCACGGGCACGCCGGTTGCCTCCACGCACTCGATCAGCGCCGGCAAACGCGCCTCGATCTGCGCAGCGCCGAGGCGATGGATCAGGATCAGGCGCCCCGGCTCCCGCTGCGGATTCAGCGTCTCGCACAGGCCCTGCACCCACCCCGCGTCCATGGACGGGCCGACCTTGACGCCGACCGGGTTCGAGATGCCCCGGCAGTACTCGACGTGCGCGCCCCCGAGCCGGGCCGTGCGCATGCCGATCCAGGGCAGATGCGTCGAAAGGTTGTACCAGCGACCCCAGCGCTCGAGGTACCGCGTCTGGGCCTGCTCGTAGAGCAGGTGCAGCGCCTCGTGGCTGGCGTAGAAGGGCGCGCGGCTCGCCTCGTGCACGCGGCTGCCGCTGATCGCCTCGAAGAAGTCGAGGGAGTCGGAGATCGACGCCACCAGCTGCCGGTACTGGTCGCCCCAGGGCGAGTGATGCATGAAGCCGAGGTCCCAGTACTCCGGGTGGTGCAGGTCGGCGAAGCCGCCGTCGATCAGGGCACGGACGAAGTTGAGCGTGAGGGCGGCGCGCTCGTAGCCGCGCAGCAGCAGCTCGGGATCGGGCTCGCGCTCGGCCGCGGTGAACCCGGGCCGGTTGACCAGGTCGCCGCGATAACTCGGCAGCGTCACGCCGTCGCGAGTCTCGGTGTCGGCCGAGCGCGGCTTGGCGTACTGGCCGGCGAACCGTCCCACGCGGATTACCGGCTTCTTGAGCCCGTGCAGCAGCACCAGGCTCATCTGCAGCAGGATCTTGAGCTTGCGTGCGATCTGCCCCGACTCGCAGTCGGCGAAGGTTTCCGCGCAGTCGCCGCCCTGCAGCAGGAAGCGCTCGCCCCGCTGCGCCTCCGCGATCTGGCGCTTGAGCGCGTCCACCTCCCACGACACGACCACGGGCGGCAGGCGGCCCAGTTCCGCGACCGCACGCGCGAGTTGCGCGTGATCGCGGTAGGCCGGCTGCTGCTCGGCCGGTCGTGCGGACCAGCTGGTCGGCGACCAGTCGGCGGCGGGAGGAAGGCGGGTCATGCCCGGATCCTACCGCGGAACGCTGCACCGCAAAAGAAAGCGAATGTGACCGGGGCATGTGACGTGGCGGCGCGGTTTCGTCAGAATCGCGTCCCGCCCATTCCACCGGAGTCTCATCGTGCACAGTGTCCTTGTCCTCGGCGCGGGGAAAATCGGCTCATTGATCTCGGGTCTGCTCGCCGAGTCCGGGGACTACGACGTGCAGCTCGCCGACGTGGACGCGGCCGTCGCAGACCGGGTGGTCGAGGCCCACGGCCTCGAGCGCCTGCGCGCGCACGGACTCGATGCCCGGGATCATGCGGCGCTCGCGGCACACCTCGAGGCGCATCCGGTGGATGCAGTGATCTCGAGCCTGCCTTACTACTGCAACGTCGCCGTCGCCGAAGCGGCCGGTCGGGCCGGCGCGCACTACTTCGACCTGACCGAGGACGTGGCCGTGACCCGGGCCGTGCGTGGAATCGCGGACGGTGCCGAGCGGGCGTTCGTGCCGCAGTGCGGCCTCGCGCCGGGGTTCGTTAGTATCGCCGCCAACGCGCTCATCGGCCATTTCGAGGAGCTTCGCAGCGTGAAGCTGCGCGTGGGCGCCCTGCCCCAGCACCCCAACAACGTCCTCAAGTACTCGCTCACCTGGTCCACCGAGGGGCTCATCAACGAGTACGGCAATCCGTGCGAGGCCATCGTGGACGGCCGCGCGACCGAGGTCGCCCCGCTCGAGGGCCTCGAGGAGATCGAGATCGACGGCACGCTCTACGAGGCTTTCAACACCTCGGGCGGACTCGGGTCGCTCGGCGACACCTACGGCCACAGCGCCCAGGGAATGGACTACAAGACCATTCGCTATCCAGGCCACTGCGCGCAGATGCGCCTGCTCATGAACGACCTCAAGCTCAACCATGATCGCGCGGCGCTCAAGCGCATTCTCGAGAACGCCGTGCCGCAGACGCTGCAGGACGTGGTCATCGTCTACGTCGCCGTCACCGGGCGGCAGGAGGGCGAGCTGCGCGAGGAGAACTACGTGAGCAAGATCTATCCGCAGTTCATCGCCGGCCGCCTGTGGTCGGCGATCCAGGTGACCACCGCCGCGGGGATCACCTCGGTGGTCGACCTCGTGCTCGGGCATCCGGGGCGCTATCGCGGCTTCGTGCGACAGGAGGACTTCAAGCTCGTCGACGTCCTCGACAACCGCTTCGGGCGGTATTTCGCCAACGGCGGCACCAAGGACCTCTCGGCGCGCATGGTCGTGGCCGGACAGGCCGGCCAGCAGCGCGTGGCCGGGGTGTCGCGATGAGCCCTCTGCTTGCCGAGCTCGGGCTCGAGTCGGTCAACCCGGCCGCCTGGTCGGCTCACGACGGGTGGCTCCTCGATCCGGCCGCCCCGCAGATCGAATCCCTGAATCCCGCCAGCGGCGAGCCGATCGCGTCCGTGCGCGCGGCGACCCCGGCACAGTACGAGCAGGTGATGGTCTCCGCGCGCGCCGTGGCCGAGGCCTGGCGACGCGTGCCGGCGCCGAAGCGCGGCGAGGCCGTGCGGCTGGTGGGTGACGAGCTGCGGCGGCACAAGGCGGCGCTCGGCAGCCTGGTGACGCTCGAAATGGGCAAGATCAAGGCCGAGGGCGACGGCGAGGTCCAGGAGATGATCGACATCGCCGACTTCGCGGTCGGCCAGTCGCGCATGCTCTACGGACTGTCCATGCACTCCGAGCGGCCGAGCCACCGCATGCTCGAGCAGTGGCATCCTCTCGGCGTGGTCGGGGTGATCAGCGCCTTCAACTTCCCGGTTGCCGTGTGGGCCTGGAACGCCTTCCTCGCGGCGATCTGCGGCAACGTGACCGTGTGGAAGCCCTCGCCGAAGACTGCCCTGTGCGCGATCGCGGTGCAGCGGCTGTGCAACCGCGTCCTCGAGAGGCACGGCTACCCGGGCATCTTCCAGCTGTTCGTCGACGCGGGCCACGAGCTCGCGACGCGCTTCGTCGAGGACCGCCGCGTGGACCTCGTCTCGTTCACGGGCTCGACGCACGTCGGCCGGCAGGTGGCCGAGCGCGTGGCGCGCCGGCTCGGCAAGAGCCTGCTCGAGCTGGGCGGCAACAACGCCATCATCGTGGACGAGTCCGCCAATCTCGAGCTCGCCGTGCCGTCGATCGTGTTCGGCGCGGTGGGAACGGCCGGGCAGCGCTGCACCAGTACGCGCCGCGTGTTCGTGCACCGCTCCCGCCTCGACGAGCTCGAGGGGCGTCTGGTACGCGCCTACGCGCAGGTGCGCATCGGCGATCCGCTCGAGCCCGGCACGCTGATGGGCCCGCTGATCGACGCGGCCGCGGTGCGGCGATTCGATTCGGCCGTTGCGCAGGCCGTCGAAAGCGGCGGGCGCCTGCTGACGGGCGGCAGGGCGCTCGACCGTCCCGGCCACTTCGTCGAGCCCGCCGTCCTCGTCGCGCACCACGACTGGGAGATCGTGCGAACCGAGACTTTCGGCCCCATCCTGTACCTCATTCCGGTCGACTCGCTGGACGAGGCAATCCGCCTGCAGAACGACGTCGCGCACGGACTGTCTTCGGCGATCTTCACCGATCGCCTGCAGCACGCCGAGCGCTTCCTGTCGGCCGAGGGTTCCGACTGCGGCATCGCCAACGTCAACATCGGCACCTCGGGCGCGGAGATCGGCGGCGCGTTCGGGGGCGAGAAGGATACGGGCGGCGGACGCGAGTCGGGTTCCGACGCGTGGAAGGCCTACATGCGCCGCCAGACCTGCACCATCAACTGGGGCACCGACCTGCCGCTCGCGCAGGGCATCAACTTCGACGTCTCGGGCTGACGGTTCAACGGCGGCCGGCGAGATCCTCGAACAGCAGGCGCACGAAGCGCTCCGGGCTGACGCCGCCCTCGCCATAGCGCGCGTCGTAGGCTGCCGTCGGCCCGGTCGCAAGGACTTCCTCCAGGCTCTGGCCCTGCTCCGCGAGTTCCCGGACCTGGCGACCGACTGCGACCAGCATGTCCCGGTACGCGGCGAGTTCGACGCGCGTCGAGACCGGCCCGTGCCCGGGAACGACGAGGGTGCGCGGGTCGGCGCGCGACAGCACCGTCTCGATCGCCGAGACCAGGCCCGCCAGCGAGCCGCCGCTGACGGTGTCGAGGAACGGGTAGCCGTTCGCGTAGTAGGCGTCGCCGAGGTGCACGACGTTCGCCTCCTCCCACCACGCGATGGCGTCGCCGTCCGTGTGCGCGGCGGGCGCATGCAGCAGCACCAGGCGGTCGCCGTTCAGATTGAGCGTCAGCTTGTCGTCGAAGGTGCCGACGGGCAGCGCAGCGGCTGCTGCAGCGGGAACCTCGACTGCGTACTCGCTCAGGTCCTGTGGTTCCGACATGCGCAGGCGCACGTTCTCCTGGCCCACCACCAGTGCGCCGGCCTGCGCGAGGAGCTCGTTGCCGCCGGTATGGTCCGGGTGCCAGTGCGTGTTGACCACGAAGCGAACGCCCTGCGGCGCGAGTCGTGCGGCGGCCTCGAGCAGTTGCGGCGCCGACACGGCCTTGCCCGTGTCCACCAGCACCGTGCCGTCCGGCCCCGTCCATGCCACGACGTTGCAGCCGCCGCCTTCGAGCAGGTGCAGCCCTGGTCGCAGTTGCCGGACTTCGATGCGCACCGCGGACTGCCCGGTGTCCTGCGCTTCTGACGCCGTTGCGGCGAGAACCGTCAACGCGATCGATGCGGCGCAGTGGACGAATCGGTGAATGGATCGAGGCATGTGGCGTCCTGGCGATGATCCGGGCATCGCCGCCAGTATAAGGCGGTGCGATGCCGTGCCGATCGGCTGTTATCATCGGTGCATGCGCAATCAGGCAGGCACCCTTGGTCGCATCGCACTGTGTGGCGGCTTCCTGCTCGCGGCTGCGGGCTGGACGCTCGCGGCGGACGAGGCGACGCCCGCCGGCCGGACTGGGACGCTGCTGCCGGTTTCGGGCGCGATCGGGCCGGCGACCAGCGACTATTTCGTGCGCAAGCTGGGCGAGGCCCAGGCGAGCGGAACCGAACTGGTCGTGGTGACTATCGATACCCCAGGCGGCCTCGATACCGCGATGCGCGACATGATCCAGGCCATCCTCGCCTCCGAGGTCCCGGTGGTCGCCTTCGTCTCGCCGAGCGGCGCGCGGGCGGCGAGCGCGGGCACTTACCTCATGTATGCCAGCCACGTGGCTGCGATGGCGCCGGCCACCAACCTCGGGGCTGCCACGCCGGTCCAGATCGGCGGACCGGCGCCGGCCGGCCGGCCGGGCGATGGCGAGCCGAAGACGAAGCCGCCGGAGGCCAGCGGCGAAGCGCAGGACCGGGAGTCGGTGCCCCCGCCCGGTTCGGCCATGGAGCGCAAGGCCCTGAACGACTCGATCGCCTATATCCGCGGCCTCGCCGAACTGCGCGGGCGCAACGTCGAGTGGGCCGAGGCGGCCGTGCGCGAGGGCGCCAGCCTGCCGGCCGACGAGGCGCTCGCGGCCGGCGTGGTGGATCTCGTCGCGGCCGACATCCCGGACCTGCTGCGCCAGCTCGACGGTCGCAAGGTCAAGCTGCGCGCGCAGGAGGTCGAGCTGCGCACCGCGGGACTGATCCTCCACGAACTCGAGCCGGACTGGCGCACGAACCTGCTCTCGCTGATCACCAACCCGAACGTGGCCTACCTGCTGATGCTGATCGGCATCTACGGCCTGCTGCTCGAGGGATACAACCCGGGTGCGATCGTGCCGGGCGTGGTCGGTGCGATCTGCCTGCTGCTCGCGCTCTTTGCCTTCCAGGTACTGTCGGTGAACTATGCGGGGCTCGCGCTGATCGCCCTCGGGGTCCTGCTCATCGTCGCAGAGTCGTTCGTGCCCTCCTTCGGCGCGCTCGGCCTCGGTGGCATCGTCGCCTTCGTCATCGGATCCGTCATGCTGCTCGACAAGGACGTACCCGGCTTTTCGATTGCCTGGCAGATGATCGCAGCCATGGCACTCGCGGGCGCGCTGGTCCTGCTCGCCATCGTCTCGTTCGCCGTTCGTGCCCGGCGTCGGCCCGTCGTGAGTGGCGTCGAAGGGCTGCTGCGGGAAGTGGCCGAGGCCACCGAGGATTTCGACGGCCGGGGCCTCGTGCGCGTCCAGGGCGAGCTGTGGAACGCCGTCAGCCGCGAACCCGTGCGAGCCGGACAGCGACTGCGCATTCGCAAGGTGGACGGGCTCACCGTCGAAGTCGAACCCGCCCGGGACTGAACTCCAGGAGAACCCGCCCATGATGAACAGCCTGCCCATCGTCGCCTTCGTCGTCGTCGCACTCGTCGTGCTCGCGACGCAGATCTTCAAGATCCTGAACGAGTACGAGCGCGGCGTGATCTTCACGTTCGGCCGCTTCACCGGCGTCAAGGGGCCCGGCCTGATCATCCTGATCCCGCTCGTTCAGCGCATGGTCAAGGTGGACCTGCGCACCGTCGTGCTCGACGTGCCGACGCAGGACGTCATCTCGCGCGACAACGTGTCGGTGAAGGTCAACGCCGTCATCTACTTCCGCATCGTCGATCCGGCCAAGGCCATCATCCAGGTCGCCAATCCGTTCGAGGCCACGAGCCAGCTCGCGCAGACGACCTTGCGCTCCGTGCTGGGCCAGCACGAGCTCGACGAGATGCTCTCCCAGCGCGACAAGCTGAACCTGGACATCCAGAAGATCCTCGACAGCTCCACCGACGCCTGGGGAATCAAGGTCGCGAACGTGGAGATCAAGCACGTGGACCTCGACGAGTCGATGATCCGCGCCATGGCCAAGCAGGCCGAGGCGGAACGCACGCGGCGCGCCAAGATCATCCACGCGGAGGGCGAGAAGCAGGCCGCCCAGCAGCTCGTCGAGGCCGCCCGGACCCTCGGAACGGAGCCCAAGGCGCTGCAGCTGCGCTATCTGCAGACGCTCTCCGACCTGTCGAGCGAGAAGGCGACCACCATCGTCTTCCCGCTGCCCCTGGACCTGATCAAGCCGTTCCTGGAAAACAAGTAGCCTTCGTGCAGGAGGCGGACCGGGGGGCGAAGGCTCAGACGCCCTCCGATTCGCCGGCGGCACGCGCGAGTTGCGCCTCGAGGCGCTTTGCGGACACTGGGCCCAGCGTGCGCAGATCCTGTGCATGCAGCGACAGCCGGAATTCCTCGATCATCCATCGAAGGCGCAGCAGCTCGGCGCGCGGCCCCGGCGGCGTCGCCCGCGCCGCCAGCCGGCGCCATGCGGACTCGAAGGGCGCCACCTCGGCCTCGAGCCGGCGGTCGCGCGCGACGTCGTCGCGCAGGCGGCTGGCCCGCCTCGCGGCTGCCCGCAGGTATTTCGGCAGCTGGCCGAAGGCGGCATCGGGCGTTTGACGTACCCAGCCCGGTGCGAGCAGCGCGTCGACCTGACGCCCGATGGCTTCCCGGCCCGCCGCGAACGTGGCTCCAGCCAGCTCACCGAGCGCGGCCCGGACCTCCTTCACCGCGTGGAGAACGGCGCGAACCGTGCGCTCGACCTCCTCGCCCCGCGTCGCGACGTCGCTCCGGGCCGCCTCGAGCCTCGCAGTGAACTGCGCCTCCGAACGCGGGACGCCGAGCCCGTCGATCTGCAGTGCACCGGCCACGGCCCGGTCGGCGATCTCGCCGAACAGCGTACGGTCGAGTCCAGCCGCCGCAGTGAGGAGCGCCAGCTCGCGATCAGCCGCGCACCGTCGCACCACGAGTTCGTGCTGCTGTGGCAGCGCGAGCGCAGCCAGACGCACGACACCCCACCGCGTTGCGGCCCGGGCTGCAGTCGCGGTCGGGAACAGCCGAAGTCGGGCTGTGGCACCCGCGTCCTCGAGGCCGGGAAAGAGGCGCAGCGACACGCCGCCGCTCGGTACGCGCAGCTCCGCCGGCAGGTCGCCGAAGTCCCAGCGCCGCACGCCCTCCCGCTCCCAGCCGTGAGAGTCCGCGGGCCGCATCGCACGCACCGCATCCACGCGCAGATCCCGCCGCAGCCCGTCCAGGTCGCGCCCGCGGGCGATCTCGCGTCCCGCGCCGTCCATGACCCGCAGGTTCATGCGCAGCCACGGCGCGAGCGTCACCGCTGCGATCTGCCGCGCTTCCACCCGCACGCCGGTCTCGTCGGTGACGAGCGCGGCCAGTCGCTCGAAGAATGCGCCCTCGCCGAATGGCGTCAGCGCGTCACGCAGCCGCGCTGCTGCGTCGGGGATCGGCACCAGCTCACGGCGCAGGTCCTTCGGCAGTCCGCGCAGCACCGCGACGAGCTTCTCGTGCAGATAGCCCGGCACCATCCAGTCGAGGCGTCGCGCCGGCAGCGAGGCGAGCAGCGGCAGCGGCACGTCGAGTGTCACGCCGTCGTCGGGGTCCGTCGGATCGAAGCGGTAGGCGAGCGGCAGCTCGTTGCCGTCGACCTCCAGCCGGTCGGGGTAGTCCTCCGCTGCGAGCGGCGGCAGCGGGCACGCCAGCAGCGCCTCGGCCGGGGCGTCGAGACGCTGCGGGGACCGGCTCTCCTCGAAACGCCACCAGCGCTCGAAGCCGCGCGTGCTCGCGACGTCCGCCGGGATGCGCTCGAGGTAGAAGTTCACGAGTGAGTCTTCCGCCGCAAGGAGGTCCCGGCGCCTGAGCTTCGCCTCGATCCGCCCGAGGTCGTCTCGCAGGCGCGCGTTGCGCTCGAGGAACCCGGCGCGCAGGGTGGACTGTCCGCGCACCAGCGCTTCCTCGACGAACATGCGCCGCGCCAGCGCCGGGTCGATCGTGGCGAAACTCACCTGCCGGCCGCTGCTCAGCACGCGCCCGTACAACGTAACGGTTTCGCGCGCCATGACCATGCCGCGAGCGGCGACCCACTCCGCCTCGCCGTAGCTGCGGCGGACCAGGTGCGCGCCGGCGGATTCGATCCACGAGGGCTGCACCTGCGCCACCATGCGGGCGTACAGGCGTTGGGTCTCGACCAGGCTCGCCGCGACGATCCAGCGCGGCGGGCGCTTCGCGAGCGGCGTGCCGGGCGCGATCACGAAGCGCGCATCGCGCGCCCCGAGGTAGTTGCGGCCCTCGTCGAGCACGCCGATGCCGCCCAGGAATCCCGTCAGGATCGCCTGGTGCAGCACGCTGCCCGGCGCCGCGACGGCGTTCCGCTCCAGCCGCTGCGCGGCGGTGATGTCCGCCAGCTGATCGTGCAGGTCCTGCCATTCGCGCATGCGCACGAAGGACAGGAAATGCTCCTTGCACCAGCGTCGCAGGGTCCGGTTTCCGGATGCGATCCGTTCGCGCGCAGCGCTCCACAGATTCAACACGGTCACGAAATCGGAGCGCGGATCCGCGAACAGCGCGTGCGCCTGGTCGGCTGCCTCCGTCCGGTCGGCCGGCCGCTCGCGCGGATCCTGGATGCTAAGGAACGACGCGATCACCAGGGCCTCCGCGAGGCAGCGTTGCCGGCCGGCCTCGAGCAGGATGCGCGCCAGTCGCGGATCCACCGGCAGCGACGCCATCTGCCGTCCGAGCCGCGTGATGCGCCGGTCGCCGTCCACTGCGCTCAGTTCCTGCAGCAGCCGATAGCCGTCGTTGAGCAGCCGCGTGTCGGGCGCGTCGATGAAGGGGAAGTCCTCGGGCGCACCGAGGCCGAGCGCGGCCATCTGCAGGATCAGGCTCGCGAGGTTGGTGCGCAGGATCTCCGGGTCGGTGTAGTCCGCCCGCGCGGCGAAATCCTCCTCCGAGTAGAGCCGGATGCAGATCCCCTCGCCCATGCGGCCGCAACGCCCCTTGCGCTGCTCGGCGCTCGCGCGCGAGACCGGCTCGATCGGCAGGCGCTGGAACTTTGCCCGTGGGCTGTAGCGGCTCACGCGCGCGAGGCCGGCGTCCACGACGAACCGCACGCCCGGGATGGTGAGCGAGGTTTCCGCCACGTTGGTCGCGAGGACGGCGCGTCGCCGCGGGTGCGGCTCGAAGACGCGCTCCTGCTCCGCAGCGGACAGCCGCGCGTAGAGCGGAAAAACGTCCCAGGCGCGCGTGCCCGCGCGCTCGAGGTATTCGCGCGTTTCGGAGATCTGGCGCTCGCCTGGCAGGAACACCAGCGCATCGCCGTCGATGCCCTGCGCGTTGACGCGCAGCTCGTCGAGGGCGGCCGCCACCGCCTCCGGCAGCGAGGGCGTCTCGGTCTCGGCCTCCTCGTCGAGCGGGCGGTAGCGCACCTCGACCGGGAAACTGCGGCCCTCGACGTCGATGACGGGTGCGCCGCGAAAGTACTCGGCGAATCGGTGCGTCTCGATGGTCGCGGAGGTGACGATCACCCGCAGCTCGGGACGCCGCTCCACAAGCCGCCGGCAGACGCCGAGCAGGAAGTCCACGTTCAGGTTGCGCTCGTGCGCCTCGTCGAGGATCAGCGTGTCGTAGCGCTCGAGCAGCGGGTCCCCCTCGAGCTCGCGCAGCAGCAGCCCATCGGTCATGAGCTTCACCAGCGTGCGCGGTCCGGTCCGGTCCGTGAACCGGACCTGGTAGCCCACGAGGTCGCCGGGCGTCGTGCCGAGTTCCGCGCTCAGCCGATGGGCAAGTGTCTGGGCGGCGATGCGGCGCGGCTGCGTGTGGCCGATCTGGCCCGCGGCGCCACGGCCGAGCTCGAGGCAGATCTTCGGAAGCTGGGTGCTCTTTCCGCTGCCCGTCGCGCCGCTCAGGATGGTGACCGGGGAGCGTGTGATGGTCTGGGCGATCTGCGTGCGCCGCGCGTGCACCGGCAGGCTCTCGTCGTAACGGATGGGCGGAATCGATGCGCGGCGGGCTGCCACGCGCGCCGCGGAAGCGGCGAGCTCGCGCTCGAGCCGGGCGAACTCTCCCGGCTCGACGGACCTTGCCCGCCGGGCGAGACGCTCGATCCAGGCGGCGAGCCGGCGCCGGTCGCGGATCGAACAGTCGCCCAGCCGCCCGCGCAGCGACGCGAGCGGCGCGTTCAGCCGATCTCCCGCTTGGCCGCCGCCCACAGCGCCTCCAACTCGTCGGGAGCGGCCGCGCCCGGGCTGCGTCCCTGTTCCGCAAGCCGGCGTTCCATGTGCCGGAAGCGCCGCTCGAACTTTGCGCTGGCGGCGCGCAGCGCGTCCTCCGGGTCGGCGTCCATGTGTCGCGCGAGTTGCGCGACGCTGAAGAGCAGGTCACCCAGCTCCTCGCGAGCCTGCATCGGATCGTCCGCAGCGAGCGCGCTGCGCAACTCGTGGCATTCCTCCTCGACTTTCTGCAGCACATCGTCGGCCCGGAGCCAGTCGAATCCGGCGGTCCGTGCACGCCGACCGAGCTTGGCCGCACGCGTCAGGGCCGGCAGGCCGAGCGTGATGCCATCGAGCACGCCCTCGCCCTCCCCGGCTGCGCGGCGCTCCGCCGCCTTGTGCGTCTCCCAGGCCGCGCTCTGTTCCGCGGCGGAGCCGACGGTCGCCTCGCCGAACACGTGCGGATGGCGTCGCTCGAGTTTCGCGCCGATCGTGGCCGCGACGTCCTCGAGGCCGAATAGACCGCCCTCCTCGGCGATCCGGGACTGGAACACGACCTGGAACAGCAGGTCACCCAGCTCGTCGCGCACCCTCGCCGGATCGCCCTGCGCGATCGCGTCGGCCAGCTCGTACGCTTCCTCGATCGTGTGGGGGGCGATACTCGCCCAGGTCTGCTCGAGGTCCCACGGACAGCCGCGCTCGGGATCTCGCAATGCCGCCATGATCTGCTGAAGTCGCTGGATGGACACGTGTCATGCCTCCCGCAGCCGGTCGGCGAGATTGAGCAGCATCGCCGCAGTGGCTCCCCAGATGTGCCGCTCGCCGTACGGGATGTCGTAGGTCGTGAATGAGTGGCCGGCGTAGATCCGCTGGCGTTCGACGCGATTGGCCGGGTCGAGCACGAACTCGAGTGGGACCTCGAAGGCGTCGTCGACCTCGGTCAGGTCGAGCTTGAGTTCAAAGTCGGGGCGCACGAACGCAACCGCCGGGGTGATCAGGAAACCGGTCAGCACGAGGTGATCGCGAAGGTACCCGGCCAGCGAGGCGCGATCCGGCGCGAGTCCGATCTCCTCGCAGGCCTCGCGCAACGCCGCTTCCCACGGACCGGCGTCCTGCGCCTCGAGCTGCCCGCCCGGGAAGCTGATCTGCCCAGGATGCGCCTTGAGGTGCGCGGCTCGCCGCGTGAGCAGCACGGTGAGGCCAGCCGGTCGTTCCACCAGGGGCACCATCACTGCGGCGCGTTTCCATCGCTGCGGCAGGTGTCGGCGCAGCTCGACGATCTGCTCAGGCGAGAGATCGTGCGCCAGGCTCTCGAGCGGGTCGCCACCTGGCGCCGTGCCTTGCAGGCGGCGCTCGATGTGGTTCCGCAGGCTCGTCACGCGCGCTCCGGCCAATCAGTCCCCCGATCCCTGGCGGAGGCCGCCGCGCGTCAACGCGGCCGGGTCGAGAAGCTTCGCCAGGCGCTCGGGCGCGAGGTTGGTCATCTCGGCTGCGACCTCCCGGATGGGGCGCCCTTCCGCCAGTGCCCGCTTGGCGATCGCTGCCGCCTGGTCGTAGCCAATGACCGGGCTCAGTGCCGTGACCAGCATCGGGTTGCGGTCCAGCGCGGCCGAGATCTGGCGCGCATTGACCGCGAAGCCCGCGATGGCGCTTCTCCCGAGCATGCGTGCCGACGCGGCCAGCAGTTCGATGCTCTGCAGCAGGTTGTAGGCGATGACCGGCAGCATGACGTTGAGCTGGAACGCCCCCGATTGCCCGGCGACCGCCACGGTGACGTCGTTGCCGATGACCTGCGCCGCAGCCATCGCCACCGCCTCCGGGACCACCGGGTTCACCTTGCCGGGCATGATGCTGCTGCCGGGCTGCAGCGCGGGCAGCGCGATCTCGCCGAGGCCGGCGAGCGGGCCGCTGTTCATCCAGCGCAGGTCGTTCGCGATCTTCATGAGCCCGACCGCGAGCGTGCGAAGCTGGCCGGAGGTCTCGACCGCGGTGTCCTGCGTCGCGACGGCGGCGAAGAGGTTCCGGCTCGGCTGCAGGTCGAGCCCGGTCTGCCGCGACAGGAGGGCCGCGGCGCGGACGGCAAACTGTGGCGGCGCGTTGATCCCCGTCCCGACTGCCGTGCCGCCTATGGCCAGCGCGTGCAGGCGCGGCCGCGTCGAATGCAGCCGCGCGATCCCGTCGTCCACCTGCGCGCGCCAGGCGCCGAGTTCCTGGCCGAGCGTGAGCGGCATGGCATCCATCAGGTGCGTGCGCCCGGTCTTGACCGTGTCGCCCACGTCGCCCGCCTTGCGCGCGATCGTCTCCGAGAGTTCCTTGAGAGCCGGCAGGAGGTTCTCGGACAGCGCGAGCGCAGCACCGACGTGTATGGCGGTCGGGATCACGTCGTTGCTGCTCTGGCTGCGATTGACGTGGTCGTTCGGGTGCACGGCGGTGCCGCCGGCGTACAGCGTGGCGAGCCGCGCGATGACCTCGTTTGCGTTCATGTTGCTGCTGGTGCCGGAGCCGGTCTGAAACACGTCCACCGGGAAGTGGGCGTCGTGCCGGCCCTCGGCGACTTCGAGCGCGGCGCGCTGGATTGCGAAGCCGCGGACCTTGTCGATTTCGCCGAGCTCGAGGTTGGCGCCCGCGGCTGCCCACTTCACGAGCCCGAGCGCGCGCAGGAACCCGCGCGGCATCGGCAGGCCGCTCAACGGAAAATTCTGCACCGCGCGCTGGGTCTGCGGGCCCCAGAGGGCCTCGGCCGGCACGCGCAACTCACCCATGCTGTCGCGTTCGACGCGAAACTCGTTTGCGGCCATGCCATCGCGCTCCGAAGGGCTGCGCAGGCGCCGTGCCGCGGGCCTGCGGTATGATCCCGGGATCCTAACACCTCCCGGAAAAAGGCATGAGCCTGACCTCCCTCACGGCGTTGTCCCCGGTGGACGGTCGCTACGCGGCGCGCTGCGACGAACTGCGTGCCCTGTTCAGCGAGTCCGGCCTCATCGGCGCGCGCGTGCGCGTCGAGGTCGCCTGGCTTCACGCCCTCGCCGCTCCGGGCGGCCTCGCCGAGATGCGGGGGCTCGCCGAATCGGATCTCGCGGTCGCCTCACAGACCGCCGCGCAGTTCAGCGAGGCGGACGCGCTCGAGGTCAAGGCGATCGAGCGCGAGACCAACCACGACGTCAAGGCGGTGGAGTACTTCCTCAAGCGTCGCCTCGGTGCCCATGCGTCCTGGACCTCGCGCCTCGAGTTCGTGCACTTCGCCTGCACCTCGGAGGACGTCAACAACCTCGCATACGGCCTGCTGGCGCGGGAGGCTCGCGACAGCATCCTGCTGCCGCGACTCGAATCGCTGACCGAGGTTCTGCGGGCCATGGCGCATGCCCACGCGGACGACGCAATGATGTCGCGCACGCACGGTCAGCCGGCCACGCCCACCACGCTCGGCAAGGAAGTCGCCGTTTTCGTCCACCGCCTCCGGCTGGCGCGGGAGACCTTCGCGCGTGTCCCCGTTCGCGGCAAGATCAACGGCGCCGTCGGCAACTTCAATGCTCACGTGGCGGCTTGCCCCGACGTCGACTGGCCTTCACTCGGCTGCCGCCTCGTCGAGTCGCTGGGCCTCGAGTGGAATCCGTACACGACGCAGATCGAGCCACACGACTGGATGGCCGAGTACTTCGACGCCCTGGCCCGCTGCAACACGGTGCTGCTCGACCTGTGCCGCGACTTCTGGGGCTACATCTCGCTCGGCTATTTCCGCCAGAAGGTGGTCGCGGGCGAAGTCGGCTCCTCGACCATGCCGCACAAGGTCAACCCGATCGACTTCGAGAACGCCGAGGGCAACCTCGGACTCGCCAACGCACTGCTGCGCTTCATGGCCGACAAGTTGCCGGTGTCCCGTTGGCAGCGCGACCTGACCGATTCCACCGTCCAGCGCAATATCGGCGTGGCGCTCGCACACTCGGACGTCGCCGTGCAGTCGGTGGCGCGCGGACTCGCGCGGCTCGAGGTCGACCACGCGCGCCTCGGGGCCGATCTAGAGGCGAACTGGGAGCTGCTCGCCGAGCCCATTCAGACCGTGATGCGCCGCTACGCAGTGCCGGAGGCCTACGAGCAGCTCAAGGAGCTGACGCGCGGCCGTCGTGTCGACGCCGGCGCCGTCGCCGAGTTCGTGGCGCGGCTGCCCATCCCGGCCAGCGAGAAAGAACGCCTGCGCGCCCTGACTCCGGCGACCTATGTCGGTCTCGCGGCTCGACTGGCGCGGGGCGTGTGAGGCCGTGGCGGACCCGGCAGACTCCGTCGTGCTGCGCCCCGCGAGCTGGCAGCGCGACCGGGACCGGCTGCAGTTCGTGCGCCGCCGCGTGTTCGTCGAGGAGCAGGGCGTGCCGGAGGTCGAAGAGTGGGACGCGGCCGACCTGAGCGCCGTCCATGTGCTGGCCGTCGTCGCAGACCGTGACCCGGTCGGCACCGGGCGGCTGGAGCCTGGCGGGAAAATCGGCCGCGTGGCGGTGCTTCGGGAGTGGCGCGGCAGCGGAGTCGGCGGGCAGATCATGCGCCACCTCGTGAACCAGGCCACAGAATTGGGCTTGGAGGCGGTTTATCTTCACGCCCAGACAACCGCCACCGGCTTCTACCGGCGGCTGGGCTTCCGGGCCGAAGGGCCCGTCTTTGACGAGGTTGGCATACCGCACGTGCGGATGCGCCTGGGGATCGAGCGACGCAATGGTAACCAGACCCGACGGCAGCAGCACGAGGAGCATCCTCTCGACACTCGATGAATATCGGGCTGCGGTCGCCGAGCTCGCGACGCGGGCGCAGCGCTCGCTGTCCATCTACACCCCGAACCTCGAGCCGCTGCTCTATGACCAGGACTGCTTCCTCGAACCCGTCAAGCGGCTCGTGCTGGCCCGGGGGCATGCGCGCCTGCGCGTCCTGATCTCCGATCCGGCCCGTGCCGCCCGCGAGGGTAATCGCTTCATGCAAATGGCCCGTCGCCTGACGAGCTTCATCGAACTGCGCAACGTGCCGCCGGAGTTCCGCAACAACCCGGCCTCCTTCATCGTCGCCGACGACCGGGCGATCGCCTATCGCCAGCAGGCGACCCGCTGGGACGGCATCGTCGAATTCGACGACCAGGCGATTGTCCGCCGGCACCTCGCCTACTTCGACGAGGTGTGGGCCGTGAGCCTGATCCAGCCCGAGCTTCGGGCGACCGCGATTGACTTCTGACGGTTCCGTTGCCCCAACCCGTTTCCCTATACTTGCGGGCATGACCTGGAAGCCCGACGTGACCGTCGCCGCCGTTGCGCAACGCGACGGCCGCTTCCTGTTCGTCGAGGAGCGTTCCGGAGGACGCGTAGTCCTCAACCAGCCGGCCGGGCATCTCGAGGACGGCGAAACCTTCCTGGAGGCGGTCGTGCGGGAGACGCTCGAGGAAACCGCCTGGCGCTTCGAGCCGCATGCGGTCGTGGGCGTCTACGTCTGGCGCAGGCCCCAGACGGCCCGGACATTCCTCCGCGTCGCCTTCAGTGGCGAGCTTCGGGACCACGACCCCAGCCGTCCGCTCGACCGCGGCATCCTGCGGACCCGCTGGCTGACCCGCGAGCAACTGCAGGAGCCGCGCCTGCGGCTGCGCAGCCCGCTCGTCACGCAGTGCCTGGACGACTATCTCGCCGGTGCCCGCTATCCCCTCTCGCTCATCAGCCATCTCATCGACGCGCCCGTCTCGCTCGCGGCGAGCGGCTGAGCCTGCCGCCGGGCCGGCGTTACAATCGCGCCCATGACCGAGGCGCAGCGAGTGGTCCTCGCCCTCTCCGGCGGCGTGGACTCCGCCGTCGCGGCCGCGCTCCTCAAGGACGCGGGCCACGACGTGCACGCGCTCTTCATGCGCAACTGGGACGACGACGAGGACGGCTACTGCACGGCCGCCGCTGACCTGCAGGACGCACGGGCCGTCTGCGAGTCGCTCGACCTGCCGCTGCACACGGTCAATTTCTCGGGCGAATACCGCGAGCGGGTCTTCGCGCACTTCCTCGACGAATTGCGCGCCGGTCGCACACCGAACCCGGACGTTGCCTGCAACCGCGAGATCAAGTTCGGCGTGTGCTTCGAGCACGCGCGCCGTCTCGGCGCGCGGTGGTTCGCGACCGGACACTACGCGAGATCGGCCATCGTGGACGACCAGCCGCGGCTGCTGCGAGCGGCCGACCGCGGCAAGGACCAGACGTATTTCCTGCACACCGTGCCCGGTGCGTTGCTCGCCCGCACGCTGTTCCCGATCGGCGGCCTGGCCAAGGCCGAGGTCCGTCGCATTGCCCACGAGCGCGCGCTGCCCGTGCACGACAAGCGCGACAGCACCGGCATCTGCTTTGTCGGCGAGCGGCCGTTCGCGGAATTCCTGGCCGGGTACCTGCCCGCCCGCCCAGGGCCGATCGAGACGGTGGACGGTCGCGTCGTCGGCGAGCACCGCGGCCTGATGTACTACACGCTGGGCCAGCGACAGGGCCTGCGGCTCGGCGGGGTGCGCGGGGCGGCGGAGGCTCCGTGGTACGTGGCCCGCAAGGACCTCGGCCGGAACGTCCTCGTGGTTACCCAGCACCACGACGACCCGAGCCTGATGTGCCGGGAGTTCGCGACGGAGCCTGCCCACTGGATCGCCGGCGCCCCGCCGGCCGCGGGATTCTCCTGCACGGTCAGGACCCGACACCGCCAGCTGGACCAGGCCTGCCGCGTGAACTTGCTGCCCGGCGGTGGCTGCCGCGTCGCCACGGCACAACTCCAGAGGGCCGTCACCCCCGGCCAGTCGGCCGTGTTCTACGACGGGGAGACCTGCCTCGGCGGCGGGGTGATCGCGTACCTGGGCCCGGCTGCTGACGCAGGGTGCCCCTGAATCGCTATAATCCGCGGTTACGTCGGGCCAGTACGTCTCCCGGAGGTTCCATGCGCGACAGTTTCAAGACCCGCCAGTCGCTGGCGGTGGGCGGCCAGTCTTACGAGATCTTCAGCCTGCCCGCCCTCCACGGCTACGACCTCGGGCGCCTGCCCTTCTCGCTCAAGATCCTGCTCGAGAACCTGCTGCGCACCGAGGACGGGGTCAGCGTGACCCGCGAGGACATCGAGGCGCTGCTCAACTGGGACGCCAAGGCGACCCCGAGCCACGAGATCGCCTTCACCCCGGCGCGCGTGATCATGCAGGACTTCACCGGCGTGCCCGCGGTCGTCGACCTCGCCGCGATGCGCGAGGCCATGACCCGCCTGGGCGGCAACCCGCAGGAGATCAACCCGCTCGCCCCGGCCGAGCTCGTCATCGACCACTCCGTGCAGGTGGACGAGTACGGCGGCCCCGACGCACTGCGCAAGAACAACACCATCGAGTTCGCGCGCAACGGCGAGCGCTACTCGTTCCTGCGCTGGGGCCAGACGGCGTTCAGCAACTTCAAGGTCGTGCCGCCGAACACCGGCATCGTCCACCAGGTCAACATCGAGCACCTGGCGCGCGTGGTGTTCGCCGAGGGCAAGAACGGCTCGCGGCGCGCCTATCCCGACACGCTGGTCGGCACGGACTCCCACACCACGATGGTCAACGGCCTCGGTGTGCTCGGCTGGGGCGTCGGTGGCATCGAGGCGGAGGCCGCGATGCTCGGCCAGCCGGTGACGATGCTCATCCCGCAGGTGATCGGTTTCCGCCTCAAGGGCTCGCTGCCGGCCGGCACCACCGCGACCGACCTCGTGCTGACGATCACCGAGATGCTCCGCAAGAAAGGCGTGGTGGAAAAATTCGTCGAGTTCTTCGGCGACGGCCTCGCGGGTCTCCCGCTCGCCGACCGCGCGACGATTGCCAACATGGCGCCCGAGTTCGGCAGCACCTGCGGCATTTTCCCCATCGACGAGGAGACCATCCGCTACCTCGAACTCACCGGGCGCGGTGCCGAGCAGATTGCGCTCGTGGAGGCGTATGCCAGGGCGCAGGGCCTGTGGCGCACCAACGGCATGCGCGAAGCCGACTACACGGACGTCATCGAACTCGACCTCGCCAGCGTCGAGCCGAGCCTTGCGGGACCCAAGCGTCCGCAGGACCGCGTGCCGCTGCGCGTCTCCAAGGAGACCTATCGCGGGCACCACGCCAGGATGGCCGCGGAGCGCGCGCAGAAGAATCCCGGTGCGACGGGCAAGGGCACGGCCACCACGGGTGGCAAGACCTTCGAGGTCGCCGACGGCGCCGTGCTGATTGCCGCGATCACGAGCTGCACGAACACGTCAAACCCCGCGGTGCTGGTCGCCGCCGGCCTCGTGGCGCGCAATGCCCGCCGTCATGGCCTCGTGTCGAAGCCCTGGGTCAAGACCAGCCTCGCGCCCGGCTCGCGAGTGGTCACCGACTATCTGAAGGCCGCCAACCTGCTCGGCGAACTCGAGGGCGTCGGCTTCTACCTGGTGGGCTACGGCTGCACCACCTGCATCGGCAACTCCGGTCCACTGCGGCCGGAGATTTCCGACGCGGTGAAGGCCGGCGACGTGATCGCAACCTCCGTGCTCTCGGGGAACCGCAACTTCGAGGGCCGCGTCCACCCCGAGGTGAAGATGAATTTCCTCGCCTCGCCGCCGCTGGTGGTGGCCTACGCCCTTGCCGGCACGATGGACATCGACCTCAACTCGGAGCCGCTCGGCACAGGCTCGGACGGCAAACCCGTCTTCCTCAAGGACATCTGGCCCTCGCCGCAGGACGTGCAGCAAGCGGTGGCCGCCTGCGTGACCTCCGGCATGTTCCGCCAAGGCTATGCGAGCGTGTTCGCCGGCGACGAGAACTGGAACGCCATCCAGGTGCCCCAGGGCGAGGTGTACCAGTGGGAACCCGCCTCGACCTACGTGCGCAACCCGCCCTATTTCGAGGGCATGACCATGACGCCCGGCGCGGTCGCCGACATCCGCGGTGCGCGGGTGCTGGCGGTGCTCGGCGATTCGGTCACCACCGACCACATCTCCCCGGCCGGAAATATCTCGAAGGCGAGCCCCGCCGCCAGATACCTGATGGAGCAGGGCGTGCAGCCCGTGGACTTCAATTCCTACGGTGCGCGCCGCGGCAACCACGAGGTGATGATGCGCGGAACGTTCGCCAACATCCGCCTGCGCAACCTGCTGGCGCCGGGCACCGAGGGCGGGGTTACCGTCCACGTGCCGACGGGCGAGCCGATGTCGATCTACGACGCCGCCATGAAGTACAAGGCCGAGGGCACGCCGCTCGTGGTGCTCGCCGGCAAGGAGTACGGCACGGGCTCCTCGCGCGACTGGGCGGCCAAGGGCACCATGCTGCTCGGCGTGCGGGCCGTGATCGCCGAGAGCTTTGAGCGCATCCACCGCTCGAACCTGATCGGCATGGGCGTTCTGCCGCTGCAGTTCAAGGACGGCGAGAGCGCGCAGACCCTGGGGCTCACCGGCAAGGAAAGCTTCGAGATCATCGGGCTCAACGGGGGTGCGGCGAAGATGGTCACGGTCGTCGCCACGCCCGCCGCGGGCGCGCCGATTCGCTTCGAGGCGCGCGTGCGCATCGACACGCCCAAGGAACGCGAGTACTACCAGCACGGCGGCATCCTGCAGTACGTGCTGCGGCAGCTCGCAGGCGCCAGCAAGGCGGCCTGAGGCGGACCGGGTCTCGGTTCGGGGTCTGGGGACGATGCAGATCCGCTCCCCTGCCCCTGTGCCAGAGATCATCCGGCGCGCCGCGGACGCGCTCGCTACGGCCCGGCACGTCTGCGTGCTGACGGGCGCAGGGATTTCCGCGGAGAGCGGCATTCCCACCTTCCGCGATGCCCAGGAAGGATTGTGGGCGAACTACGACCCGCTCGATCTCGCCACGCCCGAGGGCTTCGAGCGCGACCCGGAACTCGTCTGGCGCTGGTACGAATGGCGTCGTGATCTCATTCGACGGGCCGAGCCCAATCCCGGCCACCACGCGCTCGCGGCGCTCGCGCGCCGCGTTCCGCGCCTGACGCTCGTCACCCAGAACGTCGACGGCCTGCACCAGCGTGCCGGCAGCCCGGACGTGATCGAGTACCACGGCAACATCCTGCGCGACCGCTGCACGGCCGAGAAAGTCGTCGTCGAGCGATCCAGGGACGCGGGCGGAGGGTTGCCTCGCTGTGCCTCCTGCGGGAGCCTGTTGCGGCCGGATGTCGTCTGGTTCGGCGAGGCGATCCCGAACGCGGCGATGCTGCAGGCCGACGCAGCCGCATCTGGCTGCGACGCATTCCTCGCGATCGGCACGTCCGCGCTGGTGTACCCGGCCGCCGGCCTTCCCGGGATCGCGCTGCACAGGCGCGCACCGGTCATCGAGGTGAACCCGGAGGCCACCGACCTGACGCCCCGCGCCGACCTCGTGCTGCGCGGGCCCTCCGGGGTCGTGCTGCCGGCGCTGCTCAGGGCGATGGCCTAGAAACTCAGCATGAGGTCGGTCGTGAAGACCCAGCCGTCGCCGCCCACGATGAACGGCACGCTGGAATAGCCGACCGGCGAGCGGTCCAGGTAGAGGCCCTGGAGATTGACGCGCAACTCGCGACGCTTCATCGGGAACCAGTTGAGGCCGATCGCCGTGTCCCAGGGGTCGCCGTACTCGCCGAAGATCTTCGAGCCCGACACGTAGGCCTGAAGCGTACCCGGCACCAGCATCGTGGAACCCTGCAGCTGGAAGCCGTGGTCGAACAGATCGTCGACAGGAATCTCGCCCACGACAGTGAAATCATCGACCTGGCGCCAGTAGTACTCCCCGTCGAGGGACCAGCCGCGGTACTTGAATCCTGCGCTGGCCGCGGCCATCTGGTAGGTCGCCTTCCTGATCTGTCCATCGGTCGCGAACGCGCCGGGCTGGAAGATCCTCGTACCGTCCGAGAGACGAATCTGGCTGTTCTCGAAATCGTTCACGCCGGGCTGGCTCTGACTGTCCTCGCGGCTGCGCGTGAAATGCAGGCTGAACAGGGTCGCGAGGTCCTCGTGGTGCTCGAAGTCGCCGAAGCCCTCGCCCGGCCCGTACTCACCGGTGGTCGGCATCCACCACAGCGCGCCCGAAAACGTGTTCATGTCGCCGTCAAGCTGACCGGCGTCGATGCCGAGCTGGCTCAGGTTGTTGCCGACCATGACGCGATAGCGCAGCTCGTCGGTCAGGTTGCCCCATGCCCAGACGCCGGTCGTGTAGGAGCCGCGGAAGAACTCGTCGCCAATGGTCCGATGGTCCACCCGCAGCCAGTTCGGAAAGGTGTAGTTCGTGGAGCGGGTCGAGGGCAGCGCTCCAATGCCTCCGGCGAGACTGAACGCGTCGTTGAAGCGATAGCTGAGGTTGCCCGCCACGACGACCTGCGCGGACTGCCCCTGGCTTGTATTGGAGGTCCAAGTGTAGAAAAGGTAGCGGAAGTCCGGATCGAACAGCCAGCCCTTGAAACTCAGGTTGACCTTCTGCAGCTGCATGTCCTGTCGGAGGCGGAGATCCTGCGTGCGCCCGAACGAATCCGTGAAACTGTCCTCGAGTGCCCGCTGGTTGAGGTAGCGCACGTAGGAAAAGACGCTGAAATCGACCTCGCCGGCCTCGGTGCGTGCGAGCACCATGCCCTTGCCGCGGTCGTAGCTGCCCCACCGCGCCGGGGTTGCGGCCGGCTCCGGCGGAGCGACCGTCGCCGCACTGGGCTCGGGCGCGACCAGTGCAGGCGCGGCGCCCGCGCCGTCGCCGCCTCGTTCGGCCTCGAGTTGCTCGATCCGGCGGTCCCGCTCCTCGATCATCTGCTCGAGTTTCTGCTGTCGCTGCTCGAGCGCGCGCAGGCGCTGCTCGACGGAGTCGCCGGCTTCCGCGGCCGCAGCCGCCGGGCCCGCGAGCATCTGCACAGCCGCGATTGCCGCCACACTGGATTGCCTGAGGTTCATCGAAGGCTCCCTATCGGGTCATGGCATGACGTTTGCGGATTCCCATGCGCGCACGCGGGTACGCGCGACATCGAACAGTCGCTCGTAGTTTTCGAGACGGACCTTGCGACTGGCCTCCGGCGTGAGCAGCTTCCAGATCGGATCCCACAGGTGGTAGACGCGCAACTGCGTCGCCTGGTCGGCCGGCGCCACGTTGTCGGTGCCGAACAGAAACCGCTCCGGATGACGGTTCAGCATCGCCGCGATCGCCTTCTCGCTCTCTGGCGAGGAAACGGCGTACTTGGCGACCTCATCCCACGAGATGTCGAAATGCACGTGCGCGAGGGTCGGGTCCTCGATCAGGCCCTGGACGATATCCAGATGCGTGGCGCTGCGCTGCGCCGTGCCGGCCATGGACTGGGACTGGGACGGATGCACCACCCGGCCGAGGCCCGTATGCGCCCAGATGATCGTGGTCTGCGGATGGCGCCGCAGCAGTTCCCTCATCTGCGTGAGAAAGACGGGCTCCGTGCCTGCCTTGGCGAAAGGCATGTCGATGTCGTTGTGAAGTATCACGACGAGTCCGACTTGGCCCGCGAAATCGAGCACTCGATCGAGCGCCGGGTCCGTCAGGCTGGCAACGTCTCCGGCGACCTTCGACGAAACGAATTCCTTGTGGATCGTGAACTCGCCGATGCCGCTGAACACGCCCGGATAGGTCTCGAGCACGCGCCGGATGTGGTCGGCCGCGTACATGTCGGCGGGATTGAATCCGGTGATCATCGGGTCCAGGCGCTTCTGTTGCTCCGGACGCAGCTTCCGGTACTCGTTGGCGATGTAGGCGTCGGTGAACGAGTAGTAGTAGAGGGGCGCGTCGGACTGCAGGTAGTAGGTCGGGGCGAAATCACCCGAATTCTCGTACGACCAGGTCTGTTGCAGGGGAATGCCGAACAGCGTCGAGCGGCCGACCGCATCGCCCATGATCTCGTCGACGTACTTGCGAAGGTCCGTGCCCTGCTGGACGTAGTTCGTCAGGTGGAAGTGCGCGTCATGGAACAGCGGCGCGTCCGCGGCCCTCGCCGACGCCGCACCAGACGCAATGGCCGCCAGCGCCAGCAGACCCGCCACACGCCGAGCGCCGGTCGGCGCGCCCCGTTTCCTGCTCATCGGTCGATGTCTCCTGCAAGTATCCGCAAGCCTGATCAATTCCTGCGGGCCGCCGGCGTCACGGCATAGGGATTGGCGCCGAGCGCGTTCGAGATCGCCTCGATGGTCCTTTGCGCCTTGACGCTGTTGCCGGCCGCGTCGAGCGGCGGCGAAATCACTGCGATTCCGAACTTGCCGGGCGCCACCGCGATAATGCCGCCGCCGACGCCGCTCTTCGCCGGCAGGCCGGTCTTGTAGAGCCACTTGCCGGAATCGTCGTACAGGCCGGCTGTCGCCATCACCGCCAGCACCTCCGGCACGTTCTCGCTCTTCATTACGACCTTTCCGGTCAGCGGGTTCGTGCCGCCGTTCGCCAGCGTTGCGGCCATCGTCGCCAGGTCCTTCGCGTTGACGCTTACGGAGCACTGCTCGGTGTAGATGTCGGTCGCCTGGGCCGTGTCTCCCTTGATGTGGCCATAGGCGCCCATCAGCGCGGCGAGCGCCTGGTTGCGCTGATTCGTTGCGGCCTCCGACTTGAACACTTCCTGGTTCACCGACAGCGGCCGCCCCGCAAAGTCGCTGTAATAGGAGAGGATCTTGTTCCAGATCTCGACGCGGCTCGCGCCGGACACCATGCTGGTGGCGGTGATCGCGCCCGGATTCACCATCGCGTTCATCTCCGCGCCCTTGTACTGCTCGATCGCGACGATCGAGTTGAACACCTGCCCGGTGGCGTCCACGCCCATGTTCTCCGGGATCGACTCCGGGCCCCGCTCCTCGATGACCTTGGCCATCGTGAAGACCTTCGAGATCGACTGGATCGAGACCTCCGAGCCGATGTCGCCCTTCGTATAGACGCGACCATCGGCGGTCACCAGCGCAATGCCGAAGATGTTCGGATCGACTTCGGCCAGCGCCGGGATGTAGTCGGCGTTGGCGCCTTCCTTGAGGTCCTTGAACTGCGCGTATGCGGAATCAAGCGCAGCCTCGATCGCAGCGGGAGACGGCAATCCCGTCGAGGGGTTGGCCGCCGCCGGTGCCGCGACCGGCAGCATTGCGACGGCAGCGATCGCGGTCCAGAACGAACTGCGGCGGCTCGAGATCATGATCGTCTCCTGCGGTGCGTGCGAATAAATGCCATGCTGGCAAGGCCTGCCGCGACGGTGAATTGCTCCGTCGCGGCGACGCGGATCCTAAGCCACGAACGCTGGGCATTGCCACCTGCTTGCGATCACGCTGCGGTGCCCGGCGCCTGAAAGATTCAGGGTCTTCGTCCGGTCCTATTCGTTGAGCAACCAATTCGGGACTCACGACGAATCCACCGACATGCGCCGAACCAAGCACGCCGATCCCCTTCCGTCCGAGATCACGCCACGCGAGCGGTACTTCAGTCGCCGTGAAATCATCGCTGCGCTGGCCGGTGCGGGCCTGTCGGTCGGCGCCGGTCCGGCCTCGTCGGTCGGGCGCCTCGAGTTCATCAGAAACCCGCGACTGAGCTTGTCGGAGCCGCCAAATTCATTTGAAGATATAAAAACTTACAACAACTTTTACGAATTCGGCACAGACAAGGACGATCCGGCGGCGAACTCCGGCCGATTCAAGCCGCGGCCGTGGACGGTCCGCATCGCCGGCGAAGCCGAGGTCACCGGGACCTTCGACCTGAACGACATTCTCAAGCCACATGCCCTGGAGGAACGCATCTATCGCCTGCGGTGCGTCGAGGCCTGGTCGATGGTCATCCCATGGGTGGGGTTCCCGCTCGGGAGCCTTCTGAAGCGATTCAGGCCCACGTCACGGGCGAAGTACGTCGCGTTCAGGACGGTCCACCGCCCGGATGAGATGCCCGGACAGCGCTTCCCGGTGCTCGAGTGGCCCTACGTCGAAGGTCTGCGGATCGACGAAGCGGTTCATCCGCTGACCATCCTCGCCGTCGGGCTTTACGGTCAGGCGCTGCCGAACCAGAACGGCGCGCCCTTGCGCCTGGTGGTGCCGTGGAAATATGGCTTCAAGGGCATCAAGTCGATTGTCGAGATCCGCTTCACGGAGCGGCAGCCGCCGACGTCCTGGAACCTCTCGGCGCCGCACGAGTACGGTTTCTATGCGAACGTCAATCCGGCGGTCGATCATCCGCGCTGGAGCCAGGCGAAGGAGCGCCGTATCGGTTCCGGATTGTTCGAGCCGCGCCGCCCGACGCTGCCGTTCAACGGCTATGCCGACGATGTCGCTGCCTTGTACCGCGGCCTGGACCTGCGCAGGCATTTTTGATGCCGGTGGGTGCCGGTACCCGACCGCAGGGCGTGCTGCGCCGCGGCCTCAAGCCGATGGTCTTCGTACTCTGCGCACTGCCGCTCGCCTGGCTGCTGGCGCGCACGTTCGGCATCGCCGGCACCGGCCTCGGGCCCAATCCGATCGACGAGATCATGGACCGCCTCGGCGAATGGGGACTCCGCCTGCTGCTCGCCACGCTGTTCGTGTCCCCACTTGCGGTCATGCTTCGCAAGCCTTGGCTGATGGGGCTGCGGCGCATGCTCGGCCTGTACGCCTTCACGTACCTGCTGCTGCACTTCCTCAACTGGCTCGTCCTCGACCAGTGGTTCGACCTGCGCGCAATCGCCGCGGACATCGCCGGGCGCCCGTACATCACGGTCGGGTTCGCGGCGTTTCTGTTGCTGCTGCCGCTCGCGGTCACGTCGACGGCCGGCTGGATGCGGCGCCTCGGTCGCCGCTGGCACCGGTTGCACCGGCTGGTCTATCCGGCCGCGATCCTCGGCTGCGTGCACTTCTGGTGGCAGGTCAAGGCTGACTGGCGCGAGCCCGCCGTGTACGCGGTGGTGCTGGCCGTGCTGCTGGCCTGGCGAGTTCGCCGCGCGAGGGGACGCGTCTCCCGCGCAGGTTCTACTGCGCGGATCGAAGCTTGAGCATGGTGTGGCCGAACACCGATCCCAGGATGATCGCGACGCCCAGGTAGAACGTCACGGTCAACTCGCGCTGCTCGCCGAGCAGAAGGATCGCCAGCAGGATCGCATAGACCGGCTCGAGGCTGACCGCCAGTTGTGCCATGAACGCACTGGTGTGGCGCAGGGCACGCAGCGCCAGCGCGAAGGGCAACAGCGTGCAGCCGAGCGACAGGATCGCGAGCAGCCACGCGTCGCGCGCCGCGGGAATCGTGCAGCCAGGGCGCCTGCCCTTGCCAGGCGAGCGCCACCACCGTGAGGAACGCGGTCCCGGCAGCCAGCTCCACGCCGGTCACGAGCAGCGGGCTGGCGCGCTCGACGTAGCGCTTGTTCAGCGCCCCGAAGACGGCCACGAGAAATGCCGACGCGACGCCGACCGCGAGTGCCGAGCTGCATGCCCGCGGGCGTGCCGCCGACCACGAGAACCACGCCGGGCAGCGCAACCAGTCCCACCAGCGAGTTCCCGTGCATCGAACGGGCGTCGCGCGATCCACGGCTCGATGACCGCGAGGAACAGTGGGGCCACGGCCATGCTGGTCGCGGCGACCGAAGCGTTGGCGAGCTTGATCGCGCCATAGAACGTCAGCCAGTGCAGCGCCACGACGACGCCGATGCCGCCGAACACGGCGAGCGTACGCAGCGAGACGGCACGCAGCTCCCGCCACAACGGCGGCCAGGCAAGCAGCACGACGACGACGATCAGCATCCGCCACCAGACGAGATCCAGCGCCGGCAGGCTGATCAGCTTGCCGAGGATGGCCGTGAAGCCCCACAGCAGCACGCAGAAGTGGATCTGCAGCAGCGCCTTGCGCTCGGGCGGCATGGACATGGTGTGGTTCGTGCGAGTCTCAGGCCGGCATGCAGTGCGGTTCGATGCTCGGCAGTGCTCAGCCGGGCCACCAGCGCGTCCACCCGGTCAGCGGGAAACGACCGTCGTCTCGCGCTTGCGGATCTGCTCCTGCACCATCTCGAGCGCCGTCCGCTCGCAGGGGGGCAGGTCGACGTCCGTCGTTCCCTTCGGCGTCACGCGCTCGCCCCAGCGGACGAAGTGCGCACAGAACGTGAGCCCCGCGCCGAAGGCCGGCAGCAGGATTCGTCCGCCCGGCTTCACGCGGCCTTCCTCGATCGCCTCGACCAGCGCGACCGGCACGGTTGCCGCGGACATGTTGCCGTAGCGGTGCACGTTGACGAACACCCGCTCCATCGGCACCCCGGCCCGCTTGGCGACGGCCTCGATGATGCGCAGGTTGGCCTGGTGCGGCACGACGAGGTCGATGTCGTCGGGACCGAGGTGCCGGGTGGCGAGTACGTCGGCGCAGGCGCCCGACATGCCGATCACGGCACGCTTGAAGATCTCCTGGCCCTCGAAGATCCAGTCCGTCTTGCCAAAGACGCGCGTGAAGTTCGCGTAGCGGGTGCCCATGCCCTCGACCACCAGCGTGCCGCGGGCGTCGCTGTCGCACCCGAGGCGCTCGGCGAGCAGGCCTTCCTCGCGCTCGGTCGCCTGCAGCACGACCGCCGCGCAGCCGTCACCGAACAGCACCGACACGCCGCGGTTGCTCCAGTCCATGAACGCGCTGATCAGCTCGCCGCCGAGCACGACCGCGTTGCGCACCACGCCGTTGCGGATCAGCGCGTTGGCGGTGCTGAGGGCATACAGGAAGCTGGTGCAGGCGGTGTTGACGTCCATTGCGGCCGCTTTCTTCGCACCGAGCCGCACCTGCAGGCCGGAGGCCTGGTTCGGCACCTGGTCGTCGAAGCTGCAGGTGCCGAAGACGATCAGTTCCACGTCTGCCGGATCGAGCCCTGCGCACGCCAGCGCGCGCATCGCCGCGACGTAGCCGAGCTCCTCGAGCGGCACGTGCGACACCCGCCGCTCGCGGATGCCGGTGCGGCTGGTGATCCACTCGTCGTTGGTGTCGAGGAACGTGGCGAGGTCGGCGTTGGTCAGCACGGCCGGCGGAAGACACTTGCCCCAGCCCGTAATGGCGGCGTAGGTCACCGTCAGGATCTCCGGGTTTCGAGAGGCCGCCACTTTACCAGCTTCGCCGCGGCATCACGGCGCCCGCGGCCTGCGGGTGCCGTGACCACGCAGGGTGTGCGATCCTTCGATGCAACAACCGCCGCCAGTCCGTCCACGACCATGCCCACCGCGCGCATCAACGATCACACGATGTACTACGAGGTCCTCGGCAAGGGACAGCCCGTGCTGTGCATGGGCGGCTGGGGCACGTTCTGCCACGAGAACCACGGCCAGCTGGCACGCGGGCTCGCGGACCGTCACCAGGTCGTGATCTTCGACTACCGCGGCATCCGCGACTCGGACGACGATCCGACGCGGCCGTCCACGATGGAACTGCACGCCAACGACGCCATCGGCCTGCTCGACCACCTCGGTCTGGCGAACGTGCACCTCGTGGGGCTCGTGGGCATCGGCGCGTGCGTCTGCCAGGAAATCGCCATCCGCCGGCCGGACCTCGCCCGCAGCATGCTCAACATGGGCGCGTGGTGCGAGGTGGACGACTTTCTCCGCGACCAGCTCGAGATGTTCCGCTGGATCCACCGCGACCTCGGCTTCTATCCGTTCCAGGAGGCCGTCACGCTGCTGTCGTTCGAGGCCGGGTTCTACAACGCCAACAGGCGGCCGCCTGCTCGGCCCGGAAGGTGGCTGGAAGGAACTGAACGGCCGCTACGAGGCGCACTCGCGGCTGATCGACGCCTGCGTGGGCTTCGATTCGAAGGATCGGCTGAAGGACATTCGCTGCCCCGCCCTCGTCATCCATGCAGGCAAGGACGTCGTGACTGCCCCGCGCAACGACGCTGCCGATCGAGCAGGGCATTCCCGGGGCCAGAGGCCTGCTATGGGAGGACGTCGCCCACGTCGTGGCCGGAAAGGAACAGAAGATCCGCTTCGCGAACACGCTGTTCGAGTGGCTCGGGTCGAACTGAAGCGCTGCGCCAGGCAGCTGCGGACTCAGGCGCCTTCCCCCAGCCCGCCCAGATAGCGCTCGACCGCCTCGAAATCCACGACGTCGGCGTAGCGACGGCCGACGTCTTCGAGGTTCGAGCGGTGCTGTCGCTCGTCGGCATCACCGACAGCAGTCCTCCGCCACGAGCACCCTGAAACCGTAGGAAAACGCGTCCACGACCGTGGCGCGAACGCAGCCGCTCGTGGTGCAGCCCGTGACGATTACGGTGTCCACGTTCTGCTTGACCAGGTACGTGATCAGCGGCGTCTGGAAGAACATCGACGGCGCATTCTTGCAATAGGTGAAATGGGCGGCGTGCTCGATCTGCGGGTCCATCGCCGTGCAGGGATTGCCGTAGAAGAATTCGTCGCGAACCGCCCTGACCTTCCACAGCGGCATGTCGGCGAGGCTCCCGTAGGCGGTGTAGCAGGTCGCCACGGGCACTCCGACCTGCCGCGCGATCGGAAGCAGCCTGGCGGTTCGGTCGCGTGCGGCGTGGATCATCGGCAGTCCGCCGAGCGGGTAGCGCGGGTCGGTGAACGCCACCTGGAAGTCGACGACGAGCACGGCGGGCCTGCGCCCGCCGCCGATCTCGTACGATCCATAGCCGACGTCGCGGTAGCGGTCGCTCACGCTGCCTTCGACCTCGACTTCGTCTCTTGCGCCGCGAGCACGCGCTGCGGAAACGAGGGCTGTCTCGGCGCCGGCAGGCCCGTCTCGGCTTCGCAGCGCGCCTTTAGCTCGTCCACGGACTCGAAACCGCGGTCGAACAGCTTCACCCCACCCCGCTTGGCCTTGAGCTTCGTCCGGAGCGTCCCGGTGGCGGCGACGTCGGCGGTCAGGTCGCCACGGATGACGACTCCGTAGTCCAGGGCGCCCTGCGGCGTCACGAGGCCGGCCTGCACGTCGAACTCCACCCGCTCGATCTCGCGCTCGTACGGGTCGCCGCAGCCGCCGCCGCCCCAGGTGTCGGCGACCAGCAGGTCGCCCGCCTCGACCCTGATCCGGTCGATCTTGGAGGGCAGCAGGTCGGAGCGACCGTCCCTGCGGACGAGCGTCTTCTTGCTCCGGGCGCCCGGCAGGCCGCCATTCACGCCCCACGGATAGGTGAGCCAGCGGTCGTCGTGAATCGAGATCTCGCCGGGCTCGAGGAAGCGGTACCCGATCCGCAGGCCGTTCCCGCCGCGGTTCTTGCCGGCGCCGCCCGTGTCGGGGATGGTCTCGTAGATGTCGATCCGCAGCGGGAAGTAGCTCTCGAGGAACTCGTTAGGCACGTTGGTGAACGAGGGCCACAGCGAGTGGCCGTCCGGACCGTCGCCGAACGGCTTGCCCGGAATGCCGCCAAACGTGATCTGGTACAGCTGGAACCACTCGCCGTTCCTGTCGTAGCCCGAGTACATGAAATGCGGGCTGTCGGAAAAACCGGCGGCGCACATGAAGGCCGGGTTGCCCTGCCCGAGCAGTCCGCCCAGCACGTCGAAGATGCGCCCGAGCGCGTGCGTGCGGCACGAGAGTGCGGCGGGCTTCAGCGGCTTGAGCAGCGTGCCCTCGGGAATGCGGACCTCCATGAGATCGTAGAAGCCGTCGTTGAAGAGGATCTGCGGGTCGAACACCATGATCATGTACACGCCCGCGAACATCTTGAACATCTCCTCGTTCAACAGGAAGTTGATCGACGAGATCGACTGCGGGTCGGTGCCCGTGAAGTCGAAGATGCACTTGTCCCCTTCGCGCCACATCGAGCAGGCGATCTTGTACGGACCCATGTCGAGGCCGTCGTCGCAGATGTAGTCCTCGAAGTACTGCTTCTTCTCAGGCACCGTCCGTCTGATCAGCTCGCGCATGGCGCGCTTGTTGCGCTCGAGCATGGCGTCCATCGCCGAATAGAACACGTCGTCGCCGAAGCGCTCGGCGATCTCGACGCAGCGGATGCCCGCGGTGCGCAGCGCCGCGACGATGGCGTTGAAGTCGGAGAAGTTCCAGGTCGGCAGGCGGCAGTTGTGCAGCACGACCTTGAGCAGGTCGTCCTGCAGCGCGCCTCCCTTGACGATCTTCACCGGCGGCACCGCGACGCCCTCCTCGTAGATCGTGCGTGCATCGGTGGGGAGCGAGCCCGGCACCTTGCCGCCCACGTCGGTCATGTGGCCGAACATCGCCGACCAGGCGATGACGCGGCCGTCCTTGAAGACCGGCATCAGCATCAGCCAGTCGTTCAGGTGGCTGATGGCGCCGTTCACCGAGTAGGGGTCGTTCGTGAGGAAGATGTCGCCCTCCTCCACGGTGCCGTCGTAACCCTGCATGAAGCCATGGATGAACGAGCCAAACTGCCCGACGACCATCTTGCCGTCGAGGTTGGCGATCATCGGAAACTCGTCGTGCTGCTCGCGGATGCCGGGCGACATCGCGGTACGGAACAGCACGGTGTCCATCTCGTAGCGGGCATTGCGCAGGGCGCTCTCGATGATGTCGATGGTGACGGAATCGACCTTCACCTTCTTCATCGGCTTCCTGTTGCGCTGGATGATCTTGGCAGGCATGGGTGAATCTCCGGGATGCGGTCGTGAGGTGGCTGCTACTTGGACCGGCGCGCGGTCTTCTTCGCCGCCCGCCTGGGAACCGGTGCCGCCGCCTTCGGCTTGGTCGCGCCCGCTTTCCGCGCGGGCGCCCGGTAACCGTCGGGGAAAATCAGGATGTTGCCGTAGCCGTCGACCCGGCCGTGGTGCCGAGGCAGGATCACCGTCGTGGAGTCCATCTCCATCACGATCGCCGGGCCCGCGATGCGGTTGCCCGCCTTGAGCTTCGCACGGTCGTACACGGTCGCCGTGCAGTCCTTGCCGTCCATGTAGGCCTTCTGTCGTCCCACCGCCGCGATCGCGGGGGACGCGCCGCCCTTCGAGATCACCTGCCGCTTGATGTTGATGCCCTTGCCCTGCACGACCGCGCGCAGCGCGACGAACTCGTGCTCGAGCGGCAGCGCGAAGGTGAACAGTCGCGTGTGCTCGGCGTCGAACGGCACTCGGATCGCGTCGAGGCCGTATTTCTCGAGACGATTCAGGTCCACGTCCACGGTCAAGCGCAGGCCCTGGCCGTGGTAGCGCACGTCCACCTGGTAGCCGAACTCCATCTCGGCCGCGGGGACCTTCTCGCGGGCGAGCGCCTTGGCGGCATTGATCGCGAGCGCCTTCAATTGCCTGACGACCTCCTCCTTGCTGGTCTCCGAGAACTTGCGGATGTGCGTACGCGAGGACTCGTCGCGCACGGCGGTGGTGGCGTCGCCCAGCGCGCAGAGCACGCCCGGGCCCGGCGGGATGATCGACGGCCAGGAGCCGAGCAGCCGCGACAGCGCGTTGGCGTGCAGCGGGCCAGCGCCACCGAAAGCGATCAGCGCGTAGTCGCGCGGGTCGTGGCCCTGCTCGACGGACACGAGGCGCAGCGCGCCCACCATGTTCTCGTTGACGATGTCGTAGATGCCGAGTGCCGCGTCCTTGACGCTCTTGCCGAGTGACTTGCCGATCTTCTCGACCGCTTGCTGTGACAACTTGCGGTCGAGCTGCATGTCGCCGCCGAGGCGCTGCATTTCGGGAAGGTAGCCGAGCACCACATTGGCGTCGGTGACCGTGGGCTCGGTGCCGCCGCGACCGTAGGCCGCCGGACCCGGGTCGGCGCCGGCCGATTGCGGGCCCACGCGCAGGGCGCCGGTGAGCTCGGGCACGTGGGCGATCGAACCGCCGCCGGCACCCACCGTGCGGATGTCCACCGAGGAAGCGCGCACTGTGACGTCGCCCACCGTGGTTTCGCGGCGCAGCCGTGGCTGGCCATCCATGATCAGCGCGACGTCGGTCGACGTGCCGCCCACGTCAACGGTGAGCAGGTTCGGGAAACCCGCCTGCACCGCGACCCACAGGGCACCCGTGACGCCGCCCGCCGGACCGGACATCAGCAGGTTGACGGGGAAGTCCTCCGCGGACCTCGCCGACGACAGGCCGCCGTCGGAGCGCAGGATGTGCAGCTTGACCCGCTTTGCCTCGGCCTCGAGCTTGGCCTGCAGGTTCTTGACGTACTTCTGCACCCGCGGGCGCACGTAGGAGTTGGCGACCGTGGTCACGGTGCGCTCGTACTCCTGCATCTCCGGCACGACCTGCGAGGACAGCGACACGGGGATGCCGGGCAGCACCTCTTCCGCGACCTCCTTGATGCGACGCTCGTGACGGTCGTTCGCGAAGGAATTGATCAGCGATACGGTCAGGGCCTCGATCTTCCTCCTGCCGAGCGCGCGCAGGTCCTCGCGCAGCCTCTCCTCGTCGAGCTTCTCGACCACGTCGCCCTTGGAGCCGACGCGTTCATGCGCCTCGATGGTGAGCGCCAGTGGCGCCATGGGCAGCGACTTGTTGTAGATCACCCAGCCCCCGAGGCCTCCCGGAACGAAGCTGCGCGCGATCTGCAGAACCTGGCGGTAGCCGCGCGTGGTGACGAGCCCGACTCGAGCGCCGGTGCCGGTGAGCACCGTGTTCGTCGCGACCGTCGTGCCATGCATGACGTGGTCGATCGCCTCGGGCGAGACCTGCGCGAGGCCGCAGACGCGCTCGATGCCGCGCAGCACGCCTTCCGACTGGTCCTGCGGCGTGCTCGAAACCTTGGCCTTCCACGTCTGCCCGGTCTTCTCGTTCACGAGGAGCAGGTCGGTGAAGGTCCCTCCCACGTCTACGCCCAAACGGTATGTCATGCAGTCACCTGTCGTTGTAGCTGTGTCGAAGTGAGCGCGGGCGCCCGCGCAGGGTCCACCGAAGTCAGGCCGCCCGCGCCGGGACTGGTGGAAAGTCGCCGGCCTTGACCAGCATGCCGGGTACCGGGCGACCGAGCTGCTCCTCCAGCCAATGGCTGGTCGAGAGCGCCGCGGCGAGCGAGATCCCCGTTTCGTAACCCGAGCGGTGCAGCATGTAGACGAGGTCCTCGGTCGGGATGTTGCCCGTCGCGGCCGGGGCGAACGGGCAGCCGCCGATGCCGCCGAGGCTCGCGTCGAGCGTCCGCACGCCCGCCTGCACCGCGGCGAATGCATTGGCGAGGCCGGTGTTGCGCGTGTTGTGGAAGTGGCAGCGCAGCGCCACGCCGGGAACGGCCTCCCGGACACGGCTGACGAGCTCGAGTACCTGTGCGGGCACGCCTACCCCGATGGTGTCGGCGAGTGCGATCTCGAAGGGTTCCGCCTCCGCCACGCGGCGCGCGACCTCGACGACGCGCTCGACCGGCACTTCGCCCTCGAACGGACAGCCGAACGCGGCGGACACGGTCACTTGCGGGCGGATGCCGACCTGCCTGGCGGCGGCCGCGATGTCGAGCCACGCGGCGACGGATTCCTCGGTAGACACGCCCTGGTTGCGCCGGTTGAAAGTGTCGCTTGCAACCACTGCCATGCCGATCTCGTTGCAACCCGCCGCTGCGGCGCGCTCGAAGCCCCGGCGGTTCAGCACGAGCCCGATGTAGTGGATGCCCTCTCGCCGTGCCAGGCCCGACAGCACGGCTTCAGCGTCCGCCATCTGCGGGACGCGCTTCGGGTTCACAAAGCTCGTCACTTCGACGCGACGCACGCCCGCCGCGATCGCGCGCTCGACGAACTCGATCCTGGTCGCGGTCGGCAGAACTCCGGGCTCGCTCTGCAGCCCGTCTCGCGGACCGACCTCGACGATGTCGATGCGCATGTTGTCCGCCATGATCGCATTCTCCTCCGGCGACCGAGAATACAAGGGCCGCCCCCCGGATCCAACCGCGCCCGGTCACTTTCCTTGACCCTCGCCGCGGCGGCCGGGTACAAACGCGGATCTCACTGCCGGGGACGCCTCGCATGACCAGCCCTGACCGCCCGGTGGCCGGCCCGCTCGCCGGGCTGCGCGTCATCGAACTCGGCACGTTGCTTGCCGGCCCCTTCTGCGGCCAGTTGCTCGGCGACTTCGGTGCCGAGGTGATCAAGGTCGAGCCGCCCGGCCAGGGCGATCCGATGCGCGCCTGGGGACGGGAGAAAGCCAACGGCAAGTCCCTGTGGTGGCCAGTCGTCGGGCGCAACAAGAAGGCGATCACGCTCGACCTGCGACAGGCCGAGGGACAGGCCTTGCTGAAGGATCTCGTGTCGAGGTCGGATTTCGTGCTCGAGAACTTCCGCCCGGGCACCATGGAGAAGTGGGGCCTCGGCTGGCCGGAGCTCTCGGCCATCAATCCTCGGCTGATCATGATCCGGGTTTCCGGTTTCGGGCAGACGGGTCCGTATTCGCGCCAGGCCGGTTTCGGGGCCATCGGGGAGGCCATGGGCGGCCTGCGCTACGTCGTCGGGGATCCGTCCACGCCTCCGTCGCGCATGGGCATCTCGATCGGCGACTCGCTCGCCGCAACTTTCGCCTGCGTCGGTGCCCTGTCGGCGTTGCACCATCGCGACAGGACGGGCCGCGGGCAGGTGGTTGACTCGGCCATCTACGAGGCCGTGCTCAACATGATGGAGTCACTGGTCACGGAGTACGACAAGGTCGGGTACATCCGCGAGCGCACGGGCGCCATCCTGCCTAACGTCGCCCCGTCCAACGTCTACCGGACCAGCGACGGCATGGTGCTGATCGCGGCCAACCAGGACACTGTGTTCTCGCGCCTGGCGGAGGCGATGGGCGAGCCCGCGCTCGCCTCCGACCCGAAGTACGCCACACACGGGGCCCGTGGTGCCCACCAGTCCGAGCTCGACGCGCTCGTGGAGGCGTGGACGCGGACCCGTACGACGCGCGCAGTCCTCGATGCCATGGACGAATTCGGCGTGCCGGCGGGACTCATCTACCGGGCGCCCGACATGCTCGCCGATCCGCACTTCCAGGCCCGCGAGGCGATCGTCACGGTCCCCCACCCCGACTTCGGCGAGTTGCGCATGCAGAACGTGGCGCCGAAGCTCTCGGAGACCCCGGGCGCCGTGCGCAGCCCGAGCCCGTCGCTCGGCCAGCACAACGACGAGGTCTTTCTGGACCTGCTCGGCCTCGCGTCGGCGCGCTACGAAGACTTGAAGGCCCGCAAGGTCGTCTGACCCATGACCGACACGCGCGCGGAGAACTACGCGGCCGGCGGCTTCGGGCTCAGCCTGCAGCCGGGCGACCGGCCGGCGCTGCTGGTCGTGGACTTCGTGCGAGCCTACCTCGTGCCCAGCTCGCCCCTCTACGCGGCCGCGGAGCCCGCCAGGGCGGCTACCGAAGCCCTGCTCGTGGCGGCCCGCCGCGCGGCTGTCCCGGTAGTCCACACGAGCGTGCGCTACGAGCGCGGCGGTCGCGACGGCGGTGTGTTCTTCCGCAAGGTGCCTGCCCTCGCCTGCTTCGAGGATGGCAATCGACCCGAACTCGCGGCCTTTGCGGCCGGACTCGAGCCGCGCGAAGGCGAAACGGTGGTCATGAAGCAGTACGCGAGCGCGTTCTTCGGAACGAGCCTCGCCTCGACGCTCACCGCAATGCACGTCGATACGGTGCTGATCGCCGGCGTCAGCACCAGCGGCTGCGTGCGCGCCAGTGCGGTCGACGCCTGCCAGCATGGGTTCGTGCCCCTGGTGGTTCGCGAGGCCGTCGGTGACCGTCATCCGGCACCCCACGAAGCCAGTCTCTTCGACCTGCAGGCCAAGTACGCCGAGGTGGTGAGCCTGGAGTTCGCGGCGGAGTACCTGCGTCGGGTCGGCCCGGGCGGCCGCTGAGCCGCCGCCGGTTGCAGCCGCGGGAACACATGCTCGGTCGCATCGCCACCGTCACGCTGACCGCGCCGGACCTCTCGGCCGCGACCGCCGCCTATCGGGACTACCTCGGCTATCGCGTCACGAGCGACGGCGCACTGGGCCGCGAGGTGGCCCGCGCGTGGGGACGTCCGAAACTCGCCGGGCGACGCTCCGTGTTGATGGAGCCGGAGAGCGGCGTGGAGACGTACCTGCGTTTCGTGGAGGGACCGCTCTACTCCGCGTACGAGCCGCTCGCCTGTCTCGGCTGGAACGCCGCCGAGATACTCGTCGAGGACGTCGACGCGCTCGCCGAGCGTCTGGAACGAAGTCCTTTCCGCGTGATTGGCCCCCCTGCGGACCTGTCATTCAGCGACAAGATCCGCGCCATGCAGGTGGTCGGTCCAGCTCGCGAAATTCTCTACTTCACACAGATCAAGGAACCCCTGCCGGTATTCGATACCCCGGTGGCCGCGAGTTTCGTCGACCGGGTGTTCATCGTGATACTCGGCGGATCGAGCCTGGCCTCGATCCAGGACCACTACCACCAGCAGCTGGGCGTGCCACGCGTTCCGGTCATGCACTCGGTGGTCTCCACGCTTTCGGCGCGGTACGGCCTCCCGGCCGATTCCAGGCACACTATTGCGGCGCTGCCGCTGGGCGGGAAGTGCTACATCGAGGCCGACCAGATGCCGGAGGCGGCGGTCGTCCGGCCCTGCGACCCGGGAGAGCTGCCGCCGGCCATCGCGATCGCCAGCTTCGAGGTGGAGGCGCTCGACGAGCAGCCGTCGGGATCGCTTGGACCGATCGAGCGCCCGCCAGGCTTGCCGTATGCCGGTCGCCGTACCCGTACCTGCGTAGGCCCGGCGGGCGAACTGATCGAACTCATCGAGTCCGGTGGGGTCCGAGCCGGGCTAGAATATCGGATTGAGCGCCCCCATCCCGGCGCATGAGGACGAATATGAAGAAGGCAAATCTGGTTCTGGCAGCCGCGCTGGCGGCTGCAGGCGTCACGACCGTCGCCACTGGGCTGCTGACGCCAGCAACGGCGATCGCACAGGCGGCAGCACCGCAGAAAATCGGCGCCAAGATGCTGAAGCCGCTCAAGGCCGCCCAGGAAGCGATCGGCGCCAAGAACTGGGAGGCCGCCATTGCCAGCCTCGCCGAGGCCCAGGCCATCGAGCCAAAGACGCCCTACGAGGCGTTCATGGTGGACGAACTCGGATGGTATGCCCGCCTCCAGACCAAGGATTACAAGGGCGCCGAGGAGTCCCTCGCGCGGGCCGTGTCGTCCGGCTTCGTGGCAGAGGCCGACCTGCCGCAGCGCTACAAGGCGCTGGCTCAGATCAACTACCAGTTGCAGGACTACGCGAAGGCCGTGGAATACGGCGACAAGTACCTCGCCGCGGCGCCCGGCAGCGCCGATATCGGCGCGCTGGTCGCGCAGAGCAAGTTCCTGCAGGACGATTTCGCCGGCGCCCGCGCGACCGTGGACCAGATCACGGCCGGCCAGGCCAAGCCTGACGAGCAGTTGCTGCTGATCGGCCTGCGCAGCAGCTTCGAACTCAAGGACCGGCCCGGCACGGTGCGCAGCCTCGAATCGCTGGTTCGTCACTATCCTTCGGCGAAGTACTGGGAGGACCTGCTGAACAACCAGCTCTACGAGACCAAGAGCGACCGCGACCTGCGCGCTCTTTACCGCCTGATCGCCGACACTCAGACCATGAACCGGCCCGAGGAGTATTCCGAGGCGGCCGCGACGCTCATGACCGGCGGCTTCCCGACGGAAGCCCGCAATGTGCTCGAGCAGGGCCTCGCCGCCGGCGGATTCCAGGGCGAATCGCTCACCCGTGCCCAGGCCGACCTCGCCCGGGCGAAATCGGGTGCCGATGCGGACCGCAAGGAGCTGCCCGGCGCCGACCAGGCGCTCGCCGCCGCCAAGTCCGGCAACGAGATGGTTGCCATGGGCAAGCTGTTCTTCAGCGTGGGCGAGTACGGCAAGGCTGCGGATGCGATCCAGAAGGGTCTCGCCAAGGGCGGCGTCTCGGACGTCGACGACGCGAACATGCTGATGGGCATCGCGCAGTCGCGGTCCGGTAAGTCGACGGAGGCGCTCGCCGCCTTCGACGCCGTCAAGGACGCCAAGCTCGGCGAAGTGGCGCGCTTGTGGAAGCTCCACGTCGAGACGTTGGCGACTCCAGCCCCGGCCGGCTGACCGCCCCGTTCACAGCGCAGGCTGACCATGAGAAAGAGGCCGCCGCGGCGCAAGCCGCGGCGGCCTCTGCTTTTTCGTGAGCGTTACCGCGTACTGATCAGCGGATTCGCAGCTTCCAGAGCCGCGCGATCTCTGCGAAATCCGGATCCTTTATGGCGTCGAAGGCCTTGATCGCCTCGGTCTTCTTGCCTGACCGCACGAGCGCGATGCCCAATTCCATGTTCGCGTCGTCGACGTCACTCAGCCCCGGCAGAGAAAGCGCCTTACGCATCGCCGCGGCGGCCTCAGCGTACTTGCCGGCGCTGAAGTACAGCTGCCCGACCTTGTAGGCCGCATCACCCGTCTTGGCCGCCGCCAGCGACTTGTCCGCCACTGCCAGCGCCTTGCGGTCCTCGTCTGCCTTCTTCTTGGCCGTGTCGCGCGTGCGCTGCGCGCGCGTCAGCTCCTCGCCGCTGAACAACCCGGCAGCGAGACCTTTGTCCATGATGCGCTCGGCCTCGATCGCGAACCCGCCGACGTACAGCGCCTGCGCCATGTCGAGGTACTGCCCGGACTTCGTGAGGGACCCGACGTCCTCCGACAGCCGGTAGAGGGCCAGCAGTTCGTGATCGTGGTTGGTCTCCTCGAGGTAGCCGTCGAGCAGCCTGTCCCACGTCTCCGGGCTCGGGTAGTAAGTGAGCAACTTCTCCAGTGCGGCCGTAGTGCCCGCTTCGTCCTTGAGCTCGTAGTTCGACCGCAGCAGGAGCTGCAGCAGGTCCTCGCTCGGCTTCTGGCCCGGCTTGATGAGCCGGTTGGCCGCGGCGACCGCGCCCTTGTAGTCCTTCTGCTGGAAATAGGACTGCGCTACCAGCATCTGCGCCTCGGCGTCGTTCGGTGCCGACTTGAGGTACTGGTTGGCCGCCTGCGCTGCCTTGGGGTAGTTGCCGGCCCTGAAGTACAGCTGCGCAACCGTCTTGGTGCGCTGCACCTTCTCGCCCGCCGGCATCTGGCCGGAACCGATCTGCTGCTCGAGCAGCCGCGCGGCGTCGGCATTGCGCCCCTGCTGGAGGTAGACGTACCAGAGCAGCTCGTTGATCTTGTAGTCCTCGAAGGCGGTTCGCGGCTTCACCGCCTGTGCCTCCTTGATCCTGGCCAGGGCGCCGTTCCAGTTCTTCTTCTGGATGGCTTCCTGCGCAGCCTTGAGCGGCACGCCGACCTTCGGGCCGATCTTCTGTTGAGCCTCCGCGACGGCAGGCGCGAGAAGTGCCACCGGCACGCCCGCTGCTCCGGTGAATGCGAGTGCTGCAGTCAGTACCCAGCTTGGCTTCATGATCAATCTGCCTCGAATCGGGGCCGCAGGGCCCTTTAACGTGTAAAAAGCCGCCGGGGCCAACGCCCCGGCAGCCTGGTTTCTCGGCCGGACGAGTTCCCAGCCAGGCGCTACATGAATTGTTCGTTGCCGACGAACCCGATCTTTCGCATGCCATTGCGCTGGGCGGATGCGAGCACGCGGGCCACGACGTCGTACTTCGCGCGCTTGCTCGGCCGGATGTGCAGCTCCGGCTGCGGCTCGATCGCCGCTTCACGCCGGAAGTACCCTTCCAGCGCTTCGATCTCCACCGGTGTACCGTTCCACAGCACCGTACCGTCGAAATCGATCTCGAGGTTGATGACGACCGGCTGGGCCGTCGACGGAGCATTGGTGGCCCGCGGCATGTCGAGCTTGACCGCGTGCGTCATCACCGGGATGGTGATGATGAACATGATGAGGAGCACGAGCATGACGTCGATCAGCGGCGTCATGTTGATGTCCATCATCGGCTCGTCGTCGCCGCCGCCGATACTCATTCCCATGCCGGTCTCTCCTCGGTTCCTGGTGGACGGCGATCAGCGGGCCAGCGCGCGATCTGGCTCGGTGATGAACCCGACCTTCTGGATGCCACCGCGCTGGCAAGTCACGATGACGCGCCCAATGTGCTCGTAGGCGGTGTTGCGGTCGCCGCGTACGTGCACCTCGGGCTGCGGATCGAGCACCGCGACCTGCTTGATCCGCTCGAGCAGAGCGTCCTGCGAGGGCAGCTGCGCCGTATTCCAGAAGATGTTGCCCTCGGCATCGACGGCGATATTGACGTTCTCGGGCTTGGTTTGAGTCGGGATGTTGGCGGCCTGTGGCAGATCGACCTTCACCGACTGTGTGATCACGGGGATCGTGATCAGGAAGATGATCAGCAGCACCAGCATCACGTCGACCAGCGGCGTGACGTTGATCTCAGAGATCGCCTTGTCCTCGTCATCGCCGGCCGTGCTGATGGACATGCTCATCCTGAATGCCTCCCGCGCGCCTCGGCGGTTACTTCTTGACGCCGGAGATGACCTGCGGGCTGGAGCCTTCCACCCGCGATCCGCTCACGATCACCTGCTCGAGGTCGTTCGCGAAGAGCTTGACGCGCTCCATGATGAGCTTGTTGCGGCCCAGCAGGTAGTTGTAGCCGAGCACCGCAGGCACCGCGACCGCGAGGCCGATGGCGGTCATGATCAGCGCCTCGCCCACCGGACCTGCAACCTTGTCGATGCTGGCCTGGCCGGCCACGCCGATGGCGACGAGCGCGTGGTAGATGCCCCAGACCGTACCGAAAAGCCCGATGAACGGCGCGGTCGAGCCCGTCGTGGCGAGGAAGGGCAACTGCGTCTGCAGAGCGCTGCCGATACGGGCCACGCCGCGCGCGATGACGTTGTCGATCCACTCGTGCAGCGGAACCTGCTGGGTCATGCGCGTGTCGTGGTGACCCGCCGCATCGATCGCCTCGGACGCGATGGCCTTGAAGATGTTGCCCTTGCCCGTGAGCTTGGTGACGCCGTTCTTGATGTTGTCGGCGGCCCAGAAGCTCTTCTCGGCCTCGGCGGCCTGCTTGAGGAGGCGCCGCTGCTCCCACCACTTGGTGAAGATGATGAACCACGAGTAGGCCGACATCACTGCCAGCAGGATCAGGACGCCTTTGGCGATGAAATCACCCTGAGCCCACAGGGCCTGGAGTCCGTACGGGTTGTCGACAGTGACGCTTTCAGTGGCCATGGGGGTGTATTCCTCTCACGAAACGGTTGCGTATCTAGGGTGATCTTTTGACGTCGGAGCCGTTGTTGCGGGCAGCTGTCAGTCGGTAAGACGGAACGTGACCGCGAACGTGTGCCACATGGAAACGGTCTTGCCGTCTTCCTTGCCTGGAACGAAGCGCCAGTTGCGCTGCACTTCCTTTACCGCGGCTTCGTCGAGCTTGGGGAAGCCGCTGCTCTTGGCGACCTCGACCTGACCGGCACGGCCACCCTCGGTGACCAAGACCTTCAGAGTGACGGTGCCTTCCTCGCCCGCGCGCCGCGCAGCCGGCGGGTACTCCGGCTGGGTGATTCTTGCGCCGCGACCCTGCGTCGAGGGCGGCGTCCGCACGACCTTTTTCTCGACGGGCTTCGGCGCGGCGACGGGCGGCGGCGGCGCGGCGACCGGGCGTTCGCTCGTCACGTTGCTGATGGCTGTGCTCGGGCCGGAATCGACCGCGAGCTCGATCGAGATCTCCGGCGGCGGCACGTACGGGGGCGGCGTATCGAATTCCGGGGGCGGCGGTGGCGGCTCGCTGTCGTCCTCGGGGAGTTCCTCGATCAACCGCGTCTCGACCGGACCGAGAACGACCTCGACGACCTTCTTTCCCAGGCCCGACGCCAGCACCCACACGAACAGCACGTGGATGAGCAGGACCAGCGCGAACGCCGCCATCCGCTTGCCATTTTTTGCCGGATCGTCGATCGAATACGAGTACGCCACATCCCCTCCACTGCCGTGGGGTCGATTCGTTGTGCGGAGCCGCTGGGCACGACATCCCGCTATGTCGGCACCGACACTAGCAAGAGCTGCCCGCGACCCGCAACCCTTCCCCTGAGCCGGGCCGCGACTTTACCCACGTGGGCCCTGCAAGACAATAGCCGCGCGGTCCTCGGACGTGCCCGCAGCCATCGCGTCGAACGGCTCCAGGCGTCCGTCGGTGACCGCCCCGAGTGATGCGCTGCTGACCAGGGCGGCATATTTCGCCAGTACGCCTCGCGTCGCGTACGGTGCAGGCGTAGTCCACCGTGCCCGCCGCGCCGCGAATTCCGCGTCACTTATGTGCATCGTGATCGTGCTCTGCGCGGCGTCGATGCTGATGCGGTCGCCGTCGCGCACCAGCGCCAGCGGGCCGCCCACGGCCGCCTCGGGCGAGACGTGTCCCACCACGAATCCGTGGCTCCCGCCCGAAAATCGTCCGTCCGTGACGAGCGCGACCTTGTCGCCCAGGCCCTTACCCATGATCGCCGCGGTCGGGCTCAGCATCTCGCGCATTCCGGGCCCGCCGCGCGGGCCCTCGTAACGCACGACGAGCACGTCGCCCGCCACGACCGTGCCGTCCAGGATCGCCTGCAACGCCGCCTCCTCGCCGTCGAACACGCGCGCCCGGCCCTCGAACTGCAGACCCTCCTTGCCGCTGATCTTGGCCACGGCACCCTCGGGAGCGAGATTGCCGTAGAGGACGACGAGATGGCTCTGCGCCTTGATCGGGTCTCCGAGCGGCCGGACGATCTGCTGCCCTGCCGGATAGGGTTTCACCCGCCGGAGGTTCTGCGCGAGCGTGCGGCCGGTGACCGTCATGCACCCGCCGTGCAGCAGGCCGGCGTCCAGCAGCGACTTCATCAGCGGCTGGATGCCGCCGATGCGGATCAGCTCCGACATGGAGTAGCTGCCGCTGGGGCGCAGGTCTGCGAGCACGGGAACCCGGGCGCCGATCCGCGTGAAATCGTCGAGCGCAAGCGGCACGCCGGCGGCGTGCGCCATCGCGAGCAGGTGCAGGACCGCGTTGGTGGACCCGGCGAGCGCGATTGTCGTGACGATCGCATTCTCGAACGCTTCGCGGCACAGGATGTCGGACGGCTTGATGCCGCGTCGAACCAGCTGGACCGCCGTCCGGCCGGCGCGCTCGGCGTCGAGCCGCTTGGTGCGCGACACGGCTTCCTGCGCCGAGCTGTTGGCCAGGCTCATGCCGAGTGCCTCGATCGCCGAAGCCATGGTGTTTGCGGTGTACATGCCCCCGCAGCTGCCGGGCCCCGGGATCGCCGTGCGCTCCACCTCCCGCAGACCCCGCTCCGAGATCGCGCCGCGGGCATGGGCGCCGACGGCCTCGAACACCGACACGATGTCGCGCCGCTCGGCGCCCGGACGAATGGTCCCGCCGTAGACGAACACCGCCGGACGGTCGAGCCGCGCGATGGCCATCATGCAGCCGGGCATGTTCTTGTCGCAGCCGCCGATCGCGACGAGGCCGTCGAATCCCTGCGCCCCCACGACAGTCTCGATGGAGTCGGCAATCACCTCGCGCGACACGAGCGAGTAACGCATTCCCGGCGTGCCCATCGAGATGCCGTCCGAGACGGTGATGGTTCCGAACACCGTGGCCTTGCCGCCGGCGCCCTCCACGCCCCGGACCGCGGCGTCCGGCGAGGCGGTCGATGTGCATGTTGCAGGGCGTGAGCGTGCTCCAGGTCGAGGCGACGCCGATCTGCGAACGCCGGAAGTCACGGTCGTCGAACCCGGTGGCGCGCAGCATCGCGCGGCTCGGCGTCTGCTTGACCCCGTCGAACACCACCCGGGAATGGGGGCGCGGATCGACCTTGTTCTTGGGCATGCAGGTCACTCCTGGTTGACTGGTGATTGTGCCGGAATTCGTTGCCGGGATCCGGAGGTGGCGGACGACGTCCGGCTCACGGCCTCGACGGAACCGTGGCGACGGTGCGGCGCATCGCCGTGAACTGCCAGGCCCCGAGCGCGATCAGGCCCACGGGCAGCAGCATTGCCCAGGCCTCGAGGCCTGCCCGGGTCCGCTGCAGCCCGTAGTAGGCGAGGATCGCGACCGGCGGCGCCACCAGCCCGCGCACTCCGGTGAGGGTGACGTGCAGCGCCATGTAGCGGGTCTCCTCCCCGCGCGGCGCAAAGTCGTTGTGGCCGAGCGACCAGCCGAGGCTGCCCGCCGCGAGCGAGATCCCCATCAGCAGTGCGCCGGGCCAGAGCAGCACCGACTGCCCGGCGAGGACCGCGAACGCGAGCAGCACCGCACCCGCAACCGCGATCCAGGCGTGCACGGAGCGGTACACGACCACGTGGTGCCGGTCGAGGAACCTCGCCCACGGCTGGATCGCAATCGGCATGACGAGGATCGGCAGCGCGGCGGTAATCGCGACCTGGACCATCTCCGAGGCTCCGAGGATGTCGTCGATGCAGACCACCAGCAGCGGCGTCAGCATCAGGTGCCCGGCGCCGAAAGTCGACATTGCGAGCATGTAGCGGCGAAAGTTCGCGTCGCTCACCAGCAGCTGCCGTATGCCCGACAGGTCGAAGCGCGCACCCCCTCGCAGTCGGATGAGTTCGTCCGCAAGCAACCGCTGTTCCTGGCGGACCCGGAACCGTCCGAACGCGACACTGCCGGCGAGTCCCGTTGCCGCGGCCGCCAGGATCGCGACCCGGTACCAGGGATCGTCATGCTCGAGCAGCCAGCCGAGCAGCAGCCCGGTCCCGGCCAGCGCGAGCGAGCCGTTGACCATGATCCGGCCCGTGACCCGGGCCCGAAGGTGGCGGGGGTAATTCACGCTCCAGATCACCGAGCGAACCGTATCGATGCCCGCCCAGAGCAGGCGTGCGACCCCATAGAGAATCAGGAATGCCACGAGTCCGGCCCCGCCCACGGGCAGCAGGGCCAGTCCCGCGACACAGACGGCCAGTGCCGCCAGCAGTGGCCGGAGGAAGCGGACTTTGGGCCGGCCCTGCGCGCGACGCGCGTAGGCGAGGCTCACGACGTTCGCCCAGGCGGGGGCTGCGCTCACCACGGCAACGACCAGGTCGACGGCAATGCCGCCGACCGCGCTGCCGAACAGCGAACGGACCATGACGGCCGCCGTGCCGCCCTCGATCACGCCGAGGCACACGTACACCAGCGTCCAGGTGCGACGCTCGAAGCGCAGGTCCATGGCGGTTCGGCGGTCGTCGAGACCGGTCAGCCGTAGCGTTCGACCAGCAACGCGTACAGGGCGCGCACCGACTGGGGTTCCGCTCCAACAGGTCGGCCAGGTCGCTCCTTAGGGTTCCAGCCATACAGGTCGACGTGCAGCCAGTCCGGGGTCGCGGTGACGAACCGCCGCAGGAACAAGCCGCCGATGATTGCCCCGGCGAAGGTCGATCCCGAGACGTTGTTCAAGTCGGCGATCCGGCTCGAGATCTCGTCGTCGTACCCGCTCCACAAAGGCATGGGCCAGAGCGGGTCCGCCTGTTTGCGGCCGTGGCGCCGGGCCGCATCGACGGTTTCATCGCGGGTGCCGAAAAGCGCGGGCAGCTCGGCTCCGAGCGCGGTACGTGCGGCCCCGGTCAGCGTGGCCAGGTCGATGAGCAGGTCAGGCCTCTCGGCATCGGCCGCGGCCAGCGCATCCGCCAGTACCAGGCGGCCCTCGGCATCGGTATTGCCGACCTCCACCGTGACGCCCTTGCGGGTGCGCAGCACGTCGCCCGGGCGGTAGGCGTTGCCGGAGACGGCGTTCTCGACGGCCGGCACCAGCACGCGCAAGCGCACCGGCAGCTGGCTTTCCATGATCACGCGAGCCAGTGCGAGCGCGCAGGCGGCGCCGCCCATGTCCTTCTTCATCAGCAGCATGCCCGCCGCCGGCTTGAGGTCGAGCCCGCCCGTGTCGAAACAGACGCCCTTGCCGACGAGCGTCACCTTAGGGGCGCTGGCATCGCCCCAGGTGAAGTCGAGCAGCCGCGGCGCAGAAGCCGAAGCCTGGCCAACCGCGTGGATGGCCGGGAAGCCCTCGCGCAAGGCGTCGCCCATGATGATGTTGCCGCGCGCGCCGAGGCGGACCGCCATCGCGAGCGCGTCCTCCGCCAGACTCTCCGGATCCAGGTCGGCAGCCGGCAGGTTGATCAGGTCGCGCGCCATCGCTAGCGCCGCCGCCATGTGGCGCACGTGCGCCATGTCCGCGAGTTGCGGCGGCACGAGCAGCGCACCGGCAGCCGCACGCGGCTTGCTGCGATACCGCTCGAAGCGGTAGCTGCCGTGCGCCCAGCCGAGCGCCGCCGCGGTCGCCGCGTGCATCGCAAGCGGCGTCTCGATGCGCCAGGCGCCGCCGGGCAGGCGGTCCACCGCGCCGGCGAGATGCCAGGGCTCGAGTTCCTCGAGCGAGTCGAGCGAGCCCAGCCCGAGCACGGCTGCTCCTGCTGCGCCGGCTGCATCGGCGAGACAGGCGACCTGGTGACGATCGGCGCGAAAGTTGAGTGCGGCGAGCCACGCCCGTTCTACCGGGCTGCGCGAAGCGAGCCACGACTCGAGGTCGCCCTCGGCGACCAGCCAGAGCGGCCGTGCGGCCGCGACGTCACGATCTTCGAACATGGTGCCGACAGCTTAGCCGAAGTTCTTTTTGCAGTGCGGTTGACAATGGGTTTGGCGCTATGTTGCTATCGTCCGGTCATGCCGACCCTAGCAAGCAGGCTCACGATGGCGCTCGAAAGCCCGATGGCTACCCGTGGTTCCACCGCCGCCCTTCGGGCCGGCCTGCTTCTCGACCTGCTCGCGCTGCTTCCCCCCGGGAGGTGCGGGGCCCCGGGCTGAAGGCGCAAAGGCGCAGACGGACACCAGGAACCCCGCACCGGACTCGCGCCGGGCGGGGTTTTTCGTTTTCCAGGACCACATCGTTGACCGACTCGAGGAGTTTCTTACTTATGCGTGCCTACTCGAAGAAAGACGTGGACAAGAAGGCCCTGAAGGGCGCCCGGCTTGCGGTGCTCGGCTATGGCAGCCAGGGTCGCGCACATGCGCTGAACCTGCGGGATTCCGGCTTCGACGTCGTCGTGGGCAACCGCCGCGGCGGCCAGGGCTGGAAAAGAGCCAGGAAGGACGGTTTCAAGGTCGCCGAGCCCGCCAAGGCGGTCGAGGGCGCGACTCTCGTGGCACTGCTCGCGCCGGACCTCGCCCAGCCGGGCCTCTACGAGGAGATCGAGCAGGCGCTGCCGATCGGCGCCGCGATCCTGTTCGCGCACGGCTTCAACATCCACTTCGGGCAGATCAAGCCGCGCAAGGACCTCGACGTGGTATTGATCGCGCCCAAGGGCCCGGGCGATCTCGTGCGCCGCCAGTACGAGCAGGGCCGCGGCGTGCCTTGCCTGATCGCGGTCGCGCAGGACGCGACCGGCAAGGCGCAGGCGCGCGCCCTCGCCTATGCCGACGGCATCGGCGGCACTCGCGCCGGAGTCATCGAGACGACCTTCGCCGAGGAGACCGAGACCGACCTGTTCGGGGAGCAGGCCGTGCTCTGCGGCGGCGCGACCGAGCTGGTGCTGAAGGGCTTCGAGACCCTCGTCGAGGCCGGCTACCAGCCCGAAGTTGCCTACTACGAGTGCCTGCATGAGTTGAAGCTGATCGTCGACCTGCTGCACGAGGGCGGCATCGCCAAGATGCACCGCTTCATCTCGGAGACCGCCAAGTACGGCGACCTCACCCGCGGTCCCCGCGTGGTCAATGCCGAGACCAAGAAGGAGATGAAGAAGATCCTCACGGAAGTCCAGGACGGTACGTTCGCGCGGCAGTGGATCCGCGAGAACAAGACCGGCCGAAGGAAGTACGACGCGCTGATGAAGAAGGATCTCACGCATCCAATCGAGAAAGTGGGCGTGGAGTTGCGCGCCCGCATGCCATGGTTGAACGAAGGCCGCTGAGACAGACGAGGTGACACCCATGCCCACGCCCGACCCGAACCGCGTCCTGATCTTCGACACGACGCTGCGCGACGGCGAGCAGTCGCCCGGCTGCAGCATGACGCAGCCCGAGAAGCTGCGGGTCGCCCGCGCGCTGGCCGAACTGGGTGTGGACGTCATCGAGGCGGGCTTCCCGGCCGCCTCGCGCGGCGACTGGGACGCCGTGCGGGAAATTGCCCGCGAGGTGCGCGGCCCCGTCATCGCCGGTCTCGCGCGTTGCAATCGCGAGGACATAGACAAGGCCTGGAGCGCCGTGCGCGAGGCCGGGCGGCCGAGGCTGCACGTGTTCCTCGCCACCAGCGCGATCCATCGCGAGCACAAGCTCGGCATGGCCAAGGAGCAGATCATCCACACGGCCGTGGAGGGGGTTCGTTACGCGCGCAGCCTGTGCCCCGACGTGGAGTTCTCGCCCGAAGACGCATCGCGCACCGAGCTCGATTTCCTGCGCGAGGTGGTCGAGGCGGTGATCGAGGCCGGGGCGACGACCATCAACGTTCCGGACACCGTCGGCTACACGGTCCCGGAGGAGTTCCACGAGGTATTCGATTACCTCAAGAAGAACGTGCGGGGTGCCGAGCGCGTCACCTTCAGCGTCCACTGTCACGACGATCTCGGCATGGCGGTCGCCAACAGCCTCGCTGCCGTGCGCGCCGGTGCCCGGCAGGTCGAGTGCACCATCAACGGAATCGGCGAGCGCGCGGGCAACTGCTCGCTCGAGGAGATCGTGATGGCGCTCAAGACCCGCGAGTCGCTGTTCGGCCTGCACACGGGCGTGGACACGAAGCGCCTCTTTCCCACGAGCCGTTTGCTGTCGAGCATCACGGGCATGCCGATCCCGCGCAACAAGGCCGTGGTCGGCGAGAACGCGTTCGCCCACGAGTCGGGCATCCACCAGCACGGCATGCTCAAGCACCACTCCACCTACGAGATCATGCGACCCGAGGACGTGGGCCTGTCGCGAACCCACCTCGTGCTCGGCAAGCACAGCGGCCGGGCGGCGCTGCGCGAGCGCATCAAGGAACTGGGATTCGAGCTCTCCGACGCCGAACTCGCGCGCGTGTTCGAGGACTTCAAGTCGCTCGCCGACAAGAAGAAGGAAATGTTCGACGGCGACATCGAGGCGCTGGTGCTGAAGGCCGAGTTCGGCGCGAGCGGTCCCTGGCACCTCGAGAGCCTGCACGCCGTCAGCGACTCGGCCGCGACCGCCACGGCGCGCGTCGGGCTGCGCAACGGCGACGGCCGCATGCTGGTGCAGGAAGCGACGGGCGACGGCCCGGTCGACGCGGCGTTCAAGGCCATCGAGGCCGCCACCGGCGTGCCGGTCACGCTGCGCAAGTTCGAGGTTCGCAGCGTCACCATGGGCGAGGACGCGCAGGGCGAAGCCGTGGTGACGGTCGCGTGCAACGGCCGCTCCTATCGCGGCTCGAGCGTGACCACCGACATCGTCGAGTCCGGCGTGCGCGCCTTTCTCGAGGTCGTGAACCAGATCGAGTCCATGCGGGCGACCATGGCGCGAGCCGAGCAGCGCAGCCCCGAGGCGGAAGACGCCTCGATCATCTGAGCGACCGCAGGAGCATCGGAACACGCATGACCGCGAAGACCCTGTTCGAGAAGGTCTGGGAGCGGCACGTCGTCGTGCCGGAGACCGCCGAGACGCCCGCCATCCTGTACGTCGACCTGCACCTCACGCACGAGGTCACCTCGCCCCAGGCGTTCTCGGTGCTGCGCGCCCGCGGCCTGAAGGTTCGCCGGCCGGACCGCACGCTCGTGACCATGGACCATTCGACCCCGACCGACACGGCCCAGATCTTCGGCGGCGTGCCGATCGCGCTCGAGTCCGCTGCCGCGCAGATCCGCCAGCTGGAGACGAACTGCGAGGAATTCGGCCTCGAGCTCATCGGCCTCAGGGACGACCGCCGGGGCATCGTGCACATCATCGGACCGGAATCCGGGGCGACGCAGCCCGGCAAGACCATCGTCTGCGGCGACAGCCACACCAGCACCCACGGGGCCTTCGGCGCCCTCGCCTTCGGCATCGGGACCACGGAGGTGGGCTACGTGCTCGCCACGCAGTGCCTGCTGCAGCGCCGGCCCAGGACCCTGGCGATCGAGGCCAACGCCCGCCTTTCGCCGGGGGTTTCGGCCAAGGACCTGGTGCTGGCGATCATCGGTCGCATCGGCGTCAACGGCGGCACCGGCCACGTGATCGAGTACCGCGGTCCTGCCATCGAGGCCCTGTCGATGGACGGGCGGATGACGATCTGCAACATGTCCATCGAGGCCGGTGCGCGCGCCGGCATGATTGCGCCCGACGACACCACGTTCGCCTACCTGCGGGGTCGCCCGCGCGCCCCGCAGGGCGCGGCCTGGGAGCGAGCCGTTGCCGACTGGCGCGGCCTGGCCACGGACGATGGCGCGGCGTTCGACCGCACGGTGTCGATCGACGCGTCCGCAGTCGAGCCGATGATCACTTACGGCACGAATCCCGGCATGGTCGCACCGGTGTCGGGCCAGGTTCCGCAGCGCCCCGGGGACGCGGTCTTCGCTCGCTCGCTTGCTTACATGGGCCTCTCACCGGGCGAGCGGCTGCGCGACAAGCCGTTGCAGGTCGTCTTCATCGGCAGCTGCACCAACGCCCGCCTCTCTGACCTCGCGGATGCGGCGCAGGTGCTCGCCGGAAGAAAGGTGGCGCCCGGCTTGCGTATGCTCGTGGTGCCGGGTTCGCAGCAGATCAAGCGGCAGGCCGAGGAACTCGGCTACGCGCGTACGTTCGTCGAGGCGGGCGCCGAATGGCGCGAGTCCGGCTGCTCGATGTGCCTCGGGATGAACGGCGACACGGTGCCGCAGGGCCAGTACTGCCTCAGCACCAGCAACCGCAATTTCGAGGGCCGGCAGGGCGTTGGGGCGCGCACGCTCCTGGCGAGCCCCGCAACCGCCGCGGCAAGCGCAGTGCGCGGCTGCGTGACCGACCCGCGCGAGTTCCTGAACTGAGGACGACATGGATCCGATCACCCGATTCCGCTCGCGCACGGTCGTGATGCCGTCGAGCAACATCGACACCGACCAGATCATTCCGGCGCGCTTCCTCACCACCACGACCCGCGAGGGCCTCGGCGCCGCGCTCTTCGCGGACTGGCGCTACGGCGAGGACGGCGCGCCACGGGCCGACTTCGTGCTGAACCAGCCGGAAGCTCGCGGCTGCGCGATCCTGGTCGCCGGTCGGAACATCGGTTGCGGGTCCTCGCGCGAGCACGCCCCGTGGGCCCTGCTCGACTACGGCTTCCGTGCAGTGATCAGCACGGAGATCGCCGACATCTTCCGCAGCAACAGCCTCAAGAACGGGCTGCTACCCATCGTCGTGGACGAGGCCACGCACGAATGGCTGACTGCGAACCCCGGCGCCGAGCTCGAGATCGACCTGCCGGCCGCCACGGTTCGCCTCCCCGATGGACGGGCGGCGACCTTCCCCATCGAGGCGTTCGCGCGCTATTGCCTGATGAACGGAGTGGACGAGCTGGGGTACCTGCTGAGCAAGGCGGATGCCATCGACGCCCATGAGCGGCGCGCCGGATGAAGGCGCGAATCGCCGTGCTGGGGGGCGACGGCATCGGCCCCGAGGTCACCGCCGAGGCGGTCCGCGTGCTCGAGTCCGTGGGGTCGAGGTTCGGTCACGAGTTTGAGTTCGTGGAAGCGTTGATCGGCGGCGCCGCGATCGACGCCTCGGGCTCTCCCCTTCCGTCGCGCACCATCGACGCGTGCCGGTCCAGCGACGGCGTGCTGCTCGGTGCCGTGGGCGGTCCGCAGTGGTCCGACCCGTCGGCTCGCATCCGGCCCGAGCAGGGACTGCTCGAACTGCGGCGGGTGCTCGGCCTGTTCGCGAACCTTCGCCCCGTTCGCACGCTGCCCGACATGCTCGATGCCTCCCCGTTGCGGCCGGAGGTGATCGCGGGCGTCGACATCATGGTGGTGCGCGAACTGACCGGCGGCATCTACTTCGGCCGCAAGAGTCGCACGGCGCACGAAGCCGAAGACGTGTGCAGCTACTCGGCGCCGGAGATCGAACGGGTGACGCGCGTTGCCGGGCGCCTGGCAATGGAGCGCCGCCGGCGCATCGTGTCGGTGGACAAGGCCAACGTGCTGGAAACCTCGCGCCTGTGGCGCACCGTGGTCGAGCGCGTGCTCCGCGAGGAATTTCCCGAGGTCCGGCTCGAGCACATGCTGGTCGACGCTGCCGCAATGCACCTGCTGCGGCGGCCGACGAGCTTCGACGTGCTCCTCACCGAGAACATGTTCGGTGACATCCTCACGGACGAGGCCTCGATGCTGGTCGGCTCCCTGGGCTTGCTGCCGTCAGCCTCGCTCGGGGCGGATCGTGTGGGCCTCTACGAGCCGATTCACGGCTCGGCGCCCGACATCGCCGGCCGCGGCATCGCGAATCCTATCGGCACGATCCTGAGCGGCGCGCTGCTGCTGCGATACTCGCTCGGTCTGACGGCAGAGGCCGAAGCCGTCGAAACGGCGGTCGCGGGCGCCCTCGCCTCTGGCGTCCGAACGGCCGACATTGCCTCGCCCGGCCAGGGTTCCGCGGGTTCCGGCGCAGCCACCGATGCCGTAATTGCCTGTCTTTTCTCAGAAAAATAGTTTATGTAATTCAATTACATAAAGGACTATCAAGCTGGGACTTATAAAGATTGGACGACCTGGATCCAGACCCTGGTAACCAGGCCGAAAAGACGCTTTCAACCCGCGGAAACCCGGCGCTATACTCCGTCCCCCTCGAGCAGCGGTCGCGCCAGATTACCGTCAGCTCGTCGGTGTGGATCAAGGTCGAGTGATGAGGACTTGAGTCGGGTTAGTCTTTGCCTCACGGATTGAGGCAACTCGGGTCCCGTCCCGGAAGGCCGGCTTCAACGCCGGCCTTCTTTTTTTGGGCCACCAACGCGCGACTTCACCAGTGATGCGACGACGAGCCGCCCTCGCCCGTCTGTGCCGCGGCGGAGCGGCCGCTCTTGCGTTGCTCGCGGCAACCGGAACGCCGGCGCAGGGTGCATCGGGCACGCCGGACCCGCCCCCGGCACCGCTGATCGCCGCAGCTTCCGACCTCAAGTTCGCCCTCGACGAAGTCATCGAGCAGTTCAGTCGCGACAGCGGACGAAGTGTCCGCGTCACCTACGGCTCGTCCGGAAATTTTGCAAGGCAGATCGCGCAGGGCGCCCCGTACGAGCTGTTCCTCTCGGCGGACGAGCAGTTCGTTGAGGCGCTGGCCGCCCGCGGCCTGACGCGGGGACGCGGCGAACTCTACGGCGTCGGCCGCATCGTCGTGTTCGCACCGGAAGGCTCCCCATTGCGTCCGGATGCGAGGCTCGAGCATCTGGCGAGCCGACTCGCCGACGGCACGGCCGGCCGCCTCGCGATCGCCAGCCCCGAGCACGCGCCCTATGGCCGCGCGGCCGAGCAGGTGCTGCGATCGCTCGGGCTCTGGGAGGAGGCGCGCCCTCGTCTGGTGCTCGGGGAGAACGTGGCACAGGCCGCGCAGTTCGCGGTCAGCGGCAACGCGGACGGCGGCCTGATCGCCCATTCTCTCGCGCTCGCACCGGAACTGCTTCGTCGCGGATCCTTCGCGCTGATCCCGGAGGCGCTGCACGAGCCGCTGCGACAGCGCATGGTGCTGCTGACGGGCGCCTCGCCTGCGGCCGAGCTGTTCTACGACTACCTGCGCTCGCCTGCCGCCCGCGCGATACTCGCCCGCTACGGATTCACGTTGCCCGGGGATTGAGCCGGCGATGGACTGGACGGCCCTCACGCTCTCGATCCGGCTCGGCCTGCTAACGGTCGCGCTGCTCGTGCCCGTGGCTTTCCTGCTCGCACGCTGGCTGGCGTTCGGCCGTTTCCGCGGGCGCGGCTTCGTCGAGGCCCTCGTCGCCCTGCCCCTGATCCTTCCGCCGACCGTGCTCGGCTACTACCTGTTGGTGGCCTTCGGTCGCGCCTCGCCCCTCGGCCAGGCATTCGAGGTCGCGGTGGGGCATCCGCTGGTATTCAGTTTCGAGGGACTGCTGCTGGCATCGCTGCTCGTGAACCTGCCATTCGCCGTGCAACCCATGCAGAACGCGCTTGCCGCCATCCCGCCGAACCTGCGCGACGCAGCGCGCTGCTGCGGGCTGTCGCCGCTGGCGGCGATCCGGCGCGTCGAGCTGCCGCTTGCGATTCCCGGCATCGCCACTGCCGCGGTCCTCACCTTCGCGCATACCCTCGGCGAGTTCGGCGTCGTGCTGATGGTGGGCGGTTCCATACCCGGCGAGACCCGCACGGTCGCCATCGCGATCTACGACCGCGTGCAGGCCTTCGACGAAGCGTCTGCTGGACTCATGGCCTTCGTCCTGCTGAGCTTGTCGCTGCTCGCGCTCGGGATCACCAATACCCTGGCGCGACGCGTGGCGCGGAGGACCTGACCCATGGACGGACCCGGCGAGCTGCATGTCCGGCTCCGTCAGTCGGCACCCTTCCCGTTGTCGATCGGATTCAGCGCGCCGCCTGGGTCGGTCACCGCGCTGTTCGGGCCGTCGGGTAGCGGCAAGTCCACGGTGCTGCGGGCCATCGCAGGCCTGCACCGGCCGGCGGAGGCGCGCGTCGCCTGCGGCGGGCGGCTCTGGACGGACACCTCGGCCGGAACGTTCCTGCCCGCGCACCGGCGGCCGGTGGGCTTCGTCTTCCAGGACTACGCGCTCTTTCCTCACCTCACCGTGCAGGCGCAGCTGGCGCTCGCGCTCGGTCACTTGCCGGGCACCAAGCAACCGGCCCGCATCGAGGCGCTGATCGCGCTGGCGCGTCTCGAGGGGCTCGCCGGGCGCAAGCCCGCTGCCCTGTCCGGGGGCGAGCAGCAGCGCGTCGCGCTCGCCCGTGCGCTCGCGCGCGACCCGGAAGTACTGCTGCTCGACGAACCGTTCGCCGCGGTGGACGGGGCGCTGCGCGAGTCGCTGCGCCACGAGCTGGCCACTCTCCGGCGACAGGTGTCGCTCACCGTGGTGATCGTCACGCACGACTTCGACGACGTCGCCAAGCTCGCTTCGCACCTCGTCGTCGTCGAGCGGGGTTCGGTCAGCGCCGCAGGCACGGTCGCGGACCTGACCGCTCGAAACGCCGTGCCGGGACTCGTCGGCACGCGCGAACCGGCCGTGGCCCTGGATGCCCGGGTCGTCGCGCACGACCCGGCGCGGCAGCTCACGCGTCTCGCCGCGGGCACGCTGCGTCTCGAGGTCCCCACCGTGGATGCACCGGTCGGGAACAGCGTGCGCATCCAGATCGGTGCGCGCGAGGTGATCCTCGCGAGCCGCCGGCCGGAGGGGCTGTCGCTGCACAATGTCCTCGAGGCACGCGTGCTGGCGGTGGAGTCCGGTGGACACGAAGCGCTGCGGCTGATCCACCTCGCGGTGGGCGACACCCGGCTGTTGTCGCTTGTGACCGCCGACGCCGTGCGCAGCCTCGGGCTTGGCAGCGGCGTGCCGGTGCTGGCGCTCGTAAAGGCGGTCGCGGTCGAGGCGTTCGCCTGAGGCGTGGGCTGGCCGCCGGCCTCAGGTGCCCGCCTCGCCACCGATCACGCCGAAATGCGCCGGCGTGCGGGCATAGAAGAGGCGCAGGTCTTCCCGGGACACGAGTTCGAGCAACTGGCGTGCCTCGTCGTCGGTGACGATGAACTCGACCTCAACGGTCACGCTGCCGGCGAGCTCGAAGAAGCGCTCTTCGTGCAGCACGCGATGGCGGCCGAATCCCGCCACGGCCCGGAAGGCCGAGCCGCCGCGGATCCCGAGGTGGTTGGCCTGTGCCAGGAGCCACTCCCAGGCGAGCCGGCCGTGCAGCCGGTCGTTCTCGTGCACGTAGAGACGCAGGAAGGATCCGTCCATGCGAAGTGCCCTCAGTTGGGGTGGCGCAGCCACAGCATGGTCGCAATACCGGCGAAGGTCGTCAGCACGGCCCCGCCGACGTGCACGGCCGCAGCGGCGAGCGCCCAGGCCGTGCGGCCTTGCTGCAGCAGGCCGACCAGTTCGGCCGAAAACGTCGAGAACGTGGTGAGGCCGCCGCACAGGCCCGTGATGACCAGCAGGCGCCACTCGGGTGCAATGGCCGCGTAGGTCGCGAAGAACGCGATGGCGAGGCCCACGAGGTAGCCGCCGACGAGATTGGCTGCGAGAGTCCCCGGCGGGATCGTCGGGAACAGTCCGTTCAGGGTCAGTCCCAGCCACCAGCGCAGCAGCGCGCCCAGGCTCGCCCCGACGCAGATCGCCATAACCGATTTCAGCATCGCTCGTCAGGGCTCCCGGTCACTCGGAGAAACGATGCGCGGCGTCGAGCGCCTGCGCAAGGTCCTGCGTGAGATCCGTGGCGTCCTCGATGCCGACCGACAGCCGGATGAGCGTCTCGGCGATGCCCGCGCGAGCGCGTGCGTCGGCAGCCATTGCGGCGTGGGTCATGCTCGCCGGGTGCGCGACCAGGCTCTCTACGCCGCCCAGCGACTCTGCGAGCGAGAAATTCCTGAGCGCCGCCAGGAAAACCCGGACCTCGGCCGTGCCGCCCTTCAGCTCGAAGCTGACCATGGCGCCGAAGCCCTGCTGCTGGGTCCGCGCGAGGGCATGACCCGGATGCGATTCGAGGCCGGGGAAATGGACCCGGGCAACTGCTGGATGGGCGGCCAGCAGTCGCGCGACCTCGGCCGCATTCTCGCCGTGCGCCCGCATTCGTGCGTGAAGCGTGCGCAGTCCACGCAGCGTCAGGTAGCTGTCGAACGGCGACCCGGTGACGCCGATGCAGTTCGCCCACCACGCGAGCCGCTCGTGCAGCTGCCGGTCCGCGGCGATGACCACGCCGCCGACCACGTCGCTGTGGCCGTTGAGGTATTTCGTCGTCGAGTGCAGCACGAGGTCGGCGCCCAGGGCGAGCGGCCGTTGCCATACCGGCGAGAGGAACGTGTTGTCGACCACGACCAGCGCGCCGGCGGCGCGTGCCGCGCCCGCCACGGCGGCGATGTCCACGATGCGCAACAGCGGGTTGCTGGGCGTCTCGATCCACACCAGGGCGGGCCCGCCGGACAGCGCGGCGGTGAGTGCCGCCGGGTCCTGGAAGTCCACGAACCGGACCGTGAGCGAGCCGCGCTCGTGCAGCGCGTTGAAGAGGCGGTAGGTGCCGCCGTAGCAGTCGTGCGGCACGACCGCGAGCTGGTCCGGACGGAACAGCTGCGCAATCAGACCGACGGCGGCCATGCCGGAGGCGGTCACCACCGCCCCGGCTCCGCCCTCGAGCTCGGCGAGCGCCGCGGCCAGCGTCTCCCGGGTGGGGTTGCCGGATCGCGAGTAGTCGTAGGCCCGCTTCTCGCCGTACCCCGTGAAGGAGAACGTGGAGGTCAGGTGGATCGGAGGCACGACCGCCCCGTGCTGGGTATCGGTGTCGATCCCGGCCCGCACGGCGCGCGTCCTGGGTGAAGTGGGGTCGCTCATGTTCAGTCCAGTGCCCGCGCGATCAGGTCGCGCAGCACCTCGGTCTCCTTTAGGAACGCGTCGTGGCCATAGAGGGAACTGATCTCGACCAGGCTGCAGTTGCCGCCGTGCCGGTCACGCAGTTCACGCATGTCTGCGAGCGGAACCAGCTGGTCCTCCTGCACGGCGAGCAGGGTGGTCGGTACCCGGATCTCGGCCGGTTCGACCCGGTGCAGGTCGATCGATTCCGACAGGCACACGAAGGCCTCCGGCCGGTAATGCGATGCGTAGCTCGCGCCGCGAGCCATCAGGTAGGCCTCGACCGGAAAGCGGAAGCCGCCGGGCCCGGCCTCGGCCGGACCCGGGAAGCGTTCCTCGAATTCGCGGGCCGAGCGGTAGGTGGCCATGGCGAGGGCGCGTGCCAGCGTCAGGCCCCGTGGGCCCTCGCCGTGGCCGAGGGCGTAGCGGACGATGGCGCGCTGCACGCTGCGCCACGCCGTGGACATCGGGTGGGTGCGGTGTGCGGCGCTCAGCACGACCGCATGCCGCAGGCGGCCGGGATGCGCCTGGGCGAGCGCCAGCGTCACCATGCCTCCGTACGAAGCGCCGAGGCTCGCATGCAGGCGATCGAGACCGAGATGATCTAGGAGCGCCAGCAGCACCTGCGCCTGATCGAAAGCGCTGATCGAGGGGAAGGTCGCGCCATGGGCCGGACCGGTCGTGCGATGGCTGCCACCCAGGAAGTCCATCCCGAGCACCCGGAACCGATCCGTGTCGAGCGCGCGGCCGGGACCTACGGCGTCCTGCCACCAGCCCGTGGCACCGGGCTGCAACGCGAATACGTCCCGCCCGGCCGAGATGCCGCCAAGGGCCGCTACGACCGGCGCCCCCCGGGTCCCGGCCAGCCGGTAGGCGACCTCGACCGACGCGAGGCGGCCGCCGAAGTGCAGTTCGAGGCCGCCCGGCAATGCGTGCACCTCGTCGCGCCACTCGTAGGTGGCGGGCACGGCGACTGGAACGGATTCGGGCATCGGGCAATCGGACTCCACGAGCGGCCGGACTGCGGCTGCGACAGGCCTCGAGACTCCTCGCGAGCGCAGCTCGTGGTTGCGGCAGCCGACATCCCCGGTCCTGCGACGGGGCAGCCCTGCGGCAACTCATCTGTCGGCGGACGCTTGTCGCCGTGGAGTTGGCACCTTTTCGGGCGGGTTGGGCCCGGCGGTTGCCCCGGCTTCGAAGGGCCAGTCCCTCAGCCGGTCTCGATGAGCCGGCGCAGTGTAGGTGGCGGCTCCGGACAGCGTCAAGGCGACCGGGCACGCGCTTGCGAAACTCACGCAAATGCATTAGCGTGCTATCACGTTATTACACTGGAATCGCCCGTGAAGAGCCATCGAAGCATCTCGCCGCGCCAGGAGGCCGCCGCCGAGCGCGCCCTGTTCCAGGCCGTCCTCACGCTGCGCTCCATCGAGGAGTGCCGGGATTTCTTCCGCGACCTGTGCACGCCGGCCGAGCTGCAGGCCCTCGCGGACCGCTGGGCCGTGGTCGGGTTGCTGCAGCGCGACCTGCCCTACCGGGAGATCCACCGCCAGACCGGGGTCAGCGTCACGACTATCGGCCGCGTCGCGCGCTACCTCGGGGCCGGCAACGGCGGCTACGCCCTCGCCGTCCGGCGGCTGCAGGAGCGCTGAGATGGAACGCCAGCAGCGCCTGCGCATCGCGATCCAGAAGTCCGGCCGGCTCACCGACCACTCGCTCGACCTGCTCGCCCGCTGCGGCCTCAAGTACAGCCGCGGCAAGGACCAGCTCATGTGCTACGGCGAGAACATGCCGCTCGACGTGCTGTTCGTCCGCGACGACGACATTCCCGATCTCGTCCAGGAGGATGTCTGCGACTTGGGCCTCGTCGGAATCAACGTGATCGAGGAGAAGCGACTCGCCATGGCCGCCCGGGGCGCGCAGGCCCGCTTCGAACTCATCCAGCGGCTCGATTTCGGGCGCTGCCGGCTGTCGCTCGCCGTGCCCGATGACTTCTCCTACACGGGCTTGCCGAGCCTCGCCGGGCGGCGCGTCGCCACCACCTATCCACACGTGCTCGGTCGCTTCCTGCGGGAGAACTCGATCACGGCCGAGATCGTCACGCTCTCCGGAGCGGTGGAGATTGCCCCGCGACTCGGTCGCGCCGACCTGATCTGCGACCTCGTGTCCACCGGCTCCACCCTGAGCGCCAACCACCTGCGCGAGGTGACAACCGTGCTCGAGAGCGAGGCGGCGCTGATCCGCACGCCCGTGCCGCTGCCCGACGAGAAGGCCGACTGGGTACGCCGGCTGCTGCTGCGCATCGACGGCGTCCAGCAGGTCCGCGAGAGCAAGTACATCATGCTCCATGCGCCGCGCTCCGCCCTGCCCCAGATCAAGCGCCTGCTGCCGGGAAGCGAGTCCCCCACCGTGATCCCGCTCGACGGCACGGGCGACAAGGTGGCCGTGCACGCGGTCTGCCGCGAGAACGTGTTCTGGGAAACGCTCGAGAGCCTGAAGGCCGCCGGTGCCAGCGCCGTGCTGGTGCTGCCCGTGGAGAAGATGCTGCCATGAACGCCCCGCTCGCCCTCCTGGAGTGGTCCAGGCTCGACGAGACGCAACGCGCCGCGGCGCTCGAGCGTCCCGCCCAGCGCGATGCTGCCAGCCTGCTCGAGCGCGCCGGCCGCATCGTGGCCGAGGTGCGCGGGCGGGGTGATGCCGCTCTTCGGGAGTACACAGAGCAACTCGACCGTGTCCGGCTCGATACCTTCGACGTCAGTCCGGCTGAATTCGCGGCCGCGGAGTCGGCGCTCTCGGTCGAGCAACTCGAGGCGCTGCGACGGGCCATCGCCACCGTTACGCGCTTCCATGAATTGCAGGTCCTCGGGCCGCTGCGTCTCGAGACCTCGCCGGGCGTGATCTGCGAGCGCTTGATCGTGCCGCTCGGCGCCGTCGGCCTGTACGTCCCGGCCGGCACGGCGCCGCTGCCCTCCACCGCCGTCATGCTGGCCGTACCGGCGCGCATCGCCGGTTGCCCGCTGCGTGTGCTGTGCACGCCGCCGCGCCCGGACGGTACCGCCGATCCGGCCGTGCTGGTCGCCGCGCGACTCTGCGGCATCGAGCAGGTATTCAAGCTCGGCGGCGCCCAGGCCGTGGCAGCCATGGCCTACGGCACCGAGAGCGTTCCCAAGGTGGACAAGATCTTCGGACCGGGCAATTCGTGGGTGACGGCGGCGAAACAGCTCGTCGCTGCCGACGCGCGCGGCGCGGCCCTCGACATGCCGGCGGGTCCGTCCGAGGTGCTGGTGATTGCCGACGGCACCGCGCGTCCCGAGTTCGTCGCGGCCGACCTGCTGGCCCAGGCGGAGCACAGCGAGGACGCGCAGGTGGTGCTCGTCACTACATCGCGCAAGCTCGCCTCGGCCTGCATCGCCGAGGTCCAGCGCCAGATGGCCGTGCTGCCGCGGCGCGCCATCATCGCGCGCTCGATCGGCGAGAGCCGCGTACTGCTGGTGCCGGACCTCGACACGGCGCTCGATGTCAGCAACCGCTACGCACCTGAGCACCTGATCCTGCAAGTTGCGGAGCCGCGCGCCTGGCTTGGCCGGGTGCAGAACGCCGGCTCTGTGTTCCTCGGCGCCTGGACCCCGGAGACCATGGGCGACTACTGCAGCGGCACAAACCACGTGCTGCCGACCTACGGTCATGCCCGCGCCTACAGCGGACTCGGGGTCGAAGACTTCGTCAAGCGCGTCACCGTGCAGGAGGTGACGCCCGCCGGGCTCGCCGATCTCGGGCGGACGGCGCGCACGCTCGCGCGACTCGAGTCGCTCGAGGCTCACGCCAACGCGGTCAGCGTGCGTCTCGCCGCCATCCAACGGGAGTCGCTCACGTGAATCCGGTGCTCGCCCTGGCCCGCCCCGACATCCTGCAGCTGCAGCCCTACCAGCACGCCGCGTGGGATCCGTCCCTCGAGCGCATGCACGCCAACGAGATGCCCTGGCGCGCGCAGGGGGATAATTCGGCCGCCGGCCTCAACCGCTACCCTGAACCGCAGCCCCATGCGCTGGTGGAGCGGATGGCCGGCCTCTACGACGTGCCGCCCGCCAGCGTGCTGGTGGGTCGCGGCAGCGACGAAGCGATCGACCTGCTGGTGCGGGCTTTCTGCCGCGCCGGCGAAGACAACGTGGTGATCACCCCGCCGACCTTCGGCTTCTACAAGGTCGCCGCGCGCGTCCAGGGCGCGGGTGTGATCGAGGTGCCGTTGCTGCAGGACGGCTTCGGGCTCGACGTGCCGGGCGTTCTCGAGGCTGGAGGCCGCGCCAAAATCGTGTTCCTGTGCTCCCCCAACAACCCGACGGGGAACCTGCTCGAGGAGACGATGCTGCTGCGGGTGTGCCGCGAGCTCAGGGGGCGGGCGCTCGTGTGCGTGGACGAGGCGTACCTCGAGTTCACGGACCGCACGAGCCTTGCCGCGCGACTCGAGGAGTTTGCGAACCTCGTCGTGCTGCGCACCCTGTCGAAGGCGTACGCGCTCGCCGGTGCGCGCCTCGGCACGCTGATCGCGAGCGGCGACGTAGTGGGTCTCCTCAAGCGCATCATTCCCCCCTACGCCATTCCGGCATCGACCATCGAGCAGGTGCTGGCGCTCACCGAGGCGCCGCAGCGGGCCATGGCGGCGGCCCGCATCCGCACGCTCGTCGAGGAGCGCGATCGGGCGGCCGACCGGCTGGCGCGCATGGACTGCGTGATCCAGGTGCACCCGTCCGACGCGAACTTCCTCCTGGTGGAATTCCGCGACGCCGGCCGTGCGCTCGAAGCCGGCAAGTTCGCCGGCCTGCTCGTGCGCGATTTCAGCCGCGCCCCGGGACTCGCCAACTGCCTGCGAATTTCGATCGGCACACCCGCCCAGAACGAGCGGCTGCTGGCCGCGCTGGAGCGCACATGAGCGGCGAGCGACTGCTCCTCATCGACCGCGACGGCACGATCATCGAGGAGCCGCAGGACGAGCAGGTCGACAGCCTGCACAAGCTGCGCCTGCTGCCCGGCGTGATACCGTCATTGCTCGAGCTGCAGGGAGCCGGCTACCGCCTGGTGATGGTGAGCAACCAGGACGGACTCGGCACGGCCTCGTTCCCGGAGCCCGATTTCCGCGCCCCGCAGGACTTCCTGCGGACGCTGCTCGCCTCCCAGGGCATCGCGTTCGACGCGGAATTCTTCTGCCCGCATGTCCCGGCCGACGACTGCGCGTGCCGCAAGCCCCGAACAGGCCTGCTGACCGAGTTCCTGGCGGCGAACCCGCTCGACCCCCAGCGCAGCTTCGTCATCGGCGACCGCGACACCGACATGCAGCTCGCCGCCAACCTCGGCATCGAGGGCCTGCGGGTACGCGCCGACGGTGCCGACGGCGCGACCTGGCAGTCCATCGTCCAGCGATTGTGCCGGCCGGATCGCCGCGCGCGCGTCGAGCGTCGCACCAAGGAGACCGACATCGCGGTGAGCGTTGCGCTGGACCGCACCACCCCGGTCGCGATATCGACCGGCATCGGCTTCTTCGATCACATGCTCGAGCAGGTCGCGCGCCACGGGGGCTTCGCGCTCGAGCTCACCTGCCGGGGAGACCTCGACGTCGACGAGCATCACACGGTCGAGGACTGCGCCCTGGCGCTCGGACAGGCGTTGCGCGCGGCGCTGGGTGACAAGCGCGGCATCGCCCGCTTCGGGTTCCTGCTGCCGATGGACGAAGCCCAGGCCCAGGTCGCAGTGGACCTGTCCGGGCGGTCCTACGCCGTCTTCGATGGCCGCTTCGGGCGCGAGGCCGTCGGCGGCCTGCCGACCGAGCTGGTTCCGCATTTCTTCCGCTCGCTCGCCGACAGCCTCGGCGCAGCCATCCACGTGCAGGTGCGGGGCGAGAATACCCACCACATGGTCGAGGCCTGCTTCAAGGGCGTCGGCCGGGCGCTGCGCCAGGCGTTGCGGATCGAGGGCACCGAGTTGCCGAGCAGCAAGGGCGTGCTGTGAGGAACCACGCATGAGCGACGTCTCGATCATCGACAACGGCGGCGCCAACGTCGCTTCGCTGCGCTACGCGCTCGAGCGCCTTGGCGCGAGCTCGTGCCTGACTGCCGACCCGGGCCAGCTACGGGCCGCCCGGCGCGTGATCCTGCCGGGCGTCGGTGCCGCCGCCGACGCGATGGCCCGTTTGCGCGCGCTCGACCTCCTGGACCTCCTGCCCCGGCTGACGCAGCCCGTGCTCGGTATCTGCCTCGGCATGCAACTGCTGTTCGCGAGCAGCGAGGAAGGCGACGACGGCGAGCAGACCGAGTGCGTCGGGCTGATCGACGAGCGCGTGACGCGCTTCCCCGAGCGCGCCGGGTTCCCCGTGCCACACATGGGCTGGAACCAGCTGCGGCTGGTTGCGCCCAGCCCGCTCTTCGACGGAGTCGCAGACGGCGACTACGTGTACTTCGTGCACAGCTACGCGGCGCCGCTCGGGCCCTGGACGCTGGCCGCGAGCGACTACGGCGCCGAGTTCTCCTCGGCCGTGCGGCGCGGCAACTTCCACGGCGTGCAGTTCCACCCGGAGCGCTCCGCAGCGACGGGCAGCCGCGTCCTCGCCAACTTCCTGGAACTCGCCTGATGCAATTGATTCCCGCCATCGACCTGCGTGACGGGCGCTGCGTGCGCCTGCTGCAAGGCCGATTCGATGCCGAGACGGTCTACGCCAGCGACCCGCTCGAGCTGCTGGATCGCTACCTCGCGCTCGGCGCCGGCATGATCCACGTCGTGGACCTCGACGGAGCGCGCGCCGGTTCACAGGCGAACCGCACCGCCATCGCGCGCCTGGCCGGGCACGCTCCGCCCGGCACGGTCCAGGTGGGCGGCGGCGTTCGTTCCCGGGAGGTCGTGGAGGAACTGCTGGCGCTGGGCGTGACGCGCGCGGTGGTCGGAAGCGTCGCGGTCACCGCGCCGGACGAGGTTGCCGGATGGCTGCGCGAGCCGGGCGCCGAGCGCGTCGTGCTCGCGTTCGACATCCGCCTCGACGAGGGCGGGACGCCACGGCTGGCGACTCACGGCTGGGAGCGACAGACCGAGACCAGCCTCTGGGACGCGGTCGAACGCTACCTGCCGGCCGGTCTGCGCCACGTGCTCTGTACCGACGTCGCCCGCGACGGCGCGATGTCGGGGCCCAATCTTTCGCTCTACGCCGAGGCCGTGCGCCGCTTCCCGGGCATCGCCTGGCAGGCCTCCGGCGGCGTGAGCTGCGCCGCGGACCTGCACGCGCTCGCCATGACGGGCGTGGCTGCCGTGATCAGCGGCCGCGCGCTGCTCGAGGGTCGTCTTTCCGCAGAGGAGATCGCGCCATTCTTGCCCGCCGCATAATTCCCTGCCTCGACGTACGCGATGGCCAGGTCGTCAAGGGCGTGCGCTTCCGCGATCATCGCGTGGTGGGCGACATCCTCGAGCTTGCCGACCGCTACCGGGCCGAGGGCGCCGACGAACTCGTCTTCTACGACATCACCGCCAGCCCTGAAGGCCGTTCGGTCGACCGCGGCTGGATCGGTCGCATCGCCCGCGTGCTCGACATCCCGTTCTGCGTCGCCGGTGGCATCCGCAGCGTGGCCGACGCCGAGGCGATACTGAACGCGGGCGCCGAGAAGATCTCGGTGAACTCACCTGCCCTAGCCGACCCGTCGCTGATCGATCGCCTGGCACGCCGCTTCGGCTCGCAGTGCGTCGTCGCGGGCGTGGACAGCCAGACCGTGGACGACGACTACCTCGTGCAGCAGTACACCGGCGATCCGGACCGCTCGCGCAGCACGGCACGCCGGACACTCGACTGGGTGCGGGAGGTTCAGGATCGCGGCGCCGGCGAGGTCGTGCTCAATTGCATGGCAAGCGACGGTGTGCGCACCGGCTACGACATCCCCCAGCTCCAGCGCGTGCGCGCGGAATGTCGCGTGCCGCTGATCGCCTCGGGCGGTGCAGGTGCACCCGAGCACTTCGCCGAGGTCTTCGACTCGGCCCGCGTGGATGGCGCACTGGCCGCCAGCGTGTTCCACTCCGGCGCGATCGCCATTCCCGACCTCAAGCGCTACCTGCGGACGCGACACATCGAGGTGAGGCTGTGACCCCGGACGACGTCGTCGCTCTCGACTGGAACAAGGGCGCCGGGCTGCTGCCGGCCATCGTGCAGCACGCGCGCACCGGTCGCGTGCTGATGCTTGGCTACATGAACGAAGCCGCGCTTCGCGAGACGATTCGCCAGGGCCGAGTGGTCTTCTACAGCCGCTCCCGGGAGTGCCTCTGGACCAAGGGCGAGACCTCCGGCCACTACCTGAACCTGGTGGATGTCAGCACCGACTGCGACTGTGACGCCTTGCTGGTGCTCGCGGACCCGATCGGGCCCACCTGCCACAAGGGCACGGAGTCGTGCTTTGCCGACGCCGCGCCTCCCGACGCGCAGCGCCTCGCCTTTCTGGCGCTGCTCGAGAACATCATCGCCGGTCGAATCGCCGGCCAGCCCGAGGGCAGCTACACGGCACGACTGTTCGCCGAGGGGCCCGGTCGCATCGCGCAGAAACTCGGGGAGGAAGGCGTCGAGACGGCACTCGCGGCCGTCTCACGCGATGACGACGGGCTGATCAGCGAGTGCGCCGACCTCGTGTTTCACCTGCTCGTGCTGCTCAAGTCGCGGGAGCTGACGCTCGAGAGGGTCGTCGAGGAACTCAGCGCGCGTCACGCCTCGAAGGGCTAGCGAGGGAAAGCATCAACGCAGCCGCGAGCCCCGTGATCGCGGCGGCTGCTGCGAACGCCGTCGGAGACCCGAATGCCTGCCACAGGCTGCCGAAAATCACGGCACCCGGCAGGACCAGCACGCCACTGGTGAGGTGATACAGCCCGAAGGCCGTGCCCCGCTCGCCCGCGGTCGCGTGGTCGCCGATGAGCGCCCGCTCGGCTGGCTCGGTCACCGCCAGGGTTGCGGCATACGCGACGAACAGCACCCAGACGCCGACCGTGCCGGGACGGGCATACGCGAGCAGCAACAACACGATCACCCTCGCCGACCAGCCACCGAGCAGCAGCGGCACGCGGCCGAGCCGGTCGGAAAGGATGCCGGCAGGCATCGCAACCAGCATCTTGACGAGGCTGGCGGCTGCCCAGACGAGCGGCACCCACGTCACAGCCATCCCTGCCTGGGTCGCCCACAGCACCACGAAGACCTCGGGCACGCTGGCGACCGCGAGCAGACCTGCCGTCAGGATGATTGCCCGCAGGCGTCCGTGGAGCGCGCGCCAGGAAAAGCGTTGTGCCGCGGCGGGGGGCGCGGGTGCGCCCGGCGGCAGTCCGAACACGAGCAGCGCGATCACGAGGGCGCCAGGAATGGCCGAGGCCAGGAACACGTGCTCGAGGTCGGCCTGGGCTGCAAGGAGACCGAAGGCGAGCAGCGGCCCGACCACGGCACCGGCGTGGTCCATCGAGCGGTGAAAGCCGAACGCCCGCCCACGCTGCCCGGGACCGGCGGCTGCCGCGATCAACGCGTCCCGTGGCGCCGTACGCAGGCCCTTGCCGATGCGATCCATGAAACGCATGACCAGAACCGACGCCCAGCCGGTCGCAAGTCCGATCAGCGGTCGGGCGGCGTTGGAGAGCGCGTAGCCGCCGATGACCAGGCGTTTGGCCGGCACGCCCCGATCCGCCAGCCGACCGGAAACCAGTTTCAGGATACTCGCGGTGGCCTCGGCCAGTCCTTCCACGAGCCCGACGATCGCCGGACCGGCCCCAAGCGCCGCGGTCAGGAAGATCGGCAGCAGCGGCGTGATCATCTCGCTCGCCGCGTCGTTCAACAGCGAGACGAACCCCAGGACGACAACCGTTCGAGGAAGCATCGTGCCAATCGGGTCCGGGGGAGTCAGGGCCGAACTCCTGGCTTCGGGCGATGCCGCTCTACAGCATCCGCAGCATGCGCCGCAGCGGCTCCGCCGCGCCCCACAGCAGCTGGTCGCCTACCGTGAAGGCGGAAATGTACTCGCCGCCCATGGCGAGCTTGCGCACGCGCCCGACCGGGATCTCGAGCGTGCCGCTCACCCGCGCCGGCGACAGCTCGCGGATGGAGGCCTCGCGGGTGTTCGGCACCAGCCGTACCCAGTCGTTGCCGCCCGCGATCAACCGCTCGATCTCGGGGAGCGGCAGGTCGCGTTTCAGCTTGATGGTCATCGCCTGGCTGTGGCAGCGCATGGCGCCGATGCGCACGCAGATGCCCTCGACCGGAATCGCGTTGGTCGTGCGCCCGAGGATCTTGTTGGTCTCGGCGCCGCCTTTCCATTCCTCCCGGCTCTGGCCGTTGCCGAGGTCCTTGTCGATCCACGGGATCAGGCTGCCGGCGAGCGGGACGCCGAACTGGGTCGTGGGCAGCCCATCGCCGCGCAGGCGCTCCGTGACCGCGCGATCGATGTCGAGGATCGCGCTGGCCGGGTCGCCGAGCAGCTGCGCTGCCGACGCCTGCACGCGCCCATCTGCTCGAGCAGTTCGCGCATGTTCGGCGCGCCCGCGCCTGAGGCCGCCTGGTAGGTCATGGAGCTGACCCATTCGACGAGGTCCTCGCGCAGCAGGCCGCCGAGCGCCATCAGCATCAGCGACACCGTGCAGTTGCCACCGATGTAGTCGCGCACGCCGCCCCTGAGCGCCGCGTCGATCACGTCGCGATTCACCGGGTCGAGGATGATGACCGCATCGTCCTTCATGCGCAGCGAGGAGGCGGCGTCGATCCAGTAGCCGCGCCAGCCGGCGGCGCGCAGCTTCGGGTGCACCGCGGTCGTGTAGTCGCCACCCTGGCAGGTGAGGATGACGTCGCACGCGGCGAGCGCTTCGAGGTCGTTGGCATCGAGCAGCACGCCCGGGCCGTGGCCCACGTCCGGTGCCGCGCCGCCCGCCTGCGAGGTGCTGAAGAACACCGGCTCGATGGGATCGAAGTCGCGCTCGGCGCGCATGCGTTCCATGAGCACCGACCCCACCATGCCGCGCCAGCCGACGATGCCCGTCTTCATGTCCTGCCCCGCGTCGCTAGATCAGGATTTCCCGCGCGGGCTCGCGCAGGTTGTACGACGAGCTCATCACGTGGCCGTAGGCGCCGGCGTTGGCGATCAGTAGCGTGTCACCCTCCGCCGTCGGCGGCAGCAGGCGCTCGTGGCCGAGGTAGTCGGCCGACTCGCAGATCGGACCCACCACGTTGTAGATGACGCTGCCGGGCTCGCCGAGGCGCGAGAGATTCACGATGTCGTGGTGCGAGCCGTAGAGCGCCGGGCGGATCAGCGAGTTCATTCCAGTGGCGATGCCGATGTACTGTACGGCGCCCTTGCCCTTCAACTGGGTGACCTGCGCAAGCAGCACGCCAGCCTGTGCCGCGAGGAAGCGGCCCGGCTCCAGCCAGATGCCGAGCCGCGGCCACCTCGCGCGTAGATCGTCGATGACGGCCTGCAGCTGCGCGAGGTCCACCGGCACCTGGCCGGGCTTCTCCGGGACGCCAAGTCCGCCGCCCAGGTCGATCACCCGCACGTCGGGAAAGCGCCTGGAAAGGTCGCCGAGCAGCTGCCCGACCTGCTGCCAGTTCTTGACGTCGAACACGCCGCTGCCGGTATGGGCGTGCAGGCCCACTACGCGGCAGCCCGCGGCCTCGACCAGCCGGTCGAGCTCGTCGAGCTCGAACAGCGGGATTCCGAACTTCGAGTGCACGCCCGCGGTGCGGACGTGGTCGTGGTGGCCGCGCCCGAAATTCGTGTCGACGCGCACCAGCACGTCGCGGCCGCGGAACAGCCCGGGCCAGTGCCGCAGCGGATGCAGGTTGTCGAGCGTCAGGTGCACGCCGTGCTGGAGCGCCCACTCGTACTCGGAGCGCGGCGCGAAGTTCGGCGTGAAGAGCAGCCGGCCCGGGTCGATGCCCGGCACCGTCTCGAGTACCCGCTCGCACTCGCCCTGGGAGACGCACTCGAAGCCGAGCCCGAGGGCGGCGAAACCCTGCACGATTTCCGGGTGCGAATTGGCCTTCACGGCGTAGAGAACGCGCTCGACGCCGCCGATCGCGAGCAGCTGGCGGGCGGTGTGCTCCATCGTCGCGCGGTCATAGACGTAGGCGCAGCCGTGCTCACGGGAGATGCGCTCGAGTTCCGCGCGTCGCCCTTCCCACCACGGCGGGCCGCCCGCCGGATGCATCGGCACGAGCCCGTGGATCTGCTCCCATGTGGGACCGAGTACGTGGTCCGACGGCGCGTTGCGGACGATCACGTCGTGCAGGCGGCTCACCAGCCGGTCGCCCTGTTCCTCGTCCACGACGAAGGTGATGTTGAGGTCGTTCGCGGCCTGGGTGACCAGGTAGATGCGCTGCTCCTCGAACAGCTCGAGCGCGTCGCCGAGCCGGTGCAGCGTCGCGCGGATGCTCCGCCCGACGAGGCTGACCGCCGCGCAGGGCCCGATCACCTCGACGCGGCAGAGGCGCGACAGCGAGCTCACCAGTGCTTCGAGCGCGCGGGCGTCGAGCGCGTTCGCCGCCGGGTCGAGCGACACGGTGACGGTCGTCTCAGAGGTGGACACGAGGTCCACCGAAAGGCCGTGTTCCTTGAACACCGCGAAGGCGTCGGCCAGGAAGCCGACCTGGTGCCACATCCCGAGCGTCTCCATCGAGATGAGCGTGATGCCCTTCTTGGCGCAGACGGCCTTGACGCGCGCGCCGCCGTCGCCGCCGGTGGCCGTGACGACCGTGCCTTCGAGTTCCGGCTGCTGGGTGGCGTGCACGGTGACGGGAATCGAGTATTGCTTCGCCGGCAGGATGCAGCGCGGGTGCAGCACCTTCGCGCCGCTGCTCGCGATCTCCTGCGCCTCGTCGTAGTCGAGCGACTTCAGCAGCCGCGCGTTGGGCACGGCGCGCGGGTTTGCCGTGAACATGCCTGGAACGTCGGTCCAGATCTCGAGGCGGCGCGCATGCAGCTTGGCCGCAAGGTAGCTGCCCGAGGTGTCGGAGCCGCCGCGACCGAGCAGCACCGTCTCGCCCCTGCCGTCGCTCGCGATGAAGCCCTGCGTGAGCAGCACGCTGCCGCCGGTCGCGAGGCGCTGCTGCAGCGCCGGATCCGGCTCGAAGCTGCAGGTGGCCGAGAGGTAGCTGGCACGGGCACTGGCCGCCGGCCGCTCCTCCGCATGCAGCAGCGTGCGCGCGTCGAGCCACTGCACGTCGAGGCCTTCCGCGGCGAGGTATGCAGCGCCGATGCGCGTCGCCATGATCTCGCCCGTGGCCATCACGCGGGCGCGCAGCCGGTCGCTCACCTCGCCGATCAGGTGGATGCCCGAGGCAAGCTTGCGCAGCTCGACGAAGTGGTGCTCGAGTTCCGCAGTGACAGGCAGACCGAGGTCGCGCGAGAGGTCGCAGTGCCGGCGTTCGATCTGCTCCATCACCGGCTCCCACTCGCCCGTCAGTGCCTTGGCGAGCAATTGCTCGAGACGGTCGGTGATGCCCGAGAGCGCAGAGTGCACGACGACGGGATGCAGACCCTCGGCGAGCCGGGCGTGCACTACGCCCGCGACGTTCTTCCAGTTGCTGACACTCGAGACGCTGGTGCCGCCGAACTTGAGGACGACCCAGCTGGAGTCGGTGGTGTTGGTCATCGAGCGGTCCCCGGTCGGCTCCCGGGGTCACGAGCCGGGGGCGGCAGTGTCGTCACATGTCGTCGTAGCTGTCCTTCAGTTCCTTCTGGAGGCGCTTCTCGGCCAGCACATCCTCGAGCTTGCTCCACGCAGCCTTGCCGCGCTTCACGGCCGCGGCCTTGCGACGGTCGCCGCGGTCGATGAAGCGGTCGTAGTCCTCTTCCTCGCCGCTGGGCACGAAGTCTTCGTCGAGGTCGAAGTGCTGGTCGTCTCGTTCCATTTCGCGGGCCTGGGAAAACCTTGCGTTTTCAATGTCCTGCCAGAGCATCCGGGCGCAGGGCTGCGAACTATATACGAAACGCTGCGCTTCTCAACTGGTTACTGTTGCGGCGCAATGCGCCCGGGTGGCCCGAGACGGCACGGCACGATTCCGGGTCACCCCGACGAAGCCTGGCGCTGCCCGACGACCGGCGCCGGACGATGGCGGTGGCTGCCGCGACGCTGCTGCGCTTGCGCCGTCGTGCCACCGCTGCGCCGATGGTCGCCGTCCGAGCAGCGGTCAGCAGTAGTTTCAGTAAAAAGCTTTGCTCGTTAAATCAGTGAGATGGAATTACTTTGTCACGACTAGAACAGGAGCCCCCCGTTCCAGGCCGAGCCCCTCGGCCGCGCTTTGCTCTGCTCGCGCCACCTCGACGACCCCGAAAGAGTTCACGAGGGCGAGGTATTCGCCGGGTCGCACGTCGGAGTACGTCCGCCGCATTGCCAGTTCGCGACCGCCCACTCGCACGGCCGGGTGGCTGAGGTGATGCAGGTGGGCCGCGTCGATGTTGCTGACCAGGTTGCCGAAATGGTCGATGGTGACTACCGACCCGGCCACCTGTGCCGGCCCGACCACGGGATCCTCCAGCCAGCCCGGTATCAGCTCCGGCACCTTGCGACCGAGCGCATCCGGCGGCAGGCGCCCGGCAGCGATCTCCGCCGCGAGCGGCGCGAAGATGTCCCGACCGTGGAAAGTCGCGCTCGGCACGCCGATGCCGATCCCCCCGAGCACCTGCGGATCGACCCGCCGCAGCGTCGCGGTGTCGACCGCCTCGACCACGGCGCCGAGCAGGCCGTTGTCGGGCGCCAGGAATACGTGCCCTTCCGCCTCGATCACCGCGATGTCGCGCGCGCTGCCGACGCCCGGGTCCACCACGGCGACGTGCACCGTGCCGGGCGGAAAATAACGGAACGAGCGAGCAAGCCAGAATCCCGCCTCCGCCGGCCAGTGCGCGAGGATCTCGTGCGTGATGTCGATCATGACCACGGTCGGGAAACGCCCGACCAGCCGTCCCTTCATGACGCCTACGAAGGGGTCCTTGTGGCCGAAGTCCGTCGTGAGCGTCACCACGCCCGAGGGCGCGAACGCCGCTGCTCGTTGCGACATGTCTTGGTTCTCCGGAGCCGACCCCCGAGGCGGCGGGAGGCGTCAGGGTAAACTCACCCCGTCGCCCTTGCTACGCCGCCCGCGCTGCATGCCCTATCTCTACCTCGTCCGCCACGCGCAGCCAGACTTCGCGGGCCACTACGATTCCGTCACCGAGCTCGGTCTCAAGCAGTCCGCATGGCTCGGGCAGCACTTCGCGGCTCGCGGGCTGCAGTTCGCCCGGGCCCTGTGCGGCAAGCTCGCGCGGCAGTCGGGTACGCTCGAGACCGTGCTTCACCACCTGCCGGGGGCGCCCGCGGCCGAGGTTGATCCGGGCTTCGACGAGTACGACGCGGCCGGTGTGCTCGGCGCATTCCACTTCGGCGACGAGCGCGCGCTGCGCGCAGCCGGGGATCGCCGCGCCTACTTCAGCGCGGTGCGGGACGCGCTGCACGCCTGGTCGCGCGCCGCGGGCACCCGCGCGGGCCTCGAGAGCTGGCAGGATTTCGGCAATCGCGTGACGAACGCGGCCAACGCTGCCTGCGCCGACCTCGAGCCGTCCGCAGCCGTCCTCGTCGTGACCTCGGGCGGGGTGATCGGCCGCCTGGTCGCGGACGCGCTCGCCGCCGGTCCGGATGCCGCGATTCACCTGAACCTGCAGACGCGGAACACCGGCGTCACCGAGATGGTGCGCGGCCGCTCGATCGCGCGGGTGGTGGCGTTCAACGCGGTGCCGCACCTCGAGCGCGCCGACCGCGTGCACGCGGTCACGCACTCCTGAGCGCTCAGGACTGGCGGACGAGCGCGGCGAGACTGCGCGTATCGATGGTGCCGGCCTTCTGCTCGATCTGCTCGCGGTAGCGCGGCGCGAGGCCGCGCGCCTCGTCGAGCAGGCCTGCAAAGGTCTGCTTCAACGCCGCGCCGTCCATGGAGCGGCCGGCGGCGTAGTAGCGCTGCGCAACGCGGCCCAGGGCGTAGGTGGTCGCGAAGGTCAGGCCGGAACTCGCCGCCTGCCGGCCCACCGTGCGACCGAGACCGCCACCCAGCCCGCCCAGCACGCCGCCGAGCAGCTTGCGGCCGAACTGCTCGAGGTACTGCGAGGTGAGGCCGACACCGAGCGTGGCGAGGAAATCCTTCGCGTGCGTGCGGTCCATCGCATAGCCGTGCGCCTGGCCGATCCGGTACACCAGGCGCATCTGCAGCGGAATGATGGCCATCGACGCAAGCGTCTCGGGCAGCAACTCGAGCGCTGCGTTGGTCACCGCCGCATTGAGGATCAGCTTGTCCGTCTCGGCGTCGGACAGGCTCGGCCTGCCGGTCACCGTGCCCTCGACCGTGGCGGACGCCGCAGGCGCGCCGGGGCTCGCAGGAGATTCGGTCGGTGCAAAGGCCGCCTCGGCGACTTCATCGGCACTCGCACTGGTTGCGCCGGCCGCAGCGGACGGCAGCGCCAGCAACTCGGCCAGACGGCCGAGGAACGCCCTCTCGGCGGGACCCTGCGCGCCGTCCGCGTCGCACACGCCGACGGCCATTTCGTACGCGAGCTGGCGCGCATCCTGCGATTTCAGCGATGCCGCGACCTGCGCGAGATCCGGCCTGGCGAGCAACACCTCGCGGTACAGGCCCGGCAGATCGAAGCCGGCCTCCGGGCCCAGGGCCTCGGCGACGCGCTTGACGGCAGCGCGTTCGCCATCGTCCTTCAGGCCATCGGCAAAGGCCGCCATGCAGGGCAATCGTGAGGATCGGGCGGGTTTCCTCGGCGGTCATCGAGCGACTCCTGCGATCAGCGGATGCCGGACGGCATGCAGTTAAACGATATCACGCAGGCTGCGCGCACCATGCCGGCGCCGCCCGAGCCTTGGGGGCAGGATTTGAACAGCTTCGAGGGAATTGGTCGGAGCGCCGAGATTCGAACTCGGGACCCCTTGCACCCCATGCAAGTGCGCTACCAGACTGCGCCACGCTCCGACCGGGGCGGGATTATAGCGGATCGCCTCAGCGACGGAGCGCCTTCAGCAGCTCCTCCAGCTCGCCACGCATCTGGCGCACGATCTGATGGGTCTGCGTGAGGTCTTCGCGCGCCTCCTCGCCCTCGAGGCGGTTGCGCGCCCCGCCGATCGTGAAGCCCTGGTCGTAGAGCAGCGAGCGGATCTGGCGGATGACGAGCACGTCCTGCCGCTGGTAGTAGCGCCGGTTGCCACGGCGCTTCACGGGCTTGAGCTGCGGAAACTCCTGCTCCCAGTAGCGCAGCACGTGCGGCTTGACGGCGCAGAGGTCGCTGACCTCGCCGATGGTGAAGTAGCGCTTGCCGGGGATTGCCGGCAGCTCGTCGTTATTGCTGGGTTCCAGCATATGCTTCCACTCGTGCCTTCAGCTTCTGTCCGGGCCGGAAGGTGACTACGCGCCGCGCGCTGATCGGAATCTCCTCGCCCGTCTTCGGATTGCGGCCCGGCCGCTGGTTCTTGCTGCGCAGGTCGAAGTTGCCAAATCCCGAGAGCTTCACCTGCTCGCCCGCAGCGAGCGCCGAGCGGAGTTCCTCGAAAAACAGGTCCACCAGCTCGCGCGCCTCCCGCTTGTTGAGGCCGAGCTGATCGAACAGCGCTTCGGCGATTTCGGCTTTGGTCAATGCCATGGTTATTGATCTCGTATCGTGGCGCTGTGCTCCCGCTGCAGGTCTGCGACGACCCGCGCCACGACGGCATCCGTTTCGACGTCAGTAAGGGTGCGGGAAATATCCTGCAAATTCAACCCCATCGCGACGCTCTTGAAACCCTCCGTGATGCCTCTGCCACGATAGACGTCGAACACGACGAGCCCGGCGAGCAGCGCCCCGGCGCCGCCCCGGACCGTGTCGAGCAGCGCCTGCACCGGCACCGACTCCGCCACGACCACGGCGAGGTCCCGGCGCACGGACGGAAACCGCGAGATCTCCGCATGCTTCGGCAGCGTGGCCGCAAGTGCCGACTCGGTCTCGAGCTCGAACACCACCGCGGAATATGTCAGTTCGAGTCGACGCTCCACGTCCGGATGCAGCCGACCGATCCACCCGACGGGCCGGCCGTCGCGCAGGACGCGCGCAGTCTGCCCTGGGTGCAGTGCGGGATGCTCGGCCTGCACGAATGAAAACGACGGCAGGGCCCCGCTCGTGCGCAGCAGCGCCTCGAGGTCTGACCGCACGTCGAAGAAATCGACGTCGGCAGCCGCGGCACCCCACTGCTCCGGCCACACCGGCCCGGCCGCGATCCCGGCGACCACGTCGATCTCGGCCAGCGCGTCTTCGTCGAGGCGGAACTTCCGGCCGATCTCGAACAGCCGCACGCGTGGCTGCTGGCGTCGCTGGTTCTCGGCGAGGGCTCGAACGAGGCCGGGCCAGAGCGATACGCGCATCTGCGCGAGGTCGGCCGAAATCGGATTGGCAAGCACGAGCGCAGGCACGCCAGGACAAAGCACGCCCTGCAGCGCAGGGTCGACGAAGCTGTAGGTGATCGCCTCGAAGTACCCGCGCTGCACGAGCAGGTCCGCAATGGTCTCGGGCGTCACGCGGCCTTCGCTGATCGCCGGGATGGCGAGCGGCGTCGCCGGGTCCGTCTCCGGAATGCGGTCGAACCCGTGGATCCGCGCGACTTCCTCGATCAGGTCCTCCTCGATCGAGATGTCGAATCGCCAAGGGGGCGCGGTTACCTGCCAGCCGTTCTCGCGCGGCTGCACGGCCATGCCAAGTCGTCGCAGGATGCGTTCGATCTCGCCGTCGGCGATGTCCGCGCCGATCACGCGGCGCGCGCGCGTTGGGCGGAAAGCGATCGCGTCGCGTCGGGGCACGTCCGACGGCAGCTCGGCAAGCCTGGTGGGCCCGGGCACGCCGCCGGCGCAGTCGAGCAGCAGTTCGGTCGCCCGTTCGATGGCCCGCTCCTGCAGCGTCGGGTCCACGCCGCGCTCGAAGCGCTGCGAGGCATCCGTCACGAGCCCGTAACGACGACCGCGACCGGCGATGGCGTCGGGACGGAAGAACGCGACTTCCAGCACCACGTCGCAGGTTCCAGCGCCGATGCCTGAGTGCTCGCCACCCATGATTCCGGCCAGCGCGAGCGGCTTGGCCCGGTCTGCGATGATCAACACAGAGTCGTCCAGCGACACGTCGCGGCCGTCGAGCAGCCGGAGGGTCTCCCCTGGCTTCGCCCGGCGGACCACGATGGCACCCTCGACTTCGCGCAGGTCGTACGCGTGCATGGGCTGGCCGAGCTCGAGCATCACGTAGTTCGTGACGTCCACGATGGCGCCGAGCGGACGCAGCCCGGCGCGCCGCAGTCGTTCACGCATCCACAGAGGCGCCACGGCCTCGGCCCGCACGCCGCGGATCACGCGCGACGCAAAGCGCGCGCAGCCGGCGCCCGGGCTCAACTCCACCGGCACGGCCTCGGACGACTGCGCCTGCACGAGCGAAACCGGCGGCGAGACGACTGCCGTGTCGGTGATCGCGGCCACTTCGCGTGCCAGCCCAAGCATGCCCATGCAGTCGCCGCGGTTGGGCGTGAGGTTGACCTCGAGGATGGCGTCCTCGAGCCCCAGTGCATCCTCGAGCGGCGTGCCCGGCTCGAGCCCGTCCGGAAGTTCCATGAGCCCGCTGCCGTCCTCCGACAGCCCGAGCTCGCGCGAGGAGCAGAGCATGCCGAACGACTCGACGCCCCGCAGCCTCGCCTTGCTGATCTCCATCCCGCCCGGCAGCTGGCTGCCGATCGTGGCGAGCGGCGCCTTGAGGCCCACCCGTGCGTTGGACGCACCGCAGACGATCTGCAGCAGTTCTGCGCCGCCCGTGCGCACCCGGCATACGCTGAGCGAGTCCGCATCGGGGTGCTTCTCGCGCTCGACGATCTCGCCGACCACGACACCACGCAGCGGCGGGGCAGCCCGTTCGAGCCCCTCGACCTCCAGGCCCGACATGGTCAGGCGTGAGGCCAGCTCACGCGGTTCGGGAGCCGCTTCCAGCCACTCGCGCAGCCAATTCACGCTGATTCGCATGGGTGCTTCCCTTCGCTCAACCGAACTGGCGCAGGAAGCGCAGGTCGTTCTCGAAATACAGGCGGATGTCGTTCACGCCGTAGCGCAGCATGGCGAGACGCTCGATGCCCATGCCGAAGGCATAGCCGGTGTGGCGCTCCGGGTCGATGCCGACGTTGCGAAGCACGTTCGGGTGGACCATGCCGCAGCCGGCGATCTCGAGCCAGCCGGTGTTCTTGCACACCCGGCAGCCCTGGCCGCCGCAGAAGACGCATTCGATGTCCACCTCGGCCGACGGCTCGGTGAACGGGAAGTAGGACGGGCGGAAGCGTATGCCGAGCCGGCGCTCGAAGAACCGTTCCACGAAATGGTGAAGCACCGAGCGCAGGTGCGCGAAGCTCACGCCCTCGTCCACCACGAGTCCCTCGACCTGGTGGAACATCGGGGTGTGCGTGACGTCCGAGTCGCAGCGGTATACGCGCCCCGGCATGATCATCCTGAGCGGCGGCTTGTCGCGCAGCATGGCGCGGACCTGCACTGGCGAAGTGTGGGTGCGCAGCAACCGGCCGTCCGGAAAATAAAACGTGTCGTGCATCGCCCGCGCCGGATGGTCGGCCGGAATATTGAGCGCCTCGAAATTGTGCCAGTCGTCCTCGATCTCGGGGCCCTCCTCGACCGAGAAGCCCGCAGTCCGGAACAGTGCCTCGATGCGGCGGCGAGCGCGGCTCACCGGATGCAGGCCGCCCGGCTGCTGGCCGCGGCCCGGCTGGGTTACGTCGATGCGGCTCGCGGCGAGCGTGCGCTCGAGCGCCTGCTGCTCCAGCACCGCGTGACGCCCGGCGAGCCCGGCGGATAGTTCGTCACGGACCAGATTGATCCGCGCTCCGGCTTCCCTGCGGGCTTCGGGCGGGAGCGCACCCAGCGACTTGAGCAGCGCGGTCACGGCGCCCTTCTTGCCGAACAGTTCGACCTTGAGGGCCTCGATCTCATCCGTCCGATCGCAAGCGGCAATCCGACCGCGCACGTCGGCGGCGAACCTTTCGAGGTCGGTCGTGGATTCGCTCATGGCTGCGTGTCGCTTTCCGTCCAGCGAGATCAAAAAGAAGGCCGGGCCGCTCGCGCGCCCCGGCCTCATGGGATGCCGGCGGCGCGGCCTCGAGGGCCGCGCCGGTCGGGATCACCGGGCGCCCAGGCTCGCCTTGGCCTGCTCGGCGATCTTGCCGAACGCCTCGATGTCGTGCACCGCGAGATCGGCGAGCATCTTGCGATCGACCTCGAGCCCGGCCGCCTTAAGGCCCGCCATCAGGCGGCTGTAGCTCAGCTCGTAGCCGCGCGCGGCCGCATTGATGCGCGTGATCCACAGTGCCCGCATGTCGCGCTTCTTGGCGCGGCGGTCGCGGTAGGCATACTGGCCGGCCTTGATGACGGCCTGCTTCGCAGTGCGGAATACCTTGCGGCGGGCGTTGTAATAGCCCTTCGCCTTGGCGAGGATCTTCTTGTGCCGGCGTCCAGCGATGACGCCACGCTTAACTCGTGCCATGGGTCACCTCGCTCAGGCGTGGGGAAGAAGTTGATCGAGCCGGTCCAGATCCTGCTTGGCGACCATGGTGGTGCCGCGCAGCTGGCGCTTCCGCTTGCTCGTCTTCTTGGTGAGGATGTGTCGCTTCTGCGACTGGGCCCGCTTGAAGCCTTTCGCCGTCTTGCGAAAGCGCTTGGCCGCGGCCCGGTTGGTCTTCAACTTGGGCATGTGGACTCCTGTTTGTTAGCCCGTTTCACCGCAGGCGAACCCGCGGATCGAGGGCGAAGACGCGGCCGAAACCGCCCTTACTTCTTCTTCGGCCCCATCATCATGACCATCTGCCGGCCTTCCATGAGCGGGTGCTGTTCGACTACCGCGTACGGCGCGAGGTCGTTCTGCAACCGGATCAACTTCTGCCTGCCGATGTCCGTGTGGGCCATCTCACGACCTCGGAACCTCAGGGTTACCTTGGCCTTGTCTCCTTCCTCGAAAAAGCGGATCAGATTCCTGAGCTTGATCTGATAGTCGCCTTCGTCGGTTCCGGGACGGAACTTCACTTCCTTGACCTGGATCTGCTTCTGCTTCTTCTTCGCCGCATGGGACTTCTTGTTCGCCTCGAACAGGAATTTCCCGTAATCGACGATCCGGCAGACCGGAGGCTCCGCGGTCGGCGAAACCTCCACCAGGTCGAGCTCTTGCGTCTGAGCGAGCTGCAGCGCGTCGTAGCGACTCATGACACCGACCTGCTCGCCGTCTGCGCCGATGATGCGCAGCTGGGGGGCGGTGATCTCTTCGTTACGCTTGATGCGCTTTACAATTGGGGCAGCGATGCGTCATACCTCCAGAACAGTGCGGCCGCGGCTCGCAACCTCCCGGCCAAGCTTCGACGCAATCTCCTCGAGGGACATCGCGCCCAAGTCCTGACCGTTGCGTGTGCGCACGGCCAACGTATTTGACCCTGACTCGCGGTCGCCCGCGACCAGCAGGTATGGAACCCGCTGCAGGGTGTGCTCGCGGATTTTAAAGCCGACTTTCTCGTTACGCAAATCTGTTTCGACCCGAAGCCCCTGATTTCTCAGGAATTCAGCGGCGTCCGATGCGTACTCGGCCTGCCCGTCGGTAATGTTGAGCACCACCGCCTGGACCGGGGCCAGCCAGGCCGGGAATCGGCCAGCGTAGTTTTCGATCAGGATTCCGATGAAACGCTCGAACGAGCCGAGCACCGCGCGATGCAGCATGACCGGCCGATGCGCTGCGCCGTCCTCGCCGACGTACTCCGCGCCGAGGCGCTCCGGCAGGATGAAGTCGACCTGCAGGGTGCCGCACTGCCAGTCGCGGCCGATCGCGTCCCTGAGCACGAACTCGAGCTTCGGGCCGTAGAAGGCCCCCTCCCCCGGGTTCAGCGTGTAATCGAGGCCGGCAGCCTCCACGGCGCTCTTGAGCGCGTGCTCTGCCCGGTCCCAGGTCTCGTCGCTGCCGGCCCGCTTGGCGGGACGGTCCGAGAACTTGACCGCGATCTCGGCAAAGCCGAAATCCGCGTAGACGCTCTTGAGCAGGTCGCAGAAGGCGACCGTCTCCGGGTTGATCTGCTCCTCGGTGCAGAAGATGTGCGCATCGTCCTGCGTGAACGCGCGCACGCGCATCAGGCCGTGCAGCGCGCCAGAGGGCTCGTTGCGGTGGCAGGCACCGAACTCCGCCATGCGCAGCGGCAGGTCGCGGTAGGACTTGATGCCCTGCCGGTAGATCAGCACGTGGGCCGGGCAGTTCATCGGCTTGACCGCGAGGATCCGCTCCTCGGACTCCGCGATGAACATGTTGGGAGCGTAGTTCTCCCAGTGCCCCGACTTCTCCCATAGCGTGCGATCGATCAGTTGCGGCGTTCGCACCTCGACGTAGCCGGCTTCTGCGAGCCGCCCGCGCATGTACTGCTCGATGGTCTGCCAGAGCGTCCAGCCCTTCGGGTGCCAGAAGACGCTGCCGACCGCCTCGTCCTGCGTGTGGAACAGCCCGAGTTCGCGCCCGACGCGACGATGATCGCGCTTCTCGGCTTCCTCGAGCCGCGTCAGGTAGGCCTTGAGCTGCTTCTCGTCCGGCCATGCGGTGCCGTAGATGCGCTGGAGCATCGCGTTCTTCGAATCGCCGCGCCAGTACGCGCCTGCGACCTTCATGAGCTTGAATGCACCGAGCTTCCCAGTGCTCGGTACGTGCGGGCCACGGCACAGGTCGAACCACTCGCCCTGTCCGTAGAGGCTGATGTCCTCGTTGGCGGGGATGCTGGCGATGATCTCGGCCTTGTAGTGCTCGCCGAGCTTGCGGAAGGTCTCGACCGCCGCGTCGCGCGGCATCAGCCGCCGCTCGACCTTGAGGTCGGCCTTGGCGAGCTCGTGCATCTTTGCCTCGAACTTCGCGAGATCGTCGGGAGTGAACGGCCGGCTGAAGGCAAAGTCGTAGTAGAAGCCGTCCTCGATCACCGGACCGATCGTGACCTGGGCATCCGGGTAGACGGCCTGCACGGCCTGCGCGAGCAGGTGCGCAGTCGAGTGGCGGAGGATCTCGAGGCCTTCCGCGTCCCGGCCGGTCACGATCGCGAGCGCTGCGTCGGACTCGATCAGGAACGACGTGTCGACCAGCCCGTCGTCGACCTTGCCCGCGAGCGCCGCCTTGGCGAGGCCGGGGCCGATGTCAGCCGCCACCTGCGCCACCGTGACCGGCTCGGCGTATGTGCGCTGGCTGCCATCGGGCAGGGTAATGACGGGCATGACGGTCCTTGGCAGGTCAGGGTCTGGTGGGCGCACGTGGGATCGAACCACGGACCCCTACCATGTCAAGGTAGTGCTCTACCGCTGAGCTATGCGCCCTCAAACGAGCCGCGAAGGATACAGGAAGCCCGCGCGCGGTGGCTAGTGGGCCACCCCCCTCACCCGACCAGCGCCCCCGGCGGCCCGAAGGCCTGGTGCCGCAACCGCTCGATCTCGTCGCGGACACGCGCCGCCTGCTCGAACTCGAGGTTGCGCGCGTGGCGGTGCATCTCCGCCTCCAGCTTCTTGATCCGCTTCATGGCCTGCCCGGGACCGAGGACCGGCACCGTCGCCTCGAGCCGGGCGCCGCGCTTGCCGCCGCTCGATTCCACATCGCCGCGGGCTCCCTCCATCACGTCGGTCACGGCCTTGCGGATGCTCTGCGGCGTAATGCCGTGCTCGGCATTGTTCTCCAGCTGCTTCGCGCGGCGCCGGTTGGTCTCGGCGAGCGCGCGCTCGATTGAGCCCGTGATCCGGTCTGCATAGAGGATGGCCCTGCCGTTCACGTGGCGCGCCGCGCGGCCGATGGTCTGGATGAGCGACCTCTCGGAGCGCAGGAAGCCCTCCTTGTCCGCATCGAGGATCGCCACCAGCGACACCTCGGGCATGTCGAGTCCTTCGCGCAGCAGGTTGATACCTACGAGCACGTCGAACTTGCCGAGGCGCAGGTCACGGATGATCTCGACGCGCTCGACCGTCTCGATGTCCGAATGAAGGTAACGGACGCGCACGCCGTGCTCGTCGAGATAATCCGTGAGGTCCTCGGCCATGCGCTTGGTGAGCGTCGTGATGAGCACGCGTTCGTCGCGGGCCACGCAGCGGTGGATCTCGGAGAGCACGTCGTCCACCTGGGTTCGCACCGGCCGGATCTCGACTTCCGGGTCCACGAGGCCCGTGGGCCGAACCACCTGCTCGATCACGGCGCCTGACTTGCGCGCCTCGTAGGGCCCGGGCGTCGCCGAGACGAAGATCATCTGCGGCGCGAGTGACTCCCACTCGTCGAAGCGCAGCGGACGGTTGTCGAGCGCCGAGGGAAGCCGGAAGCCGAACTCCACGAGCGTCTCCTTGCGTGAGCGGTCGCCCTTGTACATGGCGCCGATCTGGGGGACGGTGACATGACTCTCGTCCACAACGAGCAGCGCGCCCTTCGGCAGGTAGTCGAACAGGCAGGGTGGCGGCTCGCCGGCCAGGCGCCCCGACAGGTAACGGGAGTAGTTCTCGATGCCGGCGCAGTAGCCAACCTCCATCATCATCTCGAGGTCGAAGGTCGTGCGCTGCTCGAGTCGCTGCGCCTCGAGCAGCTTCTGCCGGGAGCGGAGATCGGCGAGGCGGTCGCGCAGCTCGTCGCGGATCTGCTCGATCGCGCGGTCGATGCGCTCCTTGGGCGTGACGTAGTGCGAGGACGGATAGACCGTGAGCCGCGGCACCCGGCGCAGCACCTCGCCGGTCAGGGGATCGAACCACGCGAGCGCCTCGATCTCGTCGTCGAAAAGTTCCACGCGCACGGCCTCCCGCTCCGACTCGGCCGGGAAGATGTCGATCACGTCGCCGCGGACGCGGTAGCTGCCCTGCGCGAGTTCGAGCTCGTTGCGCGTGTATTGCATGTCGGCGAGACGCCGCAGCAGCTTGCGCTGGTCCAGGCGGTCGCCGCGCACCAGGTGCAGCACCATGCTCAGGTACGCCTGCGGATCGCCGAGGCCATAAATCGAGGAGACCGTCGCGACGATGATCGAGTCTGGTCGCTCGAGCAGCGCCTTGGTCGCCGAGAGCCGCATCTGCTCGATGTGGGCGTTCACCGAGGCGTCCTTCTCGATGTAGGTATCGGAGGACGGTACGTAGGCCTCGGGCTGGTAGTAATCGTAGTAGCTCACGAAGTATTCGACGGCGTTGTCCGGGAAGAACTCGCGGAACTCGCCGTAGAGCTGGGCGGCCAGCGTCTTGTTGTGTGCCATCACGAGCGTTGGACGCTGCAGGCGGTCGATGACGTTGGCGATGGTGAAGGTCTTGCCCGAGCCCGTGACGCCGAGCAGCGTCTGGTGCGCGAGGCCGCTGTCGAGGCCGTCGACGAGCGCGGCGATGGCCGCCGGCTGGTCGCCCGCCGGCTGGTAATCGGAACGCAGGCGGAACCGGGGGTTATCCATGTCGGGCCGGGGATCGCTCGAGCTTGGGACGGGGGGCGAGGATTGCCCTAAGATACCTGCTCCCTACCGCTCCCGGAACATGACCTTGGCCATCGTACTCGCCGAGCGCCTCAAGCGCGTCAAGCCCTCGCCCACCGTCGCACTCACGGGCCGAGTCGCAAGGCTCAAGGCGCAGGGTCGCGACATCGTCGGATTGGGCGTCGGCGAGCCCGACTTCGACACCCCGGTACACATCGCGGATGCGGGCGTCGAGGCGATTCGCAAGGGGTTCACCCGCTATACGGCGGTAGAGGGCATCCCCGATCTCAAGGACGCGATCATCGCGAAGTTCAAGCGGGACAACGGCATCGAGTACACGCGCCCGCAGATCCTTGTGTCCACGGGCGCCAAGCAGACGATCTACAACCTGTTCATGGCCGTGATCGACCCGGGCGACGAGGTCATCATCCCGGCACCGTACTGGGTCTCATACCCCGACATCGCCCTCCTCGCCGAGGGTACGCCCGTGACGCCGTACGCGGGCCCCGAGCAGGGCTACAAGATCACGCCCGCGCAGCTCGAGGCGGCCATCACGCCGCGGACCCGACTCTTCATGCTCAACAGCCCGAGCAATCCGACGGGTGCCGCATACACGAGCGCAGAATTACACGCGCTCGGGGCCGTCCTGCGCCGCCATACCGACGTGCTGGTCGCCACGGACGACATGTACGAACACATCTACTGGGCGAAGGAACCGTTCGCGAGCTTCCTGACGGCCTGCCCCGACCTCTACGACCGTACCGTCACTATCAACGGCGTTTCGAAGAGTTACGCCATGACCGGCTGGCGCATCGGCTACTGCGGCGGCCCCGCGACGATCGTGGATGCGATGGCAACGATCCAGAGCCAGAGCACCTCGAACCCCTCATCGATCGCGCAGAAGGCGGCCGTAGCGGCGCTGAGCGGCGACCAGGCCTGCGTCGCCGAGATGAACCGGCACTTCAAGACCCGGCACGATTTTTTCAACGCCGGGCTGAACGCGCTGCCCGGCTTTCGGGTGCTGCCGGGCGCAGGCACCTTTTATGCGTTCTGCGACGTTTCCGGTGCCATCCGCAATCTCGGCCTGGCCGACGATCACGAATTCGCCGAGTTCCTGCTCGAGAAGGCGGGTGTCGCGGGCGTGCCCGGGACAGGCTTTGGCGCACCCGGCCACATCCGCTTTTCGTTCGCCGTGAGCATGCAGACGCTCGAGATGGCACTCGATCGCATGGGCAAGGTGCTGCGCGAGAGCTGATCGCGGTTCCTTGACTAAGGCGCCTTCATTCCGGAGAATTCCGCGCCCTCCAGTTCCGACATAGCTCAGCGGTAGAGCAGCTGACTGTTAATCAGCGGGTCCCTGGTTCGAATCCAGGTGTCGGAGCCACCTTCCCGCGGGTCCTCCCGCTGGCTGCGGCCTCGCCAGGCGCTTCAGCCGTTGACGGCGACCGGAATCGCCGCCGCTGTGAGCTCGCGCAACGATCCCGCGACGATCGCGAGACCCTCGCGCACGATCGCATCCGAGGCCGTGAGCGGAACGAGGAAGCGGACCACATTGCCGTAGAGGCCGCAGGACAGGATCACGAGTCCTTTCTCGGCCGCGCGCTTCACCAGCGCCCGTGTCAGGTCCGCGTCGGGCGCGTGCGGATCGCCGTCCCGGACGAGTTCCATTGCAACCATCGCGCCGAGGCCGCGCACTTCGCCGATCGCGGGGATCTCCCGCTGGAGTTCGCGCAAGGCGGTGATCATGGTCGCCCCGATCGCCTCGGCCCGACGGCAAAGCTGCTCGGCTTCGATCACCTCGAGGACCGCCAGGGCGGCGGCGCAGGCGATTGGCGAGCCGGCGTAGGTCCCCCCGAGCCCGCCCGGTCCCGGCGCATCCATGATGCTCGCCTTGCCTACCACCGCGGCCAGCGGGAACCCGCCTGCAAGGCTCTTCGCCAGGGTCATCAGGTCGGGCTCCACGCCCGCGTGCTCGATCGCGAACATCCGGCCGGTGCGCGCGAAGCCGCTCTGGATCTCGTCGATCACCAGGACGATGCCGTGCTGGTCGCACAGCCGCCGCAGCGCCTGCAGGAACTCCGGCGGAGCGACGTAGAAGCCACCCTCGCCCTGCACCGGTTCGACGATGATGGCGGCGACCCGCGACGGCTCGACGTCGTACTTGAAGATGTGCTCGAGTGCATCGAGGCTCTGCCGCACGCTCACTCCGTGGTACGGGATCGGGAACGGTGCGTGGTGGATCTCGGCCGGCATCGGACCGAAGCCCGCCTTGTAGGGAGCAACCTTGCCCGTCAGCGCCATGGCCATGAACGTGCGCCCATGAAAACCGCCGCCGAATGCGACCACGGCGGATCGACCGGTGTGCGCCCGGGCGATCTTGATGCTGTTCTCGACCGCCTCGGCGCCCGTGGTGACGAAAATCGACTTCTTGGGGGTCGATCCCGGCGCGAGCCGATTGAGCTTCTCGGCAAGCTCGACCGCCACCTCGTACGGCGTGACCATGAAGCACGTGTGACTGAACGCCCCGAGCTGGGCCGCCACGGCCGCCTTCACGCGCGGGTGCACGTGCCCGGTGTTGAGCACCGCGATACCGCCCGCGAAATCGACGTAGCGGCGGCCCTCGACGTCCCAGATCTCGGCGTTTTCCGCGCGAGCCACGAAGACGGGCAGCTGGTTCGAGATGCCGCGCGCGATTGCGGCATCGCGCCGCGCCTGAAGCTCCGTATTCGTCTGCATGTTCACTCCTCGCGGCTCCGGGTCAGCCGGGGCGCCCGGATGTCAGTCGCTGCAGGTACTCGCCGAAGGATGCCCCGAGCTCGGCGTGACGCAGGCCGAATTCGACGGTGGCCTCGAGATAGCCGAGCTTGGAGCCGCAGTCGTAGCGCTTGCCCTGGAATGCATAGGCGAGCACGGTCTCGTCGGCCATGAGAGCGGCAATCCCGTCCGTCAGCTGGATCTCGCCCCCGGCGCCGCGCCCCGTGGTCTCGAGCCGGCCATAGACGGCCGGAGTGAGAAGGTAGCGCCCCACGACGGCGAGCGTCGATGGCGCATCCTCAGGCCGGGGCTTCTCGACGATCCGCTCGACGCGCGAAAGGCGCTCGCCGAAGGGCTGGACCGCGACGATCCCGTACTTGTCCGTTTCCATGCGATCGACCGTCTGCACGCCGAGCACGCTGGCCCGGTGTTCATCGAAGATGCGCGCCATCTGTTTCAGGCATGGCTCCTCGGCGTCGATCAGGTCATCGGCGAGGTGGATGAAGAAGGGCTCGTCCCCCACGGCCGGCCTCGAGCACAGCACCGCGTGACCCAGACCGAGGGGCGCGGGTTGCCGGATGTAGATGCAGCTCGCATAAGACGGCACGATGCCTCGCACCGCCTCGAGCAACTGCTGCTTGCCCTGCGCCTCGAGTTCCTTCTCGAGCTCATGGTCGGTGTCGAAGTGGTCCTCGATCGCGCGCTTGGCGTAGCCCGTGATGAACACCAGCTTGTCCGCGCCCGCAGCGAGCGCTTCCTCTGCCGCGTACTGGATCAGCGGCTTGTCGACAATCGGCAGCATCTCCTTCGGGCTGGCCTTCGTGGCTGGCAGGAAGCGCGTGCCGCGCCCTGCCACGGGAAATACCGCCGTCCTGATCCGCGTCATGAGCAACCCGTCGTGGTTTCGTCCATTAACGGGGAATCATAGCGGATCCGCATCCCTGGGGGCTCGATCCGCAGCCGCATGACGGGCTGCCGTCCGCACTGGACGGCAGCCCGCGCGGCCCGCCCGCGGAGGTCAGTTGCCTGCGGTTGGCTGCCTGGCAGACGCCGGCTTGGTGGCCGCCGATGGCGCCTGGCCTGCCTTCTCGATCCGGATATTGGAGCGATTCTGGTCGAGTACGCGCTGGCCGATGCCCTGCACCTTGAGCAGGTCTTCCGCGGCGCGGAACGGGCCGTTCTTCTGCCGGTACTCGACGATCGCCTGGGCCTTGACCGCTCCGATGCCGTCGAGTTCGCGCGCAAGTGTGCTCGCATCCGCGGTGTTGACGTTGACCGGACCGGCCCATGCCGCGACAGGGAGCAGGCTCGCGATCAGCGCCTGGACGAACGTACGGGTGTGAATTGACATGACGGCCTCCTTGGGCTTCCGTTGCCGCAGTCCCGGAATGGGTGCGGTCGGCGGAAACCTACCGAAGGCGCCCGGTCTGCGCCGACGCAAACAGGCCCGGTTCGCGCAGATTTGCGCGACGCCCGGCGGGGTGTCGGAGGCGTCGGCTCAGTCGCCGTCAGCAGGAGTGGCCGATGCGGGACGGCGCGCCTCCGCCAGCCTGAGGGCGTTGCGCAGGCGGCCGCGGTCGGCCAGGAGCCTGGCGATCCAGGCCGAACGCCAAAGCGCGCCGGCAACCAGTCCGGCGGCAAATGCGATCAGCAGAGCGAGTCCCGACGACACGCCGAAGCGTGCAATCGCGACATCCACCTCGAAGTGCTGCTGGTTCAGTGCGGTGAAAAGCACTGCGGCCGCCACGAGCAGCAGCACGGCACTGACGACGGCGGCTCGGCGCAGCAACGCCCGGCCCGTCTCAGGCAGCCCCGAAAGGCTGCTCGTCGGCCTCGGGCCCGTTCACCCGCTCGCGCAGGTCCTTCCCAGGCTTGAAATGCGGAACGTGCTTGCCGGCCAGCGCCACCGTCTCGCCCGTCTTGGGATTGCGACCCTGCCGCGGCGGCCGGAAATGCAGGCTGAAGCTGCCGAAGCCGCGGATCTCGATGCGCTGTCCCTGCGCGAGCGCGTCACTCATGATCTCGAGGACCTGCTTGACCGCCAGCTCTACGTCCTTGGCGGGAAGGTGGCTCTGCTTCGCGGCGATGAGCTCGATGAGCTCAGACTTCGTCATGCTGCGCTCGCCGTCCACTCCGCTCCTCCCCGGGGTCTGGTCCATCATTCAGAGATTCAGCGGCGGCCACCGGTCCGAACCGGTGGCCGCCGCGGCAGCCGGCATTACTCGCCGGAAATCTGCTCCTTGAGCAGGTCGCCGAGGCTCGTGCCTGTCGAGGAGTCGGACCGGTACTGGGACACGGCCTCCGCTTCCTCGCTCATCTCCTTGGCCTTGATGGACAGTGCGATGGTGCGGACCTTGCGGTCCACCGCCGTGAACTTGGCCTCCACCTCGTCGCCCACCTTCAGGAACGCGCGCGCGTCCTCGACGCGGTCCCGCGACAGCTCGGAGGCGCGCAGGTAGCCGTCGATGCCGCCGCCGAGGTCCACGATCGCGCCCTTGGCATCCACCTCGCGGACGAGACCGCGCACGATGCTGCCCTTCGGATGCTCGGCGATCCAGGTCGAGAACGGGTCCTTGGCGAGCTGTTTGACGCTGAGCGAGATGCGCTCTCGCTCCGGATCGATCGCGACCACGATCGCCTCGAGTTCCTGGCCCTTCTGGTAGCTGCGCACCGCCTCTTCGCCCGGCACTTCCCAGGACAGGTCGGAGAGGTGCACCAGGCCGTCGATGCCGCCCGGCAGCCCGATGAACAGGCCGAAGTCGGTGATCGAGCGGATCTGGCCGGCGACGCGGTCACCGCGGTTGTAGTTGTCCGCGAACTCGCGCCAGGGATTGGGCTTGCACTGCTTTATGCCGAGCGAGATACGGCGGCGTTCCTCGTCGATGTCGAGCACCATGACTTCGACTTCCTCGCCGATGTGCACGACCTTGGCGGGGTTGACGTTCTTGTTGGTCCAGTCCATCTCGGAGACGTGAACCAGGCCCTCGACGCCGTCCTCGATCTCGACGAAGCAGCCGTAGTCGGCGATGTTCGTGACCTTGCCGAACAGTCGCGTGCTGGACGGGTAGCGCCGCGCGATGTTCTGCCACGGGTCCGCCCCGAGCTGCTTCAGCCCCAGGCTGACGCGCTGGCGCTCGCGGTCGAACTTGAGGATGCGAACGTCGACTTCGTCGCCGACGTTGACGACCTCGGAGGGGTGCTTGACCCGCTTCCAGGCCATGTCCGTGATGTGCAGCAGGCCGTCGATGCCGCCGAGGTCCACGAACGCACCGTAGTCGGTGAGGTTCTTGACCACGCCGCGCACGACGACGCCTTCCTGCAGTTTCTCGAGCAGTTCGCTGCGCTCGGCGCTGTATTCCTGCTCGACGACGGCGCGCCGCGACACGACGACGTTGTTGCGCTTCTGGTCGAGCTTGATGACCTTGAACTCGAGCGTCTTGCCCTCGAGGTAGCTCGGGTCGCGCACCGGGCGCACGTCCACGAGCGAGCCGGGAAGGAACGCGCGCACGAAGTCGATCTCGACGGTGAATCCACCTTTCACCCGCCCGTTGATGAGGCCGGTGACGACCTCGCCCTTCTCGAACGCCGTCTCGAGGCGCTCCCAGGTGCGGGCACGCTTGGCCTTCTCGCGCGACAGGCGGGTTTCGCCGGAGCCGTCCTCGACGCTGTCGAGTGCGACCTCGACCTCGTCGCCGACGCTGACCTCGATCTCTCCGCGTTCGTTCTTGAACTGCTGCGTCGGGATCACTGCCTCGGACTTGAGGCCGGCGCTCACCAGAACGACGTCGGGTCCGACTTCGATCACGCGGCCGGTGAGGATCTGGCCGGGGCGAATCCGCTGGCTCGCCAGGCTTTCTTCGAACAGTTGCGCAAAACTCTCGGTCATTCGGTTGTCCAGGGCCACTGGCCCGTTGCTCCGCCGGCATCCCGCCCGCGAAGGGTTGCAAGTACCGCACCAGCATCCTGCCGGGCGACTGTTTGAAACGAATACACCTCACCGCTAGCGCGGCAAGTTGTCGTCATCGGATCGCAGGGAACCGGACTCTTGCGAGGTCGAGGATGCGATGCACCACCGCTTCGACGGGCACGCCTGTCGAGTCGATGAGCACCGCGTCCCCGGCGGGCCTGAGCGGCGCCGTGGATCGGGCCGCGTCCCGCTGGTCCCGTTCGAGGATTTCCTGCGAAAGGCCGGCAAGACTAGCAGCGAGGCCCTTTTCTTTCAACTGCTTATAGCGACGGAGGGCCCGCTCTTCGGCGCTGGCGGTGAGGAAAACCTTGAGTCCCGCCGTCGGAAAGATCACCGTTCCCATGTCGCGACCGTCGGCTACCAGCCCCGGCGGCCTCGCGAAGGCCCGCTGGCGCTCGAAAAGCGCGGTCCGGACGGCCGGCATCGCGGCAACCACCGAGGCCATGTTGCCGGTGGTCTCGGCTCGCAGTTGCCCGGTGACGTCCGTGCCCGCGAGAACGATCCGCTCGGCGCCGGCTGCATCGATCTCGAATCGCGCATCGAGGGCGGCCGCGACCGCCGCGTGACCGTGTTCGTCGCCAGCATCGAGCCCGATCCCCGCACCCGCCAGGGCCACCAGCCTGTAGAGCGCGCCGCTGTCGAGCAGGTGCCAGCCGAGGCGCTCTGCCACGAGTCGCGCGACCGTCCCCTTGCCCGAGCCGCTCGGACCATCGATGGCGATGACTGGCACGGGCTCCGCCATCAGCCGCGCTCCTCGACCCGCAGGCCGACCGAGCGGGCGACCGTCGCGAAGCCCGGAAACGACGTGGCGACGTTTGCGACGTCACGGATCTCGATGGCGCCCGAAGCGCGCAGGCTCGCGACCGCGAATGCCATCGCCACTCGATGGTCGCCGTGGCTGTCCACGACGCCACCCTCGATGGATCCGCCCTCGATCCGCAGGCCGTCCGGCAGCACCTCGTTGCGAACGCCGACCGCGTCGAGTCCACGGGCCATGACGGCGATGCGGTCGCTCTCCTTGACCCGCAGTTCCTCGGCCCCGGTGACCAGCGTCTCGCCCCGGGCACAGGCGGCGGCGACGAAGAAGGCCGGAAACTCGTCGATCGCGATCGGCACGAGACGCTCCGGCACGCGGATGCCCGATAACGTCGCGGGCCGCACCTCGATGTCCGCCACCGGCTCGGCGCCGGCACTGCGATGGTTGACGAGCCGAAGATCCGCGCCCATCAGGGCGAGCATCTCGAGCAGACCGCTGCGCGTCGGGTTTACCCCCACGCCTTCGATCAGGACGGGAGCTCGCGCACCGATGCAGGCGGCTACGATGAAGAAGGCCGCCGAAGAGAAGTCCCCCGGCACCGCGACGGGCGTGGCGTCGAGCCTCGACGGGGGATGCAGCGTGACGGTGCCGCCCCGCGCGGAGACGTCCACCCCGAAGCTCTGCAGCATGCGCTCGGTGTGGTCGCGCGTGACGGCAGGCTCGATGACGGTGGTCGCGCCCTCTGCATACAGGCCGGCCAGCAGCAGCGCCGATTTCACCTGGGCGCTCGCCATCGGCATCGCGTAGCGGATGCCGTGCAGCCGTGGCCCGCCGTGGATGCGTACCGGCGGGCGGCCGTCCAGGGTCTCGATGCGGGCGCCCATGTCCCGCAGCGGGCGGGCGACCCGCTCCATCGGTCGTCGCATCAGGGATTGGTCGCCGACCAGCTCCGAATCGAACGACTGGCCCGCGAGCAGGCCCATGAAGAGCCGCATCGCCGTGCCTGCATTGCCCATGTCGAGCACGGACGTGGGGGCGGCGAATCCCGCGAGGCCGACACCTTCGATCCACACCTCGCCGGCCGAGGGCCGTTCGATCCGGGCACCGAGGCTGGTCACGGCCCGCAGCGTCGCGAGGCAGTCCTCGCCCTCCAGGAAGCCCGTGACGCGCGTGGTTCCGGAGGCGATGGCGCCGAGCATCAGCGCCCGATGGGAAATGGACTTGTCGCCCGGGACCCTGACCCGTCCGGCGACTCCCGGGGATGGTTCGACGATGAAGTCGCTCACCGCCTGCGCCGCCGTCAGAGGATCGCCCGCGGATAGGAGCCGAGGACGCGGCATAGAGATGCCTGGCCCTTGAGTTCCTCGAGCGCGCTCGCCAGGGAATCGTCCGACACGTGGCCCTCTAGGTCGATGAAGAAGACGTAATCCCACTTGCGGCGGCGCGAGGGGCGCGACTCGATGCGCGTCATGCTGATGCCATGCGTGGCGAACGGTTCGAGCAGGCGGAACAGCGCGCCGGGCGCGCCGGTGTGGGCAGCGGAAACGAGCAGCGTCGTCTTGTCCTGGCCGCTGGGCGGGAACGACTTGCGCCCGATGACGAGAAAGCGCGTGGTGTTGTCGGGTCGGTCCTCGATCTCCGGCACGAGTACGTTGAGGCCGTAGACCTCCGCCGCGGCCATTGGCGCGATCGCCGCGGTGCCGTCTTCGTCACGGGCGCGGCGCGCGCCTTCGGCATTGCTTGCGACCGGCACGCGTTCCACGCCCGTCATGTGCTCGGCCAGCCAGCCGCGACACTGCGCGAGCGCCTGTGGGTGCGCGCAGATCCGCCGGACCCGGTCGAGGGCGCTCATCTGGCCCATGAGGTTGTGGTGAATGCGCAGCTCGACCTCGCCGCAGATGCCGAGGGGCGAGATCAGGAACATGTCGAGCGTGCTGTTGACCGTGCCCTCGCTCGAGTTCTCGATGGGCACCACGCCGAAATCGGCCGTGCCCGACTCGACCTCGTGGAATACCTCCTCGATGGAGCTGAGTGGCAGCCCACGAACCGAGTGGCCGAACTGCTTGTACACCGCCTGCTGCGTGAACGTGCCCTCCGGACCGAGGAATCCGACCTTGAGCGGCTCCTGTTGCGCGAGGCAGGCCGACATGATCTCGCGGAAGAGCCGCAGGATCTCTTCGTCCCGCAACGGTCCGCGCTCTGCCTGATTGCGCTCGAGGGCCTGCCGCAGCACCTGCGCCTCGCGCTCCGGACGGTAGAAATCCACGGTGTGCCCGGCGGCGTGCTTCGAGATCCCGACCTGCTGGGCAAGCTTCGCCCGCTCGTTGATCAGCGCGTGCAGATCGGCATCGACCGCGTCGATGCGTTCGCGGATGGATTCCAGCCCGGGCTTCGGAGGCGGCGAAACCGCGCGCTTGGAACCGGCCTTGACCGGCTTGCGGCGCGGCACGGTCGCCCCCTTCCCGGATCGCGCCATGGTCACAGCGTCCGGGCGGCGAGCACGCCGGGAATGGCACGCAGCTTCGCGAGCACGTCGGCCGGAATCGGCGCGTCGGTGTCGATCAGCGTGTACGCAATGTCCCCGCGCGACTTGTTGAGCAGGTCGGCGATGTTGAGGCCGGCATCGGCGAGGCAGGTCGAGATCTGGCCGACCATGTTCGGAACGTTGTCGTTCGAGATCGCAAGCCGATTGTCGCCCACGCGCGGCAGGACGGCTTCCGGAAAATTCACGGAGTTGCGGACGTTGCCGTTCTCGAGGAAGTCCCGCAGCGTGTCCGCCACCATGACGGCGCAGTTCTCCTCCGCCTCGCCCGTGGAGGCGCCGAGGTGCGGCAACGCGACCACTTTCGCGTGGTCCTTGCACGCACGGGTCGGGAAATCGCAGACGTAAGTCGCGAGGTGGCCACGATCGAGGGCGGCCAGGATCGCGGACTCGTCCACGATGGCGGCGCGCGCGAAGTTCAGCACCACGCCGCCCGGCCGCATCAGGCGAAGGCGCGCGTCGTTCACGAACCCGCGCGTGGCGTCGTTGAGCGGCACGTGCACGGTAACTGCGTCACAGCGCGCGAACAGGTCGTCGAGGCTCAGCGCCTGCTCGACGCCGGACGAGAGCTGCCATGCGCGCTGCACGGTGATCTGGGGGTCGTACCCCAGCACTTTCATGCGCAGCCCGAGGGCCGCGTTCGCAACCTCGACGCCGATGGCCCCGAGGCCAACCACGCCGAGCGTGCGGCCGGGCAGTTCGTAGCCCACGAACTTCTTCTTGCCCTTCTCGACGGCCGCTTCGATGGCGTGGTCGTCGCCCTCCAGGGAGCGAACATACGCCCAGGACTGGCATATGTTTCGCGCCGACAGGAACAGACCGGCGAGCACAAGCTCCTTGACCGCGTTCGCATTCGCGCCCGGGGCGTTGAAGACGGGCACGCCGCGACGACTCAGCTGCGCCACCGGCACGTTGTTGGTGCCCGCCCCCGCCCGGGCCACCGCGAGCACGCTGGCGGGGATCTGCATCGTGTGCATGTCCGCCGAGCGCAGCAGCACGGCATCCGGGTGACCGATCTCGGAGGCCACCTCGTAGCGGTCGCGCGGCAGACGCTCCAGGCCCCGGACCGAGATGTTGTTGAGCGTGAGGATCTTGAAGGACATCGTGCCGCCTCAGCCGTGCCGGACCTGGAACTCCCGCATGTACCCGACCAGCGCCTCGACGCCGGCCATCGGCATGGCGTTGTAGATGCTGGCGCGCATGCCACCCACCGATCGATGCCCGGCCAGTGCCACGAGGCCGGCGGCCTTGGCGCCCTCCAGGAAGGGCTTGTCGAGGTCGGCGTTAGGCAGCGTGAACGGCACGTTCATCCACGAGCGGCACTCGGGCACGACCGGATTGCTGTAGAAGCCGGAGCTGTCGATCGCGGCGTAGAGCGCCTCTGCCTTGGCGCGGTTCTGTCGCTCCATGGCCGCGAGCCCGCCCTGGCGCTTGATCCAGCCGAACACCGCGCCGGCCACGTACCAGCTGTAAGTGGCCGGTGTGTTGAGCATCGAGCCGTCGGCGGCCATTGCCGTCCAGTCGAATACGGTTGGCACGTCGGCACGCGCGCGACCGAGCAGGTCCTCGCGCACGATCACCACCACGAGTCCCGCGGGACCGATGTTCTTCTGCGCGCCGGCGTAGATCACGCCGAACCGGCTGACGTCGATCGGCCGTGAGAGGATCGTGGATGACATGTCCGCGACCAGGGGCGACTCGCCGGTCTCCGGAACGAACGGAAACTCCACGCCGCCGATGGTCTCGTTCGGCGTGTAATGGACGTACGCCGCACCGGGCGTCAGCGTCCACGTGTCGCGCGGCGGCACGGATGAATACTTGCCGCCGGCATCCGCCGCGATATTGACCTTGCAGTAGCGCTTCGCCTCGGCGATCGCCTTTTTCGACCAGGCGCCCGTGTTGACGTAGTCCGCGACCGAGTCGGGACGAGTCAGGTTGAGGGGGATCGCGGCGAACTGCGCGGTGGCGCCGCCCTGCAGGAACAGGACCTTGTAGCCCGAAGGGATCGCGAGCAGTTCGCGAAGGTCTGACTCGGCCTGGCTAGCGATGCCGACGAAGGCCTTGCCGCGGTGGCTCATCTCCATGACCGACATGCCCTGCCCCTGGCAGTCGAGCATCTCGTCCCGCAGCTGCTCCAGCACTTCGGCGGGCAGCGCGGCCGGGCCGGCGCTGAAATTGAATACACGGCTCATGCGGGCGGATCCCCGTTTGATGTTGCAGCGCAGTGTAACAGTCGGACGCCCGGTGCAAACGCCCCACGCGGCCGGCCGGTTCAGGCAGGCGCGGAGGGCTCCGACGGCGGCGTTTCGGCGGAGCCCGCTTCGTCGCCGGCAGCCGCGTCCTCATCGACACTCTCCGGTTCCACTGGCTCGACCCCGATGAGACGCTCCCCGTCGTCGAGGCGAATCAGGCGCACGCCCTGCGTGTTCCGGCCCAGCACCGAAATTTCGCCGGCGCGGGTGCGCACCAGCGTGCCGCTCGAGCTCATGAGCATCAGCTCGTCGGTCACCGACACCTGCGTGGCGGCCACCAGGCGGCCGTTGCGCTCCGTGGTCTGCATGGCGATCACGCCCTGCCCGCCGCGACCGTGGCGCGGGAACTCCTCGACGGACGTAAGCTTGCCGAAGCCGTTCTCGGAGGCGGTCAGGATCAGGCCGTCGGCATCGGGGATGATGAGCGAGATCACCTCCTCCTCGGGCGGCAGCCTTATGCCACGCACGCCGGCCGCCGTGCGCCCCATCGCCCGAACGTCGTCCTCGGCGAAGCGCACGGCCTTGCCGCTCGAGCTGCAGAGCATGACGTCGCGAAGGCCGTCCGTGATCGCCACGCCGACCAGCCGGTCGCCCGGGCCGAGCGCGACGGCGATGATTCCCGCCGAACGCGGCCGGGAGAACGCGGACAGCGGCGTCTTCTTGACCGTGCCAGCCGCCGTCGCCATGAACACGAAGTGGTCGTCCTGGTATTCGCGGATCGGCAGCACGGCAGTGATGCGCTCCTCCGGCTCGAGCGGCAACAGGTTCACGATTGGTTTGCCGCGCGAACCGCGCCCGGCCTGCGGCAGGCGATACACCTTGAGCCAGTAGAGCTGGCCCTTGCTCGAGAAGCAAAGCAGCGTGTCGTGCGTGTTGGCGACGAACAGCTTGTCGATGAAGTCCTCGTCCTTCATGGACGTGGCGGACCGGCCGCGCCCGCCGCGCCCCTGGGCACGGTATTCGCTGGCCGGCTGCGCCTTGGCGTAACCGCCGTGCGAGAGCGTAACGACCATGTCCTCGGGCGTGATCAGGTCTTCGATCGTGAGGTCGGACTCGTCGGCGTCGATGCGCGTGCGCCGCCCGTCGCCGTACTGCTCGCGGATCTCGAGCAGTTCCTGGCGGATCACCTCGAGCAGGCGCTCCGGGCGCGCGAGGATGTCGCTCAGGTCGCGGATGAGGTCGAGCAACTGGCCGTACTCGGCGAGGATCTTGTCCTGCTCGAGGCCGGTGAGCCGGTGCAGCCGCAGGTCGAGGATGGCCTGCGCCTGGACCTCGGACAGCCGGTACTGGCCTTCGCGCAGGCCGAACTCGCTGCCGAGTCCGTCGGGCCGGGTCTGGATGGCGCCCGCGCGCTCGAGCATCTGGGGCACCACGCCGGAGGTCCACACCCGCGCCATCAGGCCCGCCTTCGCCTCGGCCGAAGTCGGCGAGGCCTTGATCAGAGCGATCACCTCGTCGATGTTGGCGAGCGCGATCGCCAGGCCCTCGAGGATGTGCCCGCGCTCGCGCGCCTTGCGCAGGTCGAACACCGTGCGGCGGGTCACGACCTCGCGGCGGTGACGCAGGAAGGCCTCGATGATGTCCTTGAGGTTCATCAGCTTCGGCTGGCCGTCCTGCAGAGCGACCATGTTGACGCCGAAAACCGACTCCATCGGCGTCTGCTTGTAGAGGTTGTTGACGACGATGTCCGAGTTCTCGCCGCGCTTGAGCTCGATGACGACCCGCATGCCGTCCTTGTCCGACTCGTCGCGCAGCTCGGAGATGCCCTCGATGAGCTTGCCGCGCACGAGGTCCGCGATGCGCTCGAGCAGCCTGGCCTTGTTCACCTGGTAGGGCAGCTCGGTGACGATGATGGCCTCGCGGCCGTGATCGTCGATCTCCTCGATCTCGGTTCGGGCCCGCACCACCAGCCGGCCGCGCCCGGTGGTGTACGCGCTGTGGATCTCGCGCGCCCCGTTAATGATGCCGGCGGTCGGGAAGTCCGGCCCTGGGACGTGCTCCATCAGCTCGGGGATCGTGATCGCCGGGTTGTCGATGAGCGCGATGCAGGCGTTGATGACCTCGGTGAGGTTGTGGGGCGGGATGTTGGTCGCCATGCCAACCGCGATGCCGGAGGAGCCGTTCACCAGCAGGTTCGGGACGCGCGTCGGCAGCACCGACGGCTCGGACTCGGACTCGTCGTAGTTCGCGACGAAGTCCACCGTCTCCTTGTCGATGTCGGCAAGCAGCTCGCCCGCCAGTCGCGACATGCGCACCTCGGTGTAGCGCATCGCCGCCGGGGCGTCGCCGTCCACCGAGCCGAAATTGCCCTGGCCGTCCACGAGCAGGTAGCGCATCGAGAACGGCTGCGCCATGCGCACGATCGTGTCGTAAACGGCCGTATCGCCGTGCGGGTGGTACTTGCCGATCACGTCGCCCACGACGCGGGCGGACTTCTTGTACGACTTGTTCCACTCGTTGCCGAGCTCGCGCATCGCGTGGAGGACGCGACGGTGCACGGGCTTGAGGCCGTCGCGGACGTCGGGCAGCGCTCGCCCCACGATGACGCTCATCGCATAGTCGAGGTACGAGCGTTTCATCTCGTCTTCGAGATTGACGTGCAGGATTTCGCGGGCGATTTCAGCCATGGATGCGATGGGCTTTATGTGGGTTATCTGTGGGCCGCGACGGGCGGCACGGGGCCAGCCCAAAGACGCGGAATGATACCATACGCACCCCTCCTCTCGACCCGGTCCGCATGGAGCCCATCGACACGCTCGTCTGTGCCCGCTGGGTACTTCCGGTCGAACCGGACGGCCGCGTGCTCGAGGACCACGCCCTGGCAATCCGTGCCGGGCGCATCGTCGCGGTGGCGCCGGCCGCCGAGGCACGCCTGCGCTTCGACGCCCACGAGACGATCGAGCGACCGCACCACGTCCTGCTTCCGGGGCTCGTCAACGCCCACACGCACGCCGGACTGGTGCTGCAGCGCGGCCGCGCTGAGAACCTCCCGCTCGGTCGCTGGCTGCCCACGGCCGCGTGGCCGCACGGCGGGCGTGCCGCGGATCCCGAGTTCGTCCGCGACGGAACCGAGCTCGCGATGGCCGAGATGCTGCGTGGCGGAATCACCTGCTTCGGGGACATGCAGCTCTGGCCGGACGTGGTAGCACGGGCGGCGTCGGCCGCCCACATGCGTGCCAGCGTCGGGCTCGTGGTGGCCGAGACCGCTTCGAGCTGGGCCGCCAGCGCGGACGAATACATCGATCGCGCAATGCACCTTCGCGACCAGTACGTGGGCGACCCGCTGGTCACGATGCACTTTGCGCCACAGGCCGTGCAGCAGGCGTCCGATGCCACGCTGTCCCGGGTCCGCCGCCTGGCCGACGAACTCGACGTGCCGGTCGCGCTGCACTTGCACGAGACGGCCCTCGAGATCGAACGGAGCCTGCGCGATTTCGGGCGCCGTCCCATCGACCGGCTCGCGGCCCTCGGACTCGTCAGCCCGCAGCTGGTGGCGATCCACATGACGCAGGTCGAACCCCGCGATATCGACCTTCTGGCCGGTTCGGGGGCAGGCGTCGTGCACTGTCCGGAATCGAACCTCCGTCACGGCGCCGGTGTCTGCCCAGTGGCCCGGCTGCTCGGTCGCGGCGTCCGCGTCGCGCTCGGCACCGACGGGGCGGCCTCGAACAACGACCTCGACCTGCTGTCGGAAGCACGCATCGCCGGGCTCCTGTCCGCCGGGGTCGCCGCCTCGCCTGGCGAACTCGTCGCCACCGACCTCGTGCGCATGGCCACGCTCGAAGGCGCCCGTGCGCTCGGCCTCGGTGAACTGACGGGGAGCCTGCTGCCCGGCAAGTGGGCGGACCTGTGCTGCCTGGACTTGCGCGCCGCTCGCAGCTGGCCCATCCACGACGTTGCGACGGCCGTCATCTACGCGGCCTCTTCGCAGCAGGTCACCGACACCTGGGTCGCTGGCCGGCGCCTGCTCGCCGACGCTCGACTGACGTTGATGGACGAATCCGGGATCCTCGAGCGAGCCGAAACGTGGCGGGCGCGGCTCGATGCGAACGCCGACGAGGAGACTGCCGCCGATGACTGATCATTTGAACGCGGATCCGGCCGAGCTCGCCCGCTTCGAAGCGGCGGCCAGTCGCTGGTGGGATCCGGACGGTGAGATGCGCCCCCTGCACGACCTCAATCCGGTTCGCCTGCGGTACGTCGAACGGGCCGGGTCGCTGGCAGGCACGGCGGTCGCCGACGTCGGCTGCGGCGGCGGACTGCTGGCCGAGGCCATGGCGCGTCAGGGCGCGCGCGTGGTTGGACTCGACCTCGCCGCGGAGCTCGTCGAGGTCGCGCGGCTGCACGCACTCGACGCCGGCGTCGCCGTCGATTACCGGATCGAGTCGGCGGAGCAGCACGCTCGCGCCCATGCGGCATGCTACGACGTGGTCACCTGCATGGAGATGCTCGAGCACGTGCCGGATCCCGAGGCGGTCGTCGCCGCGCTGGCGACGCTCGTGTGCCCAGGCGGCCACGTCTTCGTCTCCACCCTCAACCGGACGCCGCGAGCCTATGCGTTGGCCATCCTCGGCGCCGAGTACGTGCTGCGCCTGCTGCCGGCGGGCACACACACCTATGCCAAGTTCATACGACCGTCCGAGCTCGCGGCCTGGGCGCGGACTGCGGGTCTCGTGCACGTCGACGTGGCCGGGCTCGATTACGACCCCTTCTCCCGTGCGGCCCGCCTCACGTCGGACGCGCGGGTGAACTACCTGATGCACTTGCGCCGGCCGTCAACGGACGGTGCCGCGGCATGACGAAGCGCCACGAGGCCCTGCTGCTCGACCTCGACGGCACGCTGCTCGACACCGCTCCCGACATGGGCGGCGCGCTCAACCGGCTGCGCGCCGAGCACGGCCTGGGGCCGCTGCCCGCGCAGGCCATCCGACCGGTCGTCTCGCACGGCGCCGTGCGGCTCGTGGCGCTGGGTTTTCCCGAGGCCACGGGCGAGGAGTTCGAGCGCCTTCGACTGCGATTCCTCGACCTCTATGCCGAGCGTATCGCCGAGGGAACGTGCCTGTTTCCGGGCTTCGACGCGGTCCTGGCGACGCTCGAAGCGCGCGCCACGCCCTGGGGCATCGTCACGAACAAGCCGCGCTGGCTCACCGACCCGCTCCTCGATGCGCTGGGCCTCGGACGCCGTGCCGCCTGCGCGGTCAGCGGCGACACGCTCGCACAGCGCAAGCCACACCCGCTGCCCCTGCTGCACGCGGCCGGACTGATCGGGATCGCGGCGGAGCGCTGCCTGTACGTGGGTGATGCGGAGCGCGACATCCAGGCCGGCCGTGCCGCCGGCATGACCACGGTGGTCGCCGGCTACGGGTACCTGTCGACGGACGACGACCCACACCGATGGCAACCCGACGGCATCGTTGCCTGCCCGGCCGACCTGCTTTCCTGGATCGGCAGCGATCCCATCCCAGCGACCGGCCGTTCGCCACGATGAACGCCTCGCCGGCGCTGCTGTCGATCCTCGTCCTGCTGCCACTCGTGGCGCTTGGGACGGGCTGGCTGCTCGGACGTCGGCGTACCCATGCGCTCGAGGTCGAACTGGCGGTTGCTCGAGCGGAACTCAAGTCTGCGGACGATCTTGCCCGCGAGCGCGAGCAGTCGCTGGCGCTCGCTTCCGAGCGGCTGCGTGCCGGGTTCGATGCGGCCGCGGGCGAGGCCTTGCGCGGCAACAGCGAGATGTTCCTGCAGATGGCGAGCCAGGTGCTCGGCCAGCAGCGCGAGCGCGCCGTTCGCGACCTCGCCGACCGGGAGCAGGCCGTGGCCGCGATGCTCTCGCCGGTGCGGGAAGCGCTGCAGCGGACCCACGAGCAGATCGCGCGGATCGAGAAGGAGCGCGCCGAGGCCTTCGGCGCACTGCGTGCATCGATCGAAGGCGTGACGCTCGGCCAGCAGGACCTGCAGCGCGAGACCCGCAACCTGGTCACCGCGCTGCGGCGGCCGGAAGTGCGCGGCCAGTGGGGCGAGATGACGCTGCGCCGGCTGGTCGAACTCGCGGGCATGGTGGAACACTGCGATTTCGTCGAGCAGGTGCACGTGCCTGGCGAGGACGGCGCGCTGCGCCCGGACATGATCGTCAGCATGCCCGACGGCCGCCAGTTGGTGGTGGACGTCAAGACGCCCCTCGACGCCTACCTGTCGGCCATCGAGGCGACCACGGACGACGCGCGCGCCGTCGCGTCGCGCCGGCACGCACAAGCCGTGATGGAGCGCGTGCGTGCGCTGGCTTCGAAGTCCTACTGGTCCCAGTTCGAGCGCAGCCCCGACTTCGTGGTCCTGTTCATCCCGGGGGACCAGTTCCTGGCGGCGGCCGTCGAGCAGATCCCGACTCTGCTCGAGGACGCGATCCGCCAGCACGTGATCGTGGCGACGCCGACGAGCTTCGTCGCGCTGCTCAAAGCCGTGGCCTACGGCTGGCGGCAGAACGCCCTCGCGGAGAACGCCGCCCGGATCCAGTCGCTGGCCGAGGATCTCTACCGCAGGCTCGCGAAGTTCGGCGAGCACATGGGCCGGATCGGCAAGGCGCTCGGCGCCAGCATCGACGCCTACAACGGCGCGGTCGGGTCGCTCGAGCGACAGGTCCTGCCTGGCGCGCGCAAGTTCACCGAGCTGGGGCTTCGACCGGAGCGGGAGATCGAGGAACTTGCGCCCGTGGAGAAGCTGCCGCGCACGCCCCGCCCGGAAGATGGGTCGGCCACCGATGCCTGAGCAGGCGGAGCGGTCCGCCGCGGAGCCGGTCCGTGAGGCCCTGCAGCAAGGCCTGCCAAGCGGCACGCCGCGACACCTCGCAGTGCTGTTCTCCGGGGCGGGCGCGCGAGCGTCGCTCGGCGCGCTCTACGCGTTCGAGGCGGAGTTGCGTCGCATCGTGGCGAGCGAATCCCACGAAGCGGCCCACGCGCGCCTGCAGTGGTGGCGAGTCGAACTGGACCGACTCGCCGCGGGCAACGCCTCGCACCCGATCGCTATGGCGCTCGGGTCAGTGCGGAGTCACTCAAGCCTCGATCTCGCCCTCCTCCACGAGCTGACGTCCGCCGCGGACCTCGACCTTGCGCGTTTCACGTATCAAAGCTGGCGGGAACTCGACGCCTACTGCTTCCGGTCGGCCGGGGCACTGCAGGTGCTGATCGCCGGGCTGCTGGCGGACGGTCGCAGCCTGTCGGAGCCCGAGCGCCAATTCGCCTGCGGGCTGGGCACCGCGCTCCGCCAGGCGGAGATCCTGCGGGACCTGTCGGTCGATGTGCCTCGTGGCCGCCTGTACGCGCCGCTCGACGCACTCGCGGCAGCCGGCATCGATCCTGAGTCGATGGGCCACCCGGCGGCCGCTGCGCGGACCGAGCGCTTCGTTGCGGCATGGCGTGAACGAGTGCGTCGCCAGCTGCATTCGTTGCCGTCGCTGCTCGAGACACCCGGGCAGCGACGCACGCAGCGGCACGGTCTCGTTCTCGCGGCGCTGCATGTCCGGCTCGTAGATCGCCTGGACGGCGCGGGCGCCCGCCCTGGCGGTCGGGTCGAGCTGGAGCCGTTCGCACTCCTCTGGACCGCCTGGCGCACTGCACTGCGCTACGCCTGACCAGTCAGAATACCCAACGGAGAGACGACATTGCCGACCGACCTCGAGGTGAAGTCCTACGCAGCAGCGCCCGGCCGGCTGGAAGGCCGCGTCATTCTCGTCACCGGAGCGGGGGGCGGCCTCGGCGGCGCGCTCGCCAAGGCCTGCGCGGCCCTGGGTGCCCGCGTCGTGCTCAGCGGCCGCAAGGTGCCGGCTCTGGAGCGCATCTACGATGCCATCGTCGCCGCGGGCGGCCCGCGTCCCTCGATCGCGCCGCTCGATCTGGAGCGCGCGGACGCCACGCAGTACGAAGCGCTCGCGGATGCCGTGCGCAACGAGTTCGGACGGCTCGACGGGCTCGTGCACGCCGCCTCGTTGCTCGGCGAACGCGCGCCCATCGAGCACTATGACGTCGTGACGTGGCTGAAGGTCATGCACGTGAACGTCAACGCCGCCTTCATCCTGACCCGGGCATTGTTGCCGCTGCTGAGGGCCTCGGAGGACGCCTCGGTGCTCTTCGTGACCAGCGGGGTATCGGTGCAGGGGCGCGCGTACTGGGGAGCCTACGCCGCGTCGAAGTTCGCGGTCGAGGGCCTGATGCAGGTGCTCGCCGACGAGATCGACACGGTCACGAAGATCCGCGTAAACAGCGTCAACCCGGGGCGAATGCGCACATCGATGCGCGCCAAGGCCTATCCGGGTGAGGACCCCGCCACCGTACCCCTGCCCGAGCAGGTGCTGGCGCCGTTCCTGTGCCTGCTGGGGCCCGACGGACGCGGACTCAACGGGCGCCGCTTCGACGCGCAGTAGTACGCCGGTCGCGCGCACCGCGCGCCGGTCCTCGCGGACGGGGCGGCTTCTTGCGACCCGCCAGCGCCAGCAACGCATCGAGCTGCGGGCCGTCCGCGTCGCGTGAGCGACCGCGCGGCAGGTCGCGCGGCAGCGCCAGCGGCCCCCAGCTCACCAGAAGCGTCCGGCTGACCTTGAGTCCAACGCCATCGAAGAGCGCGCGCAGCGCCCCGCGCCGGAGAGGACGCTCCGCGGCCACGCGAAACCAGACGTTTGTCCCCGCGCCCTCGAGGCGCTCCACTGCCGAGAACGCCAACGCTTCGCCGTCGAGATCGACCTGCAGCGGCATGACGGGCCAGTCGTCGGCCTCGCGCGGACGGAGCACGCGCACGCGGTACTCGACGGGCTGAGGGCCCGTATTACGCGCGATGGCGGCGGCGAGCGTGCCGTCGTTGGACAGGACCAGCAGGCCCTCCTCGCCGAAGCCGAGCGGGTTGATCGGCAGCCAGCGGCCCGAGCGCAGCGAAGGCAATCGGGTCTCGATGTCGGTGCGATCGTCGCCCTCGCGGGCACGCGTCATCTCACCGCCGGGCTTGTGATAGAGGATTACCCGAAGGGACTGCGTCGTTGCAATCCGCTTCGAGACGTCGCGCCCGTCGACGGTGATGCGGTCGGAGGGCCGTACGCGCTGCCCGACCTCGGCGGGACGGCCGTTGACGAGCACCCGGCCCGCACGAATCCACTCCTCGACCTGCCGCCGAGACCCGATGCCGTGCTGGGCCAGCAGCTTGTGGAGGCGCTCGTCCAAGTGGGCGGTCAGCTGCGTTCGTCGCGGGGAGGCGCCGCGACCAGGGTCGGGGACTCCGGCTCGGATGGCGAATCCGATTCGTCCTCGTCGACGGTGGCCTCCTCGTCCCGCGAATCCCCGGCGGCCGGCGCCGGCAGCGCCGGCATTTGCGGGACGGGCCCGCCGCCCGGGAACTCGAGCTGCACCTTGATGTCGTCAAGATCGCGCAGCTCGGCGAGCGTCGGCAGGTCGTCGAGGCTCTTCAAACCGAAGTAATCGAGGAACTCGCGCGTCGTGCCGAGCAGTTCGGGGCGGCCGGGTACCTCCCGGTGTCCGACGACCCGAACCCAGCCGCGCTCCTGCATCGTGCGCATGATCGTCGTGCTGACGGTGACGCCGCGGATGTCCTCGATCTCGCCGCGCGTGATCGGCTGGCGATAGGCGATCAGGGCCAGGGTCTCGAGCAGCGCGCGCGAGTACCGGCTCGGCCGCTCCTGCCAGAGGCGCGAGACGACCTCCGCGAATGGCGGCCGCACCTGCACGCGCCAGCCGCTGGCTACCTCGCGCAGTTCGAACGCGCGTCCGGCGCAGTCAGCCTCGAGTTCGGCGAGCGCCGCCCGGACCTCCTCGGCGGTCGGTCGCTGGTGTTCCTCGAAAAGCTCGCGCATCTGCTCGATGCCGACCGGCCGGCCCGCCGCGAGCAGCACGGCCTCGAGCACGCGTGACAGTGGGGAATCGCTCATGGTTCGGTCCGGCTCGCGGTTTCCGGAGCTTGATTGTCCACGACCAGCGTGACGTGGCGCGGCGAACCCGCCCGCACGTGGATCGGCGCAAACGGCTCCGCCTGTACGATCTCGACGAGGCCCTCGCGCAGCAGCTCGAGGATGGCCGAGAACGTCACGGTCACGCCCATGCGCCCTTCCTCGGCGCGGAACAGGTGCGTGAACTCGACGAACGCCTGGCTCCTGAGCGCGCCGAGGACATCCGACATGCGCTGGCGCACCGAGAGCCGCTCGCGGCTGACGTGGTGGTGCGCAAACATGTCGACCCGCTCGAGCACGTCCTTGAGGGCGACCAGCATTTCCTGCAGCGTCACCTCGGGCAGCAGGCGCACGACGCGTCGCTCGCCGAGCTCTGCCGATGCGGGAAAACTGTCTCGATCGACGCGCGGCAGCGTTTCCATGTCGATGGCTGCCTGCTTGAAGCGCTCGTATTCCTGCAGGCGTCGGACGAGCTCGGCGCGCGGGTCGTGCCCCTCGTCGCCCGACTCGCTCTGCGGCCGTGGCAGCAGCATGCGCGACTTGATCTCGGCGAGCGTCGCCGCCATCAGCAGGTACTCGCCGGCCAGCTCGAGCTGCAGCTCGCGCATCAGCTCGATGTAGCGCATGTACTGCCGGGTGATCTCGGCGATCGGAATGTCGAGGATGTCGAGGTTCTGGCGTCGGATCAGGTAGAGCAGCAGGTCGAGCGGGCCCTCGAAAGCCTCGAGGAACACCTGCAGGGCCTCGGGCGGGATGTAGAGGTCGCGCGGCATCTGGGTGACGGGCTCGCCCTCCACCACCGCAAACGGCATCTCCGTCTGCTCCGCCAGTTCGACGGCCGGAGTCTCCGTCGCGTGCGGGGGGCCACCCTCAATCAACCTGAGATCAGGCTTCGTCATTCACGATCCTCAGCGGTAAGCCAGGCCCATGGCCTGCTTGACGTCATCGAGAGTCTGGCTTGCGACCGTGCGCGCCTTCTCGCAACCCTCGGCGATGATGCCGCGAACGAGCTCGGGGTTGTCTTCGTACTCCTGCGCCCGCTGGCGCATGCTGGTCACTTCCTCGACCACCTTGTCGATGAGCGGCTTCTTGCACTCGAGGCAACCGATACCGGCCGAGCGGCATCCCTGCTGAACCCAGGTCCGTACATCGTCGCCCGAATAGAGCTTGTGCAGGTCCCACACGGGGCACTTGTCCGGGTCGCCCGGATCGGTGCGCCGCACGCGTGCCGGGTCGGTCTGCATGGTCCTGAGCTTGGCCGCGACCGCATCGGGATCTTCCCGCAGCCCGATGGTGTTGCCATAGGACTTCGACATCTTTCGCCCGTCCAGGCCGGTGACCTTGGGCGTCGCCGTGAGCAGCACGTCCGGTTCGGGCAGGATGGTTCGGCCGGTGCCCTCGAGGTAACCGAGCAACCGTTCGCGGTCGGCGAGCGTCAGGCGTGAGTTGCCCTCGAGCAGGCGATGGGCCCGCTCGATCGCCTCCTGGTCGCCCTGCTCCTGGAAACGACGGCGCAACTCGCCGTAGAGCGTCGCGTTCTTGCTGCCCAGGTTCTTCACGGCGCGCTCGACCTTGGCCTCGAAGTCGGGCTCGCGGCCGTAGATGAAATTGAAGCGCCGCGCGACCTCGCGCGTGATCTCGACGTGGGCGACCTGATCCTCGCCGACCGGCACGTACATCGGCCGGTACAGAAGGATGTCCGCGCTCTGCAGCAGCGGGTAGCCGAGGAAGCCGTAGGTGGCGAGGTCCTTTTCCTTGAGCTGTTCCTGCTGGTCCTTGTATGTCGGCACCCGCTCCAGCCAGCCGAGCGGCGTGATCATCGACAGCAGCAGGTGAAGCTCGGCATGCTCCGGGACGCGGGACTGGATGAACAGGGTCGCCACCGACGGGTTAAGCCCGGCTGCAAGCCAGTCCACGACCATCTGCCAAACCAGCCCGTCGATCTGGCGAGTGTCCTCGTAGCCCGTCGTAAGAGCATGAAGGTCGGCGACGAAGAAGTAGCAGTCGTACTCGTACTGCAATTCGGTCCAGTTCTTGAGGGCGCCGTGGTAATTGCCCAGGTGCAACGTGCCGGTCGGGCGCATTCCGGACAGGACCCGCCGCAGCGCGGAAACCGATGAACTCAAGCGTCCACCCTGGCGCGGGATGCCGGTTGTTGAACCTCAGATATCATGGACTTAGAACCGATTCATGACTGCAATTGGACGCTCGGGCGGCCCCGGCCGCAGAGCGGAGCGCGGATTATACGCAGGCAGCCTGCGTGCCGCCCTCATTCGAAGGCGCTGACGTCGCCCTTGCCCCGCCGGACCACCACAGGCAGCGGCCCCGACAGGTCGATGACGCTGCTCGGTTCGAAGCCGCACGGTCCGCCATCGATGACCACGTCTACGGCGTGCTGCAGCCGCTCCTTGATCTCGTGGGGGTCGGTCATCGGCGCCGGTTCGCCAGGCAGCAGCAGCGTCGAGCTCATGATGGGCTCGCCCAGCTCCGCAAGCAGCAGCCGCACGATCGGGTTGTCGGGGACGCGGATGCCGATCGTCCGCCGTTTCGGATTCTGCAGTCGCTTCGGAACCTCGCGGGTCGCCTCCAGCAGGAAGGTGTAGGGACCCGGGGTAAAGGCCCGCAGCGTCCGGTACTGGGAGTTGTCCACCCGTGCGTACTTGGCGATCTCCGACAGGTCGCGGCAGACCAGCGTGAAATTGTGATTCTTGTCCGCGGCCCGAATGCGCCGGATTCGCTCCATGGCCTCCTTGTCGCCGATCACGCAGCCGAGCGCATAGCTCGAATCGGTCGGGTAGGCGACGACGCTGCCGTCGCGCATTGCCGCGATGGCCTGGCGAACCAGTCTCGGCTGGGGACTGACGGGATGGATGGAGATCAGGAGGGCCACTTTCGGCGCAATTCCCTTGGCGCGGGAGGGGACTTGGCTATGATACGCGCCCCGGGTTCGGAGCCGAGCCCACTCTCGACGCCCAATCATGCAGTTTCTGCTCGACCTGCTCCCGGTCATCGCATTCTTCGTAGCCTACAAGCTGGCGGACATCTACGTCGCGACGGGCGTGCTGATCGTGGGCGTCCTGATCCAGACCGCCTGGAGCTGGTTCCGGCACCGCAAGGTGAGCCCGATGCTTCTGACCTCCGCCGTCCTGGTGCTGGTGTTCGGCGGGCTGACGCTTGCGATCCACGACCCGACGTTCATCAAGTGGAAGCCCAGCATCGTGAACTGGCTGTTCGCTGGCGCCTTCCTGGTTAGCCAGTTCATGTCGGGACCTACGATCGTTCAGCGACTGATGGGCGAGAACGTCTCGCTCGACGCGGGTAGCTGGAAGCGCCTGAACCTCGCCTGGGTCGCGTTCTTCGTGTTTGCAGGTGCGCTCAACCTGTTCGTGGCGTTCCGTTACGACGAGGCCACCTGGGTCAACTTCAAGCTGTTCGGTCTCATGGGCCTGACCCTGGTCTTCGCGCTCGCTCAGGGCGTCTGGATTGCGCGGAAGACCGAGGCGGCCGGCACAGGCCCGCCTTGAAATGCTGTACGTGATTCTCGGCCACGACGCACCCGGTGCGCTCGAAATCCGTCGGCGCGTACGCTCGCGACATCTCGAGCGGGTCGGCACGCTCGTCGAGGCCGGTCGGGTGGCGATTGCCGGACCGTGCCCTGCTGTGGATTCGCCGGACCCCGGCAGCGCCGGATTCTCCGGCAGTCTGATCGTCGCGGAATTCGAGTCGATCGAGGCGGCCCGTGACTGGATCGCTGCCGACCCCTACGTCACCGAGGGAGTCTTCGGCTCCTATGAGGTGAGGCCCTTCGTCCGGGTACTGCCGTGACCGGCACCAGGGCGGAACGCTTGAGGCAGCGGCTCGAGGCACTCGAACCGACCCGACTCGAGGTCGTGGATGATAGTCGCCATCACGCTGGACATGCCGGCGCGGCCGATGGTCGCGGGCACTTCTCGGTACTCGTCGTGTCGAAGCGATTCGCTGGCCTGCGTCAGCTGCACAGGCACCGGCTGGTCTATGAGGCCGCCGGCGACCTGATGGTAACGGACATTCACGCGCTTTCGATCCATGCGCTCGCCCCGGGCGAGCCGCTCCCCCACTGATCCAAGTTCAATCCAGAGGCTCAAGATGCACAAATCAGGTTTACTTCTAGTCATCGTTGCCGCCGTCATTTCAGCGGCATGTACCCGCCCTGCCGGAGACAGCACCAAGGCCGCAGGCACCGAGCAGGCCGCAGCGGCGACCGTCGCGACCGTCAACGGCACCAAGCTCAGCAGCGAACTGTTCAACGCGTTCACGCAAGCCGTGACGGGCGGAGCGCAGGAGCCGCCGACCGACGAGCAGCGGGACCAGATGCTCGATCAGCTGATCAACATGACGCTCGCCGCGCAGTCGGCCGAAAAGGAAGGACTGGCCAAGGATTCAGCGGTACAGGCTCGCATCGAACTGCTCCGTACGCAGATCCTCGCCGAGGCCGCCAGCGAGCAGTACATCAAGGCGAATCCGGCATCCGAAGAGGAGGTGCGCGCCGAGTACGATGCACAGGTGGCCACGATGCCCAAGGAATACAAGGCGCGTCATATCCTCGTGGATTCCAAGGAATCCGCGGATGCGATCATCGTCAAGCTTCAGGCGGGCGGCGACTTCGCGAAGCTGGCCGCGTCCGAGTCGAAAGACTCGAGCGCAAGCAACGGCGGCGATCTCGGCTGGTTCTCGCCGCAGACCATGGTCAAGCCGTTTGCCGACGCCGTGACGACGCTCGAAAAGGGCAAGTTCACGCAGGAACCTGTGCAGAGTGAATTCGGCTGGCACGTCATCCTTCTCGAGGACGTGCGTAGCCCGGAGGTTCCGGAGTTCGAGCAGGTGAAGCCCCAGGTCGAGATGTTCACGCAACGGAAGAAGCTGCAGGCCCACCTCGAAGAACTCCGCAAAACGGCCACGGTCCAGAAGTAGCGGTAGCTGTCAAGTTACATATACGCCCCAAGCGGCCGCCCCTCCTTACAGGACGGGCGGCCGTTTTTTTTGCCAGACCGAATCCCCAACTCAGCCGTCCCGATGAGTCGTTCGAGGTCCGCAGGCCGGGTCGCCTGGGCTACCTAGAGCGCGGCCGGTAGTTCGGAAACCAAAATCGGCGGCCCGCCTTTGGAGGTCATGAGGAACCGGTTCAGAGGTGGCGACCAGCCCTCGCCCGTGTCTCAAATTCAAGACGCTTTGCTGTTGTTTTATATGGCTTTTTTCTCAGGCCGGAAATTCTGTGATGCACATCACGGAATTGCCTGACACAAGCTTCTGACCAACGCGGCCACCGGCCTGGCGATGTGACATATCGACCGGTCCCTTGGCTCGGAGCCGACCGTTGCCGGGCCGCAACAGGCGCCTCCGCGCAGCGCTGCATGCTCCTGAATCAACGCTATTTTTTGGTCCGCCACCCTGCGTAGGCGAATCGACCCAAGCACCCGTGGTGGACGCGGTGGAAGATCCTTATGTTCAACTCTTGACCGCCTCTGCGGCGCCGATATAGTCCGCGCTTGGACTTAACAATAAACCTGATCTGAAGCGTAAGTAGGGGCTGCTTCAGGGACGCCGGAGACAGGGCAGGTAATGAGCGAGAACTTCAAATTAACGCTCCTCGCGTCATTCAAGCCGGTCATGAGGCCACTCATCAAGATTCTTGTGCGGAATGGCGTTTCCTACGGTGAGTTTGCCGAGTTGCTTAAGACAATCTTTGTCGATGCCGCGAAGGACGTTTTGCAACTGGCTGATTCGCGGCAATCCGTCGCGAGGCTTGCTATCACGACTGGCCTAACCCGCCCGGAGGTTTCCAGGCTGCTCGAGCAAACCGAAGCAGAGGCCGAGGCACTAGTTGGCCGGCTTAGTCGGGTGGGGAGATTGCTCGCCGGCTGGCATCAAGACTCAGAGTTCACCGGGCCTTACGGAATCCCATATGAAGTGCCGTTCGATGGTCCTCCTGGGCGCAGAAGTTTCTGCGAGCTAGTGCGCAGATACACAGGCGATGTTCCTGCCCAAGAGATGCTGGACGAGTTGAAGCGGATCGGGGTGGTCCTTGATCTTGGCAACGGTTTTCACCGCGTTCTCTCGAGATCCTACATACCGAATGCAGCGGATCCAGCGAAATTTCACGCTATGTCGGTTGCTTTTACGGATCTTGCGAAGACGTTAGATCAGAACTTGCGGCCGGATGAAGATCACAAGCTTTTCGAGCGGCGCGTATGGGCACCGAACGGGGTGACCTCATCTGACGCGCTCGAGTTCGACAATATCGTCAAAGACCGGGGCCAACAATTCCTCGAGTCGCTCGACGATTGGCTTACTGATCGCGAGACCAAAGCAAGCAAGCGAGAGCAAGAGCCGAAAGTCAGGCTTGGCGTCGCTATGTATATGTTTGTGCGACCGGCAGATGCCGTCGCGGCCGACTTGACTGAAGCGAATTTGGGGACATAGGGGGTTTGACAATGAGTAGTGTGCCGCGCAAGCAATCCTTGCTGTCAGTGACCGTAATTTCGGTCATGACATCCGGTTGCTTGATTGCTTTTCCCGCAGTTGCATCCGTCAAGCGGACGTCCAGTTCGTCCACCGACGCGATCATCGGGACCGGCGTACAGCGCAGCGCCTCGACCGACGCGATCATCGGTACCGGCGTACAGCGCAGCGCCTCGACCGACGCAATCGTCGGCACCGGCAAGCAGAAGGCTTCTACCGACGCGATCATCGGTACCGGCGTACAGCGCAGCGCCTCGACCGACGCGATCATCGGTACCGGCGTACAGCGCAGCGCCTCGACCGACGCGATCATCGGTACCGGCAAGCAGAAGGCTTCCACCGACGCGATCATCGGTACCGGCGTACAGCGCAGCGCCTCGACCGACGCGATCATCGGTACCGGCGTACAGCGCAGCGCCTCGACCGACGCGATCATCGGTACCGGCAAGCAGAAGGCTTCCACCGACGCGATCATCGGTACCGGCGTACAGCGCAGCGCCTCGACCGACGCGATCATCGGTACCGGCAAGCAGAAGGCTTCCACCGACGCGATCATCGGTACCGGCGTACAGCGCAGCGCCTCGACCGACGCAATCGTCGGCACCGGCAAGCAGAAGGCTTCCACCGACGCGATCATCGGTACCGGCGTACAGCGCAGCGCGTCGACCGACGCAATCGTCGGCACCGGCAAGCAGAAGGCTTCTACCGACGCGATCATCGGTACCGGCGTACAGCGCAGCGCCTCGACCGACGCGATCATCGGTACCGGCGTACAGCGCAGCGCCTCGACCGACGCGATCATCGGTACCGGCAAGCAGAAGGCTTCCACCGACGCGATCATCGGTACCGGCGTACAGCGCAGCGCCTCGACCGACGCGATCATCGGTACCGGCAAGCAGAAGGCTTCCACCGACGCGATCATCGGTACCGGCGTACAGCGCAGCGCCTCGACCGACGCGATCATCGGTACCGGCAAGCAGAAGGCTTCCACCGACGCGATCATCGGTACCGGCGTACAGCGCAGCGCCTCGACCGACGCGATCATCGGTACCGGCAAGCAGAAGGCTTCCACCGACGCGATCATCGGTACCGGCGTACAGCGCAGCGCCTCGACCGACGCGATCATCGGTACCGGCAAGCAGAAGGCTTCCACCGACGCGATCATCGGTACCGGCGTGCAGGGCGACAAAATTGAGGCCGCGTTGGTTGGGCCGATTGTCTCGTTCGATGCTGAGGCACGCACGATCACTATCCACGATCGAAAGCTTCGACTCCCGAAGAATGATTCAACCCTCGAGCTGGTCTCAGTTCGCCTCGCATCTGGCGCTCCTCTCCAGGCGACTGTCTTTGCGGCGCTTGGAAAGCGAGGTGAATTGGTGAACCCTTCGTTGGTGGTTGAGAAGGAACCGTATGTTGCGGGCCAGTCCGGCGTGGTCGCCAGCGGTAGGGTTACGTCGGTCGACTCCGTCAACGGTCGAGCCAGGATTGGAAAGATCGACTTCGACTTTACGAGCGCCCTTGCGACGCAAGAAGTTGAAATTGTTGTCGGATCAGTTGTCCAAATAAGAGGAACGCAGCCTCAAAACGGACAACCCGTTATGGCAACCCAGGTCGTTCACGTGTCGCGATAAGCGAGACGGATAGTTCGCCAAGATAGGGCGGCGGCGAAGCGTTAGCTCGCCGCCGCTTTTTATTTGCAGCCTCGCTTAACTAAGGCGCGGACTCACGAGTCGCCTGTTCCGAGTCAGGACCTTCGTAGTAAAAGACGCCGATACCCACCGTCGAATTCTTACCGGCGCTCGTACCTTGCCGAGCGCCACACTCGTGTTGTGCAAGCCAGTCATCCATCGACTCGATGAAGTGCGTCGCCTGATTTCGAGACCAACTTCGAAACTCCAACTGAGCTTGTGGATCAAGACCGTCGGAAAAAGCAAATCTTTGAATGAATCCTTCCGAAGTTCGAACGGGATCAGCGTTGTGGGCGATGCCAGCGGCCATCGGAAAGAGCATTCCGGAGATTACCGTGATTGCTTTCTCGTCCACGTCACCCGGCACATAGTAACGCTTGATTACTTGGAGGCTACCGTCCTCTAGGTCCGCAATAGCCCCTGCCCGTTTCAACTCGGCTCGTACGGCGCCGGCCGGCACGTCACCCGCAACGGCACGAACAAGTGCGCTAAATCCAGTCTCGTCATCCTGAAACGATAGGTTCCTCGGTTCCCCGCGACTATCGAGAAATCTCGAGTCAACGTGCCACGCATGAAGAACACGAGCGGGTGGCCCCGAATGATCCGTCGAAATTTCAGGCCCAGCACTCGCCACCTCCGTCATCGAGTCGCGAATGCGCCGGACATCCTTGCGGGACAATCCTGTCTTAACTGCGATGCGTGAAGTGTTGGTTCGCCTCCCGCGAGAATCGGTTTCTGCCAATGCTTCGCTTACAAACGCCCGCTTCGCCACTGAATCAAATTGGCGATAGGTAATTCCGGATCTCAAGAGCAGGCGTGCAATGGGCAGCAAACAAGCGTAGACCGCATTGAGCATGCGGACTTGGATATCGTTATTCATTTAGACAGGGACCGCGGCCAGCGTTCAGGAGTTTCTGAGACCGTCAGACGGGTGTTGACTGATTGAGTTCCCAACCGGAGCGAACATTTTTTTCCGGTAATACCCCAACTCGCGAATCGATTCCCGCACGTCATCCAGTGCTAGGTGCCGCGACTCCTTGCTGAGCCCAGCCAGAACCTCGGGTGCCCAGCGTCGCGCCAGTTCCTTGATCGTGCTGACGTCGAGATTGCGGTAGTGGAAAAACATCTCCAACCGCGGCATTTCACGGTAGAGGAACCGGCGGTCCTGGCAGATGCTGTTTCCGCACATCGGCGACGCACCCGGCTCGGCATGGACCTCCAGGAACTCGAGCGTACGCTGCTCGGCCTCGGCGGCGGTCACCGTACTGCGTCGGACGCGTTCGATCAGCCCGGAGGCGCCGTGGGTCGTACGATTCCACTCGTCCATCGCCTCTAGAACGACATCCGGCTGGTGGATCGCAATGACCGGGCCCTCGGCGACGACTTCGAGCTGTGAATTCGTGACGATCGTCGCGATCTCGATGATGCGATCGCGGTCCGGGTCGAGACCTGTCATCTCGAGGTCGATCCACACGAGATTGTCCAACCGAGTCGTCATACGCCGGGAAACGGTACCATTGCCTAAGTCGCGCGCATTCTAGCAAAGGACAGGCTCGAGCCCGGAACGATGCACATTTTCACATCCGTATTCCTCGTGGCGCTTGCGGCCTATCTGTCCATCCGGCTGTGGCTGGCACGGCGCCAGGTGAGGTACGTCGAAGCACACCGGGACACCGTGCCCGCGGGCTTCGCGTCACTCGTCACGCCAGCCGAGCACGCCCGGGCGGCGGATTACGCAGCCGCGGGCGAGCGCCTCGACATGCTCGAAGCCTTTTACGACACGCTGATCGCCGTCGCACTGACGGTGGGCGGGGGCATCGCAGCGGTCGCGGCCTGGTCAGGCGCAATGGCCGGCGTCGGGGTGGCCGCCGGCGTCCTGCACATTCTCGGCGTGTTTGCCTTGCTGGCGCTCATCGAACTGCCCTTCAGCATCTACCGAACGTTCGTCCTCGAGCAGCGCTTCGGTTTCAACCGGACACGCCCGGCGACGTTCGTGGCGGACCGGCTCAAGGGCTGGGCCCTCGGACTGCTCCTCGGCGGCGCGATGGCGGCCTGCGTGCTCTGGATCATGGCGACCGCCGGATCGTACTGGTGGCTGGTGGGTTGGGGTGCGTGGTTCGGCTTCAGCCTGCTCGTTACCTGGGCGTGGCCGCGGCTGATTGCGCCGCTGTTCAACAAGTTCTCGCCGCTGGAGGACACCGCGCTCAGGGCACGCATCGACGCCCTGCTCGACCGCTGCGATTTCCGAGCCAAGGCCGTCTTCGTCATGGACGGCTCGCGCCGTTCGTCGCACGGCAACGCCTACTTCACGGGCCTCGGTCGCGAGAAACGCATCGTATTCTTCGACACCCTGCTCGGCAGCCTGACCGCCCCGCAGATCGAGTCGGTGCTGGCCCATGAACTGGCGCATTTCAAGCTGCGCCACGTCCCCCAGCGCCTCGTCGCGGGCGCCCTGCTGAGCCTGGCGGGCTTCGCGCTGCTCGGGTGGCTGGCCGGCCGCGACTGGTTCTATGCTGCCCTCGGTGTGCCGCAGCCGAGCGATTCGGCCGCACTGCTCCTGTTCATGGTCACGGCGCCCGCTTTTACGTGGCTGGTGTCGCCGCTGCTCGCGGCCTGGTCCCGCCGCCACGAGTTCGAGGCCGACGCTTTCGCCGCCCAGCACAGCGACGCCCGTTCCCTGGCCGACGCACTGGCAACGCTCTACAAGGACAACGCCACCACCCTGACACCAGACCCGCTCTACTCGGCGTTCCACGACTCGCATCCGCCGCCGGCCATCCGGATCGGACGGCTGCTGGCACTGGGCCGCCCGGCTACGTCAAGCCAGTGAACGAGCAGGAAGACACCGGCTGCGTCATCGAGTCCTATGGCCGTCGTGTGGTCGTCGCCCGCAGCGATGAACCAAGCGTCGCCTGCAAACTGAAGCGGCGCAATCTCGACCTGGTCGCCGGCGACGAGGTTCGCATCGCGGTCTCGCCGGGGGACGACGAGTGGACGGTCGTCGAGCGTCTACCCCGCCGCAACGTCTTCTGCCGCAGTGACAGCCGAGGCCGGATTGAATCGCTCGCGGCCAACCTCGACCAGCTCGGCGTGGTGATTGCACCTCGTCCGCCCTGTGACCCCTTCATTGTCGATCGCTATCTCGCCGGTGCCGAGCAGGCCGGGATCGCAGCACTGCTGGTCCTGAACAAGCAGGACCTAGCCGCTGCGGCAGACGACCTGTCGTTCGTCGAGCCCCTGCGGGCAATCGGTCTCACGGTCGTGTCGGTCTCGGCACGCACCGGAACCGGCCTCGACGAACTGGTCGCGCGGCTGTCTGGTCGCAGGAGCCTCCTCGCCGGGCAGTCCGGCGTTGGCAAGTCCTCGCTGCTCAATGCCCTTGCGGGCGAGGCCCTGCGCGCCACCGGGCACCTGTCGAGCGGATCCGGCGAAGGTCGGCACACCACGGTCTCCTCGGCGATCCTGAAGACACCCTGGGGCGAGATCGCCGACTCGCCGGGCGTCCGCGACTACGCCCCGCCGCTTGCCCCGGGCCGGGAGGTCCAGCGCGGCTACCCGGAAATCGCCGGACTCGCCGCAGGCTGCAGGTTCCCCGACTGCCTGCACCTCAGGGAGCCGCAGTGCGCAGTCCGCACTGCGGCCGAGTCCGGCGAGATCGACGCACGACGCTACGAGAGCTACCGGCGACTGCTGAACCTGAACCGGCAGCTCGAGGAGCGTCGCGGCTGGGGCGCCTGACGTTTCAAGAGCCCGGCCGGGTTGGTTTGACAGGTTTCTAGCCCTCCCCTACGGTTTGCGACCGGCCCCGGTCGCGGGGTTCCGCACAGGCTTCGTCGATGACCCACGACAATCTCGCTTACCGGGCGCTCGCGCTGCAGATCGCGTGTCGGCCCGTCAACGACTGCCCGGACCGCAGCACTGCGCGCGCGCGCATGGCGGAGGCTGTCGAGCGTGTCGGGCGTCACGTCCGGGCCGCCAAGGCCTTCCTCGGACCGGACGTTCGTCTGGTGGTGCTGCCCGAGTACTTCCTCACGGGCTATCCGCTGGGCGAGTCGATCCCCGAATGGGCCGACAAGGCCGCGCTGGCGCCCGACGGTCCAGAGTTCGAGTCACTCGCGCGGATTGCCGCGGACCAGCAGTTGTTCCTGTCGGGCAATGCCTACGAGACCGACGCGGCCTTTCCCGGGCTTTATTTCCAGGCGAGCTTCGTGCTCGATCCGGCCGGCCGGACCGTCCTGCGCTACCGGCGGCTGGTCTCGATGTTCGCGCCGACGCCGCACGACGTCTGGGACCGTTACCTCGAGCGCTACGGCCTCGACGGCGTGTTCCCGGTGGCCGACACGGAGATCGGACGCCTGGCCGCAATCGCCTCGGAGGAGATCCTCTACCCGGAGATCGCCCGGGCTTTGGCGCTGCGCGGGGCCGAGGTGTTCCTGCACTCGACCAGCGAGGTGGGTAGCACCCGCCTCACCCCGAAAGACGTCGCCAAGCGGGCGCGCGCCCTCGAGAATCTCGCCTACGTGGTGTCGGCCAACACCGGCGGCTTCGAAGGAGCCGACCTTGCCGGGAATTCGACCGACGGCATGTCCAAGATCGTCGACTACCTCGGCGAGGTTCGCATCGAGGCCGGGTTCGGCGAAAGCGCCGTGGCCTGCGCGGAGATCGATCTGGCCGCATTGCGACGCTACCGGCGCCGTCCCGGCATGGGCAACCTGCTCTCGCGGCAGCGCCTCGAGCTGTTCGCGCCGGTCTATGGCGGGCCGCCGGTCTATCCGGCCAACACACTGCTCGACCCGGCGGGGGGAATCGTGACGCCGGAGCGGTCCCACTTCCTGGCCACCCAGCGGGCGGTGATCGAGCGGCTGGCACGCCTCGGGCTGGTATGATGCTGCACTGCAAACATACGGTTTGAACCGGGTCAAAGAGGAGTCAGGCGCGTGCGCAAAATCATGGTGGGCGTCAAGCGCGTGGTGGACTACAACGTCCGCGTCCGGGTGAAGCCGGACAACACGGGAGTCGTCACGGAAGGGGTCAAGATGAGCATCAACCCCTTCGACGAGATCGCGCTCGAGGAAGCGCTGCAGGATCAAGGAAAAAGGGCTCGCAGACGAGGTGGTCGCAGTCGGCATCGGGCCGGCGGACGCCCAGCAGCAGCTGCGCACCGCGCTCGCGATGGGCGCCGACCGTGCCATCCTGGTGCAGTCCGATGCGTCCGTTCCGCCGCTTTCGGTGGCCAGGATCTTCCGCCAGTTGATCGACAAGGAGCAGCCCCTCCTCGTGCTGCTCGGCAAGCAGGCCATCGACGACGACAACGGCCAGGCTCCGCAGATGCTCGCGGCGCTGTGGGACCGACCGCAGGCGGTCTCCTGCTCGAAGATCGAGATCGCCGACGGCAAGGCCACCGTCACGCGCGAGGTGGACGCCGGGCTCGAGGTGCTGGAGGTTGACCTCCCGGCCGTCATGAGCGTGGACCTGAGGCTCAACGAGCCGCGCTACGTGAAGCTTCCGGACATCATGAAGGCCAAGAAGAAGCCGCTCGACACGCTCGGGCTCGGCGACTTCGGTCTGACCGATGCGCCGGCGTTCAAGACGGTGCGCGTGGACCCGCCGCCGCAGCGCCAGAAGGGCATCATGGTGAAGGACGTGGCCGAACTGGTCGACGCGCTCAAGAAGAAGGGGTTGGTGTGATGAGCAAGATCCTGATCATTGCGGAACACGACGGCGCCCGTCTCAATGCAAGCACGGCCAAGTGCGTCAGCTGCGCGTCGCAGATTGCCGGTGCGTCGATCGATGTCCTGGTGCTCGCCGCCGACGGCTCCGCCGTCGCGTCGCAGGCGGCCACGATCGCCGGTGTCGGCAGGGTGCTGGTCGCCGAGAACGCCGCCAACGTCGAACCGCTGGCGGCGGTGCTCGCCCCGCAGGTCGCGAAGCTGGCCGCGGGCTACACGCACGTGTTCGGCCCCTCGACGACCTTCGGCAAGGATCTCATGCCGCGCGTCGCGGCCTTGCTCGGCGTCGGCCAGGTCAGCGACGTCATGGCCGTCGACGGGCCGCACGCCTTCAAGCGGCCGATCTACGCCGGCAACGCCGTGCTCACTGTCGAAGTGCCGGCTGACGCCGTCGTCGTCGCGACCGTCCGGGTGGCCTCGTTCGAGGCCGCCGCGCAGGGCGGCACGGCGGCGCTCGAGAAGGTGGATGCCGGCGTGCCCCTTCCCACCCACACCCGCTTCGTGTCGCGCTCGGGCGCAACCACCGGCAGGCCCGACCTGCAGAGCGCCTCGCGCGTGGTGGCCGGCGGCCGTGCGCTCGGCAGCGCCGACGGCTTCAAGATCATCTACAGCCTCGCGGACAGGATCGGTGCCGCGGTGGGCGCCTCGCGAGCGGCGGTGGACGCGGGCTACGTGCCGAACGACCTTCAGGTCGGGCAGACCGGCAAGATCATCGCGCCGGAACTGTATCTCGCGATCGGCATTTCCGGCGCCATCCAGCACATGACCGGCATCAAGGACGCTCGCACGATCGTCGCCATCAACAAGGACGGCGAGGCTCCGATCTTCGAAGCGGCGGACATCGGGCTGGTGGGCGACCTGTTCGCGATCGTGCCGGAACTCGAGAAGCAATTGGGCGGATGACACGGGTCCGCAAGGGATTCGTCGACCTCCCGCACGGCCAGGTCCACTTCCGCTACGGCGGCCGTGGACCGGTCGTGGTCTTGCTGCACGACTCGCCCCGTTCGTCGACGCTGCACGTGACGAACATCGAGTGGCTCGGCGAGCATTTCACCGTGATCGCGCCCGACGCGCCGGGCAGCGGGAGTTCGACGCCGCTGTCGCAGGACGCGCCTGAGATCCCGGATTTCTCCAATGCGCTCGCCGACACGCTGACGGCCCTCGGCGTCGAGCGCTTCGCGCTGTACGGGCTCCACTCGGGCGCCAGGATCGCGTTGCGATTCGCTGCGGATCATCCGGGGCGCGTGTCGGTCGCGGTGCTCGACGAACTCGCGCTCGCACCCGGAACGTTGTCGCGAGAGCACCTCGAGCGATACCTTCCGTGCTTCGAGCCGACCGCAGATGGCGCCTACCTCGCGCGACAGTGGCACCGTATCCTGGACTTCCACCGCTATTTCCCCTGGTTCGAGCCAACGGCACAGACGCGGCTGCTGCGCGCACTGCCCGACGAAGCGCAGTTGCACGATTACGCGACGGACCTGTTCATGGCAGGGCGCCACTGGGCGGACGCGTACGGCGCGGCACTGCGCCACGTGGCTGTCCCGGACATCCAGCGCCTTCGGTCGCCGACGGTCCTGATGTACCGCGATGACGACGTGCTGCCGCCCGGCTTCGATCAGCTGCCGCAAACTTTGCCCGCGCAGTGCAGCGTCGAGCGGATCCCGCAGCCCGCTGCCTGGCGCACGAGGCTCCTCGAGGCACTGAAGCGCACCGACCTGCCGCGAAAGGGCTGGCAACCGCCGCAGCCCGGCCCCGCCGTCGGCGGACCGGGGAGCCGCCGGCGCTACGTGGACCTGGTGCACGGTCAGTTGCACCTTCGCCTGCGTGGCCACCCGGGCAGCGGCGTGCCGCTCCTGCTGCTGCACGATGTGCCCGGCGGGTCGTGCGCCCTGCAGCCGCTGGCACAGGCTCTCGCCCGCGATCGGCTCACGATCGCACCCGACCTTCCCGGCCTGGGCGAATCGCATCCGCTGCCCTACCCCAGCCTCGGCAGCTACATCACCGCGCTGGCCGAGACCCTCGAGCGACTCGAGACGGGACCGGTCGACGTGTTCGCGGAAGGCCTGGGCGCGTGCTTCGCAGTGGCGCTGGCCGCGCATCATTTGTCGCTGGTCCGCCGACTTGCGCTCGACGGGCTGCCGTTGATCCGCGTGCGCGAACAGCGCCGCTACGCGAAGCACTACTGCCCACCGCTGGTCCCGGATCGTCATGGCAGTCACCTCATTCAGGCCTGGGGCCAGCTGTGCGATGCCGAGTCGTGCTGGCCGTGGTTCGACCGCTCGGCGGCAGCGGCGCGCCGGCACGACCCCGACCTCGACCCGGACGGGCTGCACGCCCGGCTCGTCGAGGTGATGAAGCAATTGCCGAGCTACGGCGATGCGGCCAAGGCGGCGCTCGAGTCCCGGGTGCGGGACATCCTGCGCGGCGTACAGCAGCCAGTGCTGCTGTTCGACGTCGCCGACGACGTGCGCTACAAGGGCACGCAGGCGGCAGCCCGCCGGCTCGCGAACCACCGTATCGTGTCCCGCCCCGGCACCGTTGCAGCGCGTGCCGACCTCCTGCGGGAATTTCTCGCCTGAGGGACGCGGCTCAGATCGCGTCGGCGACGCGCACCAGGGTCTTGCCGAAGTTGTCGCCCCGCATCAGCCGGCAGAACGCCGCCGGCGCCTGCTCGAGGCCGTCGGTCACGTCCTCGCGATAGCGGAACCTGCCCTCGCCGATCCAGCGGCCGATCACCTTCTGCAACTCGGCCATGCGATGGAAATGGTCGTAGACGACCAGTCCTTTGATCGTGGCCCGCGACGTGACCACGGGACCGAGGAACGGCCCGCTCGACGGCGGCAGATCCATGCCGTATGCCTCGATCATTCCGCACAGGACGACCCGTGCGTGCAGCGCCAGGTTGGCAAGCGCCGCCGCGAGGACGTCGCCGCCGGCGTTGTCGAAGTACACGTCCACGCCTTCGGGACAGACGGCCCGGACCGCCGCAGGCAGGTCACCGGCCCGGCGATTCAAGCAGGCCTCGAAGCCGAGTTCCTCGACTGAATAGCGGCACTTCTCGTCCGAGCCGGCGATACCCACGGCCCGCGCGCCCGTCAGCCGGGCCACCTGCCCGACCGTACAGCCGACGGCGCCCGTCGCTGCCGACACCAGCACCGTCTGTCCCGGCCGGGGCTCGCCGAGGTACACGAGCCCCGCGTAACCGGTGAGACCGGGCATTCCGAGCACGCCAAGCGCCGTCGAAACCGGCGCGAGCGCCGGATCGACCTTGCGCACGCCCTGCCCGTCCGACAGCGCGTACTCCTGCCAGCCGTTCTTCACGACCACGATGTCGGCCGGCGCGAACTGCGGATGCCGCGACTCGACCACCTGCGCGACCGTCTCGCCGTGCATCGGGTCGCCCGGCTGCATCGCCACGCCATAAAGGGCATGGCCCTTCATGACGTTGCGCAGGTAGGGATCGAGCGAGAGCCAGAGCGTCCGGGACAGGAATTGTCCCGGACCGGGCGATGGCACGGCCACGGTGTCCTGGCCGAAATCGCCGGGCACCGGGAGACCCCGCGGCACCCGCGCGAACAGCACGCGGCGGTTGCCGTCCACTCCGCCTCAGATCTGGCTGAGGACGTGCTCCGCGCTCGAGACCTTGAATTCGCCCGGGCCCTCGACGAAGACGCTCTTCGCGACGCCGTCCTCGACGACGATGGCGAAGCGCTTGCCGCGGATCCCCATGCCGAAACCGGTCGCGTCGAGCTCCAGGCCGAGCGCCTTCGCGTACTCGGCGTTGCCGTCGGCCAGCATCAGCACCTTGTCCTCGACCGCCGAGGCCTTGCTCCAGGCCTTCATGACGAACACGTCATTGACGGCCATGCAGGCGACGGTATCCACGCCCTTTGATTTGAAGTCGGCGGCGTGCTGGATGAAGCCCGGCAGGTGCCTGGCGTCGCAGGTCGGAGTGAACGCACCCGGTACCGAGAACAGCACGACCTTCTTGCCCGCGAACAGCTGCTCGGTCGAAAGCTTCTGCGGACCTTCCGGTCCCGGGATCGTGAAAACGCCCGCAGGCATCTTGTCGCCGGCCTTGATCGTCATGTTCGTTCTCCTTGCGTGAGTGAGCTGTGATTGGCGTAGATGGTATCAGTGCCGCTGGTCGCGGGGGGTCTGCATCCGGATGAGCCCGGGCGGGACGCCGTGAATCCGTCCATGGAGGCTCGCGCGCGACATCCATGTCGCGCGACGCCCGCCCGGACTCTTCCAGACGCAGACCCCCGAGGCGTCAGCAGGGTCGCGACAGGTACTGACCGCGCGGCGGTCCAGCGACCTTCCCTTTGTCGTAGATCAGGTGGCCCCGCAGGAAGGTGCTCACGACCTTGCCCGTGAGTTCCATGCCCTCGAACGGCGTGTAGCCTTGCGTCGATTCCGACTCGGCCGCCCGCACCACGAAAGACTTGTCCGGGTCGAACAGCACGAGGTCCGCATCGTAGCCCGGCGCGATGTCGCCCTTGCTACGGAGGCCGAAGCGCTGCGCCGCATTCCAGGAGGTAAGCTCCGCGATGCGGTTCCACGACAGGCCGCGCCTGCGCCCCTCGCTCGCCACGCCCGACAGCAGGTACTCGGTGCCGCCGAAGCCCGACTTGCCAAGGAACACCTCGCCCGGATTCTTCGCATCCACCTTCATCTCGTGCCGGCAGCAGGCGTGGTCGCTGCAGACCCAGTCGAGCTTGCCGTCGAGCAACGTCTCCCAGAGGTATTCGACGTCTGCGCGCGAGCGGATCGGCGGGTTCACCTTGGCGAGCACGCCCGTGGGCGCGTCGTAGTCGAGCAGCAGGTGGCCCACCGTGACTTCACGGCGGAAGTTCACGTGCGGGAACGCCTTCGCCATCTTGAGGGCGGCCTCGACCGCCTTGCGCGAGGTGAGGTGAAGCAGGTTGATGTTGGGGCAACCGGTCTCGTGCGCGAGGTAGGAGGCGATGCAGATCGCGAGGCCCTCGGAGTGCGGCGGGCGGGCCGCACTGTAGGCCTTGAGGCCGCTCAACCTGCCGTCCTGCTGCACGAGCTTCGTGTAGGCCGCCATGATCTCGGCCGTCTCGCAGTGCAGGCTGAGGCTGATCACGTCGCGCCGGTCGGGGAACCGCTCCATGGCACGCTGAACGCCGCGCATCACGAATTCGAAGTGCGCGATGTCGTACTTCTCGTCCCGGTCGATCATCAGGAACTCGTGCTGGTGGCTCGACGCGCCGTGCAGTCCGTAGCCGCCGTAGAACATGTAGATCTTGAACGAGGTCACCCCGTACTTCTCCACGAGCAGAGGTATCTCGTCGATGTGCCCCCGGTCCATCGGCGCCAGGTGATACGCGTAGTCCACGTGGAAGCGGCCGTGCGAGATCGCGAGTACCTCCGGGAAGAAGCCTGCGTACGGCCCGCCCTTGTTCAGGTAGTACTGGCCGGTGCGGAAGTAATTCAGGCTCGAGGTCACGCCACCCTGAGCCGCCGCGCGGCTCTCGGACACCGCGTCCTCGGCGAGCGGCGAGTAGATGCCCGTGTGCATGTGCGGATCCACGAGCCCGGGGAATGCCAGAAGGCCCTTTCCATCGACGACCTTGCGCGCCTCCGCGGCGTCAATCTCGCGGCCGATCCTCGCGAACTTGCCGTCGGCGATCGCGACGTCCGCACGCTGCAGCGCCGCCTTGTTGGGGCGGGCAAGGCGCACGTTCTTGACGAGCAGGTCGTATTTCCTGGTGGTGGTCATGGCGCGTGTCCCGCAGCGATCAACGGGCGGATTCTACACTCGGCCCGAGGACGAACATGGCGTCGGGGATGGGTCCGCCGATCTCGGCCGAGGTCCAGCGGATGTCGGCGCTCTTCACCCCGTCGTAGTAGTGGCGGACGCGGCCCGGCTGCACGAATCCGTCGGGGCCGACGGTGTAGAAATCGGAGTACAGGCGCTGGTGAAAGCCTTTCGGCGTCTGCCAGCCTGCCGAGCGCACCGCGAAGCTGGACTGGTCGATGCCGAACAGCGTGCGCGTTCCGGTCGGGTCGGTCACGCGGACGAAATGGCACGGTCGGCCCTCGACCTGGTCGTCGGTCATGCGCTCGATCCCGAAGCCGGGCTGAAGCGCGAAACGGATGGCGCTGAAGCCGAAAGCGCTCGCCTCGTCGCCAGACGCTCGCTCGGGCGGCACGGGACCGTGCTGGTCGTAGGAGCGCTCGCCGTCGAACGCCACCTGGAAGATGAGCTTGTCACCCGCGTGGGCGTCGAGCCGGAACTTGCCGCTGCCCGCGTGTGCGCCCTGCGTGAGCTCGGCGGGATAGACGCGGTACATCGCGTACCGATCGGCATGCACGCATCTCGACGGGTCGCCGTCGCGGCACAGCGTGGCCTCGCCCCGCATCACGTTCGTGCCCGCCGAGAGCCAGGCCTTCCCGCCGGCCGCCGCGTGGGCCCGTTCGATGATCTGCCGCGCGGTGAGATCCGTCGCCTGCGTGCCGCCAGCCACCAGCAGCATCGCGGCCAGCAGCCAGGCGTGACTCGCCCGCCGCGTCCGTCCGCGAAGCCACCGGTCGTCATGCATGTCGGGATTCTCGCGGGAATCGGGTCAGGCAGCGGCCGCCGGACCCTTCAGGAAGCGCGGCGCGGACTTGAGCCGTGCATCGAGCGACTGCAAAAGGCCCTCGGTCGTCTCCCAGTCGATGCACGCGTCGGTCACCGACACGCCGTACTCGAGTGCGGCCCGGTTACCCGAGATCGGCTGGCTGCCCCAGTGCAGGTTGCTCTCGAGCATCAGCCCGACGAGCGAGCGATTGCCCTGCAGGATCTGGTTCGCGACGCTCTCCGCCACCAGCGACTGGAGTCCCGGGTCCTTGTTCGAGTTGCCATGGCTGCAATCGACCACGATTCGTGCGGGCAGCCCTGCCTGTTCGAGCTCGCGCTCGCAGGACGCGATGCTCACGGAGTCGTAGTTCGGACGACCGCCGCCGCCGCGCAGCACGATGTGTCCATAGCGGTTGCCCCGGGTCCGGAACACCGCCGACTGCCCCTGCTGGGTGATGCCGAGAAAGTGGTGGGGGTGCCCGGCCGACTGCAGCGCGTTGATGGCCACGGCGAGCGAGCCGTCGGTTCCGTTCTTGAAGCCCACCGGCGTCGACAGTCCGCTCGCCATTTCGCGGTGCGTCTGCGATTCGGTCGTGCGCGCGCCGATCGCAGTCCAGGTGACGAGCTCCGAGAGGTACTGCGGCATGATCGGGTCGAGTGCCTCGGTCGCTGCCGGCAGCCCGACGTCGGCGAGGAACAGCAGCAGCTCGCGTGCGAGCCCGATACCCTTCTCGATGTGGAACGAGTCGTCCATGTCCGGGTCGTTGATGAGCCCCTTCCAGCCGATGGTCGTGCGCGGCTTCTCGAAGTACACGCGCATGAGAACCAGCATGGTGTCCTCGACGCACTCGGCGAGGCCGCGCAGCCGGGTCGCATACTCCCGGGCCGCCTTCGGGTCGTGGATGGAACACGGGCCGACGACGACGAACAGCCTCGGGTCCTCGCCGTCGAGGATGCGACGCACCGCGCCGCGGCTTCGATAGACGAACTCCTCGGAGGCGGGCGGCAGCGGCAGCGCGCGCTTGATCTCCTCGGGCGTGGGGAGCAGCTCGCTCGAAACGACGTTGACGTTGTGCAGGCGGTCTGGCATCGGGGGTGCGCCGGGTCTGGGTCCGGCCGGTATCTTACACAGCGTGATCCCGAGCCGTGTGTCCGGCCGGGATCAGTCCGGGAAGACCCAGGCGGGCACATTCTGCCAGCCGCGCAGCAGCTCCGCATCGAGCGCCCGCCATTGCGGCTCGAACGACTCTACGAGGCTCCAGAAGCGCGGCGAGTGGTTGAGCTGGCGTCGGTGACAGAGCTCGTGGAGCAGCAGGTAGCGCACCACCGCCGGGCGCTGGAACATCAGGCACATGTTGAGGCTGATCGTTCCCGTGGCCGAGCAGCTGCCCCAGCGCGTGCGTTGCCGGCGCAGGTGCATGCGCCTGTAGTCGATGCCGGTTTCGCGCGCCGTCTCGTCGAGCCGCAGCCGCAGCTCGTGCGCCGCGACGCCGGCCAGCCAGCGCAACAGCACCGGTGCCACGGCCCGGGCCGCATCGTCCGGCGCGCGCACCCGCAGCCGGCGCTCGCCGAGGTCTGCAACCGCCGCGCGGCGTGCGACCTCGTATTCCACGGTCCACTGCTGTCCCGGCAGCGCCAGCTCGATGCGGTCCGGGCGGCGGTGGCCACCGGCCGGCACGAGCAAGGCAAACTCGCGGGCGCGACGCTCCGCCCACTCGCGGTGCCGCGACACGAATCGCTCGATGGCCGGCAGGCCGGTGCCGGGCGGCACGATCACCTCGATCCGTCCGCCGGGAAAGACACGCATGGATAGCCGCCGGGCACGCCGGCTGATCCGCACGTTCCAGCCCGGCGACGCGTCGCGCGGCGCCCAGAGCGGCATCTGCAGCGGACTGCCGTCCGAGCTTCGCGCAGCGGCGTCCCCGCCCCGTCTTCTCATCGGCCTAGAACTCCCTCAGACCCTCGGTGATCGGCAGCCGCGCCGCCCGCAGGCCGGGCAACAGGCCGCCGACGAGGCCGAGTATGAGTGCGTAGCCGAGACCGGTCACCAGCAGTTTCGGCGTGACGGTGAATGCGAAACTGATCTGGCTGAAGCTCGCCCAGTTGAGCGTCGAGGCCTGGTACCCGTTCAGGGCCAGATACACCAGTGCCCCGCCGGCAATGCCGCCGAGCAGCCCGAGGACGACGGCCTCGAGCAACACCGAGGCGAGCACGGGTGCCGCGCCGAAACCGAGCGCGCGCAGTGTGGCTATCTCGCGGGTGCGCGACGACACGGCGGAGTACATGGTGTTGAGCGCCGCGAACACCGCGCCGATGCCCATCAGCACCGCGATGGCCGTGCCGACGTACCGGATCAGCGTGATCAGGATCCGGGACTGGTCTGCATAGAACTCCCGCTCGCTGCGCACCGTCGCGTTGACGCGCGGGTCCGCATCCAGCCAGCGCTCCAGCTCCGCGATCGAATCCGCGCGTAGCAGCTGCGCGCGCACCACCTGCACCGAGCTTCCCCGGCGATACACGCCCTGCAGGACCGTGAGGTCCGTCCACACCTCGGACTCGGACACGCTGCCGCCGGACTCGAACACGCCGACCACGCGCCAGACATGCGAGCCCCACTTGACGTCCTGGCCGAGGTCCACGTTGGCGAACTGGGCGAAGACTCCGCGACCGACGATCACCTCGTCCTTGCCCGGCTCGAACATGCGGCCTGCCACGATGCGGAAGTCCTCTCGGACGCCGACGGCGCGTGCCGTCACGCCGCGGAACGGCACGTTGGCGCCGGTGCCGGTGCTGCGCATCGGCAGGTCCACGATCGTGTAGAACTCCGGCGACGCGATCGGTCCACCGGCGTCCCTCACGATGCCGGGTGCCGAGACGATGACGTTGACCTCTTCGCGGCTGAAAGCGCTCGACAGCTCGTCCGGCGAGCCGCCGCGCAGCACCAGTGCGACATCGTCGCGCCCCGACAGGTCGAGCGCGGCGCGGAATCCCTCCCCCATCGACAGCAGGGACACGAGCACCGCGACCACGCCGCCGATCCCGACGACGGCGACCAGCGACGTGCCGAGGCGCGACGGCAGGTTGCGCAGGTTCATCAGCGTGACCGCCGCCAGCTGGTTGAGCCAGTTCGTCATCGCGGCGTCATTCGCGTCGCAGCGCCTCGACGATCCGCAGTTGCATGGCCTGGGCCGCCGGCACGGCGCCAGCCACGAGGCCGAGGCCGAGCATGAAGGCGACGCCCATCAGCACGGCCTTGCCCTGCAGGCTGAACCCCGGCAGGTACTGGGCGAACACGGGCTCGAACTGCACCCCCAGCCACCACGCGCCGGCGAGCCCGATGGCGCCGCCCAGCACGGTGATCAGCACGGCTTCGGCGAGCACCAGCGCGAGCACGCCGACGTTCGAGAACCCGAGCGTCTTGAGCACGCCGATCTCGTTGGTACGCTCGCGCACCGACTGCGCCATGGTGTTGGCCGTGACCAGCAGCATGGTGAAGAAGACCGCGGTCACGATGGCCCGCAGGATGGCGCCGATGTTGCCCACCTGGTTGACGAACGACTGCGCCATGGCGCGCTCCGACGAGGTCTTGGTCTCCGCCGGGGAGTTCGTGAACTGCAAGTCGATCTGGCGCGCGATCGACTGGGCGCGATCGACGTCGTCCACTTTCACGAGGTACCAGCCGACCAGGCCCTTGGCCTGCGCCTTCGCCTCGTCGAAATAGTCCTGGTTGAGGAGGATCTGGCGCGTATCGCCACCGTCCGGAAGCTCGTAGATTGCGCTGACCGTCACCTCCCAGGCGTCGCTGCCGTCGGCGCGCCGCCAGATCGAGGAGCGCAGCGGTACCTTGTCGCCGACTTTCCAGCCGGTCAGGTCCGCGACACCGCGCCCGATCAGGATGCCGGTACGGTCGGCGAGCCACGCGAGCCGCTCCTGCTCGGGCATCAGGTACTCGGGGTACATGCGCAGGAACGCCTCGGGCTTGACCGGGAACGCGGGCAGCTGGTTGCGCTCGTTCTGGAACCAGGCACCGAACCAGGTCTGCGGCGTGACGTCCACGACGCCGTCGATCGCGCGGATGCGGTTCTCGTAGCTCTGGGGGATGAGCTGGGTGAAGGAGATCTTGTGCATGGTGATGAGCCGGTCGGCACCGGCGATGTCGACGCCCGACTGCAGTGCGTGGCGCATGGAGTCGGCCAGCCCGTAGAGCAGGAAGGCCACCGCGATCGAGGCCAGCGTGAAGAAGGTTCGCAGGCGCTTGCGACGCAGGCTGGCTGCGAGCAGCGGCAGGTAGCGGCCGATCACCCCGCGTCCTCCCGAAGCAGGCCCTTGTCGAGGTGCACGGTGCGGTGCGCGCGCTCGGCAGCGTGCGGGTCGTGGGTCACCATGATGATCGTCTTGCCGTACTCGCGGTTGAGCGCCTGCAGCAGGTCGAGGATCTCGTCGCCCGACTTGCGGTCGAGGTCGCCGGTCGGCTCGTCGCAGAGCAGCAGCGTCGGGATCGGTGACGATGGCCCGCGCGATGCCGACGCGCTGCTCCTGCCCGCCCGAGAGCTCGCGCGGACGGTGCCTTGCCCGGTCCGAGAGGCCGACCAGCTTCAAGCGCCGCCGCGACGCGCCGGTTGCGCTGCTCCCGCGTCAGGTCCTTCAGCAGCAGCGGCAGCTCGACGTTGCGCTCCGCCGTCAGCACCGGCAGCAGGTTGTAGATCTGGAACACGAAGCCGACGTGATCGGCGCGCCAGCGGGCGAGCGCCCCGCCCCCGAGCTGGTCCACGCGCAGCCCGTCCACCTCGAGCGCGCCCGAGGTCGGCCTGTCGAGGCCGCCGATCAGGTTGAGCAGCGTCGACTTGCCGGAGCCGGACGGCCCCATCAGCGCGACGAAGTCGCCCGCCGCGATCTCGAGCGACAGGCCGTCGAGCACGCGCACGACCTCGGCGTCCCGCCGGTACTCCTTCACCAGTTCCCGGATGCGGACGATCGGCTCGGCCACGATCAATCGGCCTTCAGTTCAACCGCCGCCCCGTCGCGCAGCCGGCGTGGGGCGTCGATCACGACGGCCTCGCCGCCGCGCAGGCCCTCGAGGACGGCCACGCCCTCGCCAGTCGCAGCCCCAAGCGAAACACTGCGCCGCTCGACCTTGCCGTCGCGAACGACCCATACGGCGGCGGCGCCGCCGTTGCGCACCACCGCCTCGTCCGGCACCGTCGGGTGCGCGTTCTCGCGGTCCGCACCTTCCTCGAGAAAGCGCACCTTGATGCCCATGTCGGGCAGGATGCGCGGGTCGAGCTCATCGAAAGCGATGCGGACGCGCACCGTGGCCTTCTGGCGGTCGGCGGTCGGGACGATGCTGATCACCCGGCCGGCGATGGTCCAGTCCGGGTAGGCGTCGAGGACGGCCTCGACGCGCTGCCCGTTGTGCACGCGATTGATGTACGCCTCGTTGACGTCCACCTCGATTTCGCGCGAATCCATGTCGACGATGGTCGCGATGCCGGTGCGCGTGAAGCCGCCGCCCGCGGACACAGGCGAGACCGTCTCGCCCGGCTGCGCGTCCTTCGAGATTACGACGCCCGAGAACGGCGCTCGGATCTGCAGGTCGTCGAGCGCCTGCTGGCTCAAAGCAAGCCGGCTCCGTGCCACCTCCACCTCGGCACCCGCGGCCGCAAGCCGCGCCCCGAGCGCGGCCACCTCGGCCTGCGACCCGTCGAGCACGCTGTCGGCGACCAGCTTGCGCTCGACGAGGCTGCGGTTGCGCGCGAGGGTCTTGCGGGCGTCGGCGAGCCGCACCTCGATCTCGCGCAGGTTCCGACGCGCCGATTCGACGCTGCTCGCGATCACCGCATGCTCCGCCTTCGCCGTCGAGGGATCGAGCCGCGCCAGCACCTGCCCCTCGCTCACCTCCGCACCTTCCTCGAACAGCACTTCGGTGATGCGGCCAGTGACCTTCGAGCTCACCGTAGCGAGCTGGCGTGCGACGACGTAGCCCGAGGCATTGAGGACGGCGGCGTCCGCGGCGCCCTCGGGTGTCTCGACCAGCACGGTCCTGACCTCGACCGGTGAGACGATCAATCGCCACGCGAGCGCGGCGGCGAACGCAGTCAACACCGCGATGATGATCCACAGACGCCGGCGCCTGCCGCCCGGCGCGTCGCGATACCGCTGGGGATCCGTGCCGGTATCGAGCCGCAGGCTCTCAAGGGCTTGCTTGTCGAGCGCCATGTGCTTCTCTGGTCTTGGGTTTCTTCGGATGGGGCGCGTTGCGGCCGGGCTGGCTAGAATGGCCGGTCACCGCAATCGCCGGCCCTGCGCCGCGAGGACGCGAACATTATCACAGCGGCCATTGCATGAACCCACCCCTCGCCGACATCGGACTCAACCTCGCCCACGACAGCTTCGACCACGACCGCGACCACGTCGTCGCGGCCGCACGCGCGTCCGGCGTGCAGTACATGGTGATCACGGGCAGCACGCTCGACAGCAGCCGCGCCGCGATCGAACTCGCCCGCTCCGTCCCGGACGTGTTCCGCGCGACCGCCGGCATCCACCCGCACCACGCGCGCGAGTTCCGCGACACCGACGTTCCGGCGCTGCGCTCGCTGCTGCTCGAACCCGAGGTTGGCGCCGCCGGCGAGTGCGGCCTCGACTATTTCCGCAACTACTCGCCGCACGAGGACCAGGAGCGGGTCTTTCGCCTGCAGCTCGAGCTCGCGGCCGCGACGGGCAGGCCGGTGTTCCTCCACCAGCGCGACGGGCACGACGCCTTCACGGCGATCCTGCGCGAGTACCGTCCGCAACTCGAGGCCGGCGTGGCTCATTGCTTTACTGGCGACGAACGCGAACTGCGCGATTACCTCGACCTCGACCTTTCGATCGGCATCACCGGATGGATCTGCGATGAGCGGCGCGGCCTGCACCTGCGGGAACTGGTCAGGCTCATCCCGCTCGACCGGTTGATGCTCGAGACGGATGCGCCGTACCTGCTGCCCCGCGACCTGCGGCCGAAGCCCAGTGGCCGGCGAAATGAGCCAAAATACCTGCCCCACATTCTACGCACGGTGGCGGCCTGCCGTGGAGACGCCCCGGAGACCCTTGCGGCGGCCACGACGCGCAACGCCCGCGCCTTCTTCGGCTTCGAGAAAGTCGCTTCAATCGATTGATCTGGTGAACATAATGGACAGCAACAAGACCCGCGAATTCGTCAACAGCCGCTGGGACAGCTCGATCCTGCCGGAGCTCGTCGAGTACGTCCGCATCCCCAACAAGTCGCCCATGTTCGATCCCGACTGGGAGGCTCACGGGCACATGGAGGCGGCCGTCCAGCTCATGAAGCGCTGGGCGGAAGCGGAGGCACAGTCGCTGCCGGGCGCCCGGGTCGAGGTCCTGCGACTGGCCGGACGCACCCCGGTGCTGATGGTGGACGTGCCGGGCGCCGTTGACGACTGCGTGCTCATGTACGGTCACCTGGACAAGCAGCCGGAATTCTCGGGCTGGTCGGACGGCCTCGAGCCCTGGATGCCGGTGCTGCGCGACGGGAAGTTGTATGGCCGCGGCGGCGCCGACGACGGCTACGCCCTGTTCGCCTCGCTCACGGCCATCCGCGCCCTGCGCGAACAGGGTGTGGCGCACGCGCGCTGCGTGGTGCTGATCGAGGCCAGCGAGGAAAGCGGCAGCCCCGACCTCGCCCACCACATCGACGCACTCGGCGATCGCCTCGGCTCGCCAACGCTGGTCGTGTGCCTAGACGCCGAGTGTGGCAACTATGAGCAGCTGTGGTGCACGACGTCACTGCGGGGCAACCTGATCGGTTCGCTGCGCGTGGACGTGCTGTCGGAGGGCGTGCACTCGGGCTCGGCGAGCGGCATCGTACCTTCGAGCTTTCGAGTGCTGCGCGAACTGCTCGCCCGCGTGGAGGATGCCGGCTCAGGCGAGATCCTGATCGAGGAACTCAACGCGCCCATCCCGCCCGACCGGCGCGTCCAGGCCCAGGCCGCTGCCGCCGTGCTCGGCGAGTCCGTGTATTCGAAGTTCCCGCTCATGCCCGGCATGCGCCCCGTGTCGAACGACCCCTTCGAACTGCTCCTCAACAACAACTGGCGGCCGACGCTGAGCATCACCGGCGCGGACGGCCTGCCCGCCTTCCGCAGTGCGGGCAACGTGCTGCGCCCGCAGACGACCCTCAAGCTTTCGTTCCGGCTGCCGCCGACGCTTGCGCCGGCGGCAGCCGCTACCGCCATCAAGCGCGTGCTGGAACACGATCCGCCCTACGGCACGCGGGTGGGCTTCACCGTGGAATCGGCGATGGGCGGCTGGAACGCGCCGACACTCGCGCCGTGGCTGGAGCGGTCCATGCAGGCAGCCTCGCGGGCCTTCTTCGACCGCGACGCCATGTACATGGGCACGGGCGGCAGCATCCCTTTCATGGGCATGCTCGGAGAGCGTTTTCCAGGGACGCAGTTCCTGGTGACGGGCGTACTCGGCCCGCAGTCGAACGCCCATGGGCCGAACGAGTTCCTGCATCTGGAAACGGCGCGGCGGCTGACGGCCTGCGTGTCGCGGGTGCTGGCCGATCACGGCATCCGCGAGCAGCGGGCGGCGGCCTGATCCCGGGCCCTCGGCGGCGCGTTCTTCGAAGGAATCGTCCCGCCGCTGGCCGGCTCAGCCGGCGAGCGGGTTCGGCTGCGCAACCGTGCGGATCCGCTCCCAGACGGGCGCGAGCGCGGCGGCGACGCCGCCGTGGCCGCGATCCACGGCAGGGAACTCGTCCTGCAGGGCGTCGAGTCGCAGCACCGTAGCCGGCCGGCCCTTCGGGAACTCGCCGCGCATGGAGAACACCGCCCTGCCCTCCACGGGCGTGTTGCCCGCGAGCAGGCGCACGGCGGTCACGCGCTCCTCGAGCATCGGCAGCGGGTTGCTGAAGGTGAAGTGACGCTTCGGCCCGAACACCGACCACTGCGACATCTTGTCGCCCGCGAACACCAGTCCCTGCACGTCGAACAGGTCGATGACCAGCAGGCCCCGCTGGGTGAGAAGCAGGTAGTTGACGTGGATCTGCTCGCCCGTGCCGCTCGGCAGGAGCACGTTGCGCAACTCGTCGTAAGCCACCGACGAGATCACGTTGTCGATCGCGCGGCGCGCCCGCGCCTGACGATACCGGTCGCGCGCGAAGATGAACGCCGCGGCCAGCAGGCCGAGGCCCAGCAGCACCCAGAGCCACAGCGGCAACCCGAGGAACAGGTTCATGCGGCACCTGCCAGCACGGCGCGCAGCGACTCGAGCCCGGGCTCGATCTCGACCTGGCGCGAAGGCAGTGCGAGCAGCGCTGCAAGCGCATCCGGCACCGGCACCCCCTCGCCAATGAGCGGCTCGACCACGTCGTTGAACTTGGCCGGATGAGCCGTGGCCACGAGAACCCAACGGCTGGCGCGCCGGACCGGCTCGAGCCGGCGATACACGCACGCTGCGGTCGCGGTGTGCGGACACCAGGTCTGCCCGAGCTCGCGGTGATCACGCTGGATGGTCGCGCGGATCTCCTCGTCGCTCACCGATTGCGCTGTGACCTTCCGCCGCAGCGCCGCGAGGTCCGGGAACAGCCACCGCAGTCGCTCCATGTTGCTCGGGTTGCCGACATCCATGGCGGAGGCGAGCGTCGGGACGCTCGGTCGCGGGCGCCACTCCCCGCTCGCGAGGTAATCCGGCACCGTCAGGTTGGCGTTGCTCGCGAGCACGATCTCGCCGATCGGCAGGCCCGCCTCGCGCGCCCAGACGCAGGCGAGCGCGTTGCCGAGGTTGCCGGTCGGGATGATGAAGTTCGGCGCCGCGCCATCGCGTCGCGCGAGCTCGAGGCCGGCCTTCGCGTAATAGACCATCTGCGGCAGGAGCCGACCCACGTTGATGCTGTTGGCGGACGACAACTGCAGCGAAGCGGCGAGCTGCGGATCGACGAACGCGTCCTTCACCATGCGCTGGCAGTCGTCGAAGCTGCCGGCCACGGAGAGCGTGCGGACGTTCCCGCCCCAGCAGGCGAGCTGCTTCTGCTGCCGAGGCGACACGAGCCCACGCGGGTACAGCACGACGACGTCTACCCACGGACGCCCGTGAAAGGCCGCCGCGACCGCGCCACCGGTGTCGCCCGACGTCGCCACCAGGATCGTCAGCCGGCGCGGATCCGGCCGCGGAATGCGCTCGAGGGTCGCGGCGAGGAAGCGGGCCCCGAAGTCCTTGAACGCCGCGGTCGGGCCGTGGAACAGCTCGAGCACCGACAAAGGCCCGCCGCCGCCCCGCACCTCGACCACGGGGGCTGGGAAATCGAACGCGTCGCGCGTGATCTCGGCGAGCCGCCCGGCCATCGAGTCGCCGGCGGCAAAGGGCCGCAACAGCTGTTCGCCCAGGAACGCCAGGTCGGCCGGATCACCGAGATCGCGGGACACGACCCGGGGCAGCGCCTCCGGTACGTACAGCCCGCCGTCCGGCGCGAGCCCGCGGGCAATGGCCGTTCCAAGTCCGGCCGCATTCGCCCCATCGCGCGTGCTCACGTAGCGCATCAGTCCTCCACCACCCGCGCGCCTTGCGGGTCGAGCCCCGAGACCCAGCTGTCGCTCTCGAGCCCGTGCCTGCGGAAGGCCGCGACCATGCCCTCGCGCACGGCCTCGGCCGCGGCTACCTCGGTCCACGCAAAGACCGTGGGGCCGGCGCCCGAGATCGAGCAACCGAGCGCACCGGCCTCGAGCGCGGACCGCTTCACCTCGGCAAAGCCCGGGATCAGCACCTGGCGCTGCGGCTCGATCACCACGTCGAGCAGCGACTCGCGGATCAGCGGCAGGTCGCCGGTGTAGCAACCGGCGAGGAAGCCGGCAAGATTGGCCTGCTGCCAGATGACGTCCGACAGCGGGACCGTGGGCTTGAGGATGGCGCGCGCCTCGCGGGTCGCGAGCACCATGTGCGGGTGCACGAGCACGCAGCGCACGGTCGCGGGGACGGGTATCTGTTTCACGTGCGGGTCGTCGATCCCTACCGTCAGCACCAACCCGCCGTAGAGCGATGGCGCGATGTTGTCCGCGTGCACCGAGCCGCTCGCGACCTTCTCGCCCTGCATGGCGAATCGCAGCAGCTGTGTGCGGTCGAGCGGCTCATCGACGAGCGCCGCCGTGGCCACGACCGCGGCAACGGCCGAGGCCGCCGAGCCGCCGAGCCCGGAGCCGAGCGGGATACCCTTCAAGACGTCGAGATCGAAGCCGTACTCGAGACCGAGCGCGCGCGCCAGCGCGAGCGCGGCCATTCCGGCGGTGTTGCGCTCGGCGACGAGCGGCAGGTCCAGGACCACGCCGCGAATCGAGCGGATCGACACCCCGGGCTCGTTGCGCCGCGTGGCGGTGACTCGATCGCCGAGCGCCGCGACCGAGTGGCCGAGGATGTCGAAGCCGACCGCGACGTTGCCGACGCTCGCCGGCGCGAACGCCGTCGCCCGGTCGCGCCGGCCCGTCACAGGCGCGCCCCGAGATAGGCGCAGACCCGCAGCAGGTCGGCGAACACGCCCGCCGCAGTGACGGCGGGACCGGCGCCCGGACCCTGCACGATCAGCGGGTTCTGGTCGTAGCGCGCCGTCTGGAAGCGCACGATGTTGTCGGTGAGTGCGATGTTGGCGAACGGATGCGAGGCGGGAAGCTCGACCACGCCCACCTCTGCGCGACCGTCCGCGCCGACGGCGCCCACGTAACGCAGCACGTGGCCGCGCGCACGGGCCGCCTGCAGGCGCGCGAGCATCGGTGCGTCGAACTCGTCGAGGCGTGCGAGGAAGTCCTCCACGCTGCTGCTCGCGAGTGCCTCGGGCACGAGGCTTTCCACCCGGACGTCCGCGAGCTCGAGCGCGAGCCCCATTTCCCGGGCGAGGATGATCAGCTTGCGCGCGACGTCCATTCCGGAGAGGTCATCGCGCGGGTCGGGCTCCGTGTAGCCGAGCGTCTTGGCCTGCCGCACCACCGTGGAGAACGGCTGGCTGCCGTCCCACGTGTTGAACAGGTAGGCGAGCGTGCCGGAGAAGATGCCCTCGATGCGGTGGATCTCGTCGCCGGTCTCGCGCAGGTCGCGCAGCGTCTGGATCACGGGCAGGCCGGCACCGACCGTGGCCTCGTAGAGGTAATGCGCGCCGGCGACGCGACGCGCCTCGCGAATGCGCTCGTACTCGCCGTGGGCCGCGCTGTTGGCCTTCTTGTTGGGCGTGACGATGTGGATGCCCTCGGACAGCCAGTGCGCGTAGCGACCCGCCACGGCGGCGCTCGCGCTGCAGTCGATGATCACGGCGTGCGGGAAGTGGTCTGCGTTCACGTGCTCGGCGAAGCCGTCGAGGTCCACGGGATCGCCGCCCGCCGCGTAGGCGTCGCGCCACCGCCCGATGTCGATCGCCCCGGGACTGAGACGCATGGTCCGCGACCCGGCGATGCCCCGGACGCGCAGGTCGAGCTTGAGGTCGCGGCGCAGCCGCTCGACCTGGGAAGCGAGCTGGTCGAGCAGCGCACCGCCGACGAGCCCGGGCCCGATCAGGCCGATCGAGATCGTGTGGGCGGACAGGTAGAAGCCCGAGTGCACGGCGCGCAGGGCGCGAGCGCTGTTGCGCCCGTCGATCACGACCGAGATGTTGCGCTCGGAGGCACCCTGGGCAATGGCCCGGACACTGACGCCCGCGTTGCCGAGCGCGCCGAAGACCTGCGCGGCGACACCGTGCGCTCCGGCCATGCCGTCGCCGACTACGGCGAGGATGCTGCAGCTGCGGTTGACGTCGATGCTCTGGATCTGGCCTTCGCGCAGCTCGGGCTCGAAGGCGCGTCGCACCACCCGCTCGGCCCGCTCGGCCTCGCCCTCCGGCACCGCGAAGCAGATCGAGTGCTCGGAGCTGCCCTGGGAGATCAGGATCACCGAGATCCCCTCCTCCCGCAACGCCCCGAACAGGCGGTGGGCCGTGCCCGGCACGCCGATCATGCCCGCGCCCTCGAGGTTTACGAGCGCGATGCGCTCGACAGTGGTGATGCCCTTGACCAGCGGCGCTGGCGCGGTGCGGTCGTGGATCACAGTGCCCGCGGCCCGCGGCGCGAACGTGTTGCGGATCCATATCGGGATGCGCTTGTGGACCGCCGGCGCCATCGTCTGCGGGTGGATGACCTTGGCGCCAAAATAAGCGAGTTCCATCGCCTCGCTGTACGAAAGCGCCTCGATCACCTGCGCCTCCGGCACCAGGCGCGGGTCGGCGCTCAGCACGCCGTCCACGTCCGTCCAGATGACGATTTCCGCCGCATCGAGCAGCGCGCCGAAGATCGACGCCGAGAAGTCGCTGCCGTTGCGGCCGAGCGTCGTCTGCAGCCCGTGGGTGTCCGTGGCGATGAAACCGGTGACCACGACCGTCCCGGCGAAGTCGGCCGGCAGGGCCTCGTCGAGGTTGGCGCGGGACTGGTCCCAGCGCACGCCCGGACCGAGCGGACCCCACTCCACCAGCAGCACTCGCCGCGCGTCGAGCCAGCAGCACGTGCCCGGTGGTGCGGCCGCGGCTGCGCAGCGCGCGCTCGAAGATGCGAGTGGACCAGAGCTCGCCGTAGCCGGCGATGAGGTCGCGCATGGTCGTCGATGCCGAACGCACCAGCCGGACCGTCTGCAGGATGCCGGCGACGTCGCGGCAGTCGTCGTCCAGCTCGGCGACGAACTCGTCGAGCAGGCGCCCGGCGAGCAGTTCGCGGGCGAGGCCGACGTGACGATCGCGCAGTTCCCGGATGCGATCGTCGAGCGAAGGGTCCTGTTGCTCGGCGAGGGAAACCAGCGTGAGCAGCGCATCCGTGACGCCCCGGCACGCCGACAGCACTACGGCCTTGCGGGGCGTCGGATCGTCCTCGACGATCTCGGCGACGCGCTCCATGCAAGCCGCATCGGCGACGCTCGAACCGCCGAACTTATGGACTTTCCAGGCTTCCACGCTCCACGCCCCTCTCGTTCAGCCGCCCACGGGACCGGGCCGGCGGGTCGCAGCCACGCGACGGGCCGAATGCGGCTCGGGCGGAGGGGACTCCTTCGGCGCGGGTAACCGGCGACAGGTCGAAAGACTGTATCTGCTCGCCGCGCGGCAGGCAAACTAGCGGGCCATGGACCCCGTGGAATCCCTGGGACTGCATGCCGCGATCCTCGCGGCGGGGCCGTCCACGCGCTTCGGCCGCCCCAAGCAGCTGGTGCGGCTCGAAGGCGGGCTCGTGTTGCACCGCGCGGTCGCGAACGCCGCCAGCGTGGCCGGCCACTCCGTCACGGTCGTGCTTGGTGCCCATGCCCGGGAGATCGCACCGGCGTTGCGGCTGTCCTCGGCGTCAGTCGTGCTGAACCGCGACTGGGCCGAGGGTCTGGGCAGCACGATTCGAGCCGCCGTTCGGGGTGCGCCGCCGCGCTGCGAGGCCCTGCTGCTCTTGCTCGCGGACCAGGCAGCCGTCTCGGGCGAGGACCTCCGCAGGCTGTTCGCGGCCTGGCGGCGTCACCCGGTCCTCATCGCAGCCGCACTCCACGGCGGCGTGCCCGGCCTGCCGGCGATTTTTCCGCGCTGGGCCTTCACCGACCTGCTCGAGCTGCGAGGCGATCGCGACGCGGGCCAGATCCTTCGGCGCAATGTCGATCGTGTGGTCCGGGTTCCCATCCCAAGCGCCGGGCTCGCCCTCGATACGCCGGAGGACCTGCTTGCGCTTGGAACCTCGGAAGCCGCTGACGGACTCCCGTGATGGGGCTATCATCCCCAACCGCCGGGACCGGGCCGCTGGCCGAGCCCGCCAATTGAGACACGGCTCGTGGATTTCGCCGAACGGAAGCGGCGATCCTCCGGGCTGCGGTTAGACTCCCGCGACGGTCATATCCTGGAGGCACGCTCATGCATGGATTTTCGCTCTCGGCAGCCTGTGCCTGCGCCGTGGGAACCCTGGTCGCCGGCGTCGCAATGGCGGGGCCGGTCGGTGACCAGTTCCGGAGCGGCGCGTTCGGACTCGCCTGGGGCTCGAGCAAGGCAGCCGTCGAGGCCAAGTACCCTGGCGGCACCTGGGGCGAGGATCCGCAAGGCCGGGCGCAGTATTGCGTCGAGAGCCGCCAGACCCTGCTCAAGCTGCCCGCCCAGCACCAGACCCAGCAGCTGTGCTTCCTGATTGGTTCGGACGGAGCGCTGGCGAGCGTGACAGCTCACATGGATGCCTCGCTGCCCGCCCTGCTCGCGGTCGTCAACCGTTCGCGCACGACCTTCGGCGACTTCGACTCGGTCCGTCGCGACGATTCGTCGATCCAGGCGCGCTCCACCGCGATGCTCTGGACCCGCGACGCGCCGTACGTCGTGCAGGTGGCCAGCAGCAACGACAGCAGCGGCAAGCCGCTCGAGGTGACCTTCACGGTCGCCGACGAGGCCGCCATTCACACCGATGGTGCCGAGCGGGTCTCGCACAAGCCGCCCGGCATGTGACCGCCGCGCAGCCGCGCGGCGCAATCCGCCCGCGCGGCTGCTGCGAATGTCGGGGCATGACGCCCAACGCCATTCGCGCCAGCCGTGACCGACTGCTCGACGCCTCGGTCTTTTTCTCCTTCGACCGTGGCGGCTACACCCGCCACGCAGAAGCCTTCGACCCGGATGCCCTCGAGGTCGACCTGGCCGGCCGGGTGTGTCTGGTCACGGGCGCGAACTCCGGAATCGGCTTCGAGATCTCCGCGAGCCTTGCAGAGCGCGGCGCGACCGTCTGGATGCTGTGCCGCGACCGCGGCCGCGGCGAGGCCGCGCTGCGGCAGGTGAGGAAGCGGGCCGGCTCGCGCCGTGTCCACCTCGGCTTGCTCGACGTGTCCGATCCAGACTCCTTGCGCGATTTCGCGTCGTCGTTAAGGGCGCCGCGAGTCGACGTGCTCGTCCACAACGCCGGCGTGCTGCCCGCCGAGCGCACGCTGTCCAGCGACGGGCACGAACTCACACTCGCCACGCACGTACTCGGACCCTGGCGCCTGACGCGGGCGCTGCTGCCGAAGCTGCGGGCGTCCGGGGACCCGAGGGTGATCTTCGTGTCCTCGGGCGGCATGTACACCCAGCGGCTGTCGCTCGCCGATGTCGAATGGCAGCGCCGCCGTTACGACGGCGTCAGGGCGTATGCACAGACCAAGCGGATGCAGGTGGTGCTGGCGCGCCTGCTGGCCGAGGACCTGCCCTTCTGCACGGTGAGCGCCATGCACCCGGGCTGGGCCGACACCCCGGCGGTGCGCAGCTCGTTGCCACGGTTCTGGTCTGCGATGCGCGACCGGCTGCGCACGCCGGCCCAAGGCGCCGACACGGTGGTCTGGCTGGCGGCGAGCAACGCCTCGCGCGGGCGCTCCGGTCGCTTCTGGTTCGACCGCGCCCCGCGCACCCCTCACCTGCTGCCGTGGACGCGCGAGTCGTCTGCGGACCGCGCCGCACTGCGGGCGTTCTGCGAGCGGCACACGAAAGGCCGTCGCACCCGGGCACGCGCCGCCTGAGATGCCGACGAGAACGGCCCGCCCGGCTCAGGCGCCGGTCGAGCGCAGCTTGGCGACGATGAACTCCCGGTGCGAGACGTGCAGAAGGTCCGCGACCCGGCGGATCAGGTGCTCCTCGTAGTGGTGGACGGTGTCGTCGGCCTGGGCGACGCGCCACAGCTGCTCCAGCAGCTGCAGCTTCTCGGCATGGGAAAGGGTGCCGTTGAGCAGGGACGTGAACTGGTGCAGGTCGTGGGCACCATCCACCATCCGGTCGGCGGACGCGAGCAGTGCTTCGCACTCCGCGCCATCGAGGCCGAGCACATCCCGGATCGACTCGAGCACCTGGTGTCGCTCTTCGGCGGCGACGTCGTAGTCGGCCCGCAGCACTTCCACCAGCAGCGCCGCCACTGCAAGGTTCCGCGCGTGTTCCTGCGCGGCGGCATCCTCGGCCGGTGCGGTGCCGAAGGTGCTGACAAACCAGTTCTTGAGCTTGATCACGTGTCCCGTTGCGCCTCGTGCGCGCCCATGAGAGTGGCTGGCTCCGGCCCGTCCCGACATGCTGCCATCGGAGCCGCGCCATGCCAAATCCGCGCAACGGCCCGCGACGGTCAGGCACGCCTCGCCCAGGCCACGGCTCTGTCGCCGACTGGAGATTTCCGGTCTAATCCTGCGCTCGCGCCCCGGAGGACCGATGACTGAAAACAGCAAGGCAGAGCCCGCACGCGGCCGTGGCGCCGTCAATCGCTTCCTCGACGTAGTCGAGCGGGTCGGCAACGCGTTGCCCGATCCGACGACGCTGTTCGCGTTGCTGGCCCTCGGCGTCGTGCTGCTCTCCGGTCTCGCAGCCCAGTTCGACCTCACGGTCACGCACCCCACCACGGGCAAGCTCATCGAGCCGGTCAGCCTGTTGTCGGTGGACGGGCTGCATCGCATCCTGACCGGGCTCGTCACCAACTTCACGGGGTTCGCGCCGCTCGGGACGGTCCTGGTCGCCATGATCGGCATCGGCGTGGCGGAGGTCTCCGGCCTGATCGGCGCAGTGATGCGCATGCTGGTGCTCAAGTCGCCCCGCGCCCTGCTCACCCCTGTCGTGGTCTTCTGCGGCGTGCTTTCCAACGCCGCGAGCGAGGTTGGCTACGTGCTGCTGGTGCCGCTCGCCGCACTGATCTTCAAGGCCGCGGGCCGGCACCCGGTACTCGGCCTTGCCGCAGCCTTCGCCGGCGTATCCGGCGGCTACAGCGCCAACCTCGTGCTCGGCACCATCGACCCCCTGCTGGCGGGCCTGTCGCAGGAAGCGGCACGGATCATCGATCCCGCCTACGTCGTCAGCCCGGCCGCGAACTACTACTTCATGCTCGTCTCGACGTTCCTGATCACTGGTCTGGGCTGGTGGGTGACCGAGCGCCTGGTGGCGCCCCGCCTTGCGGGAAGCGAATATTCGAGCTCCCCGGACGATGCGCAGTCCGAAGACCTCGTGAAGCCGTTGACGCCGGCCGAGAAGCGCGGACTTCGTTTCGCCGCCGCGACCTTCGCGATCATGACTGGGCTGCTGCTGTGGGGCCTGTTGCCGGCCGACGGCTTCCTTCGCGATCCGCAGACCGGGAGCGTGCTGCACTCCCCGTTCCTGAAGGGCATCGTGTCGATCATCTTCGTCTACGGCGTGGGACTCGGCACCGCCTATGGCGTCGGGGCGGGCACCGTGAAGAGCGACCGCGACGTCATCCGCGGCATGAGCCAGCAGATGTCCACGCTCGGCGGCTACATGGTGCTGGTGTTCTTCGCCGCGCAGTTCGTGGCGTTCTTCAACTGGACCAACCTCGGCCTCATCATGGCGGTCGAGGGGGCGCAGTTCCTCAAGACCGCGGGACTGCACCAGGTGCCGCTGATGCTGGCCTTCATCCTGCTGTCGGCGCTGATCAACCTTGTCATGGGCTCGGCTTCGGCCAAGTGGGCGCTGATGGCGCCGGTGTTCGTGCCGATGTTCATGCTGCTCGGTTACCCGCCGGAGGTCACCCAGGTGGCCTACCGCGTCGGCGACTCGGTCACGAACGTGATCTCGCCGATGATGAGCTACTTCGCGCTGATCATCGCGTTCGTGCAGCGCTACGTGGCCAAGGCCGGCATCGGCACGCTGGTCTCGCTCATGCTGCCCTACTCGCTGACCTTCCTGGCCGGCTGGTCGGTTCTTTTCATCGCGTGGCTGCTGCTCGGCTGGCCCGTGGGGCCGGGCGCCCCGACGACGCTGACCGTCGGCGGCTCCCCCTAACGCCGAGCGCTCAGCCGACCGCGACCTCCGTGCGCAGCAGCTGCCACAGCGCCGCGACGTGCCCGCGTTCGGTCGTGAGCGAGCCGATCGAGACGCGCACCATCCAGCGTCCGTCGAGCGACCGCCGGCGTCACGTAGGCCGCGCCCGACGCGTTGACGCGCTCGGCCCAGTCGAGCGTGTGCCGGTCGAGCGCCTCGCCCGTCGAGACCGGGCGGCTCGTGGCGCAGGCACAGCGTCTGCAGCGCGACCGGGTGCGAGCACCCGCCATGCGCGGTTCGGCTCGGATCTGCGCTCGCAGCCACCGGGCGTTCTCGAGGTCGCGGCGCAGCCGCGCGCTGCAGGCGCTCGACGCCCTGCTCGCGGATCAGGCACCACAGCTTGAGCGCCCGGAAGCGCCGGCCGAGCGGGATGCCCCAGTCGCGCAGGTTCTTCACGCGACTGTCGACGCCGTGTGCAGGTAGCTCGGGTTGGTGCTCATCACGCGCACCAGGTGCTCGGGGTCGCGCACGTAGTAGAGCGAGCAGTCGAAGGCGACGCCGAGCCACTTGTGCGGGTTGATGACGATCGAGTCGGCGCCCTCGACGCCGTGCCACAGCGGACGGCACTCGGGCAGGATCATCGCCGAGCCGGCCATCGCGGCGTCGACGTGCAGCCAGATGCCGTGCTCGCGCGGCGATCGCGGCAATCGCGGCGATCGGATCGAAGGCCGTGGTCGTGGTCGTGCCGCTCGTGGCGACGACCGCGCACGGCCGACGGCCGCTGGCGAGATCGGCGTCGATCGCCGCCTCGAGCGCGTCGGCACGCATCGCGTGGATCGGCGTCGTACCGAGGATCCGCGCATGTTGCCGCGGCCGAAGCCCGCCAGCAGCGCCGCCTTCTCCACCGAGCTGTGGCTGTCGCGCAGAGACGTACACGACGAGCGGCGCGGGCTCCCCTTGCAGGCCGCCGCGCACCAGCGCGAAGTCGCGTCGCGCGCTCGCGGGCACAGAGCATCGCCACCAGCGTGCACGTCGATGCGGTGTCCTGGATGACGCCGCTCCATGACCCCGACAGCCCGACCATCTGGCGCAGCCAGTCGGTCGCCACGTCCTCGAGCTCGGTGAGCGCGGGGCTCGACTGCCACGACAGCCCGAGCACGCCGAGGCCGGTGCTGAGGAAGTCGCCGAGCACCGAGGCAAGCTCGCCGTTGGACGGGAAGTAGCCGAAGAAGCGCGGATGCTGCCAGTGCGACAGGCCCGGCACGATCACGCGCTCGAGGTCGCGTCAGGATGGCCTGCGAAATCCTCCGCGGCCGGGGGCGGCGAGGCCGGCAGCTGCGACTTGATCGCTCCCGGGCTGACCTGCGACATCACCGGCAGGCCGGCGACGCGCGGCGCGGTAGTCGGCGATCCAGTCGACGACCTGGTGGCCGAGTCGGCGGAACTCTTCGGGTGTCATGCGGGGATCTCCGGTCTGGAAGCGAGTCGGCGTGCAAGCACGCCGTGTGCGCGCCGATCGAGCGGGTAGCGCCAGGCCAGCAGCAGCATCGGCACGAGCAGCAGGCACGGCCAGGCGACGAACGCGGCCTTCAGCCCGAACGCCGCCTCGGGCGTGATATCGCGCCGCGCGTCGAATCCGAACAGCGTCGGGATCGCGAGTGCGACGGCGCCACCCAGGCCCTGGTTGAGCTTGGTCACGATCGCCTGGAACGAGAAGAAGATCGCGGCGCGCTCCCGCCGGTTGCGCCAGGCATCGTAATCGACGATGTCGGCGAGGAGCGACGGCAATGCGATCGACGAGAGCCCGAGGAAGAAGCCGAAGCAGGCCATGATCGCGGCCATCGGCGCGAGCGCTTCCGGCCCGGGCTCGAGGAGCAGCACCGCGAGCAGCGTGGCGATCATACCGGCCGCGGCAAGACTCCACGCGCGGTGCTTCTCGAGCCGCCGCATGGCCCAGAGCCACAATGGCATGCCGAGGGCCATCGCGAGCGTCATCGGCAGCGCGATCTGGGGCACCTTGTCGCCGAGCCCGAGGTAACGGCTGGCGTAGATGACGAACAGGCTGGCGACGGCGCCGGTGGCAAGCCCGAACAGCACCTGCGTGGCGAGGAAGTAGCGCAAAGGCGGCGTCTCGAGGAGGGCGCGATAGAGGTCGCCCAGCCGCACTCGCCGCGCCCCCCTTTGCCGGGTCGGCTCGGGCACGGTGCGACACAGCAGCAGCACGGACAGCGGCAGGCCAACGATGACGAACCCGGCGATCGCCCTCATGACCTCGGGCGTGAATTTCGAGGCACCGCCGAGCAGCAGCATGGGAGAGAGCATGAACAGCACGCCGCCCGCGAACCCGAGCAGTTGTCGCCACAGCGCGATGCGCGATCGCTCGTGGTAGTCGCGCGAAAGCTCGGCCGCCATCGCCGTGTGCGGGATCTCCACCAGCGTCCAGCCGAGCGTCACCAAGAGGTACCAGGCCACCAGGTAGCCGGGCCCGGAGTCTGGCGAGGGGTTGTAGAGAAACCAGGCGCCAGCCGCGACGACGACCGCCCCGGCGACCATCCAGGGCTTGCGCCGTCCCGAGCGGTCGGAGAGATACCCGATGAGCGGGTCGGTCAGCCCGTCGAACAGGCGCGCGACCAGCGTCGCGGTGGCGAGGCCCGCGAGCGTGATGGCGCTGTAGTCGAGGTAGAAATTCGGCAGCACCGCCGCTGTGGGCGACATCAGCATCGACAGCGGCAGGTTCACGAGACCGAAGGCGATCAGCAGCGGCGTGGGCAGTCGGGACGGCGTCGGCGGCATCGTGTAGGGTGCACTCGGGCTTCAGGCCCGATTGTCGTCCATGTGCCGGAGCAAAGACCATGCGCAAGCGCGCCGCCGCAGCGTCCGCCCTGCTCTTCCTCGCGATTGGCCCTGCCAGCGCGGCAGACCGCGGGAACGAGGGCGCCGAGCCGGCCGACGCCTTCCTGGCAGCCTTGACGGCCCACTGCGGCAAGGCCTACGCCGGACGGATCGTCGCCAACGAGCCTGCGGCCGCTCCCGGGGCCCCGTCCGATCCCTTTGAGGGCAAGACGCTGGTGATGCATGTGCGCGAATGCACGCCGCAGGTGGTCCGTGTGCCCTTTCACGTGGGCGAGGACCACTCGCGCACCTGGGTGATCACGCGCACCCAGGACGGCCTGCGCCTGAAGCACGATCACCGTCACGAGGACGGCACGCCGGACGTGCTCACGATGTACGGCGGTGACACCGCCACGGCGGGCACGGCCGGGCGGCAGGAATTCCCGGTGGACGCCGAATCGAAAGCGCTGTTCGAGCAGCAGGGTCTCGAGGCCTCGATGACGAATACCTGGGCGATCGAACTCGAGCCGGGCCGGCGCTACGTGTACGAACTCGCCCGTCCCGGACGGCTGTTCCGGGTCGAGTTCGACCTGACCAGGCCCATCGCGCCCCCTCCCCCGCCCTGGGGCAGCGACGCCGCACCCTGAGCAGCCGATCCTGAAAAAAGGAGACCCCGCCGAAGCGGGATCTCCAGTACTCAATTGCCGCGGTCGGTCACCACCCGGGCGGGAAGCCGACGTCCGGCTTGCTGTAGTCGCAGACACCCTGCGGGAAGATGTTCTGCAGGATCGCAGTCTCCGCCGGGCTCGGTGTCCACACGCCGTACAGACCCTGTGCGATGGCCGTCGTCACCGGCATGAGCTGGCACTTGAAGAGGCTTTGCTCGATCGGCCCGCCGGCCACCTGCCGGGTCGTTGCATAGAGTGGGAACCGCAGCGTGCAGGCGCCCGCCGGTGCCTCGTCGAGTACGCCCGCCCAGACATCGTCGCCCGAGGCGATCGGCGTTCCGTCGGACTCGAAGCACCGGTCCACTGCCTTGGCCGGCTTGTTCGCGGCCACGCCCGCCAGCGGATTGGCCGCGATGTTGCGCATCCACTCGTCGATGACGTCGAGGGCCTCCGGCGTCTGGTCGTACAGGAGCGGGACGCCGTTCGTGAACCAGATCACCTGGTTGGACGCATCGCCGTCGGCGTTGAGCATGCGCTGGCGTGAGGCGAACGACTGGTGCGAGTTGTGCATGTCGAGCACGGGCTCGAGGTAATGGCGCCAGTCGATGATGGGAATGTCGATGTCGCCCCGGAACACCAGGCCCGACTCGTAGACGGCGTTCATCGCCAACAGGTCACCCTCGTTGCGCGCGGCGGGCGAGGCCAGCGGATCGAGGCTGAACACCTGGTTGCGCCGGCTCCACGGATCGAAAGTCGCCGGCGGCGCACCCGGCAAGAACGGAAAACCTTCCTGCACCATGTCCGGCTCGTTCTTCCAGCCGCCCACGGTGCCGTTCAGTTTCAGGAACTCCGCGGGCGTAATCGCGCCGCCGGCCACGGCACGCAGTCCGTACTGCACCCCGACGTTGTCCCAGTAGTTGCGGGCGTAGCCGTCGCCGCCGGGTCCGTCGTCGCGCCCGACGATGTTCACGATGTCGGCGAAGTGCGACCATTCGATCGCGGCGATGGCCGACTGCGGCTCGAAGTTCTGCTGGTTCGTGACGGTGCCGAAGAGTGGGTTGAGGGCGAGCGGTGACAGGCCACGCCAGCCGTTGATGCACTCGGTATTGCCCGGCGCACCGCCGCGGTAGGGGTTCGGATAGGTATTGCTGGCCGCCATGCCTTCGATGAGCGTGCGGTTGGTCCACGTGGCCCAGCGCGGGTTCGCGCCGTCGAGCACGTCCATGTAGTGCTCCATCAGTTCGCAGTCGCCCACGTGGACGGTCTGCGTAACCATGTCGGGGTAGGAGTATTGCGGGATGCCGGCGTCGAGCAGGCCTGGATGATTCTGAGCGTAGAGGTACTGCTGGATGGCTCCGCCCGAACCACCAATGGCTACGGTGTACCGTGGCACGTCGAAGCGCTCGATGAAGCGCTCCTTCACCATGAGGGCCGTCTCGCCGCCGAGCTGAAGGTTGTAGTGGGTATTGGTGCGGGTCCCGGACGAGTAGAGGACCGAGTAGCCGCGCCGGAGGCCGTCCGTGTACAGCATTCCACCACTGCTCATGGAGCCCTGCGTGTGCCCGATGGCCACGCCGCCGTCGAACCGGAAGATGACCGCGCGGTTCCATACGTCGGTCTCGAGGTCCCACGGGCCGGCGTCGTACGGTACAGGCGTGGCCATGCTGTAGAGAAAGCGGTTGACGGTCCCGCGTTCCCAGCGCACCACGAGTGGGACGGTTGCTCCGTCCGCTCCAGTGATCATGAGGGCGTCGGGCGGCATGACCCCCGGCGAGTGAGCGACCCACTGGCCGGCCGTGTTCAGGTACCGGAAGTCCACCCGGGTCTCGGCCGAGCAGTTGCGGCTGTACCCGACGACGTTGCCTGCGTCGAACACCTTCGTACCAGTTACCCGATCGTCCGCGATGGGCTGGCCGAGGCCCTGGCCCACCGTGTTGCACACGAAGGGGTACTGGTGCGGGCCGGAGAACACCGGGCCCGTGATGGGGTGGTTCTCGAGCGTCATCTGCACTGCATCCGGGCGGCCGTTGCCCTTGCCGTTCGCAGCGACGCGCACGGTGTTCCCGCCGACGACCAGTCCGTTGATCACGCCAGTCAGGGTGCGGGTCCCGGGCATCTGCGTGAAATGGTCGCGCTGGCTCTGGCCGTTGACCGTGACTTCGACCTGGTGCACCGGTACCGTCTGCGGCACACGAATGTGCAGGCGCGCATCACCGCCCGTGACCTGGTCCGGCGCGGACGACACGACGCGGACGTCGAACCGACCGCTGGCCGGCGTTCCTGGCGCGGCGTTGTTCGCCGCATGTGCGACCTGCCCTGCCGCGAACATTGCAATGAGCGGGAAAAGCGTGAATCTCATGATGTCCCCCTTTCAGCCTGGATCGTTGTTGTCGTCGCCGGATGCGACTCCGGTTCGTCGAACCATACCGTCGCGGTACTGCGTTGGGAAGTGAAAGCCGCGTTCTGCGATCGCGCAGCCGCAACGCGTAACGCAGACAAAGAGCGGACCACCTCACACCTCCGGCACCCGCCCCGGCTACAATTCCGCCGATGAAGATCTTCTCCCGCCTGTTCGACCGCGCCCTGCACTGGAGCCGGCACCCTCACGCAGAACGCTATCTCGCCGTCGTGAGTTTCACGGAGTCGTCGTTCTTCCCGGTCCCGCCGGACGTGCTGCTCGCGCCCATGACGCTCGCCCGGCCGCAGCGCTGGTGGCGACTCGCTGCGTTGACGACCGTCACGTCGGTGCTCGGCGGAATGCTCGGCTACCTCATCGGCTACGTCGCACTCGAAGCCGTGACGCCGTTGCTGCACCGGGTCGGCTACTGGGGCCACTTCGAGACGGCGCACGACTGGTTCGAGCGCTACGGTTTCTGGGCCATCTTCGCCGCCGGATTCACGCCCATCCCGTACAAGGTGTTCACGATCGCGGCGGGCGCGGCTCACATGGCGCTGCTGCCGTTCGCAGTCGGCTCCTTCGTCGGTCGCGGAGCCCGCTACCTGCTGGTGGCGGGACTGGTGCGCTGGGGCGGCGCCCCGATCGAGCATCACATCCGCCGCTACGTGGACGGCATCGGCTGGACCACGCTCGGGATCCTCGTGATCGGCTACGCCGCATGGTCCGTGCTGCGGTAAGCCTCTGGTCCGCTAGGTATTTCTGGCTGCGAACACTCGCAGTCCACGGGTTCGAAATCCGGTAAATTCACAGGCGATCGCTTCCGAACCGGAGGGACGCAAGTCCCGGTCCACGATGCGCATCGACCGCTACGTCCACGACGAGCGCCTCACCTGGAGCGCCGCGGGCGTGTTGACGATCGTGGCCGCACTGCACCTCAGCGGCATCGCGCGCCTGCTGGTTGCGCCGCCCCCGCAATTGACGGCCGCAGCCGCGCCGCCTGTGTTCCAGATCAGCCTGCAGAAGCTGCCGCCGCCCAAGCTGCCACCCGCGCTTCAACCACGGTCGGCGGACGCGCCACCGCCCCCCACCGATGCCGTCCGGCAACGACCGCGCCAGACTCGACCCGTCCCGATCCTGGTGGACACTCCCACCACCGATCCCGTACCGCCCGACACCGAGGTCAAGAAGTACGAGGTGGGTGACGAACTGCTGCCGGGGGTACCGGGTCCGCCGATGCCGGAAGGCGCGGGCGACGACGAGTTGTACGCGGATGCCGCGCCGGTCGAGGAGACTCCCGTCCTCTGGAACCTGAAGCTGGTGGACATGCGGCCACCGGTGTATCCCCCGCGGTGCCTGCGCCTCGGGATCGAGGGACGCGTCAAGATCCGCGTGCTCGTCGGCGAGAACGGCCGGCCCCAGGAGGTCACCGTGGGCGAGTCGAGCGGCGAAGCGTCGCTCGACCAGGCCGCCCTCGATGCCGTCCGCGACTGGCGCTTCGAACCGGCGAAGCGCAACGGTGTCCCCGTGCGCGCCTGGGCCATCGTGCCCGTCGAATTCAAGCTGATCGATTGAAGGCAAGGGACGAAACATGCACCCCACCGAATCGTTGACCTCCATGAGCTTTGCGAACTTCCTGCGCGAGACCGATGCAGTGGGAATCTTCGTGTTCGGCCTGCTCATCCTGATGTCGATCGTCTCGTGGTACTTCATCTTCCTGAAATCCGCGCGGGTCGGCCGCATCCGCACGCGCTCGCACCGAGTGGTCTCCACCTTCTGGCGGACGCCAGCGGACCAGGCCATCGGCTACCTGGAGCGGCAGCCCGACTGGGAGCCGTTCTCGAAGATCGCGCTCGACGGCGAGTTCGCGATGCAGCACCACGATCAGCTCACGGAGGACCGCATCGCCGGCACGCTGCGCCGGGCGGAGTTCCTCGACCGGTCGCTGCGCGCCGCGATCAACCGCGAGACCGAGCGCCTCGAGACCGGCCTCACCTTCCTCGCCACGGTGGGCAGCACCGCGCCTTTCGTCGGCCTGTTCGGCACCGTGTGGGGCATCTTCCACGCCCTGGTGCGCATCGGCGCGACCGGCGAGACCTCGCTCGACCAGGTGGCGGGTCCGGTCGGCGAGGCGCTGATCATGACGGCGCTGGGCCTTGCGGTCGCGGTGCCCGCGGTCCTCGGCTACAACATGCTGGTACGCAACAATCGCGTGATTATCGCGAGCTTCCATGCCTTTGCCGAGGACCTGCTCGCCTACCTCACGACCGGTGCGCGCGTGCCCTCGTCGATGGACCATCACCGCGAGCACCGCCTCAAGAAGGCGGCCTGAGGCTCACCGGAGACCACCATGGCATTCAGCGGACTCGGCGGCGGCGGCGCCCCCCACTCGGCCCCGATGGCGGAGATCAACATGATCCCGCTGGTGGACGTCATGCTGGTGCTGCTGATCATCTTCATGATCACGGCCCCGCTGCTCGCCCACAAGATCAAGATCGACCTTCCCCAGGCCTCCACGGTGTTGCTCGAGGAGAAACCCGACACGATCGTGATCTCGCTGATGGCCGACGGGCAGATGTTCCTCAACGACGTGCCGATCGGCCGGGACGCCATGGTCGAGCGACTCGCCGACGAGGCGCAGCGCAAGCCCCAGCCCGAGCTGCACCTGCACGTGGACCGCACGCTGCAGTTCCAGGCGCTGGCAACGGTCATGGCCGACGCCCAGAACGCGGGCATGGTCAAGGTCGGGATCGCCACCGATCCCATCAAGGGGCCACAGGGCCGCAATCCGTGAGGTCGATATCGTGCCGCTCACAGTGACGCTGGAGATCTCGGACCGGGAGCTCGAGCACTTTCGGTCGCTCATGCTCGGGATCCGCGACCGAGCCGAACGGCGGAGCGCAGAGGAGATCGCCGCGGCAGCCGTTGCGGAAGTCGAGCGACTGCGATCGACTGCGCGCTCGCCCTTCGTCGCCCGCCGTATCGACTGCGTCGGCCGGCTGATCGCAATGCTCGAGGACCCGGAGTGGGATCTGCCGAAGCCCGAACGGCGCCGGGTGCTCGACGGCCTCGCGTACGTGGCCGAGGCCAACGACCTGGTGCCGGACAACGTTCCGGTGCTCGGCCTTCTCGACGACGCCATCATGCTCGAACTCGTACTGCGGGAGCTGAAACACGAACTGGAGGGTTACGAAGAGTTCGACGCGTTCCGGCGCGACGAGGCCGCACGGCGCGACAAACCCGACACCCACCGTCCCGTTTCGCGCGCGGACTGGCTGCAGTCGCAGCGCGAGGCGCTGCACGCACGGATCCGCGAGCGTCGTGAGCGCGACCTTGCCCGTGACGGCGAGGCATTCGCGCTGATCACGCGCTTCTAGCCGGACGCACGCAGCCGCAGGGATCCCAGGGCAAGCCGGTCGCCACCGCCGAGGTGCTCCGCCTGCGCGAGGAACAGCTCCGCCGTGGCGATCGCATCGCCAAGCGAATCGTGCAGGGCGTGGGTTGGCAGCCCGAGGCGCGTGCGCAGCGCGTCGAGCCGCAGGTCGCCCGGACCGGCCTCCTGTCCCTCACGCTGCAGACGCCGGAGCGCCAGCTGCAGCGTGTCCACGACCGGTACCAGCAGCGGGCCGCCGAAGCAGCGCCGGCAGGCCGCATCGAGGAAGCCGAGTTCCGCCGGCGAGTAGTGCGCAATCAGCACGCGCCCGGCAAGATCGCCGAGCAGGTCCGGCAGCACCCGGTCGAGTGGTTCGCCAGCGGCCGCCTCGTCGTCCGTGATGGCGTGGACGACCGCGCTGCGCTCCGGCATGGCCCGGGCCGTCCGGACCAGCCGCCGGCGGGCGGTGCCGAGTTCGACGGCGCCGCGCCGAACCATGACCCAGCCGGCGCTCACGATGTCCTCCGAGCCCGGATCGCCCCCGGTCGCCTCGAAATCGAGCGCAACGAACTCGACCGCACGCCAGTCGGCGGCATCGGCCGGAAACGGCACGGCGTGAAACTCGCGCAATGGTCCAGGTGGCGAAGTCCGCGCCAGCCTGCGGCGGCGCAGATCCAGGGGCAGCAGGCGCCACGGGTTCACAAGGGCAGCCGGTCGCCGTGGGCCGTGCGCACGGCGCGCTGCATGGTCGCGATGGCGGCGAAAGCATCCTTGAGGTGACGTCGTTCGAGCGCCGTCAGGGCTTCGGGCGCGACGAAATTGTCCACCTCGAGGTTTCGGCGCAGCTGCCCCGCCTGCTGCCGTGCCCGCAGCGTCCAGATGAACTCGAAAGCCTCGTGAAGGGTTTCCGCGCCCTCGCGTGTCAGTCCCCCTCGCCCCGATGCATCCTGCAGTCGCTGCAGCGTACCGACGGATTCGACCCCACTGGCGATGGCGTACACGCGTGCGAGGTCCACGATGGGCAGCAGGCCGTGCGCCTTGAGGTCCAGCGTGCCCTCGTGCTCGCCGGAACGCACCAGCACGAAGTTGCGGAAGAAGCCGAGGGGCGGCTGGTTTCCCAGCGCGTGCGCGGCGAGGTAGGCGTGGAAGACGGCGTGCCCGGCGGCACGCCGCGTGATCTCCAGCATCATCGATTGCCGGAGGCCGTCCTCGCCCCAGACCGTACGCATGTCGAAGAAGTTCGCAGCGAGCGTCGCGGCCTTGTGATCGGTGTGTGCCACCCACTCCAGGAAATACCGCCGCCACACCGACGCCGGCTGCCGCCAGCGGTCGTTTGACGCCATCACGTCGCCCGGGCAGCGCACGTATCCACAGGCGTCGAGCCCTTCGTTCACGGCCCGCGCCAGCGCCGTGAAGTAGTCGCCGTGCCGGGTCGCATCGAAGCGGTCATCGAGCAGGATCGCGTTGTCCTGGTCGGAGCGGACCGTCAGCTCCCCGCGCCCCTGGGAACCCGTCGCCACCCAGGCAAACGGCACCGGAGGCGCGCCGAGCCGCAGGATCTCCAGTTCAATCAGGCGGCGCGTCACGGCATCGCAGACCGACGTGATGGCCTGGCCGAGCTGCCGGGCGGTGGCGTTCGCGGCGACCAGCTGGACCTGAAGTTCGCGTGTCTCGGCCGACGCGTCGCGCAGCTCGGCGACCGAGCCGCAGCGGCCGAGCCGGTCGGCGAGGTAAAGCGGGTTCGTGGACTGCGCGCGCAGCAGGTCGTGCGTCGAGATCATCCCGTGCACGCCCGCCGCATCCAGGACCGGCAGGTGGTGGATGCGAAGACGGCTCATGGCCATGAGCGCCTCGAATGCCGACGCATCCCGCGCAATCGTGTGCGGCTCGCTCGTCATCACGTCCCGCAGCCGCGCCGTTCCGTCGAGGCCCGCGGCGATGCAACGGGAGCGCAGGTCGCGGTCGGTCACGATGCCTTGCAGGTCGCCATCCGCGATCACGAGCAGCGAGGACACGCGCTCGCGGCTCATCAGCGCAGCCGCCTCGCGCAGCGACAGGTCGGGAGGTGCGCTCACTGGAAGCCGCGTCACGAGATCGGCCACCTGCAGCTGCAGCAGGTTGCCACCGGTCCGCGGCTCCTGCAGCGCCGCCTCCCGGGCGCGCCTGAGCCGCTCGGCCACGGAGCGTTCGAAGCCGGCCGCGAATGCCGGATGGTCACGCCGCAGTTCGTCGAGCACCGCACCTTCGAGCACGTAGACCAGCGTGTCCTCGACGGTCACGCCGCGCAACGGCGGGTCGGACCCGCCGGCCTTGACTGCGGCATCGAGCGTGTCGCCTTCGGCGAGCTTCTCGCGCAGGGCGCCGGTCTCGTCCCGCAGCTCGACCGCACCCTTGCGGAGCAGGTAGAAGCAGGCGGGGTCCGCTGATTCGGGCGGGAACTCGCTGCCGCGGCGCAGGTAACGAATGCTGATGCAACCCGGCAGCCGCTCGAGCGCGGCCTGGGGCAGGGTCGAGAATGGCGGATGTTGCCCCAGGAAATCACGAATGTCGCGAAGCTCGGCGACCACGGCTGCCCCGAATGAAGGTCCGGGACAACCATAGGCCATCTCGGGCCGCACACAATGCGGGAATTCGCTCAGGCCACGGAAAGTCGCGCCAGGAAAGCGCCCTGACCCCTAGATGCGGATGACGTCGCCCGGGTCGGCCTTGAAGTCTCGATACGTACGGCCTTCCGGCTCGCGCACGGCGCCACTGCCGGGGCAGGTGACGAGACCCTCGGGCACGGCGGGATGTCCCGGCGGCAACTGCGTCGGCCCCTGCGGCACCTGGGGATGACCCGGCGGCAGCGGCGGATGCCAGTCCGGCAGCGCGCGCCCATCCTGCCCAGCGAAACTGGCCGTTGCGCCGGGAGCGGCGCTGTCGGGGCCCGGGCGATCTACGGAGCCGCAGCCGGCGAGCAACACCGCCGCCGCAAGGAGCGGAAAAGACTTCCAGGTGCAGTTCATTTGTTGATCTCCTGCGTCGCACCGTCCAGCTCGCCGGGCTCGCAAAGAAGCCCGGCCCTTAACCTCCGATCGCAGACGCAAGCATCCCGGATTCAGCGGCCGGGTACTGTCGCGGTCGCGAACGCCCGCCGGCCCGCCCGGCCCGGATCGCAGCTGCTAGAATCCAAGGTCGTCTGACCTGATTTATCCACCTCGTCGGTCCTCTCCCTGACGACCCAGCCTGCGGCGGAGTCCCATGAGCGATTCAACCCGACAGCCCGGAGACGAAGCCGACGAGCCGGTGTCCGCCAGGATCCGCACGAGACTCCAGCGGGCCCGGCGCCGGTTTCACGCCAACGACAACATCGCTGCGTTCCTGCAGCCGGGTGAGCTCGAAGCGCTGCTCGACGAGGTCGAGGACAAGATGCGCGGCGTGCTCGAGAGCCTCGTCATCGACACCGCAAGCGACCACAACACTCAGGACACGGCGCGGCGCGTCGCCAAGATGTACCTGAACGAAGTGTTTCGCGGACGCTACGTGCCCGCCCCGGCGGTGACCGAGTTCCCGAATGCCGAGCACCTGAACGAGCTGATGATCGTCGGCCCCATCACGGTGCGCAGCGCCTGCAGCCATCACTTCTGCCCGATCCTCGGTCGCCTGTGGGTCGGGATCATGCCGAACGAGCATTCGAACCTCATCGGCCTTTCGAAGTATTCGCGCCTGGCCGAATGGATCATGGGCCGGCCGCAGATCCAGGAAGAAGCGATCGCCCAGATGGCCGACCTGCTCATGAACAAGGTGAGCCCGGACGGCCTGGCCGTCGTCATGGAAGCCGATCACTTCTGCATGCACTGGCGCGGCGTCAAGGACGACAGGACCAAGATGGTGAACAGCGTGATGCGCGGATCGTTCCTGAAGGACCACACCCTGCGCCGCGAATTTCTCTCCCTCATCAGCCTGACCGACTGAGGCCTCACAATGCTCGTCCGCCTGCTCTACGCCAGTCGCGCCACCACCCCGCTCGTCACGTCGGTGCAGGACTCGATCCTCGAGCAGTCGAGGTCGCACAACCCCAGGCTCGGCATCACCGGCATCCTGTGCTTCAGCGAGAACCTCTTCATCCAGGTGCTCGAGGGCGGGCGCGACGAGGTCTGCGAGCTCTACAACACCATCGTGCGCGACGGACGCCACCAGCACGTGCGCATCCTCAGCTTCGAGGAGATCCGCGAACGCCGTTTCGGCAGCTGGACCATGGGCCAGGTGAACCTCGCGAAGGTCAATCCGTCGCTGCTGCTCAAGTACGGCGAACGCGCGGAGCTGAATCCCTTCGAGGTCTCGGCTCACGCGACGATGGCCCTGCTCGACGAGCTGATCGCGACGGCGCTGGTGGTGAGCCGCGGAGGCTAGGCGCGCAGACCGTGCGGCTCCGGCGATCGAGGCCGCGCAGGCGGCCCTGCTCGGTTGACACACTCCCCAAGGCAGGGGTATAGAAAACCTGTCGTTGGCACTCCGGCAGAGATCGGAGTCACGCAATAAGGGGAGGCCATCAATGTTCAAGCGCAATTGCAGCGCCGTCGCGGCGCTTTCCTTGATCATTCTTTCCGCGTCCGCAACCGCGGTCGCGCAGGAGTCGGCCGACGGCCTGTGGGCTGCCGCACAACCGCTCGTGGCCGCCCGCAGCGCCGGCCCGCCGGCGCCGGCCGTCTACCGGCTGAACCACGCGACGCTCGAGCAGATCGTGGCGCGCACCCCCGCCGAGGGCGCCGTAGCGCGTGGCGGCGGCGCCCGGATCTCGGTGCCGACGCCCGACGGCGAGTTCGTGTCCTTCCGCATCGAGGAATCGTCGGTCATGGCGCCCGAGCTCGCGCGGAAGTATCCCGCGATCGCAACGTTCCGCGGCCAGGGTGCGGACGATGCCGCCGCTACGGTCCGCTTCAGCCGTACTTCGCTCGGCTTCCAGGCCACCGTCGTCAGCACGGACGGCGTGTTCATGGTTGCACCGGAGTCGTCCGACGACAGCTCGCGCTACGTCTCGCGCCGCATCGAGGGAGAGCTCGACGTACTGTTCGAATGCCTCGCCGGTGCGTTCGCGCCCGACGCAGGCAAGGCGATGGACTTCGGCCCGATCGTGGCGCTCGGCATGGCGCCGGCCGGCACGCAGCTGCGCACCTACCGCCTGGCCGTGGCGGCCACCGGGGAGTACACGGATTTCTTCGACGGCACCGTCCCGACCGCACTGGCGGCGATCGCATCGACCGTCAACGCCATCAACGCGATCTACGAGGTCGAGGTCGCCGTGCGAATGACGCTGGTCGCCGACAACGACGACATCATCTTCACGGATCCGGCGACCGACCCCTTCCCGCTCGTGAACAAGAACTCCGAGACGCAGGCGGCCATCGACGCCGGGATCGGCGATGCCAACTACGACGTCGGCCACCTGTTCCACGTTGAAGGCGCCAGCATCTCCGGCAACGCGGGCTGCATCGCCTGCGTGTGCACGAGCGGCAGCAAGGGCAGCGGCTGGAGCCAGGGCCCGAATCCCACGGGCGGCGATTACCTGTTCGTCGTCGCGCACGAGATGGGGCACCAGTACGGCGGCACCCACACCTTCAACGGCAGCGGCTGCAGCGCAAGCCAGTACACGGCGAGCAGCGCCTGGGAGCCGGGCAGCGGCAGCACGGTCATGTCGTATTCGAGCATCTGCGGAGCGGACAACGTGCTCGGGTCGCAGGTGGGCGACCTGTATTTCCACGCCGGCAGCCGGCAGCAGATCACGACCTACACCCAGGTGGGCGGGGGGGCCTGCGGCGTGGCCTCGGCGACGGGCAACGGGATTCCCGTGGTCGACGCGGGCCCAGACTACACGATTCCGCGGGGAACTCCGTTCGAGCTCACTGCCGATGCGATCGATCCGGACGGCGACGCGCTCACCTACACATGGGAGCAGTTCGACCTCGGTCCGCGATCGCCGCTCGCCACCGCGGACGACGGCGCGATCCCGCTGTTCCGCTCGTTCCCGCCCTCCTCCAATCCGACGCGGACCTTCCCCGACTTCGACGACCTGCTGGACGGCACGCCGAGCCTCTATCCGAACAAGCTCGGTGAGCAGCTCCCGAGCACCGACCGGATCCTGACCTTCCGCTCGACGGCCCGTGACAACCGCTCGGGCGGCGGCGGCGGTGACGACGACGAGATGGTGATCACGGTCGCGGGCGATCCGTTCGAGATCACGTCGCCGACGGCGGGTGGCGGGCTCGAGTGCAAGGCGCCGAGCGACATCCTCTGGAACGTGGGCGGCGGCAGCGTCGCGCCCACGGTGGACGTGCGGCTGTCGATCGACGGCGGCGCGACCTTCCCGATGGTCCTCGCAACCGGCACGGCCAACGACGGGTCGCTCTCGGTCAACGGGCCGGCCACGCTCACGAACGACGCACGCCTGCGCATCGACGCGGTGGACAACGTCTTCTTCGCATTGTCGCCGCAGATCGCCGTCGAGGACACGCTGGACCCGACGGTCACCTGTCCGGCGCCGGTCGAGGTCGAATGCACCGGGAACAACGGCATCGCAAAGGCCGACCCGGTGCTCGCGGCATTCTTCGCCGGCGCCTCCGCCAGCGACGTCTGCGACGCGACGGTCACGCCGGTCGACGACGCCCCGGCTTTCATACCGATCGGCGTCAACCCGATCACCTTCTCGGCCACGGACGACTCGGGCAACACGGGCTCGTGCTCTGCAAACATCGAGGTCGTGGACACGATGCCGCCGACCATCTCGGTGTCGGTCTCGCCGACGACCGTGTTCCCGGCCCCGAACCACAAGATGTTCGAAGTCGCGGCCGTGGTGCAGTACGAGGACAGCTGCGACCCCAACCCGACGGTCGTGCTCACCTCGATCACGAGCAACGAGCCCGACAACGGGCGTGGCGACGGCGACACCGCGAACGACATCCAGGGCGCGGATCTCGGTACGGCCGATTTCTCGTTCCTGCTTCGTTCGGAGCGCTCGGGTCGCGGCACGGGGCGCATCTACACGGTGACCTATACGGTCACCGATGGCTCCGGCAACTCTGCCTCCGCGTCGGCGACAGTGACGATCCCGAAGAGCGCAAGGAACTGAATGCGGGTAGATGCTGTTGCGGAAGCGATCATCGCAACGAGCGACGGCGGGAATCGGCATCGCGGCCGATTCCCGCCGGCGCGAGAATGACCGAGTCCTTCCCTGAGGAACGCCATGCATCAAACGGCACTTGTCTCTTTGGCCATCCTCGCCTTGATCCCGGCACCGCTACTCGCCGATGACGCCAGGACCATCCTCGAGAAGGCGCGGGCGAAACAGGTCGAACGATGGGAGGGCGTCGACTCCTACCATGTCGACCAGACTTCGGGCGGCACGCGCATGGCACTGCGCTACGAGCGCGTCGAGTCCACCGGACCCGATGGACGTCCGTTCGTCAGCTTCCAGCCGTCCGCCACCGCTGGGGCCAGCGGAAATACGGGCCTCGCCCAGGGTCAGCCCATGTCACCGGCGGAACTCGAGCAGTTTGCGCAAGCCCAGGAGATGGTCGGCGAAGGATTGGGCAAGAGCATCGAGGACGGTCTCGAGAAGGCCGGCCTGCCCCGCGGCCTGCTCGCCGCATCCGGCTCCGACCCCACTGCCACGTTCGACCCCCGGGTGATGATGGGCGCGAATGCACAGTTTCTCCGCGGTGCAGCCCAGGGCCAGAAAACTCTTGCAGCCCAACGTGCCGAGGACCAACGAGCGGCCGCGGCGGACATGGCCGATTTTGCGGAGCAGGCACGCCTCGTCGGTCGGGAAAGGATCGACGGCCGGGATGCTTTCCACGTGCGGGCCGAGGGCCTGAATCGCACGCAACGCACTGACGACGGGGACTTCACGCTGCAGTCGGTGAGCATCTGGCTCGATACGGGCGAATACGTGCCGCTGCGCACGAAGATCGACGGAGTAGCCACCTCCCAGGGTGAGACGCGCCCCTTCACCCTCGAGCGGCTCGACAGCGACTACCGCGCGGTGGCGGGCAGCAGGATGTTCGAACCGTACCGGCAGGTGATGCGAATTGCGGGCGTCATGACGCCGCAACAGCAGCAGGAGATGCGTGAGGCCAGCGAGAAGATGGCGGAGATGGAGCAGCAGCTCGCCCAGATGCCGGAGGGCCAGCGGCAGATGGTCATGCGGCAGATGGGCCCGCAGATGCAGATGATGAAGACCATGGCGGCAGGAGGCGGCCTCGAGGTCGTGACCGAGATACACCAGATCAGCATCAACCCGGCAAGCAGTAGCTCCTTGGCGCCTGCGCAGCCGGGAGCAATATTGCCAGTCGCCGGCACCACAGCCGTGGCACCGGCGGCGGCAGGCGCTGCCGCCGTGCCCTCTGCGGCGGCCGCACCGGCCGATCCCGATGCCGCTCGGCAGGCCGAGGAGGCTTGCCTTAAGGAAAAGATGGCGAAGGCTCAGGCCGCGCAGAAGAAGAAGCGGGGCTTCGGTTCATTGATGAGCGCGGCCAACCGGGCCGCCGGGCTGCTCGGTAACCAGGACCTCGCCAAGGCCACCGGCGACCTGTACACCGCGAGCGCAACAGCTGGCGACCTCGCTTCGGCCGCCAGGGACCTCGGGATCTCCGAGGATGAGATAGCGGCATGCGCGGGCGGCAATTGACAGTCCTCTTCTGAAGTTCTTCGGCTCCTGCAACTGTTGAATTCGAGTCCGTCGCGAATCGAAGTCGTCGTAGACTGAACTGCACGACTTGCAACCTGTACTGCAGGAGACTCCCCCATGCGCTTCATCCTGTCCGCCAGCTGCCTGGCTCTCGGCACCGTAGCGGGCGCAGCTGCGGTGGCAGGCGAGACCCACCCATTTGGAGTACGCGACCTCATCGCGTTCGACCGGCTGGCCGACCCGAAGGTGTCCCCCGACGGCGACCGAATCGTCTTCGCGGTGTCTTCGCTCGACCTCGATGCCAACAAGCGCCGTTCGGACCTGTGGCTCGTCGGCACCGACGGCTCGGGGCTGCGTCCGCTGACGCGCAACGACGCATCCGACTCCAGCGGCAGGTGGTCCCCGGACGGTCGGACGATCTATTTCCTTTCGACCCGCAGCGGTTCGTCGCAGGTCTGGAAGCTGCCGCTCGACGGCGGAGAGGCGCAGCCGGTGACCGCCCTGCCCCTCGACGTCGGGAGCTTCGTACTCTCGCCCGACGGATCGAGACTCGCGCTGTCGATGGAGGTCTTCCCCGGCAGCACGCCGGCAGAGACGAGAAAGCGCATGGATGACGATGCCACGAAGAAAGCCAGCGGCGTGATTCACGACCGGTTGTTCGTCCGCCACTGGGACACCTGGGCCGACGGCCGGCGCGCCCATGTCTTCGTCGTGCCCGTATCGGGCGGGGATCCCGTCGACGTGATGAAGGCCATGGACGCCGACTCACCGTCGAAGCCCTTCGGCGGAAGTGAGGAATACACCTTCACCCCGGACGGCAAGTCGATCGTCTTCGGCGCCCGCGACGCGGGCCGCGAGGAGGCATGGTCCACCAACTTCGACCTGTTCCTCGCCCCGATCGACGGCGAGCGCGCCGCCGCGCAATCTGACGGCGGCCAACGAGGCATGGGACACGTAGCCGGCGTTCTCGCCCGACGGCAAGACGCTGGCCTACGCGGCCATGAAGCGCCCGGGCTACGAAGCGGACCGGTTCCGCCTCATGCTCCGCGCGTGGCCCGAGGGAACCGAGCGCGTGCTGACCGAGGACTGGGACCGCTCGCCGGGTAACCTGACCTGGTCCGCCGACGGCAAGACGATCTACGTCACGGCCGACGACGTGGGCAGACCACGCCTGTTCGCCGTCGACGTCGCGACCGGCAAGGTGCGCACCGTGATCGGCACGGGGCACGTCGTCGCACCGCAGGCCATGGCGAGCGCATCGTCTACCTGCACGACTCGATGAAAGCGCCGGCGGAGATCTACACAGTACGTGGCGACGGCGGCGACGTGAAGAAGATCACCGGCATCAACGACGCGCGCCTGGCGCGGTTCGCATGGGCGAGCCCGAGCAGTTCTCCTTCGAGGGGGCAACGGCGAGACCGTCTACGGCTAGGTCGTCAAGCCGGTCGATTTCGATCCAGCCAGGAAGTACCCGGTGGCCTTCCTGATCCACGGCGGCCCGCAGGGCTCCTTCGGCAACGACTTCCACTACCGCTGGAATCCCGCAGGCCTACGCGGGCGCGGGCTACGCGGCGGTGATGGTCGACTTCCACGGCTCGACCGGCTACGGCCAGGCGTTCACCGACGCGATCCGCGGCGACTGGGGCGGCAAGCCGCTCGAGGACCTGCAGAAGGGGCTCGCCGCCGCGCTCGACGAAGTACCCCTGGATGGACGGCGACGCGCGTGGCGCGCTCGGCGCCTCGCTACGGCGGCTACATGATCAACTGGATCGCCGGCAACTGGCCCGACCGCTTCAACTGCCTGGTCATCCACGACGGCAACCTCGACGAGCGGTTCGCCTACTTCGCCACCGAGGAGCTCTGGTTCCCCGAGTGGGAGCACGGCGGCACGCCGTGGGAGAACCCGCAGGGCTACGAGAAGCACAACCCGGTCAACTTCGTGAAGAACTGGAAGACGCCGATGCTGGTCATCCACGGCGCGCAGGACTATCCGCGTCGTCGACACCGGCGGCATCGCCACCTTCACCGCGCTCCAGCGCCTGGGCATCCCGAGCAAGCTCCTCTACTTCCCGGACGAGAACCACTGGGTGCTCAAGCCGGCGAACAGCATCCTCTGGCACGACACGGTGCTCGACTGGCTGGATCAGTGGACGAAGCGGAACGGCCAGGATTGAGGATTAATGGATCGATCGGTGAGGTCGTTGGCCTTGGCCAGAAGTTCCAGTTGAACCGCTCCGGAAATACCGGAGGCTCCGGTGGTTGAGTCAGGCCGCCATCGGCTGAGACTCGTTGAGCCGATAATACGCCTGCTCATACTCGGCCGGCGGCACGTTGCCGATGGACTCGAGCAGGCGACGGTGGTTGAACCAGTCAACCCATTCCAGCGTCGAGTACTCCACCGCATCGTGAGTCCGCCAAGGTCCGCGGGCGTAGATCACCTCGGCCTTGTAGAGCCCGATGATGGTCTTGGCGAGGGCGTTGTCGTAGGAGTCGCCGACGCTGCCGACCGAGGCCTCGATACCGACCTCGGCGAGCCGCTCGCTGTAGCGGATCGACAGGTACTGGGTGGGTTCAAGGAGTCGTCGCAACACTGGCTTTGCAGGCGCAGGATAGCAGTCCATCGAGCGCCTCAGCAGGCGTCTTCCATCCGAGGGTCTTTCGAGGTCTGCTGTTGAGGGTGGCAGCGACCGCGTCAAGCTCGCGTTCGGAGTACCTGCCGATGTCGGTGCCTTTGGGAAAGTATTGGCGCAGCAAGCCGTTGGTATTCTCGTTGGTACCTCGCTGCCAAGGGCTTCGCGGATCGCAGAAGTAGATGTCCAAGGTGGTTTCTATCCGCAACTGTGCATGCTGGGCCATCTCCGCACCCTGGTCCCAAGTCAGCGACTTGCGCAACTGCACGGGCAGCGTCGCGATCTTCTCGGCAATTGCATCTCGGACAGCCTCGGCACCGTGACCGGCCAAGGCCGGTCCATTCTTGATACGAGCACCGGGAGCATGCTCGGCCATCGGCGGCAAGTGCAGCAGCATCGTGAATCGGGTGGTCCGCTCAACCAAGGTGCCGATCGCCGAGCTGTTCAGGCCGATGATCATGTCGCCTTCCCAATGGCCGGGCACGGCACGATCTGCGACTTCAGCTGGGCGTTGGCTGATCATTACTTCGGGGGTGATGAACGACTTGCCTCGCTGCCTCGTCCTGGCACGTGGCACCCGCAGCGCCCTGCCGGTGCGTAGACACGCGGACAGTTCGCGTCGCAGCGCGCCGCGACCTTGCACGTAGAGTGCCTGGTAAATGGCTTCGTGGGAGATCCGCATAGACGCATCATTCGGGAAATCAACTGGCAATCGGCGGCTGATCTGCTGCGGGCTCCAACACTTACCCCATCGTCGGTCTGCACGGCGACCGTGGCGCCGCCCTTTCCATGGCACGTCGGGGCCTGGGATCGACCTTCCCCGTGCATCAGTGACCGCGCCGGCGAGCCGTTCTTGCACGTAGACGCGCAGCTGAGTGTTCTCGGCAAGCTTGGCGGCCTTGGGTCGCTTGGCCGCTCGCTCGGCTTTCCACTGCGCGACCGTGGCCCGATACCTCAGCACGCCACCTCGGGTCTCCGCATTGCGGCGCAGCTCACGCGACACCGTCGATGGTGATCGTCCCATCCGCTTGGCGATCGCGCGAACCCCCAGCCGCTGAGCCCTCAATAGCGCAAGTTCCTCGCGATCTGCAAACGACAAGTAACGTCCGGAGCACCCAACCAGACTTATCGGTGGAATCCCGCCGGCCTCGCGAAACCAACGCGGACCCAATGGCTGCGACACGCCACTGGACAATGCTGCCTCTTCACTGGCCGCCCCTGCGGCAATGCGCGCCCAAAATGCCTGCTTGGCTTCCCGCTGATTGACGCCAGGCCGGCCGGGCGAGTGCATCGGTGCCCGTCCCGTCCGCTCTGTAACCCAACCTTGTGGCCGTCCCATACAACACCTCCAGTATCGAGATGTTGCAACGACCATTGGAATCCACCCTGACTGCCGCGGTCGCTGTGGTGGATGAGACCGTGGCCGGCCCGGCGCGCATGCAGCGCCTGTTCGAGCGCATCGAGCACCAGCGCCGTGGACATCGTGCGGGCGACTCGCCAGCCGACGATGCGGCGCGCGAAGACGTCGATGACGAAGGCGACGTACACGAAGCCCGCCCAGGTGGCCACGTAGGTGAAGTCCGCGACCCACAGCTGGTTCGGCCGCGAGGCGGTGAACTGACGCTGGACGCGATCGGCCGGGCGGTCGGCGAGGTCGGCCGGGATCGTCGTGCGGCAGCGTCGGCCCCGCACCACGCCGGCGAGGCCGAGCTGCCGCATGAGCCGCTCCACCGTGCAGCGCGCCACGACGAAGCCCTCGCGCTGCAGCTGGCGCCACACCTTGCGCGCGCCGTACACCCGGAAGTTCTCCTCCCAGACCCGGCGGATCACCAGGCGCAGCTCCTCGTCGCGACGCGCACGCGCCGGCCGACGATCCGCGTCCGCCTGACGGGCCTTCAGCTCGTAGTACGTCGACGGGGCGATCGGCAACTCGGCGCAGATCGGCTCGACCCCGTACTCGGCGCGGTGCGCGTCGATGAACGCCACCACCACTTCGCTCGGCGTTCGAGCTCCGCCTGGGCGAAAAACGCCGATGCCTTGCGCAGGATCTCGTTGGCGCGCTTGAGCTCGCGGTTCTCGCGCTCGAGCGCCTTCAGCCGCTCGCGGTCCGCCCTCGTCAGCCCGGCACGCATGCCGCTGTCACGTTCGGCTCGCCGCACCCACTTGCGAAGCGTCTCCGCCGTGCAGCCATCTTGCCGGCGATCGATTCCATCGCCGCCCACTGCGAACCGTGCTCATGCTGGTGCTCGAGCACCATGCGCACCGCACGCTCCCGAACTTCTGCTGAAAACTTGCTCTGTGTTCCCATTGCTCCATCCTCTCAAGGAATGGAGCCTCCGGAAAAGCCGGAGCGGTTCAGTTGCGGCATCCGCATCCCGGCACTGACGGATTTCGACGGCGAGAACGCAGCCTTCGAGATCTCGCCCGAGATCAAGGCGGAAGCGCTTCGGGCTGGTCCGCAGCCCACCGTGTCTCCGTTGGGACTTCCGAAGGAAGACGATCTCAACGAAACGCGGCGCACCCCGCGCTAGCGCAGTCTTCGGAAAGCCTTGACGAGCGTGGCTAAGCGAGCAGCCGCTTGGCCTCGTCGAACGACGGCACCTTGCCGCTCAACTTCACGACGCCGTCGACCACCAGCGCCGGCGTGAACAGGACGCCGAAGTCGGCGTACCGGGTCACGTCGGTGACCTTCTCGAGATCGTACTGCAGGCCGAGGTCCTGTGCGGCCTGCTCGGCGATCGCGGTGAGCTGTTGGCATTTTGCGCAGCCGGAACCGAGGATCTGGATCTTGGTCATCATCTTTCTCCTGAATGTCGCGGTTCAGCCGACCCACAGCCCGTACAACCAGCCGGTGAACGTTGCCATGACGATCACGAGCCCCACGTAGGTGGCGGTGCGCTTGGGCCCAAGGATGGAATTGATCACGATCATGCTGGGCAGGCTGAGCGCGGGACCTGCGAGCAGCAGCGTAAGCGCGGGGCCCTGCCCCATCCCGCTGCCGAGCAGCCCCTGCAGGATCGGCACCTCGGTGAGCGTCGCGAAGTACATGAGCGCCCCGGAGATCGCGGCGAACAGGTTGGCGCCCAGCGAATTGCCGCCGACCAGTTGCGCAATCCACGCCGACGGAATCAGCCCTTCATGGCCGGGGCGGCCGAGCAGGAACCCAGCCACCAGCACGCCGCCCAGCAGCAACGGCACGATCAGCTTGGTGTAGCTCCAGGCCTGCTCGAACCACTCGCCGGCCTCCCCTTCGCTTCCTGCGGTGAGCCAAGCAAGCCCCAGCACTCCCGCCAGGAACGGCCAGTTGGGATGTCCCGCAAATACCAGCGCCAGCAGCACCACGACGGCACTCACGACCAGCAGGCGGACCGCCGAGACCGCGAACCATCGCCACAGGATGAGGGCCAGCGCGACCGCAAACAGCGCGGTAATCATCCACTTCGCCGAATACACGGCCGCAAAAAAGCCCGTCGACTGCGACGCGACGCCCCAGTTGGCGAACACGAGGATGCCGATCATTACACCGAAGAAGGTGGCCGTCTGCCAGAGCGGGCGCGCCGTCTCGTCGTCCGGCACGGCGAACGCCGCGGCGTTCTTCTCGCGCTCGCCGTTGCGGAAGATGAACGCCATCAGCAGGCCGATGACGATGCTGAACGCCACGGCGCCGATCGCCCGCGCCGCACCGAGCTGCGCGCCCAGCACCTTGGCAGTCATGATCACCGCGAGCACGTTGATCGCGGGGCCTGCGTACAGGAACGCCGTCGCGGGCCCGATGCCCGCGCCCATGCGGTAGATGCCGGCCACGAGCGGCAGGACAGTGCACGAGCACACCGCGAGGATGCCGCCCGAAATCGAGCCCACGCCGTAGGCGAGGGGCTTCCACGCGGTGGGCCCAAGGTAGCGCATCACGGCGGCCTTCGAGACGAAGGCGGCGATCGCGCCCGCGATCCAGAACGCGGGCAGCAGGCACAGCACTACATGTTCGCGCGCGTACCACTTGGTGAGGTCAAGCGCCTCGGTGATTGCGCCGTCGAAGCGCGGCTCACCGACCGGCAGAACATAGAGACCGGCAAAGACGGCCGCGAGTGCAGCGAATATCCGGAACTCATGACGGGCCTCGGGACTCAAGGTGAGCGTGGTCATGGCCGTGGTGACCTCAGGCGCAGTCGCAAACGGCGCGCTTGGAGGTGCGGCCGACGCGAGCCTTGTCCAGGCAGCCGATGAAATGCGAGACGCACTGCAACTCGAGGCGATAAAAGATCTTCTGCCCACGCTTGTCGCTGGAAACGATGCCCGCCTTGCGCAGGATTTCCAGGTGCTTTGAGGTGGTTGACCAGCCGAGCCCGACTGCGTGGACGAGGTTGAAGACGCAGCGCTCGCCGTCCATCAGGGTGCGGACCAGCGTCAGGCGACCGGGGTTACCCAGGGCTTTGAAGATTTCGTCCGGGGATGCGCCAACGGTTCGGGTGGCCATGGCGCAATTATTTCGTCAATCAACGAAATTTGAATCAGGGGCTTCCGCAGGCAATCTGGCGCCGTCACCGCCAACACGAAGGGAACTGCCAGAAAGCAAAACGGCCCCAGAGGGGCCGCTTGCTTCGAATGCGTCGGTAGCGGGGGCCTGCTACCGATCCGAGCAATTCCACTGACCCGGCGCTACTGCCTCGAGCCCCTCAATCCGCGTCGCCGATGAGTTCTTCGACGATCTCCACCGTCTCGCGACCGAACCGATGGGCCAACCGATGCAACAACTCGACATCAAGTGACCCGCGATCCTGCTCGATGATTGCACGGGCATCCGCCAGGTCGACCGGTCCGCCGGCGAACGCCTTCATCGCGATCAAGTCCTCCCGACCGACGATCTCCAGGACCGCTTCCGCGAGCCTGACCTGCCGCGTGCGGTTCAGGAGTTCGGGGTCCATGCCGCGCAGGCCGACCAGGAGATCGACGCGGTTACCGTGGCCGTCCCTGACTTCGAGCAGAGCCGGGATCGGATCATCGGCATCGCCGACCCTGAGATCAGCCTCATAACCCTTCTCGGCGAGGGACTGCCGCAGGGTCTGCGCCTCGCGAACCTGCAGTGCCACGACAGCGTCGGCATCGAGACTGGCCCGTATGACCCCGTGCACTGCCGCCGCCATCGCACCGATGACCGCGTAGCGAACTCCTTGCGCGGTGAGGAACTCGGCGACGTCCGCCATCAGCAGCGCTGACTGGCCCGGCGCGCTAGCCCGCATTTCGCGCCGCCACGTGTCGAGGGCTTTGCTGGACTGCTCCGCCTGCACCGTGAAGCTGCGCCATGAGTTGGCAGTGAGCCAGGAACGCGGCCAGCCGCTGCTCCGGCGTCATGCGCTTGGCGTCGTCGCTCAAGCTGCGGCGAGCAGCATCGGCCAGTTGTGATCTCATGTGGCGATGTGAAACCGGTGCGGAGGCGGTGTCAAGCAGCAGCTCGAACATGCCAGGCGGATCTGCTTGCCCCGGACAGCAGAACGGCCCCAGAGGGGCCGTTCGCTTCGAATGCGTTGGTAGCGGGGGCAGGATTTGAACCTGCGACCTTCGGGTTATGAGCCCGACGAGCTGCCAGACTGCTCCACCCCGCAATCGAGCCGTGCATAGTACAGAGCTAGCGGACGTGTTTCAAGCAACTCCGGCCGCTGGGGATATCTCAGCGAGTCAACCCCCACCGCACCCCGTCCCTACGCAGGTGCGCCGCGCCCGGTCGACCTCCTGTCGGATGCTGGTCCGGCTGGCGTCCATGCGCTCGAGATCGGACTGCGTGTAGCAGTATTCAGTCGCGAAGCGGGTGCCCACCGGCGTGTCCTTGCGGCAGTAGAGCGTCGTCGTTCCCCTGGTCTTTTTCTGGTAACCAGGCGGAGGCAGGAACTCACGGCTGGCAGTCGATTCGGGATCGACCTCCGCCGCCGCGTCCTTCGCGATCTCCGGCGTGACAGGCGCAACGGGCGCAGCGGCGGTCGGCACGCTCGGTGGTTCCGACACCGGTTTCGACGGGCCGGATGCGCAACCGGCCAGAGCGGTGACGGCGATCAGGATGGATGTGAAACGCATCGGCGGCAGTCTCCAGGTGGTGACTTCGGATAGGGCATCTGCAGGTCCGGCGAGCAGCTCTTGCCCGGACACAACGGAACCAGCAGGCCGTCAGGACAGGACTCGCGCGCACACGGCCAGCAGGAGCCCCGGGAACATCCCGAGCAGCAGCACCGCGAGCCCGTTGGCGCTCAGCACCAGCCGGAACGAACGGCTTCCCTCGAGCGAGGCGCGTTCGACCGGCTCGTCGAAGTACATGAGCTTCACGACCCGCAGGTAATAGTACGCGCCGACCACCGACAGGACCACGGCGGCGACGGCGAGCCACAGAAGTCCCACGTTCAACGCGGCCTGGATCACGGCCAGCTTCGCCCAGAACCCGACGAACGGTGGCACGCCCGCCATGCCGAACATAAGCATGAGCATCACGGCCGCGAACCACGGGCTGCGGGCGTTCAGGCCCTTGAAGTCTTCGAGCCGGTCGGCCTCGAACCCGGCTCGCGACAGCAGGATGACCATGCCGAAGCCGCCGACGGCCATGATCACGTAGGTGATCGTGTAGTAGAGCGCGGCCTGGTAGCCCTCGCTGGTGCCCGCGAGGATTCCCATCAGGATGAAACCGACGTGCGAGATCGTGGAGTACGCCAGCATTCGCTTGATGTTGGTCTGGGCGATCGCAACCACGTTACCGACGACCATGGAGAGCAGCGCCACCACGATGAGCATGTCCTGCCAGGCGTCGTGCAGGCCGCCGAGACCCTCAGCAAGCAGTCGGAATGCGAGCGCGAACGATGCGAGCTTCGGCGCGGAGCTCAGGAACAGCGTCACCGCCGTGGGCGCGCCGTGGTAAACGTCAGGCACCCACATGTGGAAAGGCACGGCACCGAACTTGAAGGCAATGCCGACGATGATGAACGCGAGGCCGAACAGGAGCCCGATCTGGTTCGGACCGAGTCGCGCTGCCGCCTCGCTGATCTCGCCGAGCTGCAGCGAGCCGGTCACGCCGTACACCATCGACATGCCGTAGAGCAGCGCGCCCGAGGCGATCGAGCCGAGCACGAAATACTTGATGGCCGCCTCGGCCGAGACACCGGAATCCCGGTTGAACGCCACCAGCGCATACAGGGACAGCGCGAGCAGCTCGACACCGAGATACAGCGTCACGAGGCTGTTGGCCGAGATCAGCACCATGATCCCGAGCAGCGCAAAGAGGCCAAGGATGAAGAACTCGCCCTTGAGCAGTCGCCTCGCCTGCAGGTAGCCGAAGGAATACAGGAACGCCACCGCGACGGCGCCGTAGGCCACCACCTTGAGCAGGCTGCCGACCGGGTCGGCCACGTAAGTGCCGTGCCATGCGACCGTGCGGGTATCGACGCCCGTGCGGGCCGTGATCCACGCGGCCCCGGCCAGCGCCACCAGCGACAGCACGAACGTCACCACGCGACGGGAGTCGTCGAGGAACAGGTCCACGAGCAGGATCAGGCAGGCGGCGGTGAGAAGGAAGATCTCGGGCGCGGCCAGCAGCAGGTCGAGGCGTGTGATGGTTGCGGGTGTCATGGCTCAGATCTTGGTGACCATCATCTGCTGCACGAGCTGCTCGATCGTCGGCCGCATCACGTCGAGCAGCGGCGCAGGCCACAGGCCGAGCGCCAGCACGGCCACGGCCAGCACGCCTAGGACGACGAACTCGCGGCGGTTGAGGTCCTCGAGCGCAGCAACGTGCTCGTTCCCGACCGGCCCGAAAACGACGCGCTTCACCAGCCACAGCGTGTAGGCGGCACCGAGGATCAGCGTGGTTGCCGCCAGGAACGCGTACCAGAAGTTCGCCCGGAAGCTCGCCAGGATGACCAGGAACTCGCCGACGAACCCCGAGGTGCCCGGCAGCCCGGCGTTGGCCATCGCGAACAGCACCATGAACGCGCCGAACACCGGCATCGTGTTGATGACGCCGCCGTAGTCGGCGATCTGCCGGCTGTGCATCCGGTCGTAGAGAACGCCGATGCAGAGGAACAGCGCGCCCGAGATGAGGCCGTGGGAAATCATCTGCACCATCGCCCCGTCGAGCCCCATGGCGGCGCCCTGCGCGCTGCCGGTGTTCGCGTAAATCTGGAACGCCGCGAAGGCGCCCAGCGTCACGAAGCCCATGTGCGCGATGGACGAATAGGCAATGAGCTTCTTCATGTCCTGCTGCACGAGGGCAACGAGTCCGATGTACACGACTGCGATCAGGGACAGCGCGATGATCAGCCAGTCGAGCTCACGGCTCGCGTCGGGCGTAATCGGCAGACTGAATCGCAGGAAGCCATAGCCACCCATCTTCAGCATGATCGCCGCGAGGATCACCGAGCCGCCGGTGGGCGCCTCGACGTGCGCATCGGGCAACCAGGTGTGCACCGGCCACATCGGCACCTTGACGGCGAACGCCACCAGGAAGGCCATGAACACCAGCACCTGCTCCTGCAGCGAGAGCGGCATCGCCTGAAGGTCGGCGATCGCGTAGCTGCCGCCCTCGAGGTACAGGTAGACCAGCGCCACCAGCATGAGCACGGAGCCGAGGAAGGTGTAGAGGAAGAACTTGAGCGTCGCGTACACGCGGCGCGCCCCGCCCCACACGCCGATGATCACGAACATCGGGATCAGCATCGCTTCCCAGAGCACGTAGAAGAGCATCGCGTCGAGCGCCGCGAAGACGCCGATCATCAGCCCCTCGAGGATCAGGAACGCAGCCAGGTACTGCGCCGGGCGCTTCTCGATCACCGTCCAGCCGGCCATGACCACGAGCGGCGTGATGAAGGCCGTGAGAACGATGAGCGGCATCGAGATGCCGTCCACGCCGAGGTGATACCAGGCGTTGAAGGCGCCGATCCAGGGCTCGCGCTCTACGAACTGCATCGCACCGATCGTGCGGTCGAAATCCCTCCACAGGAGCACGCTGACGAGGAAGGTGACTAGCGAGGCCACGAGCGCGAGCCAGCGGGCCGGGGCCGCACTGCGCTCCCCGTGCAGCAGCAGCAGGACGCCGGCCGCAATCGGCAGCCAGATGAGCACGCTCAGGATGGGCCAGTGCGCTTGCATGGGTCAGCTTCGCCAGAGGAGCCACGCGAGCAGCGCCGAAAGGCCGATGATCGTCGCGAAGGCGTAGTGGTACAGGTAGCCGGACTGCAGGCCGCGGGCGACATTGGCGAGCCAGCCCACCAGCCGCGCCGAGCCGTTGACGGCCGCGCCGTCGATGATGGCCACGTCGCCGCCGCGCCAGAGCAACCCGCCGAGCGCGCGGCTGCCGCCCGCGATCACGCGCTCGTTGAAGGCATCGAGGTAGTACTTGTTCACGAGCAGCGTGTAGAGCCACCCGGCGCGCGCGCGGAGGCGCTCCGCGAGCTGCGGCTGCTTCAGGTACAGGTACCAGGCGAGCATCACGCCGGCCGCGGCCAGTCCGAGGATCGGCGACTGCAACCCATGCAGCACGAACGCCCAGGGCCCGTGGTAGTGCTCGCCGAGGCGGCCCAATACGTCGTGCGCCGGGGCAACGTACACCGAGTTGCCGAAGTAGTCGCCGAACAGCAGCGCACCGACGACCGGCCAGCCGATGACCACGGAGGGAATCGCGAGCAGGATGAGCGGCAGCGTCACAACCCACGGACTTTCCTTGGGCGGCCCGCCGTGACCATGCCCCTGATCGTCGCCCGGAGCATGCCCCCCGTGCGCGTCGTCGTGGTCGCCGCCGGCGATCGCGAAGCGCTCCTGGCCGTGGAAGGTCATGAACACCAGCCGGAACGTGTAGAAGGCGGTGACGAACACGCCGATCAGCACGCACCAGTAGCCGTAGCGCGCCGCGGGCAGGGTCGAGAGCCCGACTGCCTCGATCAGAGCGTCCTTGGAGAAGAACCCCGAGAACGCCGGGAAGCCGATCAGGGCCAGCGCGCCGATCAGGCAGGTCCAGTAGGTGATGGGCATGTATTTCCTGAGGCCGCCCATCTTTCGCATGTCCTGCTCATGGTGCATCGCGATGATCACCGAGCCGGCGGCGAGGAACAGCAGCGCCTTGAAGAACGCGTGCGTCATCAGGTGGAAGATCGCGCCGGCGTACGCCGACACACCGAGTGCCACGGTCATGTAGCCGAGTTGCGACAGCGTCGAATACGCCACCACCCGCTTGATGTCGTTGCTCACGATGCCGAGGAAGCCCATGAACAGCGCCGTCGTGCCGCCGATCACGATGATGAAGCTCAGGGCCGCCTCGGACAGTTCGAACAGCGGCGACATGCGCGCCACCATGAAAATGCCCGCGGTCACCATCGTGGCCGCGTGGATCAGCGCGGAGATCGGCGTCGGACCCTCCATCGAGTCCGGCAGCCACACGTGCAGGGGCACCTGCGCGGACTTGCCCATCGCGCCGATGAACAGGCAGATGCAGATCACGGTGATCGCCGACCAGGCGTAGCCCGGAAGGATCTCGAAGCTCGTCGCCGCGATCCGGTCCGCCTGCGCGAAAATCTCGGCGTAGTGCAGCGAGCCCGTGAGGTAGGCGATGCCGGCGATGCCGAGCAGGAAGCCGAAATCGCCGACCCGGTTGACCAGGAACGCCTTCAGGTTCGCGAAAATCGCCGAGGGCCGCGTGTACCAGAAGCCGATCAGCAGGTAGGAGACGAGGCCCACCGCCTCCCAGCCGAAGAACAGCTGCAGCAGGTTGTTCGACATCACGAGCATCAGCATCGCGAAGGTGAACAGCGAGATGTAGCTGAAGAAGCGCGTGTAGCCTGGGTCGTCGTGCATGTAGCCGATCGTGTAGACGTGCACCATCAGTGAGACGAACGTGACCACCACCATCATCAGCGCGCTCAAGCGGTCGACCAGGAAGCCGACCTCCATGCGCATGCCGTCACTCACGAGCCACGTGTACACCGGGCCGTCGAATACGGGCTCGCCTTGCAGCAGGCCCCACAGCACTTTGACCGACAGGGCGAAGGAGATGGCGACGCCCAGGATCGTGACCGTGTGGGCCCCTGCCCGGCCGATCACCCGGCCGAACAGCCCGGCCGCGATGGCCGCGGCCAGCGGAGCGAGCACGATGGCGAGCAACGTCTGTTCCACGGCTCAGCCCCTCATGGCGTCGAGTTCCTCGACGTTGATGCTGCGCCTCTGGCGGAACAGCACGACCAGGATCGCCAGGCCGATGGCCGACTCTGCCGCGGCGACGGTCAGGATGAAGAACACGAACACCTGCCCGGACAGGTCCCCGAGGTGCTGCGAGAAAGCGATGAAGTTGAAGTTGACGGAGAGCAGCATCAGCTCGATGCACATGAGCAGCAGCAGGACGTTCTTGCGGTTGATGAAGATGCCCGCGACGCTCAGGCTGAAGAGGATCCCGGACAGCAGCAGCACGTGGGACAGCGGAATCATTTCCCGCCCTCCGCGTCCATCTTCACGATGCGCACGCGGTCCCGCGCCCGCACGGCGACCTGCTTGCCGACGTTTTGCAGCTTCTGGCCCGGGCGGCGGCGCATCGTGAGCGTGATCGCCGCCACGATCGCCACCAGCAGGATCACGGCGGCCACCTCGAACGGATACAGGTACTCGGTGTAGAGCAGGTAGCCGAGCTCGGCCGTGTTTGAGTAGCCCTCCGGCTTCGGCACCGGCGGCTCGCCGGGCTCGAGCCCGAGCCCGCGCACCCACACGACGAGCCCGATCTGGGCGGCCACGATGAGCGCGATCAGTGCGCCGAGCGGCGCGTAGCGCGTGAAGCCCTGCCGCAGCTTCTCGACGTCCACGTCCATCATCATGACCACGAACAGCCACAGCACCATGACGGCGCCCACGTAGACGACCACCAGCGTGATGGCGAGGAACTCGGCCTCGAGCAGCAACCAGATCACGGCGCTGTTCAGGAATGCGAACACGAGGAACAGCGCGCAGTGCACCGGGTTGCGCGCGGTGATCACGCCGAGCGCCGAGACCAGCAGCACCGCGGCGAACACGTAGAAGAGGACGTTGACGATCATTCGTTGGGCCCGCTCAGCGGTAGGGTGCGTCGGCCGCCTTGTCCGCGGCGATCATGGCCTCGTAGCGCTCGCCCACCGCGAGCAGCTTGTCCTTGGTCATGATGTTCTCGCCGCGGTTCTCCATGTGGTACTCGTGGATGCGCGTCTCGACGATCGCGTCCACCGGGCAGGCCTCCTCGCAGAAGCCGCAGTAGATGCACTTGAAGAGGTCGATGTCGTAACGCGTCGTGCGGCGCGTGCCGTCGGCGCTGACGTCGGATTCGATCGTGATCGCCAGCGCGGGGCACACCGCCTCGCAGAGCTTGCAGGCGATGCAGCGCTCCTGGCCGTTCGGATAGCGGCGCAGCGCGTGGAGGCCCCGGAATCGCGGGGACTGCGGGGTCTTCTCCTCCGGGTACTGGATCGTGACCTTGCGCGCAAAGAGGTTCTTCAGCGTGACCGACAGGCCGATCAGCAGCTCGTAGAGGAAGAAGGTCTTGAGGACGCTGCGCATGGCTACCTCAGGCGGCCCACGGTCCGATCTTGTAGATCCACATCACGGCCTCGACGCACAGCCATACGAGCGTCACCGGGATGAATACCTTCCAGCCGAGCCGCATGATCTGGTCGTATCGGTAGCGCGGGAAGGTGGCACGGAACCACAGGAAGCAGAACAGGAAGAAGGCGATCTTGAGCACCAGCCAGTGCAGTCCGGGCGCCGCGAGGAATGTGCCGTCGACCAGCGGATAGCCTTCGAACGGCGACAGCCAGCCGCCGAAGAAGAAGGTCGCGGTCAGCGCCGCGATCAGGATCATGTTCGCGTACTCGGTCAGGAAGAACAGCGCGAACGCGATGCCCGAGTACTCGACGTGGAAGCCGGCGACGATCTCCGACTCGCCCTCGGCGACGTCGAAGGGCGCGCGGTTGGTCTCCGCCACCCCGGAGATGAAGTACACGAGGAACAGCGGGAACAGCCACAGCCAGTACCACGACAGCGGCCCGCCCGACTGGGTCTCCACGATCCGGCCGATGTTGAGGGTGCCCGCCGCCATCACGACGCCCACGAGTGCGAATCCCATCGCAATCTCGTAAGCGACGATCTGCGCGGCCGAGCGCATCGCGCCGAGGAACGCGTACTTCGAGTTGCTGGCCCAGCCCGCCAGGATGATGCCGTAGGCACCGAAGCCCGCCAGCGCCAGAACGTAGAGCACGCCCGCGTCCACGTCGGCAATCGCGAATCCGGGCCACAGCGAGATCACGGCCCAGGCGGCAAAGGCCGGGGTCAGGGCGAGCAGCGGCGCCACCACGAACAGGAAGCGGTTGGAGCGCGACGGCACCACCACTTCCTTGATCAGCAGCTTCAGGACGTCGGCGAACGGCTGCAGCAGGCCCTTGGGGCCGACGCGGTTCGGGCCGATGCGCACCTGCATGTAGCCGATCACCTTGCGCTCGGCGAGCGTCAGGTAGGCGACGCAGAGGATCACGACGATCGTGACGGCCAGTATCTGCCCGAGCGTCGTGAGCGTGAGGCGCAGCCAGTCCGGCCACGCAGCCCAGGTACCGGCCACGAAGTCCATCACGACGCACCGCCCTGGAGTGCGCCCTGCCCTTCGCGCGTCTGTTGCAGGGGCGCCGAGCGCCGCACCACGGCATCCACCTCGTACAGGCCGACCTCGCGGGTGACGTCGAGCGAGGCGAGCCGGCCGGGCACGAAGCCGCTCTCCGCCCCGTCCGTCGCGAACTCGCCGAGCTCGCGCCGCAGCTCGTCGCGCACGTCCTCGGAGCTCAGGTACTCGAAGCCATGGAGCCCGAGCAGGTTCCCGAGCACGCGCAGCACTTTCCACGCAGGCCGGGCCTCGCCAGGCGGCCGCGCGGCGCCCGGGACGCTCTGCCAGCGGCCCTCGACGTTCAGCCAGGTTCCGGAGGTCTCCGCAAAGGCCGCCACCGGCAGGATCACGCTGGCGACTGAGAGTTGCTCGACGCCCGCATACGGCGTGAGCGCCACGACGCAGTCCGCGCCCTGCGGTGCGCTCGCCGCGGCTGACGACGGCACGAGGTCGGCAGCCTCGACGCCGCCGACGAAGACGTAGCCGCGCAGCCGCGCATCGATCATGTCCGCCGCAGACAGTCCCGGCCGCGCAACGGGCCGACCGCCCACGCCACGGTGCGGCGTCGCACCGGCCAGGGAGGCGCCGACGGCATTGGCGCCGTCCGGCAGGTACCCGAGGCGTGCCCCGCTGGCCTCCGCCAGTGCCGCGGCGAGCGCGCGAATCTCCGAGAGCGAGGCGTGCCGCTCGGCGAGGCCGCCGAGCAGGATGAGCCGCAGCTCGCCCTGCATGAGCATGGCCGCGATGCGCTCGTGCTCCGCACCCGGGACGACGTCCTCGAGCGCCGCGACCATGTTCGCCGGCGCCGGGCGACCGGCCGCCCGCAACGCCGCGACGAGAATCGCAGCGAGGTGCTGTCCCATACCGTACCCATTGCTGGCGAGGCTGGCTTCCAAGGGGAACATCACGTCCACCGGCCGCGGATTGACGAACGCCACGCGCGTGCCGCTTCGCACCACGCCTTTGCGGATGCGGTGGGCGATGATCGGCACCTCCCGGCGCACGTCGCAACCTACCAGCAGCACGGCCGAAGCGGTCTCGATCTCAGCAATGCTGCATCCGAGCGTCGGCGCGACCGGATCGCCCGACTGGTCGCGGAAATCCTGGCGACGCAGGCGATGGTCGACGTTCTCGCAGCCGAGGCCCCGGGCGATTCGTGCCGCGAGGTAGGCCTCCTCGAGGCTCGCCGTGGGGGACACGAGCACGCCGAGCTGTCCGACGCCGTGATCGCGGACCACGCGCTGGAGACCACGTGCCGCCGCTTCGAGCGCGGTCTCCCACTCGACCTCGCGCCAGGCACCCGCCTCCTTCACCATCGGCTTCTGCGCGCGATCGCGCGAGTAGAGCCCCTCGCAGCTGTAGCGGTCTCGATCCGCGATCCAGGTCTCGTTGACCTCGTCGTTGGCGCGCGGCACGACGCGCATGAGACGCCCGCGCAGCACGTGGCCGAACAGGTTGCTGCCGGCGCAGTCGTGCGGCGAGACCAGCGGGTGCTGCGTCATCTCCCAGGCGCGCGCGCGGTACCGGTACGGCTTGTTGTTGAGCGCGCCGACCGGACACAGGTCGATGATGTTGCCCGACAGCTCGTGATCCACGCTCTTCTCGATGTAGGTCGAGATCTGCATGCGGTCGCCCCGGCCCACCGTGCCGAGTTCCTGGATGCCGGCAATCTCCTGGCCGAAACGAACGCAGCGCGTGCAGTGGATGCAGCGCGTCATGTCCGTCGACACGAGCGGCCCGAGGTCCTGGTCCCGCACCACGCGCTTGCGTTCGCTGTAGCGGGCGATGTCGCGGCCATAGCCCATGGCGAGGTCCTGCAGCTCGCACTCGCCGCCCTGGTCGCAGATCGGGCAGTCGAGCGGATGGTTGATCAGCAGGAACTCCATCGTGGCCTTCTGCGCGGCGATCGCCCGGGGCGACTTGGTGAAGACCTTCATGCCCTCGGCCACGGGCGTGGCGCAGGCCGGCAGCGGCTTCGGCGCCTTCTCGACATCGACGAGACACATGCGGCAGTTCGCCGCGATGGAAAGCTTCTCGTGGTAGCAGAAGCGCGGCACGTACGCGCCGTGCGCGTCCGTCGCCTGGATGATCATGGCGCCCTTCGGCGCCTTGACCGGCACGCCGTCGACTTCGATGTTGACCAGTTCTTCGCTCATGCCGTCACGCCGCGCGGACGCGCGCCTCGACGATGCCGTACCCGTGCTCGATGTAGTGCTCGAACTCGTGCCGGTAGTGCTTCACGAAACTCTGCACGGGCCACGCCGCTGCGTCGCCGAGCGCGCAGATCGTGTGGCCCTCGATGTTGTTGGCGACACTGACCAGCATGTCGACGTCTTCCCGTCGCCCCTGCCCCGCCAGGATCCGCTTCAGGGTGCGGTTCAGCCAGCCCGTGCCCTCGCGGCAGGGCGTGCACTGGCCGCAGGACTCCATGTAGTAGAAGCGCGAGAGGCGCTCGAGCACCCGCACCATGTCGGTGGTCTCGTCCATGACGATCACCGCGGCCGAACCGATCGCGGAGCCGGCCTTCTTGAGCGAGTCGTAGTCCATGTTGGCGGCAAGCATCACCTCACCCGGCACGACGGGCACGGACGAGCCGCCCGGGATCACTGCCTTGAGCTTGCGGCCGCCGCGCACGCCGCCGGCGATTTCGAGCAGGTCACTGAACGGAATGCCGAGCGGCAACTCGTAGTTGCCGGGTCTCTCGACGTGGCCCGAGACCGAGAAGATCACGGTGCCGCCCGAATTGGCGGGTCCGAGACCGGCGAACCACTCCGGCCCATTGCGCAGGATGGTCGGAACCGAGGCGAAGCTCTGCGCGTTGTTGATCGTCGTTGGCTTGCCGTAGAGACCGTAGTTCGCCGGAAACGGCGGCTTGAAGCGCGGCTTGCCCTGCTTGCCCTCGAGCGACTCGAGCAGCGCCGTTTCCTCGCCGCAGATGTACGCGCCGGCGCCGACGAATGTGTAGAGATCGAAATCCACGCCCGTGCCGAGCAGGTTCCGGCCCAGCAGGCCCGCGGCGTAGGCTTCCTGCAGCGCCGCCTCGAAGCGCGGCACGGGCTCGGCCATGAACTCGCCGCGGATGTAGTTGTAGCCGACCGTGGCGCCCATCGCGTAGCCGCCGATCGCCATCCCCTCGATCAGCGCGTGCGGGTTGTAGCGCAGGATGTCGCGGTCGTGGCAGGTGCCGGGCTCGCTCTCGTCCGAGTTGCAGACGACGTACTTCTGCACCGGCGCGTTGCGCGGCATGAACGACCACTTGAGACCCGTCGGGAAGCCCGCGCCGCCGCGGCCGCGCAGGCCAGAGGCCTTGACCATCTCGATGACCTGCTCGCGCGGGGTCCGCTCGGCGAGGATCTTGCGCCACGCCTCGTAGCCGCCGATCTTCGCGTAGGTGCCGATCTCCCACGGCCGCTCGTGCTTCAGGGGCTCGAAGCAGACGAGGTTTATGCGGTCGGTCCACTCGCTCACGGCAGCGTCCTACTTGTGCTCGTCCAGGATCCCGTCGACCTTCTCGGGCGTCAGGTTCTCGTAGTACACGTGATCCACCATCATCATCGGCGCGCCGTTGCAGGCAGCCAGGCACTCCTCCTCGGCCTTGAGGAAGAACCGCCCGTCGGGCGTGCTCTCGCCCACGCCGATTCCGAGCCGCTTCTCGACGTGCGCGAGGAGTTCCTCGCCGCCGCAGAGCATGCAGGAGATGTTGGTGCACACCGAAATGTGGTGGCGACCGCAGGGACGGGTCTCGAACATCGAGTAGAAGCTGGCGACCTCGTACACCTGTATGGCAGGCAGCCCGAGGTAGGCCGCAACCGCGTCCATGGATTCCTGAGTGAGGAATCCCTGCTCGTGCTGCACGGCGTGCAGCGCCGAGATCACCGCGGAGCGCCTGCGCTCCGGCGGGAACTTCGCCACCCAGTGGTCGATCTCGTCGCGGACGTGCCGCGAGAGCCCGCCCACGATCTCGCCGTGATCCGCTCCGCTCACCGGTCGATCTCCCCGAACACGATGTCCGCCGTGCCGATCACGGCCACGACGTCGGCCAGCATGTGGCCGCTCACCATTTCCTCGAGCGCCGCGAGGTGCGGGAAGCCCGGCGCACGGCACTTGAGCCGGTACGGCTTGTTGGCGCCGTCGGAGACCAGGTAGATGCCGAACTCGCCCTTGGGCGCCTCGACCGCGGCGTAGGCCTCTCCTGCCGGGACGCAGTAGCCCTCCGTGAACAGCTTGAAGTGATGGATCAGCGATTCCATGTCGTCCTTCATCTGCTCGCGCGTCGGCGGCACGACCTTGTGGTCGCCGACCATGACCGGGCCCGGGTTCTTCCGCAGCCAGTCCACGCACTGCCCGACGATCCGGTTCGACTGGCGCATTTCCTCGACGCGAACGAGGTAGCGGTCGTAGCAGTCGCCGTTCACGCCCACCGGGATGTCGAAGTCCACCTGCCCGTAGACCTCGTACGGCTGCTTCTTGCGCAGGTCCCACTCGACGCCCGATCCGCGCAGCATCGGGCCGGTGAATCCGAGGTTCAGCGCCCGCTCCGGCGTCACGACGCCGATGTTGACCGTGCGCTGCTTCCAGATGCGGTTATCGGTCAGCAGTGTCTCGTACTCGTCGACGCAGGCCGGGAAGCGCGCCGTGAAGTCGTCGATGAAATCGAGCAGGCTGCCGGAGCGCTTGTCGTTGAGGCGTGCAACGTCCTTCTCGCTGCGGAAACGCGAAGGCTGGTACTTCGGCATCGAGTCCGGCAGGTCGCGGTACACGCCGCCCGGCCGGTAGTAGGTCGCGTGCATGCGCGTGCCCGAGACCGCCTCGTAGCAGTCCATGAGGTCCTCGCGCTCGCGGAAGCAGTACAGGAACACCGTCATCGCCCCGATGTCGAGGCCGTGCGCGCCGAGCCACATCAGGTGGTTCAGGATGCGCGTGATCTCGTCGAACATGACGCGGATGTACTGCGCGCGCAGCGGCACCTCCACTCCAAGCAGCTTCTCGATGGCCGCCACGTAGGCGTGCTCGTTGCACATCATCGAGACGTAGTCGAGGCGGTCCATGTAGCCGATCGACTGGTTGAAAGGCTTCGACTCGGCGAGCTTCTCGGTGGCGCGATGCAGCAGCCCGATGTGCGGGTCCGCCTTCTGCACGACCTCCCCGTCCATCTCGAGCACGAGACGCAGTACGCCGTGCGCCGCGGGGTGCTGCGGACCGAAGTTCATCGTGTAGCTGCGGATCTCAGCCATGGCCCGCGCCCTTTGCCGGCGAATCCCTGAGGGCCGCCTCGTAGCGGCTGTCGTCGCGGATCACGCGCGGCACCAGCGTGCGCGGCTCGATGCCGACGGGTTCGTACACGACGCGGCCCTTCGCCGGGTCGTAGCGCACCTCGACGTTGCCGATCAGCGGGAAGTCCTTGCGGAACGGGTGCCCGACGAAACCGTAGTCGGTGAGGATCCGGCGCAGGTCCGGGTGACCGCGGAACAGTATGCCGAACAGATCGAACGCCTCGCGCTCGTACCAGTCGGCGGCCTTCCAGACCCCCGCGACCGAGTCGATCAGCGGCGGCTCGCCGGGCTCGCACCAGCAGCGCAGCCGCAGGCGCCGGTTGCGGGCGACGGACAACAGGTGATAGACGACGGCGAAGCGCCTGTCCGGGCCCTCTCCCATCTCATGGGACGGGGTGCCCGCCGGGCGGGTGGGGACCCGACCGCGGCTGAAGCCGCTGTTCGTCGCCGAATCGGTGTTCCACTCGACGCGGCCGTACTCGAGGTAGTCCACGCCGGACAGGTCGATCAGCTGCTCGAAGCACCACTCCGGCTCGCTCTGCAGCGCGTTGCAAGTCTCGACGAGACGGTCCGATGGCACCGTGAAGGTGAGCTCGCCGCAGCGCGAAGTGGCACGCACCAGCGCTTCCCCGAACCGCGCCGACAGCGCCACCGCAAGATTTTCCAGCGCTTCGCTCATGATCTGGTTCAGCGGGCGATCGTCTGCGTCCGGTGGATCTTCTTCTGCAACTGCAGGAGCCCGTAGAGCAATGCCTCCGCCGTCGGCGGGCAGCCAGGGACATAGACGTCCACCGGCACGATGCGGTCGCAGCCGCGCACGACCGCATAGGAATAGTGGTAGTAACCGCCGCCGTTCGCGCATGAGCCCATCGAGATCACCCAGCGCGGCTCGGGCATCTGGTCGTAAACCTTGCGCAGCGCGGGCGCCATCTTGTTGACCAGCGTGCCCGCCACGATCATCACGTCGGACTGGCGCGGGCTCGGCCTGAAGACGATGCCGAAGCGATCGAGGTCATAGCGCGCGGCGCCCGCGTGCATCATCTCGACGGCGCAACAGGCGAGGCCGAAGGTCATCGGCCACATGGAGCCCGTCCGGGCCCAGTTCATGACCGCATCGACCGTCGTCGTGACGAAGCCGCGTTCGGGGAGTTCAGAGGCCTCTAGTCCCACTCCAGGGCCCCCTTTTTCCACTCGTAGACGAAGCCCACGACGAGCACCAGCAGGAACACGCCCATGGCCGCGAGTGCCACGATGCCGATCGAATCGAGCGCGACTGCCCACGGGAAGAGGAACGCGATCTCGAGGTCGAAGACGATGAACAGGATGGCGACGAGGTAGTAGCGCACGTCGAACTTCATGCGCGAGTCCTCGAACGCCTCGAAGCCGCACTCGTATGCGGAGAGCTTCTCGGCATCGGGCCGGCGCGGTCCGAGCAGGAACCCGAGCGACAGCAGCAGCACACCGAGCGCGCCTGCGACTGCGAGAAAGACGAGGATCGGCAGGTACTCGGCCAGCATGGCTCCGTTGCGTTCCAGTTGAGCAGTCCCGACGAGCCGCGAATTCTATCAGGGACTGCTGCGATGCAGTAAGGCCAAAAGCAAACAGGCGAACCCTCGGGTTCGCCTGTTGTAATCGTGGTGCGGATGGAGAGACTCGAACTCTCACGCCTTACGGCACTACCCCCTCAAGATAGCGTGTCTACCAATTCCACCACATCCGCAATTCTGTCAGCTGCTCACTCGCCCGACGGCGCGGGCTCGGGTTCGGCAGCCGGCGGAACCGCCACCGGTGGTGCCGATTCCGGCACGCTCGGCAGCAGGTCGACCGGCAGGCTCATCTCGGTCGGCGCAGGCTGCTGGGTCTGCACGCGGTCGACGACGCTGGTCGGCGCGGAGCCCTGGCTGAACAGGTACGACAGCCCGAGACTCGTCACGAAGAAGAGCGTCGCCATGATCGCCGTCGTGCGCGACAGGAACGAGCCCGAGCCGCGCGAGCCGAATACCGTTCCCGAGGCCCCGGCGCCGAAACCTGCGCCGGCGTCCGCGCCCTTGCCACGCTGCAGCAGCACGAGCCCGATGATCGAAGCGGCCAGCAGCACGTGCACGACGACCGCCAGCGTTTGTACCCAGCTCATGTCCATCTCTCCTTCAATCAGCCGGCGGCCACGCAGATCTGCGCGAATTCGTCGGCGTTGAGCGACGCTCCGCCGACCAGGCCACCGTCGATATCCGCCATTGCGAACAGCTCCCGCGCGTTCGACGCCTTGACGCTGCCGCCGTACAGGATCCGCACCGAGGCGCCGATTTTAGCATCCAGTGCCGCGACCCGACCGCGAATCATGGCGTGCACTTCCTGGGCCTGCTCCGGCGTCGCGTTGCGGCCGGTGCCGATGGCCCACACTGGCTCGTAGGCGATCACCGCCTCGCCGAAAGCCGCTGCACCGCTCACGGCGAGCACCGCATCGAGCTGCGTCGAGACCACTTCCGTGGTCCGGCCACCCTCGCGCTCCTCGAGCGTTTCGCCGACGCACAGCACCGGGACGAGCCCGCTCGCCTGCGCCGCGACGAATTTTCGGGCGACGAGCTGGTCGTGCTCGCCGTACACCTGCCGACGCTCGGAGTGGCCCACCAGCACGTACCGGCAACCGACGTCGCGAAGCATGGTCCCGGAGATCTCGCCGGTGAACGCCCCCTGCGCTTCCGCACAGAGCGACTGGGCGCCGAGCGCGACGTCGCTGTCCTTGAGCAGCCGACCCGACTCGAGCAGGTAGACGAACGGGGGGCAGACCAGGACCTCCGCGGCGCCCTGCGCCGGCAGCCGGTCCAGGAGCGAACGGACCAGAGCCGCGTTGTCGGCACGCGAACCGTGCATCTTCCAGTTACCGGCGACCAGGGGCTTGCGCATGGGACTCACTCAAGCGTGCTCGCGGACGTAATGGGCCGGGGAGGCAGTCCGCGAAAGGCGCGCGATGTTAGCGGCGGGTGCCCTCAAATGCAATTGCCAGCCCGAATCACACCGCCTGGCGGACCGTCTCGGCCAACTCGTGCGCATGCCGGGACACCACGGCTTCGTCCTTCCCCTCGACCATGACGCGGATCAGGGGCTCGGTGCCGGAGGCCCGCAGCACGACGCGGCCGTTCGACCCGAGCGCGGCCTCGACCCGGCGGACTGCGTCCTGGATCACGGGCGAAGACTTCGGGTCGATCCTTTCCCGCACACGAACGTTGACCATGACCTGCGGGAACTGTGGCATGCCGGACGCCAGTTCCGCGAGCGGACGGCCGGTCCGTTTCATCACGGCCAGCACCTGCAAGGCACTCACCAGGCCGTCTCCCGTGGTCGTTCGGTCGAGACACAGCAGGTGCCCCGAGGTCTCGCCACCGAGGATTCCGCCGTGCCGTTTAAGGAGCTCGAGCACGTAGCGGTCGCCGACCGCGGCCCGCATGAACTCGATGCCGTCAGCCTGCAGGGCATGCTCCAGGCCGAGGTTGCTCATCACCGTGCCGACCACCGGCCCCTTGAGCTCTCCCTGGGCGTGGCGATCCCGGGCGATCACGTAGAGCAGGCGGTCGCCGTCCACGAGCCGGCCGAGGTGATCGACCATCACGAGGCGGTCCCCGTCGCCGTCGAGCGCGATCCCGACGTCGGCCTGCACGCCGGACACGGTGAGCTGCATGAGTTCCGGCGCGGTGGAACCGCAGCGAAGGTTGATGTTGCGTCCGTTCGGCGAGCAGCCGATCGGGATGATCTCGGCACCGAGGTCGGTGAGCACGCGCGGCGCTACCTTGTAGGCCGCGCCGTGCGCGCAGTCGATCACGATCTTGAGCCCGGACAGGTCAGTGCCCGCCGGCACGGTCGAGGCACAGAACTTCTGGTACTCGACGCGCGACTTGTCGACCCGCGTCGCCCGCCCGAGCCGGTTCGACTCGCAGGTGAGCGCGGGCCCGTCGAGCAGGGCCTCGATCTGCTGCTCGACCTCGTCGGAGAGCTTGCTGCCGCTGGCATCGAAGAACTTGATGCCGTTGTCCTCGTAGGAGTTGTGCGAGGCGCTGATCACCACGCCGAAGCGGCAGCCGAAGTGCTGGGTCATGTAGGCGATGCCCGGCGTCGGCAGCGGGCCGATCAGGCTCACGTCCACGCCGGCCGCGACGCAACCGGCCTCGAGCGCGGCCTCGAACATGTAGCCTGAGAGCCGCGTGTCCTTGCCGACGAGCGCCGTGCCGCCGTCGGGCGCGAGCACGCGGGCCGCCGCGCTGGCGAGACGCAGCGCGAATTCCACGGTCATCGGGTGCTCGCCAACGTGGCCACGCACACCGTCCGTGCCGAAATACTTCCGGCTCATCTTCCTCAACCTCCCGTTGCGGCGCGCCCGAGCGCGCTCGCCACTTTGACTGCATCCACGGTCGCCGCGACGTCGTGGGCCCTGACGATGGCCGCCCCGCGCATCACGGACAGTGCCGCGAAGGCGATGCTTCCCGCGAGGCGTTCCCCGGCGGGCCGGCCCGTGATGATACCGACCAGCGACTTGCGGGAAACGCCGACCAGTACCGGAAACGCGGGGTCGGCGAGGCGGTCGAGCGCGGCGAGCAGCGCCAGATTGTGCTCCGGGCGCTTGCCGAACCCGATGCCCGGATCGACGCAGATCCGCGCCGTGCCGATGCCCGCGCCACGGCAGGCCTCGATACGCGCCGCGAGATAGCGGCGCACCTCCTCCACCACGTCCCCGTAGCGAGGATCGTCCTGCATGCTGCGTGGATCTCCGCGCATGTGCATCAGGCATACCGCCGCTCCCGACTCCGCCGCGGCCTCGAGTGCCCCAGGCGCCTCGAGCGCCCGCACATCGTTGATGAGTCCTGCCCCGGCCGCGACCGCGGCGCGCATCACCTCAGGCTTGCTCGTATCCACCGAGATCGGCACCGGCAGACGGGCGGCCAGCCGCTCGATCACCGGCAGCACGCGCTCGAGTTCCTCGCCGGCGTCCACCGGCGCGGCCCCCGGGCGGGTGGACTCTCCACCGACGTCGATGATGCCGGCGCCCTCTTCGGCCATGCGCAGGCCGCGTTCGACGGCGCTGGACAATTCCACATAACGTCCACCGTCCGAAAACGAGTCCGGAGTGACGTTGAGAACGCCCATGACCACCGGCTCGGCGAGGTCGAGCACGCGATCGCGGCAAAGGAGTTGCATCGGTGTGCGTCAGAAGCGAAGCGCCCGGCAGGGCCGGGCGCTTGTGGTTCGGATCAGTGCTGCGGCGCGGGTCGTCCGGTGGGCGCCTCGCCGTCGCGGCGCTCCCGCGGCGGCCGGGGTCCGGCGCTGGGGATGTCTCGATCTTCCCAGTCCGCCGGCGGACGCGGGTCGCGTCCGGCCATGATGTCGCGGATCTGCTCGTCGTCGATGGTCTCGTACTTGATGAGCGCCTCGGCCATCCGGTGCAGCTTGTCGATCTCGCGGTCGAGGATGTCGCGGGCCCGACGGTAGTTGTCGTCGATCACGCGACGCACTTCCTCGTCGATCGCGTCCCGCGTCTTGTCGCCCACCTGCTTGTGCTGGGTGACGGACCTGCCGAGGAACACCTCGCCGTCCTCCTCGGCATACGTGAGGGTGCCGAGCCGGTCCGAGAGGCCCCACTTGGTGACCATGTTGCGGGCGATCTCGGTGGCCCGCTCGATGTCGTTCGAGGCGCCGGTCGTGACGTAGTCGGCGCCGAAGATGATCTCCTCGGCGACGCGCCCGCCGAACAGCGTCGCGATGCGGCTCTCGAGGCGCCGCTTGCTGGTGCTGTAGCGATCGGCCTCGGGCAGGAACATGGTGACCCCGAGCGCTCGCCCGCGCGGGATGATCGTCACCTTGTAGACCGGGTCGTGGTCCGGGACATTGAGGCCGACGATCGCGTGCCCCGCCTCGTGGTAGGCGGTGAGCTTCTTCTCGTTCTCGTCCATCACCATCGACTTGCGCTCGGCGCCCATGATGATCTTGTCCTTGGCGCGCTCGAACTCGTCCATGGACACCGTGCGCCGATTGGCGCGCGCCGCGAACAGGGCGGCCTCGTTGACGAGATTCGCAAGGTCCGCGCCGGAGAAGCCCGGTGTACCGCGCGCGATGATCGAGGGCTTGACGTCCTCGCCGAGCGGCAGCTTGCGCATGTGGACCTTGAGGATCTGCTCGCGGCCGCGCACGTCCGGCAGCGGCACCACGACTTGGCGGTCGAAGCGGCCCGGGCGCAGCAACGCAGGATCGAGCACGTCGGGCCGGTTGGTGGCCGCGATCACGATCACCCCCTCGTTGCCCTCGAAGCCGTCCATCTCGACGAGCAGCTGGTTCAGGGTCTGCTCGCGCTCGTCGTGACCGCCGCCGAGGCCCGCGCCGCGGTGCCGGCCGACGGCGTCGATCTCGTCGATGAAGATGATGCAGGGGGCGTGCTTCTTCGCCTGGTCGAACATGTCGCGCACGCGCGATGCGCCCACGCCCACGAACATTTCGACGAAGTCCGAGCCCGAGATCGTGAAGAACGGCACTTTGGCCTCGCCCGCGATCGCCTTGGCGAGCAGCGTCTTGCCGGTGCCCGGCGAGCCCACCATCAGCACGCCGCGCGGGATCTTGCCGCCGAGCTTCTGGAACTTGGCCGGGTCCTTGAGGAAATCGACGATCTCGCCGACCTCCTCCTTGGCCTCGTCCACCCCCGCCACGTCCGCGAAGGTGACGGTGACCTGGTCCTCATTGAGCAGCCTCGCCCGGCTCTTGCCGAAGGACATGGCGCCACGGCCGCCCGCCCCGCCCTGCATCTGGCGCATGAAGTACACCCAGACACCGATCAACAGCAGGATCGGGAACGACGAGACGAACAACTGCATCAGGAAGGACTGGCGCTCCGGCGGTGCGGCGCTGAACGTCACCCCGCTCTGCTGGAGCGTGCCGATCAGCGCCGAGTTGTCCGTCTCGGGGTTGTACACCACGAACTGCTCGCCGCTCGAGCGCACGCCCGTGATGCGGTCGCCGCTGAACGTGACCTGGGCCACCGATCCGCTCTTCACGTGCTCGAGGAAGGCCGAATACGGCATCTCCTGCGAGACGGCGGTGCGTGAGCTGAAGTTGCTCACGACCGTCGCCAGCACGACGGCGATGACGATCCAAAGGACGACATTCTTTGCCAGATCATTCAAAGCCATAACCTCGGGGTGAGATGCGACGAAAACACCGTCATTGAAGCGCTTTCGTCTCGAAGGACACTACACCAAACGGTAACCGCGTGCCAGAACGTACAGCTCGGCGCTACGGGACCGAGATGCTTTCGGCTTGCGCAATTTCACGGATTCAAACCGGCCGCGCAGCCGGGTGATCAGCGGCTGGAACTCCCTGCCCTGGAAGACCTTCATCAGCAGGTCGCCGCCCGGGCGCAGCATGTTCTCCGCGAACTCGACGGCGAGGTCCACGAGGTGCATCGAGCGATCGTGGTCCACGTCCGCCATGCCCGTCATGTTGGGGGCCATGTCGGACATCACAAGGTCCGGCCGCGTTTCGCCGAGGGCGGTCCGCAGGCGCTCGAGCGTCGCCTCGTCGCTGAAGTCGCCCTGGATGAACTCGACGCCGGGCAGGGCCGGCATCTCGAGCAGGTCCAGCGCGATGACGCGGCCGCGGCCGCCGAGCACCCGGGCCGCATACTGGCTCCAGCCGCCAGGCGCCGCACCGAGGTCCACCACGGTCATTCCCGGGCGCAGCAACCGGTCGGAGCGCTGGATCTCCTCGAGCTTGAATGCGGCGCGCGATCGCCAGCCTTCCGCATGCGCCCGCTTCACGTACGGGTCGGACGCGTGCTCGGCGAGCCAGCGGGCGGAGGACTTGGTGCGCTTGGCCACGGCGGAACTGCGGGAAACGATCCGAGAATCAGAGCCGCGGGCCGGACCACGAAAGCGGATCGCCGGGTCGGCTCGCCGAGCCACGATCCGGCCGTCGCGGCATTCCCCAGGGCGACCGATTCGGCACTAAACTACCGGCCCTCATCTGCAGCCCGACCCTCCCGATGGCCCTCTCCGACGCACAGCGCAAGCATCTCCGCCGCCTCGGCCACGACCGCAACCCGATCGTGCTGGTCGGCCAGGCCGGCCTCGGCCCCAACCTCGTGGCCGAACTCGACCGGGCGCTGCGCGACCACGAGCTGGTGAAGGTCCGGGCGCGGGTCGGTGACCGCGACGAACGGGACCGCGTCCTCGAGGAACTCGCTTCATCCACCGGTTCGGAACTCGTGCAGCGCATCGGCCACGTCGCCCTGCTGTACCGGCGAAACCCCGACCAGCCGGGCATCCTGCTGCCGGATTGACGATCCACCAAGGTCGCTGAAGTCCGGGTCGACAGCGCGATCAGACGTAACGAACGGCCACGATCTCGAAGGCGCGGGTACCGCCCGGCACCGCGACGTCCACCACGTCGCCCGCGGACTTGCCGACCAGGGCCCGCGCGATCGGCGAAGTGACCGAGATGAGGCCGAGCCGGACGTCGGCCTCGAGTTCCCCCACGATCTGGAATACGACCTCTGACCCGTCGTCCTGGTCCTCGAGGTCCACCGTGGCCCCGAAGACGACTCGCGAAGTGGGCGGCAGGTGGGCGACGTCGATGATCTCGGAATGCGACAGCTCGTGCTCGAGCTGCTTGATGCGCCCCTCGATGAACCCCTGCTGCTCGCGGGCCGCGTGGTACTCGGCGTTCTCGCTCAGGTCGCCGTGCGCCCGGGCTTCGGCGATCGCCTGGATCACGCGCGGGCGGTCCTCGGACTTGAGGCGCCGCAACTCCGCTCGAAGCTTCTCCGAGCCTTTCTGGGTCAATGGCTTACGCTTCATATGTGAACTTCCATGTGAAGATCCTGGAGCCGATTGACCTCGACCTCCTGAAGGTGGTCGATAGCCTCGCAGGTCGCGAAGGCGCCCGCCAGGGTCGTGTAGTAAGTCACCCGGCGTGCCACCGCTTCGCGACGGATGGAGTGCGATTCATTGATCGCCTGCTTTCCCTCTGTCGTGTTCACGATCAGGCTGATCTCGTCGTTCTTGATCATGTCGACGATGTGCGGACGGCCCTCGCGGACCTTGTTCGCCCGCCGGCAAGGCACGCCTGCCTCCTCGAGCACGTCGGCCGTACCGTGGGTCGCCAGGATCGTGAAACCGCGCGCGATGAGCAGCCGGGCAAGGTTCACGGAGCCGGGCTTGTCGCGGTCGCGCACGCTGACGAGGCAAACGCCGCGGGTCGGCAGCACCTCGCCGGAGGCGCTCTGGGCCTTGGCATAGGCCTCGCCGAAGCTCCGCCCCGTGCCCATCACCTCGCCGGTGGACTTCATCTCGGGCCCGAGGATCGGGTCCGCGTCCGGGAACTTGCCGAACGGGAACACTGCCTCCTTGACCGAGAAATACGGAGGGATGCGCTCCGTGGTCAGGCCGAGGTCGACCAGCCGCTGGCCCGCCATCACGCGAGCCGCGGCCTTCGCGAGTGGGACGCCGGTCGCCTTGGAGACGAACGGGGCCGTTCGCGACGCGCGGGGGTTCACCTCGAGCACATAGACCACGCCGTTCTGGATTGCGAACTGGACGTTCATGAGCCCGATCACGTCGAGCGCAAGCGCCATGCGCCGGGTCTGTTCGCGGATCTGCGCCTGCAGTTCCGGGCTCAGGCTGAATGGCGGTAGCGAGCAGCCGGAGTCGCCGGAGTGCACGCCGGCCTGCTCGACGTGCTCCATGATGCCGCCGATGTAGACGTCGCGCCCGTCGCAGATGGCATCCACGTCCACCTCGCTGGCGAGGTCGAGGAAGCGGTCGAGCAGCACTGGACTGTCGTTCGACACCTGCACGGCGTAGGTCATGTAGGAGCGCAGGTCGTCCACCGTGAACACGACCTCCATCGCCCGACCGCCGAGCACGTAGGACGGGCGAACCACCAGCGGGAAGCCAATCTCGGCGGCCAGCCGGACGGCCTCGTCCTCGGTGCGCGCCGTGCGGTTCGGGGGCTGCTTCAGCTGCAGCCTGTCCACGAGCTGCTGGAAGCGCTCGCGGTCCTCCGCAACGTCGATCGAGTCCGGGCTCGTGCCGATGATGGGCACGCCGGCAGCACCGAGGGCCTTGGCCAGCTTGAGCGGGGTCTGGCCGCCATACTGCACGATCACGCCGAACGGCTGCTCGACGTGCAGGACCTCCATCACGTCCTCGAACGTGAGCGGCTCGAAGTACAGCCGGTCCGACGTGTCGTAGTCGGTCGAGACCGTCTCCGGATTGCAGTTGACCATGATGGTCTCGAAGCCGTCCTCGCGCAGGGCGAGCGCCGCGTGTACGCAACAGTAGTCGAACTCGATGCCCTGACCGATGCGATTGGGACCGCCACCGAGGATGACGATCTTGCGCCGGTCCGTGGGCGCCGCCTCGCACTCCTCGTCGTAGGTCGAGTACAGGTAGGCGGTCGAGGTCGCGAACTCCGCCGCGCAGGTATCGACGCGCTTGAAAACGGGCCGCACGCCGAAGCCCTGGCGGCGCTCGCGGATCGCCTGCTCCGTCGTCCCGCACAGCCGCGCGATGCGGCTGTCGGCGAATCCCTTGCGTTTCAGCGACCGCAGCCGGAGCGCGTCGAGCGAGGCCTCGCCCTGGACGGCGACGACACCCTCCTCGCGCACCAGGTCCTCGATCTGGGACAGGAACCACGGGTCGATGCGGGACGCCCGATGCACCTCGTCGGCCGTCAGGCCAGCGCGCAGCGCATCGGCGACGTAGCGCAGGCGATGCGGTCCCGGCATGCGCAACTCCTCGAGCAGGGCGTGCATGCCTTCCTCGCCGAGCGGCAGCTGCACCACGGGCGCAAGGCCGTCGATCCCGGTCTCGAGGCCGCGCAGGGCCTTCTGCAGTGATTCCTGGAACGTCCGGCCGATGGCCATGACCTCGCCGACCGACTTCATCTGGGTCGTGAGCCGGTCGTTGGCCCCCGGGAACTTCTCGAAGGTGAAGCGCGGAATCTTCGTCACGACGTAGTCGATGGCCGGCTCGAACGAGGCCGGCGTCGCCCCGCCGGTGATCTCGTTGCGCAACTCGTCGAGCGTGTAGCCGATCGCGAGCTTGGCCGCGACCTTGGCGATCGGGAAGCCCGTGGCCTTGGAGGCGAGCGCGGAGGAACGGGAGACGCGCGGGTTCATCTCGATCACGAGCAACCGGCCGTCGATCGGACTCACGGCGAACTGCACGTTGGAGCCGCCGCATTCCACCCCGATCTTGCGAAGCACCGCGATCGAGGCGTCGCGCATGATCTGGTACTCGCGGTCGGTCAGCGTCTGCGCCGGCGCGACCGTGATCGAGTCGCCCGTGTGCACGCCCATCGGGTCGAGATTCTCGATGGCGCAGATGATGATGCAGTTGTCGTTCCTGTCGCGAACGACCTCCATCTCGAATTCCTTCCAGCCGAGCACAGATTCCTCGAGCAGCACCTCGCTGGTGGGCGAGGCGTCGAGGCCGCGGGCGACGATCTGCTCGAATTCCTCGCGGTTGTACGCGATGCCGCCGCCGCTGCCGCCGAGAGTGAAGGACGGCCGGATGACCGTCGGGAAGCCGATCTCCGCCTGGATGGCGAGTGCCTCCTCCATGCTGTGCGCGACGCGCGAGCGCGGGCACTCGAGGCCGATGTCGCGCATGGCGTTGCGGAACTGCTCGCGGTCCTCGGCCATGTCGATCGCTTCGCGGGAGGCCGCGATCAGCTCGACGCCGAACTTCTCGAGCACGCCCTCCCGCACCAGGTCGAGCGCGCAGTTGAGCGCGGTCTGGCCGCCCATCGTCGGCAGCAGCGCGTCAGGGCGTTCCTTCTCGATGATGCGCGCCACGGTGCGCCAGTTCACCGGCTCGATGTAGGTGGCGTCCGCCATCTCGGGGTCGGTCATGATCGTGGCCGGGTTCGAGTTCACCAGGATGACCCGGTAGCCCTCCTCGCGCAGCGCCTTGCAGGCCTGCGCCCCGGAGTAGTCGAACTCGCAGGCCTGGCCGATCACGATCGGGCCGGCGCCGATGATCAGGATGCTCTGCAGGTCTGTGCGCTTGGGCATGGCGGCGTGCGTTCCCGGTTCAGGCCGGCTGGCGGACGGGCATCGCGCCCTTGCGCAGCATGGACTCGACGAACCGCGAGAACAGCGGCGCGAGGTCGCGGGGCCCCGGACTCGCCTCGGGGTGGCCCTGGAAGCCGAAGGCGGGCCGGTCGGTGCAGGCGATGCCCTGCAGCGAGCCGTCGAACAACGAGCGGTGCGTCGCGCGGACGTTCGGCGGCAGCGTGCTCTCGTCGACCGCGAAACCGTGGTTCTGGCTGGAGATGAATACGCGCCCGGAGTCGAGCTCGATGACCGGGTGATTCGCGCCGTGATGCCCGAATTTCATCTTCACGGTGCGGGCACCGGTCGCAAGCCCGAGCAGCTGGTGCCCGAGGCAGATTCCGAACAAGGGGACGCCCGCATCCAGATATCGCTGGATCGCCTTGATCGCGTAATCGCAGGGCTCAGGGTCGCCGGGGCCATTGGAGAGGAACACGCCGTCCGGATCCATTGCGAGGACCTCCTCGGCCGGAGTCTGGGCCGGCACGACCGTCATGCGGCAGCCGTGGTCGGCGAGCAGGCGCAGGATGTTGCGCTTGATGCCGAAGTCGTAGGCCACCACGTGCAGCCGCTGTCCCGGCCTCCGCCTGGGTCCGCGCTCCAGCGCCCAGTTGGTGCCCTCGTTCCACTGGTAGGGTCGACGGACCGAAACCACCTTGGCGAGGTCCATGCCCTTGAGTCCCGGGAAGCGCCGCGCCGCCTCGCGCGCAAGATCGGGCCGGGAGGCTGCCTCGCCGCTCGCGATGCAGCCGGCCTGCGCGCCCTTCTCACGCAGGATTCGCGTCAGCTTGCGGGTGTCGATATCGGCGATCGCGACGACGCCGCCACGGACCAGGAACTCCGGCAGCGACTCGGTCGCACGCCAGCTCGAGTGCAACAGCGGCAGGTCCCGGATGACGAGCCCGGCCGCATGGATCGAGTTCGACTCGAGATCGTCCGGATTCGTGCCGGTGTTGCCGATGTGTGGATAGGTCAGGGTGACGATCTGCCGGGAATAGGACGGATCGGTCAGGATCTCCTGGTAGCCCGTCATCGCGGTGTTGAAGACCACCTCGCCGGTCGCGGTGCCCGTGGCACCAATGGAAACGCCGCGAAACACGGTGCCGTCCTCGAGCGCCAGAACAGCGGGTGTCGTCAAGGTCGCCTCCTCCGATACGCCGGCCCGCAAACCGGATGCGGGCACGTTTAGCGCGTGCGCCGACCGTCGGGGATGAGCGCTGGCTCACCCCGGTCGTGTCTGGCTCCACGGGCTAAGTTCAGAAGTTTACGCGAGGGCGGACGACCGCGCCATGCAAATACCGGGCGGTCTAAAGGCCGAGCACATCCAGCATCGAGTACAGGCCGGGCGGCCGGTCCGCAACCCAGCGGGCCGCCACCAGCGCGCCGCGGGCAAATCCCGAACGGTCCTCCGCGTGATGGGCGAGTTCGACCCGCTCGCCCGGCCCGGCGAAGACCACGCGATGGTCGCCGACGATCTCGCCCCCGCGCACGACCGCGAAGCCGATGCCGCCGCTCGGCCGCGGCCCGCTCGCCCCCTGTCGAGCCGGCAGTTGCAGGTTCTCCAGCGTCGTGCCGCGGCCGCGCGCCACGGCCCGGCCGAGTCCAAGCGCGGTACCGCTCGGCGCGTCCACCTTGTGGCGGTGGTGTGCCTCGACGATCTCGGCGTCGTACTGCGTATCGAGTGCGCGGGCCGCGAGCTCGGCGAGCTTGAAGAGCAGGTTCACGCCGAGACTCATGTTCGGCGCAAGCACGATGGGGATCGATCCCGCGATACGCGCGAGCTCCGCGCGCGCCGCCTCGTCGTGGCCAGTGGTACCGATCACCATCGGCAACGAGCCGGCACCGCAGCGACGGGCATGCTCGAGCGAGGGCCCCGGCAGCGTGAAGTCGATGGCAACCCCGGCGCCGTCGAGCGCCCGATCCGCATCGGCAGTTACTACCACGCCGAGCGGTGCCGTTCCGGCCAGTACGCCGGCGTCGTGGCCGATCGCGGCATCGTCGGTCGCTGCCAGCGCGCCGCTCAGCCGCAGGTCGTGGCTCGCGACGACGAGCGGGACGAGGGTTCGCCCCATGCGACCGGATGCGCCGAGCAGGGCGACGTTCAGCATGCCCGGCTCACTCCCCGAGGCTCTTGAAGAAACGCTTCACGCCGTCGAGCCATGAGTCCTCCCGCGGATGGTGCCGGCGGGCGTCCTGCTGCAACGACTCCTCGAACTCCTGCAACAGGCTCTTCTGCTCGCGGGTCAGGTTGACGGGCGTCTCGACGACGACCCGGCAGAACAGGTCGCCGGTCGCACCGCCGCGCACGGGCTTGATGCCCTTCTCGCGCAGCCGGAACACCCGGCCGGACTGCGTCTCGGGTGGGACCTTTATCGTGGCCGTACCGGCCAGCGTAGGCACCTCGACGCTGCCGCCGAGGGCGGCACGGGCGAAGCTCACCGGCACCTCGCAGGAAAGATGGCTGCCGTCGCGCTCGAAGATCGGGTGATCGCGGACGCGCACCTCGACGTACAGGTCGCCGGTCGGTCCGCCGTTGCGCCCGGCCTCGCCCTCCCCCGACAGGCGGATGCGGTCGCCGGTATCGACACCGGCCGGGACCTTGACCGAGAGCGTCTTCTGCTTGCGCTGCCGACCCTGCCCGCGGCAAGCGACGCACGGATCGCTCACGACCTGGCCGCGGCCGTTGCAGCGCGGGCAGGTCTGCTGCACGGTGAAAAATCCCTGCTGCATTCGGACCTGTCCGGCACCCCGGCAGGTCTCGCAGGCCACCGGCTTGGATCCCTTGGCGGCGCCGCTGCCGTTGCACTCGTCGCACTCCGCAAGAGTGGTGAACTCGACGCCGGCGGTGTCTCCGAACACGGCCTGCTCGAGGTCGAGCTCGAGCTCGTAGCGCAGGTCCGCACCGCGGTACACCTGCGAGCGGCCGCGCCGGCCGCCGCCGAAGATGTCCCCGAAGACATCGCCAAAGATGTCCCCGAACGCGTCGCGGGGGTCGAAACCCGTACCACCGCCACCGCCGCGCATGCCGTCCACGCCCGCGTGGCCGAACTGGTCGTAGGCGGCGCGCTTCTGGGCGTCCGAAAGGACTTCGTACGCCTCCTTGGCCTCCTTGAACCTGCCCTCGGCCTCGTGATCCCCCGGATTGCGGTCCGGGTGGTACTTCATGGCAAGGCGGCGGTAGGCCTTCTTGACGTCCGCCTCGGCCGCCGTGCGTGGCACGTCGAGGACCTGGTAGTAATCGCGCTTCGCCATGCGGTATCCGGAACGGGTCTGGAACGAAAGACCGCCGCGGGAATCGCTACCCGCGGCGGCCGGTCAGTCAGGGGAGCATTACCCGGCGGCCGGTCAGGATCCCTTGCCGTCCTTGTCCTTCACTTCCTCGAACTCGGCATCGAGTACGTCGTCCTTGCCGCCCATGCCGCTGTCCGAACCACCCGCCGCGCCGGGCTCACCCGGACCCGCCGACTGCTGGCTCGCATAGGCCTGCTGCGCGACGGCCGCCGAGGCCTCCGCCACGGCGCGGGCCTTGGTCTCGATCACGTCCTTGTCGTCGCCCTTGAGCACGGCCCGCAGATCGGACAACGCCGACTCGGTCTTGGCGCGATCCTCGGGCGAGACCTTGTCGCCGAGGTCCTTGAGCGCCTTCTCGGTGGCGTGCAGCAGCGCGTCGGCGCGGTTGCGCGTCTCGGCGAGTTCCCGGAACTTCTTGTCCTCCTCGGCATGCGCCTCGGCGTCGCGCACCATGCGCTTGATCTCGTCGTCCGTCAGGCCGCTCGAGGCCTTGATGACGATCTTCTGTTCCTTCGCGGTGGCCTTGTCCTTGGCCGAGACGTTGAGGATGCCGTTCGCATCGATGTCGAAGGTGACCTCGACCTGCGGCATTCCGCGCGGCGCCGGCGGGATGTCCGAGAGGTCGAAGCGGCCGAGCGACTTGTTGTCGCCGGCCCGGTCGCGCTCGCCCTGCAGGACGTGGATGGTGACCGCGGTCTGGTTGTCGTCGGCCGTTGAGAACACCTGGGTGGCCTTGGTCGGGATGGTGGTGTTCTTCTCGATCAGCTTCGTCATCACGCCGCCGAGCGTCTCGATGCCGAGCGACAGCGGGGTGACGTCGAGCAGCAGCACGTCCTTGACCTCGCCCGTGAGCACGCCCGCCTGCACGGCGGCGCCCACGGCCACTGCCTCGTCCGGGTTGACGTCCTTGCGCGGCTCCTTGCCGAAGAAGTCCTTCACGATCTTCTGCACCAGCGGCATGCGCGTCTGGCCGCCCACGAGAATCACCTCGGCGACGTCGCTCATCGACAGGCCGGCGTCCTTGAGCGCGATGCGGCAGGGGTCGATGGTCTTCTGCACGAGGTCCTCGACCAGCGACTCGAGCTTCGCACGGGTGAGTTTCATCGCGAGGTGCTTCGGGCCCGAGGCGTCGGCCGTGATGTACGGCAGGTTCACCTCGGTCTGCTGGCTCGAGGACAGCTCGATCTTGGCCTTCTCGGCCGCTTCCTTGAGCCGCTGCATGGCGAGCGGGTCGCGCCGTACGTCCACGCCCGACTCCTTCTGGAACTCGGCCGCCAGGTAGTCGATGACGCGCTTGTCGAAGTCCTCGCCCCCGAGGAAGGTGTCGCCGTTGGTGGCGAGCACCTCGAACTGGCGTTCCCCGTCCACGTCGGCGAACTCGATGATCGAGATGTCGAAGGTGCCGCCGCCGAGATCGTAGACCGCGACCTTGCGGTCGCCGCCCGACTTGTCGAGGCCGTAGGCCAGCGCCGCGGCGGTGGGCTCGTTGATGATGCGCTTGACGGTCAGGCCCGCGATCTGGCCCGCGTCCTTGGTGGCCTGTCGCTGCGAGTCGTTGAAGTAGGCAGGCACCGTGATCACCGCCTCGGTGACCGGCTCGCCGAGGAAGTCCTCGGCGGTCTTCTTCATCTTCATGAGCACGCGTGCCGCGATCTCCGGCGGCGCCATCTTCTTGCCGTGCACCTCGACCCAGGCGTCGCCGTTGTCCGCCTTGACGATCTTGTACGGCACCATCTCGACGTCCTTCTGCACGACCTTGTCGTCGTAGCGGCGGCCGATCAGGCGCTTGATCGCGTACAGGGTGTTTTGCGGGTTGGTGACCGCCTGGCGCTTCGCCGACTGGCCCACCAGCACTTCGTCGTCCTTGGTGAAGGCGACGATCGAGGGGGTGGTGCGGTCGCCTTCGCTGTTCTCGATCACGCGCGGCTTGCCGCCGTCCATGATCGCGACGCAGGAATTGGTGGTGCCGAGGTCGATGCCGATGACTCTTGCCATGAGAGGGGCTCCGTCAGGTCAGGAATGCGTTGACCGCCTAGTTGGGGGCCGGCGGGCTCAGATTCAAGTCAATCCGCAGTGGCGTCGGGCTCGCGGGACACGAGCACCCGGGCCGGGCGCAGCAGCCGCCCGTTGAGCACGTAGCCTTTCTGGACCACCGTGAGCACGGTGCCGGGCGGCTGGTCCGCGCTGGGCTGGGCCGCCATCGCCTCGTGGAACTCGGGATTGAAGGCCTCTCCCGCGGGGTCCAGTACCTGCAGGCCCGCCTTCTCGAAGGCCCGATCGACGAGCCGCAAGGTCGCCTCCATGCCCTCGAACAGCCGCGCCGGGTCGGCGCCCGGCCCGACTGCGAGGCCGAGCTCGAGACTGTCGCGCGCCTCGAGCAGGTCGCCCGCGAAGCGCTCGATCGCGTAGCGGCTCGCCGCCTCGACGTCGCGCTGGGCGCGCTTACGGACGTTCTCGGTCTCCGCGACCGCCCGCAGGTAGCTGTTCCAGTGCTCCTGGGCCTTGGCCTGGGCGTCGAGCAGTTCGGCCTCGAGCGTGCCCGGCCCGGCTGCTGCGGACTGCTCGGCCGGTAAGGTGCCTTCGGGATCGGTTTGTGTCGTCATACGGGCTGCCTGGGACTGCGTTGGGGCGTGCCTCCCCGTCCGGCCGCGGGCGGAAGCGCGCAAACGAGGGAAATCTGGGGCCTAGCGCCGGGAATTCAAGGCCGACCCGAGCAGCCGCGCCGTCACGTCCACGATCGGGATGACACGCTCGTAGGCCATGCGCGTCGGGCCGATGACCCCGAGCACGCCCACGGTCTCGTTGTCGAGCGTGTACGGGGCCGTGACGAGGCTGCAGTCGTCGAGGATCTGGTAGCCCGACTCCTGCCCGATGAAGATCTGCACGCCCTCGGCCCGCAGGCTCAGGTCGAGCAGGTTGAGGATGTCCCGCCGGGCCGTGAAGGCATCGAACAGTCGGCGGAGCTTCTCCACGCTCGACAGCTCGGCGAACTCCATTAGATTGGTCTCGCCGGCGATGACGTACTCCGGCGCGTCCTTGGTGCCCTCGCCCAGCATCTGCTGCGCGACCCGGATCGCATCGAGCATCAGCTGGTTGAGCCGCTCGCCGGTCTGCTTCAATTCGCCCACGAGGTCCTCGCGGACCTGGCGCAGTTCCTTGCCGGCGAACTGCTGGTTGAGGAAGTTGGCCGCCCGGCGCAATTCCTCGGCCGAGTAGTAGCGGTCGAGCTGGACGATGCGGTTCTGCACGTCGCGACTGTTCACGACCATGACTGCCAGCACCCGGTTGTCCGACAGCGGCAGGAACTCGATCTGGCTCAGCGACTGGTGCGGCTGGCGCGGAATCGTCACGACCCCGGCCAGATGGGTGATCGAGGAAAGCACCTGCGAGGCGACCGCCACGAGTGCCTTCGGATCGCGGTCGTGCTCGTCCTCGAGCCGCCGCTGCAGCTCCGCGATGACGTTGTCCTCCGCCCCGGAGCGCCGCTGGGCCAGCAGCGTGTCCACGAAGAACCGGTAGCCCTTGTCGGTCGGCACCCGGCCCGAGGAAGTGTGCGGCGAGGTGACGAAGCCGTACTCCTCGAGATCGGCCATGACGTTGCGCACGGTGGCCGCGCTCAGGTTCAGTCCCGAATCGCGCGACAGGCTCCGCGACCCGACCGGCTGGCCTTCGCGGATATAGCTCTCGACCAGCACCCGCAACAGGTGCTGGGCCCGTTCGTTCAGGGTCTCGTCGGTGAAGTCACGCGGCATCCGCGCAAATCCGGGTGCAGGCGTAGGTGCTGGTGCGCATGACGCACAGAATTGCAACCGCCTCGCGACGAAGTCAAGCGCCGCATTTGCAGCGCAACGCGCCCGATTGCGCGCTGGCCCGGCGCGACGCCCGCGTGCTAAAAGACCAGCCACCAATGGACACGGGGCACGCCTCTTATTCGACCATTGCCCTCGCGGGCCGCGCCACCGACACGCGGGTCGCCGAGGCGATGCTCACGCTCGCCCGCCACCTGCACGAGCGTGGCCGCGCGGTGCGGGCGGTCGCCGGGAACGGCCCGGGCTTCGGCGACCTGCCGATGACACTGGTCCCGGAGCCGGAACTGGCACGCGGGGCCGACCTGCTGGTCGCGGTCGGCGGCGACGGCACGATGCTGCACGCGGCCCGCATGGCCGCCGCCTGCGGCGTCCCGGTGCTCGGCGTCAACCGCGGGCGGCTCGGGTTCCTCGCGGACATCGGCCCCGAGCGCATGCTCGAGAGCGTCGATGATGCCCTGGAGGGCCGCTGCCAGACCGAGACGCGCATGCTGCTCGAGGCGAGCCTTCGAATGTCGGGCCGCCGCCTCAGTTGCGTGGCACTCAACGACGTCGTCGTCGCCAAGGGCGAGTCCGGTCGCATGCTCGACCTGCGAACCTGGCTCGACGGCGCCTACGTCAACACGCACGGTGGCGACGGCTTCATCATCTCCACGTCCACCGGCTCCACCGCGTACGCGCTGTCCTGCGGCGGACCGATCGTGCACCCGAGCCTGGCGGCGATCGTCCTGGTGCCGATCTGCCCGCACACGCTGTCCGACCGGCCCATCGTTGTCGGAGCGGACAGCACCGTGGAGATCGAGATCGCCGACCGGCACGAGACGCGCGCAATGGTCGTCTGCGACGGCATGGTCCTGTGCGAGCTCGAGCCTGGCGAACGGTTGCGCGTGGCGCGCGCGCCCGTCCAGGCAACCCTGCTTCACCCGCCCGGTCACGACTACTACCGGATCCTGCGCTCCAAGCTGCACTGGGGCCGCGGGGTCCGCGACGGCCAGCCGCCGTTCGCCTGAGGGCGCAGCATGCTCGCCCACCTGCAGATTCGCGACTTCGCGATCGTGGAGGCCGTGGAGGTCGAGCTCGGGACCGGGTTCACCGCCCTCACCGGCGAGACCGGTGCCGGCAAGTCGATCCTCGTGGATGCGCTGCTGCTCGCGGTGGGCGGACGCGCCGACAGCGGCGCGGTCCGTCACGGTGCCGAGCGGGCCGAGGTCACCGCGAGCTTCGACGTGTCCGCGAACCCGCCGGCGCTTGCCTGGCTCTCGGAGCAGCAGATCGAGCACGACGGCGAGGTGCTGCTGCGCCGGACCGTTGCCGCCGACGGTCGCGGCCGCGCCTACGTCAACGGCCAGGCCATGCCGGTGCAGTCGCTGCGCGCCTTCGGCGAGCTGCTCGTGGACGTGCACGGGCAGCTCGAGTTCCAGTCCCTCTCGAGACGGCCGTACCAGCGGGACCTGCTCGACGGGAGCGGCGGCCTGCAGTCGGACGTGGCTGCCATGCGCGAGGCCTACCGCGACTGGAAGGCGCTCGACGTCGAGCGCGCCGCCTGCGAGGCGCGCGGTCGCGACCGCGAGCACCGCCTCGATCTGCTCGAGCACTACGTGGCGGAACTCGAGGCGCTCGACCCGAAGGTCGACGAGCCCAACCGCCTGGCCGAGGAACGCCGGCGCATGAGCGCGCTCGGCCGGCTCGCCGAGGGCACGGCGCAGGTAGAGGGGCTGCTGGCCGGGGACGCCGGGGACGTAACTGCGGCGCTCGGGCGGGCCCAATCAGTGCTCAGGCAGTTGTCGGCAATCGATCCCGCGCTGTCCGGACCGGAGCGGCTGGTCGAAGAGGCCGCCATCGCCTGCCGCGAGGCCGTCGCGCAGCTGCGACGGTATGGCGAGTCACTCGAGGCCGACCCGGCGCGCCAGGAGCAGATCGAGTCGCGGCTCGCCGCGATCGAGGATGCCGCCCGCAAGCATCGCGTCGATGCGGTTGACCTGCCCGAGGTACGCAGGCGTCTGGAGGACGAACTGCGCGAGCTGCGGGCCGGTGCATTGAATGTCGCCGAGCTGGAGCGGCGCATCTCGGCCGCCTGTGAGCTGCGGGACCGGGCCGCCGCCCGGCTCGCGGCGGTGCGTCGCGAGGCGGCCGCTGCGCTCGATGGGCGCGTCACGGAGTTGATGCAGGGCCTCGGCATGCCGGGCGGCGTCTTCCTGACGCGACTCGAAGCGCGCCCGGCCAGCGAGTGCACCGAGCATGGAACGGACGACATCGAGTTCCTGGTGAGCGCCAACCCGGGTCACCCGCCTCGCCCGCTCGCAAAGGTGGCATCCGGCGGCGAGCTCTCACGCATCAGCCTCGCGCTCCAGGTCGCGACGCTCGATGCGACGCACCTGCCCTGCCTGATCTTCGACGAGGTGGACGCGGGCGTCGGCGGCGCCGTTGCCGAGATGGTCGGCCGGCAGCTGAAGGCGCTCGCCGTGTCTCGGCAGGTGCTGTGCGTGACCCACCTGGCGCAGGTCGCTGCCCAGGCCGACCGGCAGCTGCGCGTCTCGAAGCGGACGACCGGCCATGCGATCCGGACGGCAGTCCACACACTCGAGGGAGCGGAACGCATCGAGGAAGTGGCCCGCATGCTCGGCGGCGCAGAGATTACCGCCCGGACTCGCGAACACGCCCGCGAGATGCTCGAGACGGCCGCGCAAACCCCGCCGCGGTCGCCTAGGCCTGCTTCGCGCGGTGCGGGCAGCGCTCGCGCACGCAGCGGCCGCGCAAAGTCAGCGAGTGGTCGGTGAGCTCAAAGCCGTGCCGCGTGGCGATCTCGCGCTGCCGATCCTCGATCCCCTCATCCGCAAACTCCTCCACCCGCCCGCAGTCCTCGCAGACGATGTGGTCGTGGTGCTCGCCCTGGTCGAGCTCGAAAACCGCGGTGCCACCCTCGAAATGGTGCCGCGTGACGAGGCCGGCCGATTCGAACTGGGTCAGCACCCGGTAGACGGTGGCGAGGCCGATGTCCTCGTTGGACTCGAGCAGCCGGCGGTAGACGTCCTCGGCGCTCATGTGGTGCGCGGCGTTCACGGCCAGGATCTCGAGGATCTTGAGGCGCGGCACGGTGACCTTGAGGCCGGCTCGTCGAAGTTGAGAGGGTTCCACGTATTGCCCGTCGTATTGCCCGTTCTGGCACGACCGCGAGGTGCTCGCGGTTCCTGTATCATGCGCCCGCATTATGTCCGGCGCGCGCCGGCAACTCCAGACACCATGAGCCCATCGGACGCACGCAACCGATTCCCCATCGCCGCTGCCATCGCACTGCTGCTGGCCATCGCCACGGCCGGCTGCGTCTATCGCCCCGAAATCCAGCAGGGCAACCTGCTGAAGCTGACGGACGTGGAACAGGTGACGGTCGGAATGTCCCGCAGCCAGGTGCGCTACCTGCTGGGGACCCCGATGGTGTCAGACCCCTTTGCGCCGCATCGGTGGGACTACGTCTATCGACGGACCTACGGCCGCGACCGCCAGGTCGACACAGCACACTTCATCGTGCGCTTCGAGGACGACAAGGTCTCTGCCGTGGAGAAGGTCGCCCTGCCCCAGCCGCCGGGGCCCGATCGGCCGGCCTCGTGGCGCTTCTGGCAGAAGCCGCCGGTCGATGCGCTTGCCCCAGTCGACGATCCGCCCGCCCCGCCGCCCGCCCAGCCGATCGACTCGCTGCCTACCGACCCGAACCGTCCGAACGGCGCCTGACCCGCACGTCGGCGACGCTGGCGTCCGCCGGCGTCCTGATCAGGACGATCGGGACTCTTTGCGCCGTTTTCCCCGACCGCCTTCCGACGCTGCCGCCTGCCTGCGCGCAGTACGCGGATCGATGGGCAGCGACCGATAGATCTCGACGCGATCGCCGGAGCGAAGTCGCTCGGAGCCTTCGACCCGGCGTCCATAGACGCCCAGAACCAGCGAGGCGGCGTCGAGTTCGGGAAATTCGGCGAGCAATCCGGACGCCTCGACGGCCTCGAGCGCCGTCATTCCCGCGCCCAGAGGTACCGTGATGACCCGCTGGCAATCAGGCCGGGCATAGACGACCTCCACGACCGTCGCTTCAGGATCCGCGGCCATGCAGCACCCTCGCCCGGGCGATGAAAGCGTCGATCAGGGTGTTGCAACTCTGCTCGAACGCCTTGCCGAACAGCAGCGAAACGACCGGGTTCCCGAATTCGAAGCGCATCACGAGCTCGATGCGCGTGCCGGCGTCGGCGATGGGCGCGAACGTCCAGCGGCCGTCGAGCACCCGGAACGGGCCCCGCACCAGTTGCATGTTCATAAAGCCCGGGCGATCGAACTCGTTGCGGGTGGTGAAGCGCTCGCGCATGCCGCCGCGCTGCATCTCCATGCTGGCCAGCAGGTCGCGGTCCGACTTCTCGTGCAGTTCGGCGCGCGCGACCCACGGCAGGAACTGCGGGTAGCGCTCGACGTCGATCACGAGGTCGAACATCTGCTCCGGACTGAAAGTGACGAGTGCACTGCGGCGGATCTCTCGAACGGCCATCGGGGCTCCCTGATCGCGGCGCAAGTGTATTCGGGACGGGTAGAATGCGCGACCGCACCCAATCGAGCCGCCATGGCTGCGCCCAGCAAACCGAAGGATTCCGCGCCTCCCCCGATCGCGCTCAACAAGCGCGCGCGGTTCGAGTATTTCATCGAGGAAAACCTCGAGGCCGGGATGGCGCTGCAGGGCTGGGAAGTGAAGGCCCTGCGCGCCGGCAAGGCGCAGATCACGGAGGGCTACGTGCTCGTGAAGAACGGCGAGGCGTGGCTGATCGGCGCCCACATCTCGCCGCTCAAGACCACCTCCACCCACGTCGTCGCCGATCCCACGCGCACCCGCAAGCTGCTGCTGCATCGCCGGGAACTCGACCGCCTCGTGGGCGCCGTGGAGCGCAAGGGGCACACCATCGTGCCGCTCAAGCTGTACTGGAAGCACGGCAAGGTGAAGCTCGAGATCGGCCTTGCGAAGGGCAAGCAGTCGCACGACAAGCGTGCAACCGAGAAGGACCGTGACTGGCAGCGCGAGAAGTCGCGCGTGATGAAGGCCCACCGGCGCTAGGGCATCGGGCTGTTGAGCACGCACCGGGAATACCGGCCCGGTGCGACGGCGCCCTTGCTTTTGCGCTCCCTGCCCCTACACTGGGTCCCACACCGGGGGCGACCGGTTTCGACGTGGGTCGCGAAACTCCAGGTGCATGCCGAGGTGCAAGGTTCCTCGTAAAACCGCTTGCAAACACTTAGTTGCCAACGAAGACAACTACGCTCTGGCGGCTTAATCCCGCCTAACCCTCGACTGGCATGTGCTTGTGCATCCAGACCCGGGGGACGCGCTCACAAGCTCGCGGGTCCAGTGTGCTGAGGGCTGGCTCGCTAAAATGCACCTGAGCTGGTCGAACGTCTTCCCTGCCGCTCGGGTAGCGTTCGACGAGATACAAAGAGACGGCTAAGCATGTAGGTCCTGGAATGTAGGGCTTGCGGACGCGGGTTCGATTCCCGCCGCCTCCACCATAAAAGGAATATCCCGCTGATTTTGCGGGATTTTTCCTCTTTTTTTTGGAGGCTGCGGTGTCCGTGGACAGCCTCCGCCCCGGTGAGCTGGAACCCCGCAGGCACCACACTTCGGGTGGCGCAGCACGCGACGCCGTGCGGGACGTCGTCACGGGCCCGTTGTCGCGGCCTCGACCTCCACCGGCGTGCCGTTCAGCACGGCAGTACCAGTCAACGCGTCGATGCGTTGATCGTCGATGAGGTCGTTGATGCTGACGCCGGCGTGGCGACTCGCGACGCCGAGCCGGATGCCGGCCCGATCGTGACCCCAGCCGTGCGGAAGCGAGACGACGCCCGGCATCATGTGATCCGTGACCTCGACCGGCACCACGACTTCACCGACGCGCGAACGAAGCCGCACGGTCGCGCCGTCCGCGATGCCACGGTCCGTCGCGTCATCAGGATGCATCATGAGCGTGCAGCGCGGCTTGCCCTTCACCAGCCGCCGGCTGTTGTGCATCCAGGAATTGTTGCTGCGCACGTGCCGGCGGCCGATCAGCATGAGCGGCGGCGCGGTCTGCTCGAGCACGCGGGCCGCGCGCTCGAGATCCTGCAAGTGCGGAGGCGGCGCGAGCTGTACCTGGCCGTCCGGCGTCGCGAGCCGCCGCAGCAGGTTCGCCTCCAGCGGCCCCAGGTCGACGCCGTGCGGCGCCGCCTCGAGGCGGCGCAGGCTCAGGCCCTGCGGCCGCCGATCGGGCGCCGCGAGCTGCCGGCGAATTGCGCCGAACCCGGGCAGCGCCGCAGCCCAGCGCACCCACCCTCGGTAGGGCATCCCGTAAGCGCCGGTACGCAGCATGAGGTCGAGCTGCCTGCCCGGTCCGAGCTGGCGCACGATCGATGCCCGGGCCCGGGCCGCGAGCCGCGCCCTGCCGCGCGATGTGCCGAGGCGCGCGGTCAGCTCGGCGAGGATCTCGTGGTCGTGACGCGTGTCGGCGGGCTTGGCGAACAGCGGCGGGGAATATTTCGCGACGTTGCGCACCGCGAAGCCGCTCAAGGCGATGTCGTAGTGGCTGCGCTCGAGCGGACTCGCCGGCGGCAGGATCAGGTGCGCGTGGCGCGTGGTCTCGTTGAGGTACGGATCCACCGAGACCATGAATTCGAGGCCCTCGAGCGCGCGATCCAGCTGGCGGCCGTTGGGCGTCGAGAGCACCGGGTTGCCGGCAAAGGTCAGCAACGCGCGTACCTGGCCCGGTCCCGCGGTGAGGATCTCGTCGGCGAGCGTCGCGACCGGCAGTTCGTTGCCGAATTCCGGCAGCCCGCGCACGCGCGAACGGAACCGGCCGTAGTGACCCTTGGAGCCGTAGGCGCGCGTCAGGTCCACGGCCGGCTCGGCGAACATCATGCCGCCCGCGTGGTCGAGGTGCCGCGTCACGGCATTGAGGCAATAGATCAGCCACAGCACGAGTCCGCCGAATTCCTGCGTGCAGGCGCCGACCCTGCCGTACACGAGCGCGCGCGGCTCGTCGGCGATTTCCCGGGCAAGCGCGGCGACCCGCGCGGCGGGGATGCCAGTCCGCTCGGCGAGCTGGCCGGAATCGAATTCGAGCACGGCCTGCCGCAACGCCTCGAGGCCCGCGACCCGCCCGGCGAGATGCCCGAGGTCGGCGCGCCCGGCGCCGAACACCTCGCGCAGCAGCCCGAGCAGCAGGAAGACGTCGGTACCCGGCCGGATCGACAGGTGCTCGTCGGCGACATCGGCCGACTCGGTGCGCCGTGGATCGATGACGACGAACCGCCCGCCCCGCGCACGCAGCGCAGCGACGCGCTTCTCGAACCCCGGCGCGCCCATGATCGAGCCGCCGGAGGCGACCGGGTTGCCACCGATGCACACGAACAACTGCGTCCGATCCACGTCGGGCACCGGGATGAGGAACTGGTGCCCGAACATCGCGTGCGACGCAACCATGTGCGGCAACTGGTCCACGCTGGTCGCCGAGTAAAGGTTCTCGGTGCGCACGGCCCGGATGAAGTCGCCGACCGCAAGCATCGCCCCGAGGTTGTGCACCGTGGGGTTGCCGGCGTAGATCGCCACCGCGTTGCTGCCGTGCCGCTCGCGCACCGCGGCGACGCGTCGCTCGACCTCGTCGAAGGCCGCGTCCCAGGAGATCTCCTCCCAGCCGTGCGCCGTGCGCCTCACCGGGCTCCGCAGCCGATCGGGATCCTCGTGGATGTCCTTGAGCGCGACGGCCTTGGGACAGATGTGGCCGCGGCTCAAAACGTCGTCGCGGTCGGGCTTGATCGACAGGATCTCGCTGTCGCGATGCTCGACGACGAGCCCGCACATCGCCTCGCACAACGGGCAGGTGCGGTGGTGCAGTCGGATCTGTCCCATCGGCATCGCCGTGCCCGGCTCGGGGGCGCTCAGGCGGCCCGCCACCGTCGGAGGAGTCCGAAGGTCCCGAGCAGCAGGAGCAGCGCGGGCGCGGTGCTGCCGCCGCCGCTGTTCCTGCGCTGCCCGCAGTTGTTGATGCCGTCCACGGTCGCGCCGGTGAGGCTGAACTGGTAGAGCACGCCCTGCCCGCAACGGCCGCTACCCGCTGCCAGGCCGACGAAGGTGTTGGCATCGAGCTGCAGCATGCGGCCGGTCGGGGACGAGCCGTTCGAACCCTCGAAGCTGCGCAGGCTCGTGAAACCGGTGCCGTCGCGGGCGATCGAGAAGATCGTGCCGAACGTCGTGACCTGGCCCGTCGAGTTCGTGCCGCCGGTCGTCGTCGTGCCCACGAGCGAGCCGTTCTGGGCCAGCAGCAATTCACCGGTGGGCCGCGCGCCCGCGGTGCCGTCGAAGTCGTGCAGGGTCGTGAGCACGCGGCCGACGGGATCGAACGAATAGACGGTGCCGTTGCCCTGCGCGCCGCCGAGGTTGGTGACGCCGTAGAGTCGCCCGTCGCCCCCGTCGGCCAGTCCCGCGACCGGGGTGGCGCCGTCGACGTTGGTGGGCAGGCCCGAGCTGTTGGCGGTCAGCTCCGGAAACACGAACAGCGTCTCGAAGCCGGTGCCGTCGAATCGCACCCGGAACAACGTGCCGTTGCCCTGCGCGCCCCCGGCGGACGCGGTGCCATAGAAGTAATCGTCGGCCCCGGCGACCAGCGGTCCGATCGGGCTCATGCCGTCGTCGTTCCGCGCCACCGTGACGGTACTGTCCGAGGTAATCGGCCCGAACGCATGCAGGACGGAGAACTCCGTGCCGTCGCGCGACATCCGGAACACGACGCCCGTGCCGTTCGCCCCACCCGTGCGCGTGACGCCGTACAGTCGCCCGTCGTTGCCCTCCACGAGCTCCGACTCCGGGTTCGCGCCGTCCGCGTTCACGGGCGCGCCTACCGAATTGACGGACGCGAAATTCTGGAACCTGTGCAGGAACGTGAGCCCGCTGCCATCAGGCGCGATACGGAAGACCGTGCCGGACGTATTGCCTTCGGTCAGCGGACCCGAGCTCGTGACGCCGTAGAGCAACCCGTCGCTGCCGAGCAGCAGCCCGGCAACCGGATTTGCGGCCTCGGCGATCCTGAACTGGTAGATCGTCCGCATCGACGAGCCGTCGGCCGCAGCGCGGTAGATGAGTCCGGTGGCAAACGCCGTGACCACCGAGGTCGTACCGTACAGCGCCCCGTCCGGGCCAAGCACCGGCGCGCCGCCCGGCTGTGAGCCACTGAACGCAACAATCGTGGAAATCGCGGGAGCGGACTGCGCGAAGGCAGCCACAGGACCCGCCGCGATCAGCGCCAGGAGCAGGTGGCGGGCGAGTATCGGCAGTCGCGGTAGACGCAGCGTCAAGGACATCGGTTCGGGATCTCCACGGGCAACCTGAGGCGGCGGCCCGTTTGAAAGCGCGGATTGTGCCGGATTCCGCCGGCAGCCGCACCGCGGCCTCGCGCAGGGACCGGAGAAGGAGAGCCGCGCGAGCGCCGGGCCCGAGCCGATAGAATGCGCGCGCCCGACCATTCCCGCTGGCCCATCCCTTGATCCTGCTCCGGCAACTCACGCTCGCACGCGGCGCCCGCCGCCTCATCGAGAACGCGGACCTGCAGGTCCACGCCGGCTGGCGCGTGGGCCTCGTGGGTGCGAACGGTTGCGGCAAGTCGAGCCTGTTTGCGCTGCTGCAGGGCGAACTGCATCCGGAGGCGGGCGACTGCTCGGTGCCGCGCGACTGGCGCATCGCCTCGGTCGGCCAGGAAACCCCGCCGCTGCCGCAGCCGGCCGTCGAGTTCGTGCTGGACGGGGACGCCGCGCTGCGCGCCGTGGAGCGCGAGATCGCCATCGCGGAGCGTCAGCACGACGGGCACGCGCTCGCCGAAGCCCACGCGCGGTTGGCGGCCATTGATGGTTATGCAGCGCGATCGCGTGCCGCCACCCTGCTGGCCGGTCTCGGGTTTTCCGCCACGGACCTCGAGCGCCACGTGGCGGAGTTTTCCGGCGGCTGGCGCATGCGCCTCAACCTCGCGCGTGCGCTCTCGAGCCGCGCGGAGCTGCTGCTGCTCGACGAGCCCACCAACCACCTCGACCTCGATGCGGTCGTGTGGCTCGAGCGCTGGCTCGCCGCATACCGCGGCACCCTGCTGCTGGTTTCCCACGACCGCGACTTCCTCGACGCCTGCGTGACGCACGTGGCGCACATCGAGGGCCAGCGGCTCACGCTCTACACCGGGAACTATTCGTCCTTCGAGGAGCAGCGCGCAACGCGGCTTGCGGGGCAGCAGGCGTTGTTCGAGAAGCAGCGCCGGGAAATCGCCCACATCACGCAGTTCGTCGAGCGCTTCCGCGCCAAGGCGACCAAGGCCCGCCAGGCGCAGAGCCGGCTCAAGGCACTCGACCGTCTCGAGCGGGTGGCTCCCGCGCACGTGGACGCACCGTTCGACTTCGAGTTTCCGGCGCCGGCCCGGGCCCCCTCGCCGCTGCTGACGCTCGAGGATGCGGCGCTCGGCTATGCGGAGCGCACGGTGCTCGAGCGTGTCCAGCTCACCCTGTCCCCCGGTTCGCGACTCGGGCTGCTCGGGGCGAACGGCGCCGGAAAATCCACCCTGGTGAAGGCGATCGCCGGCGAACTGCCACCCATGCGCGGGCGACGCGTCGAGGGTTACGGACTCGTAACCGGCTACTTCGCGCAACATCAGCTCGAGCACCTGCGGCCCGACGAGTCCCCTCTCCAGCACCTCGTTCGCCTCGAGCCGGCGGCACGCGAACTCGAGCTGCGCAGCTACCTGGGGCACTTCGATTTCCGCGGCGCGATGGCGGACGCCCCGGTCGGCGCCTTCTCCGGCGGGGAGCGCTCGCGCCTGGCGCTGGCGATCATCGTACGGCGGCGGCCAAATCTGTTGCTGCTGGACGAGCCAACCAATCACCTCGATCTCGAGATGCGTCACGCGCTGACGCGCGCCCTGGCCGGCTACGAGGGCAGCCTCGTGCTGGTGTCGCACGATCGCGCGCTGCTGCGGACGGTGTGCGACGGCTTCCTGCTGGTCGCCGACGGCGAGGCCCGCGAGTTCGACGGCGACGTGGACGACTATCTCGCGTGGCTTGCCGAGCGCCGCACGCGCGAGGCGACGGCCGGCATGGCGCCGGCGGCCTCCGGCCGCGAGGCGCGCCGCGTCCAGCGCGAGAGTGCGGCGGCGGAGCGGCAGGCGAAGCTTGCGCAGCGTCGGCCGCTGGTCCGGCAGGCAGGCGAGCTCGAGCGCAGCATCGCCGATCTCGAGGCGGAGAAGGCGTCGCTCGAGACTCAACTGGCCGACGCGCGCTTCTATGCGGTCGCGGACCCGGCCGAGGTGCAGGCGGTGACGCGTCGCTGCGGCGAGGTCGTGCGACTCCTCGGGCAGGCGGAGGACCGCTGGCTCGCGGTGCAGGCCGAACTCGACGCCATCGGCGAGCCCTGATCAGGGCAGGACGACGACCTTGCCGCGGGCGCGGCGTCCGCCGAGAGACTCGAAGGCCGCCGCATAGTCGGCGAGCGCGTGAGTCTCGCCGACCACGGGCTTCAGCCGGCCGGACTCGAACATGGTCCACAGCTCGGTCACGTTCTGGCGCTGCACGTCGCGCTCGCGCTGGGCGAAGCTGCCCCAGAACACCCCGACGATCGAGCAGCCCTTGAGCAGCGGCAGGTTGAGCGGAATGCGCGGAATGTCGCCGCCGGCAAAACCGATCACGAGGTATCGCCCTTTCCAGGCCATGCTGCGCAGCGCCGGCTCGGCGAGCGCGCCTCCGACCGGGTCGTAGACGACGTCCACGCCGCGACCCGCCGTGATTTCCTTGATGCGCTCGCGCAGGTCCTGCGTCGTGTAGTTGATGACGTGCTCGGCACCGAGGCGGCGTGCGAGTTCGAGCTTCTCATCCGTGCTGGCCGCCGCGATCACCGTCGCACCCATCTCCTTGCCGAGCTCGACCGCGGTAGTACCGACGCCGCCGGCGGCCCCGAGTACAAGCAGGCTCTCGCCGGGCTGCAGGGAGGCGCGCTGCCTGAGCGCGTGCAGCGTCGTGAAATAGGTGATGCAGATGCCAGCGGCCGCCTCGAAGCCGAGCGCGCGCGGCGCCGGCAGCAACAACGAGGACTTCACGGCGATGCGCTCGGCGAGGGTACGTCCGCAGGCGGCCACGACACGGTCGCCGGGGGCGAACTGGCTCACGCCCTCGCCGACCTCGACCACCTCGCCTGCCATTTCGGTGCCAACGACGAACGGCAGCGCCGGCTTTTCCTGGTAAAGGCCCTGGATCATGAGCACGTCTGGAAAGTTGAGCGCCGCGGCCTTCACCGCGACGACCACCTCGCCCGGCCCGGCCTGCGGCTCCGGCCAGTCCGTCACGTGCTCGAGGCCCGCAAGTCCCGTCAATTCCCGACAGATCACCGCACGCATGGTCTCTCCTCAGCTTCGAATCAGGTGCGGGCCGAGCTCGGCCAGGTTGCGGCATCCGAGCAGCGTCATCCCGCGCTCCATTTCCGCGCGCAGCAGACCGAGCGCGTGCGCAACGCCGGCCTCGCCCCCGGCCGCAAGGCCGTAGAGCGCCGACCGCCCGATCATCACGCCGTGGGCGCCGAGCGCCACGGCCTTGAGCACGTCGGAACCGCGGCGGAAGCCGCCATCGACCAGCACGCACGATCGTTGCCCGACCTCGGCGCACACCGCCGGCAGCAACTCGACGCCCGAGACACACGAGTCGAGCTGGCGCCCGCCATGGTTGGTGAGCACGATGCCGTCGGCCCCGACGTCCACGGAGCGTTTCGCATCGTCGACGCAGAGGATGCCCTTCAGCACCAGCTTGCCCGGCCAGCGGCGGCGGACGTGCTCCATGTCCTGCCAGCTGAGCCGCGGGTTGAGCTGCGTGCCCATGAAGCGCACGCCGGCCAGCGCCGAATCCACGCCGGGCGGCAGGAAGTCCCGGAGGTTCTCGAACTGGGGCGCGCCCCTCGGGATCATCACTCGCCGCAGCCACCCCGGGTGCCGGAGCACGTCCAGCAGGTTCGCGGCACCGAGTTTCATTGGCGCCCGGTAGTTGCGCTGGTCCCATTCGCGGGCACCGAGTACGGGCACGTCGGTCGTGACGACCAGCGTACGGCACCCGGCCGTCGCGGCCAGGTCGACCAGCCGGTCGATGAAATCCTGATCCTTGAACGGGTAGAGCTGGAACCAGGTGCGGTCCGGGACCTCGGCGGTGAGCTTCGCCAGCGGGTAGTTCGATACGGTGCTCAGCGTAAAGGGAATGCCGGCGTCGGCAGCGGCCCTGGCGAGCGCGCGATCACCCTGCGGCCAGAGCATGCCGTTGAACCCGGTGGGCGCGATGACTAGCGGCAGGTGGCAGTGCTCGCCGAGCAGGTCCGTCGCGAGGTCGGGCGTCCCCACGCCCGCAAGCGTCCGCGGCATCCACGCGATGCGCTCGAAGACGTCGCGGTTGCGCCTGAGCGCGAGCTCGTCCTCCGCTCCGCCCTCCAGGTACTCAAAGCTGAAATTCGGCAACCGTCGGCGCGCCACGTGCCGCAGGTCCTCGACCGTGATCGCACGGCGGAAATCGCTGCCGCCATAGTGGCGGCGCTTCACGGCCGGATCCCCGGGCCCTGCACGAGTTCCGTGATGCGGATGGCGGTCTCGAGCGCGCGAAGGCCGTCTTCCCCGGACACGACGGGCGGGCGGCCCTCGCGGATCGCACGCAGGAAGGCTTCGATTTCGAGCCTGAGGGCGTCGCCCTGCTCGTAGCTTCGTTCCTCGATGACCACCTGCCCCGGCGCGGCGGCTGCGGCAGCGGGCGGCTTGCGCACGATCGTGAGAACCTTCTGCTGCAGGTCGATCGAAACGTAGGCGTCGTCCTGGAACATGCGCAGCTTGCGCTCGGTCTTCATGCTGACGCGGCTCGCCGTGGTGTTGGCGACGCAGCCGTTCGCGTAGCGGATGCGCGCGTTGGCGATGTCGAGACCGGCCGAGAACACCGAGGCGCCAACGGCGTCGATGGACTCGATCGGCGCACCGACCAGGCTCTGGATGAGGTCGATGTCGTGGATCATCAGGTCGAGGACAACGTTCACGTCCGTGCCCCGCTCCTTGAACGGCGCGAGGCGGTGCGACTCTATGAACCGCGGCCGGCCGAGCGTGCCCTCGAGCGCGAGGATGGCCGCATTGAAGCGCTCGAGGTGACCGACCTGCAGGACTCGCCCGTGGCGTGCCGCCGTCCCGATCAAGTCCCGTGCCTGCTCGGGCGTCTCGGTCACGGGCTTCTCCACCAGCACGTGCAGGCCTTGCTCGAGGCAGTCCCGGGCGATCGGAAAATGGAGGGGCGTCGGCGTGGCGATGCTCACGGCATCCACCTGTCCGAAGAGGTCGCGGTAATCGCCCACCGCCCGGCAGCCGAGCTCTGCCGCCACACGGTCGCGGGCCTCGGCGTGGGCGTCCACGACCGCAACCAGCCTCGACTCCGGGAGCACGGCATATTTCTGGGCGTGGAACCGCCCGAGGTAGCCGACGCCGATCACCGCGGTGCGCACAGGGTCCATGCGAAGGGATGATACCCAAGCCGAGCCCTTGCGGTCCGGGCGGGTTGCCCTCAGCATCGCGCGCCATGAGTCTGAAGCGACACTTGGCCTGGGTGGCAGCGGTAGCGGTCATCGCCACCGTCGCGCTGCCCGTGGCGGTCTTCTACACGGGCACGGTCACGCTGGGACCGTACGCACGCGGCGGTCTCGGGGAGTTCCTGGCGGATTACGTCGCCGATCTCGCCCGCCTGCGCGCCGGAGCCTGGCTGCTGCTGCTCGGACCGGTGGCGCTGGTGGCCGCCTGGCGGATCATCGTCGCACTGGCCTGGCCTTCTACGGGACGGTAGAGCCCGCGATGCCGCCAGGCGACCGCGGGCCGCACGGGTCCTCGCTTCAGCCGCGGGTCGCCGCGTATACGGCCGCCAGGACGGCCAGCGATGCCCATAGCGCCGCCTGGGCCCAATGGCGCCACGGACGCCGGCGGGCCAGGCCGATGAAACCTGCGGCCGCGAGCGCGGTCAAAGCGATGAACACGCCCAGATAGGTGGCCAGCAGCGGCAGTTCGGAGCGAAACTGGGGGTGTTCATCTGCAAGCAGCGCGAACACGACCCAGGTCGCGCCCAGCCCGAAGGTCGTGGCGGCGGCGGAGCCGAGCACGATGCCTGTCAGGACGGTGAGCGGTCGCACTGTGGATTGCCAGCCGTTTTCAGTCCCAGCCCTTGATTGGGGCCGGGGCACTCTCTAGCCTAGGTCGCCGTAATCGGTCGAGGATCCCACAAAGTGTATCAGTCAGGTCGCCCGGTCGATAAAAGCATGCGCGGCACGACCGTCCGTCGCGCGGGGCCGATGGCCCTGGCCGTCGTCGTCGTGGCGCTCGCCACGCTGCTGCTCGGGACGGCGCGGGCGCCCTCCACCGCGGCTGCGGCCGCCACCGTCGAGCTGGCGCCGACCGAGCGCCAGGCGCGGGTCGCACGGCTCGTGAGCAGCATGTTCGAGCGCTCCCACTACCGGCAGGCCCCTGTCAACGACCCGGTGTCCTCGCTGGTCCTGGACCGCTACCTCGAGTCGCTGGACGGTTCCCGCAGCTATTTCCTGGCCTCCGACATCGCCGAGTTCGAGCGTTACCGCTACCAGCTCGACGACGCCGTCACGGGCGGCAAGCTGGAACCCGCCTTCATCATCTTCAACCGGTTCCAGGAGCGCAGCCGGGAGCGCCTGGCGCATGCACTCGAGATCCTGAAGACGGAGCCCGACTTCACGCTCGACGAGAGCTTCGAGTTCGACCGGCGCAAGGCGCCATGGGCCGCCAGCCGCGAGGAACTCGACGACCTGTGGCGCAAGCGGGTCAAGAACGACGCGATCTCGCTGATGCTGACGGACAAGACCTGGCCCGAGGCCCAGGAGATTCTCCGCAAGCGTTACGAGCGGGCCGGCAAGCGCGCCGACCAGGTCACCGCGGACGACGTGTTCGAGAACTTCATGAACGCCTTCGCGCACGTTTTCGACCCACACTCGAGCTACTTCTCGCCGCGGAACTCCGAGGAGTACCGCATCCAGATGAGCTTGTCGTACGAGGGCATCGGCGCCTCGCTGCAGATGCTCGACGATTACGTGACGGTCATGGAGATCCTGCCCGGCGGGTCCGCGCAGCAAAGCGGCGAGATCAAGGCCACCGACCGAATCATCGCCGTTGGCCAGGGCAAGGACGGCGAACTGGTGGACGTGGTGGGCTGGCGGCTCGACGACGTCGTGCAGCTCATTCGCGGCCCCCTCGGTTCGCAGGTGCGCCTGATGATCCAGCCCGGCAAGGCCTCGCCCGGCGCGGCCGAGAAGACCATCGTCCTGCCGCGGGCCAAGATCACGCTGGAAGCGCAGGCCGCCAAGAAGGAGCTGCGCGAGATCGAGCGCGGCGACCAGAAGCTGCGCATCGGCGTGATCACGGTGCCCTCCTTCTACCAGGACTACAACGCGCGGGCAGCGGGCAGCGAGGACTATCGCAGCACGACCCGCGACGTACGCAAGCTGATCGAGCAGTTCGAGGCCGAGGGCGGTATCGACGGGCTGGTGCTCGACCTTCGCGAGAACGGCGGTGGCCACCTGACCGAGGCGATCGGCCTCGTGAACCTGTTCGTCCCCAAGGGCCCGGTCGTGCAGCTGCGCGAGACGGGCGGCCGGGTCGAGGTGCTCGAGTCGGACGAGACGACGGCCGCCTACGCCGGACCGCTCACCATCCTCGTGGACCGCTTCAGCGCCTCGGCCTCGGAGATCTTCGCCGCCGCGATGCAGGACTACGGCCGCGGCATCGTGATCGGCCAGGAGACCTACGGCAAGGGAACGGTTCAGAACCTGTATCCACTCGACCGGTATGCGCTCGGACAGGACCCCGGATTCGGCCAGCTGACCGTCACCATCGGCATGTACTACCGCGTGACGGGCGACAGCACCCAGAACCGGGGCGTGCAACCCGACATCCGCCTGCCCTCCGCGATCAGCCCCACGGAGGTCGGCGAGAGCTCACGCGACGCCGCGCTGCCCTGGAACCGCATCCGGCCGGCGCGCTACAAGCCGGACGGAACGCTCACGCCGCTGATCGCCGACCTGCAGGGACGGCACGAGCAGCGCGCGGCCGACGACCCGGGCTTCCAGCACGCGGTGGCCGAGATCGCCTCGATCGAGAGCATGCGCAGCCAGCGCTCCGTGTCGCTCAACCTCGAGCAGCGGCGGGCCGAGCGGGCCTCGCTCACCGACGGCCAGCTCGCCCGCGAGAACGAGCGGCGCGCCGGCCTTGGGGCAGAGCCGCTCGAGGACGTGACCGCCATCGAGAACCTTCCCGACGCGATGTTGAGCGAGGCGGCTGAGATAACCGCGGACCTCACGCAGATCGAGCCGCGTTATGTCGCCCGAGCCCGGCCCGCGGGCTAACGCCCGACTGCAGGTGAGGCCGGCAAGCGGCTGTGGTGTGTTACTTGACTACAACACCATAGTTCCTTAGCATGCCTCATCTGAAATCACACGCCGGGAACACCTCCGTGATCACGAATCACCCTAGCCAGCGCCTGCCGGTCCTGCTCGTCCTCGCCGCGCTCGTGGCGGCAGGCTGCAGCAACGGCAAAGCCAAGGACAAGGGATCCTCTGAGACTGAGACCGATGCCTCCGTGCCGGTGGAGGTCCAGCCCCTGCGCCGGGCCGCGATGGTCGCGGTCCATTCGGGCACCGCCCCGATCGAGGCCCACGAGGAGGCCGAGGTCGTCGCCAAGGTGGGCGGCGAGGTCCGACAGATTCTCGTCGAGGAAGGCGATGCGGTTAAGTCCGGCCAGCTGCTGGCTCGCCTCGATGGCGATCGACTGCGCCTGGAGGTCGCCCAGACCGAGGCCAACCTGCGCAAGCTCGAGCGCGACTACAAGCGCCAGCTCGAACTCAGCGAGAAGGGCCTGGTCGCCAAGGGAACGGCCGAGAACGCCAAGTTCGACCTCGACGCCCTGCGCGCCGCCTACGACCGGGGCCGGCTGGAGCTCAGCTACACGGATATCCGGGCGCCCATCGACGGCGTCGTCTCGGCCAGGTACATCAAGCTCGGCAACACCATTTCACCGAACGCTCCGGCCTTCCGCGTGACGGACCTCGATCCGCTGGTGGCCTACGTCCATATACCGGAAAAGGAATTCCGCAAGCTCGCGCCGAAGCAGCCTGCCGAGGTCGTCGTCGACGCACTCGCCGGCGAACGCTTCACGGGCGTGATCTCCCGGATCAGCCCGACCGTCGATCCGAAGACCGGGACGTTTCGGGCACGCGTCGAGGTGCCCGATCCCACCCGGCGACTCAAGCCCGGGATGTTCGCGCGGGTCAACATCGTCTACGAGCGGCGTGAGGACGCGCTGCAGCTGCCACGGGCCGCGATCCTGGATGCGGACGGCGCCGAGTCGGTCTTCGTGGTCGCCGACGGCAAGGCCGAGCAGCGCACGGTGACGACCGGGCTCGCCAACAACGGCTGGCTCGAAGTCGTCGAGGGACTCGACGGCAGCGAGCAGGTCGTGGTGGTGGGCCAGGCCGGTCTGAAGACAGGCACGGCGGTAAAGATCGTGGATGCGGGCCCTGCGCCGGGTGCGCTGGCCGACGGCGCAGCGAAAGCCAAGTAGCCGCGGCGGCCGGTCGGCTGCCTCGAAAACCCGGGGGAACGAAATGCAGTTGATCGACTTCGCGATCTCGCGACGGGTCACCGTGATCATGTGCACGGTGGCGATCGCGCTGTTCGGGCTCGTGTCGCTGTCGCGGCTCAACCTGAACCTGCTGCCCGACCTCTCCTACCCCACGATCACCATCCGCACCGAACTGCCAGGCGCCGCGCCGCTCGAGCTCGAGACGCTCGTGACACGCCCGGTCGAAGAGGCCGTGAGCATCATCCGCAACGTGCGCCAGGTGCGCTCGGTGTCGCGCTCCGGCCAGTCAGATGTGACCCTCGAGTTCCTGTGGGGCACCGACATGGACCTCGCGGGCATCGACGTGCGCGAGAAGATCGACCTGTTGCAGCTGCCGATCGAGGCCAAGCGCCCGCTGCTGCTGAGATTCGACCCGTCCAGCGAGCCGGTGATGCGCCTCGCGTTCCTCGACCGGCAGGATGCGGGCCGCGAGGAAGGCGTCGAGCGCCTCAAGGCGCTGCGCCGCTTTGCCGACGACCGACTCAAGCCCGAGCTCGAGGCCGTCGAGGGCTCCGCCGCGGTCAAGGTGAGCGGCGGCTACGAGGACGAGGTGCAGGTGTTCGTCGACCAGCAGAAGCTCGCCCAGCTCAACCTCTCGATAGACACCGTCACGCGGCGCATCCGTGCGGAGAACGTCAATCTCTCAGGCGGTCGGCTCGAGCAGGGCACCCAGCGATTCCTGGTTCGGACTCTGAACGAGTTCGAGTCCATCGAGCAGCTGGCCGGCGCAATCATCGCCACCCGCGACGGCCAGCCGGTCTACCTGCGCGACGTCGCCACGGTCACCAGCGGCTACAAGGACCGTGAGGCCATCACGCGCGTCGACGGCCGCGAGGCAATCGAGCTGGCGGTCTACAAGGAGGGGGACGCCAACACGGTGGCACTGGCGGCCGGCGTACTGAAGCGCCTCGAGACGCTCGGCAAGTCCCTCCCGGAGGGCACCGAGATCCGCCCGGTCTACGACCAGTCCAAGTTCATCTCGGCCGCCATCGGCGAGGTGAAGTCCGCGGCCCTGCTCGGCGGCCTGCTCGCCATCCTGGTGCTCTACGCGTTCCTGCGCGACGCGCGCGCCACGCTCATCACAGGCATTGCGATCCCGGTGTCGGTACTCGGCACGTTCGTGCTGATGTACGCATTCGACGTCACGCTGAACATCATGTCGCTCGGCGGCATCGCTCTCGCGGTCGGCATGCTGGTCGACAACGCGGTCGTCGTACTCGAGAGCATCGTGCGCAGGCAGGAGCACGGTCTCGAACGCAGGGAGGCGGCACGACGCGGAACTGGCGAGGTGGCGACGGCAGTGACGGCGTCGACACTCACCTCGGTCGCCGTGTTCTTCCCGATGGTGTTCATCACCGGCGTGGCCGGCCAGCTGTTCCGGGACCAGTCGCTCACCGTGACCTTCGCGCTGGCCTTCTCGCTGGTAGTCGCGCTCACACTCGTGCCGATGCTTGCGGCCGGCCGGATCACGCGCCGGGCGGAGCCCGAGGGCGTCGCGCCGGTGGCGTCCCCGTCGCGACCGCCGCGCCGCCTCGACCGCGCGCTGTCCGCCGTCGCGGCCGGCGCGAGCCGCCTCGGCGGCTGGATCGCCGTCGGAATGCGCGTTCTGCTCAGCCCGCTGGTTCGGACAGCGCAGGCCCTGACCGGCTGGGCGGAAGCGCGCTACCCGGGAGCCATCCGCTGGGCGCTCGCGCGTCCGGGACTGACGATCGGCAGCGCGGTAGCACTGTTCGCGATCACGGTCGGCGTAATCGCACCACGACTCGGCACCGAGCTCATCCCGCAGATGTCGCAAGGCGAGTTCAACGTCGACCTGCGCCTCGCGCCCGGTGCTCCGCTCGAGCAGACCGACCGCGCCGTCGGCGCCGCGCAACAGGCCAGCGCGCAGATCGGCACTGTCGCGCTCGCCTACTCGGTCGCCGGCACCGGCAACCGCCTCGATGCCAACCCGGTCGACGCCGGCGAGAACACCGGCCGCCTCAGCATCACCCTCAAGGAAGGTTCCGGGCGCGCCGAGGAGGAGGCCGCCATGCAGGCCATGCGCGGCAGCCTCGAGAACCTGCCGGGCGTGCAGTATCGCTTCAGCCGCCCTGCCCTGTTCAGCATGTCGACGCCGCTCGAGGTGGTGGTTGCGGGCTACGACCTCGAGCGCCTCGGGGTCGCGGCCGAGTCGCTGCGCGCGAGCATGGATGCGGACCCGCGTTTTACCGACGTCAAGACCACCATGGAGGCCGGCAATCCGGAGATCCAGATCGTGTTCGACCAGGAGCGCGCTGCGCAGCTCGGGCTGGTGGTGCGCGATATCGCCGACCGCGTCGTCAACAGCGTGCGCGGCGAGGTCGCCACGCGCTACAAGCTGCGCGAGAAGCAGATCGACGTGCTGGTGCGCAGCGTCGACACGCGCGCAGCGTCCGTGGAGGAGATCCGCAACCTCGTCGTCAACCCAGGTGCCGACTTTCCGGTGCCGCTGAGCGCGGTGGCCGACGTGCAGCTGTCCATCGGGCCGGCCGAAGTGCGCCGCGTCGGCCAGGAGCGAGTGGCGGTGATCTCCGCCAACCTCGCCGGCGGCGACCTCGGCTCTGCCGTGGCGACGCTCGAGCAGATCGTCGGCGCGGCCCAGCTGCCGGTGGGCATCACCGCGTTCCTTTCCGGTCAGAGCGAGGAGATGCAGGACTCGTTCCGCTCCATGGAGTTCGTGCTGCTGCTCGCCATCTTCCTCGTCTACCTGGTGATGGCCTCGCAGTTCGAGTCGCTGATGCACCCGTTCGTGATCCTGCTCACTATCCCGCTCGCCATCACGGGTGCGATATGGGCACTGTGGCTCACCGGGACCACGGTGAACGTCGTCGCCTACATCGGCGTGATCATGCTCGCCGGCATCGTCGTCAACCAGTCGATCGTGCTGATCGACGCGGTCAACAAGGCGCGCGAGCGCGGCCTCTCGAAACACGACGCCATCGTCGAGGCGGGCCGACTCCGCCTGCGCCCGATCCTGATCACCAAGCTCACCACCATCCTCGGGCTGCTGCCGATGGCCCTCGGACTCGGCGAGGGCGCCGAGGTGCGCGCGCCAATGGCGATCACCGTGATCGGCGGCGTGCTGCTCACTACGTTCCTGACGCTGCTGGTGATTCCGGTCGTGTATTCGGTGCTCGATCGCAAGACCTACGTCCCGCAGCCACTCGCCACCGGCGACCAGGCTCCCGCAACCGGCTGAGCAACCACCATGCGCCACACGCGAATCGCGCTCGAGCGGCCCGTCACGACGGTCATGGTGGCGCTGGCCGTGCTGGCGGTCGGCCTGATCTCCAGCCGGCTGCTGCGGCTCGAGGCGATGCCGGACATCACGTTCCCGGGCATGCGCGTGGTGATTCCTTACTCCGGCTCGACGCCGGAGGAGATCGAGCTGCAGATCGTGCGCCCCGTCGAGGAGGCGCTCGCCACCCTGTCGGGCATCCAGGAGATCCGCGCCACGGCGCAGAGTGACCAGGCCCAGTTCGACGTCCTGTTCGAGTGGGACCGCGACCCGGACACGACCGCCTTCGAGGTGCGGACCAAGATCGACGCCATCCGGCCGCAGCTGCCCGACGGCGCCGACCGCGTCCTGATGTTCTCCTTCAATGCGGGCAGCCAGGCGATGGTGGTGATCCGCATCGCGTCGGACCAGGACCTGACGGACCAGTACGACAACCTCGAGAAGTACCTGAAGCGGCCCATCGAGCGGCTCGAAGGCGTCGCCCGTGTCGAACTGCAGGGCGTGCAACCGCGCGAGCTGCGCGTGCTGATCGACCCCAATCGGCTTGCCGCCTACGGCGTCGACGTGCAGGAACTGCAGTCGCTGCTAAGGCGCAGCAACTTCTCGGTCAGCGCCGGCGAGATCACCGAGAACGGCCAGCGCTTCACGGTCCGGCCGATCGGTGAGTTCCGCAGCATCGGCGACGTGCGCGAGCTGCTCGTGGCGCCGGGCATCCGGCTGAGCGACGTTGCGCAGGTGCAGCTGGTCGCGCCGGAGCTCCCGATCGGCCGGCGCATGGACGGGCGCCCGGCGGTCGGCATCGACGTGCACAAGACCACCCAGGCCAATGTCGTCGACGTGGCGGCGCGCGTGATCGCAGCCGTCGAGGAAGCACGCAAGGCGCCGCAGCTGCAGGGCGTCGAGATCCTGGTGGTCGGCAACGATGCCGACAGCGTGCTCCAGTCTCTGAGAGAGCTGCGCAACGCCGGGCTGATCGGCGCCTCCCTCAGTTTCTTCATGCTGCTGCTGTTCCTCCGTCACCTGCCGACGACCGCGATCGTCTCGCTGGCCGTACCCGCGTCGCTGCTGGTGACGCTCGCGGCGATGTACTTCCTCGGGCTCAGCCTCAACATCCTGACCATGATGGGCATGCTGCTGGCGATCGGCATGCTGGTGGACAACTCCGTCGTGATCACCGAGAGCATCTTCCGGCACCGGCAGTCGCGGCCCGGACAGCCGCTGGAGGCGACCATCGCCGGGGTTCGGGAGGTGGGTGTCGCGACGCTGGCGGGAACCTTCTCGACCATCATCGTGTTCCTGCCGCTGGTGTTCGGCGAGAAGAACCAGATGTCCATCTTCCTGGTCCACGTCGCAGTGCCGATCGTGGTCGCCATGCTCGCGTCGCTGGTGGTGGCGCAGACGCTGATCCCGATGCTCGCGGCCCGCATGCCGCCGCCGCCGCCCGTCGCCGGAACGTCGCTCTTCGGACGGCTGCAGCGGCACTACGGGACCGCGCTCGGCTGGGCGCTGGACCACCCAAAGACGATGGCGCTGGCCGTCGTGCTGCTGCTCGCCTCGCCGGTCCCGTTGTTCGCGCTGAAGCTCGCCAAGGTCGACCCGTTTCCCCAGGAGGCGAGCCGATCGCTTCAGCTGAGCTATCACCTGAACGGCTCCTACCCGATGCAACGCGTCGAGGAGGCCGTCAAGCGCATGGACGCCTACGTGGAGGCGAACCTGGAACGCTTCGATGTCGACACGTACTACTCGCTGTGGACGGCCGACTACGCGTACACGCGCCTGTACCTCACTCCCAAGGAGGAGGCCCGGGTGCCGGCCGCCGAGGTGATGCGGCTGTTCCTGGAGGACATGCCCGACATCATCATCGGCCAGCCGAGCTTCCAGTTCGAGGAGGGCCAGGGTGGCGCCACTGCCTTCAGCCTGCAGCTGGTGGGCGAGTCCACCGAGCGGCTCGCCGAGGTCTCGCGGGATGTCGTGCACCGGCTGGAGGCGGTGCCGGGCCTCGAGGCCGTGCGCTCGGAGGCTGGCGTGGGCGAGGAGGAGGTCCAGGTCGTCGTGAACCGCGACCGCGCCGCCCAGCTTGGACTGACTACCGAGCAGATCGCCCTCACCGTCGCCGGCGCCCTGCGCGGCGACAAGCTCCCTGAGCTGCGTACGTCGGAGCGCGAGATCACCATGCGCCTGGCATTCCGCGAGAACGACCGTCAGTCGGTCGAGGACCTCGCCAAGGTCCCGGTGATGCTCGCCGACGGCTCGCGGACCGAGCTCGGTGCGGTCGCGGACTTCATCGTCCGGCCGAGCGACCGGGAGATCAAGCGGGTGAACCGCCTCACGAGCGTGGCGATCAGCGCGAATCTCGCCAAGGGCACGACCATGGAGGACGCCCGTGCCCGCGTGCAGCCGGTGATGGATGCCTACGCACTGCCGCCCGGCTACTCGTGGAAATTCGGCCGCGGCTTCGAGGAGAACGACAAGGCGGTGCAGACCATGGTCCAGAACATGCTGCTCGCGGTGGTGCTGATCTTCCTCGTGATGGCCGCGCTGTTCGAGTCGACGCTCTATCCCCTGTCGATCATCACCTCGATCCTGTTCGCGCTGGTGGGTGCGGTCTGGTTCCTGGCGCTCACCGGCACGACCATCACCATGATGGCCATGATCGGCTTCATGATCCTGATCGGGGTGGTGGTGAATATCGGCATCGTGCTGATCGCGCACGTGATCGAGCTGCGCGCATCCGGGTTATCGCGGCGCGACGCACTGCTTCAGGCCGGTCGCGACCGTCTGCGGCCGATCCTGATGACCACCCTGACGACGCTGTTCGGGATGCTGCCGCTCGCGATCGGCGACGCGCAGCTCGGCGGCAGCGGCCAGGGTCCCGCGTACTTCCCGATGGCCCGCGCCATCATCGGCGGCCTCGCCTTCTCGGCAGCCGTGTCGCTGCTGATCGTCCCGATGTTCTACGTCTGGTTCGACGACCTGAATTTGTGGCGCAGGCGCGTCTTCGTACGGAGCGACCGGACCGCCGGCAGTACGCAACCGGCCGCGACCGAGCCAGCAACCGCGACCCAGCCGGCCGCGGCGCGATGATCGCTGCGTCCTCGCAAGCTCAGCGCAGCAGCGCCTTGTAGACGTCCCAGTACTCGTCGACCAGCACCTGCCCGGCTGCCTGCAGGCTGTCCGGGGACGCCACGGTATCGCCAGCCCCGCGGTACCGGACCGTGCGCCGCAACCCGTCCGTGCGTCCCTTGAGGGCCGCGAGGTCATCCTGCATGTGCTCGATCTCGCCGAGCGCGTGAGAGGCGCGTTGCATGAGCGTGACGCATTCCTCGCGCCCGCCGTAGTCCGCGTCGAAGACGCGGCGACGCGTGGTCTCGCGCGCGAGATCCGCAAGTCCCTCGGCCGACAGTCGCTCGTGCAGCGCGTGCGCGTAGGCGATCACCGCGAGGTTGATGGCGCGCCGACCCTCGAGGCTCAGGCCCTCGAACAGCGGCGGCGGCTCGGACTCCACCGCGTGCTTCCGATCGCCGAGGTCAGTGACCTGCGTTAGCGCAGCATCGATGCGCAGCCGCCGGCCCTCGATGCTCGCGCGCAGCCGCTTGCGGCGCAGGTGGTTCCAGAACCCGCCCAGCGTCTCGAGGCGTTGCTCGGCGAGGCGCTGCTCGGCCTGAAGCTGGTCGGCGAGCACGCTGGCCTCGAGGAGCTCGCGGTCCACGTCGGCGGCGCGCCCCCGCCTGACCGACTCGAATTCCACGAGCTGCGCCCGGCGCTCGCGGTCCTTCTGTTGCCTCGCAAGCTCGCCGGCGAACTGCTCGACGCGTCCAGCCGCGGCACGCCACACCGCCCGCAGCTGGAAATAGGCGAGGCACTTGTAACCTTCCGCGGGACGACCGAGGTATTGCTCGAGCGAGTCGAGCTGCTCCTCGACACGCATCGTGGCGCCCTCCTGCAGCTTGAGGCGGTCGAGCAGCCGGTGACGCTCCTCGTCGAGTGCGTGCAGTTCCTGCTTGAGCTGGGCACGGTTGCGAAACAGTGCGACGAGTCGTTCGTCTTCCGCCGGCACGTGCCGCCCGGCAAGCCTGGCGGTCAGCCGGCGCAGGCTGTCGCGAGGGCTCATGCAGGGCCGGGCGCGACCGCCGGCGCGAACCGGTGACCACGCTCTGCGCAGTAGTCGAGCCACTTGTTGAGAAGCATGTTGCGCAGCCAGCGCTCGCCGAGTCCCGACGGCAGCGCGGCCCGCAGGCCCGACAGGCCGGGATGCCGCAGGCGTGCCGCGCCGTGGCTGGCCTCGGCGAGCCGGGCGTCGTGGTAGACGCGGACCTCGAGGTCGGGCTCTGCCACAGTTCCCTCGGGATCGCCGAACAGGTAGGTCATTCGGAGGATGGTCGTGTAGCGACAGTGCTCGATCGCCAGCAGGTGCAGATCGAGGTCACCCGGCGTGCGGGAGACCGTCGCCCCGCGCAACTCGCGCACGTCCCCGAGCAGCGCCCGCAGCCGGATGTAGTTGCTCTCGTACAGCGTCATGAGGCTGACGAAACTCACCGGACGGGCACGCCACGACGTCACGCAGAGGCTGTCGACGATCATTTTTTCAATATATCACAGGGGTTTCGCGCTTCCGTGACGCACCGCACGGCGCTCGCAGGCGTCACGGCCGGAGCCTGCGCTCGATGCCCTTGCGGTCGATGACGCGGCTCGCGATCTCCTCGATCGAGCACTCCGTGGCGTCGAGACAGGGCACGCCGTGGCGCTGGAAAAGGGTCTCGGCGCACCGGACTTCGAACTCGCACTGCTGCAGCGAGGCGTATCGGCTGCCCGGCCGACGTTCGTTGCGGATCTGCTGCAGGCGCTGCGGGGCGATCGTCAGCCCGAACAGCTTCGCGGCGTGCGGGCGAAGGATGGCAGGCAATTGCTTGCTCTCGAAGTCCTCCTCGGTGAGCGGGTAGTTCGCGGCGAACACGCCGTACTGCATCGCCATATAGATGCACGTCGGCGTCTTGCCGGAGCGCGAGACACCGACCAGGACGACGTCGGCCCGCCCGTAGCCGGCGGTGACGCCACCGTCGTCGGCGGCCAGCGCAAAGTTCGTGGCCTCGATGCGCGTGCCGTACACGACCTGGTCGGCGATGCCGTGGGCGCGGCCCTCCCGCTCCGAGGACTTGACCTGCAGCTCCGCCTCGAGCGGCCCGAGGAACGCGTCGAAGAAGTCGAGGAACAAGCCGTCGCTGCGCTTCACCGCAGAGCGCAGTTCGTCCTTGACGAGCGTGCTGAACACCACCGGCCGCGCACCGTCCGCGATGGCGGTCGCATTGATCTTCCGGACCGCCTCCTCCGCCTTGTCAAGGCTGGATATAAATGGCAGAGTCACCTGTCTGAACTCGAGCCCGTCGAACTGCGTGAGCAGGCTGTGTCCCATCGTTTCCGCAGTCACTCCGGTCTGGTCCGAGACAAAAAAAGCGGTTCTTCTGGGCATTGGCGCACTGCTCTACCGAGCACAGGGTTCGCGCAGTCTTTCACCGGCATCCTGACGTAGCAAGAGGTCCGCCTTGACGCGCTACACGATTCCCTTTGGCGAGCTCGGCCGGCACGACGTCGCGGTGGTCGGCGGCAAGAACTCATCGCTCGGCGAGATGATCGCCAACCTCGCTGCGCTCGGCGTCAGCGTCCCGGGCGGCTTCGCAACGACGGCGGATGCCTATCGCGAGTTCCTTGCGCACGACGGCCTCGCCGAGCGCATCCGCTCCGAGCTGGCCGGGCTGGACGTGGACGACGTCACGCGCCTGGCTGAGACCGGCGCGCGAATCCGCGGCTGGATCCTCTCGACGCCCTTCCCGCCGCGCCTCGAGCAGGCGATCGCCGAGGGCTACGATTCGATGTGCGACGACGGCATCGAGCCCTCGGTCGCAGTGCGCTCCTCGGCCACCGCCGAGGACCTCCCGGAGGCGTCCTTCGCCGGCCAGCAGGAGACGCTGCTCAACGTGCGCGGCCGCGACCACGTGGTGCAGGCGGTGCACGAGGTGTTCGCCTCGCTGTTCAACGACCGGGCGATCGCCTACCGGGTCCACCAGGGGTTCGATCACTCGCAGGTGGCGCTGTCGGCCGGGATCCAGCACATGGTGCGCAGCGACCTCGGCGCGAGCGGCGTGCTGTTCACGCTCGACACCGACTCGGGGTTCCGCGAGGTAGTTTTCATCACGGCCTCCTGGGGTCTCGGCGAGACCGTCGTGCAGGGGGCCGTGAACCCGGACGAATTCTACGTCTACAAGCCCGGGCTGCGTGCCGGCCACCAGTCGATCCTCCGACGCACGCTCGGCGCCAAGGCGATCAAGATGACGTACGCCGAGGGTGCGCAGGCAGCGCAGCGCGTCGTCACGACGGACGTACCGGAGGCCGATCGCCTGCGGTTCTGCCTGTCCGACGCGGACGTGCTCGAGCTCGCGCGCCAGGCGCTCGTGATCGAGGAGCACTACGGCTGCCCGATGGACATCGAGTGGGGCAAGGACGGCGAGACCGGCAAGCTCTACATCCTTCAGGCGCGTCCGGAGACTGTGCAGAGCCGGGCCGGGCGAACGCTGCAGCGCTACACCCTGAAGGGCAAGGGCCCGGTGATCAGCCGCGGGCGCAGCATCGGCCACCGCATCGGCGCGGGCCCGGCGCGCGTGATCCGCAGTGCCCAGGAAATGGCCCGCGTGGAGTCCGGCGACGTGCTGGTCGCCGACATGACGGATCCGGACTGGGAGCCGGTCATGAAGCGGGCCGCCGCGATCGTCACGAACCGCGGCGGCCGCACCTGCCATGCGGCCATCATCGCCCGCGAACTCGGCATCCCGGCCGTCGTGGGCTGCGGTGACGCGACTCGCGTCATCCGCGAGGGCCAGCCCGTGACGGTGTCCTGCGCCGAGGGCGACATCGGTTTCGTCTACGAGGGGGCGCTGAAGTTCGAGCAGACCCAGATCGAGCTCGACGCCCTGCCCTCGCTGCCGGTCAAGATCATGATGAACGTCGGCAACCCGGACCGCGCCTTCGACTTCGCAGCGATCCCGAACCGCGGCGTCGGGCTCGCGCGCCTCGAGTTCATCATCAACCGCATGATCGGCGTGCACCCGCGGGCGCTGCTCGAGTTCGACCGTCTCGACGCCGACCTCAAGGACACCATCCGCCGCCAGATGGCCGGTTACTCGGACCCCGTGGAGTTCTACGTCGACAAGCTCTGCGAGGGCATCGGCACGATCGCCGCGGCCTTCGCGCCCGAGCCCGTGATCGTCCGTCTCTCGGATTTCAAGTCGAACGAGTACGCCAACCTGATCGGTGGGCGCCAATACGAGCCGGTCGAGGAAAACCCGATGCTCGGCTTCCGTGGCGCCGCCCGCTACGTGGACGAGACCTTCCGGCCCTGCTTCGAACTCGAGTGCCGGGCGCTCAAGCGCGTGCGCGAGCAGATGGGCCTCAAGAACGTGTGGGTAATGGTGCCGTTCGTGCGCACGGTGAAGGAAGCGCAGCAGGTCGTCGAGCTGCTGGCTGTCAACGGCCTCAAGCGCGGCGAGCACGACCTCAAGGTCATCATGATGTGCGAGCTGCCGACCAACGCCGTGCTCGCCGACCGCTATCTCGAGCACTTCGACGGCATGTCGATCGGGTCCAACGACATGACCCAGCTCACCCTCGGCCTCGACCGCGACTCGGCCGTGATCGCGCGCCTGTTCGACGAGCGCGACGACGCGGTGAAGGCGATGCTGCACATGGCGATCCAGGCCTGTCGCAAGGCCGGAAAGTACATCGGCATCTGCGGCCAGGGGCCCTCCGACCATCCCGACCTCGCCCGCTGGCTGCTCGACGAAGGCATCGAGAGCATGTCGCTCAACCCGGACACCGTCGTCGAAACCTGGCTGTTCCTCGCGGGGGAAAGTCCGCCGACGGGCTGACGCGGCGGGGGCGCGGCTTGCGGTCGCGCTGGTCGGTCGATCGTGCGGTGGTGCTGGTGCTGGTTCTGGTTGGCGGTTCGCGCCGGCCCGCTGGATGCGGGCCTTTGCGAACCCCCAACCAGAACTTCAAGTCCGCGCCTGAGCGACTGGCCGGCCTGCGGCCTGCCAGTCGCACGGCGCATGCGGCGTCGGGGAAATGCCGGACTTTTCGGCGCTCGTCACGGCGTTGGGCTAGAGGTTCACCGGCGCGCGCGGCCGCAGGCAACGCAAGGTCGGGGCGACTCCAGCTGCGCCGCGCGAATTCGGGGTCCGGCAAACTCCACTTGCGCCGTGCGAGTTCTCGGCTCGGCGAGAACTCGCCCAGGCGCCGCGTGTCGAGCGCCTTTTGGTGGTTCGCAAAGGCCCGCATCCAGCGGGCCGGCGCGAACCATCAAAAGGCGCCACCACCGCACCGCCGATCCGAGCTCCCGCCCGACCGCCAGAGGCAGCAGCAAGCGCTGATTCAGCCGACGGTCTGCCGCCCCGCCAGCGCGTGCGCGAGCGTGCCGCCATCCACGTATTCGAGCTCGCCGCCGACCGGCACGCCGTGCGCGATGCGCGAGGCGCGGATGCCGCTGCGCGTGACCACCTCGGCGAGGAAATGCGCCGTCGCCTCGCCCTCCACCGTCGGGTTCGTGGCCAGGATCACCTCGCGCACCACGCCTTCGCCCAGCACGCGATCGAGGGCCTCGATGCCGATCTCCTCGGGACCAATGCCATCGAGCGGCGAGAGATGCCCCATGAGCACGAAATAGCAGCCGCGGAAGCCGCCGGACTGCTCGATCGCCACCACGTCGGCCGGCGACTCGACGATGCAGAGCAGGCTGCGGTCGCGCCCCGGGTTGGCGCAGACCGGGCAGAACTCGCCCTCCGCGAACATCCGGCACCGGCTGCAACTGCCGAGTTGCTCGAGGGCGCCACCCACGGCGACGGCGATCTGCCGCGCCCCGTCGCGATCACGCTCGAGCAGGTGGAACGCCATGCGCTGCGCCGATTTGGGGCCCACGCCTGGCAGGCACCGCAGCGCTTCGATGAGACGATCGAGCGAGGGCGGGTAATGCATCCCCGCGCGGCCTCAGCCCCCGAACGGGAGCTTGAGCCCGGGCGGCAGGCTCATGCCGCCCATCAGGCCGGACATGCGCTCCTGCGTCGCGGCGCCGAGGCGGTGCACCGCGTCGTTGAACGCGGCCGCCACGAGGTCCTCGATCAGTTCACGGTCGTCGAGCGACACCGACGGGTCGATCTGCACGCGCTTCGCCTCGTGGCGACCGTTGATCGTGACCTTCACCATGCCGCCGCCGGCCTCGCCGGTGACTTCCATGGCGGCGATCTCCGCCTGCGCCTTCTCCACGTTGGCCTGCAGCTGCTGGGCCTGCTTCATGATGTTGCCGATACCGCCTTTCATGCTCGACTGGACTCCAGGGTTGATTCAGTTCAGGGGCTTGACCGATCCGGGCTGCACCGTGGCGCCGAAGACCTCGCGCAACGTCCGGACGTTGGCGTCCGCGTCGATGGCCTGCTCGGCCGCACGCTGGCGATCGTCCACGGCACGCGCAAGCTGGCGTGCGGGCGTCGCCTCTTCAGCCTCGCTCACCGCGATCGACAGGCGCACGGGCGTGCCGAAGTGGTTCGACAGCGCCTCGGCCAGCTTCTGCTCGAGCTGGGGACGGCGATAGTGCTCGCCGGCGGCATCGAGCCGCAGTTGCACGGCGTCGCCCGAGCGGCCCACCAGCACGCAGTGCGCCGCGAGCTGGCTCGCCGGACCCTGCAGCCCGAGCGCCGCGACGATCGCGGGCCAGTCGCCGCCAATCGCATCGGACGACGTCGCACGCCGGCGTGTCACGGTGGAGACGGCGGGCGGCGCGCGTCCCGACCCGGTCGCATTCGAGGCTGCCGATGCCGGCACGGCGGCCGGCGGCGCGAGCGATCGCCCGGTCGTTTCCGGCCGGAACGCCAGCATCCTGAGCAGCGCCATTTCGAAGCCGCCGCGCGCGTCCGGGGCGAAGTCGAGGTCGCGGCGCGCCATGATCGCGATCTGGTAGAGGAGCTGGAGGTCTTCGGGCGAGAAGCGCGGCGCGAGTCCCGCGAGCGCAGCGTCCTGCTCCTCATCCTCGCTGATCAGGTCCGGCAGCGCCTGCAGCAGTGCCATGCGCTGGATGGCAGCCGCGAGCTCGCCGAGGGCCTGGTCGTAATCGGGGGCACGCTCGTCGAGCTGGGCCACGCAGCCCATCAGCGAGACGCCGTCGCCGTCCGCCAGCGCGTTGAGCAAGGCCTCGACGTGGCGACGGTCGAGCGTTCCGAGCAGGCTGCGCACCTCGCTCTCGAGCGCCCGGCCGCCGCCGAAGGCGAGCACCTGGTCGAACAGCGACAGCGCATCGCGCATGCTGCCTTCGGCGCTGCGCGCAATGGCCCGGAGTGCGGCGGGCTCGAACTCGACCTCCTCCGCAACCGCAATCGACGCCAGTCGCTCCTGGATCAGCGGCAGCGGCAGCCGCCGCAGGTGGAATTGCAGGCAGCGCGACAGCACGGTGACGGGCAGCTTCTGCGGGTCGGTCGTCGCAAGCAGGAACTTCACGTGCGGCGGGGGCTCCTCGAGCGTCTTCAGCAGCGCGTTGAAGGAGTGGGTCGAGAGCATGTGCACCTCGTCGATGAGATACACCTTGCAGCGGCCGCGCGCCGGCGCGTACTGCACGTTGTCGAGCAACTCGCGCGTGTCGTCAACCTTGGTGCGCGAGGCCGCGTCCACCTCGAGCAGGTCCACGAAGCGGCCGGCGTCGATGTCGCGGCAGGCGCCGCATTCGCCGCAGGGTTTCGACGACACGCCGCGCTCGCAGTTGAGGGACTTGGCGAAGATGCGGGCGATCGTGGTCTTGCCCACGCCGCGGGTGCCGGTGAACAGGAACGCGTGGTGGATGCGGCCGGAGTCGAGCGCGTTCGTGAGCGCACGGCGAACGTGGTCCTGCCCGACCAACTCCTCGAAGCTGCGCGGTCGCCATTTGCGGGCGAGGACGAGGTAACTCATGGGCCAGGCGTTCCCGGTCGCGGATGAAGGGAGGCGGCCCGCGCCAGAAGGCCCCCGGCACCCGGTGTCACCGCTGCCGCTGCTCCCTTCCGGGCCTGACGGGGTTCACGGCTGACCGTCGCGAGGGATCCGACGCGAGCCACCATGGAAGCGCGAAACTATATCACGCCGGGGTCAGTCCTTCGGCAGCGGCGGCGGACCCTCGGGAACGTAGGGGACGTAAACCGTGTCGCCCTTCTTCGCCTTGAACTCGGCCTGCACGGCGGCGAGGGTCGCCGGCTCTTCGTAGAGGTCGGCCATGGTCGCCGCCATGACCTTGGCGGCGCGAAGCATCCCCTTGTGGCCGATCGACATGCCCCCGCTGGCGACGACCGGCCAGGCGTGCCAGGGCGCACCGAGCGGCGAGGTCGCGACGCTCACGTGCAGCGTGGGCACGACCCAGCTCACGTCCGCGACGTCGGTCGAGCCGCCCTCGGCCTGCTGGCCTTCGAGCGGCTTCACGCCCGTGGACATGCCGAGTTCGGGAACCCCCGTGGCGCGCTGCACCTGCCGGGCGAAGGCCTGTTCCTGCTCCGTGAACACGGCCGGCCCCAGCCACAGCAGGTTCGCGTGCAGCAGCCGCGCGCCCGTCTCGTTGACGAGCGTCTCCCAGTTGCCGCCCTGCACGGTCACGGTGGCGGACGTCTCGGTCATGGCCGCAGCGCCTTCCGCGAGCTTACGCGTTCGTGCCAGCAGATCATCGACCTCGCTGCGCTGCCAGTCGCGCAGCCAGAGCCATGCCTTCGCGTACTCGGGCACGACGTTCGGCACCTCGCCTCCCGCGACGATGGTGTAGTGCATGCGCGAGCTGGGACGGACGTGCTCGCGCATCAGGTTGACGCCGTGCAGGAACAGCTCGAGCGCGTCCACCGCGCTGCGCGCGTTCCACGGGTCGTAGGCCGCGTGTGCGGCCTTGCCGCGGAACTCGACCGCGAGATCAACCATCGCCTGGCTCGACGTCATGTCGGCCTGGGTCTCGTCCGACGGGTGCCAGGCGAGCACGGCATCGACGTCGCGGAACAGCCCTTCACGCACCATGTAGGTCTTGCCGCCGATGTCCTCCTCGGCCGGGGTGCCGAAGAACACCACCGTGCCCTTCAACCGCCCCGCCTGGATCTGCTCCTTAATCGCGATCGCGGCTCCCAGGCTCGCCGCGCCGAAGAGGTTGTGGCCGCAGCCGTGCCCGGCGGCGCCTTCGACGAGCGGCACCTTCTCGGGCAGCGCCTTCTGGGAGAGGCCGGGCAGCGCGTCGTACTCGCCCATCACGCCGATGACCGGGCGTCCCTCGCCATAGGTCGCAACGAACGCGGTCGGCATGCCGGCCACGCCGCGCTGCACGCGCAATCCCTGCCGCTCCGCGTAGTCAGCCAGGGCCGCCGCCGAACGGTGCTCGCGCAGCGCGATCTCCGCGTAGGCCCAGATCCGGTCGGACAGCTCATTGAGGTCGGCCGCGTGCCGGTCGATCGAGTTGACCGCCGACTGCTTGGCGGCACTGGCCGCCGCGGGTGCCGCATCCGCAGCCGAGGGCGTCTCCGGCTGCGCATGTGGCACCGAGTGCACGTCGGCGCGGGCCAATAGCGGCACCATGCCGGCGAGCAGCAGGATCAGGGCAGCACAGTTGCGGGGATCCGGTCGCATTCACGTACTCCAGGGTCTCGGTCGTCCAGATTCATCCACGGCCGCGGTATGGCGCAACGCCCGGATCGGGGATCCACAGGCTCGCCGGTGGCCGCCCCGTCTGCCAGAACACGTCGATCGGCAGGCCGCCGCGCGGATACCAGTAGCCGCCGATGCGCAACCACCGGGGCGACAACAGATCGACCAGGCGCCCGGCGATCGCCAGCGTGCAGTCCTCGTGGAAGGCCCCGTGATTGCGGAAGCTGGTCAGGTACAGCTTGAGGGACTTGCTCTCGACCAGCCATTTGCGCGGAGCGTAGTCGATCACGAGGTGCGCGAAATCCGGCTGCCCGGTGATCGGGCACAGCGACGTGAACTCGGGCGCCGTGAAACGGGCCAGATAGAGCTTGGCCGGATGCGGATTCGCCACTCTTTCGAGCAGTGCGGCCTCGGGGGATGCCGGAATGGCAGTTGGCGCACCGAGTTGCTTCAGCCCCGGGTACGGGGATGAATCCCGTTCGCGTCGGCTCGCCATCGTTCGGGAGTCTCCATGCCACGTGGGGTCGGCACAGCTTGGGGCAATCGCGCCCCTCCCCGCAATGGCGGATGCCTGTTAAGCTCCGTTCAGCTACGCGCCAGAACGACTAACAGAGCGCTGTACCCAGGATGGTTATTGTCAAAGGCTCGAACGCCGCACGACCGCCGCGACTCCTCTACTCCCTGCTCGAAGGCCGGGCCCTGCTGGAAATGGCCTTGCTGCCGGCGTTGTTGCCGCTGCTGAGTGCGACCCCGCGGGGCGACGGCCATCCCGTGCTGCTCGTGCCCGGGTTCACCGCGAGCGACGCCACGCTCGTGGGTCTTCGCCTGTTCCTGCAGTCCCGCGGCTACCACGTCGAGACCTGGGGCCTCGGGCAGAACACCGGGTTCAAGCTGAAGTTCAGCCAGGCGCTCGAGCAGAAGGTGCGCTACATGCACCACCGGCATCGGCGCAAGGTGAGCGTCGTCGGCTGGAGCCTCGGCGGCGTGTACGGCTTCTACACCGCGCACAGCGCGCCCGAATGCGTGCGCGCCGTCGTGTCGCTGGGCAGCCCGATGCGATTCTCGGCAGAGAGCTTCAAGACGCCGCTGCTGGTACGGGCGATCTACCGGTATTTCGCGCACCCGATGGGGCCGGTCGCACACCTCGCGCACGTGCGCGCCAAGGTGCTTAAGGCACCGCCCCCCGTACCCTCGACTTGCATCTATTCGATGACCGATGGCGTCGTGCCGCCGACCGCGTCGCGGATCGAGACAGAGGACGGCGATCACGAGAACATCTGGGTGCCCGGCAGCCACCTTGGCCTCGGATTCAACGCAGCCGTGATGTGGATCCTCGCCGACCGGCTCGCTCAGGCAGAGGGCGTCTGGCAGCCGTTTCGTCTCGACGGCAGGGTAGGCTCGCTCTACGAGCAATTCGCGGGGCTCGTCGCCCGCGCAGCCTGACCCGGTCCGAACAGGAGCGGCCAGGGCGGCCCTCGGCCGGTAGCCGTCCGAGCGGTGTTCAAGCCGCTTTGCGCTGTCTCCCGTTCCTCTTCCCCTTCCCCTTCGCCTTGGCTTTTGCCTTGGCCCGCTTCGCCGGCTTGGCGCCCTTCCGTGCCCGCGACTTGCGCTGGCGCGGCGCCGGGCGGTCGGCCAGCTCGAGGTATTCCTGGAACGATTCGCGTATGCAGAGCGCGAAGAACTCCGGATCGGGGATCTGTTCCCGGCACGAGGTGGGCGAGATGATGATCTTGCCGTCGTAGCTCGTCACCGAGAACACCAGTCCCATGCCGTCCGAGATCGGCATGATCGCCGAGAAATAGGTCATCCGGGCTCCGTTCAGGTAGAGCGGGATGGCGGGCCCGGGCACGTTGGTGACCGTGCAGCTCGCGAGCGGCGCGCGCTGCCCGAGCCCGAGCGAGGATCCGGCGAGCAGCCGTGCCGTCACCGCCAGCGTCGCGGCCGGCGCGTGCTTGGTGATGTCGGTCAGCTCCTTGGCGCCCACGGCCTGCTCGATCTCGTCGGCGTTGGCGGTGTGCTGACGCACCGACCGCAGGCGCTCGACGGCGTCGGCGATCTCGGTGCCGAGCGGTACCCGCAGGAAACTCAATCCGGAGGGCTGGCGACCCGCGCTGGCGTCGGCGTTGCGGATCGACAGCGGCGCGATCGCCACCAGGCTCGGCCCTGGCAGCTCGTCGTGGGTCAGCAGGTAGCGGCGCAGCGCCCCGCCGCAGACCGCGAGTACCGCGTCGTTGACCGTGGCACCCGGAACCAGCGCGCGGATGCGCCGCAACTCGTCGAGCGTGAACCGCCGGGTCTCGAACACCCGGTGCGGCGAGACTTCGGCGTTGAATCGGGTGATCGGCAATCGCTCGGGGTGCAGCCACAACTCGCCCAGCGAGCCGAGCACCGCCGGGGCCACGCGACGGAGCGCACGCGTGAGCGGTGCCGCCACCATGAGGGGTTGCACGATGTTGTGCAGCGCCGCGCGGGCGAGCAGCGACAGCGAGCCGGGCGGCGACTCGGGGAACCAGGGCTCCGGCGGCTCCGGATGCGGGGGCAGCGCCGTCGTGTCGTGCAGGAGCGTGGTGATCTCCGCACCACCCCGCACGTCGATCGCGGCGTGGTGCACCTTGGTGAGCAGCGCAAAGCTGTCCGCCGGCAGGTCGAGGAAGGTGTCGAGCCCCTCGACGAGGTACAGCTCCCACAGCGGGCGCGACATGTCGAGCGGCCGGGCATGGATGCGCGAGGCCTGGATGCAGAACTGCCGCCAGTCGCCCGGATTCGGCAGCGCGATGTGGCGCACGTGGTACTCGAGGTCGAAGCGCTCGTCCTCGATCCAGTACGGGTGGTCGAGGTCGAGCGGAACACGCAGCAGCTTCTGGCGGAAGATCGGCGAGAGGTGCAGCCTGCTTTCGATGTACTTCAGCAGCCCCTTGAAGCGGACGCGGCCTCCGGGCGCCGTGGACGGATCGTAGATGTGGACGAGCGTGATGTTGGAATTCGCGTGTCCCGTCTCCGCGTAGACGAAGCGGGCGTCCTCAGCGCGCAATTGACGCATCTGTTCGTGCTCTCGATTCGCTGCCCGTCGCAGTCGGACCGAGTCTAGCACCGGCCGCATGGCGGCAAACGTTACGGATATCGCATACTCGTACCCAGAATGCAGCGGCCCATCCAGCCCTTGGATCTGGCGTTCCTGTGGCTCGACCGGCCCGATACGCCGGCGAACGTGGGCGTGCTGCTGCTGTTCGACCCGCCGCCGGGCCGAAGCTCTGCAAGCGTCGTCGGCCAGGTCGTGCGCGCCTATCGCAAGGCCCGCCCGTCCGCTCCGTTCGACGGCATTCCGGACCTGCCGCTACTCGGCTTGCCGCAGTGGCGCGCCGCGGCCCGCATCGATCCGCGTCGTCACGTCCGGCTCGAGCGGCTCTCGCCGCCGGGCGACCTCGACCAGCTCTGCCGCCTCGTTGCGGGGCTCCACGAGGGCATGCTCGACCGCTCGTACCCGCTGTTCAGCCTCGACGTGATCGACGGTCTCGCCTCCGGACAGTGGGCGCTGTACCTGAAGTCACACCACGCGTACTGGGACGGCCGCTACGCGCTCGAGCGGATCTTCGGCAGTCTCGGCCACGAGCCCGGCGCGCCGGGGCCGCCCTTCTTCGCCGCGGATGCCGAGGCCGGGACGCCGCCTGCAGAGGCGGACGTCGCTGCAAGCCTCGCCGGCGGGCTGCGGGGACTGCTCGCCCAGGCCGCGGGCCTGCGCGAGCTGTTCGCGTCCCTGTCGGCCCGCGCTCGACCCCATGCCACCCCGGCGGCGGGCAATCGCCCTTTCGCAGGCCCGCACACGCGATTCAACGACCCGGTGGCCGCCGGTCGCACATACGCGTGCTTCAGCCTGCCACTGAAGGAAATGCGTCACCTGGCTCGCGGCGCCGGCGGGACGCTGAACGACGTCGTGCTCGCGGTCGTGGATGCAGGCGTCACCCGCTTCCTGGCCGCCGCAGGCGAGCGCCCTTCCCAGCCGCTGGTGGCGATGTGCCCGGTTTCACTGCGCGAGCCAGGCGATCGCGAGGCCACCAGCAAGGTGTCCACGCTGTTCGTGCCCCTGGGTTCGCCGCGCCACGGCGCTGCGACCCGCCTGCGGCGCATCGTCGCCAACACGCAGGCCGCCAAGGCGGAATTTCGCGGCCTGTCGCGCGAGGCCGCGCTCGACTACGCGGCACTCGCCTTCGGCCTGTGGTTCGCCTCGAGCACGCTCGGTCTCGGCGCCGTCACGAGGCCGGTGATCAACCTCGTGGTGTCCAACGTCGGCGCCGTCGAAGGTCCGCGCTACCTCGGCGCCTCCCGCCTCGCTGCAGCCTACCCGGTGTCGATGCTGGCGGATCCCGCGGGCCTGAACGTGACGACGGTCTCGGTCAACGACCGCATGGATTTCGGCATCGTCGCCAACGCGGCCGTCGCCGATGCCGGCGAAATCGCACGCGCCTGCGAGACAGCCTTCGAGGAGCTGCGGCGCGCGTCCCGTCGCCCGCGCCGCGCCGCCGGACGGCGCTCAGGTACCGGGCCGTCCGCTCCGATCAGGACTTGACCTTCAGGAACCCGCCCGTGCGCAGTCCGTCGCGCAAGCGTCTCATGCCCGTGATCCAGCGATCGTAATCGCCGGCTTTGCGCTGGAAGAAGCCCAGCACCTCCGGGTGCGTCAGGATCAGGAAGGTCCCGCCCTCGATGCCATCGGCGATTGCAGTCGCAGCCTGCTCCACCGTCAGCACACCCGGCAGTGCGCCCGCCGCCGTCGATTCGTCGAGCCCGGTGATCGCGGTGGCCACGTACTGCGGGCACACGACCGAGACCTGGATGCCCCGGTCGCCATAGGTGATCGCGAGCGACTCGGCGAGGCCGACCGCGGCGTGCTTGGTGGCGCTGTAGGGCGTGTCGCCCACCTGGTTCAGCAGGCCGGCTGCCGAGGCGACGTTGACGAGGCACCCCGTGCCGCGCCCGAGCATGCCCGGCAGCACGGCGCGGCAGGCGCGCGCGTGGGCCATCACGTGCACGTCCCACATGCGCTGCCAGACGGCGTCGGGCGCCGAAAGCGCGTCCTCGAGGTCGAGCGCCCGGGCGCCGAAGCCGGCGTTCGAGACGAGCACATCCACGCGGCCGTAGCGCGCTTCAGCGGTGCGCACCATGGACTCTACTGCGCCGGCGTCCGCGACGTCGCACTGCACCGCGAGGCCGTCGCAGGCGGCTGCGGTCGCCTGCGCGAGCCCGCCATCGAGGTCGGCGGCGACGATTCCGGCCGCGCCGCGGCGCACGGACTCCCGACACAACGCCCGACCGATGCCGCGCCCCGCGCCGGTCACCAGGACCACCTTGCCACTGAGCTGCATGGCGACTCAGCGGGCGAGGTGGCGGGACAGTTCGAGCTTGGCGATGTGGTTGCGGTGCACCTCGTCCGGCCCGTCGGCGATGCGCAAGGTGCGCGAGTTGGCATACAGCCAGCCGAGCCCGAAGTCGTCCGACACGCCGGCGCCGCCGAACAGCTGGATGGCCTCGTCGATCACCTCGCAGGCGACGTTGGGCGCCACCACCTTGATCATGGCGATCTCCTTCTGCGCCGCCTTGTTGCCGGCCACGTCCATCTTCCAGGCCGCGTGCAGCACCAGCAGCCGCGCCTGGTCGATCTTCATGCGCGCATCGGCGATGCGCTCGCGCCACACGCCCTGCTCGGCGAGGTGCTTGCCGAATGCGACGCGCGCCAGCGAGCGCTTGCACATCGCCTCGAGGGCGCGCTCGGCGGCGCCGATCAGCCGCATGCAGTGGTGGATGCGTCCGGGGCCGAGCCGGCCTTGCGCGATCTCGAAGCCGCGACCCTCGCCGAGCAGCAGGTTCGCGACCGGCACGCGCACGTTTTCGAACTCGATCTCGGAGTGGCCGTGCGGCGCGTCGTCGTAGCCGAACACCGGCACCTGGCGCACGACCCGCACGCCCGGCGCGTCCATCGGTACCAGGATCATGGACTGCTGGCGGTGGCGGTTCTCGTTCTTCGGGTCGGTCTTGCCCATGAAGATCAGGATCCGGCAGCGGGGGTCGCCGGCGCCCGACGTCCACCACTTGCGGCCGTTGATCACGAAGTCGTCGCCGTCACGCACGATGCTCGCGGCGATGTTGGTCGCGTCCGACGAGGCGACTGCCGGCTCGGTCATGGCGAAGCCCGAGCGGATCTCGCCCGCGAGCAGCGGCGTGAGCCACTCGCGCTTCTGTGCCTCGTTGCCGTAGCGGACCAGCACTTCCATGTTGCCGGTGTCGGGCGCCGAGCAGTTGAAGGCCTCGGGACCGAGGTGCGAGCGGCCCATGATCTCGCAGAGCGGCGCGTACTCGAGGTTGGTAAGCCCCGCGCCGAACTCCGACTCCGGCAACCACAGGTTCCACAGTCCCTGCGCCTGCGCTTTCCGCTTCAGCTCCTCGACGACGCGCGTCGGCACCCACGCATTGCCGGCGCGCCGGTTGGCGGCGATCTCCTCGTGGAATCGCGCCTCGTTCTGATAGACGTGCTCGTCCATGAAGGCGCCGACGCGCTGCTGCAGGTCCTTCACCTTGGGGGAAAACTCGAAGTCCATGGGGATCTCCTCAGGAAAGCTTGAGCCGCTCGACCTGGCGCCAGGCCATCTCTGCGAGCGGACGGGCCGCGCGGCCCGTCTCGAGCGCCTGCGCGCTCGAGGCGTTGCCCTGCAGTGCGCGCGCCATCACGCCCTGCACGATCGCGGCGATGCGAAACATGTTGTAGACGATGTAGTACTCCCAGTCGCGCGGCTCGATGCCCGCACGACCGGTGCGCCGGCAGTACGCGGCGACGTAGTCCTGCTCGGAGGGGATTCCAAGCGCGGCGAGGCCGAGCCCTCCGAGGCCCCGGAACACGCCGGGCGGGATGCGCCAGACCATGCAGTGGTAGGCGAAGTCGGCGAGCGGGTGGCCGAGGGTGGACAGTTCCCAGTCGAGCACGGCGAGGATGCGCGGCTCCGCGGGATGGAAGATCACGTTGTCGATGCGGTAGTCGCCGTGCACGATGCGCGTCTCGTCGCCCGCCGGGATGTTCTCCGGCAGCCAGCCGATCAGCCGGTCCATGGCCTCGATCTTCTCGGTCTGGGAGGCGAGGTACTGCTTGCTCCAGCGCGCCACCTGGCGGGCGATGTATTCGCCCGGGCGGCCATAGTCGCCGAGTCCGGCCGCCACGTAGTCCACGCTGTGCAGCGCGGCGATCACGCGGTTGATCTCCTCGTGCACGGCCGCGCGCTCGTCGCGAGGGATGTCCGGCAGCTGGGGGTCCCAGAACACGCGGCCGGCCACGTACTCCATGACGTAGAACGCGGTGCCGATCACGTCGTCGTCCTCGCACAGCGCGAGCGCCCTCGCCACGGGCACATCGGTGTCCGCGAGCGCGCGGATCACGCGGTACTCGCGGTCCACGGCGTGCGCGGACGGCAGCAACTTGCCCGGCGGCTTTCGCCGGAGCACAAAGCGCTGCCCGCCCGCCGCGAGCAGGTAGGTCGGGTTCGACTGCCCGCCCTTGAACTGGGCGATCTCGAGCGGGCCGTCGAGCGGCGCGACGTTGCGAGTGAGCCACGCCGAGAGCCGCTCACCCTCGATGGCGTTGCGGGGCGCAACGGGCCGGGTATCGGCAGGCATCTGGGTCATCGAGTCGGAGTCCTCAGGCTCGTCGGGGCTTGGGCGCAAGCAAGGCCGTGGGTACGAACCGCAGGAGCGGCGCCAGCAGTGTCCACGGCCACACCGGCACGTAGCGGTGGCCGACACGCCGCTCGATCATGCGGGCCATGAGCGCACCGCCGCGCTCGAGGGGGATCACGAACGGCCGGTTCTTCACGGCGCGGTTCATGTCGGTGTCGATGTAGCCCGGTGCGAGCTCGGTGACCGTGATCGGCTCGTGGCGCACCTCGGCACGCAAAGCCTGCACGTAACGATGCAGCCCGGCCTTCGCCGCCGAGTAGGCGCCCATGAACGGCATCCCGCGCGAGCCCGCCACCGAGGTGATCGCGACGATCTGTCCTCCGCCCTGCGCGCGCAGCCGCGGCAGCGCGAACTCGATCGTGGCGATCGCGCCGGTGAGATTGGTGTCGAGCGTCTGGCGCATCTGCTCGAACTTGCCGCGGCCAACGGGCAGTGAGTAGCCGACCCCCGCATTCACGACCACGACGTCCAGGCGACCGAACTCGCTCGCCGCCCGCCCGAGCGCGGCGTCGATCGAGCCGAAGTCCGTCACGTCGAGGGCCATGGGCAGCGCTGCGGCCGCGCCGAGCCCCGGCAGGCGCGCCGCCAGCGTCTCGAGCCGCTCGAGGCGGCGCGCGGCGATGGCGACGGCATAACCGCGGCGCGCGAACTCGCCGGCGAGTGCCTCACCGATGCCGGAGGACGCGCCCGTGATGAAAATGGATCGCGTCACGGCCTGCCCTCAGAACCACGCCTGCCGCATGGCGAGCGTCGTGTCGTCGAGGCTTTCGAGCAGCGCAAACTGCGCCGCCGTGCGCGGCAGCTCCCAGCGGAAGAAATAGCGGCAGGCCTGGCGCTTGCCGTCGTAGAAATCGCCGGCGCGGCCCCGGGCCACCAGGGCCTGCGCGAGCCAGATCCAGGCCACCACGACGTGCCCGAACGCCTCGAGGTAGACCGTGGCGTTGGCGAGCGCACGCTCCATGTCGCCCGCCGCGTACAGCGCGCGCGTGGTGCGCACGGTGCGCGCGATCGCCTGCTCCAGTGCGGCCGCCCATTCCGCGAGATCCGTCTCGCCCGTGGCGCGCGCCTCGGCGATGCTGCCGGCGATCCGCTCGCCGAGCAGTCCGAGTGCTCGCCCACCCGCCATGCTCACCTTGCGTCCGAGCAGGTCGAGCGCCTGGATGCCATGGGTGCCTTCGTGGATCGGGTTCAGGCGGTTGTCGCGGTAAAGCTGCTCGACGGGATAGTCGCGGGTGTAGCCGTAGCCGCCGTGCACCTGGATGGCAAGGTCGTTGGCCGCGAGGCACCACTGCGAGGGCCAGGACTTGGCGACTGGCGTCAGGACCTCGAGCAGCAGCGTGGCCTCCTCGCGCGCGCCCACCTCCACAGCCGTGTGTTGCTCGTCGACCAGCCGGGCGCAATAAAGGGTGAGCGCGAGGCCGCCCTCCACGTACGCCTTCTGCGCGAGCAGCATGCGCCGCACGTCCGGGTGCTCGATGATCGGCACCGGCGCCATCGCCGGATCCTTCGCGGTCACGGGACGCCCTTGCGGACGGGTGCGCGCGTATTCGAGCGATTCGAGGTAGCCCGCGTAGCCGAGCGCCACCGCGCCGAGGCCCACGCCGATGCGCGCCTCGTTCATCATGTGGAACATGCACGCGAGGCCGCGGTGCGGCTCGCCGACGAGGTAGCCGACCGCGCCGGCGCGACCCTCCGGCCGGAATCGCCCTTCGCCGAAGTTGAGCAGCGTGTTGACCGTGCCGCGGTAGCCCATCTTGTGGTTGAGCCCGGCAAGCGCCACGTCGTTGCGCTCGCCGTCGGCGCCGTCCGCATCGATCATTCGACGCGGCACGGCAAAGAGCGAGATGCCCTTCACGCCGGGCGGGCCGCCCGGGATTTTCGCGAGCACGAGATGCACGATGTTGCCGGTGATCTCGTGCTCGCCGGCCGAGATCCACATCTTGTTGCCGAACAGCCGGTAGCGGGGGCCGAGGGGCGAGTCGCCGTCCGGCTCGGCCCGGGTGCGGATGTCCGCGAGCGAGGAGCCGGCCTGCGGTTCCGACAGACACATGGTCCCCGCGTAGCGGCCTTCGAGCATCGGCCGGACGAAGGCCTCGACCTGCGCCGGCGAGCCGTGCGCGAGCAGCAGGTTTGCGTTGGCGATGGTGAGGAGCGGATAACCCGCGCTGCCGGCGTTGGCGGCGAGCACGTAGGCGAAGCAGGCCTTGTCCACGACCGCGGGCAGCTGCATGCCGCCGAATTCCGCGTCCTGCTCCGCGGCCAGCAGGCCCGCTTCCGCGAACGCCGACCACGCCGTCTTCACCTCCGGGATCAATCGAATCCGCTCGCCATCGAAGGCGGGCTCTTCGACGTCGGACTTGCGCCGATGGGGCAGGAAGAACTCGGTGGCGATGCGCTCGGCCGCGTCGAGCGCGCCGTCGAAGGTCTCGCGGGAGTGCTCCGCGAAGCGCGTACGCGCACTGAGCGCCTCCACGTCGAGCCACTCGTAGAGCAGGAACTCGAGGTCGCGACGCGAAAGAAGCTTGCCGCTCATCCGCCCATCATACCGGCTGCGGACTCGCCGGACCCAGCCGGGGCAGCGCCACGGGCTGGAGCGGGTCCGGACGCTTCCGGGGATGCCATCGGAGCGCCCATCTGCTAGCGTGCCCGTGCATCATGAAGACGCCCACCCTGCTCGACCTCGTCGGCCTCATTCCATCCCGCGACCTGACGCGCGCCGCGAGCGCGCTTGGACTCACGCCGGCGGCGCTCATGAAGCGCGTCGAGTCGTTCGAGTCCGCGCTCGGCTTCAAGATCGTGGACCGGGCCGCCAAAGCCCTCAAGCCCGGCGAGGCGGGACGGCTGGTCATCGATCACGCGAGCCGCATCTTCTCGCAGGCCCGCGACCTGACGCGCGACCTGGAGGAGCTCGCCGGCCTGCAGGCGCCCGAGATCGCCTTCGGGACGGACATGTTCGCCGCCGAGCTGCCGCTCGGCGTCGCGCTCGGCCGCATGGCGACCGCCAATTCGCGACTGCGGGTGCGCGCCGTGCTCGGCGATTTCGAGGAGCTGTGCAGGGCCGTGCTGTCGGGCAAGCTCGAGTTCGCCATCGCCGACACCACCAGCGCCGAGAGGCATCCCACCCGGCTCGCGATCGAGCCTGTCGCCGAGCATCGGGTATTCTTCTTCGCGCGCCAGGGACACCCGCTCGTTGCCGGATCGGACCTCTCGCTGGAGACCATCCTCGTGTTTCCGCTGGTGGCCTCGCGCATCCCGCAGCGGATCGCCGTGCACGTCGCCAAGTCCATGCCGCAGGCCAAGGTGGACCGCGACACGGGCGACCTCTCGCCGAGCCTGATGCTCGACAGCTTCGCAGTCGCCAAGGCAGCCGTGCTGGCCGGCGACGCAATCGGGCTCGCGCCGCTCACTGCGATCGAGGCCGAGCTGCGGGCCGGCAAGGTGGCGCTGATCCCGTTCGACGCGCCCTGGCTGCATTTGAGCTACGGGCTCTTCTATCCGCGCAAGAAGTCGCTGTCGCGCGCCGCGCAACTGTTCGTGACCCAGCTGCGCCAGGTCGAGACCGCGCTGCAGGTCCGCGAGCAGCGCGCCGTGGCGCGCATGAGCCCGAAGCGCAAGACGCGCAAGGCGTCCGCCAAGTCGCCCGCCAAGTCGCGTCGCGCGAAGGCGCCGGCCGGCGCCACGCGCCGCGCCCCGTCGCGCCGGAGACGCTGAGTTGAGCCGCTGGCTGGCTGTGCTGGCCGTGGCGCTCGGCGCACTGCCGGTCGGCAGCGCGGGCGCCGACGCGCCCGCCACGCTGCGGCTCGACTACTTCCACACCGGCGGCCAAGGGGTCGAGATCTTCGCGGTGGATCGCGTGGTGCGCGAGCCCCTGCCCTGGCCCGGCCATCCCGCGCGCGCCGTGGACGACGGCAACCTGGGCGTGTATCGCTTCGAGGTCCGCGACGCCTCGGGTCGTCTGCTGTATGCGCGCGGCTTCGCGTCCATATTCGGCGAGTGGGTCACCACGGCCGAGGCGGCCGACCGGCACCGCACGTTCCACGAGTCACTGCGCTTCCCGGAACCGTCGGGGCCGGTCGAAGTGCAGGTCCTGCGCCGGCAGCCCGACCAGACGTTTGCGACCGTCTGGCGCACCACGGTGGACCCCACTGACCCGTTCGTCGACCGCGCACCGCCGGCACGCCACGACCTGATCGCGCTCCAGCTCAACGGCGAACCCGGCGACCGGGTGGACCTGCTGCTGCTCGGCGACGGTTACACGGCCGCGGAATGCGCGGGCAAGTTCGTCGCGGACGCGCGCCGCATGGGCGAGGCGCTGTTCCGTCACGAGCCCTTCGCAGCGCGGCGCGGCGACTTCAACCTGTGGGGCCTGTGCCCCCCCTCGGCGGAATCGGGGGTCGCCCGGCCCTCTGCTGGCATTCACCGCCGCACGCCCGTCGGCGCCACCTACGACGCCTTCGGCTCCGAGCGCTACGTGCTCACCTTCGACAACCGCGCGCTGCGCGACGTGGCGTCGTGGGCACCGTACGAGTTCGTCTCGATCCTCGTGAACGCCGAGACCTACGGTGGTGGCGGGATCTTCGGCGCCTTCGCGACGGTGGCCGCGAACAGCGAGTGGGCCGACTACCTGTTCGTGCACGAGTTCGGTCACCATTTTGCGGCGCTGGCGGACGAGTACTACACCTCCCCCGTCGCATACCAGCCGGTCGGAGAAGTGGTCGAGCCTTGGGAGGCTAACGCCACGGCCCTGCTCGAGGGCCAGCCGCTCAAGTGGGGCGATCTCGTGAACCCGGCCACGCCGGTGCCGACGCCGTGGCCCAAGGAGGCCTTCGAGTCCGGGCAGCGCGAGTTCCAGGCCCGGCGCAAGCAGATCCGGTCAGAGGGCCGGCCCGAGCGGGAGATGAACGCCCTGTTCCGCGAGGAGCAGGCCGCGGCCACGCGGCTGTTTCGCAACGCGGCCCACGACGGGCAGGTGGGTGCCTTCCAGGGCGCCAACTACGACGCTCGAGCCTTCTACCGCCCGCAACTCGACTGCGTGATGTTCACCCGCAACGAGGTGCCGTTCTGCCGCGTATGCCAGCGGGCGCTCGAGCAGGTCATCGACCTCTACGCGGGGCCGCGGCGCGCCGACTGAGGCCGTGAACGTGCCGCCCGCCGTGGACGTCGAGGCCGTGTGGAACTTTTCCACCGCGCTGCTCATCGGTGCACTGCTCGGCATCGAGCGCGAGCGCCACCGTCGCGAGCACGACGAGCAGACCATCGGCGGACTGCGCACCTTCATCCTGTTTGCGCTGATCGGCGCGCTCGGCGGCTGGCTCACCCTCGTGCTCGACTCGCCATGGATACTCGCTGCGGCACTGATCTCGGCGCTGGCACCGGTATTGGCGGGCTACGTCATCTCGGCGCGAACCCAGCCCGACGCGCTGGGCCTCACGACCGAGCTCGCCGCCATCGCCGCCTGCCTGCTCGGCGCGATGACCACGCTCGGCTACCGGGAACTCGCGGTCGGGCTGGGCGTCGCGGTCGCGGCAGTACTGGCCTACAAGCAGCCGCTGCACGGCCTCGTCTACCGGCTCGACCGCGACGACGTGTATGCCGGCCTGCGGCTGCTGATCGCCACCTTCATCGTGCTGCCGCTGCTGCCCTCGGAGCCCGTGGACCCCTGGGGCGCGCTGCGCCCCCGGTCGCTGTGGATGCTGGTGCTGCTGATCTCGAGCCTGTCGCTGGTGGGCTACGTCGCCACCCGCATGCTCGGTGCCCGACGCGGAATCCCGCTGACGGGACTGACCGGCGGTCTCGTCTCCTCGACGGCCGTCACGCTGGCGTTCTCGCGCCAGAGCCGCGATCCGGCCTATGCGGAGGCAGTGCCGGCGCTCGCGAGCGGCATCCTGCTCGCGTGGGGCGTGATGTTCGTGCGCGTCATCGTCGAAGTGCTGGTCGTGAACCACGCGCTGCTGCCGATGGTTGCCGCGCCGTTCGGCGCCATGGCTGTCGTGGCGGTCGCCGCGGCGTGGCTCCTGCGGCGCGGCTCGAAGCTCGGCGCGCGGGCCGAAAGCGTGCCGCTGCGCAATCCCTTCAGCCTCACCGCGGCGGCGAAGTTCGCGGCGTTCTTCGCGCTGGTGCTGCTGGTCGTCGAACTGGTCGAGGCCTACGCGCCGAGCCGCGGGCTCTACTTCGTCGCCGCACTCGCGGGCACGACGGACGTGGATGCCATCACGCTGTCGATGGCCCAGTACGCCCGCGACGGCGATCCGCAGGTGGCAGTCCGCGCAATCACCGTGGCCACGCTCTCGAACACGCTGGTCAAGGCGGCGCTGGCCGCAATGCTCGGCGGGCGCGCGCTCCGGGTCCCGGTGCTGCTCGCGGCGGCGGCCGTGATCGCGACCGGAGCCGGTACCATGCTGTTCGTCAACCCGATCCTCGACTGATTCCCACCCCAGGCCGAGACATGCCCAGTCACGTTACCGCCCTCCCGCCGCTGGCCTCACCCTTGCGTGAGCCGCGGGTCGCCCGCCGGTTCGCCATCGCCGTCGGCGTGCTGTTGATCGTCGCGGCCCTGATCATCTGTGCGGCGGTCGGCGGCCTGGGCTCGGAGGCAACGCAGGTGTTCCTCCGTGCCTTCGCGCTGTCGTCGGGCCTGTCGCTGCTGCCGGTCGCGATCCTGTGGTTCCTGGACCGGCGCGAGCGCGAGAAGCCATGGCTGTTTGCGGCCGCGTTCCTGTGGGGTGGCCTGATCGCCACGGCCTTCGCACTGCCGGCCAATACGGCCGCCATCATGGCAATCGCTGGCTGGCTCGAGCACAACGCGACCCTCGGCGACATGCTGGGGCCGGAGGCGGCACTGATGATCGGGGCGCCACTTGCCGCGCCCGTGGTCGAGGAGACCCTGAAGGGCGTGGGCATCGTGCTCCTGTTCTGGCTCGCGCGCGGCGAGTTCGACAACGTGCGCGACGGCTTCATCTATGGCGCACTGGTGGGCGCCGGGTTCAACTGGTTCGAGTCGGCGCTGTACGTGCAGCAGAACTTCGCGCAGTTCGGCTCCGCGCCCTATGGATTCCAGCTCGGCATGCGCTACGCGTGGCTCGGTCTCGCCGGGCACGCGATGTTTTCCGGCATCTTCGGCGCCTCGCTCGGGCTCGCGCGCATGGGACCGCGGCGCTGGGTGCACTACCTGGCGCCCGTGGCGGGGTACCTGCTGGCCGTCATCGGGCACGCCTGGAACAATGCCCTGCCGCTCCTGATGGCGCTGATCGCGGCCGAGGCAGGCGAAGCGCCGCCCACCGAGGCACAGGCGCCGCCGGCTCTCGGCCTGTTCGAGGCGATGGCCTCGGCGAGCATTTCCAACCTGTTCATCTTCCTGCCGTTCGCTCTGCTGCTCGCCTGGATCATCCGGCGCAGCGGCCGTTGGGAACGCGCGGTCATCCGCGAGGAACTCGCCCACGAGGTGGGCCGCGGCGTCACACCGGCCGAGTTCGAGGCGGTCGAGCGCGACGCCGCCTTCGGCACGCGGCGGATCGACGCACGTGACCGGACGGCCTCGGCAGCGCTAGTGAACGCACAGAACGAGCTCGCGTTCCGCAAGCGGCGACTGCGCGATCGAGGCTTCGATCCAGAGCAGGACCCGGTGGTGGCGCAGCGCCGCGAGGAGATCGCGCAGCTGCGCGGACGACTGCACGGCTGAGCGGTTGCGCGAGTGGCTTTCCGAAACTACGTATTCCCGATTGCCGCGCAGACGCCAAGCTGGGCGGGTCGGTGCCGCCTGCACTCGCGCGGCGGCCGGATCGTCTGCAGGGAGTCAACGCATGTACACAAGCAAGAGCATCTTTACCGCCTTGGCCGTCGCGCTGCTCGGGCTCGCTGTCCCCGCGCAAGGCGCCGCGACCACCTACACCGCCAAATTGACCGGCGGAGCGCACGTGCCGGATCCGATCACGACGAAGGCCGAGGGCGACGTGCAACTGGTCATCAGTGCGGACGGCCGCTCGATCAGCTACGTCGTCACGGTCAAGGACCTCGTGAACCCCGCCGCGGCCGACCTGCACCTCGGTCCGCCCAGCGCCAACGGTCCGCTGGTCGCCAGACTGTTTCCGGTCGGCGGAGCAGCGCCGAAGAAGGGCCCGTTCAGTGGTGTCCTGGCCAAGGGAACCATCGATGCGGGCGATCTCATCGGTCCGCTCACAGGTGCGAAGCTCGAGGAACTGATCGAGCAGATCAGGGACGGCAACACGTACTGCAACGTCCACACCAACGACGGTATGGATCCCCCGAACTCCGGGCCCGGCGACTATCGGCTGGGCGAGATCCGCGGTCAGATCGCACCCTAGCGTTCCGATTTACCAGGTCGGGCGGTCGAACTGCTGCAGGAACCCCATCACCACGGCTGCAAACATCACGACGGCGGCGATTTCCATGCTCGTGCTCCTGCGTTGGGCGCCGGTGTGGCGCACTGTGATTCATGGAGATAGATGCGGCCGCGCAGCGAATGGTTGCAGCCCGAAGAGCTCGGTCATGCCATGAGTCGCGCGATAGGGAAGGCGCAGGCCCGCTAGTCGTCGATCCAGCGTTCAGAGCCCGAATACGCGTGCGGCATTGCCCGCGAGAAATGCCGCCCGCGTCTCTTGTGACAGCCCAAGCTCGTCGAGCCCCTCGAGGGCCTTGCGCGGCGCGATCATCGGCCAGTTCGAGCCGAACAGCACCTTGCGGGAGCCGTGGCCGCGCAGGTACGCCACGAGCGCCGGCGGATAGCGCCGCACCGTGTAGGCCGAGGTGTCGATGTAGACGTCAGGGTGCTTGGTAGCGACCGCGATCATCTCGTCGGTCCACGGATAACCGATGTGGCCGCATACGATGGCGAGATCCGGGAAGTCGATCGCCACCTGGTCGATGTAGGGGATCGGCCGCCCGAACTCCGAGGGCATCAGCGGCCCGGTGTGGCCCACCTGCGTGCAGAACGGGATGCCGAGCTCGAGCACGCAGCGGCGAATCTCGCGCATCGCCTCGCGCGGCCGGCTGATGTCCACGGAACCCACGCCGACGAGGCGCTCGGGTGCGTCGCGGACGAATCCGGCCACCTCGTCGTTCGAGATCAGCGAGCCCCGAGGCCCTTCCCAGGCGCTCACCAGGCTGCGCGCGATGCCCGCCTCGTCCATGCTCGCGAGCGTGATCGACAGCGGCCACTCGCCGCCCTCGTCCGCAGCGCCGGCGGCAGCGCGCGAGGTGGCCTCGCCGCGAGTCCAGCGACGCAGTGAGTCGAACATCGGATGGGCCAGGTGGCGGCGCGTCGGATGCTGCGCCCAGGCGTCGATGATCATGCCTGCAAGCCGAATGGAGAAAAGATGGCGGAGAGGGTGGGATTCGAACCCACGTGGGGCGATTATGCCCCCATCCGATTTCGAGTCGGCGCCGTTATGACCGCTTCGGTACCTCTCCGACGGCCGCGTATTCTATAGCAACGATGAAGCCCCTGCTCGCACTGCTGGCGACCCTGCTCCTCGCGACCTGCAGCCAGCCCCCGGGGCTGCTCGAGCGGGTGCTCGAGGCCGGCGAGCTGCGGGTGGTAACCCGCAACAGCCCCGACGCCTACTACCTCGGCAGCCACGGCCCGGAAGGCCCCGCCTACGAGCTCGCGAGCCGCTTCGCGGAGGACCTCGGCGTTGCGCTGCGCCTCTACACCGTCCGCACCCGCGAGGCGGCGATCCGTGAGGTGGCCGAGGGGCGGGCCCACGTCGCGGCCGCCGGCCTGACCACGGGGATCGACCTGCCGCCGCAGGCCCATTTCGGACCGGGCTACCATCGCGTGCGGGAGCACCTCGTGTATCGGCGCCGCGGAGTGCGACCGACGTCGATTCGTCAAGCAGGCCGGGGCCAGATCGAGGTGGCCGTGGGCAGCGCGCACCAGCGCACGCTCGAGGAACTGCGCCTGCAGCACCCCGACCTTCCCTGGGTGGAGCGGGCCGACACGGACACCGAGGAGATCCTCGCCGGCGTGTCGTCGGGGCAGGTCGAGTACACGCTCGCCAGTTCGACCGAGTTCGCGCTCAGCCGGGTCGTGCATCCGGATCTCGCCATCGCGCTCGATCTGTCGCCCGAGCGGGCGATAGCCTGGGTGGTGAACACCGCCGCGCACGACCGCAGCCTGCTCGACCGGATCAATGCCTTCTTCGTCGGCGTGCGCGCCGACGGCACCGTGGCACGGCTGCTCGAGCGTTACTACGGCGACCAGCAGCGCTTCGACTACCTGTTCTCGCGAAACTTCCTGCAGCACGTGCAGACGCGGCTGCCGCGCTACCTCGACTGGTTCAAGGAGGCTGCGGCCGAGTACGAGCTCGACTGGCGACTGCTCGCCGCCATGGGCTACCAGGAGTCGAAGTGGGACCCCGGCGCCGTTTCGTTCACTGGGGTGCGCGGCCTCATGCAGCTCACCGAGGACACGGCGGCGATGATGCGCGCCGGCGATCGGCTCGACCCTCGGGCCAGCATCTTCGGCGGCGCACGCTACCTCTCGCGGCTGATGCAGACCATTCCGCCTCGTATCCCCGAGCCCGACCGCACCTGGTTTGCTGTCGCTTCCTACAACGTCGGTTTCGGTCACGTCGAGGACGCGCGCATCCTCGCGCAGCAGCACGGCCGCAATCCCGACCGCTGGGAGGACGTGCGGGAGTTCCTGCCGCTGCTCGCCCAGGAGCGCTGGTACACGCGCACCCGCCGCGGCTACGCGCGCGGCTGGGAGCCGGTGCGCTACGTGAGCAACGTCCAGGCCTACCTGAACATCCTCGCGGTCGCCGGGATCGGCTCCCAGCCGGCGGTGCAGGACGAACCGCCACCTGCAGAGTCCGGCAGCCCCGCGGCGCGAACCCCACCGAAGCGCGCAGCGGCCCGGCGCTGAAAGGTCCCGGTCGCCCCGTCACCGCCTGGCCAGGAAGAACTGCCTCAGCAGCGTCCCGCACTCCTCGGCCAGCACCCCGCCGGTGCACTCGATGCGATGGTTGAGCGAGGAGTGCTGGACGATGTTGAACACCGAGCCCGCGGCACCCGCCCGCGGATCCGTAGCCGCGAACACCAGCCGTTGCACGCGGGCGTGCACCATGGCCGAGGCGCACATCGCGCAGGGCTCGAGCGTCACGTAGAGCGTCGTGCCGGTGAGGCGGTAGCTGCCGAGTGCCGCCCCGGCGGCGCGCAGCGCCACGATCTCCGCGTGCGCCGTGGGATCACAGGCGCCGATCGGCCTGTTTGAGCCTTCGGCGACGATCGTGCCGTCGCGCACGATTACCGCACCGACCGGCACCTCGCCGGCCGCCTCCGCCTGCCGTGCGAGTTCGAGCGCGCGCGCCATGAACGCGACATCGGCGGCACGTGCCGCATCGGTCTCTGTTTCGGGAGGAATCACCGGTCTCCAGGTAGAGGCTCACTGCCGAGGAAAGCACAGCCCTCGAATTCGGTCGAGGGCTCCGGCCGAGACACGCGGACCGTGGCCGTGAAGCCGAACACTGCGTCCGCCATGGTGTCGCGGCAGATCCTCGGCGCGAGCACCGCCTCGAACGCACTGCTTTCGGTGGCGGTCACGAGCACGGCCTCGGCCCGGTCCGGGCGGCCTCCCGGCCATCGCCAGGACAGCGGCAGCGGCGGCACATTCAGGGTGACGCCATCCTGGGTCGTGAATCTCACGGCGGTGCGGTCCGACGCCAGGCTCCAGCCCGGCTCGTTGCCCTGCGCGCGAAAGCCGATCGCGTCCTGGGGGCAGCCCATCTCGATACCGGCGCGATTCAGTCGGTCGATCCACAGCTCACCGACCCTCAGGCTGCCCCAGGCCTCGAGGTAGAGACTGCCGCGCTCGTCGAAGCCGATGTCGGTGATGGCGGCGGTGATGATCACCTCCGGCGACACGTCGTGCACGCGCAGGGTTCGGCCGCCGCCGCAGGGCGCGAGCAGCAGGCGGTCCGCCTCGAGGGCGAGCGTGCCGCGGAACAACGTCCGTGGGGACTGCAGGCGTGCGGCGACCGCCGCCTCGTCTCGTTGTAGGCTCAGATCGTGCGCCGTGTGGATCGGGCGTTCCTTGCGATCCAGCAGCACGAGCTCGTCGGGGCCGGCGCGGCGGAAGCTCTGGCGCCGGCCGTCGTCATACGGCTCGATGCGCACCCGCTCCGAGGCGCCGCTCCCAACGCGCGTCCAGGGGCCGAGGCGTTCCTCGGTGCGGTCTCCCTCGGGCGTGCCGAGATAGGTGGCCGTCATCCGATAGACCAGCGGCTCACCGCCCTCGCCCATCGTGTAGAGCGTCAGGGCCGTGCGGATGCCCGTGCAGTCGGCGCAGGGGAGCGTTCCGACGTACGGGCCGTCGGCCACCGGACCCTGCGAGGAGCCCTCGGCCACGCCGCCGACCGCCAGCCAGCTCGCCGCCGCTGCTGCAGGCAGCGTCGAGCGGCGCCGCCCGGCCAGACCGCGAAGGTCGATCTTCGTTCTCACCAGGTCGTGCTCCTGCCGTCGAACCGGGCGCGATTCTGCCAAAGCCGGCGGCACCCGATCCATCTCGGGACCATTGTCACCGTCGCCTCGCCAGTCGATGTGCCCGTTTGGGTTTCATCCCGAGCCGACGCGCCGGATCGAGTTGACGGGCCTAGTTTGACGGGTCGATTCCAAGCGCTCCGTCGACCAGCTTGCGCACCGTCTCGAACTGCGCAGCCCAGGGCACAAGGTAGAAGCGGACATATGCGTCATATCGATCGGCATTGAGGGACAGCGTGTTCAGAAAGCCGCGATTAGCACGCATCGCGGCGACCTGGCAGACAGACTCCAGGCGCAGGCCCTCTCTCTCATCGGCCCGTGCGTCGATGGACAGGAGACCTGGAAATTGGTCGCCGAGCGGCACGGAACCCTGATCGCTTTCGACCATCGCCCTGCCGAGCACGTACTGGGCCTGTTGCAGGGCGATCAAAGCCGCTCGTATTTTGTCGTCCTGAATGATCGACAGGCGACCAGAACCCTGAAGCTCCGTCAGTGCCGTCAATTCCGTCAGCGCAAAGCTGAAGATATGCGAGGTTCCCACCGCGTGGCATTCCTCTTCACTGAGGGTTTCACGACCGGAATCTCCGAGCAGCGTCAGGGTCGCTGACGTCAATGCTTCGCGCTTGCCGATCCGCTGTTGCAGCAGGCGGCTGCTGAACACTTCCGCATTCACCAGGTCTTCCTGCAGCCGCGTGAGATAGAAGCGCTCATCGTTCCTGTCCTTCCGAGCCTCGTTCCAGTTGTTCACCTGGAGACCGACGAAGACGCCGAAGACGACGATCAGGAAATCGATCGCGATCGCGGCCCATTCCTGCTTGCGGAAATGACCGATGACGCGGCGCAGGATCATTCGGGCACCGCCTTCGCGCCGTGTCCGGGCGGATCCTCGCCGAGCGCAGTCAGGATGCGTGTGCGCAGTGCGTGCGTCGCCGCGAGCCACTCGTTGTATCGACGGAAGTCATCCGTTCGATCCGCCACGGTCGGCAGCCATTCGATAAAGGCCGGGCGCTCGAGCATGCGTCCACGAGCCGCCAGCGCTTCATCTTCGTCTGCCGACGAAATTCCTTCTGCTCCGGAGACGCGCCTGATCTGGTCATAGGTGAGGATGCCCGCTGAGCGCTTCAGGTACTCGGTTTGCCTCAGCTCGCGAATGTAGTCCCATTGCGCCGTCCCCTGGATACTGGTGTAGAACTCCGTGAGATCGAGTCGCAACTGGTCGTCGCGCACGACGTTCAACTCGCCGGCGGATTTGATTTCTTCAAAGGTCTGCGAGCGGACATCGGGCGACAGCGTGTAGCCTCCGAACATGATCGCCGCGACGAATCGACCGGGGTCGACGCGAACGACCGCAGGGTCGTCGATGGAAGCCATCAGCAGTTCCCCGAACGCCTGTCGTTCGCGTGTTCGCCGGATTGCGCGCTCGATGTCGCCAATGCTCTGTTCAAGGTCGCTTGCGATGCGGGCGAGATACTGACGCTCCAGCGCCCGCTCCTTCCGAGCCTCGTTCCAGTCATTCACCTGCAGGCCGACGAACACGCCGAGGACGACGATCAGCGTCTCGACTACCACCATGAACCAGTCGTGGCGGCGTATGGCGCTGGCGAGGCGGCGCAGGATCATGGCTCCACCTTTTCGGTGGCGTGAAGGATTTTCATCATGTTGTTGTTGGCGACGCCAGAATTGCCGTTGCGGATGGGAAATGCAACCCACTTGCCAGGAAACCCGGTCAAGCCATGCCGACCCTGGCACGTGGCCGGTGACACTCGCCAGCCGGTCTTGCGCTGGGCACGGATCGGCAGCACGGACAGGATCGCGTACCAGGACACCGCGAAGGGCCCGACATCCGGCAGGCCGGCGTTGATCGGCGGGATCGGAAATGTGCCGATGTTGAGCACCAGGCCCTGGAAGCCCAGCACCAGACCGATGCCGCCGAATCACTTGCCAATGGCGGGGGTGGTTCATGATGCCGTGCGAGAACAGGTTCACTGTCGGCAGGATGAACATGTCCACCGGGGGTCTGACCCGGCTTCCAGCCGGGTCCGCGGCAACGTCGATCGCGGCAACCGTTCGCACGCCGAGGTCGGCTATTCTCCACACTCCAGCTCAACAACGGATGCCTGCAGAGGTCAGCACCTACTGCCTCGCGGGATCCAGTGGAGATCCGCCGATGTTTGCGAGGATACGAACTTCAACGGGCGCAAACATGCTCGGAGAATTGCTGATGCTCGTCGTGGGCATCAACCTTGCGCTGTGGTTCGAGGGCAAGTTTGACGAGCTCGGGGACATTCAAAGCGAGCGCCAGTACCTGCAGGGCCTGCACGACGACCTGACGGCCGATGTGGAGCGACTCGACCGCATCGTCGCATTCGATCAAGCCAAGGCCGCGCAGCTGGCTGCGCTGCTCGAGCAGCTGCCGACGCTGCATGACGCTTCCCCTGAAACGCAGGCCGGCGCGATGTTCGAGCCGTCGACCTACGATTTCTTCGAGCCTTCCGACTTCACCTATCGCTCGATGCAGGAAAGCGGGGACTTCCGTCTCCTCAGGGACACGGCGACCAAGAACGCCATTCTGAAGCTCGCTCGCCGGTACCGCACGATCGAGTTGCTGCAGCAGAACTTCATCCAGGCGCTCGACGACGGATACATCCCGCTGCTGATGCGCAGCTTCGACATCGCGCAGATGCGACTCGACGACCCGGGGCTGCTCGCGAAACTGGAGTTCCGGAACTTTTTCGCCTATGCGATCGGCGAGACCGAGCAAAGGCTGCGGCAGAGCGAGAAAGCACGCGACGAAGCGCGCGCGCTGCTGGAACTGATCGAGGCACAGATCCGGTGACGCCCTCCACGTCGACGCGGACGTCACTTTCAGTCGTCCTGTTTGCGGCGACAGGGGCGCCTGCCCCGGGGGCTTGATCGCGGCGAGCCAGCGCGTGATTGACGTCGTCGGTACCGGCGCCCACACCTGCCCGACACCTCCACTAGAAGGATTGTCGCCATGCCTAGAAATCTGCTGGCTGCGTTCCTGTCAGTGTCCGCCGTTGCCGCCCTTGGTGCCCAAGGCGCGGCCATCGCAGAACCGACCCTGATTCCCCAGAGCAGCGGAACGATCAACGGATTGATCGCGGTCAGTCCCGTGAACCCGCAGGTCGTCTGGGCGTCCGGGCGGGGCGGGACGTTCGTGGTAACGACCGACGGCGGCGACACCTGGAAGTCCGGCGTGGTGCCTGGGGCCGAAGCACTGCAGTTTCGCGACGTGGAGGGCGTGAGCGCCAAGGTCGCGTACCTGCAGTCGATCGGCGACAACCCGACCGACTTCCGGATCTACAAGACCGTCGACGGCGGTGCGACGTGGACCATGCAGTTCCAGAACCAGAACCCGGCAGCGTTCTACGACTGCTTCGCGTTCTGGACACCGAAGCGCGGCATCTCGCACAGCGACTCGGTGAACGGCGTCTTCCCGAATCTCCGCATTTCCGATGGCACAACCTGGCAGGACATCAGCGCCAACATGCCGCCGGCGCTGCCGGGCGAGTTCTCGTTCGCCGCCAGCGGGACGTGCGTGGCGACGCGGGGAGGTCAGACCGCGTGGATTGCCACCGGCGGGTCCCCGACCGCGCGGGTACTGGCCACGCGGGATGGCGGCGATACGTGGAACGCCTACGACACGCCGCTCGTGAGTTCAGGGTCCGCGGGCGCCTTCACCGTGGCCTTCCGCAGCCCGTGGCACGGTATCGTCGGTGGCGGCGATCTCGACCCGGCCTTCCCCAACAATGCCGCAACCGCCACGTCGTCGGACGGTGGCGCCACGTGGACGCCCACGAATCCGCCTCCGGTCACGGGGGCTATCTTCGGCCTGGCGTACGCGCAAGGAGCGGGCGGCGGGAACGGTGCAGGTAGCCGGACCGTCGTCGTCGTCGCCAACGCCGGCGGTGCAGCCTGGACACCCGACGAGGGCAACAACTGGTACACGCTCGATGGCGTGACGGGCTATTGGGCCGTGGCGTTCGCGAGCCCGAAGGCCGGGTGGATCGTCGGCACCGATGGTCGCATCCTGAAGATCAGCTTCTGAGGACGGTCTGGAGGTCCTGACGCCGATTCCTTGGGCGCTTGTTCGTCCGGGCCGCTCCGGATCAGGCGGTCACAAGGGATGGGCCAGGCCGAGTTCCGCATCGAGGACGGCGTGGAGTCTGGCCAGCCTGTCGTCCATGTCTTCAAAGACGGCTTTGAGATAGGCATCGTAGCGACCGAGATTGTCGCCCAGATCGTTCATGAAGCCGCGACTTGCCTTCATTGAGGCGTAATCGCAGATCCTGACGGAGATCACAGGCGGCTCATTCCCATTGCCCGGGGCCTTCCTGACATGTCGTTGCACGAGGTCGGGGTACTCGTGGGCCAGCCTGTAAACATCCAGGTTGACGGAGTGCATCGTGTGCTCGGCCGTCGTTTTCTGCTGCAGGTAGGAAATGATTGCCGTTCTGAGGTCATCATTGCGAATCCTCTCGAGGCGCCCGGTCACCATGATCTCTTCGACAACCGGAATATCGCTCTGCGGGGAACTGTAGATGTGCGAACCGGATATAGCGCGGCAGTTGTCCTCGGTGAGTTCGTCGAGTTCGCCGATGTCGTTCAGCGCGTACAAGGCTGACAAGGCCCTGTCGTAGGTCCGCTGGCGTCGTTCACGTATCGGGGCTCGCGCCTCGATCACCGTTGTGAGTTCGCTGTGCAACCGCTGCAGAATGGCACTCTCATCTGCTCGCGCCACCACATCTTCGCGCCAGGTATTGACCTGGAAGCCGATCGCGACACCAAGGATCAGGATCAGGAGTTCGAGTGCAACAGCCGTCCAGTCCTGGGTTCGAAGCTTGTGGACGAGGCGCGAGAGAATCATGCGGTGACGATCCGGAAAAGTGGAGAGGGCTTCGTTCCGGCACTTGCTCCGACCCATAATTCTGTCGGCGCGACATCGCCTTCGCTCAGCCGGGCGAGCCCGTAGCACCTTGGCACGGGTCGATTGCGCTGCCCGAGCAAGGTACAGCCCGGGTTCCCGCTGCGCCAGTGCGTGCTGACCCGGGCCGGCCTGATGCTCTCTGCGGCCGTCGCCGAACCGGGATTTCGGGATTCTTTCGCAGAAATTTCGTCGAACTTTCGTGACCTGGCCGGACTTGGCAACCACCCTGAGTTGCGTGACCTCGATCATCAACCAAAGGGGGACCAGAAAAATGAATCCAGTGAACAGTCACGAATGTGCCACGGCCCCGGTACTCCGCGGCCGCGATCTCGTCGCCCGGTCGAGTCGCCCGCCGCGTGCCCGGCGCCTGCTCGGCGGCGCGCTGGCGCTCGCGGTGTTGGCCGGCACGAGCCTCGAGTGCGCTGCTTTCGAGTTCATGACCGTCGACTATCCCGGTGCGGTCGCCACCTCGCTCGGCGGTGTCAACAATGCCGGCACCGCGGTCGGCTACGCGGTGCTGGCCGACGGTTCCACCGTCAGCTTCACCTATGACCTGAAGCGCGAGCGGTTCACGGCCCTCCCGGGCGCGACCCCCGGCGGTTACAGCTTCGCCGCGCTCGGAATCAACGAGAGCGGCGTCGTCGTCGGCCCTCTCGACGACACACCGACGACCGACATCGGCGCGATCCTCGACAAGAGGGGCCGCTACACGACCTTCTCGGTGCCGGGTTATGCCAGCACCGTCCCGCGTGCGGTCGGCAGTTCGGGGCTGGTCACCGGGTATGCCGTGGACGACACGGGCACCGACTGGACCGGCTTCCTCTACGACTCGAGGCGCGATGAACTGAGCCTCTTCACCGTGCCCGGTGCGCTGCAGATCATCCCGCAGGGCATCAACGGGCGCGGACAGCTTGTCGGGAGCGCCTTCCTTCCCGACGACGTCGCCTATCCGGGGTCGCCAGCGAGTCAGTATGGCTTCGTGCGCGATGCCGACGGATCGATCACACTATTCCAGGTCAACGGGCTGCCGACGCGGGCGCGCGGCATCACGGATGCAGGGCTCGTCACCGGCTTCGTCACTTCGATGCCGGGCGAGGTGCTCGGCTTCACCGTGCAGCGGCCGGCCTCGGGCGATTATCAGTCCCTGAGCGTGCCGGCCGACCGGTTGTTCTCGGCACCGGGCGCGACGCAAACCTTCCCGCAGGCGATCGACAACACCGGGCGGGTCGTCGGGCAATTCTTCGACGGCGCGGGTGGCAGCTACGCTTTCGTGGCACTGCCCGCGTCGAAATCGAAGTAGCACACAGGCAGCCGGCGGCGCCGGTCTGGTTCAAGCTGCCCGTGACGCCCTCGGTTCGGGCAGTGCAGCCAGACCGGCGACGATCTCGCGTCGCGCGGGCTGCAGCCAACAACGAAGCTACTGCTGCGGCGCGAAACCCCGGCGGATGAAGCCGACGGCAGCCTCGTGCGCCGCAAGATTGCCAGACACCTTGAGCCACGCGCCGACATCGTGGCTCACCGACGGCATCATGAAGCCCTCAACCCGCGCGCCGTCCTCGCGAAGCTTCCGCACGAACAACTCCTGCTCGGCCCACGAGGGCTCATGCTCGCCGAAAACATCGAACGTCGTCGGCAATCGCGCCAGGTCCTCGATCCACAGGGGCGAGCCGTAGCGGCTCTGCGCATCGCCCTTGCTCGCGAAGATCCGGCGATGGCAATCACTTTGGCACCGCCGCGAAGGGCGAGATAGCGCGCCACCTCGTCGTGACTGTCGAGACTGCCCGCCACCCAACATGCGCCGTGGACACAAATCAGCGCCGGTTGCGACGCGTCCGCACCGCGAACTGGCTCGGCGACGGCCGCATCGCCTCGACCTGCTGCCTGAAGGCAGCGACGCTCTGCGGCGTGGACAACCACGCCTCCTCCGCCTTCAGCTCTGGCGCAGTAGCGACGTTGATCGACGCGAAGTCAATCTCAGTGGCGTCATGGGGCGTAATCCGAAGGTGGGTGGTGCTTGCAAGCCGCCGCCCCGGTCCGTTCGCAATGCTGCGCAGGTCGGTGGCGGCGAGCTGCGCCCGATCTTCCGGGACCGCGCCGGGGGGTTTCGCATTCGTTCCAGGGCTGGCGATCAATCCGATTCCCGCAGGAACTTGAGGATGTCCTGCGCCGTGGCCAGCAGCTGCCGCTGGTTATCCACCGTGGTGTCGAAGAGCCGCAGGAGCTGGCTGAGGTGTATCTGCATCTCGCGTCGTTCGCTGGCTGACCATTGTCCGTCAGCCGCCGCGCGGGCGAACGAGGGCATCACTTCCCGGTGCTGGAACTGAACCGCCTGGAGGTTGAAGCGGCGGCGGTTCTCCAGCAGCCCGGCCCATCGGGCCAGTCCCAGGCGCAATTCGCGATCGCTGACCAATGCCAGGTTCCCGCTCTCCACCAGCGCCTGGACGGTCCCCATCTCGGGATCGAAGCCGGCCCAGTCGATGTATGGATAGAACATGCCAGTGATCTGTTCGTCGGTGAGCGCCTTCAACACCTCGCCGGACAGGCCCTCCAGGATCGCGAACCGCGGACGTGCGCCCTCGTTCGTCGCGAGATCAGCTTCGAGGATCCGGATGTTCGCTTCGAACTCGGCCACCATGTCCTCGCGGAACTCGCGCTCGATCCGGCGGTCCTCGCGCTCCGACCACCACGATTCCGCGGCCACGGCGACGAACACGCCGATCACGATGACGATGAATTCCTGCAGCGACTCAGTGAAGCGTTTCGGCATCCGACGATCCTCGCGGCCTGGCGTTCTGGTGGTTACCGACTCTGCCAGTCACCCGCTGGCACCCAGTTTGCGCCGGCTCAGCCTCGCCCGCTTCGGCTGAGCCAGACCAGCGTGATGTATCCGGCCCCGGCAAATATACTCGGCGCACCTGCACGATGGACCGGCATTGAAAGACCGCTACAAGGCATTCATCAGCTACAGCCACTCGGATGAGTCCTGGGCGCGCTGGCTGCACAGGAAACTGGAGCACTACCGCCTGCCCCGGTCCGTTCGAAGTGCTGCGCAGGCCGGTGCCGGCGAGCTGCGCCCGATCTTCCGCGACCGCGATGAACTGGCGAGTTCCGGAAGCCTGAGCGCGGCGATCCTGGACGCGTTGCACCGCTCCGACGCGCTGATCGTGATCTGCAGCCCCGCGGCCGCGAAGTCGAGGTGGGTCAACCAGGAGATTCTGGAATTCTGCCGATTGCAGGGGCCAGAACGTGTTTTCTGCTGCATCGTCGAGGGCGACCCGCCCGGGGTGTTCCCGGAGGCCATCCTGGCACTCGGCGAACCGCTGGCAGCGGACTTCAGGAAGTCCCAGGACGGCCGCCGCGACGGCTTGACCAAGCTGGTCGCGGGCTTGCTGGGCCTGGAACTCGACAAGCTGCGTCAACGGGAAGCCCAGACCCGTCGCCGCCGGCAGGCCCTCGTGACCGGTGCGTCGGCGCTCGGCATGGTGATCACCACGGGCCTGGCCGCCTGGGCCTTGTTTGCGCAGCAACAGGCCGTCGAAGCAAGACAGCAGTCGGAGAGTCGCCGGGCGCAGGCAGAGGGCCTGCTCGGATTCATGGTCGGCGACCTCAGGTCCAGCCTGGAGCCGCTCGGCCGGCTCGACCTGCTCGACATCGTCGCCGACCAGGCGATGGAGTATTTCAAGCAGCCCAACATCGGCGAGGTCAGCGACCGCGAGTTGACGGCCAAGGCCAGGATCCTGACCCAGATCGGAGAAATCAAGACCGACCGCTATCTGTACGAGGAAGCGCTCGCGGCCTTCACGGAGGCCAACGCACAGAGCAGGCAACTGAGCCTCAGGCATCCGTCCGACACCGCGATCCTGTTCGAGCGATCGCAGGCCGAGTACTGGGTCGGTTACGTCCATTGGCGGATCGGCAACCTAGATGACGCGGCTCGCTGGCTGTCCGTGTACCGTGACTCCGCATTCGAACTGACCCGGCTCGAGCCGCACCGGGACGACTGGATCGCCGAGCTCGCGTATGCCAATCACAACCTGGGCGTGCTGGCGCTGGAACGAGGCGATCCGCACCGTGCCTTCGAAGTTTTTCAGGCCGAAGCCGCTGCATTTGGTGAACTCCTCACCCGCTCACCCAAAGACGTCGATCTTCGCGAAGCCCATGCCGACGCGATTTCCTGGCTGGGCACGGCATCGAGCCAGCGCGGCGACCTGGCGGCGGCGCTCGACTACCAGGCGCAAAGCCGGGTTGCGCGCGAGGCCATGGCCAGCGACCACGCTGACAACCTGCACCTGCAGTTGTGGAAGGCCGTTGCGCGGGCAAACGAGGCTTCCGCCCACGCCATGCTGGGGCGCGTCGCGGAGGCTGAGACGCAGTACGCGCTGGCCCAGAAGACCGTACAGGATTTGCTGGACTCGGACCCCGGCAATAAGCAGTGGCGTCGCTTCCTGCTCAGCAGCACGGTGGATCGAACGGAGCTGGCGCTGCACCCCTCGTACTCGCCGTCCGCGAGCTTTGATGCCACCACGGATCTGCGCAAGGCCATCGAGGGCTTGATCGAGCTGCGCGACGCAGAGCCCATGGACAGGCGCGTTGCGCTGGCCCTGTTGAAGGCCTATCGAATTCGCCTCGCACTAGAGCGTGACCACGAGCGGCCGGAGGCGGCCACGCTGGCGAAGAGCGCCTGGGATCTGGCGGCCGCACAATACGAGCGGGGCAGCGTGGATCCTGTGATGGCGTCCGAAATCTACCAGCTGCTGGTGCTGAGCCAGGCGCACCAACTGCCCGGGAACCCGGCGCGGGACAAGATGGCCGACGACGTGCGCAGCAGGGCCCGGCGATCGGATTTTCCCCGCCTGCTGGACGCACTCGCCCGGGATCTCGCGTTCAGCGGCGACGCCGATGCCGAGGCGATCCAAGCCCGCCTGTCATCCATGGGCTATCAACCTCTTCAGACCTGGCCCGCCGCTGCCGGAAAATGAACTCCCCTCCGCGGGGGGATTTTCGGACAGCACCTCGATGGGGCCATGTATGCTGGGTCACGGCCGCTTCCTGGCACCGCCATTGTCGCCAGCGCAATCGGGCTGTTCTCTCTACTCAGCGAGGAATCTCCATGGCCGACAAGAATGTAACGCTGACCATCGCTGCAGACGCAGCCGCCACGACCAGCGCGGACCCCTCGGGTGGGTCGGGCAAGATCCTTTCCGGGGTCAGCATCAGCCCCGAAGAAACCAAGGACAAGGAACACGGCAAGGACAAGGACTTCAAGGTGACGTTCTCGCTGGCGCTCCCGTCTGGCATGAGCGCAACCATCACCAATTTCCGCTACTACAACAACGGTTCAAACAAGGCCGACCAGCTGGGCTGGTGGTCACCGGCATCGACCGTCCCGAGGGGCATTTCCGCCGAGCCCGCAACCGGCACGACGGCATGCCTGCCCGACACCGCCTCCAATCCCGGCAGCACGCCGACGAATCCAACCAATGGAGCGATCAAGTACCAGGGAACGGGCAAGGAATTCGAGTGGGAGTCACTGAACAACAACAAGCTGGTCATCAAGGACCTGAACAACAACGTGATGGATTACTACTACGTCGTCGAGTTCCAGGTCACCGCACCGGCGACACTCGCCGGGACGTACGTCCACGACCCCAAGATCAAGAACTGGTAGCCGCAAAAAAGGATACGGCATCGAGCACCGGTCGCCATTGGCGATCGGTGCTCGACAGCCCGTCACTGCTGGATCTCGACCCACTGCGCGATGCGCGCCTGCAGCAACTGCAGCGGCGCGCCGCCGTCGCGCAGCACCTCGTCGTGGAAGGCACGGATGTCGAAGCGCTCGCCCGGGGCGGACTCCGCCTCGCGGCGCAGGCGCTGGATCTCCAGCATGCCGATCTAGTAACCGAGCGCCTGACCGGGCCCAAACGACGTAGCGCTCGACTTCGGTCCGGGCGCCATTGCCGGGGCAGCCGTGCAAATTCTTTGACACGGTTCGGCCTGGCAGTTACATCAAGCGGGCACTTCACGACGCCACCCGGAGACACCGCATGAGCGGAACGACGAATGCGCTGGACCGGGGCCCGATCCCGGAGTTCAAGCAGGTCATGGGCCACCCGGGCCCGCTGTGGATGCTGTTCATGTCGGAGTTCTGGGAGCGGTTTGCGTTCTACGGCATCCGCTGGGCCCTGGTGCTGTACATCGTGGCGCAATTCCACGGGGGCGATCAGTCCGGCCAGGCCGAAGCCAACCTCACGTATGGCTCCTATCTCGCGCTGGTCTATGCGGGCGCGATCTTCGGTGGCTACGTCGCCGACAGGATCATCGGATACCAGCGCTCGATCCTGATCGGCGCCGTATTCATGGCGGCGGGCCTGTTCATGATCATGGTGCCCGAGGCGATGCTGTTCAAGTTCGGCCTCGCCACGATCATCGTCGGCAACGGCCTGTTCAAGCCGAACATTTCGACCATGGTCGGCAAGCTGTACTCGATCGGCGATGAGCGCCGCGACTCGGGCTTCACGATCTTCTATATGGGCATCAACATGGGTGCGTTCATCGCACCGATCATCACCGGCTGGCTCGCGACCTCGGTGTTCGGCACCGACGCGGCGCCTGCCTACCAGTACGTATTCGGAGCGTCCGGCGTCGGCATGTTGATCAGCTTGGTCTGGTTCTACGTCGGGCGACGGCAACTGCAAAGCATCGGCAGGCCGCCGGCGGAATCCGTAGGCCGCGGACGGGTCGCCTACGTGGCCATCGGCGCACTGTGCGTGATCCCGCTCGTCTACTCCCTGCTCACGCTCGGCGCCGCAGCGCTCCAGTACGTGCTGACCGTGTTGTTCGTCGGTCTCGCCGCGATGCTGATGAGGGAGGGAATTCGATCCGGCGCGATCGCCCGCGACCGGACCATTGCGATGCTGATCATCTTCGGCTTCAACATCCTGTTCTGGATGTTCTACGAGCAGGCGGGCAACTCGTTCACGTTCCTCGCCGACCAGATCGTCAACCGGGTCCTAGGTGGCTTCGTCTTCCCGACCGCCTGGTTTCAGTCCGTATCCGCGCTTGCAGTCATCGTACTCGCGCCGGTCGTGGCCTGGCTCTGGGTCTGGATGGCGAAGCGCAATCTGAACCCCTCGATTCCGCGCAAGTTCGGCCTCGGCCTGCTGTTCAACGGCCTCGCGTTCCTGCTGTTGATGTTCGCGCTCTCGAACCTGGTGAGCGACCAGGGCAAGATTCCGTTCTGGACCTTGCTGGCCGTCTACGTCATCCAGGTGATCGGCGAGCTGTGCCTGTCGCCGATCGGCCTGTCGATGGTGACCAAGCTGGCCCCGGTCCGCCTGGTCGGCCTCGGCATGGGCGGCTGGTTCCTCTCCACCGGCATCGGCAACAATCTCTCGGGCATCTTCGCCAGCGTGGTCAGCGGCGAGACCGGCATGACCACGGCCTCGGCGCTGTCGGGCTACACCTTCGGCTTCTGGGCCCTGCTCGGTTCCGGCGTTGTCCTGTTCCTGCTGGCACCGTTCATCCAGCGCCTGATGCACGGTGTGAAATGAACGCCACCCACTGGTCACTCGATCCGTCCGTGATCTTCCTGAACCACGGCTCGTTCGGTGCCTGCCCGATTCCCGTGCTGCAGTACCAGGCCGAACTGAGGCAGCGCATGGAGCGCCAGCCGGTGCAGTTCTTCGTCCGCGACCTCGAGGGCCTGCTCGACGCGGCGCGTGCCGCACTCGGCAATTTCCTCGGCGCACCCGCCGACGACCTCGCCTGGGTACCCAACGCCACCACGGCAGTCAACGCGGTGCTGCGGTCGCTGAACTTCGAGCCAGGTGACGAGCTCCTCACGACCGATCACGAATACAACGCTTGCCGCAATGTGCTGGACTTCGTCGCCCGCCGTGCCGGAGCCCGGGTCGTGGTGGCGAGCGTGCCGTTTCCCATCGCCAGCCGCGACCAGGTGATCGAGGCCGTCATGGATCGCGTCACCGGGCGCACCCGGCTCGCGCTGCTCGATCACGTGACCAGCCAGACCGGGCTCGTGCTCCCGATCGAAGCGCTGGTCCGGGAACTTCGCGCGCGGGGCGTGGAAACCCTCGTCGATGCGGCGCATGCGCCGGGCATGCTGCCCCTGGACGTCGCCGCAATCGGTGCGGCCTGGTACACGGGCAACTGCCACAAGTGGATCTGCGCACCGAAGGGCGCTGCTTTCCTGTACACGCGGCCGGACATGCAGCAGCGCACCCGGCCGGCCGTGATCAGCCACGGCGCCAACTCGACGCGGGCCGGCCGATCGCGCTACCTCATCGAGTTCGACTGGACGGGAACCGACGATCCCACGGCGTTCCTGTCGGTGCCCGCGGCCATCCGGTTCATGGGTGAACTCATGCCCGGCGGCTGGGCGGCGGTGCGCGAGACCAATCACCAGCTCGCCCTGCGAGGCCGCGACGTGCTCTGCGGCACGCTGGGCATCGACCCGCCGTGCCCGGACGACATGATCGGCTCGCTGGCCTCGCTGCCGCTGCCCGACGGTGACGGTCGCGTTGGCGATTCGCCGCTGTATGCGGACCCCTTGCAGGACCGCCTGCTGCAGCAGTTCCACATCGAAGTCCCCGTGATCCCCTGGCCGGCGCCGCCGAAGAGACTGATCCGGATCTCCGGCCAGGTTTACAACCGTGACGGGGACTACGAGCGCCTGGGCCACGCGCTGCGCGCGCTTGGGTGACGCCGCTCGTGCCGGGATAGTAATCTCGACGCGCAGTCCCGCTCAAACGAGGCAAGTCCAATGCACTGCAATGCCTACTGCGCCCTCGCCGCCGAAAGACTCCGACGCCGTGAACGCCGCCCCGCGCCGGTTGAATCGGCCTTAAGATCCGGCTGACCGCACCGATCGCGGCAATCGCGGCAATCGCGATACCGAGGATCCCGAAGGCATGGCCGACATATTCGTCTCCTACGCCCGCGTCGAAAAGACCCGAGTCGAACAGCTCGTGGCTGCGCTCGAGAATCAACGCTGCTCCGTCTGGTGGGACCCCGAGATCGTGCCTGGGCAGGAATTCGACCGCCAGGTCGCCGCGGAACTCGCGCAGGCATCCGCCGTGGGAGTCGTCTGGAGCAAGGACTCGGTCGAGCCCCGGTGGGCCCGGGGCGAGGCCCGCAAAGGCGCTCGACCCCGGCTATGCGAGCGCCCACGCCTGCCTGTACCGGCGGTCCTTTGAGCTGGCGCTGCTGCACATGCGACGGTCGGTGGACATCAACCCCAACAACGCCTGGAACCGGGCCGACATGGGCCTGGTACTGACCTACTCAGGGCCGGTGCAGCAGGCACTCGAATGGCTCGAGGATGCGCTCGCGAAGTTCGCGCACATCCCGCTGCGAACCGTTCGCGCTTCCGCATACGTTGCGGCGTGCCACGCGCGACTCGGCGAAACCGAGCGCGCTCGACCGTACGTCGCAGAGTGCCTGGCGGCGAATCCCGCCTTCTCGGTCCGGCAATTCATGTCGCGGGAGCCGTTCAGGAACGAAGCGGACGCTGCTTTTCTTGCCGAGTCGCTGCGCCTCGCCGGTCTGCCGGAATGAACGAGTTCAGAGCGGAAGGTGACGGGCGCGAGCCGTCCTGGGTCCGCGAGGTCCTCGGGTTCTGGTTCTCGGAAATCGAGGAGGCCGGCTGGTGGGCGAAGAGCGACGCCAACGACGCGACCATCCGCGAACGGTTCCTCGCGCTGCACGAGCGCCTCATTGCAGGCGACGGCGGCGATCTCGGCGGGCCCCGGACACTGCTCGCAGCCGTCATCGTGCTGGACCAGTTCTCACGCAACATGTTTCGCGGCAGCCCGCTTGCCTACGCCGCGGATTCGCTGGCGCGGCGGCTTGCCCGTCAGGCCATCGCGCAGGGGGACGATGCGGGCATGACGCGCGAGGAAAGGCTGTTCCTCTATCTCCCCTTCGAGCACAGCGAGGACCGGGCCGACCAGGCCGACGCAGTGGAGTTGATCGCGGCCCTGGGCCGCGAAGACTGGACACGCTACGCCTTCGCGCACAAGGCCATCATCGACCGGTTCGGTCGTTTCCCGCACCGTAACGCCGTGCTCGGGCGGGAGTCCACTGCGACAGAAATCGCGGCCCTCCGCGAACCAATGAGCTCCTTCTGACGGGCGGCGTGAAGTCACACGCCTGGAAACAGCGCAACGAGTCGCGCGCACACCTCCGGTGACTAGCTCGTTCCACTGATGACGCCGGCCACCCGGAGCCCGACCAGCACGGCCTGGACGCCGAGCGCCGCCTGCAGAACGCCGAGCACCGAGCCCAGTATTGCCATCGCCGGACCGATCCACGGCGACTCCGTACGGCGACACGATGTAGGGGAACGCCAGCTTGTGCGCAAGCAGATGCGATGGCTGGTCGCTGGCGACGTCGTCGTGCGCTTTCCCCGGCAGCCGGTACTGGCTGCGAATCGACTCTATCGCCACCAGGAAGAGAATGATGCCGGCAGCAACGAGCAGTGCGCCGGTGCTGACGCCCCAGTTGCCGAGCACACTGATGCCGATCGTTGCCGCGATCAATACCGCGAGCAACGCTATGCCGGTGGCGATCAGCGCGACTTTGCGCCTGTCGGCGACCGTCGACGAAGCCGTAGCCCGGGCGAACGGAGCAATGACCGCGTTCGGGCCGAGCGTCAGGAAGAAAAACGTGAAGATCTTGCCGAGGCCGAGCGACAGTGTGTCCGCGCCGTCGGCGCCGATTGCGGCACCGCTGAGCAGGATGGCCAGGCCGGCCAGGAAAAGTCAGGGTCGCAAGTGCATTTCCCGTCGTCCCGATTATCGATCTCGATGCCGCCGCGCTCACCACGCATACCCTGCAGTCAATCGCGGCGATGTCGAGGTCACGAAAATCGACTCCGTGTGCGCTTCAAACCAATGCGCACCGACGTGGCGACCGCCGACGAGCGGGGTCGCGTCGTCGGCCTTGTCCAGCGGGCCGGTCGTCGCGTGCTGGTCGACGATGTCGCCGACGGTACCCATGTTGTCGAGCGCGTTGTTGGTTGTCTCATTGACCTGTTGCTTGGCGACGGTCTTGCCGATTCCCATCCGCGTGTTCCTTTCGGCCTGGCCGCGCCGCGTGCGATGGCGCAGGCCGATCAGTGATCTGCCGCGGCACCAGGCATGGGAACCGATCGCTCCAACGCCCGCATCAGCACGCTCAGACCCGGATTGAAGCAGCCGTCGCCGTGCACCGGCGCCACGCCGCTGATCGAATCGTCGTCGCCGTGCCCGTGCTTTGCCGTACAGACCGAACAGCGCGGGTGACGCGAGGGCGGCGCGACCTGTCGGGCGTTGGTAGATCGTCCGCCCTTCCTTGATCGTCTCGAGCACCTTGATGCCGGAGATCCTGTCCTCTGCAATGGTCAGCGGATTGTCCGAGAGGATCACGAAATCGGCGAGCTTGCCGACCTCGATCGTGCCTTTCGAACCCTCCTCGAAGTGCTGCCAGGCAGGCCAGATCGTCAGCGCCTTCAGCGCCGTTGCAACCGGCACCCGATGCGCCGGCCCCAGTACGCGCCCGCTGCGGGTCTTGCGCGTCACGGTGGCCGACAACACGCGCATCGAATCGGGCAACGCCACCGGCGCATCATGATGACTGCCGAACATCATTCCGCGCTCGAGCACCCAGCCCGTGGGCGAGATGTTCTCGGCGCGCTCCGGCCCGAGTACGGACTCGCGGTGCCAGTCGCCCCAGTAGAACGTGTGCATCGGAAAGAGCGAGGGGAAGACCTTGAGTTCCCGGAGCGCGTCGACCTGGTCCTCGCGCAACACCTGGCCGTGAATCAGTACCGGGCGGTTGTTTGCGTCCGGATACTTCTTCTGCGCCGACCTGACCGCGTCGATGAACCAGTCACTGGCCGCATCGCCATTAGAATGGACGAGAATCTGCCATCCGTTGGCGAAGGCCTTCGCCACGGCATCGTTGGTCGTCTTCTGGTCGATCGCCGCGTATCCTCGGTAGTCCTTCGCCTGCCCTTCCGGCGGAACGTAGTACGGCTGAGTCAGGTACGCGGTCTTTCCCTGCGGCGAGCCATCGATCGTCAGCTTGGCACCACCCACCCGAAAACGGTTGGTGTACTGCCTGCTCGGTCGGATGTCGTCGACCTCGAGAATATCCGGATAGGCCACGAGATCGACCTGCAGCTTGCCGCTGTCGGCAACGCGCCGCATCGACCCGAGTCCTGCAGCCATCGCTCGACCTTCCTGTACCGTCGTGTAGCCAAAGGACGCCGCGAGCCTCGTGCCCGCCTCGACGAGCGCATCGTTGATGTCGTCGTCGAAATTGCCCGCCAGCTTGCTGACCAGATAGAAGAATGCGTACTCCTCCAGGACACCGCTCGGTTCCCGTGACCCGGCTCTGCGACGAAAAACACCCCCTTTGGGGTCACTGGTAGCGGCGTTGACCCCGGCAATCTCCAGCGCCTTGCTGTTGGCGACTCCGAGGTGCCCAGACTGATGGATGATCAGCACAGGCAGGTCTTTCGAGACCTTGTCGAGATCGTCACGGGTGGGGTGGCGCTGCTCCGCGAGTTGCGCATCGTCATATCCGAAGCCGGCGATCCATCCGACCTTATTGACGGTCTCGCGGTTGTGCTCGGACCAGTCGATCAGCAGCGCCTGCAGCGACGCAATGTCCTTGCCCGTACCGTCGGGCGGCGGCAACAGGTTTGCCGTCGTCGCCTGCAGCCCGATCATCTGGGCGTGTCCGTGCGAATCGACGAACCCGGGCAGCATCGTCCTGCCTTCGAGGTCGATCTTCAGCGCGTCTGCGCCGGCTACCGCGAGCACGTCGTCCGCTTTGCCAACCGCAACGATCCGCCCGTCCCTGACGGCAATCGCGTCGGCGGTCGGCTGGACGTCGTTGATCGTGAGTATCGTGCCGTTGTGGTAGACGACGTCACCCGCCACCGCACTCGGCGCAAGCGGCGCCAAGGACAGGCACGCCATGGAAGCGATCACGTACGTGGTCTTCATGCGATCTCCCTCGCCGACTCAACTGCAGACGCCCGTAGTCAATCGCAACCGACAGCCCAACACCGTGGGGAATGCCATCGCTTTCATCGGCCCCGTGAATCCCTATCCGGCGAATCGAGTCCGGTCATGCTACGGGAGATCACCTACGGAATGCCATGTGGGGCCCGGACGCCGGGCCAGGGACGACGTGCGCGACCTGACGACCCACCTCCTGCAGTACCTGGGCCGCAGCTCACGGCCACAGGTCACCGGGATCGCGGTGTGACGGATCCGTGCGGGTCAGTCCCACGGGCGACTCGCCGAGCACGGTCATCAAACGGCCGTGCGGAAAGTCGTGACCCAGTTCGAGTCAGGGCGCGCCCGGCTCGGGGATCGGCGTGGCCTGCCAGGTGACAGCGCGCCACTCGCCATCGCGCTTCAGGAACATCGCACTGTTGCGGTACTGCATCGTGCTGCCGTCGGCGGCCCGACCGACGAGCCGGAACGTCAGTGCGGCGGCGTCGTCATAGGGGCGCACGAGGACGTCTTCGGCGCTCCAGCGGATCTCGTCGGCCGGCGGCTGATCACCCGCAAAACCGGCCAAGATCTCGGCCTTCGTCCGCACGAGGCCCGTCGAGCGCGTGTACACGAGATCATCGGCCCAGAACCGCTGGTGCGTGGCCGCCTTGGGGTTGTTCCCAGGGGCGAGGAACCACTCGAGCAGCTGGGTGATCTCGGCGACGGTGTTGCCCTCCTCCGCCGCAAGGGCCGGGGTACCCGGAAATGCGAGCACCGCCAGCAGGCCCAGGACCGATGTGACCGCGGCACGCTTGCGCATCGTGAAAACCTCGTGTGGTCGAGGGATCAATATGCCTTGCCCGCGCGGGCTCGACAATGAGCCGTCGTCCAGGCTGCCGCCAGCGCCGCGGAACCCGCTAGACTCCGGCGGCGAGGGGAGATCAACCAGTGACCGACGTGCCGACAGGGACTGCGGGCGAGAGCGCCTGGGACAAGCTGCGCCGCCGCAAGGTGGTGCAGTGGGGCATCGTCTACGCCGCCGGTGCCTGGGGCCTGCTCCAGGGCCTCGAGTACGTCACAACCACGTTCGACTGGCCGCGCCAGGTCCAGCAGTTCGCGACCCTCGGGCTGCTGATCGGCTTGCCCGTCGTCCTCGTGACGGCGTGGTACCACGGTGACCAGGGCCGGCAGCGAGTCAGTGCAGCGGAATTGACCATCATCACGCTGCTGTTCCTGTTGGGCGGCGGGATCTTCTGGCGTTACGACAGGGCAAGTGACGCGCCGTCGCCGGCCACGACGCCAACTGCAACCATCGAGGCGCCCGACCAGTCGCCCGACACGAAAATCGAGGCCGCCAGCATTGCGGTGTTGCCGTTCGCCGACCTGTCGCAGGCCGGCGACCAGGGCTACTTCTCCGACGGCATGGCCGAGGAGATTCTCAACGTGCTGACCAAGGTCGAGGGATTGCAGGTGGCGTCGCGCACCTCGTCGTTCGCCTTCAAGGGCCAGGAGGATCTCGGCATCCCGGCGATTGCGCGGCAGCTCGGCGTGCGCCACGTGCTCGAAGGCAGCGTGCGTCGCGCGGGCGGCACGATCCGCATCACCGCGCAGCTGATCGATGCCGATGTCGACCGCCACCTGTGGTCCGAGACCTTCGACCGGCCGCTCACCGCCGAGAACGTGTTCGCGATCCAGGACGAGATCGCCAAGGCAATCGTCGCCGCGCTGGTCGCGGCGCTGCCGGCTACCGAGGTCGGCGCGGTCGGCCGGACGGCGACTACGACCAACCTCGGCGCCTACGACAACTACCTGCAGGCGCGCGCGCTGGTGAGGTCGCGCCGCGAGCTGCTGCTGGCAGACCAGCTGGTGGAAAAATCATTGCAGCAGGACTCGAAGTACGCCCCTGCCTGGGAGCTGCGCGCCGCCCTGCAGCCGTTGCTCGGGGAGTACACAGACACGCCGCTCACCGTGGACGAGCTCGACCGGCGTGGCACCGAGTATGCCGACCGAGCCTTATCGCTGGCCCCGGACAGCGCGCTGGCGCTTGCGCTGAAGGCCAACCTGCGCTCGCGTGCGGCGCAGCAGTTGCGCGGCCGACACGACCTCGCCGCCGTGATCGCCGATTTTGAGCGTTCAGTGAAGCTGGATCCCAATAGCGTAAATGCCTTGAACTGGCTCGGCCTGGCCTGGGTGCTCGTAGGGCAACCCGACAAGGGCCTGGCGGCGTTCCAGCGCTGCCTGCAGGTCGATCCGCTGGCTTCGGCCTGCAGCGAGAACGAGTACGACGTCCTGTACAGCCTGGACCGCTACGACGAGGCCTGGCAGCGCTACCTCGCTGCGTTCGACCGCGGCGCGATCACCGACCAGTACGCCAACTTCCAGCTGCTGGCGCGCTTCGGGCAGAAAGCGGCGTTCCTGTTCGCCAGCAATCAGTCCAGGTACCTGCCACGCTGGCACCGGCACGAGGCGCTGTATGAAGCGCATCGCAACCCGGCGGCCGACCACGGTGACCTCGTCCGCGAGATCCTGGCGTTTGCAGAGAAGGAGCGCATCGCGTTGGACGACAGCTACGTGGCGCTGCTCCTGATGCCGCTAGGCGCGTACGACCTCTTGCCAAAGATTCCGTTGCTCTGGGGTGCAGACAACCGCCGCTACCGGCAGTCACCGCAGTTCAAGCGCTACATCCGCGAAAGCGGCGTCCACGACTACTGGCGCAAGGCGGGCTTCCCCGAGCAATGCCAGCCGGTCGGAGCGGACGACTTCCGCTGCGATTAAAGGTGCCGCTGACGGCCGGAAGAGACCTTGCGGCGACGCCGCTCATCGCGTCGCGACCGCACTTCAGCCCGGCGGTTTACAGGGCTTGCCCTCGTACTCCCAGCGCTGCTGTTGGTACTCGCGGCCATTCCAGCGCCGCACCGGGAAGCAGAAGCCCGGGCCACCGACCTCGAGGTCGGGCCAGCCGTCATTGCCTTTCGTCGCCAGCACGTCGACCATGCCCGTGCCGCGGTCCATCAACTGCCAGCTGCCGTCCGCGCGCTGGCTGAGCAGCCAGTAGCCCTGATGGGGGGAGCCGAAGCAGTACGCGCTGCTCTCGACGATCACGACCTCAGGCCGGCCGTCGCCGTTCAGGTCGGCGACCCTGTCGATCGCACCGGGGCTGTAGCTCGCCGTGCCGGGATCGTCGACGCAGGCGCGCCACTGGTTGCCACGGAGCTGGAAGCCAGCTGCCTGGAACGCAGCATTCGTCTCAGTCGCGGAAAGCTGCGTCTGCCCGCCGGGCGGCGCGGCCGCTGGCGAAGCTGCAGCCGTCGGTGATGGTGCAGCCGCCGGCACGGGCGCGGCCGATGCCTGGCTGACCGGCGCCGGCACCAGCGAGACCGCGTCGAGGCCGTTGCTGTTGTCGTTCGACGGATCCCGATTCACGAAGGCCAAGGTCATCGTGTTGCCCGTCGCGGTCACCTGCATCTTGAACAGGCCCCAGCCTTGCTGCCCCGGGATGGTCTGGTCATTCCGCGCAAGCCCCAGCGACTGGCCGTCGACGAGTACTTCAACAGTGCTGACGGTGCCGAATGCCCCGGCAGATACGTTACCGACCCAGAACGCGAGGTCGTAGGCCTGGCCGGGCGTGGTGTGCACGGTCTGCTGAACCCCGGCGCCCGTGTTTGCACTCGGCCCGGTCATGTCCAGCCATTGCGCGCCCTCTCGGGCGACGAACCGGACGCCGGAACTCGCATAGGCGCCACTGATCGGCGAGACGCCGCCCCTCGGCCCGATCACCTCCCAGCCTGGGAACGACTGCCCGGGCTGGTAGGTCACATATCCGCCCTGCCGGACGACCGGCTGCTCGAAGCCGCCGTTGACGATGAGGTTCCCTTTCGGACCGCTCCCCTGCTTCGCAAGCGCATTGAGGACATCGGCGAACTTCTTCAGCCGATCGTCGGCCATGACTGCGCCCGGTGCGAGCAGCGCCAGAACCACCGCGAACACTCGAATCACTGTGCTCATTGCGATCCTCCCCACGTGCTGCCATCGGATCTTGCAGGCGGTCCATCGCCGCTCGCTCGTCCGTGACTTTTCGCCACAGCGTAGCGCCAACCCACCGCTGTGAATAGCAGCACGCTAGCGTGGCACCAGGGGAAGCTCTCGAACGGCTCAGCCTCCGGGTCGGGCGATGACTCTCGGGATGGGCTCGTCCCGCACCAGCGGAATCAGAACCTCGTCCACGTAGGCCGCGAAGTCGTCGGGGTATTCGAAGCGTCGGGTCTCCCAGAAGCGTCGGAAGAACGGCACCCGGTAGACGGCGGACAAGCCGCCCACGGCAGCCACTTCGCTGAAGGCGCCGAGCTGCCTCTGGCGGAAACGTTGCTCCGTAAGACGCATGTAGGTCGTATAGAGAAGGACCAGGGCGTCCTCTTCTGCCATGGTCAACTCCATGTCCTTCCCCGCGAACACCTTTGCCAATCCGTCACGCGCCTCGGGGGTCTGGAGCGCCGTGAGGGCCGTGTTGATGCTCTGCTCCGAGATGCTCAGCAAGGTTGCCCCCCGGACGGCATCGGTGTTGGCGCGGATCTGCACGGCGACAAAGATCAGCGACAGGATCACTCCGAGACCGGCCAGCCATTCGCGGACAGCTGCTCTGTTCATCATGTTTCTCTTGCTTTGATGGGGACCACACCCGGGCCAGCCCGGCGCGTGAAGGATAAGTGAAATTTTCCGACTCAAGCCGCATGCTAAGGCACATCGCGGCGCATCGGCAGGCCGCGCCCGCCGGACCATTGTCTGTCGTCAACCGAGGGAAAGCCGCATGATCCTCCGCCGCCTCGGCGCAGCCATCGCCCGTCAGGACTGGTTTGTCGTTTTCATCGAGCTGATCGTCCTGGTCCTCGGCATTTTCATCGGCCTGCAGGTCGACGACTGGAACCAGGCGCGCAAGGACCGCGTCGCCGAACAACGATTTCTTCACGCGCTGCACGACGACATCCTCGTCGCCGAGGAACTGAGCAGCCGCGTGCGCCAACGCCGCCTGGAAAAGCGGCAATACCTCGCCAGCGCCAGCGACGTGCTGCACGGACGCGGGCAACGTGATGAATTGACCGAGCTGGAGTGCAATGCCGTCGGCTCTTCGAGCTGGATCAACATCACGGCTTCCGGCCTGTCGGCATTCGATGAGCTGGTTGCCAGCGGACGCCTCGGAATCGTCCGCAACAGCGAATTGCGCACGGCACTGATCGGCCTGCAGCAGTCGCACCAGGCCCTTACCACCATGATCGCCACCCATTCGGCATCCGGGGCCTTCGCCTACCTGCCCGTGAAATTTCCGGAACTGATCAAGGCCGTCACGTACTTCGACGTGGGAATGGGCGAGATCTCCACCGCGATGGAATGCGACCTCGAGGCCATGCGCGCCAGCCAGGCGTTCCTCAACCAATGGTCGGCCAACGCCGACGGCTATGACGGGTACGTCAGCGACGGCCTGCAACCCTGGAGCGACCAGCTCGACAGGGTTCACACGATCGTGGATGGGGTGTTGACGGTGGAGCACTGACCGCAGGAGCTGGCGCAGAAGGTGTTCCTAGGGCGCGACTCCATCGTCCACTGGGCAGAGATCGCCACCGCAGGCCTCGGTCGCGAAGATCTCCGCTTCGAGCAGCCACGTGCCATCGATGCGGTGCCACTTTGCGGCATAGGTCCCGGCCGCGAAACTTTTCGCGCCCGGCTCTTGTGCCTGGCCCTCGCGTTCGCCCCGCCAGCGGCCGGTCTCGAGCGCGACCGGCACGACCTCCGAGACACGAACGCAGTCCGGCGTTCGAACGAAGACGGCCCGCCCCGGAGTTGCAAAGTTTCCCTGCCACAGCGACACCTGCGCTGCCCGGCCGCTGATCACCTCGCTCGTCGTGCCAGTCACCAGGACGACTCTCTCACGAATCGTCGCCGCCACGGCCTCGATGTCCTTGTTCGCGATCGCCTCGTTGAAAGCGGTGCGCTGAGCCCGAACGGCGTCGATCGCCGTCGGCGGGCCGGCCGACTCGCAGGCATTGGCCGCCGACAGCGCCAGCGCCGCGGCCAGTGCCGAGATGACCACGTATTTACGCAAAGCTTCTCCTCCCCTTGATCCGGCGGCCCCACCGCACACCGGGACTCGTGGCCAGCAACGCCGTTGCTAACGAGGGCCGATGGTCCGCGAAAGATTATTGCTCCCACCCCATCGTGGCTGGCAACCGCAAGAATCTGAACGCTCAAAAGCGCGTGGCGGGTTGCGCCAGCCTACCCGTCGCCTCTACCGGCATGGAGTGCTGCGTGTCAGCGGCGGCCCCATGCTTAAGGATGAACTGCTGCAGATCCCGAAGTGCGTCCGGCCGGAAGATCGAGTCGCCCTCCCCGACCGGCGATTCGAGCGCGTGCCCCGATCCGGCGTAGATGCGAACCTCGATGTTCTGATTGCCCAGCTCGCGCAGGCGTGCCGCGCTGCGCGCCGACGGAACGTTGGCGTCGTCCTCTCCGTAGAGCACCAGGGCCGGCACGGATAGCGCGCGCCAGTACGGCAGCGGATCGAAGTTGCCCACGGCCTCCCAGAACGATTGTTGGCGCTGGCGCACCCACCACGCCGCCGGCCGCGCCAGCGCGTCGGACAGGCCCGGCAGCAGGCCGATCGCTCGCAGGTTGTGGTTCTCCTCGTACACGAGCAGCTCGTGCATCGGCAGCGACGAGCCGACGACGTTCACCACGAAAGCGAGCCCCGGCGCGCGGCTGGCGACCAGCGGCGCGATGTGGCCACCCTGGCTCAGGCCGATCACGCCGACCTGCGAGACGGCGACCTCCTGCTGCTGCCGGAGGAACCGGATCGCCGCCACGGTGTCGGTGGCGAGATCGTCGAAAGCGGCCGTGCGCCAGTCGCCTGCCGACTGCTCGGAGCCACGCTTGTCGGGCAGCAGCACCGCGATGCCGTTGCGCTGAAGGTACTCAACGAGCGTCAGATACCAGCCGTTGTCGCGGCGGCTGGTACCCGAGCCGTGGATGACGACGGCCCCGGGGACCGGACCCGGGCCGCGCGGGACGAACAGCAGTCCCGCCAACTCGAGGTCCTGCTCCTCGTTGCGGAACCGGACCTCGCGGTGGTCCGTGTCGGCGAGCCGCGTGTACTCGAACCGGCGTTGCGGCTCCTCGCGCAGCTGGGCCACGAGCACCGGGACCACGACGAGCAGGACGAGCACGCCCAGCACTGCCAGCAGGAGTCGTCGAGTCATGGGCTGCCCCCTTCCGGCCGCACGGTATCCAGTCAGATGCCCTGACGACGCGGATGGTTCGGTCGCCGGCCGCACCATCGGGCTTCCTCTGCTTTCGGAGCCCTCCTAGAATCGAGACTCTACACAGGCACGACGTCGGCCTTCGGCGAACGAGGCGACCGACGTGCGCCCAGCCGGCGACGACGTGAACCCCGCGACGCCGCAGACGCGCGGCGTTCTGCTCGCCACGTACATGGTGATGTTCTTCCTCGCCGCGTCGAGCGGCCAGTTCCTGGTTACCCTGGGCGACCCGGGCCTCCATCACCTGTTCATCGTGGCGGCGATGCTGCTGGTCGTGTCGCTGGTGCCCGGGGCGTTCGGGACGGTGGGGCCGGTGTACGGCTACGAGATGGGCCTGCAGGTCGATGAAATCGCAACCTTCATGGGCTTGTCGATTCTCGCCGCAATGCTCGTCCAGTGGCCGATGGGCTACGTCTCCGACTACGTGCCACGCCGCATCGCCATCTTCGGGGTCGCCGGCGCCGCCCTGGCGGCGGCCCTGTTCGTCGCGCTGTTCGCCCAGCGCTCCGCGGCCCATCTCGACGGCGGCGTCGCCGCGCTCTACGCGCTTGCGTCCTGCCTCTATCCGCTCTGCCTCGCGCTCACGCACGACATGCTGTCCCGGACGCAGATTGTGCCGGCCAGCGCCACACTGCTGCTTGCGAACGGCGTGGGAGCCGTCATCGGGCCCGTGGCCGGCGGCCTCGCGATCGACACGCTCGGCCCGCGCGGACTGTTCCTGGCGTTCGCCGGTGCGATCGGCGCACTGCTTGCTCTTGCGCTGCATTCCTTCCTGCGCGAGCGGGCGCCTAAAGTCGCGGAGCAGTCGCACTGCGTCGGCGTGGCGCCGGTCTCCACGTCCGCGATCCTCGACCTTGATCCGCGTCAGGGCGACGGCACCACGCCTCACGCCGGGTCCGCTCCGCCCGAAGCCCCCTGACCTGGGATCCATCACGCCACCGACCCCCAGCCCCTGCAGCCAGGGCAGGACCGACTGCAGCGTGAAAAGCTTCAGCCCGTAGACTCGCGACGCCAGTTTGCTACGTATCGCGACCGGCGCTACAGTGGCCGAAATGAAAAGCCGCGTCATCACGCAGCGGGAACTGCGCAATGACTCCGGGGCCATCCTCCGCGAGGTAATGGACAGGCCCCCTCCGATGGTGCGATGCGGCTCGAGACGAAATTTCTTCGGCTCGCAATGAGCCGACGACGCAAGGCGTGAACACGGTCCTGTTTGCGTAGATAAGCAGTCACGATTGCCACCCGAAGATTGGGCAACAAACAAGAAACAAGGGTGAGACTCACATGCGCACGAAACTCCGTGGGATTATTGCAACTGCCGTAATCGCGGGATCGGCACATGCGGCGCCGCCGCAGCAATTAGCCGTGGGAACACCACAGACGGTAACGCCCGGCAAGCACGGTGTAGCGGCCGTTCAGTTCGTGCCGAACCTTGCCGCACTCCGGAAGGGCGGTGAAGATTTTTCGCTGGCGCTGCCCGGCGGGCCAATGGTCACGCTGCGACGCATCCTGCACGAGGACCGCGGGAATGGCGATTTGCTGTGGCGCGGCAAAGTGCTGCAGGACAACGATGGCCTGGTGCTGCTGACTGTGAAGAACGGAGTGATGGTCGGAACCGTCCAGACCCTCGGGACCACGTACGTAGTGCGGACGGGCGCGGATGGGCAGGTGTTGGAGCAGGTGGTTCCAATGACGGCACCGCGCGATGCTGGGCCGATCGTGGTGCCGGTAGAGGGCGGGACGCTGCCAGGGTCGTTACGGATCGCCGGGCCCGCGGCGGTGACGACTGCAGCAGCAGGCCAAGGGTCCACGCAGATCGACGTCATGGTGCTCTACACCAATACGGTGGCGACCGAAGCCGGCGGCCGGGCAAATGTGGAGGCCGAGATCCAGGCGGTCGTTGATCTCGGGAACCAGGTATTCCAGAACAGCCGGGTCAAAGCCTCCTACCGACTGGTTCATGCGGGGATTGCACCCGAAGTCTTTCCAGACCCGCTCCCTGTCTCGACGCTGCCTGCGTTCGCGCGCGACGTCGATGTGGCCGCGCTGCGGTCGTTCCACGGTGCCGACCTGGTAGCGCTCTATGTGAACGATGTCTATCTCGATTCCCCGGACTCGCCTGGTTCCGGGTTGTGCGGAATCGCCGTGGGCAACAACCTCGTGAACCCGAATGGCGGGGCCGCCCACCAGCTCTTCGACCGATCGACCTGCCCGGACCTATTTACCTATGCGCACGAGAACGGGCACCTGCTTGGGATGGATCACAATCCAGAGGACGCATCCGGCGGTAGCTTCTATCCCTTCGGTTTCGGTCACTACGTTCCAGGTGTCTTCGGCACGGTGATGTCGTACCTGGGCCCGACGTCGGCGTATTTCTCGAATCCGAAGATCAAGTTCCAGGGGTATGCACTCGGAATTCCGAATGAACGGGACAACGCCCAGGTAGCGACATTGAATGCCGCGATCATCGCGGCACAGAGTCCGCCGGGTACGGTCGATCCACCGTCGACTGAAGCGCCGCCGGCGCCGGCAGGACTGCTCGCCCAAGCCAATGATCCGAACGAGATCCGCCTGGTGTGGCGGGACAACTCGACTGGCAGCGCCCAGGAAGACAACTTCGAGATCGAGCGCAGCGCGGACGGAGTGAACTTCCAACCCTGGGCGACGACCGGCGAAAACCAGAGCAGCTACCTGGATGGCGGACTGAATCCGGGCGATACGTTCTCCTATCGGGTACGAGCCGTGAATGGACTGGGCGCCTCCGACTATTCCAATGTAGCGACGCAGACGGTGGGCGATGCGCCGGCGGCACCATCGAACCTGCAGGCCATCGGCATCTCGTCGCAATCGATCCAGTTCAACTGGGCGGACAACTCGAACGACGAGCTGGGGTTTCTGATCGAAGTACTGCTGAACGGCGTTTGGGAGCCGGTGGACGAAGCGCCGGCGAATGCGGTTGTCCACGTGCACTACCCGACGTTCGCCGGCTACTCGCTCAGCCCTGCAACGACCTATGCTTTCCGGCTTTCGGCCTACAACAATTTTGGAATTTCAGCCGGGGTCGAGGTCCAGGGCACGACGCTTGCAGCTCCGACGACCGCCCCGGCGGCCGCGTCTGACCTGACCTTGACGGCGGTCAAGACGGGTAAAGGAGCGAACACCGCCTTCAACGGCGTGCAGATGACTTGGATGGACAACTCGACCGACGAGGCGGGGTTTCTCCTTGAGCGCTGCAAGGCGAGCGGGCCCGGGAACTCGCCGACCTGCACGTTCGAACTCCTACGCATGATCGGCGGCACTTTGGGGACTGGCATGCGACAGTATTTCGACAGCGGTTTCGACGCCGCGGACTACAGGGGAACCTATCGCTACCGGGTAACCGCCGTGAATCAGGCCGGTAGTGCGACAGCGGCGGAAGCGCAGGTGCAGCTGAAGAAGTAGCCTGAGCGCGCTTCGGGCAGCGCCATCGCCTACACGTTAACGGCACTCGATGGCTGGTCGGTGACCACCGATGCCGCGAGCCCCATGCAGGACACTCCGGCACCAACTCTAAGAGCTCGCCGGCGCTTCCGACGCCACCCGTGCCCGCAGCTCCGCCAGTTTCTTCTTGAGCCGAGACGCGTTCTCGGGACCGATGCGGAGCAGGATCTTCTGCCCGGCAGAGGCTGATTCCAGCCGCGAGTCCGCGAACCGGTACAGGGTCCACGGGCGCTCGATGTCGATCGACGTGTCGTGAGGCGGCAGCACGACCTCGATCGGCCCGTCCGGCTCCGGTGTTGCCAGCAGGTGATCGATCACCTCGACCACGCGGTCGTTGAAGTATTTCCCGGGGTAGCCGAGGTCCTCGTAGGCCTGCTGCAGTAGCGGATAGAAACGCACGTAGAGCGCGACGGCGCGGCCGGTGTCGATCGACGTCACCACGTCGACGAACGGTGTGTAGCGGGCGAAATTTTCCGCCGCAATGCGCGCCGCCGCGCCGTCCGACTCCGCGACTGTGAATTGCCCGGCGGTGCGATTCACGGGCCAAGCCCGCGTCGGAGCCTTCTTCCGCGGCAGGTTGTCCACCGTGGCGACCAGATGACGGAGGTGGGGCCCGATATCGAGGAACTCGAGCACTGCCTGCTGGCCTACGAGTCCCTGGAGGGCCGCCTCGACCGCCGGATCGCTGTCGGCGAGCGAAGGCAGGGGCCCTGGTGCCGCACCTGACAGCGGCTCCCCGGCGGCGTCGGGCTGCACCGCTTCGATCGGGTGCCGCACAGCGGGCGGGTCTGGATTCTCCGCGGCCGCCTGCTGTGCCGGCGGCGCCTGCGCCGGCTGGTCGGGCGGCGACAACCAGACATAGAGTGCGACCGCGAGGGCGGTGACAACGCCCAGCAGTGCCAGCCAACGCAGGTTCCTGTTCATGGCGAGGTTCCGTGTTGCACGCTGCCAGCGGCGCGGAACCCAAGAGAGTAACGCATCCCGCGGAGAGATCGATCAGCAGAGTCGCCCGCTGCCTTGTCGCGAGGGCAATGTTCGCCAGCATCGTGCAAAGCGGCGCCGTGCGCTGCATGTGCGAGAGGATCCTGGCGATGACCTCGGGCTCGTCGATGCTCGCGATGATCCTGAGCGTGCAGCCGGCAGTCCATGACTTCAGGGCGGTGTCACGCCTTGCCGCTCGAGAAAACGGAAGATCGTCTCGTAGAGGTGCCTGCTCACCTGCGGGCCCGAGATCCGGTGCGTGAATCCCGGGTACAGCATCATCTCGAACGGCACGGCCTCGCCCTGCAGCCTGGAAATGATCGCGCTCGAGTGCTCGAACACGACGTTGTCGTCGGCCAGGCCGTGAATGATCAGGAGTGGGTCACCGATCTTCGCGGAATCGGACAGCGCGTTGGACTTCGCGTAGACCTCGGGTTCGGCCCCAGGGTCACCGAGGTAGCGCTCGGTGTAATGGGTGTCGTAGAGCTCCCACTTGGTCACCGGCGCCACGGCGATGCCGGCGGCGTAGGCGCCGGGGTTCGCCTGCAGCATCTTGATCGTCATGTAGCCGCCATAGGACCAGCCGAAGATCGCCACCTTGGCTGGATCAACAAAAGGCACCGTCTTGAGGTAGTTCGCTCCCGCGAGTTGGTCCGCGACCTCGACCGAGCCCATCGCCCGGTAGAGCGTCGACGCGAACGCTACACCGCGATTTTCGGAACCGCGGTTGTCGAGCTGGAAATAGATGTAGCCCTTGTCGACGATCGCCTGCGGCAACGCGCCCTCCCAGGCGCGGGTCACCACCTGCGCGCCCGGCCCCCCATAGTGATCGACGAACACCGGGTAGCGCTTCCCCGGCTCGAGCGGCGGAGTGATCATCATCCAGTGCAACGGCGTTCCGTCCGCCGCAGGAATCGTGCCGAAAGTCGTCTCGCGGTGACTGGCGAGGTACGGTCCATAGGCGTGCGAGGCGTCGAGGCGGTTCTCCTCGATCCAGGCGATGCGTTTGCCGGCGCCGTCCGCGATGTAGGTCTGCCGCGGATGATCGGGCGAGGAGCGCGTGATGACCAGGGTCTTGCCTGACTCGTCCATCGCCGCCGTGCACGACCAGCCGGGTTCGGTGAGCCGCTCGATCCTGCCGGGCGCCTTCAGGTCAAGCGCATACACCTGCCCGGCGAGGACGTCGTCCCTCGTGGCGGCGAAGTACACGCGACCGCTGTCCTCGTCCACTCCTGCAAGTCCCGTTACCACCCACGGCCCGCTGGTCAACTGCCGCCACTTCCCGCGTCTGTGGTGGTAGAGGTGACCGTAACCGTCGCGCTCCGACCACCAGATGAGGCTGCCGTCCTTCAGGAACCTGTAGTTGTCCGAGAGATTGACCCAGCTTCGCGGCGCAGCGCGTTCCTGGAACAGCAGCCGGGACTTGCCGGTCGCGGGATCGACAGCGAGCATGTCGAGCAGCGTCTGGGCGCGGTTCTGCCTCTGCACGTAAAGCGCCTTGCCATCGTGCGCCCAGTCGACGCGCGCGAGGTAGATGTCCCGGTCCGCACCGAGATCGACTTCGACGCGGTCGGAGCCGTCCGGGCTCATCACGAAGAGCTGGACCGTCGCATTGGGCGTGCCGGCCGCGGGATAACGCTGTTCGTAGGTTCGGGTGTCCTCCGAGCCGATCGCCGTCCGCGTGACGACACCGACTGGCGACTCATCGAAACGCTCGACTGCGATCCGGGCGTCGTCGGGCGACCACCAGAAGCCGGTCATGCGTCCCATCTCCTCCTGTGCGACGAACTCCGCCTCACCCCAGTGGACGGTGTCGGACGCTTCCGCGGGCGTGACCGGTCGCGCCTGCGCGCCACCCGTGGCACCGGTCCACAGCCGTCTGTCGCGCACGAAGGACACGTAGCCGCCCTTCGGCGAGAGCACCGGGTTCAGTTCGTCCCCGGCGGTTTCCGTCAGCCGTGTGACTTTGCCGTCGATACCGGCGAGGTACAGGTCGCCCTCCAGAGGCACGAGGAGCGAGCGGCTGTCGTCCGACCAGTCGTAGGCGACGATGCCCTTCAGGTCGCCGATGCGCTGGCGCTCGCGCTGCATCTTCTCCGCTTCCGACAGCTCGCGACCCGACTCGAACTTCGAGGAGTCGACCAGCAGGGTCCACTGCCCGCCCTGCCGGTCGTAGCCCCAGAGGTCGTACCGCTCGCGGTCCTCGGGCCGATTCCTCAGCACGGTGATCCAGCGTCCATCCGCGGATATCTTCAGCTCGCGCGGCGTCGGGCCGGAGAGGCTTGGGCTGGCGAAGACGCGTTCGAAGGCAAGCGCGTCAGTGCGCCTCTGTGCCTCGTTCGCAGGGTCCGGAGCACCGACGCCGGGGCGGTCAGCGTGATGGCAAGCGCAGCGGCGGCAAGAACACGCATCGACTGCATGAGCGTCGATCGCTGACTTGCAGGGCAGGAACGGATCGGCATCGTGGACCCCCTGATCGTGAAAGCATGCGACCTTGCTCGCCACTCAGGCGCCGAACTGGGCGCGGTCAGTCGCGCTCAGCGCCCAGTTCAGCACGAACTTGCGATGCTCTGCCCAAGTCTGCCCCAAGGTCCGATCGCCGATGAGTCAGCCCGAGATCTGATACGGCCCGGCCCTGTCGGTCGTGCGGAATGCAAAGCACGTGCGCCCGTTCGACTTGCTCGCGCGTCCCGCATCAATGGGTGCTGTCGTAGAACGAGCCCCGCACGCTCGGATCGGGAGCCATATCGAGAATCATCGACTTTTCGTACTTAGGTGCATCCGGCGAGGACCGCAGATCGACGATCCGACGGCCCGCCAGTGTCTCGACGCCGGTGAGCACCTCCGTTGTGCCAGCTGCCTGCACGGCAAGCTACGGTGCGGCTGGTGGAATCGTCGCGATGCGCGCGTCTTGTCGACCTGCTCATCGCCTCTGCGGCCGTGGCCAAGGGACTGCCGCTCTACACCCGCCACCCTGCCGGCTTCAGCCCGCTGAAGCGCATTCTGCCGATATCCAGGACCTGGAGGAACGATCCCGCGAGCAGCTCATGGGGCAGGTGCGCCCAGTGCGCCGTCATGAAGTCCGCGGTCTCGACGGCCCTGAGCGCGATCACGGGCTCGTGGCGCCGGCCGTCACCGGCAAGCCAGGCGTTCTCCATGTCCCGCTCGACCAGACCGCGCCGTTCCAGCACATGACCGACACGTTCGGCGATCTGCTGCACCACGATCTACAGCCTGCGTGCCGGTGGGCGCAGGCAGATGGCGGAACACCGGCGGGCCAGCCGCCGCCGGCAGGTACACCCCATCGACGAACAGGATGTGAAAGTGAATGTTGAGGTTCAGCACCGAGCCAAAACGCTGCACCAGCGTCACCGCGCCCGTGGCGCGCGTCAGCTCGGCCCGCTGCAGCAGGAGGCCCGAGATCGTGCGGTACACCTCACCGAGCACCTGCGTGAGCGCGGCAGGGTTCGTCGCCAGCAGGAAGCGCAGCGCATAGGGGCAGCGACAGCACCCACTGGCGCAGCGGCCTCGCGGGGTCTCTATACGAGCAGTTAACACAGCAGTCTCTGCGGGGCAGACGGAGAATCTAGCCACAACCACTGCACTCGTTAAACAAGTGGCGGTTGTTGATGGCCGCGGCACAAAGCGGAAGTCAATGTTCGTCACCGGAACTTTCTGCAATCAGGTCATCGCTTATTCTCATCAGGTGAGCGACGGCGTCTTTGTCGTAGGCCTGATCAATGACAGTGTCTTCCTCTAAGACGTAAAAGAACTTGCCGGTGCCCACATCATCGTTGATCAGGCGAAGCAGGGCATCACGGCCGGTTTCAACAGAGGATTCCGGCGTGAAACCAGCTTCCACGACCATGTCGGTGTTCATGAATGCCGATGGATGCAAGGCATTGATCGTGATGCCACGGCCATGCAGCGCATCGGCCAGGGAAAACGTCATCATGATCTGGGCGAGCTTGCTTTGAAGATAGGCCTGCATCCCCGAATAGCCGTTCTCCAGCATCAGGTTGTCAAAATCGAGCGGCGCCTGGGCCGAGGCAACATTGATGACCCGGCTTGGAGCACCTGCCTCCAGTAAGGGACTCAGCATGCGGGTGAGCAAGTAGCCGGCCAGGTAGTTCACCTGAAAGTGAAGTTCATAACCGTCTTCGCTGAGGCGCCGCTCATCCTGATGCGGACTGAAAATTCCTGCGTTGTTCACGAGTACGTTGAGGCGGTCATAATCGGCGAGCACCGATGTGGCCAAATTTCGAACCTCGTCGAGACTTCCGAAATCCGCCCGATAGAACCGGGCACTTCCTTTACCCTCCGAGTGAATCTCCGCGACCAGCGCGTTTCCACGTTCCACGTTCCGTCCGTGGACGATCACATGGTCGCCGTCCCGCGCCAGTGCTAGCGCGGTTTCACGTCCCAAACCACCCGTGGATCCGGTAATCAAAACGACTCGTTGCCCGGGTTTTGGTGCCAGCTCCTGCGCACCAGCGCCACCTGGAGCTAGGACGAGTAACGCGACGGAGAACAGTGTGACACGCAATATTTGATTGAAAACGTACTCGGATCGCTCAATTTTCATACACAAATCCGCCCTGCGGAAGAATGATGACCTTGAAGTTTGCCGACTGTTTTGAGTCAGCTGCGTGAACCATTGCGGATAGTACTTTCAAAGCGCCCCCCCTGCCCGATGCGGCTCGTAGAGTGGGCCTGATGTGCGGGCCGCCGTTGCCGCCGCGAGGCTGAATCCCGCCACTCGGGCGGCTTGGGCGCCCGGCTGATGCCGCGCCGGCAGCGGAATCCCCCACTCGTCCCGGCGTGCCGTCGGGCGAACCGCCCTCGCCTGCCGCCGTCGGGAATGCCGGCATGCACCGCCCCTGCCCGGTCGGGTCGCCGGCCCGCCAAGATGCCCCTCGCCGTCGCATTAAGAGCAGGCGGGTCTGCGACGGCGGTGCCCGCGCGCCAAGCGGCCACTCGGGCTCGAGTCCATCGGCAACGTGCCGCCGGCCGAGTATGAGCAGGCGTATTATCGGCTCAACTTATCGGCTCAACGGGTCTCAGCCGATGGCGGCCCGACTCAACCACCGGAGCCTCCGGTATTTCCCGAGCGATTCAGAAGTTGGATGGCGTCAAGAATTTCACGCCGCTGCTTCACGGCGTTGAGTTTGAAACGATCCAGCATGCCAATAACAAGACTATCGGCATTGAGATGGTGCAGCACGGAGCCGAAGCCCACTTCGCCTGGCACGGCGATGAACCGATCACCGTGGCGTTTCCGGACTGGAATTTCCTGGTACTCATGTCGGCTGAAACCGTCCAGAGCTGGCACGAGAAACTCAATCGGGAAGTGATCGCCAACAAGGGACACGACTACGTGCGGGATGCTTCCCGGGCATTCCATTTCGGGCCCCAGGGCATGTTCAAACCCGGCTGTGACCCGTCGGTTAGCCGGGGCCAGTGGACACCCGGGCGCCAGTTTCGGCACTGTAGATTCCGCTGGAATATTACAACCTGTTCAGAGAAATACTTATGATCCTGCGCCGCCTGCTACAGCACACCCGTGAAACAAACTGGTTCCTGGTCATCGTCGATCTGCTGGTGGTCATGCTGGGCCTGTGGGGCGCGTTCCAGCTGGATAGCTGGAAACAGCAGCGCCAGGACGCGGTGTCGGAGCAGTTCTACCTTGAGCAACTGCACAGCGAGCTGCTGACCGCACTGACAGAGCAGCAACAGCGCCTCGCGGACAACCTGGACACGTTAGATAACGTAACCGCGGCGGCGCTGCTGTTGCAGCAACCGGCAGGCGGACCCGAGCTGAGCCAGGAGCAGTGCAGGTCTCTCTGGCAGGCGTCTGTGCGGAACGGCGACCCGGTTGACCTGACTACCGTGCAGGAATTGATCAACGGGGGAAATCTCTCTTTGCTCAAGGATCGCGAACTCAAGACCAGGCTCTACCAGTTCCAGGCCAGGCAGCAATCCTTCCGCGCCTACTCCGAAAAGCTTCGAGGCAACCAGCAGAGCCTGCCGACCGTTTTCCCGGAGCTGTTAGCCCGCTCCCTGGGCCCGGACCTGCGTAATGTGGTGGTGTGTGACACCGATGGCATGCGCCAGGATCGGTCCTTTCTTAATCACATGCTTGCCAGCCGGGGGCGTTTCGCCGGCCTGGTGAGCAGCATCGAATCCGAGGCGGAACTCCTAACGAGTCTCGACACAAGACTGGATTACTTGCTCGGACTCAGCCACTGAACGGCTTCCTAATCGTGATCGAGCCCCAGGTTGCGATCCAGCAATTCATGCAGGGCATCGACGGTCTCTCGCATCGGCAACAAGCCGGAGACGATGTACGAGTCGTAGGTGTCGGCATTGGAATAAAACTCGTGCAGGAATTTCCGGTTTTGCCGCATCGCTCCCAGGTCGCAGGTCATCCTGGCAGAAAGATTCTCGACAGGACCGGTCGTATCGAAAAACGGCTCGATGACGAACATCTCCGGATAGCGGGAGGCGAGCTCGAACCCGCCCAGGTTCACAAATTCTTCGATGGCCTCCCGCCGCTGACTGAATAGCACGAGCATGGACCTTAACGCCTCGTCGCTGATGATCTGCAGTCGGCCGGTTGCAAGCAGCGTGTGAAATGACGGGAGCTCGGCAATATTGGCCGTCTTGATATGGCTGGCATAGATCGTTCGACACTCGGAGTTGGTCAGACGATCGCGATCGTTGGGCTGGTACAACGCGTCAAGCAGGTTACGCAGATCATGCCAGGCTGCGATCCTGCGATTCTGGATGAAAGCTCGCACGCTGGTCGCATCCATGAGTTCATCATGCAGGCGGTTGAGGAATATCTGCTCGTCCTTCCGGTCGAGGCGATTCTGATTCCAGTCGTCGACCTGCAGGCCGATAAAGATACCGACCACCACGACCGCGACTTCGACGATGGCTGTAAACCAGCTCTGCTCGCGAACCGCCTGGGCCAATCTGCGCAGTACCATTCGTGGCCCGCTCGGACACGGCCAATCGATCACTGGCCGCACCTTAACTGATACTCAGCTGCGCCACATCCCGGCCGGCCCACCGACTGGCGTGATCGCCGGGCGCGGCGCGGCCTGACCAGCGCGTGCCGGCAGCACCGACAAGGATTGCGAGCGAAGGTGTAACGGTTATTCCGCGCCTCGCGGTCGCGCCACCGATCAGTCCGGATAGCGATCCGTACTGCTGGCGGATAGAACTTTCAAAGCGCCTCGCCTGCCGCCGTCGGGAATCCCGGCATGCACCGCCCCGGCCCGGTCGGGTCACCGGCCCGCCAGGATGCCCCTCACCGTCGGATTCAGAGCAGGCGGGCCTGCGACGGCGGTGCCCGCGCGCCAAGCGGCCACTCGGCCGAGTACTGCCCCGGCGCCACGCGCTCGAGGTGCGCGAGGATCTTCGCGTTGGGATCCTCAAGTCTCCCCCGAGGTGCCAGCCCCCGAGCCCGGCACGCTATCGCTGCTCGGCCTCGGCCTTGCAGGACTGGGCTTCTTGCGCCGTCGCGCAACCGTATAAAAATCATCGAAACTCAATTCACCTGGACCACGGTCTCGCGCCGCGGCTTCTTTCTTGCCCGCTCCCGCGACAAACGCGCCCGGCACGCGCCATTGCGCGCGTGATAGGGAGCAAAGTCATCGTGCGCTCGATTTTCACTGCGCGAGTCTTCACTGAAAATCGAACACGCTATGGCGCACTCGCGTATAAACCGGCAGGACGGATCAGGGGCCGTCAATCCGGGCCTGCCCGGCGCGCCTCCTGGTTCGCGACGTTCGACCGAACCAAAACCACACGGGGACTCCATCAAGTGAACCGATACATAGTTGCTCTCGGCTGTCTCGCTACCGTCGGGCTCTTTACGCAGGTCGCCATCGCGGGCGACGATCCAAAAGTCACCGCCGAAGTCATGGCACTCGCCCGCGCGCAGTGGGACGCGGGTATCCAAGCCAAAAGTGTCGCTGAGCAGAGCGCATGGACCGCGGACGATTACACCGAGTTCAATGCAGATTTCCCCGTGCGGATCGACGGCAAGGCTCTTAGCGACCGGCTCTACGAGGCTCAGATGCGTGGCGGCAGCAAGTCGCTCGCCAGCGACATGCTGAACGCCAAGGTGCAGACCTATGGCGACGTCGCAATCCTCACCTACAACTTCGTTGGCGTGAGCCAGGACAAGGACGGCAAGACCTCGCCCTCGCTGGCCAAGTCCACGCGCGTATACGCGAAGCTGAGCGGCCAGTGGAAGCTCGTGCACGCTAACTTCGCGCCGGTGACGTCGCCGCAGGACTGAACCCGATCGGGTAGGGGGCGGCGAATACTGTAAAAGCGCCTCCCCCTCCCCGATTCGGTTCGCAGAGTGTGAACCGCTCCGGAAATACCGGAGGCTCCGGTGGTTGAGTCAGGCCGCCATCGGCTGAGACTCGTTGAGCCGATAATACGCCCGCTCATACTCGGCCGGCGGCACGTTGCCGATGGACTCGAGCAGGCGACGGTGGTCGAAGGGTTCTACCCCGATTCCGCGGACACTTTCGCTAAGGCTCATACTGAGCCAAAGGAGTGTCCATGTCGAAGCGCAAGCATTACAGCCCTGAGTACAAGCGGGAGCTCGTCGAGCTGGTCCGGCGATCACAGTCGAGCTGCCGGCAGATCGCCCTGGAGGTCGGGGTCAACCCGAACATGCTGACCCGCTGGGTCCGCGAGGCAAACGCCGAGGGCGGCAAGGCCTTCCCCGGCGGCGGCATACCCCGCGACGAGGAGATGGTCCGCCTCAAGCGCGAGCTGTCGAAGGTCACCCGGGAACGCGATTTTTTAAAAGACGCGGCAGCGTACTTCGCGAAGCAGTCACCGAGCGGTACGCGGTGATTGCACACTGCCGCAGCGAGTATCCCGTGGGGATGATGTGCCGCTGCCTGGAAGTCTCGACGAGCGGGTTCTATGCCTGGGTGTGTCGCACGCCGGGGCCACGGGCGCGCGCCAATGCGCGCCTGCTGGAGCGCATCCGGGAGATCCATGAAGACAGCCTGGGTGTCATCGGCGCGCCACGCATGCACGAGGACCTCACCGACGAGGGCGAGCGCGTCAGCCTCAACCGGGTGGCCCGCTTGATGGCGGGCGCCGGCCTGCAAGGCTGGCCGCGGCTGCGCAAGCGCCGCTTCGGCGGCAAGCCAGGCGTTCGGCCGGTCGGGGTCACCAACCTACTCGAGCGCGACTTCAGCGCCAACGAACCGGAGACCAAGTGGGTCACCGACATCACCGAGATCCCGACGCTCGAAGGCAAGCTGTATCTGTGCATCGTGCTCGATCTGTTCAGCAAGCTGGTGATGGGCTGGTCGATGCATCACCGCCAGGATCGTCACATGGTCGTGCGCGCGGTGCAGATGGCGGTGTGGCAGAGATCCGGCAGCTCGGAGACCATCCTGCACTCCGATCGCGGCGGCCAGTTCATCAGCGGCACCTACCAGAAGTTCCTCGGCGGCAACGCGCTGGTATGCAGCATGAGTGCGGTTGGCCATTGCGCCGACAATGCAGCCTGTGAGGGCTTCTTCGGACTGCTCAAGCGGGAGCGCGTGAACCACCGCCAATATCGGTCTCGCGACGAGGCACGGGCGGACCTGTTCGACTACCTCGAGCGGTTCCACAACCCGCGCATGCGTCGTAGAGTGGCGCGGCAAGATCGAAGGTTTTCAGCCTTAACTCAACCGTCCGTGGAAATGGGGTAGAACCCAGCTGTAACTCGCGCCTTCGAGAGTCAGGCGAAATGTCACCAGCCATGGAAGGATCGTGCGGAAGGCGATCCAGAGCCAAAGCACCGCAAACAGTCGTTCATCCCAGCGGCCTCTTGTGCGAGCGCTCATCTCTCTTGCCTCTCGTTAGGGATTGCGGATAGTAGGCTCGAACAACCTTCCAGACCAGATCGATTCGAGGAGCCGAGGCCGGGGCGAGCCTCTCAGGCGGCCGCGCTGCTGGCCGATGAGGTGCGACGCCCCCGCTTTTGAGCAGCGGAGCGGTTTGGAGTCTGCCCCCGGCGGGAGGTTAGCCGTGAAGAAGCGATTCATGGCACCCGGGAGCTATTTCATCTCAACGGGAGAGTCAGGGTATCCCATCTCGTGTGACGAAGGCGAGAGCTGCATCTTTTATGTTCGTGCTTTGGGGCAGTACTCCGTAACTGCGGGATAACAACCAGGTGCACCGGAAAAACGGCTGTGTTGATCATGGGCACTATCAAGGTCTTCGTGGCCGTTTGCAGGTGACCTGAACCGTTATGCGCCGCAAGTCAAAGACCCCAACCACTCCGGGGGTAAGCCACTTTGACCCTCGCTCGTATGTTTTTGCTCTTTTCGACGGTTGTGATCTATGTCATGACGGTGGTCGCGCTGATCCACCACGGATCGAATCGGCCAGCGGTGGCCGTCCACGACTTGCTAGCCCTGAATTGGCGTTTTGCGCAGCGGCCGCGTCAGACTGGAGTTCCCTGCGCGATTCTGCTGCCCTTCCTGCGCACACCGAGCAGCGCGGCGGCGGCCACCAGCAGCAGGGCGGGCGCGGCGGGCTCGGGCACGGGCACGGTGTCGGTGACGGGACGCAGCGAGGTCACGATCGCCGTAGCGCTGCTGTGCAGCGTCGGCCCGTTGTAGATCGCCCAGAACACCAGCCAGTTGTCGATGCGGCGCATGTCGTCCACCAGCGCATCCGACACCAGCGATGTGGACGGCGACTGGCCCGTGAGGCTCAGCTGGAAGGTCGCGCCCGGCGGCGCGAACGGCGGCCAGCCGTTTAGGCCGAACAGGCCGAATGAGTCGGCGGGCGTGCTGCTGCCGGGCGGCAGGTAGTCGTTGCGCACCACCGCGAAGTTCGACGCGCCCGGCAGCTCGGGCACCAAAAAGAACTCGAGGCCGTTCACCCGGACCACGAACTCGCGGATGACGCCGTTGTAGTCGCCACGGACAGGGCTCGGGTTCGAATCGAAGGCGATGGTCTCGTAGCGGATTCGGGCCGTGACCGCGGCGCCGAGCGCGATCTCGGGCGGCAAGTCGAGCGCCGGGTTCGCAGGTGCCGGGCTGCGGGAATTGACGGTCGCCGCGAGGTCGAAACCGACGACCGTAGCGCCGGCGGAGAGCGGCGCGGAAAGCACGAGGGCGGCGAGGGCGCCACGGACGAAGCCGGGCGCACGGCAACGGAAGAGGTGCATTCGAGGGATTCCTTTGTTCTTGGCTATTGGTGTCGGGAGCCTCGCACCGCAGCCCGCTACCGGGCCCGCGGAACGCGGCGCGCGATGGTCGCCTGCAGCACCCCTCGGAAGCAAGTCCGCGCGCACGCACGACCACTCCCGCTGCGCGTCAGTGCCAGATGACATCCCGCATACACGTGTACGACAGCGTGCTCGCCCGCGACGTCTCGGGCGCGATGTCGAGCTTCGCACCTGCCAACCGAGTCCGGAAAAAGAAAGCCCCGATTTCGCGGGGCTTCCTCGTGTTACGTCAACCGTAACAAGGAAACCTTTACATGCCTATCCGGCGCCACGCGCTCCAGGTGCGCGAGGATCTTCGCAATGACCTCGGGCTCTTCGATGCTCGCGATGTGCGTCGTGCCGTCGCGGTACGGAGTCTTCAGCGCGTAGCGTAGCTAGCCGGATGAGATCATGACCATGCGTTCGGTCGCCACCGGCGGGCGGCTCACGTAGCGGCACAGTCGCTCGAGCTTCTGCCGCGGGCCGAGCCGGGCCGTTCCAGCACATGACCGAGATTATCCTTCCTGTACTCCGATCTGCCCGAACCTGCGAGTCGCCTTGGACAATCTAGACAAGAGCGACCTCCTTCGGCCACGGCTCCTCCATGCAGGCCGACCAGACCGCCTCGATGCCGTTCAGCGAGAACAGGGATTGCATGCGGTGAACCCAGATCGCGCCGCTTTCGGTCAGTCTGTAATCCTCTCCCGAACGTCTGAGGAAGCCCATCGCCCGAAGCAGACGGAGCATCAGACCGTAGTCCTTTTCGAGTGGCACACCGAAGAGATCCTCGTATGCGGGCCGTTCGATCCGGGCGTTGTATACCTGCCAGTAGAGCCAGTCCGCCTTTCGTTGCTGTCGTGAGAGCCGGTAAGCCAACGCCGTGGAACTTGGCGTGCTCCGGACATAGTCGGGCACCGAGAACGTGTTGAAGAGCGCCAGACCACCGGACTTGGAGCCGGCGCCGGCCCCGAAGCCGATGTAATCGGGCCGGGTCACCGTGGTGTATGGTGACAGACCATTACGTGTGTAGCTCCATACGGACGTCCGGCGCAGCCCTGAATCCAACGCCAATCTGGCGACACCGCGTTGCATCCGAAGCCGTCGGGCATCATCGACGCGCGCGTAGTCGTCCATATGCTCGGACCGACCCGCCGGGGTGTGATCGAAGGTTAAGAGCGGATAGGCCGACAACTGATCGGCGCCCGCCTCGATGCAGGCGCGGGCGCCTTCTAGGAAGGCGTCGACCTCCTGACCGGGTATGCCGAGAATCAGATTGACGTCGATCATCTCGAAGCCGCCGGTCTTGCTTCGGGCGATGGCGCCCAGCGCCACATCCGGGGAATAGCGACGGCCCAGTTTCTTCAGGAGCCGGGGCTCGAGGCTTTCTATTCCGAGGCTGATCCTGTTCACGCCGCCGGCTCGGGCTAGGCGCAGAAAATCCTCCGTCGCGTGTGACGGATGGACCTCCATCGCGATTTCCGCGTCGGGGAGAAGCAGTCGCCGGAATTCTGCGATCACATCCCCCACGATCTCGGGCGTCAGGCTTGGCGTCCCGCCCCCGAAATACAGAGAGGCCACCTTCAACGGGGCTGCGGGACCCTCCGAGTAAGCACGAATTTCGCGAAGAAGAGCGTCCCGGTAGTCGGACATCGCGCGGGGATCGGCCTTCACCTTGTTGTAGGGGCAGTGGGGGCAGAGCGCCTCGCAGAAGGGAACGTGGACATAGACGTTGTGGCTGGCCTCGGGACGCAGAGAGCGGTCTTCCGGCGCACGGAAAGTCGGCGGCCACGTATCGTCACCGATCAGCGCCCGGTACGCGAGGCCACGCACGCCAGATGCGATCCTCGTTTGTCGGAGCATCTGGAGGTTGGTTCGCATTTCCAATGGTCTCCAATGGCCAGATAGCCGCCGCGCGATCCCCCATGGAAAAGACCCTGGCGGATGGACCGGACGCCCCGTCATGATTTGCGTATTTCCTAGCGCATCGTGTTTTCAACAAGACCACCCTGCGGAACTGACCTGCCGGCATTCTTAGGACGGTCTCAGGCTTGGCAGATGGCCTCCGTCGGGCGGGTTGTTGACCACTGTCGCTTGAACTCGACTGGCGTCAGCGGATGGTACTTTCAAAGCGCCTCGCCTGCCCGATTCGGTTCGGTTCGCGTAGTGGGTCTGGTGTGCGGGCCGCGGTTGCCGCCGCGAGGCTGAATCCCGCCACTCGGGCGGCTTGGGCGCCCGGCGACGGCGGTGCCCGCGCGCCAAGCGGCCACTCGGCCGAGTACTGCTCCGACGCCACGCGCTCCAGGTGCGCGAGGATTTTCGCAATGACCTCGGGCTCTTCGATGCTGGCGATGATCCGGAGCCGCCTCGCCGTCGCCGGCAAGCCAGGCGTTCTCCGTGTCCCGCTCGACCAGACCGCGCCGGTCCAGCACATGACCGACAGGTTCGGCGATCTGCTGCACCACGATCTGCAGCTGCGCGCCGGTGGGCGCCGGCAGATGGCGGAACACCGGAGGCAGGCCTCGAACTGCTGCTAGACGTACTCCGGCAGCGGCCTGCCGGACTCACAGCGCAGTGCACGAAACGCCGGATAGTGCCGCTCGACGAGCCGATACAGCAGCGTCGTCTCGGGCCGGTCGCGCGCGTAGCCGGGCGGATCCAGAAACAGCGGCGCACGCGGTCGTCGCGCATAGGCGGCAACAGACATGACGGGCGTCCCTGGGGACGGCGGGGACGCAGCAGGCTATGCCACCACGAGTTCAACCGGGAACCGCATTCCTTGCGCCTTCGATCGAAAATTCTGGCGACCGCGTCCGGCCCTGCAGGCCGGCGCACAATCAACCGCCGCTCCCTCACTCCCACTCGATCGTGGCAGGCGGCTTGCCGCTGATGTCGTAGACCACGCGCGAGATGCCCTTCACCTCGTTGACGATGCGCCGCGAGCAGACGTCGAGCAGCTCGTACGGCAGGTGCGCCCAGTGCGCCGTCATGAAGTCCACGGTCTCGACGGCCCGCAGCGCGATCACGGGCTCGTGGCGCCGGCCGTCGCCGGTGACGCCGACGCTCTTCACGGGCAGGAACACCGCGAAGGCCTGGCTGGTCTTGTCGTACCAGCCCGCCCTGCGCAGTTCCTCGATGAAGATGTGATCGGCGAGGCGCAGCGTGTCGGCCGCGGCGCGGGTCACCTCGCCGAGGATGCGCACGCCGAGGCCCGGGCCCGGGAACGGGTGGCGCTGGACCATCTCGGCGGGCAGGCCGAGTTCGACGCCGATGCGCCGCACCTCGTCCTTGAACAGCTCGCGCAGCGGCTCGACGAGCCTGAGCTTCATGGTCTCCGGCAGGCCGCCCACGTTGTGGTGCGACTTGATGACGTGCGCCTTGCCGGTCTTGCTGCCGGCCGACTCGATCACGTCGGGGTAGATGGTGCCCTGCGCGAGGAACTCCACGCCCTCGAGCTTGTGCGCCTCCTCGTCGAAGACCTCGATGAACAGGCGACCGATGATCTTGCGCTTGGCCTCGGGGTCCGCGACGCCCGCGAGCGCCGTGAAGAAGCGCTCGGCGGCGTCGACGCGGATCACCCGCACGCCGAGGTTGCGCGCGAACACGGCCATCACCTGGTCGCCCTCGTGGTGGCGCAGCAGGCCGTGGTCGACGAACACGCAGGTCAGCTGGTCGCCGATCGCCTTGTGCAGCAGCGCCGCGACGACCGAGGAGTCCACGCCGCCGGACAGCCCCAGCAGCACCTTGCCGCCGCCGACCTGCGCGCGCACGCGCGCGACCGCATCCTCGATGATGTTGCCGGCGCTCCAGCTCGAGTCGCAGCCGCAGATGCCGTGCAGGAAGCGCTCGTAGATCCGCGTGCCCTGGCGGGTGTGCGTGACCTCGGGGTGGAACTGCAGCGCGTAGAAGCGCCGCGTCTCGTCGGCCATGCCCGCGAACGGCAGGTCGGGCGTTGACGCGATGGCCTTGAAGCCGGGCGGCAGCTCGACGACTCGATCGCCGTGGCTCATCCAGACGTCGAGCAGGCCGTGGCCCTCGGCGTTGACGCGGTCCTCGATGTCGCGCAGCAGCGCCGAGTGGCCGCGCGCGCGCACCTCGGCGTAGCCGAACTCGTGCACGGCGCCGGGCTCGACGCGGCCGCCGAGCTGCGCGGCCATCGTCTGCATGCCGTAGCAGATGCCGAGCACCGGGACGCCGAGCTCGAACACGGCCGCGGGCGCGGCCGGCGCGCCGGGCTGCGTGACCGACTCCGGGCCGCCCGACAGGATGACGCCGCGCGCGCCGAAGGCACGCACCGCCTCGTCGCCCACGTCCCACGGGTGGATCTCGCAGTAGACGCCGAGCTCGCGCACGCGCCGCGCGATCAGCTGCGTGTACTGCGAGCCGAAGTCGAGGATCAGGATCCGGTTGGCGTGGATGTCCGCCGGGCGGGCCGCGGCGTGCTCAGCGGACACGGTAGTTCGGCGCTTCCTTGGTGATGGTCACGTCGTGGACGTGGCTCTCGCGCATGCCCGGCCCCGGTGATGCGCACGAACTTCGGCCGGGTGCGCATCTCCTCGATGCTGCCGCTGCCCGTGTAGCCCATCGCGGCGCGCAGGCCGCCGATGAGCTGGTGCAGGATCGCGACGATGCTGCCCTTGTACGGCACGCGGCCCTCGACGCCCTCGGGCACGAGCTTCTCGAGCTCGGCCGTGGTGTCCTGGAAATAGCGGTCGCGCGAGCCGTGCGCCTGCGCCATCGCGCCGAGCGAGCCCATGCCGCGATAGGACTTGTACGAGGCGCCCTGGTAGAGCTCGACCTCGCCCGGGCGATTCCTCGGTGCCCGCGAACAGGCTGCCGATCATCACGCAGTAGGCACCGGCGACGATCGCCTTGGCGACGTCGCCCGAGAAGCGGATGCCGCCGTCGGCGATCACGGGCACGCCGTGCGGCGCGAGCGCTGCCGCCACGTTCGCGACCGCCGAGATCTGCGGCACGCCGACGCCCGCCACGACGCGCGTGGTGCAGATCGAGCCCGGGCCGATGCCGACCTTGACGGCGTCGGCGCCGGCGTCGACCAGCGCCATGGCCGCCTCGGCGGTGACGATGTTGCCGGCGATCACCTGCTGCGCGGGCCAGCTTGGCCTTGATCCTGGCCACCGGTCTCGATCACGCCGCGCGAGTGGCCGTGCGCGGTGTCGACGACGATCACGTCGACGCCGGCCTCGCGCAGCGCCGCGACGCGATCGAGCGTGTCGGCGCTCGTGCCGACCGCGGCGCCGACGCGCAGTGCGCCGCGCTCGTCCTTGCAGGCGCGCGGGAACTCGGTGGCCTTCTGGAAGTCCTTGACCGTGATCATGCCCTTGAGCGCGAAGTCGTCGTCGATCACCAGCACCTTCTCGATGCGGTGCTTGTGCAGCAGCCCCAGCACTTCGTCCTTGGGCGAGTTCTCGCGCACGGTGACGAGCCGCTCGCGCGGCGTCATCACCGAGGACACCGGCGCATCGAACCGCGTCTCGAAGCGCAGGTCGCGGTGCGTGACGATGCCGACGGCCTTGCCGTCGCGCACGACCGGCACGCCGGAGATGTTCTTGGCGCGGGTGAGCTCGAGCACCTCGCGAATGGTGGCCTCGGGGCGCACGGTGATCGGGTCGTGGATGATGCCGCTCTCGAAGCGCTTGACCCGCGCCACCTCGCGCGCCTGCTGACTCGATCGACATGTTCTTGTGGACGATGCCGATGCCGCCCTCCTGCGCGATCGCGATCGCGAGCCGGTGCTCGGTCACGGTGTCCATCGCCGCCGAGAGGATCGGCAGGTTGAGGCGGATGCCGCGGGTGAGCTGCGTGCCGAGGCCGACCTCGTGCGGCAGCACCTGCGAGTAGGCAGGCACCAGCAGGACGTCGTCGAAGGTGAGGGCTTCCTCGAGGATGCGCAGCATGGGCGGACCCGGCGGTGAAAGGAAGCGCGCAATTGTACCCGCCGGGACCTGCGAGGGGAAACGGCGCACCCGCCCTGCCGCTGGCCCCGGTCGCTAAACTCGCCGCCGACATGCACGATCCCTGGACCGACCCAACGCCCGCTGCGCCGCCCGAAGATGTTCACCGTCAGCCGGCTGAACCGGGAGGCCCGGATGCTGCTCGAGCGGGGCCTGGGCTCGCTCTGGCTCGAGGGCGAGATCTCGAACCTGTCCCGACCCGGCTCCGGGCACTGGTACTTCTCGCTCAAGGACGCCGCGGCGCAGGTGCGCTGCGCCATGTTCCGGCAGCGCAACCTGATGGTGCGCTTCCCGGTCCGCGACGGCGCCCAGGTGCTGGCACGCGGCCGGGTGAGCCTCTACGAGCCGCGCGGCGAGTTCCAGGTCGTGATCGAGCACCTCGAGGAGGCCGGCGAGGGGCTGCTGCGACGTCGCTTCGAGGAACTGAAGCAGAAGCTCACCGCCGAGGGGCTGTTCGACACGCCGGCACAAGCAGCCGTTGCCGCCGCTGCCGCGACGCATCGGCGTGATCACCTCGCCCACGGGCGCTGCCGTCCGCGACATCCTGCACATCCTGCGGCGCCGCTTCCCGGCCGTCCCGGTGCTCATCTACCCGGTCGCGGTGCAGGGCGCCGCGGCGCCGCGCGAGATCGAGCAGGCAATCCGGCTGGCCGGCGAGCGGCGCGACTGCGACGTGCTGATCGTGGCGCGCGGCGGCGGCTCGCTCGAGGACCTGTGGGCCTTCAACGACGAGGCGGTCGCGCGCGCGATCTTCGCCTGCCCGATCCCGGTCGTCAGCGGCGTCGGCCACGAGGTCGACGTCACGATCGCCGACTTCGTCGCCGACGAGCGCGCGCCGACGCCTTCCGGGGCCGCCGAGCGCGTGGTGCCGGATCGAGCCGAGTGGTTGCGGACCCTGGGCGCCACGCGCGCGCCGCCTCACGCTCGCGGTGCGGCGGCGGCTGACGGACCAGCGGCAGGCGCTGCAATCTGCGCGAACAACGCCTCGCGCGGGTCGCACCCCGGCGTGGTGCTGCGCCAGCGCGCCCAGCGGCTCGACGAGCTCGAGGCCGGCTGCGGCTCGCGATGCGCGCACCGCGTCGCAGCGCCACCGTGCCCGGCACGATGCCGCGCACGCGTTGCTGCTGCGCGCCTCGCCCGCGTTGCGCGTGGCGGCGCTCCGCCTGCGGCTCGAGGCGGCGCGGCGCGCGCTTGCCGCGGCGGTCGACGGTCGCGTATCGGCGGATCGCGCAGCGCTTCGAGCTCGCGGCCCGCACGCTGCACGCCGTGAGCCCGCTCGCGACGCTCGATCGCGGCTACGCCATCGTCACCGACGCGGCGCGGCACGGTGCTGCGGGACGCCGCGGCCCTGCGACCCGGAGACCGCGTCGCGGCGCGACTTGCACGCGGCGACTTCGACGCGCGCAGGTCGTCGAGGTTCGGCCCGAGATCGACACCGCCGGGGATCCGGATTGAGCCGCTTGCGGGCACGCTCCCGGAGTTTGACAGGCAGGCTCCGGCCCGCCCTCGCCGTGGCGCTGGCCCTGCTGGCGGCCGGGGCCGCCGCGACGCCACCGACCTGCGGCGCTGCCGCGCGAGAGCCGTGTGCCGGGCGGCATCGCGATCCTCGATCTGGGCGAGGACGAGTCGCCGCCGGGTGACGTGATCTTCAACGACCACCGCGCGCCGGTGCTGCGCGGCCCGGGCGGCTGGGTGGCGCTGGTGGGCATACCGCTCGACACGACTCCTGGCGAGCATGCCGCGAGCTGGCAGCCGTCGGGCGAGACGACGCGCCCGCGCTGCTCGAGTTCAGCGTCGCGCCGAAGCAGTACGCGGAGCAGCGACTGACCGTGGCCGAACAAGCGCCACGTCGATCCGTCGCAAGGAAGACCTCGAGCGCATCGCCGGGGAACGGCAACGCATCGACGCCGCGCTCGGCACCTATCTCGGCCGAGCGACAGCCGCAGCTCGCGCTGCAGCCGCCGGTCGCAGGTCGCCGCTCGAGCAGCTTCGGCCTGCGACGGTTCTTCAACGACCAGCCGCGCAATCCGCACAGCGGCATGGACATCGCCGCCCCGACCGGCACGCCGGTCCGCAGTCCGGCACCCGGCCGCGTGCTCGACGCGGGGGATTTCTTCTTCAACGGCAACACCGTGTTCGTCGACCACGGGCCGGGCGTGGTGACGATGTACTGCCACCTGAGCCGGATCGACGTGAAGCCGGGCGACGAGGTCGGACACGGGCACGATCCTCGGACTCGTCGGCGCGACCGGTCGGGTGACCGGCCCGCACCTGCACTGGGGCGTCGCCGTCAACCGCGCACTGGTGGACCCGGCGCTGTTCCTGCCGGCGCCGGACGGCTGACCGCCTCCCGGCCACCTCCTCCATGCGCGACCTGCCCGCCGTCAGGACGCGGCTGACGGACCGATCGAAACGCCTGCGAGGAACTCGCCGATCGCGGGCTCGAAGCGCGCCAGATCGACCAGGAACGCATCGTGGCCCTGCAGCGACGGGAACGCGTGGAACTGGACCGTCGCGGCCCGGCGCGCGCAGCTGTTCGGCAATCTCGCGCTGCTGGTCGATCGGGAACAGCATGTCGGTCTCGACGCCGAGCACGAGCGCGCGCTGGACGCGGAACTTCGCGCGAAAGCCGTCGCCAGCGAACCCGCGCCGTGCTCGGCGAGGTCGAACTGGTCCATGGCCCGCGACAGGTACAGGTAGGCGTTCGCGTCGAAGGAGTCGGCGAATCGCAGTGCCTGGTGCTCGAGATAGGCCTCGACCTCGAACTGCGGCCGGAAGTCGCCGGACAAGCCGGCGGTCTCGGGAACGCGCCGGCGGCCGAAGCGCTCGTTCCACTCCGCGGCGGAGCGGTACGTGATGGTGCCGAGCTTGCGCGCGAGCCGCAGGCCGAGGCGCGGGCCGCGCCCCGGTTCGTAGTTGCCGCCCCGCCAGGCCGGGTCGCTGCGCACCATCTCCCGCTGCAGCGAGCGCAGCGCGATCGCGAACGGCTCGGCACGCGCAGCCCCGGAGATGCGTCACGAGGTGGTCGACCTCGTCCGGGAACAGCGCGCAGTAGGCGAGCACGCGTCATGCCGCCGAGCGACGGACCGACGACCGCGGCGACGCGCTCGATGCCGAGGCGTGCGCAGCGCCTCGCGGCCGGCGCGGCGCGATGTCCTCGACGGATATCTCGGGAAAGGCGATGCCGTAGGGGCGATCGGTGCGCGGATCGATCGACGCCGGACTCGAGGAGCCGAACGGGCTGCCGAGCGAGTTGACGCAGACCACGAAGAAGCGGCGCGTGTCGATCGGCCGTCCCTCGCCGATCATCGACTCCCACCAGCCCGGGGTCGGATCCTCGGACGAGGACGCCGCGTGCGCCGACGGCGACAGGCCCGTAAACAGCAGCACGGTGTTGTCGCGGGCCGCGTTCGGCCGGCCCCAGCACTCGTAGGCCACCACCGGCTGCTCGATGACGCCGCCACGATGGAGCCGCAGCGGCCTCGCCAGCTGCGCGAGACGGCGCGCCGGCAGGTCGCGTGAGGCGGATCGCGGCGGTCGAGGGAGTGCCATGGCCATGCCTCCAGTCTAAGCGGCGCGGTCCGCCGCACAAGCATCAGCGGATAGCGCCTCAGAAGTCAGGGTTATGACCGCGTGCCCCACGCGGCGCACGCTTCAGCGCTTGCCGCCCTTCACGCGGCGGATCAGGCGCTGGCGCTTGCGTACCTGCCGCGGCGTGAGCACGTTGCGCCGGCCGGCGAACGGATTCTCGTCGGTGCGGAACTCGACGCGCATCGGCGTGCCCCGCAACTGGAATACCTCGCGGAAATAGTTCTCGAGGTAGCGCCGGTAGGCCGCAGGCACGTGCTGTGTCTGGTTGCCGTGGATGACGACCACGGGCGGGTTGCGGCCGCCCTGGTGCGCGTAGCGCAACTTGATGCGGCGCCCGCGGACGAGCGGCGGCTGGTGCGCGGTGACGGCCTGCTCGAGCGCGCGCGTCAGCTCCTTGGTCGGCATCTCGCGCATCGCCGCGTCGTACGCCGAGCGCACGGCCGTCATGAGGTCGCCGACGCCCGTTCCGTGGCGCGCGGAGATGAAGAGCTCCGCGGCGAACGACAGGAACTCGAGGCGCAGCCCGAGGCCGTCGCGGATGGCGTCGCGCTGGTCCGGCGCGATGCCGTCCCACTTGTTCACCGCGATGACCAGCGCGCGACCGCGCTCGACCACGAGGCCGAGCAGGCTCGCGTCCTGCTCGGCGATGGTGTCGTGCGCATCGAGCACGCCGATCACGACGTTCGCATCCTCGATCGCCTGCAGCGTCTTGACGATGCTGAACTTCTCGATCGCCTCGCTGACGCGCGCGCGCCGCCGCACGCCGGCCGTGTCGATGAGCGTGTAGCGCTGGCCGTCGCGCTCGAAAGGCACGCGTACCGAGTCGCGCGTCGTGCCGGGCTCGTCGAAGGCGAGCAGTCGCTCCTCGCCGAGCAGCCGGTTGATCAGCGTGGACTTGCCGACGTTCGGGCGCCCGACCACGGCCACGCGGATCCCGTCCTCGTCGCTCCAGGCCTCGGGCGCCTCGGGCTCGGCGAATCCCTCCACCGCCCGCTCCATCATCGTGGTGAGACCCTCGCCGTGCGCGGCGGCGATGATCACGGGCGGCCCGAAACCGAGCTGGTGGAAGTCGGCGCCGGCGAGGTCGGGGTCGAGCGACTCCGACTTGTTCACGACCACGAGCACGGACTTGCCGCTGCGTCGCAGCAGGTCCGCCACGTGCAGGTCCTCGGGCGTGCAGCCGGCGCGGGCATCCACGAGGAACAGCACCCGGTCGGCCTCCGCCACGGCCTTGAGGGTCTGCTCGGCCATCAGCCGCTCGACGCCTGCCGCGGTCTCGACCAGCCCACCGGTGTCCACCACCACGCAGCGTCGCGGGCCGAGGCTGGTGTAGCCGTACTTGCGGTCCCGTGTCAGCCCGGGCAGGTCGGCCACCAGTGCGTCGCGCGTGCGGGTCAGCCAGTTGAAAAGCGTGGACTTTCCGACGTTGGGTCGCCCGACCAGCGCGATGACGGGAAGCACGTTCAGCCGCCCGCGGCGCCTCCGCTGCGGTACGCGGTGATCCCGCCGCCGTCGTCGATGACGACGACGCGGTCGCCGACCACGAGCGGTGCTGCCGAGATGCGCGTCCGGCCCGGACGCTCGCGCGCCACGAACCGTCCGCTGTCGCGATCGAGCCAGTGCAGGTAGCCGTCGAAGTCGCCGACGATCACGGTCCCGCCGAAGGTCGCCGGCGTGCTGAGCCCACGGCGCTTGAGGCCTTCCTGCTGCCAGATCACGCTGCCGTCGCGTCGGCGCAGCGCGACCACGTCACCGTCGGAGGTCGAAACGTAGAGCTGGTCGCCGTCGAGGTCGAGCCCGCGATAGCTCGACACGTCCCGGGCCCACCAGATCTGCCCCGAGTCGAGCGCCATCATTGCGATGCGGCCCTGGTAGCCCACGGCGTACACGTCGTCCCCCGAGACGCGCACGGCGCCGTCCACGTCTGCGAGGCGCTCGAGTTCCGAGCGCCCGCGCGGCGTGCTGACCTGCGCCTGCCAGAGCGTCTCGCCGTTCGCGAGCGACACGGCCATCACGCGACCGGAGTCGAAGCCGACGATCACGGCATCGCCCGCCGGCACCGGCGGCGCCGTGCCGCGCAGCGACAGCCTCGGCACCTGGTCCTCGACCGTCCAGGTTTCCGTCCCGTCGCTCGCAGCCAATGCGCGCAGTCGCCCGTCCACGGTGCGCACGACGACGCGGTCGCCGGTGACCAGGGGCGCTGCCAGCACTTCGCCCGTCATCTGCGTGGTCCAGCGCTGCTGACCGGTGGCCGCGTCGAGCGCGACCAGCTGCCCGCCGTTCGTGCCGACCAGCACGAGGCCACCACCCGCGCCCGGACCGGCGGACAGGTCGAGCTTGGTATCCGTCTGCCAGCGGGTCCGGCCGTTGGCGGCATCAATGGCGCGCACGCGGCCGTCGCGGGCGGCGGCAAACACCGTGCCGTCCGCCTCGGCCAGTCCGAGCGCCAACCTGAGCTTCTCGCCGCCACCGCCGACGTCGCTGGACCAGACGCGCTGGACGGCCACGCTGGGCTCGATATCGACGAGCTCCGCCGGCGGTTCGACCTCCTTGTCCTTGTCGCAGGCCGCGAGGGAGGCCAGCAGCACGGCGAGCGCCAGCGCGCGCGGCATCCTCATTGCGCGGGTGCCTCCGGCGCAGCGGTCGGCGCCTCGAGCACGGCGGCAGGGGTCCCCGGTGCGACCGCGGTTGCCGTCGCCGGCGCAGCCTGTGCCTGGGCGTCGCGCTTCAGCTCGATGAAGTCGCGATCGACGCCGCTGTCGGTGCCGGCGGACTCGAGCGCCGTGTCGTACTCCTTGCGGGCCGCGGTCGCATCGCCCTTGGCGGCGTACGCATCGCCACGTACTTCGTGCACCAGCGGTGCGAACGCACCGGCGGTGGCCGGATCCAGGCTCGCCATCGCCTCGTCGTGCTTGCCCTGCTCGATCAGCACGCGCGCGAGGCGGATGCGGGTCATCCGGCGCAGTTCGTCGTCCTTCGAGCGATCGGCGACGCCACGAAGCAGGCTCGCCGCATCGTCGAAGTCACGCCGGTCGAGCGCCGCGCGCGCCAGCGCCAGCTCGGCCTGGTCGGCATAAGGGGAGTCCGGCCGCCGCTCCCGCAGCGCTGCGGCCTGGCTCACCGCCTCGTCGCGCTGGTTGCGGACGAGCGACTCGATGACCGCAAGGTAGCCGGCTTCGTCGAGTTCGGCGGACTGCACCTGGTGGCGCTGCCAGTACTGCCAGCCCGCCAGCAGCGCCAGGCCGAGCGCGACGCCGCCGATGATCCAGGCCCAGTTGTCGCTCCACCAACGGCGCATCTGTTCTTCGCGTTCGATGTCTGTCAGGTCTTCCACGTCTCGAAACTCCGTCGCTGCCGGCGCGCGCGGGCCGGCGTGGTTCAATGGGCTGCGCGGTCGCCCGCGGGACCGGTCGCCGCGAGCGCGACCGGAAGTTCGTCCAGCGGCACCTGGTGCTGCCCCGTCTCCTCGCGCAGCGGCTTCAGCGTCGCCACGCCGCGGGCCAGTTCGTCGTCGCCCAGGATCAGCGCCACTCGTGCGCCGCTGCGATCGGCGCGCTTCAGCTGCGACTTGAAGCTGCCGCCGCCGCAGTTCGTCTCGATCCTCAGGCCAGGCAACGCGTCGCGCAGCCGCTCGGCCAGCTGGAGTCCAGCACGCTCCGCGGCGTCGCCGGCGAGCGCAAGGTAGACGTCCAGCGCCGACCCGGCGCCGGCCAGGCCCTGCAACCGCATCAATTCCACGATCCGTTCCTCGCCAAGGGCCCAGCCGATGGCGGGCACCGGCTCGCCGCCGAGCTGCGCCACGAGGCCGTCGTAGCGCCCGCCGGAGCATACCGCGTCCTGCGCGCCGAGGTCGCTCGTGACCCACTCGAACACCGTGCGCGAGTAATAGTCGAGGCCGCGCACCAGGCGCGGGTTGACGGCGCTGGGCACTCCTGCATCGTCCAGTTGCGCGCGCAGCTCGGCGAAGTGTTCCGCCGACTCCGGGTCGAGGTGATCCGTGATGAGCGGCGCACCGGCCACGATCTCGCGCATCGCGGGATTCTTGCTGTCGAGGATGCGCATCGGGTTGCCGTCCAGGCGGCGCCGGCTGTCCTCGTCGAGCGACGGCTCGTGACGACGGAAGTACTCGACGAGCGCCGCGATAGACGGCGCGCGACTCCGGCGTGCCGAGCGAGTTGAGGTTGCAGCGACAGGCCGCCGATGCCCAGCCGCCGCCACAGCCGCGCCGACATCATGATCAGCTCGGCGTCCACGTCGGGACCCGCGAAACCGAGTGCCTCGACGTCGATCTGGTGGAACTGCCGATAGCGGCCCTTCTGCGGTCGCTCGTAGCGGAACATCGGCCCCATGCACCAGAGCTTCTGGCGCTGGTTGTGCAGCAGGCCGTTGGTGATGCAGGCGCGGACGATGCCGGCAGTCGCCTCCGGCCGCAGCGTCAGCGAGTCGCCGCCGCGATCGTCGAACGTGTACATCTCCTTCTCGACGATGTCCGTGAACTCGCCGATGGAGCGCTTGAACAGCTCCGTGCGCTCGAGTACCGGCACGCGGATCTCGCGATAGCCGTAGCCTGCGAAGATTTCGCGCGCCGCGCGTTCGAGCGCCTGCCACGCCGCCGAGTCGCCCGGCAGCACGTCGTTCATGCCGCGCACGGCCTGGATGTACTCGCTCATGTCTGCCACCCGCCCTTTCAGCGCAGCGATCCGTCGGCTGCGATGGTGAATCGGGCCACGCTCTGCCCGGCCGGAATCGGCGGCAACGCCGTCACGCGGCCGTTCACCACCAGCGTCACGCCCGGCGCGTTGCCGAGGGTGACGCTCAAGGGCGCGGCCGCCGCGATCGCGCGCTGAGTGCCCGCGCGCCCGAGGTCGTAGAGCACCGTCTGGCCGGCGCCGTCGTAGATCTCCGCCCAGGAGTCCGCCGCGAATGACACGCTGACGCTGACGTGCCCGGGCGGCACGACCGGTACGGCGGCGTCCGGCACCGACGCGGCTGGTGCGGCACCGGACCCACCCGTCGCCGGGGCTCCGCCCGTCGCGACCGCTCCGGTCTCGGCAGCCTGCTCCGCCCCAGGCCACCCCCCTTCCATCCCGCCCGTCGCCTCGAGCGCGGCCGGCGCCGCCTCCTCGCGCGAGGCCTGCCATTGCGGCAGTGTGAGGCCGTATTCGGACACGTACGCGACGACACCCGCCGCCAGCAGGAACAACAGCGCGCCCCCGATCGCCCACGGCCAGCGCGGACGGCCGCGAACGGGCGCCATCTCCAGCCGCGAGTGCGGCACCAGCGACGGCTGGGCAAGTTGACTCGCGGAGCGCTCGTAGGCCGTGAGCAGCGTCTCGGCCGACAGTCCGACCAGCGCTCCGTAGCGGCGCAGGTGCCCGCGCACGAACACCGGCGCCCCGAGCGCGGCGAGATCGTCGTTCTCGAGCGCACGGACCATGGTTGCGTCCAGGTTCAGCTGCTCGGCGGCCTGCTGCTCGGTGAGACCGAGTGCCTCGCGCGCACGGCGCAGCGACGGCCCGGGACCGTCGCCCGGCGACATCGTCCCGGCGTCCGCCTCGGTCACGGAGTGGCCCGCTCCGCATCGGCCAGGAAACCGGTCTGCGGCGACACCGCGAACTCGGTCCGCAGGCGACGCGCGTATTCCTCGGCCGACGCCCGGTCGCCGAGCGCGGTCTCGACCCGGTACCCGAGCCACAGCGACTCGGCCGACGCCGGTGACGAGGCCGCGTAGCGCTGAAGGAACGCGCGGGCCGGCAGGTTGCTGCCGGTTTCGTGCAGCAGGTCGGCAAGCTCGAGCAGCGTGTCCGGCTGGTCGGGCGGATGGCGAGCGACTGCCGAAGGTATTGCTCGGCTTCCTTGGGACGCCCGTCAGCCCGCGCGCAGCGCCCCGCATTCAGATAGGCGACTTCGGGCGTCCTGTACAGCGGGCTCGACGCGGCACGCAGGAAGTACTCCTCGCCCTTCTTCTTGTCGCCCTTGCGGCACTCGAACACCGCCGCGTTGTTCAGCACGTCGGCGTTGTCGCGGTCGAGCTTGACGGCCTGCTCGAAGTGATCGGCAGCCTTGCGGTCCTGGCCGAGCCGGTCGTAGACGAAGCCGGCGGCCATCTGCGTCTCGGGCGTGCGCGGATTCTGGTCGAGCGCCTTCTCGATCTTGTCGCGGGCGGACACGAGATCGCCCTGCTTCATGTAGGTGAGCGCGAGCTGGGCGTTCACTTTGGCGGCCTGCTCGCGGTTGGCACGGTCCTGCGCCCGGTCGGCCTGCGCCGGCACGGCTGCGCCGATCAGCGCCAGGGCAAGCACCGCGGCCGGGACGCAGCGGTTCATGCCCGCTCCACTGCGACCGGAACGAGCCGGTTCCCGAGCCGGACGGTGACACGATCGTTGACGCGGCCGACCAGCTGTCCGCAGGCCGCATCGATGTCGTCGCCGCGCGTCCGGCGGATCGTCGCGATCACGCCTCCTCTGATCAGAATGTCGCGGAAGTGCACGATGGCCTCCTCGCTCGAGCGACGGTAGCGGGTCCCCGGGAACGGATTGAACGGGATCAGGTTGACCTTCGCCGGACGGCCTCGCAGCAGCGCCGCGAGCTGGCGCGCGTGCGCGGGTGAGTCGTTGACGCCGTCGAGCATGACGTACTCGAACGTGACGCTGCGGGCGTTCTGCTTCTCCACGTAGTGCCAGCACGCGTCGAGCAGGTCGGCGATCGGGTGCCTGCGGTTGATCGGCACGAGCTCGCTGCGCAGCTCGTCGTTGGGCGCGTGCAGCGACACGGCGAGCGCCACGTTGGTCTCGTCCGCGATGCGCATCATCTGCGGCACGAGCCCGGAGGTGCTGATCGTGACGCGACGACGCGACAGGTCGAGCCCGAGGTCGTCCATCATGACTTCTGCGGCCGGCACCACGTTGCGGTAGTTCGCGAGCGGCTCGCCCATGCCCATGAACACGACGTTGGTGATCACGCGATCGCCGTCCGGGGAATAGCCGAGCTCGCGGTTGGCGAGCCACACCTGGCCGACGATCTCGGCGGCGTCGAGGTTGCGGTTGAATCCCTGCTGCGCCGTCGAGCAGAAGGTGCAGTCCATCGCGCAGCCGACCTGGCTCGAGATGCACAGCGTGCCGCGGCCGGGCTCGGGGATGAACACCATCTCGATGGCCTGGCCGCTCTCGAGCCTGAGCAGCCACTTGCGCGTGCCGTCGGCCGAGCGCTGCGCGACGATGACCTCGGGCGTGCGGATCTCCGCAAGCGCGGCGAGGCGCGCGCGGAAGTCCTTGCCGAGGTCGGTCATCGACTCGAAGTCGCCGACCGCCCGGCGGTAGATCCACTTCATCAGCTGGCGCGCGCGGAAGGGCTTCTCGCCCATGTCGACCACGAAGGCCTCCAGGCCCGGGCGCGTCAGGCCGAGCAGGTTCGTCTTCGGTGTGGCGAGTTCACCCATGATCGGTACGGCCGCGGCGGCGGCCCTGCGCCTCAGCGCGGGCAGAGCTCCGTCTCGGCGAAGAAGTAGCCGACTTCGCGCGCCGCGTTCTCGAGGCTGTCGGAACCGTGGACGACGTTCTGCTCGATGCTCTCGGCGAGGTCGGCGCGGATCGTGCCCGGCGCAGCCTTCTTCGGGTCCGTGGCGCCCATGATCTCGCGATGCCTGGCCACGGCGTTCTCGCCCTCGAGCACCTGCACGATCACCGGAACCGGAGGTCATGTAGGACACGAGGTCCCGGAAGAACGGACGCTCGCGGTGCACGGCGTAGAAGCCTTCCGCCTGCGCCTGGGAGAGCCGCATCATGCGGGCGGCGATGATGCTGAGGCCGGCCTGCTCGAAGCGGCGGTACACCTCACCGATGACGTTCTTGCGTACACCATCGGGCTTGACGATGGAGAGTGTGCGTTCGACGGCCATGCGAATCCTCTCGTCGGGGCCACGGGCCCCGTTACCACGTGGAACACGGCCCCGACGATCCAGTCCCGCGCGGGCGCGGGCCCGGTCGGGGCCAACCTTGGAAAAGCGAACGGGCAAGTATACGCGCGGCCGGCTCGCCGGCCAATAAATTTCAGCCGCGGCAGGCAGTTAGACGTTGAAGCTCTCGCCGCACCCACACTCGCCGCGCACGTTCGGATTGCGGAACTTGAATGCTTCGTTGAGGCCGTGCTTGGCGAAGTCGATCTCGGTGCCGTCGACGTAGCGCAGGCTCTCCGCGTCCACGATCACCTTGACGCCGCGGTCCTCGAACACGACGTCGGCCGCCTTGATGTCGTCGGCGTAGCCCACGACGTAGGCGAAGCCCGAGCAACCGGTCTTCTTGACGCCGAGCCGAAGGCCCACGCCCCGGCCGCGTTTCTCGAGGAAGCTCTGCACGCGCTCGGCGGCGGACTCTGTTAGGGATACGGACATGAGGCGACCTGGTCTCCGATGCGGCGGGTCCGCCGGATTCTACACCGTAGACTGGCCATCGCCCGGCCAGTTCCCCGCGACGGCGTGGACCACATCCTGCAGGACCAGCATCCGCCCGTACTTGGCCGGGGGCACCTCGAGCGCCCTGGCGGCCTCGCGCCAGTCCCAGTCCGCGAACTCGGCACGACCCGCACCGCACAGCCGCTCGGTCAGCCAGGAGGCCGCCGCGAGGAAATGCGGGCAGCCGAAGGCCCGGAAGCGCAGTTGCTGCGCGCGCCCGGCCGTGACGCGCACCTGAAGCACGACCTCGGCGCCCTGCTCGCGGTCGCCGGCGGTCCCGTGCACGACGTCGTCCCCGGGCGGCAGGTCGCCGGCGCCAGCGAGCCCGGCCATGCGACGGCGCACCTCGGGACCATAGCGCGGGTCGTCCGGGGTCACGTCGCCTTCGCCGGCGGTGCCACCGCCCTCAGCCGCTCGACCGCGGCCCGGATCGCGTGCACGGCCTGATCGATCTCGCCCGAAGTGGTGTAGCGGCCGAGGCTCAGTCGCAGCGAGCTCTGGGCCAGCCGGTCGCTGCGACCGAGCGCACGCAGCACGTAGGACGGCTCGGCGTTGGTGGTCGCGCAGGCCGAGCCCGAGGCGACCGCGAGACCCGGCAACGCATACAGCAGGCTCTCGCCCTCGACGCCGTCGAAGGTGACGCTCAGGATGCCCGGTGCCCGCTGCGTCGGATGCCCGTTGAGCATCACGCCTGGCAGGGTCGCGAGTCCCTGCCACAGCCGCTCCCGCAACGCGGTGATGCGGGCGCGATCTTCCTCCGCCCTGCTCCGCCGCAATGCGGCAGGCGACACCCATGCCCACCACCTGGTGCGTGGCGACGGTCCCCGGGCGCACGCCACGTTCCTGGCCGCCGCCGTGCAGCAACGGCACGAGGCCGAGCCGCGGCTCACGACGCACGCACAGGGCGCCCACGCCCTTCGGCCCGTGCAGCTTGTGCGCAGTCAGCGCAAGCAGGTCGATGCAGTCGCGCTCGACGTCGATGGGCAGCTTGCCGCCGCTCTGCGCCGCATCGACGTGGAACAGGATGCCGCGCGCGCGGCACAGCCGCCCGACCGACCCGACGTCATGGACGACGCCGATCTCGTTGTTCACGTGCATCAGCGAGACGAGGATCGTGTCCGGTCGCAAGGCGGCCTCGACCTGGCCGGGTGCGACGATGCCGTCCGGCCGGGCTTGAGGTAGGTGACCTCGAATCCCTCCCGCTCGAGCTGTCGGCAGGCGTCGAGCACCGCCGGGTGCTCGGTACGGGACGTCACGATGTGCCGCCCGCGCGTCCGGTAGAAGCGCGCCGCGCCGAGCAGCGCAAGGTTGTCGGCTTCCGTGGCTCCCGAGGTCCAGACGACCTGCGCTGGATCGGCGCCGACGAGCGCAGCAACCTCCGCACGTGCCTGCTCGACGCGCCGGTGCGCATGGCGGCCGGGCCCGTGCGCCACGGCGGCCGGATTGGCGAAGTCGCCCTGCGGGCCGAGGCACTCGAGCATCGCAGCGACGACGCGCGGGTCGACGGGCGTCGTCGCTGCGTTGTCGAGGTAGACGACGGCGCTCACGAACGGTCGACGCCGGGTCGCGGATGAGGGTCGCCCGCGCGCCGCCGCCGGCCCTGCACGGAGGTGAGGATGCCGCGCAGGATGTTGATCTCGTTCTGGTCAGGCACGGCGCGATTGAAGAACCGGCGCAGGCGCGCCATCAAGTGGCCCGCGCCGTTTCGGTCGCGGAACTCGATCTCCGCCAGCACTTCCTCGAGATGCGCATAGAAGCGCTCCATGTCGCGGGCGCTCGCCAGCGGAATGCCGCTGCCCGCCGCCACGTCGGGTGCGCCCCGCAGCGCAAGCAGGATCTCGTAGGCCACGACCTGCACTGCCATCGCCACGTTGAGCGATGCGTAGGCCGCACCCGTCGGGATCGTCAGCAGCAACTGGCAGCGCTCGAGGTCCTCGTTGGTGAGCCCGGTGCGCTCCGCGCCGAACAGCACCGCGACCTCGCCGCTGGTGGCGGCGGCGGCGATCTCGCCGGCGGCCTCCCGCGGCTCGACCGTCCGCCAGGGAAGGTGGCGTGAGCGGGCGGTCGTACCCACGACCAGCCCGCAATCCGCCACGGCCGCGGGCACGTCCGCAAACACCTGGGCCCGCTCGAGCACGTCGTCGGCGCCGGCGGCCATCACGGTGGCCTCCGTCGCCGGGAATCGATCGGGCGCCACCAGGCACAGCCGCTCGAGCCCCATGTTCTTCATGGCGCGGGCGGCAGACCCGATGTTGCCGGGGTGGGAGATCCCTGCGAGGACGATGCGTATGGACATGCTCTGGTATTCTAGCGGCCCGTCGGTGGACCCGGCCCGGCCGTGTTTCCGCCCTGCCTTTATCCCAGCCGCCGAGCCGATCCGCCCCCATGCAGCCCCTGCTCAACATCGCGATCCGCGCCGCGCGGCGCGCCGGCGACCTGATCGTGCGCAACGTGGACCGCGTGCCGTCGCTGAACGTGCGCTCCAAGAGCCGCAACGACTTCGTCACCGAGATCGACCAGCTCGCCGAGCGCGACATCATCGAGACCATCCGGCGCAGCCACCCCGACCACGGCTTCCTCGGCGAGGAGTCCGGGCGCAGCGGCGGCGACGAGTTCGTCTGGATCATCGATCCGCTCGACGGCACGACGAATTTCCTGCACGGCTTCCCGACCTTCGCCGTCTCGCTCGCCTGCGAGTACCGGGGCCGCCTCGAGCAGGCCGTCGTCTACGATCCCATGCGCCAGGAGCTCTTCACCGCCTCGCGCGGCGACGGCGCGCAGCTCGACGGGCGTCGCATCCGCGTGAGCAAGCAGCTGGAACTCGAGGGCGCGTTGATCGGCACGGGATTCCCGTACCGGGCCAACGCTCGCTGGATCGACGAGTACCTTGCCATGCTCAAGGCGGTGATGGAGCGGACCGCAGGCATCCGGCGGCCGGGGGCGGCCTCGCTCGACCTCGCCTACGTCGCGGCGGGCCGCATCGACGGCTTCTGGGAGATCGGCCTCAACGCCTGGGACACGGCTGCCGGCACGCTGCTCATCACCGAGGCCGGCGGCCGGATCGGCACGCTCTCCGGCGGCGACTACCGCCAGGGCGGGAACGTGATCGCGGGCACGCCCAAGGTGTACGAGGCACTGGTGGACTGCCTGCGACCGCACCTTCCCGAGGTCCTGCGCGAGGGTTGAGCGATCTGCGCCGCCTATCGCGGCGCAAGACTCTCAGCTACATTTCCGCGCGTTCGCGCCACCGGGCGCACCCCGAACGCGAGTCAGCCCATGCCCAAGCGCCTGTTCTCCACCAAGCCGATCGCCGAGTTGCACGAGGCGGACAGCTTCAACGAGCTGCACCGCACGCTCGACGCGCGCGCGCTGGTGCTGCTCGGCATCGGCGCGATCATCGGCACGGGCATCTTCGTGCTCACCGGCACGGCCGCCGCGAACCACGCGGGCCCCGCGCTCGTGGTGTCGTTCCTGATCGCCGGGCTGGGCTGCGCCCTGGCGGGCCTCTGCTACGCCGAGTTCGCTTCCATGATCCCGGTATCGGGCAGCGCGTACTCGTATTCCTATGCGACGCTGGGCGAGGGGGTCGCATGGTTCATCGGCTGGAACCTCATCCTCGAATACCTGTTCGCCGCCGCAACGGTCGCGGTCGGGTGGTCCGGCTACGTCGTGAGCCTGGTCGAGCAGCTCGGCTTCCACCTGCCCGACGCGTTGACCAATGCGCCGCTCACCAAGGGCGCGGGGCACTTCGAGATCGTGCGCACGGGGGCGCTCCTGAACCTGCCGGCCGTGCTCGTGGTCGCGGCGATCACGGCGCTGTGCTACGTGGGCATCCACCAGTCGGCGCGCTTCAACGCGATCGTCGTGGCAATCAAGGTGACGGTGATCGTGCTGTTCATCGGCTTCGGCATGTGGGTCGTGGACGGCGCCAACTGGCAGCCGTTCATCCCGGAGAACGCCGGGGAGTTCGGCCGCTTCGGCTGGAGCGGCGTGGTGCAGGCCGCAGGCATCATCTTCTTCGCCTACATCGGCTTCGACGCGGTCTCCACCGCGGCGCAGGAGGCGAAGAACCCCCAGCGCGACATGCCGATCGGCATCCTCGCGAGCCTCGCGGTGTGCACGGTGCTGTACGTCGCCGTCTCGGCGGTGCTCACCGGCATGGTGCATTACAGCGAGCTCAACACGCCGGCGCCGGTCGCCCTCGCGCTCGACCGCCACCCGGAGCTCAACTGGCTCGCCGGCTGGATCAAGCTCGGCGCGATCGCCGGCATGACCTCGGTGATCCTGGTGATGATGCTCGGCCAGCCGCGCATCTTCTACGCGATGTCTCGCGACGGGCTGCTGCCGCCCTTGTTCCGCAGGGTGCACCCGACTCACAAGACGCCGTATGTCGGCACGCTGATCACCGGCTCTCTCGCCGCCCTCATCGCAGGCCTGTTCCCGGTGACCATCCTCGGCGAGCTCGTGTCGATCGGCACGCTGCTCGCGTTCACGACCGTCTGCATCGGCGTGCTCGTGCTGCGCTACACGCGGCCGGACATCCCGCGCCACTTCAAGGTGCCCGCGCCCTGGCTGGTGTGCAGTTCGGGCGCGCTGGTTTGCACCGGCATGATGCTGTCGCTGCCGCAGGACACCTGGGTCCGGCTGCTCGGATGGACGGCGGTGGGGTTCGCCATCTACGCGTTCTACGGGTTCCGGCACAGCCAGCTGCGGATGAGCGGCCGGTAGGCCGGTCCGCCCGCGGCGACTAGGGGACGGGCCCGATCTTGCCGGACGTCCGCGCCTCGCGCCGCGTGGCCCAGAGCGAGGCCAGCACTCCGCCCGCCAGCGTGCCGACGATGATCCCGAGCGAGACGAGGTTCGGCACGTGGAAATGCCCGTGCATCAGCATCTTCACGCCGACGAAAGCGAGGATCAGCACGAGGCTGTACTTCAGGTAGCGGAACATCGCCATCAGGCCGGCCACCGCGAAGTACAGCGAGCGCAGGCCGAGGATGGCGAAGGCGTTCGAGGTGAAGACGATGAACGGGTCGCGCGTCACGCCGAGGATCGCCGGGATGGAATCCACCGCGAACACCACGTCGGTCAACTCGACCATCACCAGCGCGACGAACAGCGGCGTCGCGTGCAGCTGCCCCGCGCGGCGGACGAAAAACCGCGCCCGGTCGAGTTCCTCCGTGACCGGCACGAAGCGGCGCACCAGCCGCGCCGGGAAGCTCGCGCCGAAGTCGCGCTCCTCCTCGTCGTCGCGCAGCATCCTGAGCGCGGACAGCAGCAGGATCGCCCCGAACACGTAGAACATCCAGTCGAAGCGACTGAGCAGCGCTGTGCCTGTCGCGATCATCAGCCCGCGCAGCACGATCGCGCCCACGATGCCCCAGAAGAGGACGCGGTACTGGTAGAGCGCCGGAATCTTCAGGTAGGCGAAGATCAGCGCGATCACGAAGATGTTGTCGACGGACAGCGACCACTCGAGCAGGTAGCCCGTCACGTACAGGACGACGGCGTCCTTGCCGCCGTTCACGCCGGAGCCCGGGTGGAAACCGAACCAGGCGTGCTCGTAGAGGCCGTAGACCACGAGCGTGAACGACATCGCCACGCTCACCCACACTCCGGTCCAGAACAGCGCCTGCCTGACCGACAGTTCCGTGGACTCGCGGTGCAGCACGCTGAGGTCCAGGATCAGCAGCGTGAGGAAGAGCGCGAGGAAGCCGCCCCAGACGAACTCGTTCACCCGGCGACTCCTGGTGTCAGCACGGTCGTGGCCCGCCCGGGGTCACGCGTCCGGTTCAGGGCATGTCGTCGACAGCGTCCTTCTCGCGCTGGACCGGCATCAGGTCCCGAGCGGTGAGCTTGAGGTCCAGCGCCAGCGCGCTCGCGACGTAGATGGAAGAGTAGGTGCCGACGACGATGCCGATGGCGAGTGCGGTCGCGAAGCTGCGCAGGATCTCGCCGCCGAAGAACAGCAGCGCCAGCACCGTGATCAGGGTCGTGCCGCTGGTCATGAGGGTTCGAGAGAGCGTCTCGTTGATGGCTGCGTCCATCACCTGCTCGGGCGTGCCCTTGCGCATCGAAAGGAAGCGTTCGCGAATCCGGTCGAAGACCACCACGGTGTCGTTCAGCGAGTAGCCGATCACGGCGAGGATCGCGGCCAGTGCCGGCAGGTCGAAGGTGAGCCCGGTGATGGCGAAGATCCCCAGGATCACGAACGGGTCGTGCATCGCGGCCACGATCGCCCCGACGCCGAGCTTCCACTGGAAGCGGAAGGCCACGTACGCCATGATCAGAACGAAGGTGAACAGCACCGCCAGCGCGCCCTTCTCGGCGAGCTCCCGTCCGACCTGCGGGCCGACCACCTCGGTGCGACGCAGCTCGACGCCGGGCTCGTAGGTGCGGATCGCCTCGAGTGCGCTTGCGGCGAGCTGGTTGGTGTCGCGCCCCTCCTCCGGCAGCAGCCGGACCATGACGTCCTGCGGCGTACCGAAGCTCTGCACGGCGGCATCGCCGAAGCCGGACGAACCGAGCGCCTGGCGCACCTTGTCGATCTCCGCCGCATTGGGGAAGCCGAGTTCGAGCACCACGCCGCCGGTGAAATCGATGCCGAAGTTCAGCCCCCTCACAGCGAGGGCCACCAGCGAGGCAAGGATGACGATGGCCGAAACCGCGTACCACCGCCGGCGGGTGGCCATGAACGGGAAGCGGGTCGTCTTGCGGAAGAATTCCATCGGGGTCAATCCTCAGATCGACAGCGCTTCGAGCTTGCGCTGCCGACCCCAGATCAGGTGGATGAGCGCACGGCTGCCGAGCAGGGCCGTGAACATCGATGTGATGATGCCGAGCGACAGCACGACCGCGAAACCGCGCACCGGACCCGTGCCGAAAGTGAACAGCACGATGCCGGCGATCAGGGTGGTGATGTTGGCGTCGGCAATGGCCGACAGCGCCTTCTCGAAGCCCGAGTTGATCGCCGCGTGCGGACTCATGCCGTTGCGAACCTCCTCGCGGATGCGCTCGAAGATCAGGATGTTGGCGTCCACCGCCATGCCGACCGTCAGCACGATGCCGGCGATGCCAGGCAGGGACAGAGCAGCCTGCAGCAGCGACAGCAGCGCCGTCAGCAGCACGACGTTCGAGAGCAGCACGACGTTCGCGATCAGCCCGAACTTGCGGTAGTAGATCGCCATGAACGCGAACGTCAGCAGCAGGCCGATCACGAGGGCCCGCACGCCGCGGTCGATGTTGTCCTGGCCGAGGCTCGGGCCGACGGTGCGCTGCTCGACGATGTAGAGGGGCGCGGCGAGCGAGCCGGCCCGCAGCAGCAGCGCGAGTTCCCGGGCCTCGCCTGCCATCACGCCGGTGATCTGGAAGTTGCTGCCGAACACGCCGCGGATGGTCGCGACGCTGATCACCTCTTCCTCGGTGCACTCGGTGCCGGCGCGCACGCCCTTGCAGGGCTGGCCCTCGGCGACGCGCTTCTTTTCGATGAACACCACGGCCATCGGCCGGCCGAGGTGCTCGCGGGTGGTTTCGAGCATCTCGGCGGCGCCGCGCGCGTCGAGCTTGACGAACACCGCAGGCTGCCCCTCGGAGAAGCCCGAGCTCGCGTCCACCAGCTGCTCCCCGGAGGCGATGATTTCGCGCCTGAGCAGCACCGGGCCGCCTTCGCGGCGCTGGTACAGCCTCGTGCCGAGCGGCGCGCGACCGGTCCGCTCGGCCTCGAGCGCGTCGTTCTGGTCGTCCACCAGGCGGAACTCGAGGGTGGCGGTGGCCCCGAGAACGCGCAGCGCCTCGTTCGGATCGTTCACGCCGGGCAGCTGAACCGTGATGCGGTCCACGCCCTGGCGCGCGACGATCGGCTCGGTGACGCCGAGCTCGTCGACCCGGTTGCGCAGCGTGGTGATGTTCTGCTGGATCGCGAAGTCCTGGCGCTGCTTGATCTGGTCCGGAGTGAGCCGGACGGTGACCGTTCCGCCCTCGCCCGAGCGGTCGCCGTCGACCGTCAGGTTGGAATCCTGCTTGCGCAACGCGTCCACCGCCCGCTCGACGTCCTCGCCGCTGCGGAGCGTGATGCGCACCGCGTCGTTGCCCACCGCCTCGATGCCGGTGAACGGGATCCGCTCGTTGCGCAGCAGCGTGCGATAGTCGCGCTCCATCGTGGCGAGCAGCTGCTTGACCGCGCCCGCAACGTCCACCTCGTAGAGGAAGTACACCCCGCCGCGCAGGTCGAGGCCGAGGCTCATGGGCTTGAGTCCCGCCGCGCGCATCCACTGCGGCATTCGCGAGGATTGCGACAGCGCCACGAGGTACTCGCCCGGCGCGCCCTGCTGAATGGCCTCGCGCGCCGCGATTTGCTGCTCCACGGATTCAAAACGCAGCACGAGCCGGTCGCCCTCGAGATGGGCGGCATCCACGGGAATGCCCTTGGCCGACAGCAGTGCCGTCACGCCCGCCTGGGTCTGCTCGTTGAACGGGGCGCGGTCGTCGCGCGAGAGCTGCAGGGCCGGCGCCTCGCCGAACACGTTCGGCAGCGCCAGCACCAGTGCCAGCAGCATGACGATGGCGACCAGCCAGACCCGCCAGGCCGGATAGGAATGCATGCGAGGGTACCCCTGTCGCTCAGGCGTTCTTGAAGGTGCCCTTCGGCAGGACGGTGGTCACGGTGTGGCGCTGGACCTTGACGCGCACGCCGTCGGCCACCTCGACCGTGAGGAACTGGTCGCCGGCCTCGGTGACCTTGCCGAGCATGCCGCCGCTGGTGACGACTTCGTCGCCCGTGGCGAGGGCGCTGACCATCGCCTTGTGCTCTTTCGCGCGCTTGGCCTGCGGGCGGATCAGCAGGAAATAGAACACCACGAAGATGAGGACCAGCGGCAGCAACTGCAGGAAGGCATTGGGCTGCGCGCCGCCGGCGGCCTGCGCAAAGGCGCTAGGGATCAACCACTCCATCTTGACGACTCCTGATGACCGGGCCCTGAGGGGGGTCCCAAAAAGGTTGCGGATTATACCCGAGGCTGCTCGCCGCTGCCGGCCCGCCCGCCGACACCCTCCGGGGCAGCCCGGAATTCGGCCGCGAACCGCGCCAGGCGGCCGCCCTCGATGGCCTCGCGGATGCGGTGCATCAGGTCGAGGTAGTAGTGCAGGTTGTGGATCGTGTTGAGCCGGGCCCCGAGGATCTCGTTGCACCGGTCGAGGTGGCGCAGGTAGGCGCGCGAGTAATTGCGGCAGGTGTAGCACCCGCACGCCGGGTCGAGCGGCCGGGTGTCGTGCTGGTGCGCGGCGTTGCGGATCTTGACGACCCCCTCGCTCGTGAACAGGTGGCCGTTGCGGGCGTTGCGGGTCGGCATCACGCAGTCGAACATGTCGATGCCGCGCAGCACCGCCTCGACGATGTCCCCGGGCGTGCCCACGCCCATGAGGTAGCGCGGACGGTCCCGCGGCAGCTCGGGCTCGAGGCGTTCGAGCACCGCGTTGCGCTCCTCGGCCGGCTCGCCGACGGCGAGTCCGCCGACGGCGTAGCCGTCGAAACCGATCGCCTGCAGCGCCGCGATCGACTCGAGCCGTAACCCGATGTGCGTCCCGCCCTGCACGATGCCGAACAGCGCGTTCGGGTTGCCGAGGCGCACGAACGCATCCCGGCTGCGCAGGGCCCAGCGCATCGACAGTTCCATCGAGCGGCGCGCCTCGGCCTCCGTCGCGGGGTACGGCGGACACTCGTCGAAGACCATCACGATGTCGGAGTCGAGGTCGGCCTGGACCTGCATCGAGATCTCCGGGCTCAGGAACACCCGGTCGCCGTTCACCGGCGAGCGGAAGTGCACGCCCTCCTCCGTGAGCTTGCGCAGATCGGCGAGGCTGAAGACCTGGAAGCCGCCGGAGTCGGTCAGGATCGGCCCCGCCCAGTGCATGAAGCCATGCAGCCCGCCGTGCGCCCGGATGACCTCCGTGCCGGGCCGGAGCATCAGGTGGAATGTGTTGCCGAGCACGATCTCGGCACCGAGCCCCGTCAGCTCCTCCGGTGTCATCGCCTTGACCGTGCCATAGGTGCCGACCGGCATGAACACCGGGGTCTCGACCGAGCCATGCCGCAGCTGCAGCCGACCACGGCGCGCGCGCCCGTCGCTGGCCAGCAGGTCGAATCTCACGCGCTGCCCCGCGGCGAAAGCGCACCGGGGTCCGGCTCGACGAACATCGCGTCGCCGTAACTGAAGAACCGGTATCGCCCGGCGACCGCGTGCGCGTAGGCGGCCAGCGCGTGGCCGCGCCCGGCGAAAGCGCAGACCAGCATGAGCAGGGTGGACTCAGGCAGGTGGAAATTCGTGAGCAGCGCGTCCACGACGCGGAATCGGAATCCGGGCGTGATGAACAGTCTGGTGTCGCCGGCGCAGGGCTCGAGGCGCCCGCCGGCGGCCGCCGACTCGAGCGCACGGACGGCCGTCGTGCCCACCGCGACCACGCGACCGCCGCGCGCGCGGCAGGCCGCGACGGCGTCGCAGGTCGCCGCCGGTACCTCGGCCCGCTCCGCATGCATGCGGTGCTCGGCGATCTCGTCCACCCGGACCGGCTGGAAGGTGCCCGCGCCGACGTGCAGCGTCACGCAGGCCCGGGCCACGCCGGCGCGCTCGCAGGCGCCGAGCAGCGGCGCATCGAAGTGCAGCCCGGCGGTCGGCGCCGCCACGGCGCCGGGCGCGCGCGCGTAGACCGTCTGGTAGCGCTCGCGGTCCTCCACCTCGACCGGTCGATGCAGGTAGGGCGGCAGCGGCATCTCGCCGTGCCGCTCGAACACTTCGGCAGGGTCCGCGCCGAAGTCGAGCACCCAGAAGTCTTCGTCGCGGCCGACGACCGCGGCCTCCATGCCGCCCGGCAGGTGGATGCGCATCCCGTTCGCCGGCGGCTTGCTCGCCCGCAGCTGCACCAGCGCCCGGCCGCTACCGATCACACGCTCGAGCAGGATCTCGACGCGCCCGCCCGTTTCCTTGCGGCCGTGCAGCCGCGCCGGGACCACGCGCGTGTCGTTGAAGACGAGCAAGTCGCCCGCGCGCAGCAGTTCCGGCAGGTCGGCGAAGCCACGATCGGCCAGAGCCCCGGTGCGCCCGTCGAGATGCAGCAGCCGGCTGTCGCTGCGCCGCGGAGCCGGGTGCCGCGCGATGAGCTCATCGGGGAGGTCGTAGTGGAAGTCGCGGCGCCGCATGGGCCGCGCATGCTAGCAGAGGCTCCGCGATTCCCACGCGGCTGCGGGTGGATCCTGCTCAGGCGGAGCCGGAGGCCGGCGCCGGCGGCGGCGGCGGCGCGGGCGGCCGCGGCGGCTGCCGTCCCTCCCGCGGGGTATCGGCAGCCGGCAGCGTCGCCTCGAGCGTGAGCGCCTTGCGCTGACGCAATACGCCGAGCTTCACCTTCTCACCCGGCTGGTAGGAGCGCAGGATCCGGAACGCGTGGCCGGCACTCTCCGGCGTGCGCCCGTCGATGGTCTGCAGCACATCCCCCTCTTCCAGCGGCAGGCCGGGCGCATCCGCGGCGCGCACCACCAGCAGTCCGCGATCGGTGCCGAAGTACTGCCCGAGCTTCGGCGTCAGCGGCACGAGTTCGAGTGAACGCAGGCCGCGCTCGGGGCCCAGCAGTCCCTCGAGGCCCGGTATTGCGAGCCCCTCGGCCAGCGGTTCTGCGAGCCGTTCACGCAGCACGTGCATCATCGGCGGAGATGCCGGCGCTGCCGTCACCGACGCGCTGCGCCGCTGGCCGTCGCGCAGGTAGTCCACTTTCACGACGCGCCCCGGCTCCACGCCGTGCATGAACTCGACGAGCTGGGCGTTCGGACCACGCTCGCCGCTGCGCTTGAGAGCCTGCCCGTCCACCGCCATCACGATGTCACCGGCCCTGAGGCCGGCCTGCTCGGCGGGTCCGCCCGGGCTCACCCCTGCCACCTCGACACCCTCCTCGCGCGCCGCGCCGCCGCCGATGTTGATGCCGAGCATGGATCCCGGCGGGCGACCCTGGATGAAACGCATGACCTCGGCCTGGTTGCCGCCGTAGAGCTGCCGGCTGAGCTCTGCCATTTCGCGGGCGGAGCGATCGAGCTGCTCGCGTGCCGCCTGCAGCTGCTTCTCGAGCGCGGCCCGGTCGGGCGCGTCGGCACCGCTCGCGGCGCCGGGCGCGGCCAGGGTGAGGCAGCAGGCCACCGTCGTGGCGGCAACAACGAAACGCATGATTCTCACGGGAAACCTCCAGTTCACAGGACGGGTCGCTGGGCCTCGACATATCGCAACTGCACCAGCGAATTCATGACCTCGACGCGGTTCCGCCAGAGCTCCTCCGCCTGCGGGGCGGGCAGCCGAGACCCGGCAACCGACAGCTGGAGATCCAGCCACTGCACCTGCGACTCGAGCGTGTCGATCGGCACCGACGTTGCCGCCCGGGCCACGGCCGGACGCTCCGGCAGGGCCGCGAGCAGCGCCTCGAGCTGCTGCGATCGAGCGCGCAGATCCTCGACGGCGGCCGGAACGGGCGCAGGCCGCTCGGCCAGCCCGGGAGGTTCGAGCACCCTCAGTGCCGCAAAGAGTCCGAGGGCGGCGACCGATGCGGCCGCCGCGATCGGTGCAGCCGCGGCGCGACGGCGGACGCGGCGATCGCGCTGCTCGAGGCGAGCCTGGACGGACGCCCAGCCGCCCCCCGCCTCGCCGGAAGCGGGCGGCAACGCGCGCAGACGCTCGCGCAGCGCGACGGCGCTCGCGAGCGCGGCACCGCACTGGGAACACGCAGCAGCGTGCGCCGCGACCCACGCTTCCACGGGCTCGCCGTCGCGCAGGCTCAACAGCTCGTCGAGACGGGCATGCATGACGTTCTCTCCGCATCGGATTCGAGCAGCTCACGAAGGCGCGCGTGAGCGCGGGCGAGCTGCGATTTCGAGAAACTGGCGGTGCCGCCCAGCAGCGCGCCGATCTCCGCGTGGGTATATCCCTCGACGTCGTGAAGCCACACGACGGCCCGCGCCGTTTCGCCGAGCCGCGCGAGCGCGCGCTCGAGGTCGACCGCGTCCCCGCTGCACGACGGCACCGGACGCTCCGTGCCGGCCGCGGCGTCCGCGTCGCGCAGCGAGTCGACCCAGCCGAGGCCTCGTCGCCAGGGCGATCGGAGCTGCATGAGGCACCTGCGGACCGTGATGCTGCGCACCCAACCGGCGAACGAGCCGCGGTCGTCGTACTGGCCGAGCCTGGTCAGCACGTCGACAAAGACGTCCTGGGCTACGTCCTCCGCGGTTGCGGCGCCTGGCACGAGGCGCCGCGCCAGGGTCCGCACGGGCCGCTCGAAGGCCAGGTAGATCGCCTCCTGTCCCGCGGGATCGCCGGTCCGGGCTCTCGCCAGGGCATCGGCGGAAAGGTCGTTGTCGGAGAATGCGGCCATTCACCGCGTTAGATGCGGCAGCGACCGAAAAGGTCGCGGCCGCTGCATGGAGTTTCCCGCGACCCGTGGCGGGCGCGGCGCGACCGGCGGCTCAGCCGCGCGGCGCCGCGTCGGCGAGACTCGCCAGCAGCGGATCGGGCCTGGAATCGCCGCACCGCAGCAGCGGCGATTCGGCGAGCCACTTGCGATCGGGGTAATAGGCGAACAGCAGCGCCCCGCCCTTCAGCGTGTCGATGACGGTGCGGGCGACCTCCGGCCTGACCGCTGGGCAGCCCCAGCTGCGGCCGATGCGCCCGAGGCGCTCCGCGATCGCCTCGCTCACGTAGGGCGCGCCGTGCATGACGATGGCCCGCGACAGCGCGTTGTCGTTGAAGCCCGCATCGAGGCCGCGCAGCCGCAGCGAGTAACCGTTGCTCCCGTAATAGGTCTCGGTCGCCTGGTACAGCCCGAGGCTCGACATCTTGCTGCCTTCGACGTTCGAGAATCGCTCCGCCAGCCGCTCGCCGGTGTTGCGTCCATGGGCGACGAGCTCCTGGTGGAGCAAGCGGCCGCGTGCGACGTCGAAGATCCACAGCCGCGGCTGCGTGGAGGGCAGCGAGTAGTCGATCACCGCGAGGTGGCGAAACCCGTCGAGCAGGCCCTGGCGGCGCGCGCAGTCCGCCGCCCGGCTCGCGAGCGTGAGAACCTGGGGATTGGCGGCCGGGGCCGCCTGGGCGAGTTGGGCGACCAGTTGGGCATCGGCGTGCGCCGGGCCGGTGCCAATCATTGGTAACAGGGCTGCGAGCCACCAACGTCGTCGCATGCGGGCACTCTCCGTGCGATGGCAGGCCGCCCGCAGGCGACGTGAGGTTCCTTTGAGGGCCCCGCGGAGGGAAAGGTTCCCGGCCAAGACGAGGCTCCCGCCGCCCCGCAGTTTGCACGGGATTCCGCACGACCATCAACAAGCATCTGCAAGAATCTGATTGAGATCACTTTTGTCATCGAGTCACGACGATCGGTTAAGCTTCCCGCCCCGCGCCGGGATGGCGGAACTGGTAGACGCACCGGACTCAAAATCCGGCGGTGGCAACATCGTGAGGGTTCGATTCCCTCTCCCGGCACCAAGGACTCGCCCGCATGAACTTCTGCTCCCAGTGTGGCCAGCCCGTGATCCGGCGAATCCCGGAGGGAGACCACCTGCCCCGGCACGTGTGCACGGCCTGCGGCACCGTGCACTACCAGAATCCCAAGATCGTCGCCGGCTGCGTGCCGGAGCACGGGGGCCGCATCCTGCTGTGCCGCCGCGCCATCGAACCACGCCGCGGCTACTGGACCATTCCGGCGGGCTTCATGGAGAACGGCGAGACGACGCAGGAGGCGGCCCGCCGCGAGTCCGTCGAGGAGGCGCTGGCGAAGGTGGAGATCGGCTCGTTGCTCGCCGTGGTGCACGTGCTGCACGCCGACCAGGTGCACGTCATGTTCCGGGCCCGGCTGCCGAAGCCCGAGTTCGGGGCCGGGGCTGAGAGCCTCGAGGTGATGCTCTGCGACGAGGATTCGATCCCGTGGCCGGACATCGCGTTCCGCAGCGTGGATTTCGCGCTGCGGCGCTATCTCGAGGACCGCCGCGCCGGGCGCGAGCAGCACCATTTCACGGCCATCGACCTTCGTCCGCCCCCATCCCGATGAGACGCGTTTTGCAGCGCGTCGCCTGGGTTGGCAGAATACGCGGCCGCCGGCGCCCTGCCCGGCGGCGCCGGATCAACGACCCTGGAGCGTGCTGATGACCTTCGTCGTCACGGAAAACTGCATCAAGTGCAAGTACATGGACTGCGTGGAAGTCTGCCCGGTGGACTGCTTCCACGAGGGTCCGAACATGCTGGTGATCGATCCCGACGAGTGCATCGACTGCACGCTGTGCGAGCCGGAGTGCCCGGCCGAGGCGATCTTCTCCGAAGAGGAACTGCCCGGCGACCAGCAGGCGTTCACGGCGCTCAATGCCGAACTCGCCAGGCAGTGGCCGGTGATCACGGAGAAAAAGGAAGCGCCGGCCGACGCCAAGGAATGGGACGGGCGTCCCGGCAAGCTCGGGTTCCTGGAGCGCTAGAAAGGCAGAGCCGCCTCAGGGCGCAGCGGACACCTTCTGCCCCTCCTGGATGACCTTCACGAGCTGGTCCGGGGTCATGAAACCGCCGACGTAGTCGCCGGCCTGCGTGAAGATGGCCGGCGTGCCCTCGACACCGAGATCCTCGCCCATCGAGTACTGGGCCTGGATCGACGATGCGCCGGTGCACGGCTTGGTCTTGATCTCTTCGCCCCGCTTGGCGCGCGTCAGCGCGTCGCGACGGTCCGCCGAGCACCACACGCCCTCCGCCTTGCGCCACGACTCCGTGCCCGGGCCGCTGCGCGGGAACATCATGTAGCGCACCCGGATGCCGGCCTTGTTGAGGTCGGCGATCTGGTTGTGGAAGCGGCGGCAGAACCCGCAATCGATGTCCGTGAACACCGTGACGGTCATCTTCGGGTTCGCGGGCGAGAACACGATCATCTGGTCCTCCGGAGCGGCCGCGAGCGCCTTGGCGCGCGCCGCATTGCGACGGGTCGCCGTGAGGTTGACCTGCGTGTCGAGGTCGTAGACGTTACCGCTCACGAGGAACTTGCCGTCGCTGCTCACGTAGGCGATCAGCCCGCCCATCGTGACTTCGTACAGGCCCGGGATCGGCGAAGGGCCGACGTCCTCGGGCTTGGCGCCCTGCAGTTTCGAAACCACGCGGGCACGCACGTCTGCGGGCACGACGCCCTTGGCGGGCGCTGCCGACCTGGCAGGATCGGTCGCCTTGGCGGGCGCAGTGGCCTTGGCCGGAGGCTCCTGGGCCTTGACAGGGGCCGCAGCCAGGCCGAATGCAGCCGCGGCGAGAACAAAGGCTAACGTGAGTGGTGGGCGCATGCTGTCCATCCGTCGGGGCGAGCGGTTCGCGTCCATGAGACCGCCGGGGCGGCCGCAGGTTCAACTTGGGGTCGCGGAGTCTAGCAGAGGCGATCCACGACAACAGCCGACCGGGCGGCGAGCGCTCCTCGAGCCGCCGCTCAGCCGCGCGGATGATGCTGGGAGTGCAGGTCCTTGAGGCGTTCCCGCGCAACGTGCGTGTAGATCTGCGTGGTGGACAGGTCGCTGTGGCCGAGCAGCATCTGCACGACGCGCAGGTCGGCGCCGTGATTCAGCAGGTGGGTCGCGAAGGCGTGACGCAGCGTATGCGGGGACAGATCCTTCTGAACACCCGCGCTGCGCGCGTGTCGCTTGACGATGTGCCAGAAGGCCTGGCGCGTCATGCGGTCGCCGCGCCGCGTAGGAAACAGGTAGTCGGTCTGCCGCTCGAGCAGGATCTCGACCCGCGGCCCGAGCAGGAACTGCTGCACCCACTGCACGGCCTCCTCGCCGAGCGGGATGAGCCGCTCGCGATCGCCCTTGCCCACGATGCGCAGCACGCCCTGGCCAAGGTTGACCGATGACAACTTCAGGCTCACGAGCTCCGACACCCGCAGGCCGGTCGCGTAGAGCACTTCGAGCATGGTGCGGTCGCGGTGACCGAGCGGATCGGCCACGGCCGGCGCGGCCAGCAGGGCCTCGACTTCCTCCTCCGTGAGCGACCGCGGCAGGGACCGCCCCACCTTGGGCATGTCGATCAGCGCGGTGGGATCGTCGCGCAGCGCGCCCTCGCGGACCAGATGCCGGTAGAAACGACGGAAGCTCGACAGCTGGCGCGCCGTGGAGCGCGGCCGGGAGCCGCCCTCGATCCGCGATGCCATGAACGACAGGACGTCGGCGCGTGAGGCGGTCAGCAGCTCCGAGCCGTGCTCTTCGAGCCAGCGCTCGAGCGCCGACAGGTCGGCCCGGTACGCCGCCAGGGTGTTGGGAGACAGTCCGCGCTCCATCCAGACCGCGTCGAGGAAGCGGTCGATCGGACCGGCTCCTCCGGACCCGGCACCGCCCTTGGCCGGGTGGGCGAGAATGCGGCTGCTGGCTGGTTTAATCATGTGATGTCAAAAGCTCCTCGTGGCGACGAGTATGCGAGTCGCCCGACGGAGCAGGACGTGACAACACTCACAGATCGCCCGCCCCTCGCCAACAGATATCGAAGCAGTTCACAGAACCCTCGCGACACGGCAGACTTGCGCGCCCAGCCTGAGGTTCCCCATTTGCCAATGCGTCGCGCGCTGGCGCGCGTGCTCACGACCGCCTACGGCGTGTGTGCGCTGGCCGTGTTCATGCTGCTGTTCGCGCTCGCCACGCTGCTGGCACTCATCGTGCCGAGGCTCGAGTGGCGCCGTGCACTGACGCACCGCCTCGCGCGACTCGCCCTGCCGGTGCTGGGCGTGCGACTCACTGTCAACGGGCTGGAGCGCCTGCCCGCCGATTCGTGCGTCGTCGTCGCCAATCACTCGAGCTATCTCGACGGCATCGTCATGAAGGCGGCGCTTCCGCCCCGCTTCTCGTTCGTCATCAAGCGCGAGGCGGCTTCAATGCCGGCGGCCGGCTTCCTGTTGAAGCGCATCGGCTCGGAGTTCGTGGATCGCCACAGCGCGGGGGGCCGGCGCCGCGACGCAGCACGCCTGCTGCGCAAGGCCGAGAAAGGTGACGCGCTGGTGTTCTTCCCGGAAGGCACCTTCGACGAGGTGCCGGGCCTGAAGCGATTTCACGTCGGTGCCTTCGTGGCCGCCGAGCGTGGCGCGATGCCGGTGGTGCCCGTGATCATCCATGGCGCCCGACGCGCCCTGCCGAACCGCGCGCTGATCGTGCGGCCGGGCCGCATCCGCGTCGAGATCGCGGGTCCGATCGAGGTGCCGGCGTCCCCTCGCGCAGCGGAAGAACTGCGCCGGGCCGCTCGCGCCGCGATCCTGTCGCGACTCGAGGAGCCGGATCTCGCACCCCAGCCGGCGCACGCCTGAACCGGGCTGCGCGCGATCACCTGACCGTCCTCTCACGGATGCGGGCACGCGCCCATTCGTGCCACGCAGCTGGTGCAGCACGTCATCGCACCGGAACGCCGCCGACTGCCCCGTACGCTGGCGCGGATGCACGCCCCCGTCACGACGTGCTCGCGAACGACCGACGGGAAATGTGCGAAATTAGGTGCCCGGCGAATGGACCACAGGCCGCAATGCCCCCAATGGAGCCCGACCACACGATCTACTCGTTCGGCGACTTCACGCTCGACACGGCGCGAGGCACGCTGAGCCGGGACGGCGTCGAGTCGCGGCTGCGTCCAAAGGCCCATGCTGTGCTGCGCCACCTCGTCGAGCACCCGGGGAGGTTGGTCAGCAAGCAGGAACTGCTGGACGCGGTCTGGGGTTCGACCGTCGTCACCGAGGGCTCGCTGACGCAATGCGTCATCGAGATCCGGCGCGCACTGGGCGATGCCGGGCAGCGCATGGTGCGTACCGTGCCGCGGCAGGGATTCATGTTGGATGCCGCGGTAGCCGTCACGTCCGTGCCCTCGCAACCACCGGCAGCGGACAACGTTCCTCAGACCCATGCCGAGACCGCCGCCGCACCCCCCGTCGATCGCGCGGCCTGGCGCCCACGACGCGTGTCTGCCGCGGTGCTCGGCCTGTTGCTCCTGGCGGGCTGCGCCTGGTGGTTAATCGCTCATCGCGCCGCGGACCCCGCGGCGGACCCGGCCACGGTGCCGCCGGCAGCGACGACCGCCCGGTCCATTGCCGTACTGCGCTTCCTCGACCTGAGCCCGGCCGGCGACCAGGCCTACTTCGCCGACGGCCTCGCCGAGGAAATCCTCCACCTGCTGGCGCAGTCACCGGAACTCAAGGTCATCGCCCGTAGCTCGTCGTTTGCCTTCGAGCCCGGTTCGGTCGAACTCGACACGGTGGGCGAACAGCTCGACGTGGCCTACGTCCTGGAGGGCAGCGTGCGTCGTGCGGCGCAGCAACTGCGCATTACCGTTCAGCTGATCGACACCTCGACCCACGCCCACGTCTGGTCACGCACTTACGACCGCACGCTGTCGCGAGTGCTCGAGGTGCAGGGAGAAGTCGCAGCGGACGTCGCCTCGGCCCTGGCAGCGTCGCTCCAGCTTCCGCCGACTTCCAACTCTCCGGAAGGCGCCGCGGCGCAGGATCTCTACCTGCTCGGCCGTCACCTGTATCAGCGCCGGGGGCCGGGCGACCTCGACGCAGCCGAGCGGCATTTCCAGCGCGCCGTACAGCTCGACACGCAGCATGCCCGGGCCTGGACGGCGCTGGCCGGTGTGTACCACGTGCGAGCACTCGACGTGCTGAATGATCCGGAATACCGGCTGGAGGAGCAGCGCGCGGCACTCGAGCGAGCGCTGGCCATCGACCCGACGCTCGGCGAGGCTCACGTGCGCCTGGCGCGGCACCTGTTGCTCAAGGGCGATACGGCTGCGGCGGCTGCAGCGTTCGAGCGCGCAATGCAGGTGGCGCCCGGGGATCCCCTGGTCCTTGCCTCACTTGCACATGAGGCTCTGCGCGAGGGGCGACTGGACACCGCCATCGAACTGGCCGATCGCGTCGTGGAACTGGATCCGTTGTCGGCAGTCTACCGCGGCAACCTTGGTCATCTGCTGCTCGCGGCAGGCCGGTTTGAGGCTGCGCTCGCCCAGTTCCGCCGCGTGCAGGCGCTTTCACCAAACGACCGGCAGGCGCGCATCGACGTCGCGGCCGCACTGTTCCTGCTCGGCCGCGATGAGGAGGCACGCCAGGCCCTTGCCAACGAGCCGGCTGACCCGCGCGCCGATCAGCTGCGCGCATTGGTCGCGTCCACACCGGATGCGGATGCCGCTTACGCACGCCTGCAGGCCTGCGACTCCGCGCGATGCCGGTTTCTGCTCGCGGAGATCGCGGCTCACCGGGGCGAGACAGACGCGGCGTTCGGCTTTCTCGAGACCGCGCGCAGCCTCGCGGTCGAGGCGGGCTGGCGGAGCGATCTCGATTTCGTTACCGATAGGGCGCTCTCGCCGTTCCTGAAGTCCCTCCAGGCCGATTCGCGGTGGCAGGCGCTGCGGGTGACGCCGCCGGACTCGTGACCTCCCCCCGGCTCGCCCCCTACATGCTGCGCCGGTACTGTCCGCCCACCTCGTAGAGCGCGTGCGAGATGCTGCCGAGCGAGGCGACCTTGACGGTCTCGACGAGTTCCGCGAACACGTTGCCGCCGCCCGCGGCCGCAGCCTGCAGTCGCGCCAGTGCCGCCGGCCGCAGATCGGCATTGCGTGCCAGGAAAGCCCGCACCGCGCGCACCTGAGCCTGCTTCTCCTGCTCGGTCGAGCGAATCAACTCGGCCTCGCGGATCTCGCTCGCGTCCTCCGCCCCGAGATAGGTGTTAACGCCCACGATCGGCAACCGCCCGTCGTGCTTGAGCGTCTCGTAGTAGAGGCTTTCTTCCTGGATCCTGCTGCGCTGGTACATCGTCTCCATGGCGCCGAGCACGCCGCCACGCTCGGACAGCCGGTCGAACTCCCGGTACACGGCCTCCTCGACGAGGTCGGTCAGCGTGTCGACTGCAAACGAGCCCTGCCATGGATTCTGGGTCTTGTTGAGCCCGAGCTCCTTGTTGATGACCAGCTGGATCGCCACCGCGCGGCGCACCGACTCCTCGGTGGGCGTCGTGATCGCCTCGTCGTAGGCATTCGTGTGCAGGCTGTTGCAGTTGTCGAACAGCGCGTAAAGCGCCTGCAGCGTGGTGCGGATGTCGTTGAACTGGATCTCGCGGGCGTGGAGGCTGCGGCCCGAGGTCTGGATGTGGTACTTCAGCATCTGCGAGCGCGGGCCGCCGCGGTACAGGTCGCGCATGGCACGGGCCCAGATGCGCCGCGCAACACGGCCGATCACGGCGTACTCCGGGTCCATGCCGTTCGAGAAGAAGAACGACAGGTTGGGCGCGAACTCGTCGATCCGCATGCCGCGGGCGAGGTAGTACTCCACCAGCGTGAAGCCGTTGGCGAGCGTGAAGGCGAGCTGCGAGACCGGGTTCGCGCCCGCCTCTGCGATGTGGTAGCCGGAGATCGACACCGAGTAGAAATTTCGGATGTCGTGCTCGATGAAGAACTGCTGCACGTCGCCCATCATCCTGAGCGCGAACTCGGTCGAGAAGATGCAGGTGTTCTGCGCCTGGTCCTCCTTGAAGATGTCCGCCTGCACCGTGCCGCGCACCAGCGACAGCGCCTCGCCGCGGATCCGCTCGTAGGTCTCGCGGTCTACGAGCTGGTCGCCCGTCACGCCAAGCAGGCCGAGGCCCGAGCCGTCGTGCCCTGCCGGCAGGTCGCCGTGGTAGCGCGGCCGCTCGCGTTCGCGGTACAGGTCCGCGATTTTCCGCTCGGCAGCCTCCCAGCGCCCGTCTTCCCGAAGGTGGCGCTCGACCCGCTGGTCGACCGCCGTGTTCATGAACATCGCGAGGATCATGGGCGCGGGGCCGTTGATGGTCATCGACACCGAGGTCGTCGGCGCGCACAGGTCGAAGCCCGAATAGAGCTTCTTCATGTCGTCGAGCGTGGCGATGGACACGCCGGAGTTGCCGATGCGCCCGTAGATGTCGGGCCGCTCGTCCGGATCCTCGCCGTACAGCGTCGTCGAGTCGAAGGCCGTCGAAAGCCGCGCGGCGCCGTGCCCGCTCGCGACGTAGTGGAAGCGTCGGTTGGTGCGCTCGGGGCCGCCCTCGCCGGCGAACATCCGCGTCGGATCTTCTTCCTCGCGGCGGTATGGATAGACGCCCGCGGTGTAGGGGAAGTGTCCCGGCAGGTGTTCCTTGAGCAGGAACGTGAGCAGGTCGCCCCAGTCGCGCAGGCGCGGCACCGCGAGCTTGGGCACCTGGTTGTGGCTCAGCGTCTCCGTGTAATTGGCACCGCGGACCTCGCGCCCCCTCACCGTGTAGGCGTACTCCGCGTCGGTCGCGGACTTCGCGATCGCGGGCCAGCCGCGCAGCACGTCGAGGCCCGCGGCGCCGACCGCATCGAGCGCATCGTTGTAGGCGGCGCGCAGGCGCGCCCGCGACGCATCCGTGGCATCGGCGAGCGCCTCGACCGGGTAGCGCTCGAGCGGCTCCGGCAGCTCGGAGTCGCCGAGCGCCCGCAGGGCCTCGTGCAGGCTGTTGGCGCGGCTGGCCGCCTCGGCGCGATGCTGGAGGTCTTCCGCCGCCCGACGGCCGTTCGCGGAAATCTCGGCGAGGTAGCGCGTGCGGCTTGCCGGAACCAGTGCATGGCGCTCGACGAGTTCGGTCGGGCCCGGATCCGCCACGGCCCAGCCGCGCCCGCCCTCGCCCGCCTTCTCCTCGAGCTTGCGGCACAGGGCGGCGAACAGGCGGTTGACGCCCGGGTCGTTGAAGCGACTCGCGATCGTCGGGAATACCGGCACGGCCTCGTCCGGCAGCTGGAAGGCCACGCGATTGCGACGCCACTGCTTGCGCACGTCCCTGAGCGCGTCCTCGGCGCCGCGCTTCTCGAACTTGTTGAGCGCGACGAGCTCCGCGTAATCGAGCATGTCGATCTTCTCGAGCTGGCTGGCGGCACCGTACTCGCTGGTCATCACGTACAGCGGCACGTCCACGAGGTCGACGATCTCCGTATCGCTCTGGCCGATGCCCGCAGTCTCGACCACGATGAGGTCGAATCCGGCGTGCCTTAGCAGCTCGAGCACGTCGGCCAGCACCGCACTCGTGGCGAGGTGCGCACGCCGCGTGGCGAGCGAGCGCATGAACACCTGCTCGGCCGCGAGGGCGTTCATGCGGATGCGGTCGCCGAGCAGCGCGCCGCCGCTGCGACGCCGCGTGGGGTCCATGGCGACGACGGCGAGGTTGCGGTCGGGGAAGTGGCGCACCAGCCGCAGCAGCAACTCGTCGGTGAGGCTCGACTTGCCGGCGCCGCCGGTGCCGGTGATGCCCACCACGGGCGCGCGCCGCGGCGCCCGGGCGCCCGACCTGCGCAGTGCCTCGCGCAGCGTCGTCGGCTCCTCGCCGAGCTCGAGCGCCGATATCGCGCGCGCCACCTGCTGCTGGTCGTGCGGGCCGATGGGCCCGAACTCGAACGGCGGTCGCTGGCCGGTCGCCGCGCGCGTGCGGTGGATCACGTCCGCGATCATGCCGTCGAGGCCCAGCTTGCGTCCGTCCTCGGGCGTGTAGATGCGCTCGACGCCGTAGGCCTCGAGTTCCTCGATTTCGTGCGGGGCGATGGTGCCGCCGCCACCGACGACGACGCGGATGTGCCCGGCACCCCGCTCGCGCAGCATGTCCACCATGTAGCGGAAGTATTCGTTGTGCCCGCCCTGGTAGGAACTGACCGCGATGCCGTCGGCGTCCTCCTGGATCGCCGCGCGAACGATGTCCGCCACGCTGCGGTTGTGGCCGAGGTGGACGACCTCGGCGCCGTGGGCCTGCAGCAGCCGGCGGATGATGTTGATGGCGGCGTCGTGGCCGTCGAACAGCGAGGCTGCGCTCACGAAGCGCAGCGGAGCCTCCTCCACCTGCACCCTCGGCACCTGCCGCGCTGTCCCGCTACCCGCCCTGCTCTCGCTCATGGACCCGTCCCCTGCGTTGCCCGGTGACCGCCACCAGGAAACGGCAGCAGCCGTTGCCCGGGCGGAACGCTAGGGTAGCGCATGGCCTGCCACGCGGCCCGCGCCGGCTCGCCCCGCGCCTCCCCGCGTCGTCTTGCGCCGCAAAATCAGCCGGGCTTACACTCCCGTGGGATCGCTTCCGCCCAGCCGGTCGAGTGAATCACACCACCCCAGGAGAGCCCGCAATGAACGAAGAAATCGTGATCCTGGCCGCGCGGCGCACACCGATCGGCAGCTTCCAGGGCGTGCTCTCGGCCGCCACGGCCCCCCAGCTCGGCGGCGCGGCCGCCCGGGCCGCGCTGGCCGACGCCGGCCTGCCGGGCGACGCCCTCGACGAGGTGATCTTCGGCTGCGTGCTGCCGGCAGGCCTCGGGCAGGCGCCCGCACGCCAGGCCGCGCTCGCCGCCGGCATCGCGGCCTCCGTGCCGGCCACGACCGTGAACAAGATGTGCGGCTCCGGCATGCACGCCCTGATGCTGGCGGCGGACCAGATCGGCGCCGGCAGCGCCTCGCTCGCGCTGGCGGGCGGGCTCGAGTCGATGAGCAATGCGCCCTACCTGCTGCTCAAGGCCCGAGCCGGATACCGCATGGGTCACTCCGAGTTGATCGACCACATGTTCTACGACGGGCTGCAGAGCCCGTGGGACGGCCAGGCGATGGGCTGCTTCGCGGAATCCACCGCGGACAAGTACGGCTTCACGCGCGCCGCCCAGGACGCGTTCGCCGCCGAGTCGGTGCGTCGCGCGCAGCGCGCGGTCGGCGACGGCGACTTCGCCGACGAGATCGCGCCCGTCACCGTGAAGTCCCGCAAGGGCGAGCAGACCGTGGACCGCGGACGAGACGCCGTTCGCCGTCGACATCGACAAGATCCCGTCCCTGAAGCCGGTATTCCGCAAGGACGGCACCGTTACAGCGGCCTCCTCGTCCTCCATCTCCGACGGCGCCTCGGCGATCGTGATCGCGAGCGCAGCGGCGGCAGGCGCGCGCGGACTGCGACCGCTCGCCCGGATCGTGTCCCATGCGAGCCACGCGCAGGCCCCCGAGTGGTTCACCACGGCCCCGGCGCCTGCGATCCAGAAGGCGCTCGACCGCGCCGGCTGGAAGGCCGCGGACGTGGACCTCTACGAGATCAACGAGGCGTTTGCGGTGGTCACGATGGCCGCCGTGCACGACCTCGGACTCGACATGTCCCGCGTCAATGTCAACGGCGGCGCCTGCGCGCTCGGCCACCCGATCGGCGCGACCGGCGCCCGCCTCGTCACCACGCTGCTGCACGCGCTGCGCCGGCGCGGACTGCGCCGCGGCGTCGCCAGCCAGTGCATCGGCGGCGGCGAGGCCACCGCCATCGCGATCGAACTGCTCGACTGACGCCAGCCCCGGCCCACGAAGCCCCCGACGGATCACATGCACATCAAGGACAAGGTGGTCGCGGTCACCGGCGGCGCGCGCGGCATCGGCAGGGCGATCGCCACGGCCTTCGCCGAGCGCGGCGCGCGCATCGCGCTCGTGGACCTCGTGCCGGAGGACCTCGAGGCGGCTCGCGGCGAGCTCGCCGCACGCGGCGCCGAGGTGCGCGCCTACGCCGGCGAACGTCGCGAAGGAGGACCAGGTCATCACCGCGCTCGACCAGCTCGTGGCGGACTTCGGCCGCCTCGACGTCATGGTCAACAACGCCGGGCATCATCAAGGACGCACTGCTGGTCAAGGTCAAGGACGGCGCGGTCGTGGGCAAGATGTCGCTCGCGCAGTGGCAGGCCGTCATCGACGTCAATCTCACCGGCGTGTTCCTGTGCGGACGCGAGGCCGCCGAGCGCATGATCAGGCTCGGCCACGGCGGCGTGATCGTCAACATCGCGAGCATCTCCAAGGCCGGCAACGCCGGCCAGAGCAACTACTCGGCCGCCAAGGCGGGCGTCACCGCGATGGCCGTGGTCTGGGCGCGCGAGCTGGCGCGATTCGGCATCCGCGCCGCCTCGATCGCGCCCGGCTTCACGCGCACCGACATCCTCTCGGCGATGCCGCCGGAGATGCTCGAAAAGGTGACGGCGCCCGTGCCGCTCAAGCGGCTCGGGCTGCCCGAGGAGGTCGCGCATGCGGCCGTGTTCATCGCCGAGAACGACTACTTCAACGGTCGCAGCATCGACATCGACGGCGGCCTGAGGCTCTGACCATGCAGGTCCAGGACACGCGCGCGATCATCACCGGTGGGGCCTCGGGGCTCGGGCAGGCCGTCGCAGAGAGTATCGTCGCCGCGGGCGGCCGCGTCGCGCTGCTCGACGTCAACGCGGCGGCCGGCCATGCGCTGGCCGCCAGCCTTGGCGAGCGCGCGACGTTCATCGACACCGACGTGACCTCGGAGAGCGCGGTGAACGCCGCGGTCGCGACCGCGTCGCAGACGATGGGCGGCCTCAACCTCGCGGTGAACTGCGCCGGCGTCGGCTGGCCGAAGCGCCTGGTCGGCAAGGACGGGCCGATGCCGGGCGAGTTCTTTCGCAAGGTGATCGAGATCAACCTCGTCGGCACGCTGCTCGTCTGCAAGGCGGCCGCGGCCGCGATGCAGAAGAACGCGCCGAACGCCGAGGGCGAGCGCGGCGCGATCGTGATGACGGCGTCGGTCGCGGCGTTCGACGGCCAGGTCGGCCAGGTCGCCTACGCCGCGTCGAAGGGCGGCGTGGTCGGCATGACGCTGCCGATGGCGCGCGAACTCGCCGCCTTCGGCATCCGGGTCGTGACCATCGCGCCGGGACTGTTCCTGACGCCGATGATGGCCGCCCTGCCCGTCGAGGCGCAGGAATCGCTCGGCAAGCAGGTGCCGTTCCCGCCGCGACTGGGCCGCCCGGCGGAGTACGCATCGCTGGTACGGCAAGTCATCGAGAATCCCATGCTGAACGGCGAGACGATCCGGCTCGACGGCGCGATCCGCATGGCGCCACGCTGAGCGCGCCCGGCCCGGCGCCGGTGCGCGGGCGGTAAGATATGACGATCATGCGCGGAGCCAGCGTCGGCCGCGCCACACAGACGTAATCGGGGAATGCACATGGCTGATCCGGCACTCGAAACCATCGAACGCGACGTGATGGAGTACGACGTCGTCGTCGTCGGCGCCGGCCCGGCGGGCCTCGCCTGCGCGATCCGGCTCAAGCAGCTGAAGCCCGACCTCAACGTCTGCGTGCTCGAGAAAGCCGCGACGCGTCGGCGCGCACATGCTGTCGGGCGCGGTGATCGAGCCCGGCCCGCTCGACGAACTGCTGCCGGCGTGGCGCGACGAGTTCAAGGGCATCCGCGTGCCCGCGGGCCGGACGAGTTCGCGTTCCTGACGCGGACCGAGCGCTACAAGCTGCCGACGCCGCCGCAGATGAACAATCACGGCAACTTCATCGTCTCGCTCGGCAACCTGGTCGCCTACCTCGGCGAGCGCAGGCCGAAGCCGCTCGGCTGCGACGTGTTCGCGGGCTTCGCGGCCGCGGCGCCGCTCTTCGACGAGCAGGGTGCGGTCGTCGGCGTGCGCATCGGCGACATGGGCCTCGACAAGGACGGCGCGCCCGGGACCGAACTTCGCGCCGGGCCCCGAGATCCGCGCAAAGACCACGATCGTGGCCGAGGGCTGCCGCGGCAGCGTCGCGAAGGATCCTGATCCAGCGCTTCCGGCTCGACGCCGGCAAGTCGCCGCAGACCTACGGCCTCGGCTTCAAGGAGCTGTGGCAGCTGCCGCCCGGGCGCGTCGAGCCCGGCATGATCCAGCACACGGTCGGCTGGCCGATGGACACAGGCGACCTACGGCGGCAGCTTCCTCTACCACCTCGACCAGGACCGCGTGTACGTCGGCTTCGTCGTCGGCCTCGACTACGCCGACCCGCGCTTCCAGCCGTTCGAGGCCTTCCAGCAGTTCAAGAACCACCCGAGCCTCAAGGCGCTGCTCGACGGTGGCGAAGCTGCTCGCCTACGGCGCGCGGACGATCGTCGAGGGCGGCTGGCAGTCGATGCCGACGCTCGAGATGCCGGGCGCGATGCTCGTCGGCGACGCCGGCGGCACGCTGAACGTGCCCAAGATCAAGGGCGTGCACCAGGCCGTGCGCTCGGGCGCGCCTCGCCGCCGAGCACCTCGTCGAGACCGGGCGCAGCGCCGGGATTCGACCAGCGCTGGCGCACCTCGCCCGGCGGGCTCGAGCTCTACAAGGTGCGCAACGTCCGCCCGGGCTTCAAGCACGGCATGTGGCTCGGCATCGCGAACGGCGCGCTCGAGACGCTCACGGCGGGCCACTCGCCCTGGACGCTCGACGAATCACGCCGACCACTCCGCGCTGCGCAAGCTCGACCAGATCGCGTCGCCGGACCGCGGCTGGGGCGAGCGCAGCCTGAAGCCGCGCGACCGTCGAGCGCCGTGTTCTTCGCGGGCAACGCGCACGAGGAAGCGCAGCCCGTGCACCTCAAGGTGGCCGACACCGAACATCTGCGCGACGCGCTGCGCGCAGGAATACGGCAATCCCTGCCAGCACTTCTGCCCGGCCCACGTCTACGAGATGGTGGACGACGGCGCGGGCGGCAAGCGCCTGCAGATCAACGCGTCGAACTGCGTGCACTGCAAGGCCTGCGACATCAAGGATCCGTACGAGATCATCACCTGGACGACGCCCGAGGGCGGCTCCGGGCCGAACTACCAGAGCATGTAGCCGGATGCCGCGCGTGAGCGAGCCGATCTGGACCCCGCCGGCCGGACGCGTCGCCGCCTCGAACCTGACGCGCTTCGCCGCGTTTGCGCGCGAGCGCCACGGCGCGCCGCCGGGAGCTACGACGTCGCTGTGGCGCTGGTCGGTCGACGAGCGCGAGCGGTTCTGGACGGCGCTCGTCGAGTTCGCCGGCGTCATGCACACAGCCCGGGACGGGCGCCGGTGCTGCAGCACCGCGACCGCATGCCGGGCGCGGTGTGGTTCGAGGACACCGAGCTCAATTTCGCCGAGAACCTGCTGGCGCGCGCCGACGACCACGCCGGCGCTCGTGTTCTGCAACGAGCGCGGCACGCGGCGCGAGCTCAGCTACCGCCAGTTGCGCGCCGAGGTGGCCCGGATCGCGGCCGGACTGCGCGAACTCGGCATCGGCCCGGCGACCGCGTCGCCGGCTTCCTGCCGAACCTGCCGGAGTCCGTCGATCGCGATGCTCGCCGACGACCAGCCTCGGCGCCGTCTGGACCTCCTGCTCGCCGGACTTCGGCATCAACGGCGTGCTCGACCGCTTCGGCCAGGTCGCGCCGCGCGTGCTGTTCACCGCCGACGGCTACTTCTACAACGGCAAGACGATCGACTCGCTCGCACCCGTGCGCGGCGCGCTGCGAGCAGCTGCCGTCGGTCGAGCGCGTCGTCGTCATTCCCTACGTCGCGGCGCGCCGGATCTCGGCGGGCTGCGCGGCGCCGTCGCCTTCGGCGAGTTCGGCCGGCCGGGCGCCGCGCTCGAGTTCACTCGCGTGCCGTTCGACGCGCCGCTGTACGTGATGTATTCCTCGGGCACGACCGGCGTGCCGAAGTGCATCGTGCACGGCGTGGGCGGCACGCTGCTGCAGCATCGCAAGGAACACCTGCTGCACACCGACCTCACGCCGGACGACCGGCTGTTCTACTTCACGACCTGCGGCTGGATGATGTGGAACTGGCTCGTGAGCGGGCTCGCGACGGGCTGCACGGTCGTGCTCTACGAGGGTTCGCCGTTCGCGCCCGGACCGCGACGTGCTGTGGCGCATGGCCGAGCGCGAGCGCGATCACGGCCTTCGGCACCAGCCCGAAGTACCTGTCGGCGCTGCGAGAAGGACGGCGGTGCGCCGGGCCGCCAGTTCGACCTCGGCGCGCTGCGCACGATACTGTCCACCGGCTCGCCGCTCGCGCCGGAGCAGTTCGACTACGTCTACCGAGCGATCAAGGCCGACCTGCACCTCGCCTCGATCTCGGGCGGCACCGACATCATCTCCTGCTTCTGCCTCGGCAATCCCGTGGCTGCCGGTGCATCGCGGCGAGATCCAGTCGCCCGGGCCTCGGCATGACGACCGAGGTCTTCGACGACGAGGGCCGGCCGGTGCGCGGCGAGCAGGGCGAACTGGTCTGCAGCGCGCCCTTCCCGTCGATGCCGATCGGCTTCTGGGACGATCCGGACGGCGCGAAGTACCGCGCCGCCTACTTCGAGCGCTTCGCGAACGTCTGGTGCCACGGCGACTATGCGATTGCACACCGCGCACGACGGCTTCGTCATCCTCGGCCGCTCCGACGCCGTGCTGAACCCCGGCGGCGTGCGCATCGGCACGGCCGAGATCTACCGGCAGGTCGAGAAGCTCGAGGAAATCCTCGAGAGCCTCGCCGTCGGCCAGGACTGGGAGAACGACGTGCGCGTCGTGCTGTTCGTGCGCCTGCGGCCGGCGTCGCAGCTCGACGCCGCGCTCGAGCAGCAGGATCCGCGACGCCATCCGCGCCAACACCACGCCGCGCCACGTGCCGGCGCGCATCGTCGCCGTGCCGGACATTCCGCGCACGATCAGCGGCAAGATCGTCGAGCTCGCGGTGCGCAACGTCATCCACGGCCGGCCGGTCCGCAACACGGACGCGCTCGCGAACCCGGAGGCGCTCGAGCACTTCCGCGATCGCCCCGAACTGGCGAGCTGAGGGCGCGGGCGCGCCATGAGCAGCCGCGGCACGCTGCACGACGCGTATCACGAGTCGCTGCGTCGCCACGGCTTCCAGGCCGACCTGGCCCAGCAGCGCGCCGTCGCCCGGCTCGAGGACCTGCGCCGCGGCTCGCGGCGGCCCACGCGGGTCGCAGACGGCTGGCTCGGCGCGGCTTGCGCGCCGCTGGAGCGCGGCGACGCCGCCGACGGTGCGCGGCCTCTACCTCTGGGGCGGTGTCGGCCGCGGCAAGACGTTCCTGATGGACCTGTTCCACGCACATCTCGCCGTACCGGCGCGACGCCAGCACTTCCACCGCTTCATGAAGGACGTGCACGGCCGCCTGCGCCAGTTGCGCGAGATCGAGAGCCCGCTCGAGCACGTCGCGGCGGAGATCGGCCGGGACGCGCGCGTGCTGTGCCTCGACGAACTGTACGTCAGCGACATCGCCGACGCGATGCTGCTCTCGGGGCTGTTCGCCGGCCTCGTCGAGCGCGGCGTGACGCTCGTGTTCACCTCGAACGCGCCGCCGTCCGAGCTGTACCGCGACGGGCTGCAGCGCAGCCGCTTCCTGCCGGCCATCGCGCTGATCGAGCGCTGCACCGAGACCGTGAACGTGGACGCCGGCCTCGACTACCGGCTGCGCCAGCTCGAGAAGGCGCCGCTCTACCTCGACGCCGCCGATCCGTTCGTCGACGACTCGCTGGCGCTGCGCTTCGAGGAGATCGCGGCGAGCCGCGGCGAGTCCGGCGGGTCACTCGAGGTCGAGGGACGGACGATCACGGTCCGCAGCGCGCTCGCCGACGTCATCTGGTTCGACTTCGAGGCTCTCTGCGCCGGGCCACGCGGCACGGCCGACTACGTCGAGATTGCGCGCGACTTCCACACGGTGCTGGTCTCGGGCGTGCCGGTCTTCGACGACGGCATGGACGACCCGGCCCGCCGCTTCATCGCGCTGGTGGACGAGTTCTACGACCGCAGCGTCAAGCTGGTCGTATCGGCCGCCGCGCCGCCCGAGCGGCTGTACCGCGGCGAGCGCCTCGCGTTCGAGTTCGAGCGCACCCGCAGCCGGCTCGCCGAGATGCAGACGCACGAGTACCTGGCCCGCCCGCACCTCGACCTGAGGTCCGGTACGCTGACTCGCGCCGCGCAATCGTTACACTTGCAAGCGTTGCAATCGGCCGGTGCCCGAGCGTGAAGCCTGACGAACCCGATTCGATCGACCTCGAGCGATTCCTGCCCTACCGGCTCTCGGTGCTCACGAACCTCGTCAGCAGCGCGATCGCGGATGCCTACCGGCGCCGCTTCGGTCTCAGCATCCCGGAGTGGCGCGTGATCGCCGTGCTGTCGCGGCACCCGGGCGTCTCGGCGGCCGAGGTCGCCGAGCTGACGCGGATGGATGCCGTCGCGGTCAGCCGCGCCGTGACGCGGCTGCTGCGCGCCGGCCGCCTGCGTCGGGCGGTTTCGCCCGCACGATCGCCGGCGCTCGGTGCTCTCGGTCGCCCGCGCGGCGCCGCCGTGTATCGCGAGGTCGCACCGCTCGCGCTGCGTTTCGAGCGCGACCTGCTCGATGCATTGACCGCCACGCAGCGCACCGTGCTCGACCGCGCGCTCGACGTCCTCACGAAGCGCGCCGAATCGCTCCCGGCTCGCTGAAGGCAGCGCCCGCCGTCGCGTCGCGCGACGACGGCGAGGCCCGCAGCCGCGGCTCGCGACGCCGGCGATGAGCATCGTGCTGCATTGCGGCAGCGGGCACCTGCACGGCGGCGGCGCTGCGCTGGCTATAATTCGCGCCAGGCCGAGACCGTCCCCAAGGAAAAACTAGATGCCAGGAACCATTCCGGCTGCACGCAAGCACCTGATCGCAGTCGATCGCCGCCAAGTCGCGCGCGACGCGCTCCGCCGGCTGCCGCTCGCCGCCGGAGTTCGTGCAGGCCTACTATCGCGGCGTCGACGAGTCCGACCTGCGGACGAGCGACCCCGCGTCGCTCGCTGCAGCCGCCGCGAGCGCACCTGCGAGTTCGGCGCGACGCGCCGCGCCGCCCGTGCGCTGGTGCGCGTGTTCAACCCGACTGTCGAGCGTGACGGCTGGGAGTCGCGCGCACCGTCGTCGAGGTCGTCACGGACGACATGCCGTTCCTGGTCGATTCGCTCGCGATGGTGCTGAATGACTGCGGCCTGTCGATCCACACGATGGTGCACCCGGTGTTCGCGGTGCACCGCGACCGGGCCGGCCACCTGATCGAGGCCTCGGCCGAGGCGACGGCGGCGCGATGGAGTCATGGCAGCACATCGAGGTCGACCGGAGCACCGATGCCGACCCAGCTCGAGCACGTGCGATAGCGCATCGAGGCGACGCTCGAGCGACGTGCGGGTCGCCGTCGAAGACTGGCCGGCGCATGGTCGCGCTGGCACGCGATCTCGCCGCCGCCGTGACGGCGCAAGGTGCCCGGCATCGGCCGCGCGGAGACCGACGAGGGATCCGCCTTCCTCGACTGGCTCGCGGACAACCACTTCACGTTCCTCGGCTACCGCGAGTACCGCCTCGAGCGCGGCCCAGTCGTCGACCGTCTCGTGCCGGTCGCCAGGTCGGGCCTCGGGCTGCTGCGCACGGGCGCCGGTCGGCCACGGCCGAAGCCCACGCGAGCTGCGCGGCGAGGTGCGACGCAAGGCGCGCGAGGCGATCGCTGCTGGTCGTCACCAAGGCCAATTCGATCTCGACGGTCCATCGCGCCACCTATCTCGACTACGTCGGCGTCAAGCGTTCGACGACCGCGGCGGGTGACCGGGGAGCGTCGCTTCATCGGCCTGTTCACGTCCGCCACGTACAGCGCGAGCCCGCGCTCGATTCCGCTGCTGCGCCACAAGGTGCAGCGCGTCATCGACCACTTCGGCATCTCGCCGGTGAGCCACGACGGCAAGGCACTGATGCACGTGCTCGAGACTCACCCCCGCGACGAGCTGTTCCAGGCCAGCGTCGCCGAGCTGGTGCGCTCGTTCCGCGGCATCGTCAACCTCTACGAGCGCCGGCGCGTGCGCCTGCTGCTGCGTCGCGACCCCTACCGGCGGTTCTTCTCGTGCCTGCTGTACGTGCCGCGCGACCGCTACAACACCCAGGCTCGCGAGCGCATCGAGCGGATCCTGATCGAGGAACTCGCCGGCGACGCGCTCGAGTCGCAGGTGACAGATCTCGGAGTCGGCACTGGCGCGACTGCACATCCTGGTGCGCACGGATCCGGACCGGGAGATCGACGCCGACGTCGAGCGCATCGAGGCGCGCATCGCCGAGACGGTGCGCACGTGGGAGGATCGGCTGCGCGAGGAGCTCGAGTCCGCCTGCCCGGCGAGCAGGCCGAGGAATTCGCGCGGCGCTTCGCCGGTGCCTTTCCGGCCTCCTACCAGGAAGACGTGCCGGCCGCGCAGGCCATTCCCGACCTGCTCGAGCTTCGCGAGCCTGCCCGACTCGCCCGACGCGCTCGGACTCGCACTGCTCGGCGGCAGCGCGGGCGGCACGCTGCTGCACCTGCGCCTGTACCGGCGCGGCGCAGCCGATCGCGATGTCCGACCTGCTGCCACTGCTCGAGAATTTCGACCTGCGCGTGATCAACGAGCGGCCGTACCGGTCGAGACGGCGACGGCACACGAGTTCTGGATCCAGGACCTCGAGGTGACGCTCGCCGGCGGACGCCAGCTCGATCCGGACCTGGCCGGGGCACGCTTCGAGGCAGCGTTCTTCGCCGTCTGGCACGGCCGGGCCGAGAGCGACGGCTTCAACCGGCTGGTGCTGGCGGCCGACCTCGACTGGCGCCAGGCGCTCGTGCTGCGCGCCGTCTGCCGCTACCTGCTGCAGACCGGCCTGCCGTTCAGCCAGCGCTACATGGAGTCGGTGCTGCTGCGCCATCCGGACCTCGCCGCGCGACTGGCGTGGTTGTTCGAGGCGCGTTTCGACCCGCGCCTGCCGGAGACGACGCGCGCGTCGCAGCAGCGCGCGCTCGCGCCTGGAGATCGACGAGGCACTGGAGAAGGTCACGCAGCCCGGACGACGACCGCATCCTGCGCGCGTTCCGCGCGGTCGTGATTGCAACCGCGCTGCGCACCAATCACTTCCAGCGCGACGCAGCGGGCGAGCACAAGGCGTACCTGTCGCTCAAGCTCGACCCGAAGCACCGTGCCCGAGCTGCCGAAGCCGCGCCCGATGTTCGAGATCTGGGTCTACTCGCCGCGCGTCGAGGGCGTCCACCTGCGCATGGGCAAGGTCGCACGCGGCGGCCTGCGCTGGTCCGACCGGCGCGAGGACTTCCGCACCGAGATCCTCGGCCTCATGAAGGCGCAGAACGTCAAGAACACGCTGATCGTGCCGGTCGGCGCCAAGGGCGGTTTCGTGCCCAAGCGGCTGCCCGACCGGCCGACCGCGAGGCCGTGCTGCGCGAGGGCACGGAGTGCTACCGGCTCTTCATCCGCGGCCTGCTCGACCTCACCGACAACGTGCAGCGCTGGCAAGGTCGTGCCGCCCGCCGACGTCGTGCGCCACGACCCCGACGATCCCTACCTCGTCGTCGCCGCGGACAAGGGCACGGCCTCGTTCTCCGACACCGCCAACGCGCTCGCGGCCGAGTACGGCTTCTGGCTGGGCGATGCCTTCGCCTCGGGCGGCTCGGCGGGCTACGACCACAAGAAGATGGGCATCACGGCCAGGGGCGCCTGGGAGTGCGTCAAGCGCCATTTCCGCGAGATGGGCGTCGACACCCAGACGCAGGACTTCACGGTGGCCGGCATCGGCGACATGGCCGGCGACGTGTTCGGCAACGGCATGCTGCTGTCGCGCGCACATCCGGCTCGTGGCCGCCTTCAACCACCAGCACATCTTCCTCGACCCCGATCCGGATGCCGCACGCAGCTTCCGCGAGCGCGAGCGGCTGTTCGCGCTGCCCCGCTCCTCGTGGGCCGACTACGACGCGACGGCTGATCTCGAAGGGCGGCGGCGTCTTCCCGCGCGATGCCAAGGAGATCGCGCTCTCGCCCGCAGGCCCGCGCGCTGCTCGGCCTCGAGTCGAGCGCGCGTGCCGCCGCAGGAGATCATCCGCGCGATCCTCAAGCTGCCGGTGGACCTGCTCTGGAACGGCGGCATCGGCACCTACGTCAAGGCGACTCGACGAGGCGAACTCGGCGATCGGCGACCGCGCCAACGACGGCGTGCGCGTCGACGGGCGCGAACTGCGCTGCAAGGTCGTCGGCGAGGGCGGCAACCTCGGGCTCTCGCAGCTCGGCCGCATCGAGTACGCGCTGGCCGGCGGCCGCGTCAACACGGACTTCGTCGACAACTCCGGCGGCGTCGACTGCTCCGACCACGAGGTCAACATCAAGATCCTGCTCGACGTGGTCGAGCGGCGCGACAAGCTCACGCGTGCGCGCCCGCAACCGCCTGCTCGCGCAGGATGACCGACGACGTCGGCTGCACTCGTGCTGCGTGACAACTACCTGCAGAGCCAGGCCATCAGCCTGCTCGAAGTCGCGGCCGCCGAGCGCCTCGGCGAGCACGCGCACTTCATCCGCTCGCTCGAGCTCGAGGGCCTGCTCGATCGCGGCGCTCGAGCACCTGCCGAGCGCCGAGGAGATCGAGGATCGCGCACCGTCTCGGGCAGGGCCTCACGCGGCCCGAGATCGCGATGCTCCTCAGTCCTATTCGAAGATCGCGCTCAACAACCAGCTGATCCAGTCCGACGTGCCGGAGGACCCGTACCTCGGCCGCGAGCTCGACCGCTACTTCCCGGACCGGCTCAGCCAACCGCTACGCGAAGCGGCTCGGCGAGCATCGCCTGCAAGCGCGAGATCATCGCGACGGCGACGACGAACAGCATCGTCAACCGCATGGGCCCGACCTTCGTCGCGCGCACCAAGCAGGACACCGGGCGCCGACGCGGCCGCGGTGGCCCGCGCCTACACGATCGCCCGCGAGGCGTTCGAGGTGCGCGACCTCTGGGCGGACATCGAGCAGCCTCGACACCCGGGTTGCCGCGACGGTGCAGTACTCGATGGCGCAGGACACGCTGTCGCTGATCCGCCAGGTGAGCTACTGGCTGCTGCAGCGGCACCGCAGCGCGCTCGGCATCGACATGCAGGTCGGCCGGCTGCGACCCGGCATCCGCGAGCTGGCGGGCGCGCTGCCGACACTGGCTGCAAGGCCTCGAGCGCGAGGCGTTCGACGCGCGCGCGCGCGTCGCTCGGCGAAGCCGGCGTACCGGCGGCGCTCGCCCGTCACGTGGCCGCCTGCTCCGCACTGCAGTGCGCGCCCGACATCGTCGAGCTCGCCCAGGCAGCACCGGATCTCGGTCGCGGCGGCTGCACGCACCTACTTCGGCATCGGCGCCGAGTTCGGGCTCGACTGGCTGCGCAGCCGCATCGAGGAACTCGACATCCAGGGCCACTGGCAGGCCGTGGCGCGCGGCAGCCTGCGCGAGGCGATGTACGACGCGCACCGCGAACTCACCCAGCGCGTGCTGGCCGAGACCCGCGAGCGCGACCCGGCCCGGGCGGTCGAGGCCTGGCGCGAGCAGCAGGCGGCCGCCGCGGCGCACGCGCGCGGAATCGTCGAGGACATCCGCGCACAGCCGGCGGTGGCTGACTTCGCCTCGCTGTCGGTCGCGCTTGCAGGCGCTGCGCCGGCTCGCCGTCGCGCAGCGGTGACACGCTGCTGCCTGGTCGTCACGACGCACGAGCGGCCCGATGCGCTGGCGCGGGTGCTCGCGAGCGTGGCGTGCCAGCGAGCGTCCGCCGGACGAGCTGATCGTCGCCGACGACGGCTCGGGAGCCGCGACGGCGGCCGTCGTCGATCGTCACGCGGCGGCAGCGGCTCTATCCGGTGCGGCACGCCTGGCAGCCCCACGAGGGCTTCCGGGCCGGCCGCATCCGCAATGTCGCGATCGCGCTGACGCGCTGCGAGTACGTCGTGCTGCTCGACGGCGACATGGTCGTGCATCCGCACTTCGTTGCCGACCACATCGAGCTCGCGCGTCGCGGGTACTACAGCCAGGGCGTGCGAATCCAGCTCGACGACGGCGCGACGCGCCGGCTGCTCGATCCGGCAGCGCCGCTGCCGGGTCCGATGGCCGCCGGGCCTCGGCATCGCACGCGACGCAGTTACGCGGTGCGGGTGCCCGCCGTCGCCCGCGCGCTGCGCAGCCGTCGCCAACGGCGTGATCGCCGTCAAGTCCTGCAACCAGGGCTTCTGGCGCGACGACCTGCGTCGCCGTCAATGGCTTCGACGAGGCGATGACCGGCTGGGGTTCGGAGGACAAGGAACTCTGCGCACGACTCGAAAACGCGGGCATCCGACGGCAGACACTGCTGTTTGCGGCGCTGGCCTGGCACCTGTCGCACGCGCCCGCGCCGCGCGTCGCCGCCGCGGCGAATCGGGCCCGCTGGACCGAGACCGTGCGGACCGGTCGCAAGCGCTGCGAGACTGGGCTGGACCGCCATTCGGCCACCTGACGATCGCGATATTCCCGTCTGGTGCGCCCGATTCGACGTTGCTATAAGTGCCTCATCGATCCGACCGAACGAATCCATCATGAGCACCGGCAAACTCGTCCTGCTGCGCCACGGCCAGAGCATCTGGAACCTCGAGAACCTGTTCACGGGCTGGATCGACGTCGACCTCTCGGCGCAGGGCCTCGTCGAGGCCAGGGAAGCCGGCCAGCTGCTGCGAGGCCGAAGGCATCGCCTTCGACATCGCATTCACGTCGGTGCTGAAGCGCGCCATCCGCACGCTGTGGATCGCGCTCGACGAGATGGACATGATGTGGCTGCCCGTCGAGCGCAGCTGGCGCCTCAACGAGCGCCACTACGGCGCGCTGCAGGGCCTCGACAAGGCCCAGACCGTCGCGAAGCACGGCGCCGAGCAGGTCAAGGTCTGGCGGCGCAGCTACGACATTCCGCCGCCGCCGCTCGAGACGAGCGATCCGCAGCACCCCCGCTTCGACCGCCGCTACGCCGGCGTCGCCGGCAGCGGAACTGCCGTCGTCCGAGTCGCTCAAGGACACGCTCGCGCGCGTGCTGCCGTATCTGGAACGCAGCGCATCGCGCCGGAGCTCGCCGCCGGCCGCAACGTGCTCGTCGCCGCGCACGGCAACAGCCTGCGGGCGATGGTGAAGATGCTCGACCGGATGACCGACGAGGCGATCGTCGAGCTCAACATCCCGACCGGCGTGCCGCTGCTGTACGAACTCGATGCGAAGCTGCAGCCGGTCGTCGAGCCGCTACCTCGGCGACGCGGAGGCCGTCAAGGCTCGCGCCGAGGCGGTGGCCCGGCAGACCGAAAAGAAATAGCCGGTGCGCGGCAGCGTCGAATAGCGGCACACGCCGCCGTGGTCACCGTTTCCGGGTGGGACGCGCTCCGGTGCCGAGCAGCCCGGACGTCCATGGCATGCCCGTCCGCTCCTCGATGTAGCCCCTGATCAGCTGCCGGACGACCTGCGACGGGGTCATGTCCTGCTCCGCGCACAGGCGCTCGAAGAGCGCCTTCTTGCGGGGGTCGATCAACACGGTCAATCGGGCGGTGCGGTCCTCGGTCGGCACGCGGATTCCTCTGGGAAGGCGGCTGTGTGGCTTGCATTATAATGCCATTTACATTGGGGTAGCATAGCGCCCCATGCTCCCGCTGGACTCGCCCCTTGCCGCCTGCCTCGCACTGCTCGCGAGCTGGGCGCTCGTCGGCGCAGCCGGGCTGCTGCGGCCCTCGAGCATCGCGTTCGTCGGCCGGGTGCTGTTTCCCCTCGGCGCGGCCATCGGCCTCGGCCTGTCAATCGTTGCGCTGTCGGCCCTGGGCGGCCCGGTGGAACGCGCAATCCTGGCTGCAGGCCTGCCCGACCTGCCCATGCACGTCCGGCTCGACCCCCTGTCCTGCGTCTTCCTGGCGCTGCTCGGGGGCGCGTCCGTCGGTGTCTCGCTGTTCGCGTCCGGGTATTTCCGCAAGGGCGAGGGTACTGCGCCCGGGGTAATGGGACTCCAGTACCACCTGTTCCTCGCCAGCATGGGGTTCGTGCTGCTGGCCGACGACGCTTACGCCTTCATGGTCGCTTGGGAGACGATGGCGCTGGCGTCGTACTTCCTCGTGACCTCGCAGCACGGCATCCCCGAAATCCGTAGCGCCGGTTTCCTGTACCTGCTGATGGCGCACGTCGGTGCGATCGCGATCCTGCTGAGCTTCGGCATCCTGCAGGGCGGCACGTGGCTGTTCTCGTTCGACGCCATGCGTGCGAGCACGCTGTCGACGCCGTGGGCCACCGCAGCGTTCCTGCTCGCGCTCGTCGGCTTCGGGGCCAAGGCCGGGATCCTGCCGCTGCACGTCTGGCTGCCCGAAGCGCACCCGGCGGCACCCTCGCCGGTCTCGGCGCTCATGAGCGGCATCATGCTCAAGACAGCCATCTACGGCGTCCTCCGGGTCACGTTCGACCTGATCGGGGACCCGCTCTGGTGGTGGGGCCTGATTCCGCTCGCCCTCGGGCTCGCCACGGCTGTCTTCGGCGTGGTGTTCGCCGCGGTCCAGACGGACATGAAGCGGCTGCTCGCCTACTCGTCCGTCGAGAACGTCGGCGTGCTCTTCACCGGCGTCGGACTCGCCATCGTCTTCCACGGCGTCGGAATGCACGAGCTCGCCGCGCTCGCGCTCGTCGCCGTGCTCTACCACTCGCTGAATCACGCCTTCATGAAGAGCCTGCTGTTCCTCGGCACGGGCGCGGTCCTGCATGCCACCGGCGAGCGCAATCTCGGCCGGCTCGGTGGCCTGATGCGCCGCATGCCGTGGGTCGGCTGGCTGACGCTGGTAGGCGTCCTCGCGATCGCCGGCCTCCCGCCGCTCAACGGTTTCGTGTCGGAGTGGCTGCTGCTGCAGGCCTTCCTGTTCTCCCACGAGGTCCCGAAGCCCTTCGTGAACATGCTGCTGCCGCTCGGCGCCGCGGTCGTGGCGCTCGCGGCCGCTCTGGCCGGCTACGTGATGGTGAAGTTCTTCGGGATCGTCTTCCTGGGCCAGCCGCGCGAACCCGCGCTCGCGCAGGCGCACGACGCGGGGCGACTCGAGAAGGCGGGGCTCGCCTGGCTGGCGGCCGGCTGCATCGCACTCGGGCTCCTGCCCAACCAGGTGATCGCTGCGCTCGGCACCGCCACGACGCAGCTGATCGGCGTCGCGCCGGTCTCCGCCGGACAGTCCTGGTGGATGCTGGCGCCGCTGCCCGAGCGGGCCGTCTCGTACGCACCGCTGGTCCTGCTCGCGGTGATCGTCGGCGTGATCGCATGTACCTTCCTGGCCGTCCGCTTCGTGTACCGGCGGCCCGTGCGCCGTGCGCCGCCGTGGGACTGCGGCTTCGCGCGCCTCGACCCGCGCATGCAGGACACGGCCGAGGGCTTCGGCCAGCCGATCCGCCACATCTTCGGCACGTTCTTCAGCATGGAGCGGCAGCTCCCCTCGCCGCTGGACGCCGCACCGCGCTATCGCGTCATCGTCAGCGACCGGTTCTGGAAGGCGCTGTACGTCACGATCGCCGCGCTGGTGAACAGGGCGGCGAATTCCGTCGCCTGGCTGCAGCAGGGGCGCATCTCGGTGTACCTGACCTACAGCTTCATCACCCTGGTGGTGCTGCTGGCGGTGATGCTGTGAATGCGGTTGCCTGGCTGACCCAGTTCCTCGAGGTGCTCGCGGCACTCGCCCTCGCGCCGCTGTTCCTCGGCTGGGTGAACGCATGCCGGGCGTGGCTGCAGAACCGGCGGGCGCCGAGCCTGCTGCTGCCCTACCACGGCATCCGCAAGCTGTTTCACAAGGACGCCGTCATCGCGGTCGATGCATCGCCGCTGTTCCGCGTCGCGCCGTACGTCGTGTTCGGCACGATGGTGGCGGCCGCGGCCGTGATCCCCTCGATGGGCACGGGTCTGCCGTTCCGCTCCGCCGCCGACGCGATCGCGCTCGTCGGCCTGCTCGCGATCGCGCGCGTGTTCATGTCGCTTGCCGCGATGGACATCGGCACGGCCTTCGGCACGCTCGGCGCGCGGCGGGAGATGATGGTCGGGTTCCTCGCGGAGCCGGCGCTGCTGATGATCATCTTCGTGGCGTCGCTGATCTCGGCGACGACCGCGCTGCCGTTGATCTCGGAGCGGCTTGCCGTCCAGGCGCCCGCCCTGTACCCGAGCCTGGCATTCACGGCCGTGGCCTTCACGATGGTCCTGCTCGCCGAGAACGCCCGCATCCCGGTGGACAACCCCGCGACGCACCTCGAGCTCACGATGATCCACGAGGCCATGCTGCTCGAGTACTCCGCGAGGCACCTCGCGCTCATGGAGTGGGCCGCGGCGCTGAAGCTCTTCAACTACGCCTGCATCGGCTTCGCGCTGTTCGTGCCCTGGGGCGCGTCGCTCGGCGAGGCCGGCGTACTCGCGCTCGCCGTGTCGATTCCCGCGCTCGCGGCCAAGCTTGCGATCGCCGGGGTCTGGCTCGCCGTGCTCGAGACCGTGTCCGCGAAACTGCGGGTCTTCCGCGCCCCCGAGTTCATGGCCACGGCCTTCATGTTCGCGGTGCTCGGGCTGCTCGTGCACCTGCTGCTCGGGGCCTGACCGGTGCACGACATACCCTTCGACCTCCAGCTCCTGAACGCCTGCGCGGCGATCCTGCTGCTGCTGTCGTTCGCCATGCTCGCGCAACGCCGCATCGTGGCGCTCGTGAACCTCCTCGCCCTGCAGGGCTTCATGCTGTTCGTGGCCACGATGCTGCTCGCCTGGCGCACTGGACAGAACCACCTGTACGTCTCGGCGGCGCTCACGCTCGGGCTCAAGGTCATCGCCCTGCCGTGGCTGCTGCACGCGCTGATCAGGCGCCTGCAGGTCCAGTGGGACACCGAACCGCTGCTCAACGTGCCGGGCACCATGCTGGTCGGGCTGGTCACGGTCGTGTTCGCCTTCGGGCTCGCCCAGCCGATCGCGGAGCTGGCCAGCACCGCGACCCGCAATTCCATCGGCATCGCGGTGGCGGTCATCCTGCTCGCGTTCATCACCATGATCACGCGCCGCAAGGCCATGTCGCAGGTGGTGGGCTTCCTGTCGATGGAGAACGGGCTGTTCTTCGGTGCCATGAGCGCCACCTACGGCATGCCGATGATCGTGGAGTTCGGCGTGGCGCTCGACGTGCTGGTCGCCATGCTGGTGCTGGGGGTGTTCTTCTTCCAGATCCGCGAGCAGTTCGACAGCCTCGACCTGCATCACCTCGAGTCGCTCAAGGAGGACCAGTAGTTGGAGTTCGCGGTCCTGCTGCTCACGCCGTTGCTCGGGTCGCTGCTGCTCGCCGCGTGGGGTGCGCGTCCGCGGGCGGCCGAGATCAACATCGCGCTGAGCGCCGTGACCTTTCTCGCCGCGGTCGCCGTCACCGCGCGCGTGATCAGCGAGGGGAACCTGACGGTCGCGAACGAGCAGTTCTTCCTCGATCCGTTCAACGTCTTCCTGGTGTCGCTGACGGCGTTCGTGGGCCTGACGACCTCGATCTTCTCGCGGCCCTACATGCGGGTCGAGCTGGAGCACGGACGGCTGACCCCGCGCCGCCTGCGCCTCTACCACTCGATGTACCAGCTCTTCATGACCATGATGCTGGTGGCCCTCACTACCAACAACATGGGGCTGCTCTGGGTGGCGCTCGAGGCGGCGACGCTCTCGACGGTGCTCCTGGTCACCCTTTACCGCACGCCGGCGAGCCTCGAGGCCGGCTGGAAGTACTTCATCCTGTGCGGCGTTGGCATCGCCCAGGCGCTGTTCGGCACGATCCTGCTGTACTTCGCGGCCGAGAAGGTGCTTGGTGCCGAGGGTGTCAGCGCGCTGCTGTGGACGCACCTCGCGGCCGTGAAGGGCGAGCTCGAGCCGACGGTACTCGGGCTCGCGTTTGCGTTCCTGCTGGTCGGCTACGGCACCAAGGTCGGGCTCGCGCCGCTGCACAACTGGCTGCCGGACGCGCACGCGGAGGGCCCGACGCCGGTGTCCGCCGTGCTGTCCGGCCTGCTGCTCAACGTCGCCATCTACGCGGTGGTGCGCTGCAAGGTGCTGGTGGAAGGCGCGCTGCAGTCGTCGCTGCCCTCGCAGATCCTGATGGTCTTCGGGCTGCTCTCGGTCGTGCTCGCCGCGCTCTTCCTCTGGCGGCAGCGCGACATCAAGCGACTGTTCGCGTACTCGTCGATCGAGCACATGGGCATCATCGCGTTCGCGTTCGGGATGGGCGGAGCGGTCGCGAATTTCGCCGCCCTGCTGCACATGACGGTGCACTCGCTGACCAAGTCGGCGATCTTTTTCGCGGTCGGACACGCGGCGCAGAAGGCCGGCTCGCAGCGCATCGAGGACATCCGCGGCCTGCTCGCGATGAACCCGACGATCGGCTGGGGCCTCATGCTAGGGTCGCTGGCGATCCTCGGCATTCCACCCTTCGGGGTGTTTGCCAGCGAGTTCCTGATCCTCACGACGGCGATGAAGCAGGAACCCTGGGCGACGCCGATCCTGCTCGCGGCGCTCGGCATCGCGTTTGCCGCGATCTTCAGCCGCGTGCAGTCCATGGTGTTCGGCCTGCCCACGGGACGGCGACTGCCGCACCAGCCGGCCCTCCTGCCGGTGTTCGCGCACCTGGCGCTGGTACTGATGCTCGGCCTCTACATACCGCCCTACCTGGCCGACTGGTATCGTGCCGCGGCGGGCATGATCGTGGGGCACTGAGGTGAGCCTGGCGCGCTGGATGGATCGGGCGACGCCCCCGCAGGCAGCGAAGGGATATGCCGAACTGGTGGTCGCGCCGAACGAATGGCGTGACCTGGCCCAGGACGTCGCGGCCGCGAGCGGCCGGCTGCTGGCGCTGTGGAGTTCAAGATCGCTCGCGAACGGGGACCTCCTGCGGGCCGTCGTCGTGGCGCCACCCCGGGCGCTGCTGGTCACCATCCCGCTCGAGGACGGCACGCGACGTTTCCCCGGCGTCGAGGACGTGTTCCCGGCGGCCGGCCGGATGCAGCGGGCCGTGTTCGACCTCGGTGGCCTGCGCTCCACGGACCCGGACACCCGTCCGTGGCTGCGCCACACCGCCTGGCCAGCCGACGCGTTCCCGCTTTCCGCCAGCGAGATGCCGGCGCCGCCCTCCTCGCCGGCGGACGACTACGCGTTCGTTCGGGTCGAAGGCGACGGGGTGCACGAGATTCCCGTCGGCCCCGTGCACGCCGGCATCATCGAGCCCGGCCACTTTCGCTTCTCGGTGGTCGGCGAGAAAGTGCTTCGTCTCGAGGAGCGCCTGGGTTACGTGCACAAGGGCATCGAGCGACGCTTCACCGAGCTGTCGATCCTGGACGGACACCGCCTCGCCGCGCGCGTCTCGGGCGACTCGGGCGTGGCGTTCTCGTGGGCCTACTGCGAGGCGCTCGAACGCATGGCGGGGGTGCCCGTGCCAGGTCGAGGCTTGATGCTGCGCGCGCTGGCTCTCGAGCTCGAGCGCATCGCGAATCACCTCGGCGACCTTGGCGCACTCGGCAACGACGCGGGATTCGCGTTCGGCCTCGCGCAGTTCTCGCGCCTGAAGGAGCTGCTGCTGCGGGCCGTCGAACAGGCGCTCGGCCAGCGCTACTTGCTCGACTTCGTCGTGCCGGGCGGCACCCACCGCGATCTCGCACCCGACGGCGCCACCACGCTCGGGCGATGCCTGGACGGGATCGAGGCCGGCACGCTGGTACTGCGCGGCATCTACGAAGAGCACACGGGCGTGCGCGATCGCTTCGCAGGCACCGGCACAGTGCCGCCGGAACTTGCGGCCTGGCTCGGGCTCGTCGGCCTGCCGGCCCGCGCGAGCGGACAGCCGCTCGACCTGCGCATCGACCTGCCGCTGCCACCCTACGACGCACTGGGCGTGAACCGGTGCCTCCAGCAAGACGGCGACGTGCTCGCGCGCGTCGCCCTCCGCTTCGACGAACTTGTCGAGTCGCTGCGCCTCGTGCGCCAGATACTGCGGTCCCTGCCGAGCGGCACACACATCGTGCCGGTGAGTACGCCGGCCACAGGATCCGTCGGCGTCGGGCTCGTGGAGGGCTGGCGCGGCCCGGTGGTGGTTGGCCTCGAGGCCGGTCCCGACGGCGCCATCGGGCGCTGCCATCCCCAGGATCCGTCCTGGCACAACTGGCCGGCGCTCGAACACGCGGTCATCGGCAACATCGTTCCCGACTTCCCGCTCATCAACAAGTCGTTCAACCTGTCCTACAGCGGCCATGACCTCTGAGTCCGGACCATGCTGAAGACGCTCCAGCAGATCGTGCGCACCGGCATCGTCACCGAGGCAATACCAGCCGCCGACGACGAGCTGAGAGTCCGCGACGCGCTCGAGGCACGCATCCGCGGGGTGCTCGGTCGGGCGCTGTGCATCCGCCAGGTGGACGCGGGCTCCTGCAACGGTTGCGAACTCGAGATCCACGCGCTGGGGAACCCGATCTACAGCCTCGAGTCGGCCGGCATCCGCTTCGTGGCGAGCCCGCGCCACGCGGACCTGCTGCTCGTGACCGGCCCGGTGTCGCGCCACATGGAACTTGCGCTGCGCCGTACCTACGACGCCACGCCCGACCCCAAGCTCGTCGTCGCGGTGGGCGATTGCGGCGCGTGCGGCGGGATCTTCGGCGAGGGGTACGCGAGCTGCGGTGCGGTCTCAAACGTCATCCCGGTGGACGTCGCGGTGCCGGGCTGCCCGCCGGCGCCGGCGCGCATCATGGCCGGGATACTCGCGGCAATCTCGCGAACACCAGCCCGGCAGGATCGTCGCGCCAATCCGTGAACGAGCATCCCGGCTGCCGCCGCAGCCACTGGCCGTCGGCGTAGCCGGCGGTCGCCGTGCCGGATTGACTGCGCAGCGTTGTCGTCGCACCATCTGGCCGCGACGCGGGACTGGGCGCGTTCGCGGCCACGTCGCATGTGGTCCTGACAATAAGACCTAATGTTCGGCGGAATGCCAGTCTCTTCCTGTGCGGATTTCCAATCGCGCCGCGGGACGCGTTCAACACACAGGAAGCTCCTGCTCGTCTGCGGTCGGAAATTTCAACTGGGGGACAACAAGATGAAGAATATCCATGCGGGGCTGTTGGGCGTGGTCGCATTGGTGGCGTCGGCATCGTCGGCTGAAGCGCTCGTGCTGTGCGCAAACAAGAGCGGGTCGGTCGCGGTGCTCGAAAAGTGCAGGGCCGGCATGACGCAGATCGACCCAACGGCGGTCGGACTCGTCGGGCCCGCGGGTGAGCAAGGCCCGGCTGGGCCCGCGGGCGAGCAAGGCCCGGCGGGACCCCCGGGTGCGCCGGGCCCGGTTGGGCCCGCGGGTCCGAGCAATGCCTATGCCAACTATGGTGCTGCGGACTACCAGCGCATCGTGAGTGGCACGACACAGACGGTTTCCAGCGTCACGCTTCCGGTCGGAACCTACACACTCGCTGCGACCGTATCCGGCGTAGCGCTCGGGGACGCCCGATTCATGTCCTGTTACTTCATCTCGGCCGGCTCGTTAAAAGGTCGTCCCGCGCTGATCTCGTTCGACGACTTGAAGCAGCCGCTGATCGGTGAGGTCACGACCTCGATCGACGGCACGAGTGTGTTTCTGCGCTGCTCGTCACTAGACGGCGACTTCGACGCGCTTGGAGAGCTGATCGCAACGCGCGTCGGGACAATCACGCCGTCGTTGTAGGCTGTGATGGGGATCCCCCCGGCACAAGCTGCAAGGCTGTGCCGGGAGGATACTCAAGCCCGCTGATCGACTCCTGCGGCCGGAGGCCTCAACGACCGCTTGGCGTTGCCCGGAGCGACCACACGGCCCGGGCTCGGTGCGGGTTTGGTGCGGGCCTGGCGCGCAGCATCTCGGTCCCGATGCCGGATAAGCGGTCAGCTAGACGAGGAAACCCCCGTCCACCACCAGGAACTCGCCCGTCACGTAGGACGAGGCATCGGACGCGAGGAACACCGCGGCCCCGGCGAGGTCCTGCGGCTCCCCGACCCGGCGCAGCGGATTGTTGCCGACGTAGTGCTGCAACTGCTGCTCGTCGCTGATGAGCGTGCCGGCGAACCTGGTGCGGATGAGACCCGGCAGGATGGCGTTGCAGCGAATGCCCTCCGGCCCGCACTCGCGCGCGAAGGCCTTGGTCATGTTGAGCACCGCGCCTTTGGTGACTGAGTAGATGCCCTGCAGCGGCCCGGGGCGGATGGCGTTCACGGACGCGATGTTGATTATCGAGCCGCCGCCGCCCGTGCGCATCAGCCGACCGCCGAGCACCGAGGCGAAGAAGTAGCCGCGGATGTTTACGTCCACGGTCTTCTGGAAGGCGCCGAGGTCGGTGTCGAGCACGTGGCCGTAGTAGGGTTGGTGGCCGCGTTGTTCACCAGCACGTCGAGGCGCCCGTAACGCTCCTGCACGGCGGCAAACAGCTTTGCGAGCGCCTCCATGTCACCGATGTGGCAGGCCATCGCCACGGCCTCGCCGCCCGCCGCGACGATCGCGGATGCCACCGCCTCGCAGCCGTCCTGCTTGCGGCTCGAGACGATCACGCGTGCACCGCGCTCGGCATAGGCCTTCGCGATCGCTTCGCCGATACCGCGGCTCGCGCCGGTGACGAGCGCCACGCGGCCCTTCAGGTCGAACATGTCTGCCATGGTCGGTCTCCCTTCAGCGCGCGTCGCAGAGGCGACGACGGGTGTCTTCGTACTCGCCGACCATGCGCGCGATCAGCTCGCCCGCCGGCAGCACGTCGTGGATGTTGCCCACGCCCTGCCCCGCGCTCCAGATGTCGCGCCACACCTTGGCCTTGAGGTCGCTGCCCGAGCCGAAGTTCATCTTCGACTTGTCGGCCTCGGGCAGGTTGTCCGGGTCGAAGCCGGTGCGGACCACGCTGCCGCGCAGGTAGTTGCCCCTCACGCCGCTGAACAGGTTCGTGTACACGACGTCCTCCGCGGCGGACTCGACGATCATCTGCTTGTATTCGTCCATGACGTGCGCCTCGGTCGTGGCCAGGAAGCGCGTGCCGATGTAGGCCATGTCGGCGCCGATCGCCTGGGCCGCGAGGACGTCCGCGCCGCTCGACATGGCGCCGGCCAGCACGATCGTGCCGCCGAAGAACTCGCGGATCTCGCGCACCAGCGCGAAGGGGCTGAGCGTCCCGGCGTGGCCGCCGGCGCCGGCGCAGACTGCGATGATGCCGTCCACGCCCTGCTCCGCGGCCTTGCGCGCGTGCTTTACGCTGATCACGTCGTGGAACACCAGTCCGCCGTAGGAGTGCACGGCCTCGACGATCTCGCGCGGGGGCCGGAGGCTCGTGATGACGAGCGGCACCTCGTGGCGCACGCAGGCCTCCACGTCGTGCTGCAGCCGGTCGTTGGACGCGTGGCAGATCTGGTTGACTGCATACGGCGCGACCCTCGCACCCGGGTTCGCCCGGGCATGCGCGTCCAGTTCCTCCTGGATGCGCGTCAGCCATTCGTCGAGCTGCGAAGCCGGCCGCGCGTTCAGCGCCGGGAACGAGCCAATGATCCCCGCCTTGCACTGCTCGATCACGAGCTCGGGCGTCGAGGCGATGAACATCGGCGAGCCGATGAGCGGCAGGCTCAAGCGGTCACGAAACGAGGCCGGAATCGGCATGAACTACTCCTCGGTATTAGGCAGGGTCGAATACGGGACGCGAAATGCGCACAGCCCTTCTGCATCGCCGCGTTCCGGGTACATACGCGGGGCCGTGCGCGGCATGGATGCCGCGCCCGGAGCCCCCAGGGATGGGTTCACGGCGACCCCGCGCGTGAACCCGGAACGCGGCGGCGCAGCAAGGTGCCGCGCTCTCACGCGGCCTGCGACTCACCGCCCACAGCCGGATGAAAGGCCTCGCCGCGCTCCGCCCGCTGTCGCAGCCACCGCGACGGCTTGAAGCGCTTGCCGTGGCGCCTGGCGAGCCGGTCGCACTCGGCGACGAACTCGCGGATGCCGATGGTGTCGATGTAGGACAGGGTGCCGCCCGTCCACGCCGGGAAGCCCCAGCCGAGGATCGAGCCGAGGTCCGCCTCAGCAGCCGTGGTGACGACACCCTCCTCCATGCAGCGCGCCGCCTCGAGCGCCTGGATGTACAGCAGTCGCTTCTCGACGTCGTCGGCCGAGGGCTGCACCGCCGCGCGCGGAAACACGCCCGCGAGCCCCGGCCACAGGTGCTTCTTCGCGTCCTGCGGGTAGTCGTAGAAACCGCCGCCGAAACGGCGGCCCGGACGCTTGAGCTCCTCGACGAAGGTCTTCACGACGTCGTAGGCCACGGGCTTCGCAAAGCGGCGCCCGAGGTCGGCCTCGGTCTGCTTGATCACCTTCCACTGCAGGTCGATCGTGACTTCGTCGGCCACCGCGAGCGGGCCGACCGGCATGCCCGCGAGCTTCGCCGCGTTCTCGATCAGCGCCGGGTTGACGCCCTCCTGCAGCATGGCCATGCCTTCGTACACGAAGGTGCCGAAGCAACGGCTGGTGTAGAAGCCGCGGCTGTCGTTCACGACGATCGGCGTCTTGCGCAGCTGCCCCACGTAGTCGAGCGCGCGGGCGAGCGTGTCCTCATTGGTCTTCTTGCCGAGGATGATCTCGACGAGCGGCATCTTGTCCACCGGCGAGAAGAAGTGGATGCCGATGAACTGCGCCGGGCGCTTCGAGGCCTGCGCGAGGCCCGAGATGGGCAGCGTCGAGGTGTTGCTCGCGAACACCGCGTTCTTCGGGATCACCGCCTCGGCCTTCGCGGTGACGTCGGCCTTGATCTCGCGGCTCTCGAACACGGCCTCGATCACGAGGTCGGCGCCGGCGAGGTCGTCGTAGCTCGAGGTGGTCTTGATGCGTGCGAGCACCGCGTCGGCGTCGGCCTGCGTGCGCTTGCCGCGGCTCACGTCCTTGGCGAGCAGTTGGCGCGAGTAGTCCTTGCCCTTCTCGGCGAGCTCGGGCGCGCTGTCGAGCAGCACGACGTCCATGCCGGCGCGGGCGGAGACGTAGGCCACGCCCGCACCCATCATGCCGGCGCCGAGGATGCCGAGGCGGCGCACCTGCGACTTCGGCGGGCCCGCCGGGCGCCGCGCGAGCTTGTCGGCGAGGCCCTTGTTCACGAACAGCGTGCGCATCAGGTTGCGCGCCACCGGGCCGGCGAGCAGCTTGCCGAAGTACTTCGACTCGATGGCGAGGCCCTGGTCGATCGGCACCTGCGTCCCTTCGTACACGCAGGAGAGGATGGCGTGCGGGGCGGGGTAGTTGCGCATGGTGGCGCGCGCGGTGAGCGCGGTGCCGGCCATGAAGGCCTGCGCCACGGCCGGCGAGGTCTGGCCCGCACCGCCCGGGATCTTGAAGCCCTTCTTGTCCCAAGGCTGAATCGCCTCCGCACCCTTCAGGATCCACTGACGGGCGCGCTCGACGATCTCGCCCACCGGCGCTACCTCGTGCACCAGTCCCTTCTTGAGCGCATCGGCCGGCGAGAGCTGCTTGCCCTCGGTGATCAGGCGCAGCGCCTCGGGGATGCCGATCAGCCGCGGCACGCGCTGCGTGCCGCCGGCGCCCGGCAGCAGGCCGATGGTGACCTCGGGCAGGCCGACGCCCGCCTTCGGGCCGTCCTCGATCACCCTGTAGTGGCAGGCGAGCGTGACCTCGAGGCCCCCGCCGAGGGCCACGCCGTTGATCGCCGCTGCCAGCGGCTTGCCGCAGGTCTCCATGCGGCGGAACAGCTTCTGCAGCGAGTAGCTGAACTGCGAGGCCTCGAGCGGCGTCACGCCGCGATCGAAGGCGCCGACCATGTCCTTGATGTCCGCGCCGGCCATGAAGCTCGACTTGGCCGAGGAGATCACGACGCCCTTGATCGCGGGGTCGCCCGCGACCTTGTCGATGCACTCGGAGAGGTCCGCCTGGAAGCCGGGCGTGAGCACGTTCATCGGCCGGCCGGCCACGTCGATCCTGAGCAACGCGATGCCGTCGGCGTCGACGGAGAAATGGATGTTCTGGGTCATGTGAGGTTTCCTGTCCGGTCTGCGGCGCGTCTCAGACGCGCTCGATGATCGTGGCCGTGCCCATGCCGCCGCCCACGCACAGCGTCACGAGCGCGGTCGAGAGATCGCGGCGTTCGAGCTCGTCGAGCACCATGCCGAGGATCACCGCGCCGGTCGCGCCGAGCGGGTGGCCGAGCGCGATCGCGCCGCCGTTGACGTTGACCTTGTCCATGGAGAGGTCCATGTCGCGCACGAAGCGCATGACCACCGACGCGAAGGCCTCGTTGATCTCCCACAGGTCGATGTCGCTCGGCCTTCATGCGCGCCCGCTTCAGCGCCTTGCGCGCCGAACCGGCGGGACCGGTGAGCATGATGGTGGGCTCGCTGCCGATCGATGCGAACGCGCGGATGCGGGCGCGCGGCTGGATACCGGCCTTGCGCGCCGCGCTTGCGGCTGCCGACCAGCACCGCGGCGGCGCCGTCCACGATGCCGCTCGAGTTGCCGGCGGTGTGCACGTGGTGGATGGTCTCGACCTCCGGGTAGCGCTGCAGCGCCACCGCGTTGAAGCCGCCTGCCTCGCCCATCATCTCGAAGGCGGGCTTGAGCTTGGCGAGGTCGGCCATGGTCGTGCCGGGGCGCAGGTACTCGTCTTTCGCGAGCGCGACCTCGCCGATCACGTCCTTGACCGGGACGATCGAGCGATCGAAGCAGCCGCTCGCCTGCGCGTGCGCGGCGCGGCGCTGGCTCTCGACCGCGTAGGCGTCCACCTGCTCGCGCGTGAAGCCCTCGAGGGTGGCGATGAGGTCGGCGCTGATGCCCTGCGGGATGAAGTGCAGCGGCCAGGCGACCGCCGGGTCGATGGCCCAGGCGCCGCCGTCCATGCCCATGTTGACGCGGGACATGTGCTCGACGCCGCCGCCGATGACCATGTCGGACTGTCCGGACATGATCTGCGCCGCGGCGGTGTTCACCGACTCGAGGCCCGAGGCGCAGAAGCGGTTCAACTGCTTGCCGGGCACGCTCTCGGCGTAGCCCGCCACCAGTGCCGCGATGCGCGCGATGTCCGCGCCCTGCTCGCCCACCGGCGTGACGCAACCGAGCACCACGTCGTCCACCACGCTCGTGTCGAGCCCGGTGCGCTCGCGCAGCGCCTCGAGGGTCTGCGCCGCGAGCTCGATCGGGGTGATCGGGTGGAGCGAGCCGTCCGCGCGGCCGCGGCCGCGCGGCGTGCGCACGGCTTCGAGGATGAAGGCGTCGGTCATGTCTGTGTCCCCGGGTGTTGTTTCAGTGCAAGGCTAAATCGTCAGTCCTGTCGAGCCCGGCACGCCTAGGCGCCGGGCGCCGCCGCGGCCGTCGCATCAGCCGTAGTTCGGCTTGCGCTTGCCGACGAAGGCGGCCACGCCTTCCTGGCCGTGCGGGTGCAGCGCCTGCGCGGCGATGGCCCGGCCCTCGAGCGCCATCTGCGCCTCGAGGCCCGGGTCGGCCGCGTCCATCAGGCGCTTCACCGCCGCATACGATTCGGTCGGTCCCGCCGCGAACCTCGCCGCGAGCGCAAGCGCCTGCGGGAGCACATCGGCGTCCTCCACCACCTGGTTGACGAGACCCCAGGCCAGCGCCTCGTCGGCGCTCAGCGTGCGATTGGTGAGCAGCAGCTCGAGCGCACGGCGCCGGCCGACGATGCGCGGCAGCAGGAACGAGGTGCTGCAGTCGGGCGCAAGGCCGACGCCCGTATAGGCGAGCGAGAACTTGCTGCCGCGCCCCGCGATCGCGAGGTCGGTCATGCAGAGGAGGCCGACGCCGCCGCCCGCCGCCGTGCCGTTGACCGCGGCGATCACCGGCGCCTTGAGGCGCGTGAAGCCGCTGATCGCGGCATGGATGTGGGTGGTGAGCTCGTTCAGGTAGCCGCCGACCGCCTCGCCCTGCTCGGCCATGCCGCGCAGGTCGCCGCCGAAGCAGAAGTGCTTGCCGGCCCCCGTGACCACCACGGCGCGCACCGAAGGGTCCGCCTCGATCCTGAGCGCCGCTTCGAGCAGGTCGCGGCCCATGGCGAGGTCGAGGGCGTTCGCGCCCTCGGGACGGTTCAGCGTGACGGTGGCAATGCCGTCGCGGGTCTCGAGGAGCACGGTCTTGTTCATCGGTTCTCCGTCTATTCGTCCGGCGCCACGGTGAGCGGCAGGCCGTCCAGCGCCTCGGTGAAATCCACCTGGCAGCTCAGGCGCGAGCGCTCGGGATCGTAGTTCTGCAACTCGACGAGCAGTTCCTTCTCGTCGCCCTGAGGCGCCGGCAGCCGCGGCATCCACTCGGGATCGATGAAGATGTGGCAGGTGGCGCAGGAGCACAGGCCGCCGCAGATCGCCGTGACCCCGTATTCGTACTCGCGAAGGGTCTCCATGAGCTTGACGCCAAGCTGCCCCTCCACCTCGTGGAGCATTCCGTCCCGGTCAGTCACCAGCATCCGCGCCATGCGTCACCCTTCGTCACAGTCAATCAAGGGATTATCGCAGTGCAACAGGCGTCGCGACAAACACTCCGTCCGCTCGCCGCTGGCGGCGCCGCCGTCCGGGAAGCGCCTTCGGTACCAGAGCCACTGCACGTAGTCGAATGGCCCAGCGCGCCGCCTCGACCAGGGTCCGGCCGATGGGCGACAGTTCGCCGTAGGCCTTGAGGAAGACTTCGGTCGGTGCCGGGGCGAGTTCGTGCAAGGCGAGGAACCCCGCGAGGTCCATCAGCGGGTCGCCCCGGCCACCGTATTCCCAGTCCACCAGCCAGAGCCGCGCGCCCGTCGTCGATGAGGTTGAGGTGATGCAGGTCGTGGTGGCAGAGCGCGGGCGTGAAGCCACGTCCGTCGAGGCGCGCGAAGATCCGCTCCGCCCGGTCGTGCAGGTCTGCGTCTGCTGCCGCCGTCGGCAGTCCCTCGGCCAGCCGACGCGCCTGCTGCGAGTAACTGACCGACTGCACGCCCGCCGGCACCGGCAGCGCGTGCAGGCGGCGCAGCAGCCCTGCAACGCGGCGCAGGTTGGCCTCGATCGGCACGTCCGCCGCCTGCCAGGGTGCGCCGCCCACGAAGCCGGTGACCAGCAGGTCCGCCGCCGGTTCGCAGGCGAGGACCTCGGGCGAGAGCCCCGCGGCCGCGACCGCACGGAGCAGCATGCATTCGCTGGCGCGATCGACACCGAGTGCCGCTGCGCCGGGATGGCCGAGGCGCGCAAACCACGTCCGGCCCGCGGCGTCGAGCCGCCAGGCGCGATTGCTGAGGCCGCCGTCAAGCGGCCTCAGGTTGCCGTTGGCGAGCGCGCGCGTCGCCGGGCAGTCGCTTAGGCGCCGGCGCAGTTCGGCCTCGGCCGCCGGTTCGTCGTCCGTCGGGGCGCTCGCTTCAGGCATGCGTCGGTCCGCCGGCCGCCGGGGTCCCGCGGGCGAGATCGGCCCGCCAGGCGTGGAACCCGCGCACCGCGATGACGACATACAGCACGAACAGCGCGGCCGTGGCGTGGAATCCCTGGCTCCAGTAGAGCGCCGCCGCGACCGCGTCGACGACGATCCAGTACAGCCAGTTCTCGAGGACCTTGCGTGCCACGAGCCAGGTGGCGAGCACGCTCGCCCAGGCGACGAAGGCGTCCACGTACGGCACCCATCCGCCGGCAGCCCGCCCGATGAGCCAGCCGTTCACCAGCGTGGCGGCGAGCACCAGACCGATGCCGGACGCGTGCCGCGCCGCACTCCAGCGGGACACGGGCAGCGACGTGCCCGCCGCGCCGCCGCGCCAGGCCCGCCATCCGTACACCGCCATGCCGACGTAGAACACCTGCAGCGCGGCCTGCATGACGAGCCCGCCGCGCGCGAACAGCAGGAGGTAGATCGCGGCGCTCACGATCGCGCAGGCCCAGCACCACGGGTTCTGCCGAACCGCGAGCAGCAGGTAGCCGAGCGCCAGCACCACCGCGACCCACTCGAGCTGCCGGGATCGCCGCAAGGGACTCGAGCAGCGTGGACATGAGTTCGCGCGCTGCCCTCACCTGTCGCCGGAAGACGGCACCCCGCCCAGCACCTTCATCACGAACACCGCGCGCGCGTCGCCCGCGAACGTGGCCTTCGTCTCCTCGGCCAGCGCCGCGAACACGCGGTCATGCTCGCCCGAGACCTGCGTGCTCATGGCGTTCGTGTCGACCACGAGCCCCGGCTGGCGATTCAGGCGCTCGATGAAGTCCTTGATCGGCGGTATGTAGTCGGCGTCGAGCGGATAGAGGCTGATTTCTACGGCGATGCGCATGCTCGGGCTCCTCGATGTCGCGATTGGTTATCGTCGGCTCAGGTGCGAAGGACGGTCCGACGATGAGGGTGGCCGGATCCAGCGGACCGGGACGCCGTGAACCCGTCCCTGGGGGCTCGCGCGCCGCATCCCTGCGGCGCGACGCCCGGTCCGCTGGATCCGGCCACCTTCATCATCGCAGGGACCAACTGATCGTCACGCCGAATTGCCGCGGATCGCCTTGCTGAACGTACAGCTTGTTTGCGAAATCAGGCGGTTCGAGACCGAAGTAGAAGCCGCGGACTGCGTAGCGTTCGTCTAGCACGTTGCGGCCCCAGGCGTAGACCGACCAACGGTCGCCCGTGTAACCGGCGCGCAGGTTGAGGAGCGAATACGCGTCCGAACGCTTGTCGTGGCTCGCATCGAAATAGAACGCATCGCTGCCGGTGAGGTCGGCGCGCGCCATCCAGCCGCGGCCCGCGTTCCACTCGGCCGAGAGCGAGTACTGCTAGCCGGGCGCGTGCGCCTGCTCGCGGCCGTCGAGGTCGCGCTCGCCATAACGATAGCCGAGGTACTCCGAGTGCAGCAGGCCGAGCGTGGCGCCGAGTGTGAGCGCGGGGCGTGCGCGCCAGGCGAGCGAGGTCTCGAGGCCGGCGTTGCGACCGCGGGCCGCGTTGTCGGTGTAGAAGACGTAGGACAGCGGGTCGCCGGGGTCGAGCTGGAACGAGGTCGCCACCTGCTGCGACTCGCGCCACATGTGGAACACAGAAAGCTCCGCCGAGAGCGTGCCGTCCCCGCTCGAATGCCGCAGGCCACCCTCGAGGTTCCACAGATACTCGGGATCGAATTCGCGCCGTTCCTCGGGCACCAGCGCGCCGATGTTGAAGCCGCCGGCCTTGTAGCCGCGGCTTGCCGTCACGTACCAGCCGCTGCGCTCGACGAATTCGCCGGCAAGCGAGAGGTGACCGCCCGCGAGCGTGTCGCGTGGCGAGAAGCTCGCGCCGTCGCTGTCGTCGTAGTCCGCCGAGCGAGCCTCGACGCGCAGGCCGCTCGAGAGCACGAGGCTGCCGCCGAGACCCCACTCGGCCTCGCCATAGATCGCGGCGTTGACGGCCTCGTAGCCGGCGTCGAGCAGCGGCCTCAGCAACTCGCCCGCGAACTCGTCGCGCTGGCGGGTGTCCTCGTCGAGCCGCAGGGCATAAACGCCCACCAGCCAGCCGAAGCCATCGTCGCGGGCCGTCGCCGCACTCACGAGGCGCAGGTCCTGGCTCAGCGTTCGACGCGCGCGGTCGTAGCGCGAGAAATAGTCGTACGGCGCGTACTCGCCCCAGTAGGCATCGTTGCCCCAGTCACCGTCGAAGCTGTAGACGATGTCCGAGTCGGCAAATGCGGTGATGCCCAGCAGGGTCGCGGCGCCCACCGGGCCGTTGATCCGCGCGGCGGCGCCGCTCGAGCGCTGCGCATCGCGGCCCGGCCGGTCGGAAAGCGTGTCGAAGGAATTGTCGGGCGCGAAGGCGTCGAAACCGTTGTCGAGGTCGGCGTGCAGCGCCGTGAGCCCGAGCTGCCAGCCGTCCACCGGCTCGACGGCCAGCCGACCGCGCAGCGTGAACTCGTCGCGCCCGTTGGTGTCGTCTGCGGCCGAGATAGCGATTGCGGCGAAACCCGTCGCTGCGGGACTGCTGGGCGGCGAGGCGCCACGCACCAACATCTCCGACTCCGAGACCGACTGCGCCGCCGGCGACCAGGCCGGCCGACCACAGCCCGTCGTCGCCGGCGCTGAATTCCGTCAGCAGTTCCTGCTCCGGTCGCGGGTCGCTGGTGCGCACGTTGATCAGCCCCGCGAGCGCGTTGGCCCCGTAGCGCGTGCCCTGCGGACCGCGCAGCACCTCGATCTGCTCCACGTCGAACGAGGTGGCCGGCATGCCGACGCCGCTGAAGTCGATGTCGTCGATCAGAAAGCCGACCGACGGGTTGGGCGCGCCCTGGTACTGCTCGAGTTCGCCCACCCCGCGCAGCTGGAAGTACCGCGGCCGGGACGTGCCGCCGGACCAGTTCAGGTTCGGCACTAGCCCCAGCACGTCCTGCAGGTGCTGCAGACCGGCCGACTGGAGCACGTCGGCGTCGAGCACGGTGGTGCTGGCCGGGAACTCGCTGGCCGGCGCCGGCCGCAGCGACGCCGTGACGACGATTTCCTCGAGCGGCTGCACTGGCCCGCGTTCGGTGGACTGCGCCGGGAACGCGGCCAGGAGCGTCGCCAGGGCGCAGAATCCGTTTGGATTACGCCGACAAGCATATTGAAATGAAAGACGAAACTCTTGACGGACTGGGCACGTTACCTGCTCCCTACGCCGGTGCTAACCGGATCAGGTTCAACGGGTTCGCCGATGAGCGGCTCGCACCGCGGTCGGCATCTCAGGCCCAGTCAGGCCACCCCAAGGTGACGGCGCAGTATAGCCGTCGCGCCCCGGACGTGCGTATGAGCCCGGTTGACGGCGCCGGCGCCCTCAGGACTAATGCGCCTCCCCCAGCCGCGGATCGACCGCTCCATGGCCAAGCGCACGTGCCGCCTGTTCCTCGTCGACACGTTCACGCGAGACCTGTTCTGCGGGAACCCGGCCGCGGTCGATGCTCGACGCCGAGCAGCTGACCGAGGACGAGATGCACCGCATCGCGACGCGAGATCCACGGCAGCGAAGTGGCTTTCGTGCTGGCCTCGGACTCGCCGGAATACGACGTCGAGGTCCGGTTCTTCTCGCCGAAGCGCGAGGTCTCATTCGTCGGCCACGCGACCGTCGCGGCACACTACGTCCGGGCGCTCACCCTCGGCGTGCCGAAGGGCAAGGTCCGGCAGAAGTAGGCAGCTGGATCGTCGAGGTCGAGGTGACGGGTCGCGGACCCAACGCTGCGGGTCGCCATCCACCAGAGCCCGGCGACGTTCGGGCCCGTGGTGCCCGAGGAGCGCCGCGGCGCAGTGCTCGACGCGCTCGGCATCAGCTCCTCGAGCCTGCATCCGTCCTGTCCGATGCAGGTGCTGAGCAAGGCCAATTCCCGGCTGCTGATCGGACTGCGCTCGCCCGACACGCTGGAGTCGATGCAGCCGGACATGGAGGCGCTCGATGCACCTTACGCCGCACGTCGGCGCGGACGGTTTCTTCGTGTTCGCAATCAAGCCGGACAGCGACCCGCTCACGACCGAGTCGCGCATGTTCTGCCCGGCGATCGGCATGCCCGAGGACGCGGTGAGCGGCAACGCGCACGGCATGCTCGGCGTTTACCTGCTGAGCAACGGCCTGCTGACCGCCGGTGAGGACGGCATCGCGCGGTTCGTCGGCCACCAGGGCCGCTTCGTCGAGCGGCCGGGCACCGTCGAGGTGAACGTGACCGCGTCCGGCAAGCGCGCCACCGGCGTGTGCGTCGCAGGACACGCCGTGGTCGTCTACCAGGCCGAACTGCAGATCTGAACCGATGCGCGCGGCACGCGGCCTCCGTCCGTTGCCACCGCGATCCGGGCGCGCCGCGCGCCTTGCCGCGGGCACCACGGCCCTCCTCGCTGCGAGCCTGCTGTCGCCCGGCTTCAGTCCGGCGGCCGCGGCGCAGACCGAGCCAGACGCGCTGTGCGGGAGCGGACCGCTCGAGATCCTGCTCACCAACGACGACGGCTTCGACTCCGCCGGCATCCGGGCGCTGGCGGCCGGGCTCGCGGCGGCCGGGCACCGCGTCACGCTCGCCGCGCCGGCTCGCAACGCCAGCGGCAGCAGCATGGGGCTTCACCTGGGGTGAGATTCCGGTGCGACAAGTGACGGTCGATCCGCCCGTATTCGCCGTGGACGCGACGCCCGCCAGCGTCGTCGTGCTGGCGGCGACCGCGCTCTACCCGGCCGGCCGTCGCCCGGACCTCGTGGTGTCCGGGATCAACCACGGGCCGAACGACGGGGCGCTCCTGATGCTCTCGGGCACGATCGGAGCCGCGATCGCGGGCACGCTGCTGCTCGATCCTCCCGTACCCGGCATCGCCGTGAATGCCGGCCGGCTGCACGCGGCTGAGCCCTGGGATTCGCCGGCACACCTGGCGCAGTTCGACGCGGTCGCCGCGCACCTCGCGCAGCTCGTCGGCGCAAGCCGCGCCTGGTTCTGCGATCGCGGCCGCGTGATCCGCCCGCGCACGGTACTCAACGTGAACTATCCGGCGCTCGCGCCCGGGCAGTGGCGCGGAACGGTGCTCGCAGGCCAGGACACCGCGAGCGACCTGCACTTCGACTTCGAGGCCGCGGCGGAAGGCAAGTACAAGCCCAGGCCGCTGCGCAGCGACCCGCCCGCCACGCGCGACTCGGATCGCGACGGGCTCGCGCGCGGCTACGTGACGGTGACGCCCCTCGGTGCTGCGATCGTGGACGATGGCGTGTCGGCGGGCACGCCGGCCCGCGCGCTGACCCGGCGACTGCGCGACCTTTAGCCACGCTCACGAGACTCACGGGCGGCGCTTGCCGCCGTGCCGCGGGCGACGCGCTCAGCCACCGAGCCAGCGGTACTGCTCGCCGTCGGCCTCCGCGCGTCCCTCCTCCACCAGCTTCACGGCGTGGGCGAGCAGCGAATGGCGCGCGTAGGCGTGCATGAACTTCGGCACGTCCTCGTAGACCGTGGGCAGCACCTCGTCGAGGGTCGCCGCGCCGCGCTCGGCGAGCGCCCGAACGAGCCTGGCCTCGCGCGCCAGGCGATGCCCGGTGACGCGATCGATCTCGGCGATCGCCTTGGGATTGATTGCGCCGTGCCCGGGCGCCAGCGCAACGAGCGACAGTTCGCGCAACCGCTGCAGCGAATCGAGGTACAGGCGCATCGATCCGTCGGGCGGGATGATGATCACCGTCGAGCCGCTCATCAGGTGATCGCCGGTGAACAGCAGTCCCGACGCCTCGAGCAGCAGGCAGACGTGGTTCGAAGCATGGCCGGGCGTGTGGACGGCACGCAGCACCGCGCCGCCCGCCTCGATGCGCTCACCGTCGGCGAACCCCGCGTCGGGCGCATAGGCCGGATCCTGGTGACCGTCGTCCGGAGCCGGCAGGCCATGCACCGGCGCACCCGTCCGCTCGCGCAGCCACGACGCGCCCGGCGAATGATCAGGATGCGAGTGCGTGCAGAGGATGCGCTCGATCACGCCGCCCGCCGCCTCGAGCACGCGCCCGAGGTGTGCGGGGTCGTCGCAGCCGGGGTCGATCACGACCGGCCGTTCGCGGCCCGACGACGTAGGTGTTGGTGCCCGCGCCGGTGAGCGGGCCCGCATTCGGGGCGACGATCCGCCAGACGTCCGCCGCAACCTGCTGGACGGCGCCGGTGACGGGCAGGGCCTCGGCGTCGAATTCGCTCATCTCCATGCTCCAGCGCTGTTGGCACCGCGATCGGTCGAAGCGGACGTGCCGGGATGGCGCCTCAGGGATCCTCGACCACGTAGCCCCGGGCGCGCAACTGCGCGACGAACCCGTCGGGCTTCAGGATCTGGTCGATGGACAGCACGGCCACCGTCGAGCGGTTGCCGGCGAGCGCTGCCTCCGCCGCGTCGAGCCAGGCCGCAGCGCGCCGCACGGGCCAGTCCGTGTAGCCGCGGTCCTGCATGACCTGCGCATTCAGCGCCACCGCGATGCAGGCGCTGGCGTTGTCCACGGGCGCAAGCGCGCGCAGCTTCTCGACGTCGCCCGTCGCCCAGGCCTTGGCGCGCACCTTCATCAGGTCGAGGTCGGACTCGAGTCGCTCGAGGGTCTTGGCGAAGCACTCGACATCGTCGAGCGGCGCCTGCTTGAACTCCTTGATCGCGGCGCGCGCCTTGTCGATCCGCACCGTGACCTCCGGCTCGACGATCGTCACTTTCGCCTTGCGAGCGCGCTTCTCGACCGCCGGCCAGACCACGCCGAACGGCTCGAGCCCCGACTTGCGCAGGGCCTTCTCCCACAGTTCCTGGGCGGCGAAGATCGGGCGCCACTTCTCGACGTCGCCGTCGCGGCCGATGTAGCGCTGCTTGAGCGGCAGCCAGCGGGCATACAGCTCGGCCGGCACCACCTCCTCGAGCCGCGCGCCGTCCGGGTTGCGCCGCAGTCCCACGAGCGAAGGCAGCAGGGTTACGCCACCGAGCGGCCCGACGCTGGCCCGCATCGAGACCGGGGCGATGACCGCCTGCGACTCGGCCAGCGTGGCCTCGAGTTCGGCGGACCGCCAGCTGAGCTTCCTCGGCAGCGGGCCGTAGGAACCGAGGATCCACAGCACGTGATCGGTGCCGTCGGACGGACGGGTCACCCGCCACAGCCCGGGACCGGGCTGCTGCCCGGTGACCAGCACTTCCTCGATCGGCGGCTCGGCGATGCCGGCATCCGAGGCCGAAGCGTCTTCGCAAGCGAGCAGCGCGAGCGCCGACGCGATGCCTGCCCAGACCGTCCTCACGATTGCGCACCCTCCCACGCCGCCACCGGGCGGCTTATAGAATCGCACAGTCACCGAGGAGTCCCCGTGTCAGCCTGGTCGCGCGCCCTTGCACTTGCCGAGCAGACCCCGCCCTCCCGCAATCGCTACGTGGACTTCCTGCGGGCGCTGTCCATCTCCGCCGTCATCCTCGGCCACTGGATCATCGCCGCGCCGTGGATGCGCGACGGCGAGTTGCAGCTCGATCACATGCTGGCGGCACAGCCGTGGACGCAGTGGCTCACCCTGCTGTTCCAGGTGATGCCGGTGTTCTTCCTGGTGGGCGGTTATTCGAACGCCGCCTCCTGGGACGCCGCGCAGCGCAACGGCACGCCCTACGGCACGTGGGCAGCGGGCCGCGCGCGACGACTGATCGGCCCGGTCATTCCGCTGATCCTCACCTGGGCGGCGATGGCGTTCGTGTTCCGGCGCTTCGGCGTGAGCTACGAAATGATCCGCCACGCCTCGATCCTCGCGCTGGTGCCGATGTGGTTCCTCGCGGTGTACCTGCTGGTCGTGCTGCTGGTGCCGGTGACCCGTTCGGCCTGGCGCCGCTACGGGTCCCGGTCGCTTTGGGCGCTGGTGGCTCTCGCCGTCGTGGTTGACGTGCTGCGCTTCCACAACGGGCATCGCCCGGCACTCGGCTGGGTCAACTACCTGTTCGTCTGGGCCGCCGTGCACCAGCTCGGCTACCTCTGGCGCGACGGTCGTCTCGCCGGTGCACGCGACGCGCTCCCCTGGCTCGCGGGCGGCGCGCTCGCGTGGGTGCTGCTCGTGCGATTCGGACCGTATCCGCCCAGCATGGTCGGCGTTCCGGGCGAGCCGGTCTCCAACACCACGCCGCCAAGCCTGCTGCTGTTCGCGTTCGCCGCGGCGCAGGTGGGCCTCGTGCTCGTACTCGAGCGCCCGATGCGCCGCTGGCTCGATGCACCGCGCGCCTGGGCGGCGACCGTGCTGGTCAACGGCACGATCATGACGGTGTACCTGTGGCACCTCACCGTGCTCGTCCTGCTGGTGGGGCTTGCGATCCTGGCCGGTGGCTTGGGGCTGCACCTCGCGCCGGGCAGCGGGCAGTGGTGGCTGGCGCGGGTGCCGTGGCTCGCCGCGCTCATCGCCGGACTCGGGCTGCTCATTCCGCTGGTGGGTCGCTTCGAGCGCTCCGTGCCCCTGCCGCCGGACTTCCAGCCCCCGACATCGCGTGTGCTCACGGGTGCGGCACTCGTGAGTGCAGGCATCGCGTTCCTGGCGCTCGACGGCATCGCGGCCGCCGGCGCGCTCGGCGTGCGCGGCGTCGTGGTAGGCGGCACAATCCTGGGTGCCTGGATGCTCGGGGCCCTCGGCACCGGGGCGTCGCGGTTCAGGTCGCCATGATCGTCGGACCGCCCCTGGCCTCGGCACTCTGGTAGGCGGGACGCGCGCGCATCCGCGCCTGGTACGCGTGCAGGTGCGGGCACGCTGCGACTTCCGTGGCGCGCGACAGCAGCGCCTCGACCGCGAAGCTCATCTGGAAGTCGGCCATGGTGAGGTGTTCGCCCGCAAACCAGCGGTGGCGCGACAGGTGATCCTCGATGAAGGCGAGCGCGGCCTTCAGGTTCGGATCGACGAGCTGGCCCTGCACCTTCCCGCTGATGGCCCGCGCAATCGGCTTCGCGAAGAACGGCATCGGCCGCTTCGGGATGGTGACGAACACGAGCTTCATCACCAGCCAGTTCATGAGTGAGCCCTCGGCGTAGTGCATCCAGTAGCGGCACTGCCGGTACTCGGGCGTGCCGCGCGGTGGCTCCAGGTGCGCCAGCTCACCCTGCCCCCGCGCACCGTACTTCTCGACGAGGTACTCGATGATGGCGCCGGACTCGGCGATCACCTCGCCGTCGTCCGTGACCACCGGCGACTTGCCGAGCGGGTGCACGACTTTGAGCTCCGGAGGCGCGAGCCGCGTCGCGGCGTCGCGGCGGTACACCTTGAGCTCGTACGGCACGCCGAGTTCCTCGAGCAGCCAGAGGATGCGCTGCGAGCGCGAGGTCTCGAGATGATGGACGGTCAGCATGGCTCGACACCTCGGTCGGGGAAGGGTCGGCGGAGGTTAGCAGCCGCGGCAACCCGGCGCATGGCGGAGCAAGCGTGACGACGTCATCCCGGCCGAGCCGGTGATACCGAGGCGCGGCGGGCGCAGCCTACGAGGCATTCGACGCGGGTAGATCCAGGGGAGTGCTTACGGCGGGGGCGCAAGGGTACGGGCCGGCGCGGCGGCTGCCAATTGCTCCGCCGCCGCGACGATCCCGTCGGTGGCCACCTTGCCTGCAGCGGCTGCCGCCGCCAGGACCGCTCGCGAAGCGATGGCGCGGATCTCTCCCCCGGTGAGATCGAGGCGGGCGAGCCGGTCAAGATCGACGCCGCCGGGCACCAAAGCTTCGCCCGGCAGGGCCCGCCGCCACAGTTCGCGGCGGCAGGCAGCATCCGGTCGCGGGAAATGCACGATAGCCGTGAGCCGGCGGAGAAAAGCCCTGTCGATCCCGGATTGACCGTTGGTCGCGAACAGAACCAGCCCCCCGTAGGACTCGACTTGCTGCAGCAGGTAGCCGATCTCGATGTTCGAGTATCGGTCGTGGCCGTCCTTGACGCCGGTCCGATGCCCGAGGAGCGCATCGGCCTCGTCCATGAACAGCACCGCCTCGCCGGCGGCGGCGGCTTCGAAGAGTCGGTGCAGGTTCTTCTCCGTCTCGCCGACGTACCTGCTGACGACGCTGCCGGAGTCGATGCGCCAGAGATCGCGGCCGACCTCGGCGGCCAGCACCCTTGCAGCCAGCGTCTTGCCGGTTCCTGGATCGCCGGCAAGCAGGACGCTCGTACCTCCGTGAGCCAGCAGGTCCTGCAGATCTCCGTCGCCGTCGCGCCCGCGTGCCGAATGCGCAACGCGGCTCGCGATGTCGCTCAGTTGCCGCTCCACGCCGGCGGACACGACGAGGTCGCCCCACGTCAGGCCGCCGGGCCGGAGCCGCGCGAGCAAGCCGGACAGGATCGTCTCGCGATCTGGGCCGACTCTCACCGTTGCGACTCTCGCCGCCTGGCCGGGATCGCTGCGTCGGGCGCCTGCGTTCGCTGCAGGAATGCGTCGTACGCCGCAACGAAGGTTTCCCTTACCTCGAAATGGGGCAGTGCTCCGGTCGCGAACTCCGTGAACGTCCAGTTCCTACGCTGCGCGAACACCGACTTGCGGCGGTAATTGGTGAAGTCGCCGCGCACGCCGTGCGACACCCACACCGGCAGCTCGAGCCGATCGTAGACCGCGTGGACGTCGGCACTGAACAGGCCGCCGCCGAGGAAGCACAGCGGCGCGTACTCGGCGCCGGGTTGCCGCGTGGTGATCACGCTGTATTCGTACAGGCCCTCGTCGATCGCGTCGGCGCCCCAGGTGCGCCGCAGGAAATAGCGGATCACGCCGGGCCGCGTCAGGCCCCGGAACAACGCGCCACCCCAACCCGGACCGCGCAGCGCACCGTAGAGCCACGGCCGCTCGAGCGTCGTGCCGGGGGCGCCGCTGCGATCCCTCCCGCCTTCGAAGCCAGTAGGGCTCACGAGTGCCAGGCTTCGGAACGATGCCGGCGACTCCACGGCGGCCCGCGCGAGGAACTCGCACGAGAGCGACAGCGCGACCGCGTCGATCGGCCCGTCGTCGCAACGGCGGCGGATCTCGTCCGTCATGGCGTGGATCGCGTCGGTCATGAGCCGCGGCGTGTAATCGCGGTCGCCGCGCTCGGCGAAGCCGTAGCCGGGCAGCTCGAGCGAGAAGACGCGCCGGGTGGCGCGGTAGTGCTCGTGCAGCGGGCGCATTTCGGCCGCCGAGGCGGCCGCGTTGATGCTGTGGACGAGCAGCAGCGGTTCGCCCTTCCCGGCCACGTAGGCACTCAGTTGCCCGGTGCCGGCGCCGGAAAACTCGAAGCGCTCACCGCTCACGGAGGGCGCTAGCTCGGGGAAGGTCACGTTTCGGGTCATGTCGCGATATCGATTCAAGCCAGGCCGAGGTCGACGAGGCTCTTCGCCATGGCGGCGGCAGCCTCGGGCGCCGGTATGAACGTGATGCCGAGCGTGCGCCGCGTGAGCGCCGTGTCCACCTCGAGTTCCTTGCCGAGTTCGGGGATCGCGAGGCGCGCGGTGGGATCGAATATCCCAGCGAGCCTGACAGCCCAGTCCGGCAGCACGCGGGTCGGCACCTTGCGGGCGGCTTCGCCGAGGCTCGCACGGATGGCGCGCGCGATGTCGATCATCCAAAGGCAGTCGGCGCAGCCGAGGTAGCGTCCGCCACCGGGCGCGTCGACCTCGATCGCAAGGCGATGCATGCGCGCCACGTCACGCACGTCGACGCACGGGATGGCCATGCGCGGCGCGCCAGGGTACTTGCCCCGCAGCATCATCTGGACGATCTCCGCCGAGGTACCGATGTCGCGGTCGAGCGCCGGGCCGAGCACGAGCCCGGGGTTGACCGATGCGTAGTGCAGCCCCGAGCGGTCCTGTCCAACGAATTCGCGCGCGGCGCGCTCTGCGAGCGTCTTCGATTTCGCGTACGCGGTGACGCCGGGCGTCTCGACCCGGGTCCAGTCCGCCTCGGTGAACGGCTCACTGCGTTCGTGCGGATGGCCGTACATCACGGCCACCATCGACGAGGTCTGCACGAGGCGCTCGACGCCGGCGCCGGCCGCGGCCCGCAGCACGCGCAGCGTTCCCTGCACCGCTGGACGGATCAGCTCCTGCTCGTCGCGCGGCTGCTTCGCCGGGAACGGCGAGGCCACGTGCAGCACGTGGGCGCAACCCGCCACCGCCGCGTCCCAGCCGTCGTCCGACTCGAGGTCCGCCTGCGCGAAGCTGAGCCGCGAGACATCCGTCTGGCGCGACAGCGAAGCGCTCACCTCGCCGGATCGTTGCAGCGAACGCACCGTGCCGCGGACGGCGTAACCGGCGTTCAGCATCTCGACGGCGCAGTGGCGGGCGATGAATCCGGAAATTCCGGTGATCAGGACCGTCGGCTTGGCCATTGGCGTCCCCCTTGTGATGCGCCGATCATCGCACGTCCGCTCAGATCCAAGGTCTGCCGCATCGGCGCGGGGTGGCCCGCGCCTTGACGCGCTTGACGGCCGGCGCGTACGTTCGCCAGCGGTCCGGCTCCAGGAAAACCCCCATGCTCATGCGCGCGATTGCCCTTTCTGTCCTGCTGGCGTCCAACACGGCCTGGGGAGCGACCGCCCAGCCCGGCGCAGCGGCCGGCGTCTCGCCGGAAGCCCTCGCCCGCGATCCTCGCGTCGTGCAGGCGCTGCGGCTGCTCGACGCCTGGGCCGACACCGAGACGGTCGAGAAACGACTGCCGGGCGTTTCCATGGCCGTCGTCCACGACCAGCAACTGCTGTGGAGCCGTGGCTTCGGCTATGCCCACCTCGAGTCGAAGGTCGCCGCGGGCGCCGACACGATGTACTCGATCTGCTCGATCTCGAAGCTCTTCACGAGCATCGCCGTGATGCAGCAGCGCGACGCAGGCAAGCTCGATCTCGACGACCCGGTTGCGAAACACCTGCCGTGGTTCCGCATCAAGGGCGCCGAAGCCGGCTCGCCGCCCGTCACCGTGCGCGGCATCCTGACGCACTCCTCGGGGCTGCCACGCGAGTCCGATTTCCCATACTGGACCGGTCCCGCCTACGCCTTCCCGCCGCGCGACAAGGTGATCGAGCGGGTCGGCGAGCAGGAGATGCTGTACCGCTCCGACCTCCACTACCAGTACTCGAATCTTGGCCTGTCGCTGGCCGGCGAGATCGCGGCGGCGACCTCGGGCGTGCCCTACGCCGAGTACGTGCGCACGCGTATCCTCGATCCGATCGGCCTCAAGGACACGGAGACCGAGCATCTCGACGAGCATCGCGGCGCACGGCTCGCGAGCGGCTACACCGCGCCGCGCCGCGACGGCTCCCGCGCGCGCGTCCCGCCCTACGAGGTGCGCGGCATCGCGCCGGCGGCCGGCTTCACCTCGACCGTCGAGGACCTGGGCCGCTTCGCCTCGTGGCAATTCCGCGTGCTCGCGGGCGAAGGCGACAGCGTGCTCGACGCCGACACGCTGCGCGAGATGCAGCGCGTGCAGTGGATGGATCCCGACTGGAAGATGAGCCGCGGCCTCGGCTTCGGCGTCTGGCGCGCGGGCGAGCAGACCTTCGTGGGCCACGGCGGCTACTGCCCCGGCTACCAGAGCCAGTTGCTGCTGCAGCCCGCCGCAAAGGTGGCGACCGTGTTCATGACCAACTCGAATGGCATCGACAGCCGGGCGTTCGCGCAGACCGCGTACGACATCGTCGCGCCGGCCGTGAAGAAGGCCCTGGAGAATCCGTCCGGCGCGAAGCCGCACGATGCGGCGCTGGCGCGTTACACGGGACGCTACGACAACTGGCTCGCCGGCGAGACCTGGGTCATCCCATGGGACGACGGCCTGGCCATGATCGAACTGCCGTCCAGCCGCCCGATGCAGGAGCTGGTCAAGCTACGCCCGACCGCAGAGCATCGGTTCCGCAGCATTCGCGACGACGGCAGCCTCGGCGAGGAAGTGCGCTTCGAGCTGGCGGCCGACGGCACGCCGGTGCGGGTCTGGCGGCACAGCAACTACGACGAGCGACCCGCAGGCGATTGAACCGCGGACCGGACACTGACAGCCGAGATCTGGGAATGGCTGCTCACAACGCACACGCCGGTCACGAACACACGCACCTTTGCTCCTGCCAGGAACTCCCCGACTTCAGCTTCAGCCGCCATTACTTCGCCCAGAAGTGATCCGGATGGCGGTAGTCGGGCATGCCGCCCTCACTTCGAAAAAATCGACGTGTCTTTCCGTTTATGCCTGCTTTCTTCGAGTTTCAAAAGACTGGATGATCCGGCCTGATGCCCCACAAACAGGACACGATCTTGCTCCACGCCCTCAGCTGGTCCGTGATGCTCATCCTGCTCGGGCTTTGGTCGCTCGCCGCGTGGTCGTTTCACTTGATCGCGGCATGGACGGTCTCGAATGCGGGCGTGCTGGCGGGAGGCTCAGGCGCGATCGATGGCGTGCGTGCGCCGGATTGGCTCGCGCCATGGATTCCGCCCGAGCTCGCTCTCGCTATCACTTCAACGCTGTCCGCCTTGGGTCCGGCTATTGAAGCCGCTCTCAATCAGGTACCCGCCTTGGCGGGTGGGCTGTCGGTGGCGGTCTGGGCGGTTTGGGGAGTCGGTAGCGCCCTGATCGTCATGCTGGGCCTGCTGTGCAGCCGATTGATCACCGTACTGCGCCGTCGCCCGTCCGCGATTGCGGCCCCGTCCATGGGTCCAGCAGCCGCGAACTGACCGAATCATTGGTGCATTTAGATGAAGGTCGTGCTGTCGCTGGTCGCGGCGGTCACCGCTGCCGGCCTTCGACCAGGGCGTTCTGCGCAAGAGCGATCACGAGATCCGCGTGCGCGAAAGCCTGCTGTTGTCCGCCGACTGCATCGTCATCGAACTGGTCGTCAGTTACTTTGCGATCCCTTCGTCTGTTGGCCGGTTGCACCAGCTAAGCGCGCAGCCATGGCAAGAGCGCGCGCGGTCGATTGGGGCGCGGTCCTCGACCTCGATCGGGACGCCCGCATGGCACAATCCGACGGGCGCGGCTTCCCCCAGGCGCCCTCGGAGTCCGTTTCTTGACACCCCGCCTCCCCCAAGCCGCGCCACCGCCCACGCGACTGCAAAGCTGGCTTGCCAGTCCGCCCGTACACAACGGCATCCTCGCGCTGATCATCATCAACGCCATTACCCTCGGGCTGGAAACCTCGCCTGCGGCGATGCGGGCGTGGGGCCCGGCGTTGATGGCGCTGGACAAGACCATCCTGGCCGTGTTCGTGGTCGAGATCATGCTGCGCATCGTGGCGTATCGTGGCGCTTTCTTCCGCGATGCCTGGAGCATGTTCGACCTGAGTGTCGTGGCCATCGCCCTGGTGCCCGCCAGCGGACCCTTCGCGGTGCTGCGCGCGCTGCGCGTGCTGCGCGTGCTGCGCATCCTGACCATCGTGCCGTCGATGCGTCGCGTCGTCGGCGGGCTGCTGGCCGCAATCCCGGGCCTCGGCTCGATCGCGGTCGTGCTCGGGTTGATCTTCTATGTATTCGCCGTCATCGCGACCAACCTATTCGGCGCCGACTTTCCCGACTGGTTCGGCACGCTGGGTGGTTCGCTGTACACGCTGTTCCAGGTGATGACGCTGGAGAGCTGGTCGATGGGCATCGTGCGGCCGGTGATGGAGCTGCATCCCTTTGCCTGGGCTTTCTTCATCCCCTTCATCCTGTTGGCCACCTTCACGATGCTCAACCTGTTCATTGGCGTCATCGTCAGCGCCATGCAGAGCTTCACTGACGCCGACAAGGCGGAGACGATCGCGGCGGTCGAAGAGGCGCGAGAGCACATCGAGGCCGACCTGCACAGCGAGGTACGCGCGCTGCGCAGCGAGATCGCGGAGCTGCGCGCGCTGTTGCGCCAGCCGCGCCCGTGACGCCGCGCCGAGCAACCGGCACACGGCGACCGCTGCGCTACGGCGTGCCCCCGGCGGCTTCCGCCTCGATCTCCTCGAGCAGCGGATGCACATGGCGACCGGCCGGGCGGATCAGGTACAGCAGTTCGCTCAGCTCCGGCACGCAACCGACGCGTTGCAGCCCGAACTGCGCGGCGACGTCGGATTCGATGACGGTCGGCACGCAGGCGATGCCGAAGCCGCGCTGCGCGAATACCTTCATCAACGCACTGTCGTCGCAGCGCGCGACGATGCGCGGCGTGAGTCCGCGCTCCGCGAGCCAGGAATCCAGCGCAATGCTGAGCGGCGATTCGCCGGACCCTGCGATCAGGGGTGCGCCGTCGAGGCAGGCGGGAAAGTCCCCGCTCAGCGCCATGCGAACGTGCGGCGCCGCGACGAGGCTCAGTCCCGACTTCAGCAGCCGCCGCCCGCGCATCGAGCGCGCCAGATACGGCGGCACGGGCTGATCCGCCAGTACCGCGTCGAGTTGGTGCGCAGCGAGCCGTCCGATCAGCCCCGTGATGGTCCCTTCGGTGCAGTCGAGCTCAATGCGATCCCGGTGGCGCTCGAGCAGTGGCGCCAGCACGCGCGCAGTCAGCAGCTTCGGCACGCTGTCCGTGACGCCGAGGCGCAGCCCCAGCCGGCGCGGCTCGGCGCGGCCGGCCATTACGCGGCGCAGTTCCGTCCCCAGGGCGAAGATCGACTCCGCGTAGTCGCGCGCCACTTCGCCGTCCGGCGTCAGCACCAGGCGCCGGCCTGCCCGCTCCAGCAGCGTCCGCCCGAGCGATCGTTCCAGCTCGCGCACCTGCGAACTCAACGTCTGCGGGGCGAGGTGCAGGCGGCGCGCGGCACCCGTCAGCGAGCCCTCGCGCGCCACCTCATGGAAGTAGTGCAGGTGCTTAAGGTTGATGCGTCCAGGGGGCGGTACACTCATCAGATTTTCTCGAAGGCTGGGGCACACATATTCTCATTTATTCTGTTTTTGAGCGCCCGTAGGATCGAACGGCAACTCAACGGAGGAACCGCCATGAAAATCGACGTCCAGGCCCGTTGCTTCAAGCTGACCGAGTCGCTGCGCAATGCGGTCCATCGCGAGATCGCGCGGCTGGCCCAAGCTCTCGGCGCCGGCATCACCCGGGTGTCCGTGCGCCTGTTCGACGTGAACGGCCTGCGTGGGGGCCTCGACAAGGGCTGCCTGGTGCACACACAGTTCACCGACGGGACCTCGATCGTCGGCAGTGACGTGGACGCGGACCTGTACCGCTCGGTACCGGCCGCGTTCGAGAAGGTGCTGCGTAGCCGGCGCATGAACCGCGCGCGCCGCCACACACTGCGACGTCGGGACCCGCGGGCACAGCTGAACCCTGCCTGAAAGGCGCAGCCCACGCTGGTGTTTCCCGGCCGAATGGGCGCCATCTCCGGAGTATCGCCATGCCGAAACCGACGCTCGTGTTCGCCGCCCTGCTGCTCGCGCTCGGACTGGGAGCGTTTGCACTCTCCGGCAGCCGGACGGCTCTGCTGCCCGCCTACTTCGGCGCCGTGTTGGCCGTGCTGGCCGGACTCGCGCTCGCCTACGCCGGCGCGCGCCGTCATCTGATGCATGCCGCCGCGGTGGTAGCGCTGCTCGGGGCGCTGGCGCCAGCCGCTGCGCTGGCGATTCGTGCCGCGCAGATGAGCCCGCTCGCGCTCGGCGTCAACGTCGGCATGCTGGCGCTGAGCGCCGCGCTGCTCGCGATGATGATCCGCTCGTTCGTCGCCGCACGCAGATCCCGCGACGCGGATTGAATTCCGTCCCGTTCGCGCAGTGACACTCGCAGCACGCTGCGGTGACGAGGTGCTTCAGCAATCGTCCGGCGTTTCCTGCTGGCAGGGCGTCGCCTTCCGTCCGGAAGCCAGGGACGCCCTCAGTGGGCGTGAACGATGAGCATCTCGTACAGGAAACGTCGGCGGGAGTTGGCTGGCGCCCTCTCCGCCCCCGATTTCAGTGGCGCGGCCGGAGGGATTCGAACCCCCGACCCTCAGGTTCGAAGCCTGATGCTCTATCCAACTGAGCTACGGCCGCGCGCGGGAGGCGCATGTTACCGCAGCGGGGATGGCCCGCAACGAAAAACACGCATTCCTATTTCATGGTCGGCATCACGAACTGCGCGCCCTCCCGCGCCGACGTGGGCCAGCGCGACGTCACGGTCTTCAGGCGCGTGTAGAAGCGCACGCCGTCCGGCCCGTGCACGTGCAGCGGCCCGAACAACGAGCGCTTCCAGCCGCCGAACGAGTGGAACGCCATCGGCACCGGGATCGGCACGTTGACGCCGACCATGCCGCACTGCACGCGCTGGGCGAAGCTGCGGGCGACCTCGCCGCTCGCGGTGAAGATCGCCGTGCCGTTGCCGAACTCGTGAGCATTGACGAGCGCGAGCGCGCTGTCGAGGTCGGGCACCCGCACGACGCACAGCACGGGACCGAAGATCTCCTCGCGGTAGATGCGCATCCCCGGCTGCACCGCGTCGAACAGGCAGGGGCCGAGGTAGTAACCCTGCGGGTGGCCCTTCACCACCAGGCCGCGGCCGTCCACGACGAGCTTCGCGCCCTCCGCCACGCCGAGGTCCACGTAGCCGCGCACGCGCTCGAGGTGCTCGCGGGTGACCAGCGGCCCCATGTCCGCGCCTTCCGCGGTGCCGGGCGCGACCTTGAGCTCGGTGAGCTGCTGCGCGAACCGCCTCGACCAGCCGGTCGCCGGCCTCGCCCACGGCGACCGCCACCGAGATCGCCATGCAGCGCTCGCCCGCGGAGCCGTACGCGGCACCGACCAGCGCGCTCGCCGCATTGCGCGTGTCGGCGTCCGGCATCACCACCATGTGGTTCTTGGCGCCGCCGAGCGCCTGCACGCGCTTGCCGTGCGCGGAGGCCGTCCGGTAGATGTACTCCGCCACAGGCGTCGAACCCACGAAACTCACGGCCGCGACGCGCGGATCGGTGAGCAGCGTGTCCACGGCCTCGCGGTCGCCGTTCACCACGTTGAACACGCCGTCGGGCAGGCCGGCCTCCTGAGCAGCTCAGCCAGTCGCAGCGGTACGCTCGGATCCTTCTCCGAGGGCTTGAGCACGAAGCGTGTTGCCGCAGGCGATCGCCACCGGGAACATCCACATCGGCACCATGGCCGGGAAATTGAACGGCGTGATGCCGGCGCACACGCCGACCGGCTGGCGCACCGACCAGCTGTCCACGCCGGTGCCGACGTTCTCGGTGAACTCGCTCTTGAGCAGCTGCGGAATCCCGCAGGCGAACTCCACCACCTCGAGGCCGCGCACGACCTCCCCGCGCGCATCCGACAGCACCTTGCCGTGCTCCGAACGTGAGCGTGAGCGCAAGCTCTTCCATGTGGCTCTCGAGCAGCGCCTTGAAGCGGAACATCACCCGGGCACGCTGCAGCGGCGTGGTGGCGGCCCAGCTGGACAGGGCCGTCTCGGCGGCAGCGATGGCACCGCGGGTCTCCTCAGCCGAGGCAAAGGCCACTCGGCCGCGCAGCGCGCCGGTAGCGGGGTTGTAAACCGGGCCGTCTCGACCCGAGCCGCCGGCCAGCGGCCGGCCCGCCACGAAGTGGCCGAGGGTGAACGGTGCAGGCACGTGGCTGGCGCTGGGTGCGGGCGTACTCATCGTCGGTCCTCGGAGGGGCGGAAGTCGGGGTCCCCGGGGGGGCGCCCAGCATAGCGGCTCCCCGGGGGGTCTCTGCTATATTCCAGCCCTTTGAATGCCGGCCGGCGGCCGGTCCCCGAAGGATTCAGAGGAACCCGACATGAAGCGCTCGTCCGCCCTGCTGCTCCCGTTGCTGCTCCTGACCGCTGCCGTCGCGAACGCCGACTGCGTCTACCCGCAGGCGCCCCAGTCGCTGCCGAACGGCGGCAAGGCCACCAAGGAAGAGATGCTCGCTGCCCAGGCGCAGGTAAAGGAGTACTCGACCTCCGTGCAGGAGACGTACCTGCCGTGCCTCGAGAAGGAGAAGACCGACTATCTCGGCGCGCTCGACAACATGGACCCCGAGTACACGGCCAAGAAGAACGCGATCGAGGATGTGCACGCCAAGAAGCACAACGCCGCGCTCGATGAGCTGCAGGCCGTGGCCGGGCGCTGGAGCGACGAGCTCAAGGCCTACAGCGCGGCGAGCAAGAAGTAAGCTCGCGGCGCTCGCCGGCGCGGTGCTGCCGCCGGGCAGCGACTGCGCCGTCCCGGTCGAGCCACTGACCGTGGCCGACGGCCGGGCCGAGGCCGACCCGGCTGCTACCGGCCTGGCCCGCGGAGGTGCGCGTCGAGCCCGCACTGTGGTATTTCGTACCCGTGCAGCTCGATTCGAGCCCGTCTCCCGGCCGGCCCGGTACCCGGCGGGCGACGTGGCCCCGTTTCATCGCTGGTGACGTCCACATGGCCGAAGAACAAACCGACGCAGGCAACGTGATCGCGCACCCCGCCGCGGGTCGTTCGCGCGACCGCCTCGGCCGCGCCATGCACGACCTGCGCATCTCGGTCATGGACCGCTGCAACTTCCGCTGCCCGTACTGCATGCCGAAGGAGACGTTCCACGACCGCTACCGCTTCCTGCGCGCCAGCGAGCGGCTCGATTTCGACGAGATCGTCCGCGTGGCCCGCTCCGCGGTGACGCTCGGCGTGCGCAAGATACGGCTGACCGGCGGCGAGCCGCTGCTGCGCGCGGGAATCGCTGATCTCGTGGGCGAACTGTCGATGATCGAGGGCGTGCAGGACCTCGCCCTGACGACCAATGGCATGCTGCTCGCCCAGCACGCGGCCGAACTCAAGGGCAACGGGCTCGGCCGGGTCACGGTCAGCCTCGACTCGCTCGACCCGGAGGTGTTCTCGCGCATGAGCGGCGGCTTCGGCGGCCTCGAGCAGGTCCTCGAGGGCATCGCCGCCGCGCTCGAGGCCGGCCTGCGGCCGGTGAAGGTCAATGCCGTGGTGCGCCGCGGAATCAACGACCACACCGTGCCCGCGCTCCTCGAGCACTTCCGCGGCACGCCGGTGATCGTGCGCCTGATCGAGTACATGGATGTCGGCAACCGCAACGCCTGGAACGCCCGCGAGGTCGTGCCCTCGGCCGAGCTGCTGGCCACGATCCGCGCCCACTGGCCCGTCACGGCGCTGCCCGGCAGCTATCGCGGCGAGGTGGCCGAGCGTTATCGCTACGACGACGGCGCGGGCGAGCTCGGCTTCATCTCCTCGGTGAGCGCGCCGTTCTGCGGTGACTGCACGCGCGCGAGGCTGTCCTCCGAGGGCGTCTTCTACACCTGCCTGTTTGCCACCTCGGGCACGGATCTGCGCGGCGCGCTCCGCGCGGGAGCCACGGACGACGAACTCGCCGAGCAGCTGCGCGCCGCCTGGACCGGCCGCGAGGATCGCTACAGCGAACAGCGCGACGCGCTGCGCCGCCGCGAACAGCCGATCCACAAGATCGAAATGCACTACATCGGCGGATGAGCAGCGATTTCACCCACGTCGACGAACGCCGGCAGCCCGCGATGGTGGACGTGGGGGCCAAGGCCGTCACGCAGCGCACGGCCGTGGCCGAGGCCCGGGTACGCTTTCCAGCGGCCGTCGCCGAGGCCCTGCGCGAGGCCGGCTTCGAGACCAGCAAGGGGCCCGTGTTCCACACCGCGATCGTGGCCGGCGTCATGGCCGCCAAGCGCACGCACGAGCTCATCCCGTTCTGTCACCCGCTCGGGATCGAGAACTGCCGCGTCGAGATCGAGATGAACGAAAGGCACGAGGCCGTGGTGCGCTGCGCCGTGAGCGTGCACCACAAGACGGGCGTCGAGATGGAAGCGCTCACCGGCGCGTCGATCGCGGCCCTCACCGTGTACGACATGTGCAAGGCGCTGTCGCACGAGATCGTGGTGGCCGAGCTGCGCCTGGTCGCGAAGCACGGCGGCAAGCGCGAGGTCTCACTGTCATGAACGAGATAGACGTCCAGTACTTTGCCGTGTTGCGCGAGCGCGCCGGCACGAGCCGCGAGACGGTGCAGACCGCCTCTGCGACCGCTGCCGATCTCTACGACGAGCTCGCCGCCCGCCACGACTTCGGCCTGCCGCGGGCGATGCTGCGCGTCGCGGTGAACGACGAGTTCGCCGACTGGTCGCGGCCGCTCATTGCGGGCGACCGCGTGGTCTTCATACCTCCCGTCGCCGGCGGCTGATGGGCACGTTCGCCTTCGCCAGCGGGCCGCTCGAGCCCGAGCGCTACCGCGAGTCCCTCGCCGATCCCTCCGCCGGCGGCTACGCGAGCTTCGAGGGCTGGGTGCGCGACCACAACGAGGGCCGGACGGTGCAGCGCCTCGAGTACGAGGCGTTCGAGCCGCTCGGCATCGCGGAAGGCGAACGCATCGTCGCGGAGGCCGTGGCGCGCTTCGGGGTGACCCGCGCCGCCTGCGTGCATCGCGTCGGCTCGCTGGGCATCGGTGAGCTTGCGGTGTGGGTGGGCGCGAGCTCGGCGCACCGCGGCGAGGCCTTCGCAGCCTGCCGTTACATCATCGACGAAGTGAAGCACCGCGTGCCCATCTGGAAGAAGGAGCACTACGCCGACGGCGACTCGGGCTGGGTGAACTGCGAGCGCTGTGCGGCAGCGCCGCGAGCCGGCGGACCGGACGACGCGCACGGGCACTCGCACGCGATGGAGCACGGGCGTGCCCACGCGGATGAATCCGCGCGCGGCATGGCGCCCGCGCCCGATTACTCGCGGCAGATCGCGCTGCCCGAGGTGCGGTGCGGCGGGCCAGGCCCGGCTCGCGGCTGCCTCGGTGCTGGTCGTCGGCGCGGGCGGACTCGGCGTGCCGGTCCTGCAGTACCTCGCCGCTGCCGGCATCGGCCGGATCGGCATCGTGGACGGGGACGTGGTCGAGGCGAGCAACCTTCATCGCCAGCCGCTGTACGGCACGGCCGACATCGGCCGCCCGAAGGCCATCGTGGCCGCCGAGCGCCTGCGGGCCCTGAATCGCGACGTGCGCATCGAGGCGCATGAGATCCGCGCTACGCCCGAGAACATCGACGCACTGGTCGCCGGACACGATCTCGTCGTCGAGTGCACCGACAACTTCCGCGCCAAGTTCCTGGTGAACGACGCCGCGCTGCGGGCGCAGAAGCCGGCGGTGTTCGCGAGTGTGCACCAGTACGAAGGCCAGCTGCAGGTGTACCGCCCCTTGCCGCACTGGCCCTGCCTGCGCTGCCTGTGGCCCGAGGCGCCTCGCGACGGGCTGGTCGGCAACTGTGCCGAGGCCGGCGTGCTCGGACCCGTCCCCGCCACGCTCGGCGCACTGCAGGCGATGCAGGTGCTCAAGCGGCTGCTCGGCCTCGATGCCGGCGAGTCGCCGTCGCTGGTGATGGTGGATCTGCTGAGCCTCGGGACCCGGCGCCTCGCGGCGCGTCGTGATCCGGCCTGCAACCACGAAAACCCGGGGCGCGACAGCCAGCCCGACGAGCAGCCGCTCGAGGTCGGGTTCGAGACGCTGGCGGAGGCCTTCGAGTCCGGCCTCGAGCTCGTGGACATCAGGGAGTCGTGGGAGCGCGCCCACGATCCGCCCGGACTGCAGATCCCGACACACCTGCCGTTGAGCGAGCTGCTGCACGGGCACGGCGAGTTTCCTGTCGACGGACGCTACCTGATCATCTGCGCCCACGGCGTACGCAGCCTTTCGCTCACGGAGCACCTGCGCTCGCAGGGTCAGCAGGACGTGTATTCGCTGCGCGGCGGGCTCGCCGCGCTCAGGTCCTGAGCCGGCGCGTCTCTCGACATTGATCATGGGCGAAGCGATCGAGGTTTTCGCAGGAAGAAAGATCGCGTTGGTGGTCGGCGCAGGCGACGCCACGGGCTCGGCGATCGCGCGGCGCTTCGCCCGCGAGGGCTACGTCGCCTGCCTCGCGCGGCGTAATGCCGACAAGCTGCAGCCGCTGGTCGAGGACATTCGCGCAGCCGGCGGCGAAGCGCACGGTTTCGCCACGGACGCACGCAGGGAGGAACAGGTCGCAGCACTCGTCGAGCGCATCGAGACCGGCATCGGGCCGATCGAGGCCTTCGTATTCAACATCGGCGCGAACGTTCCCTGCGGCATCCTGGACGAATCGTCACGCAAGTTCTTCAAGGTGTGGGAGATGGCCTGCTTCGCAGGCTTTCTCACCGGCCAGGCCGTGGCCCGGCGCATGGCGGGCCGCAGGCGCGGCACCATCCTGTTCACCGGCGCAACGGCGGCCCTGCGCGGATCGGCTGGATTCGCGGCGTTTGCGACCGCCAAGCATGGCCTTCGCGCCCTGGCGCAGAGCATGGCGCGGGAACTGGGCCCGATGAACGTCCACGTGGCCCACATCCTGATCGACGGCGCCATCGACACCGCCTTCATCCGCGACAATTTCCCCGGACGCTATGCCGAGAAGGCCACGGACGGCATCCTGTCGCCGGACCACATTGCCGATGCCTACTGGTACCTGCACACCCAGCCGCGCGATGCGTGGACGTTCGAACTCGACCTGCGGCCCTGGACGGAACGCTGGTAACCGCCCGCAGGCTTGCGCCCACGACCGACGATTGGCCACGGTCGGTCCGCGGCGGGTGGGTCAGGAACGCACCTGCCCCGCGCCCCGCACCACGTACTTGTAGCTCGTCAGCTGCTCGACGCCCACCGGGCCGCGGGCGTGGAAGCGGTCGGTGGAGATGCCGATCTCGGCGCCCATGCCGAACTCGCCGCCGTCGGCGAACTGCGTCGAGGCGTTGTGCAGCACGATCGCGCTGTCCACGCGCGAGAGGAACTTCTCAGCGGCCACCGGATCCTCGGTGACGACCGACTCGGTGTGCGCCGAGCCGTAGCGGGCGATGTGGTCGATCGCCTCGTCCACGCCGTTCACGACCTTCGCGGCGATGACGGCGTCGAGGTACTCGGTATACCAGTCGTCCTCGGTCGCCGGGCGCACCCGCGGATCGGCGGCTTGCACGGCGGCATCGCCCCGAACCTCACAACCGGCGTCGAGCAGGTCGCGCACGATCGGCGCGAGGTGCGTCCCCATGCATGCCTCGTCCACCAACAAGGTCTCCGCCGCGCCGCAGATGCCGGTACGGCGCAGCTTGGCATTCTTGACGATGGCGCGCGCCATGCCGAGGTCTGCGGCTCGATCCACGTAGACGTGGCAGTTGCCCTCGAGGTGGCCGATCACGGGCACCCGCGCCTCCTGCTGCACGCGGGCCACGAGGCTCTTGCCGCCGCGCGGGACGATCACGTCGATGGCATCCGTCATGGCCGAGAGCATGTAGCCCACGGCAGCGCGGTCGGTCGTCGGAACGAGCTGGATGCAGGCCGCGGGCAGGCCGGCCGCACGCAACCCGTCCACGAGGCAGGCGTGGATCGCGGTGCTCGAGTGGTGGCTCTCGCTGCCGCCGCGCAGGATCGCGGCGTTGCCCGACTTGAGGCACAGCGCCCCTGCGTCGCAGGTCACGTTGGGACGACTCTCGTAGATGATGCCGATCACGCCGAGCGGCACCCGCACGCGCTGGATCCTGAGGCCGTTCGGCCGCACCCACTCGGCCATCACCGTGCCGACAGGGTCCGGCAGCGCTGCGATCTGCTCGGTGCCCGTGGCCATCGCCTCGATGCGCGCAGGGTCGAGCCTGAGCCGGTCGAGCATCGCGTGGGAAAGGCCCGCCGCCTCGGCCGCCGTCAGGTCGCGTGCGTTGGCCGCGAGGATCTCATCGCCGCGCGTGCGCAGCGCTGCGGCGGCGGCCGCAAGCGCCGCATTCTTCTGCGCTGCATCCGCAAGGGCCAGCGACTCGGCGGCCGCGACGGCAGCCCTGCCGATCGGCGCCATCAATGCGGCGATGTCCTCGATCGTCACGCCAGCACCAGGTCGTCGCGGTGGATCATCTCGTCGCGACCGCGGTAGCCGAGCAGCGCTTCGAGCTCGGCACTGCGCCGTCCACGGATTCGCTCGGCATCGGCGCTCGAGTATGCGGCGAGTCCACGTGCGATCTCGACGCCGTCGGGGTCCCGCACGACCACCGCGTCGCCGCGGTCGAAGCGTCCCTTCACCTGGACCACCCCCGCCGGCAGCAGGCTCTTGCCCGCGCGAAGTGCGCGGGCTGCGCCGTCGTCCACCGCGAGCTCGCCGGCCGGCCGGAGCAATCCCGCGATCCACTGCTTGCGGACCGTGACCGGGGAGGCCTCGGCGAGGAACCAGGTGCAGCGCGCGCCCGACTCGACGCGCCGAAGCGGGTTGGTCTCGCGCCCGGCGGCGATGCACAGGCTGCAGCCGGCCGCCACCGCGATCTTCGCGGCCATGACCTTGGTGGCCATGCCGCCCGATCCGACCTCCGACGCCGAGCCGCCCGCCATTGCCTCGATCTGCGGCGTGATGCGCGGCACCTCATCGATGAACCGCGCACCGGAGTCGAGCCTGGGATCGGCGGTGTACAGGCCGTCCACGTCCGACAGCAGCACCAGGCAGTCGGCGCTCACCATCTGTGCGACGCGCGCGCCGAGGCGGTCGTTGTCGCCGTAGCGGATTTCGGCCGTCGCGACCGTGTCGTTCTCGTTGATGACCGGGATGGCGCCGAGACGCAGCAGCGTCGTCAGGGTATTGCGGGCATTGAGGTAGCGGCGCCGCTCTTCGGTGTCGCCGAGCGTGAGCAGCACCTGCGCCACCGTGAAGCCGCGCTGCTCGAGGACCTCCTTCCAGGCGTGGGCGAGCCGGATCTGGCCCACGGCCGCTGCGGCCTGGCTCTCCTCGAGCTTGAGCCTTCCGGATGCGAGGCCGAGCTCCCGGCGGCCGAGCGCGATGGCGCCCGAGGAAACCAGCACCACCTCCTGGCCGCGCCCCCGCAGCACGGCGACGTCCTCCGCCAGCGATTCGAGCCAGGCGCGGTTCACCCGACCGGTCGATCCTTCGACCAGCAGCGCGGAGCCGACCTTGACGACGATCCGCCGGGCCGCGGCCAGGCGCGATTCGCCTGCCGCGACCGCCGCGGTCATGCGAACGCGAAGTGCTCGGCGGGGAGCGTCATGAGCCCGGCCGCGCCGGCGCGCGCCGCCGCCGCATGGGAATCGATCCGCGGCAGGATGCGGTCGAAGTAGTGCTTCGCGGTGACGAGCTTGGCCCGGTAGAAGTCGGCCTCGGCATCGCCCTCGGCGAGCTTCTTCGCCGCCACGCCCGCGGCCGCGAGCCAGCACCAGCCGAGGCACACGTAACCCGCCACCGCCAGGTAGTCGGCCGCGGCTGCGCCGACTTCCTCCCGGTCCTTCATCGCGGCGGCACCGAGCTCCATCGTGAGCTTGCCGAGCTGCTCGAGCCGCTTGCCGAGATCGACCGCGAACGGTGTGACCTCGGGCAGGGCGCCGAACTTGTCGATCGCCGCCTTGATGCGCGCGGTCATCATCTGCACGCTCTTGCCGCCCGTGCCGAACACCTTGCGGCCGAGCAGGTCGAGCGCCTGGATGCCGTTGGTGCCTTCGTAGATCGGGGTGATGCGCGCATCGCGCATCAGCTGCTCGACGCCCGTCTCACGGATGAAGCCGTGGCCGCCGTGGATCTGCACGGCGAGGCTCGTCACCTCCATGGACGCGTCGGTCAGGAACGCCTTGACGATCGGCGTGAGGAAGGCGACGAGGTCGTCGGAGCGCTGGCGCGCGGTCTTGTCGGGGTTCATGTGCGCGCTGTCGATCTCCCGACCGGTGAGGAAGCACAGCACGCGCCCGCCCTCGACGAACGCCTTCTGGGTGAGCAGCATGCGGCGCACGTCCGGGTGGACGATGATCGGGTCGGCCGGCTTGCCGGGCATCTTCGCCCCGGTGAGCGAGCGGCCCTGCAGGCGGTCGTTGGCATAGGCGATGGACGCCTGCCAGGCGAGCTCCGACAGGCCGTGGCCCTGCAGGCCGACGCCGAGCCGGGCGTGGTTCATCATCGTGAACATGCACGACAGGCCTTCGTTGGCCTTGCCGAGCAGCCAGCCCCTGGAGTCGTTGAAGTGCATGACGCAGGTCGGCGAGGCGTGGATGCCCATCTTGTGCTCGATGGACCCGCACTTGACGCCGTTCGGCTCGCCGAGGCTGCCGTCGTCCTTCGGCAGGACCTTGGGCACGACGAACAGGCTGATGCCCTTGGTGCCCGGCGGAGCATCGGGCAGGCGGGCCAGCACGAGGTGGATGATGTTGTCCGTCAGGTCGTGCTCGCCGGCGCTGATGAAGATCTTGGTGCCGGTGATTGCGTACGAGCCGTCGCCGAGCGGCTCGGCCTTGGTGCGCAGGATGCCGAGGTCGCTGCCCGAGTGCGCCTCCGTCAGGCACATGGTGCCGGCCCACTCGCCCGACACCATCTTCGGCAGGTAACGCTGCTTGAGCTCCTCGCTACCGTGCGACTGGACAGTGAGCACAGCGCTCTCGGTCAGGCCCGAGTACATCTTCCAGGCCATGTTCCCCGACACCAGCATCTCGCTGAAGGCCAGCGCGAAACCGCCCGGCAGGCCCTGGCCACCCCACTCGGGGTCCGCGGTCATGGTGATCCAGCCGTCCTCGCAGTAGCGCTGGTAGGCCTCCTTGAACCCGGGCGGCGAGATGACCTTGCCGTCTTCGAAGCGCAGCCCGTGCTCGTCGCCGGTGCGGTTGGTCGGCGCGAGCACCGTTTCGGCGAAGCGGGCCCCCTCCTCCAGGATGCCCTCCAGCAGGTCGCGGTTGAGCTCCTCGCGGCCGAAGGACCGGTAGTGCTGCTCCAGATCGAGCACTTCATGGACTACGAAACGGATGTCACGGAGGGGGGCGCGGTAGGAGTACACGGTCTTTCCTTCCTGTTCAGAACTTTGTAACGGATTTTACGCGACGGACGGCCTGGCCACCCTAAGTGAGTTCCGGTTGCCTGCCGTCTTGGGGCAACCGTATAGTTGTTCGCAGTTCGATTCTGCGAAGTTTCCCGAAAATCCTCCCGAGGACCCGACCTTGAGCCGTGATTACGAGCCCGCGAAGGGCCAATGGTACGAGGACCTCGACCGCGAGGACTCCTTCCGCGTCCTGGACGTAGACCCGGACGAGGCGACGGTGCGCATCCAGTGGCTGGACGGCGAGATCGAGGATCTCGATGTCGACCAGTGGCACGAGCTCGACCTCGAGCTGAGCGCCGAGCCGGAAGGCTGGGTGGACGAGGACGCCGAGGACGCTGAGGACGACGACGAGGATGAGGACTGGGACGACGAGGAGGATGAGGAGGACGACGACTGGGACGATGACGATGATGAGGACTACGACGACGACGACGACGAATACCGTGACCGCGAGTGACCGATTCCCCCTCCGTCGCTCTGCCGCCGGGCTATCCCGCTGACCTCGAGCGGACCTGGCATACCGCGGATGGCGCGGAGGTCCGCATCCGCCCGCTGCGGCCCGACGACCTCGACCGCGAACTGGAGTTTCTCGCCGGGCTGTCGGAGAAGACGCTCTACCTGCGGCTCCATTACACCGCCACGCAATTCAGCCGCCAGGACGCGGCCCGGCTGCTCGCGCTCGACTACCGCGATACCATCGCGTTCGGTGCACTGGTAGGCAGCTCCCCGGACGACACCCTCATCGGCGTGAGCCGTTATGCCCGGATCGACGGCAGCGATCAGGCCGAATGCGCCATCGTGGTCACCGACGCCTGGCACGGCCGGGGCGTCGGCACGGAGCTCATGCGCAGCCTGGGCCTCGCGGCGCGGCGCAGCGGGATCAAGGCGCTGATCGGTGCGAGCCTCGCGGAGAACCAGCGTATCCACGCCTGGGCACGGCGTTTCGGCTTCGACGTCCGCACCCAGCCCAACTCGGGCGGACAAGTGCGGGTCACGCTCGACCTGTCTTCGCTTCCTTCCTGAAACGCCGCGTCGCGACGCGCCAGTCGCGCCAGGCCTCGAGCACCTTGCGGCTGCGCCTGGTTGCCCGATGCAGCAGCCGGCGCTCGCGGCGCTGCAGGTCGGCCACCAGCCGGGCGGCGCAATCGCGGCCGAGCAGGCGCTCGTTCGACTGTACCCAGTGGACGGCGAGCAGCGTGTCGCGATGCTCGCCGATGCAGTCCTGCGCGTTGCGCAGCCGCCGCATCAGGCGCGCGGTCGCCTTGGGCGCCACGTCGGCGACCGGCTCCAGCGCGTAGCGGCAGTGCTTCAGCGACAGGCGCAGTTCGTGCAGTTCGACCGTGGTCTCGGGCTCGCCCTCGAGGAGTCGCACCGACCGCCGCCATGAACCCGCCACGAGGTCGAGCACGCGCGCCAGGCTCGCGCGGCGGTCCACGAACAGGCCGGCACCGGCGGCATGGCGGCCCAGGGCCCCCGCGAGCGCAGCCCAGCCAGGCTCGCCCTGGTGCCGGTGCAGGGCCTCGCGTGCGGCTATGCAGGCATCCTCGAGCAGGCCAGCCAGTCGCTCAAGATCGGCAGGGGGAATGGTTCCGTCGTGAGCCACGACCGCGAACAGGATTTCCCGCCGGACGTCAGCCTCCCGAACGCCTGCGAGCGCCCGGGCGAAGCTGCGCAGATCCACGCGGTAGAGCCGGGCGCGACGCGGCTCGAGCAGAGGCCGGAAGGTCTTGAGCACGGAGCGCAGGCGCCGCGCCGCCACCCGGCTGCGGTGCACGTCCTCGACGCCGGCGGACTCGAACTCCGCGGCCGCGGACAGCAGGCGCTGCTGCTCCCGGATGGCATCCTCGATGCGCCGCGAGCCCTCCGCGGGCACCGGCAGTACGGGAACGGCAAGCTTTTGTCGGGACGTAGCCATGTGAATACGTTTCTATAGCACGAGCGAAATGGCGGAAGTCACCGCAGTCCCGGCAGGGTCGCTCCGACGCCACGCGGAAACTCTCCCGGGCCTTTGGTTGTCGGAGGCAACGTTTCCGACCCGAGGGGCGCGGGTTATGCTGCGAGCCCGTCGCGTCGGAACGGTACCCTACGGGGTATGGACGACCTTGAACCGGGACTTTTCGGCCCAAAGAATCGGCCGCACCCTCTAACGTGCGCTGGAGACTCGTACAGATGAAGCGAATCGCGTTGTTCCTCGCCACCAACCTGGCCGTCATCGTCCTGCTGGGGATCATCCTCCGGCTGATCGGCTTCGAGGGCATCCTCGACGCGCAGGGCGTGGACCTCAACCTCGGCGCACTGCTGGTGTTCGCCGCGGTGGTGGGTTTCACCGGTGCCTTCATTTCGCTGGCGATGTCCAAGTGGTCGGCCAAGCGCATGATGGGCGTCAAGGTCATCACCCAGCCCGCCAACCAGGCCGAGAGCTGGCTCGTAAACACCGTGCGCCAGCAGGCACAGCTCGCCGGCATCGGCATGCCGGAAGTCGGCATCTTCGATTCCCCGGAGCCGAACGCCTTCGCGACCGGCGCGCGACGTGACTCGTCCCTCGTGGCGGTCAGCACCGGCCTGCTTGCCAGCATGTCGCAGAAAGAAGCCGAGGCCGTGCTCGCCCACGAGGTGAGCCACGTCGCGAACGGCGACATGGTCACGCTCACGCTGATCCAGGGCGTGGTCAACACGTTCGTGATCTTCCTGGCGCGCGTGGTGGGCCACACGGTGGACCGCGTCGTGTTCAAGAACGAGCAAGGCCACGGCCCGGCGTTCTGGATCACCACGATCGTCGCCGAGATCGTCTTCGGGCTGCTCGCCACGGTCATCGTCATGCACTTCTCGCGCCAGCGCGAATTCCGGGCCGACGCAGGCGGCGCGCGCCTCGCCGGCCGCGAGCACATGATCAACGCGCTCGAGCGGCTGAAGCAGCGCCACACGGGCCCGCTGCCGGACAAGATGGCGGCGTTCGGCATCTCGGGCGGCAAGGCGGCCGGACTCAAGAAGCTGTTCATGACCCACCCGCCGCTCGAGGATCGCATCGCCGCCCTCCGGTCGGGTCCCGTCTGACCGCCGGCATCCGCCGGCTGGTCGTCGTCCTCGGAGACCAGCTCGACCTCCAGGGCCGGGCGTTCGACTCGTTCGACGCCCGGCTCGATCGCGTCTGGATGGCCGAGGTCGCGGCCGAGAGCACGCACGTCCCCTCGCACAAGGCGCGCAGCGCGCTGTTTCTGGCCGCCATGCGGCACTTCCGCGACGAACTGCGCGGTCACGGGTTCCGCGTCGAGTACCGCGAACTCGGCGCACACGCCGAGGGGACGCTCGGGCACGCCCTTGGAGCCGACCTCGCCCGCCTCCAGCCGGAGCGCGTCGTGATGGTGACTCCCGGGGAGCATCGCGTGGCCGCCGAGATAGGCGCCGCCGTGCGGGCCGCCGCGGTGCCGATCGAGACGCGCGACGATTCTCACTTCTTCATCACACCCGGCCAGTTCGATGACTGGGCCCGGGGCCGCAAGGAGCTGCGGCTCGAACACTTCTATCGCTGGATGCGCCGCCGCACCGGTCTCCTCATGGACGGCGACCAGCCCGCGGGCGGCCGGTGGAACTTCGACGCCGAGAATCGCGCCTCGTTCGGGAAGGGGGGGCCCGGCTGGCTGCCCGCTCCCCTCGCGTTCCCGCCCGACGCCACGACGCGGGCGGTACTCGATCTCGTCGAGCGGCAGTTCCCCACCAACCCGGGGCGGCTCGACGCCTTCGACTGGCCGGTGACCCGTGCGCAGGCGCTGGCCGCGCTCGAGGACTTCGTCGCACACCGCCTGCCCTGCTTCGGCCGCTGGCAGGACGCGATGTGGCAGGGCGAGCCGTGGCTGTACCACTCGCGGCTGTCGGCCGCGCTGAATCTCAAGCTGCTGTCGCCGCGCGAGGTCTGTGCCGCCGCCGAGCGCGCCTGGCGCGAGGGATTCGCGCCGCTCGAAGGCGTCGAAGGCTTCGTGCGGCAGGTGCTCGGCTGGCGCGAGTACGTGCGCGGAATCTACTGGCGGGAGATGCCGGGCTACCTGGAACTGAACCGGCTCGGGGCCGATCGCTCGCTGCCGGCCTTTTACTGGAGCGGCGAAACCGACCTTGCCTGCCTGCGCGAAACGATCAGCCAGACGCTGGCGCTCGGCTACGCTCACCACATCCAGCGCCTGATGGTGACCGGTCTGTTCGCGCTCCTGCTGGGGCGTTCGCCCCCGGGAGGTGCACGAGTGGTATCTGGCGGTTTACGTGGACGCGGTCGAATGGGTCGAGCTGCCCAACACGCTCGGCATGTCGCAGTACGCCGACGGCGGGCTGCTGGCCTCGAAGCCCTACGTGGCCACGGGCAAGTACGTTGCGCGCATGGGCAACGCCTGCGACGGTTGCCGTTACCGGCCGGACCGGGCCCACGGCGCGGATGCCTGCCCATTCACGACGCTGTACTGGGATTTCCTGGCGCGGCATCGCGAGCGCTTTGCGCGCCACCCGCGGCTCGCGCTGCAGGTGCGCAACCTCGACCGGTTGCCGGCCGCCGAGCGCAGCGCGATCGCGGCACGGGCGGAGGAGTTGCGGCGCACCCTGGACCCCGCCTGACCGGCCTGTGTGGCACGATCCGCCGGACTGGCAAGCGCACCGCATGAACGACACCGGCACCGCGATCGTCTGGTTCCGCCGCGACCTGCGGCTCACCGACAACCCCGCTCTGGGCGCCGCCTGCGAGCAGGCGCGGCACGTGGTCGCGCTGTACGTGCACGCGCCCGAGGAAGAGGACGACTGGGCGCCGGGCGGCGCCAGCCGCTGGTGGCTGCACCACAGCCTCGCGGCGCTGGATGCCGCATTGCAGGCACGCGGCGGACGACTCTGCCTGCGCAGGGGCGAGTCGCTCCAGACACTGCTCGAAGTGGCGCGCGAAACCGGCGCCCGTAGCGTCTACTGGAACCGCCTCTACGATCCGGCGCTGGTCGCCCGCGACACACGCATCAAGTCGGCCCTTCGGGAATCCGGGCTCGAGTGCGAGAGCTTCAACGCGGCATTGCTGCACGAGCCGTGGGAGATCCGCACGGGCCAGGGCGAACCCTATCGGGTGTTCACCCCGTTCTGGCGCAACTGCGCCGCGAGGCTGGACACGCTGCCCGGGCCGCTGCCGCCGCCGGTCGCCCTCACGGGGCCCCGACGACGACCGGCCAGCGTGCCGCTCGACGAACTCGAGCTGCGGCCGCGGATCCGCTGGGACGCCGGCCTGCACGCGGCCTGGAAGCCCGGGGAGGACGGGGCCCTGGCGCAGGTCGAGGCGTTCGCCGCCGGCGCGCTGGCGCGCTACGGCGAGGGGCGTAATCGGCCCGATCGTCCCGAGACCTCGCGGCTTTCGCCTTACCTGCACTTCGGCGAGATCGGGCCGCGCCAGTGCATTGCGGCAGCCCGCACCGCACTGGCCGAACGACCCTCGGCACAGCCCTCGGCAGACAGCTTCGTCCGCGAACTCGGCTGGCGCGAGTTCGCCCACCACCTGCTGCACCATTTCCCGCACACGCCCACGGCACCCCTCGACGCCCGCTTCGAGGCCTTCCCGTGGGCGCCCGACGACGCGCTGCTCGAGGCGTGGCAGCGCGGCCGTACCGGCTATCCCATCGTGGATGCCGGCATGCGCGAGCTGTGGACCACCGGCTGGATGCACAACCGCGTGCGCATGATCGCGGCCTCGTTGCTGACGAAGAATCTGCGCCAGCCGTGGATCGCCGGGGCACGCTGGTTCTGGGACACGCTGGTGGACGCGGACCTGCCGAACAACACGCAGGGCTGGCAATGGACCGCCGGCTGCGGCGCCGACGCCGCCCCTTTCTTCCGCATCTTCAACCCGATGCTGCAGACGGAGCGCTTCGACCCCGCGCGCGCGTACCTGCGACGCTGGCTGCCGGAACTGGAGAAGCTGCCGGACGCCTGGATCCACCGCCCCTGGGAGGCGCCCGCGGCGGTGCTCGCCACGGCCGGTGTGGCGCTCGGGCGCAGCTACCCCCGTCCCGTGGTGGATTTCCGCGCCAGCCGGGAGGCGGCGCTCGCCGCCTACGCCGCCATCAAGGGTCCAGCCGGCACCGCACCGGCGGCCCGCGGCTGAATCCGCGCCAGCCACCGCGGCGAACGAGCGAGCATGTCCCCGCGCCACCTCCTGACCGCCCTGACCTGCACCGCACTGGCGGTCGGCTGGGTTACTGGCACACCGGCTCGGGCGGCCACCTTGCCGCAACCGGTGGTCGAGCAGGGCTACCCCTTGCGCAAGGTCGGGTCCGGGGAGCTTCGCTGGCTCGGCATGGCGATCTACGAGGCGAGCCTGTGGACCTCGACCGGCCGCTACACGGGCTTCGGGCCGGGCGAGACCGTGGCCCTGAACCTGGACTACCGGCGGGCGTTCAAGCGCGACGACCTGATTCGCATCACGGACACCGCCTGGCGCCGGCTCGGCCAGCCCGACGCATCCCAGCGCGAACGCTGGCTCGCCGAACTGAGACGCGTATGGTCTGACGTGGCGGCGGGGCAAAACGTGACCACGGTGGTGACTCCCGGCGGTCCGACACATTTTTATGATGACAGCGGTCGGTTTGCGCGGGTGGACGACCCAGCCTTCGGACCCGCATTCCTCGCCATCTGGCTCGACCCAGACAGTATCGTGGACGACTTGCGCATCCGGTTGATCGGCGGCCGCGACTCGGTCAGCATCACCGCTTCGAACTGAGGGCGCGCGAACATGGACGGTGGCAGCAGCCGCGCGGGATCCCGCGAAGCGCAGACCGCCCCGCCGACCTGGCGGAGCCTGCTGCGCTGGTTCGACGCGGGCGTGGGGTCGAGCGGTGCCGAGGCCGGCTCGCGCGACGGTATCGACTGGGCACGGATCCTGCCGTTCGTCGGCATGCATGCGGCTTGCCTCGCGGTATTCTGGGTCGGCGTGAGCCCGGTCGCGGTCGGCGTCGCCGTGGCGCTTTACGTGCTGCGCATGTTCGCGATTACCGGTTTCTACCACCGCTACTTCTCGCACCGCACGTTCAAGACCTCGCGGGCGGCGCAGTTCGCGTTCGCGGTCCTCGGCGCCTCGGCGGTGCAACGCGGCCCGATCTGGTGGGCGGCCCACCATCGTCATCACCACGCGCACTCCGATCGCCCGGAGGACGTGCACTCGCCCAGACAGCAGGGTTTCCTGTGGTCGCACATGGGTTGGTTCCTCTCGCGTGGCCACTTCGCGCCCGATCTCGGTCGCGTCCGCGACCTGCTGCGTTATCCGGAACTGCGCTGGCTCGATCGCTTCGACATCCTGGTGCCGTTCGCGCTGGCGCTCGGCCTGCTGCTGCTCGGCAAGTGGCTGGCCGTGGCCCACCCCGGGCTCGGTACCAGCGGCGGGCAGATGCTGGTGTGGGGATTCTTCGTGTCGACGGTGGCGTGCTACCACGGCACCTACACCATCAACTCGCTCTGCCACGTCTGGGGTCGACGCCGGTACGCCACCGGCGACGAGAGCCGCAACAACTTCTGGCTGGCACTGGTCACGCTCGGCGAAGGCTGGCACAACAACCACCACCGCTACCCGATGTCGGCGCGCCAGGGCTTCTATTGGTGGGAAGTGGACATCACATATTACGGGCTCAGGCTGCTGTCCGCGCTCGGCCTGATCTGGGACCTCAAGCCCGTGCCGCGCGAGGTGCGGGACGCCCACACCGCGGTGGCCTCGTGAGGGTCGCGGTAGTCGGCGCCGGCGTCGCCGGCCTGCATGCCGCCTGGCGGCTGTCGCGGGCGCACGCCGTGACACTCTACGAGGCCGCCGACTACCCCGGCGGGCACACTGCCACGGTGGACGTGCCGTGGGGCGACCGTTCCTGGGCCGTGGACACCGGGTTCATCGTGTTCAACGACTGGACCTACCCGAACTTCATCGCGATGCTCGAGGAACTGGGCGTGGCCTGGCAGCCTTCGAACATGAGCTTCAGTCTGCGCTGCGAGCGCAGCGGCCTCGAGTACAACGGCACGTCGCTGAACTCGCTGTTCGCGCAGCGGCGAAACGCGCTGCGACCCTCCTTCCTGCGGATGATCGCAGACATACTGCGCTTCAACGCGCGCTCGAAGGCGCTGCTGCGCCCGGCGGGCGACTCGCCCGGCGACGGGCTGGGCGACTCGTTCACCCTAGGCGAGTACCTCGAGCGAGGCCGCTACTCGCGGCAATTCATCGAGCACTACGTCCTGCCCATGGGTCGGGCGATCTGGTCGGCGGAAGCCGCGGCCATGCTCGGCTTCCCGGCGCGGTTCTTCGTCGAGTTCTTCGACCGGCACGGGTTCCTGTCGGTGGACGAGCGCCCGGTCTGGCAGGCCGTCCGCGGCGGCTCGCGGGAATACGTGCGCGCGCTGCTCGCAGCCACGCGCCTCGACATTCGGCTCGGCACGCCCGTCGAGTCGATCCGCCGTCTGCCGAACGAGGTGCGCGTGCGCACAGCGCGCGGCGACGTCGAGGCCTTCGACCACGTGTTCCTGGCGTGCCACTCCGACCAGGCGCTGCAGCTGCTCGACTCGCCGAGCGCGGCCGAGGCGGAGGTGCTCGGTGCGTTTCCCTACGCGGCGAACGAAGTGATCCTGCACACGGACGAGCGACTGCTGCCCCGGCGGCCGCTGGCGCGCGCAGCCTGGAACTACCACCTGCTCGCCGACCCGCAGGAGCCGGTGGCCGTCACCTACGACATGAACGTGCTGCAGTCGCTCGAGGCCCCGGTACGTTTCCTCGTGACGCTGAACAACCGCAAGGCCATCGACGAACACAAGGTGCTGCGCACGTTCAGCTACGACCACCCCGTGTACTCGCCCGCGGCCGTGGCGGCGCAGGCCCGGCATCGCGAACTGAACGGCGCGCGGCGCAGCTATTTCTGCGGCGCCTACTGGCGCTGCGGCTTCCACGAGGACGGCGTCGTGAGCGCTCAGGCTGCGCTCACCCACTTCGAAGAGGATCTCGCCCGTGCAGAGCTGTCTGTACGCCGGGTGGGTTAGGCACCGGCGCAATGCGCCGGTGCCGCACGCCTTCCGGTACCGCCTCTGCCTGCTCTACCTCGACCTCGACGAGCTGCCGCAGGCGCTCGAGGGGCGCTGGTTGTGGTCCGCGCGACGGCCGGCTCCCGCCCGCTGGCACCGGGCCGACCACTACGGCGATCCGGCCCGCGATCTCGCCGGGGAAATCCGCGCGCTGGTTGCCGACCGCGCGGGACGGCGCCCGACCGGGCCGATCCGGTTGCTCACCGCGCCGCGCTTGCTCGGCTACGGGTTCAACCCCGTGAGCTTCTACTACTGCTTCGACGCCGCGGACCGCGAGCTCGAGGCCGTCGTCGCCGAGATCAACAACACGCCCTGGGGCGAGCGGCACTGCTACGTGCTCCCGGCGACGAGCAACGAGGGAACTCCGGCCAAGCTGCGCTTCCGTTTCGGCAAGGACTTCCACGTCTCGCCCTTCCTGCCGATGGACATGAGCTACGACTGGCGCTTCAGCCGTCCGGACGGGCGCCTGCTCGTGCACATGGAGAACTGGCGTGACGGCGCGCTGCAGTTCGACGCGACCATGACCCTGGATCGCGAGCCGATCGGCGCCGCGGCGCTCGCCGGAGCGCTCGCGCGCTACCCGCTCTTGCCGCTCAAGGTCACGACGGCGATCTACTGGCAGGCGCTGCGGCTTTGGCTCAAGCGCGTGCCCTTCCACACCCACCCCGACCAGACCGGCGCCGGGCACCGCACGCGCGCCGGGCGCATCGAGAGGCTCGTCCCGTGAAACCCAGCATCGTCCCGACGCTCGACCAGGTCTCCCGCCCCGACGCCGGCAGCGCGCTGCAGCAGCTCGGTCGCCGGCTGTTCCTCGCCAAGCTCGGCGAGCTTCACGAGGGCGAAATCACGATCATCGACGGCGAGGAGCGGCTGAGCTTCGGACGCCGCTCGCCGTCGTGCGACCTGCGGGCCACGATCGAGGTGCTGCACCCGCAGACCTACGCCGACGCCGCCTTCGGCGGCACGGTGGGGGGCGGGGAGGCCTATATCCGGGGCCTGTGGCGCACCGACGACCTCACCGCGCTCATCCGCCTCATGATCGTGAACCGCGAGGTCATGCAGTCCATGGAGGGCGGGGCCGCGTTCGTCACGGCGCCGCTCCGACGCCTCCTGCACTGGCTGAACCGCAACAGCCCCGACGGCAGCCGGCGCAACATCGCCGCCCATTACGACCTCGGCAACGATCTCTTCGCGCTGATGCTCGACGAGACCATGGCGTATTCCTGCGGCGTATTCGAGCGGGACGACGCCACCCTGCATGAAGCCCAGCTCGCCAAGTTCGAGCGCATCTGCCGCAAGCTCAGGCTCGGTCCCGGCGGATCACCTGCTCGAGATCGGCACCGGCTGGGGCGGTTTCGCCATGCACGCGGCGAGCCGCCACGGCTGCCGCGTCACCACCACCACGATCTCGCGCGAGCAGCACGACTGGGCGAAGCAGAAGATCGCGGCCGCCGGGCTCGAGGACCGCGTCACCCTGCTGCTCGACGACTACCGCGACCTCACCGGCCGCTACGACAAGCTGGTCTCGATCGAGATGATCGAGGCGGTGGGCGCCCGCTACCTCGACACCTACACCGCGCAGTGCGCCCGGCTGCTCGAGCCGGACGGCGCCATGCTGCTGCAGGCCATCACGATCCAGGACCAGGTCTACGAGGAGGCGCTCGAGTCGGTGGACTTCATCCAGCGCTTCATCTTCCCGGGCAGCTTCATCCCCTCGGTGACGGCCATCACCGACTCGGTGCGCCGCGCGACCGACATGAAGGTGTTCCACCTCGAGGACATCGGCCCGCACTACGCGACCACCCTGCGTCGCTGGCGCGAGAACTTCTTCGCCCGCCTGCCCGAGGTGCGGCGGCTCGGCTACCCCGACGCCTTCGTGCGCATGTGGGACTACTACCTCTGCTACTGCGAGGGAGGGTTCCTCGAGCGTCAGCTCGGCGACGTGCAGATGCTGCTCACCAGGCCGCGCTGCCGCCTGCCGGCGGTGATCTAGCGGGTTTCACCTACTACCGCCGCCGGCCGGGGACCGCGAGAATCCGTGCTGGAGTCCTCCTGGAGCGCCCCCATGACCGACGTCGCCATTCTTGAAGGCCTGAGCTCGTCCAAGCTGGCCGTCGAGCTGAACGACGAGGAGCGTCGGATCCTCGCCGGCGCAATGACGCTGCGCGAACTCGAGCAGGGCGAGGTCCTGGTCCGGGAAGGCTCGGCGGACGACCACCTGTACGTCGTGGTGAGCGGCGTACTCGGCGTGGTCAAGGGCGCAGGGCTCGAGGAGGAAGTCACGCTCAGCGCCATCCGCCCCGGCAACATGGTCGGCGAGCTGTCGTTCCTCGACGGCGCCTCGCGTTATGCGTCCCTCGTGGCGCTGGGCGACGCGCGCGTGCTGGGCCTGAGCCGCGATGCGCTCGAGGGTCTGCTCGAGACCCGCCCCAAGGTCGTCTACCACGTGATGCGCGCCATCGTGCGCGTGGTGCACGAGATCCAGCGGCGGTTGTCCATGCAGACGGCCGAGCTCACGAACTACCTCTACAAGACCCACGGCCGGTACTGACCGCGCACGAAGCCCGTGCCGTGACAGGCCGCCGCAAACCAGATTGGCGATGCGGCGGTTGCCCCACTTTCATGCGGGTCCCGCCCCGAAACGGTGCATTTTTTTCCTGCTGAATCGCCCCCCGGCGGGCCGGCAGGCCGCTCGGCCGCTGGCACGATTTTCGCTTGGCGCTTCCGGAATGCCGGTGAAGCACCCCACCCCGCCCTACGACGAGATGTACACGGCCGACGGCCAGGTCCGGCCGCATTACGCCACGTACGCCGACTGGCTCACCCGCCAGGCGGACGACACCCTGCGCCTCAAGCGCGCCGAGGCTGACAGTCTCGTCCACCGCGTCGGCATCACCTTCGCCGTCCACGGCGAGGAGGCCGGCAACGAGCGGCCGATTCCCTTCGACATCGTCCCGCGCATTCTTTGCGCCGGGGAGTGGCGCACGCTCGCCGACGGGCTGCGCCAGCGGGTGCGCGCGCTCAACGCCTTCATCGGCGACGTCTACCACGGGCAGGAGGTGCTGAAGGCCGGCCTCCTCACCCCGGAGCAGGTGTTCTGCAATCCTCAGTACCGCCCCGAGATGCAGGGCATTGACGTGCCCGGCGGCAGCTACACACACATCGCCGGCATCGACGTGGTGCGCGCGGGCACTGGGGAGTTCTACGTGCTCGAGGACAACCTGCGGGTACCGTCGGGCATGTCCTGCATGCTCGAGGACCGCAAGATGATGATGCGGCTGTTCCCCGAGCTGTTCTCGCTCAACCGGGTTGCGCCGGTCGAGCACTACCCCCAATGGCTGCTCGAGAACCTCGCGAGCGTGGCACCGGCGGGCGTGGCCGATCCCGTGGTGATCCTGCTCACGCCCGGCGCGCACAACAGCGCCTACTTCGAGCACGCCTTCCTGGCCCAGCAGATGGGCGTCGAGCTCGTCGAGGGGCAGCACCTGTTCGTCCGCGACGGGTTCGTCTACATGCGCACCACGCAGGGTCCGAGGCGCGTGGACGTGATCTACCGCCGCATCGACGACGACTTCCTCGACCCGCTGGTCTTCCGGCCCGACTCGGTGCTCGGCGTGCCGGGACTGATGGCAGCGTACCGCGCCGGGCGCATCACCGTGGCGAATGCGATCGGCACCGGCATCGCCGACGACAAGTCGATCTACCCGTACGTGCCGGAAATGATCCGCTTCTACCTCGGCGAGCAGCCTCTGCTCGCCAACGTGCCGACGCGCATCCTGCGCCGGCCAGACGATCTCGCCTATACGATGGCGCACCTCGACGAGCTGGTGGTCAAGGAAGTCCATGGCTCGGGCGGCTACGGCATGCTGGTGGGACCGATGGCCTCGGAGGCCGAGCGCGAGGACTTCCGGCTGCGCATCCTCGCGGCCCCTGAGAAGTACATTGCCCAGCCCACGCTCGCGCTGTCCACCTGCCCTACGTTCGTCGAGCAGGGCGTGGCGCCGCGCCATATCGACCTGCGTGTGTTCGTGCTCTCCGGCCGCGACATCACGATCGTGCCGGGCGGGCTGACGCGGGTCGCACTGCGCTCAGGGTCGCTGGTGGTGAACTCCTCGCACGGCGGCGGCACCAAGGACACGTGGGTACTGGAGACCTGATGCCAAGCCGCACCGCCGACCGCGTGTACTGGCTGGACCGCTACGCGGAGCGCGGCGTGCGGTTCCTGCAGGACCTGCTCGCGCGCACGGCCGACCTGAGCGACCGCATCGGGCGCGACTTGCCGGGCCATGCGGCCTGAGCCGAAGCTCAACCCATGCTGCTCAGCATTCGCCACGAGACGCGCTACGAGTACGAGGAGCCGGTCAGCTACAGCATCCACGCACTGCGGCTCACTCCGCGCGCCGAGCCCGGCCAGCGGGTACAGAGCTGGCGAGTGCACTCGCCCGGCGAGCGGCTCGAGCAGGTGGACCCGTTCGGCAACTTGATCCACGTCGTGACGATCGAAGAGCCGCATCGCACGATGCAGATCGTCGCCAACGGCATCGTCGAGGTGGACGCCCAGGCGACGCCTCGCCTGCCAGCTCCCGGCGCTCTGTCGCCCCTCGCCTACCTCGCGCCAACGCCGCTCACGCGCCCCGATGCAGCCCTGCGCGCACTGGCCGAGCGCCACCTCGGCCGGCACCCGGCCGCACCGCGTTCCCTGATGGACCTCGTGGCAGGCATCCGCTCGGCGGTCGCCTGCCAGAGCGGAGTCACCGAGGTGACCCAAAGCGCCGCCGAGGCCGTCGATCTCGGCGTGGGCGCCTCTCAGGACCAGGCGCACGTGCTGATCGCCTGCTGCCGGGCAACCGGGATTCCCGCCCGCTACGTGAGCGGCTATTTCCATGGAGACCACGCGGATGAGGTCGCGAGCCATGCATGGGCCGACGTGTGGCTCGGGCCCGAGCAGGGCTGGCTCGGCCTCGACGTGACCCATGCCGAGCAGGCCGGCGGGCGACACTGCCGCCTCGCGGTCGGCCGGGACTGCCTCGACGCCGCCCCGGTGCGCGGCTTGCGGCGCGGCAGCGGCAGGGAAACGATCACCGTGACGGTGCGCGTGTCGAGCGACCAGGGGCAGCAGCAATGACCTGCCGGTTTGACAGCATGTTCGACGCGGGGCCCGTGTTCCTGCCTGACTCGCGCACCAGCGCGGGCGTGCGCTAGGGTCGCGTGGCGGGGTCGAGATGGCCTTCGAGGTCCTCCGGGCGCACCTCGGCCACCAGCCTTGCGGTGGTGACGGAAGGATCCCAGCGGAGGACCCTGTTTCGCCCCGCCGCCTTGGCGAGCAGCAGGGCCTTGTCGGCGCGATCCACGGACTCCTCCGCGCTCACGTCGGGCTCGAGCGGCGTGATGCCGAAGGACGCGGTCATGCGCAGCGGCCGGCCCGCCTCGTCCACCGCAAGCGTGGTGGCCGCGAGTCCGCAGCGCAGCCGCTCGATGAGCCGCGAGGCAACTTCAATGTGTGCGGCCGGCAGCATGATCAGGAACTCGTCGCCGCCGTAGCGGAACACCTTGTCGTAGGTGCGCAGGTGCTCGGTCACGTACCGCACGGCCCCCGCCAGCACCTCGTCGCCCACCCGGTGTCCGTGCGCATCGTTGACGTCCTTGAACCGGTCGAGGTCCATGAAGGCGATGCACACGTGCTGGACGTCCCGACGCACCAGCTCGCCTGCTTCGCGCAACGCCGGGAAGATCTCGACGCGCCCATAGGCGCCGGTCAGAACATCCCGATTGTGCAGGGCCGTCTCGATTTCGTGCCGAAGCGTCTCGAGCTCGAACCGCAGCCGCAAGCTGCAGGCCACCAGCTCGTCGTAGTCGGTGCGCGGGATCGGGGCATTGGCGGCGGCCTCTCTCAGCACGCGAGCCGCCAGCTGGTGCAGGCGGACGTGCTCAGATTCGATGGCGGTGAACGAGGGCTGCTCGCGCAATACAAATTGGCTTTTCGCGTGGTACCAACGGCCGAAACGGCAGCACCGATGGTCCGCCGGATCCGGGTCGTCCGGGCCGGCGTCCACCCGGCAGACGATGCTGCGCATCAGGTTGCCGAACCACGCCTCGTGTTCGTGCGCTGCTTCCTGCAATTCATCGAGCGCCTGCTGGAGGCGCGGCGGATCCAGGCGAAGCATGCAGCTCCCTCGTGGCACGCCGACCGTGTCGCTAGACTGCCACAGCCGCGACGCACTGGATATCGGCAGCGACCGCAGCGGTTGTCGCTTCGCGGACGGGAGGCCATTATTCCTGGATCCCCCGATACGACGCCGGCATTGACCATCGACGCCACGCTGAAGCCGACCGCCTTGATCGACAGCGACCACCCGGCGGTTGCCGAGTTCGCCGTCCGGCACGGTCGCGGCATGTATCATCGCGAGCGGGCGGTCGCGCTGTACTACGCCGTCCGTGACGGCTTCCGATACGACCCCTATCGAATCGACCTCTCGGCAGCGGGCATGAAGGCTAGCGCCGTGCTGGCTGCCGGCATAGGCTGGTGCGTGCCCAAGGCCGCGCTGCTCGCGGCTGCCTGCCGCGCCGCTGGGATCCCAGCCCGGGTGGGCTTTGCGGACGTGCGCAACCACCTCGCCACCGAGCGCATGCGCGAGGTCATGCAGACCGACATCTTCTACTGGCACGGGTTCACCGAGATCCTGATCGAGGGCGCATGGCGCAAGGCCACGCCGGCGTTCAACCTCGGGCTGTGCGAGCGCTTCGGGCTGCTGCCGCTCGAGTTCGACGGGCTCGCCGACTCGCTCTACCACGCGTTCGACCGGCACGGCCAGCGTCACATGGAATATGTCGCGCAACGCGGCAGCTTCGACGACGTTCCGCTCGCCGGGATGGCTGCCGACTTCGCCCGGCTCTATCCGCGCTGGCAGGTGCAGCGACCGCAGTTGCAGGGTGGTGACTTCCTCGCCGACGTCGCGCGCGAGGCGGACCCGCAGCCGCATCGGTAGAAAACCGGACAGCCTCGCCCGACGTCGCCGGTATCATTCGCCGACCCGTTTTCAGACCCAGCCGAGGCCTCATGCCCTGGATCCGTCTTCTCGCCCTGATCGTCCTGCTGGCAGGCACCGGCGTGGCCGGCGCGGCGCCGGACCCCCAGTCCGACGATTTCTGGTTCGGCACGGCGGCGGACGGCACGCCGGTGGTCCGACTCCACTATTTCTATTCGCCGACCTGCCCGCACTGCCAGGCGGCCGCACCGTTCATCGACGAGCTGGCCGCGCGCTGGCCATGGCTCGAGGTGCACAAATACGCCGTCAAGGACGACCGCAAGAACGCCCGCCTCTATTACGAAACCGCGCTGTCGCTCGGCACCAAGGCTCTGTCGGTGCCCGGGTTCATCTTCTGCCGGCAAGTGCTGATCGGCTACGACACTGCCCAGACCACCGGGGCGGAGATCGCCGGTGCCCTGGAGGCCTGCCGCGAGCGCCAGCTCGCCCAGAGCACGACGTCGATGTCCGCGGTGCCGGCGACGGTTGGCGCGACCGCCGACGACCCGGCCACGCCGCTGGCCACGGGGCAGGGCGGCACCAGCGTGCGCGTGCCGTTCGTCGGCACGGTCGACGCCAGGGCGCTGTCACTGCCCGTCCTTACGCTCGTGCTCGCCGGCATGGATGCGTTCAACCCCTGCGCGTTCTTCGTGCTGCTGTTCCTGCTGAGCCTGCTGGTGCACGCGAAGAGCCGCACACGCATGGCGATCGTGGGCGGCACCTTCGTGCTGTTCTCCGGGCTCGTTTACTTCGTGTTCATGGCAGCCTGGCTCAACGTGTTCCTGATCGCCGGCGAGCTGCGCGTGATCACGGTGATCGCGGGTCTCGTGGCGCTCGGGGTCGCGGCGCTCAACATCAAGGACTATTTCTGGTTCAAGGAGGGCCCGAGCCTGTCGATCCCGGAATCGGCGAAGCCGGGACTCTTCAAGCGCATGCGGGACATCGTGAACACGGGCAGCCTCGCCCCGATGCTCGCGAGCACCGTGCTGCTCGCCATTGTCGCCAACTCGTACGAACTGCTGTGCACCGCCGGGTTCCCGATGGTGTACACGCGCGCGCTCACGCTCGCGAAGCTCGAGACCTGGCAGTACTACGCCTGGCTCGCAGCGTACAACGTCATCTACGTGATCCCGCTGCTGGTGATCGTGATCGTGTTCGTGCGCACCATGGGGGCGCGCAAGCTGAGCGAGGACGAGGGCCGCATCCTCAAGCTCGTCTCCGGCTTCATGATGCTCGGATTCGGCCTGCTGCTGCTGCTCGCGCCGCAGATGCTCACGAACCCGATGGCCTCGATCCTCGTGCTGGTCGTTGCCGTGGGCGTGGCGCTGGCGGCGGCGAGGCTCGTGCGACCGCAGCCGACCTGACAGCCCTGCCCGCAGGCAGGGGATCCGCGGTATAAATCGCGAATGAGGCCGACTCCCCCCGCCAACGTCGCCGCGGCCGTCGAACGCATCCGCGCGGTCCTCGGAGCGGCGGGCTGCCTCGAGGCAGCCGCTGACATCGAGCCCTACCTCGTGGATTTCCGCGGGCTGTACCGTGGCACGACGCCTCTCGTCGCATGCCCTGCGTCCACCAACGACGTCGCCGCGGTGCTCGCCATCTGCCACGACCTCGGGGTCGGCGTCGTCCCCCACGGCGGCAACACCAGCTACTGCGGCGGGGCGACACCGCACGCGGGCGGCAACGAGATCGTGCTGTCGCTGCGGCGCATGAACCGGGTCCGCGACGTGGACGCGGACAATTTCTCGATGACCGTGGAAGCAGGCTGCCTGCTCGCCGAGGTCCGCGCGGCAGCCGAAGCCGCCGACCGGCTCTTCCCGCTGTCGCTCGGCTCGGAGGGCAGCTGCCAGATCGGCGGCAATCTCGCCACGAACGCGGGCGGCTTGAACGCGCTGCGCTACGGGGTGGCGCGCGATCTCGTGCTCGGTCTCGAGGTCGTGCTCGCCGACGGCCGCGTCATCGACGGACTCACCGGCCTGCGCAAGGACAACACGGGCTACGACCTGCGGCACCTGTTCATCGGCGCCGAGGGGACGCTCGGCGTCATCACCGCGGCGAGCCTGAAGCTGTTCCCGCTGCCGCACACCGTCGAGACCGCGTTCGTCGCCGTGCCGGACCTGGCCGCGGCCGTGCGGCTGCTCGGCCGCCTGCGGGCCGCCACCGGCGACGCCGTCACCACCTTCGAGTTCCTGCCGCGCATCGCCATCGAGCTCGCGACACATCACATCCCGGGCCTCGTCGACCCGCTCGAACGACCCCATGAAGCCTACGTCCTGTGCGAAGTCTCGACGGCGCGCGTCGATCCCGGCCTGCGTGCCCTGCTCGAATCGGCGCTCGAGCGGGCCCTGTCCGACGGCCTCGTGCTCGACGCGGCGCTCAGCGAATCGCTCGCGCAGCGCGAGGCGCTCTGGAAGCTGCGCGAGTCGGTGCCCGAGGCGCAGCGAGCCGAGGGCGCGAGCATCAAGCACGACGTGTCGGTACCGGTCGTCGACCTGCCCCGTTTCCATGCGGAGGCCCAGGCGGCCGTGCTCGCCCTCGTCCCCACGGGCCGCCTCGTGGGCTACGGCCACGTCGGCGACGGCAACCTGCACTTCAACGTGAGCGTGCCGATGGGCGGCGACGCAGACGAGTTCCTGGCGCACGCGCCCGCGATCCACGAGGCGGTGCACGGCATCGTGCGCCGCTACCGCGGCAGCATCAGTGCCGAGCACGGCATCGGCCGGCTCAAGCGTGCCACGCTCGCACGGCACAAGGGCGCCGTGGATCTCGACGTGATGCGTGCCATCAAGCAGGCGCTCGACCCGAAGGGGATCCTCAATCCCGGCAAGGTGCTGCCGGAACCGGAGGCCGGCCCGTGAGGAGGCCCTGATGTCCAAGACCACGCCCGGCAACCCGGGCGCCCGACCCGCCTGCATCGGTGGACTCTACGAAATTTGCGTCGGCGTTCCCGACCTCGCCGAGTCGATCGCCTACTACCAGCGCTTCGGGTGTCGCGCCGGACGCTTCGGCGTGCTCGACGCCGCCGGTGCACGGGCGCTGTACGGCGTGGACTCGGCCTTGCGCTCGGTGCGCCTCCAGCACCAGGACGCCGACCACGGCCTCGTCCGGCTCATGCAGTGGGAGCGTCCGCTCAACGACGGCCTCGGCCTCGACGACGACCTGCGTTGCCTCGGCAGTCGCTGGGGCGTGCGGCTCACCGCGAGCGTGCTCGAGGTGGCGAACCATGCGGTCACGGCCCGTGCCCTCGGCGAGCCGATCCGGCTCATCGAGCCCATCCTCGCGGTGATCGGCGAGGTCAGCGGCGAGCGGGCGCCGCGGCCGTTCGTCGAGCCGGTCGTGGGCGTGCGCGAGATGGTCGTGATCCAGCCACTTTACCGGCAGGTGTTCTACGAGCGCTTCGGCTACGAGAGCCCGCACTACGGCCACGTTTGCACGCAGGCGATGTTCCGCAGCAGCCAGCACACGCACGCCGGCATGATGATCGCCACCGACGACCACCAGGTGCTGCGTTTCTACGACGAGGTGCTCGGGCTCAAGCGCTGGTTCGACGGCGAGCGCCCCTACGGCCTCGCCACGGGATCGCACCGCATTTTCGGCCTGGAGGAAGGCGAGACGCACTGGATGGTGGACTTCGACGATCCGCGCTCCGGCCACTCGCTCGAGGAGCGACGCTCCGGCAAGCTCAAGGTGGTGCGGTTCGCCGCCGCGAGCCGCCTCGTCGACAAGCGCGACCGCTCGCGCCCGGGCTGCCTGGGGTATTCGCAGTACACCTGGCGCACGAGCGACCTCGAGGGACTGTGGAAGCTGGTGCAGGCCGGGGGCGCGACGCAGGTGACCGACGTGCTGCCCGACGAGTTCGGCACGCGCGCCTTCTCCTTCGTCGCGCCGGACGGGTATTCCTGGACGCTCGTGCAGGCCTGAGAAGCGCGAGAAATACCTTGTCGGGGCCGGCTCCGACTGGATAATGCCGGCCGGAGTCGGTGGAAATAATCCAGTCCATTCAACGCAGGGAACCCTGACATGCCCATGCCCAAGAAGTTCGCGGCGGAATTCATCGGCACGTTCTGGCTCGTGCTCGGCGGCTGCGGCAGCGCCGTGCTCGCCGCAGCCTTCCCGGAGGTGGGCATCGGTCTCGCCGGTGTCTCACTGGCCTTTGGGCTGACGGTGCTCACGATGGCTTACGCCATCGGCCACATTTCCGGCTGCCACCTGAATCCGGCCGTGACGCTGGGCCTGTGGGCCGGCGGCCGCCACCCGCGCGGCGAGGTGCTGCCGTACATCGTCGCCCAAGTGCTCGGCGGCATCGCCGGCGCCTTTATTCTCTACATGATCGCCTCCGGGGCGCCCGGGTTCGACCTGTCGGGCGGCCTCGCCTCGAACGGCTTCGGCGAGCATTCGCCGGGCGGCTACTCGATGGCATCCGGTTTCCTGACCGAGGTCGTGATGACGCTGATGTTCCTTGTCATCATCCTCGGCGCCACAGACCGTCGCGCGCCGGCGGGCTTCGCGCCGATCGCCATCGGCCTCGGGCTCACGCTGATCCACCTGATCAGCATCCCGGTGACCAACACCTCGGTGAATCCGGCGCGCAGCACCGGCCCGGCAGTATTCGTGGGCGACTGGGCGCTCGGCCAGCTCTGGCTGTTCTGGGTCGCGCCCATTCTCGGCGCACTGGTGGCAGGCTTCCTGTACCGCTGGCTCGGCGACGAGAAGTGAAATGAGCACCGGCTTCGATCGACCGCCGACCGTTACGGCGGCCGATCCGCGGTCGGTTCGGTCACGACTCAACCGGTCTGCCTCATGCCTCCACTCCTGAGATCCCGGCTGTTCTGGGCACTCGCCGTCCCGTTGCTGCTCGTCGGCCTGTATGCGCTGCTCGGCTTCAAGGTCGCGCCGAACCTGGTGCGCGAGCAGGCCGTCGGCTTCGTGCGGGAGAACTACGGCCGCGAGCTCACCGTCGGCGAGATCGCGATCCACCCGTTCAAGCTGCAGGCCGAGGTCCGGGGCCTCGCGCTGCCCGACGCCGACGGGCAGCCCATGCTCGGCTTCGAGCGCCTGTTCGTGGATTTCGAGGTGGCCTCGCTCTGGAACCGCGCCTTCACGTTCAGCGAGGTGACGCTCGAGGCGCCGCTGGTTCGGGCGGTGCTCAGGCCGGATGGCGCGCTCAACCTCGGCGATCTCGCGCTGCCGGAGGATCCCGAGGCGGCGGATGAGCCGCTCCCGGCCCTCTGGATCCAGAGGCTCACGGTGGCTCGTGGCAGCGTCGAGTTCGACAACCGGCTGCGTGCCCGGCCGGTCACCCGTTACTTCCATGACGTCGGTTTCGGGCTGCAGGATTTTCGAACCACTCCAGAGGGCGGCGAGTTCCACCTGTCGGCGCGCAGCCCGGAGGACGAGACCTTCGACTGGACCGGTCACTTCGCACTGGAGCCGGTGATCGCCTCCCAGGGCGAGCTGCGCATCGGCGCGCTCCAGGCGGTCGGGATCGGCGAGTTCCTCGGCGACGACCTGCCGTTCGCGCTGACACGTGGCCTCGTGAACATCGCCGGAACCTACCGTCTCGCCCTCGGCGAGCAGACGGAACTCGAGCTCGAGCTGCCATCGATCGAAATTGCCGACCTCGCGCTGCGCGCCCGCCGCGTGGACGCCGACTGGGTCACGATTCCGAAGCTGCTCGTCTCGGGCACGCGCGTTGCGATGCCGGCGCAGACGGTCACTGTGGACGCAGTGGCACTCGACGCACTGCATGCCGAGGCCTGGATGGCGGCGGACGGCTCGATCAACCTCGAGCAACTCTTCGCGCCAGCGGCACCCGGGCGACCGGCGACGCCCGACTCGGCCGCCTTGCCCGCGACGTCCCCCGCCTCCTCGGCGGCGGCGCCCTCCGCGCCCACGGTCGCCGCGGCCAGCACTGCGAGCGCCGAGCTCGACTGGACGATGAAGGTCCGCAGCATCCAGGTCACCAACGCCGCCATCGCGTTCGAGGACCGTGCCGCGGAGCCGGCCAAGCATTTCGACTTCGCGCCCATCAGCTTGAGCGTCTCGGAGGTCAGCCTCGACCTCGCGCAGCCGCTGCCCGTGAAGCTCGAGGCGATGATCAACGGCCACGCACGCTTCGAGGCCGCCGGAACCCTCACGCCCGAACCACTGGCCGCCGAATTCGACATCAGCCTCGCGAAGGCGCGGATGCAGATCCTTCAGCCCTACGTGCTGCCGCTCGCCGACCTCACCATCACCGGTGGCGAACTCGACGTAACGGGCAAGGTGACGCTGGCGCCGCCCGAGCGCGATGGACCCGAGATCGCCTTTGCCGGCGAGGCGAGCATCCAGCGCTTCAGCTCCGTGGACAACACCCTCGAGGAAGACCTCGTCAACTTCGAGCTGGTGCAGCTGCAGAAGCTCGCCTACTCGATGGCGCCGGATGCACTCAGCATCGACCGGGTGCTGGTCCGCAGGCCCTTCGCGCGCGTGATCATCAGCGAGGACGAGGTCGTGAATCTCGCTGCCGTGCTCGACCCGGAGGGCACCCAGGCGGCGCTCGCCGAGCGCCGGGCCGCGGCGGCCGCCGAGGCGGCCCGCTCGCCGGCCGAGCGCAAGCGCCTCGAGCGCGAGCAGAAGGCGGCCGAGAAAGCCGCCGCGAAAACGCGCAAGGGCGGCAAGGCCCCGCCGTCTTCGGCGCCCGCCGCCGCAGCTGCTGGACCCGAGACCTTCCCGATCCGCATTCGCGAGGTGCGCATCGAGAACGGTCGCATGAACTTCTCCGACTACTTCGTCGAGCCGGATTTCTCGGCCGACGTCCAGTCGCTCGGCGGCACGATCACGGGCATTTCGAGCGCCACGGACTCGCGCGCCCGGGTGCAGCTCGCAGGCTCGCTCGACGAGTTCTCGCCGGTCGCCATCGAGGGCGAGCTGCAGCCGTTCGAGTTCGATCGCTTTACCGATCTCAAGATGGCGTTCGAGAACATCACCCTGCCGATCTTCAACCCCTACTCGGGACCGGTGGCCGGGTACAACATCGCCAAGGGCAAGCTGACGACGCGGCTGCACTACCGCATCGATGACCGCAAGCTCGACGCGCAACACAACATCCGGATCGACCAGCTCGAGTGGGGGGAGGCAAGCGCGACCCAAGGCGAGGCCACGCTGCCCGTCAAGCTCGCCACCTCGCTGCTCAAGGACCGGGACGGCGTGATCGAGCTCGATGTGCCGGTGGGCGGGACGCTCGACGATCCGACCTTCCGCGTCGGCCCGATCGTCTGGCAGGTGATCAAGAACATCATCGTCAAGGCGGTCACCGCGCCATTCGCACTCCTCGGTTCGCTGTTCGCCGGCGCCGAGGATGCTCAGTTCGTGGACTTCCCACCGGGCGAGGCGACACTCGATCCGGCGACCGCAGAGCGTCTCGACGCGCTGGCGAAGAGCCTCGCCGAACGGCCGGCGCTCAAGCTCGACGTGCCGATCGGCGCGGTGCCGGAGGTCGACCGGCCGGCGCTCGTCGAGCGCGCCTACCAGGCTGCGCTCGACGGCGCCGTTGCCTCGCAAGAAGCGAAGGGTGCCCGAGGCGGCGACGTAGCGGCGGAATTCGCATCCCTGGAGCCGAAACAGCGCATCGAGGTGCTCAAAGCGCTCGTCAGGCAGCAGACCGGCGCCGATCCCGCGCTGCCGGAGCCGCCGGCACCGCCGGAGGGCGCCTCGCGCGAAGAGGCCAAGGCGCTGCGACAGGCGGCCGCGCTGGAGTATCTCGAGCAGGCGGCACGAGCCGGCGTCGTCGTGCCGGACGTCGAGTTCGACCGGCTCGCCGAGCAGCGCGCCGGAGCGATCGAGCAGGCACTGCTCGGCGGCGGCGTGCTCGAGCCGACGCGGGTATTCAAGGTCCGAGAGGGCAAGGTCTCGAGCCAGGACGGCAAGGTCCGTTTCGAGCTCGGGCTCGAGTAGGCGACGCACTGGGCCGCGGGACCCTGCCCCCGCCCCACGGCACTATGGCTGCGAATCGGGTCCGGCGCCGTCGCGGCCCCGGACCGAAGGAGCCTGCGGATCCGGCGGCGGCTTCGGCAGGTGCATGCGAGCGGTGTACTTGAGCGGCAGCAGCGCGCCAGCCAGGACCAGCACGACCAGCAGCACGAGCCCGACGAGCTTGAGCACGGGGACCGGCTCCGCTCAGCGGCCGGCCGCGCCAGCCGGCGCGAGTGGGTCGCGCGCGTTCAGCTTCGCGCCCTCATCAACCCCTCCTGCGCCGTGCTCGCCACCAGGCGCCCCTGCCGGTCGAAGATGCGCCCGAAGGCGAGCCCCCGCGAGCCCGAGCTCGAGGGGCTCACGAGCGCATAGAGCAGCCATTCGTCCACGCGCAGCGTCCGGTGAAACCACATGCCGTGGTCGACGCTGGCGAGCGTCACGTCGCCCGAGCGGTAGGACAACCCGTGCGGCAGCGTCGCGGTCTCGAGCAGGTGGTAGTCCGACATGTAGGCGAGCAGGCAGCGGTGCAGCGTCGGATCGTCCGGGCACTGGTCGACGAGCCGGAACCACAGGTGCCGGACGCCCGGCCGGGGACCGCCCGCCTCCACGGGCTCAACGGAACGGAACTCGAAGGGCCGCTCGAGCGACCAGAAACGCCGCCGCTCGGCCGGCATGCCTTCGAGGTGCTTGCGCACCTCGGCCGTCATGTCGGGCAACTGCTCGGGCGGCGTCACCTCGGGCGCGCAGACCTGGTGGTCGGGCCCGTCCTCCTCGACCTGGAACGAGGCCGCCATGTGGAAGATCTGCTGGCCGTGCTGGATCGCCACCACGCGCCGGCTGGTGAAGCTCGCCCCATCGCGGCTGCGATCGACTTCGTAGACGATCGGCGCGTTGAAGTCGCCACGGCGCAGGAAGTAAGCGTGCAGCGAGTGCACGAGGCGACCCTCGACCGTGGCGCTCGCCGCCATCAGCGCCTGCCCGAGGACCTGGCCGCCGAAAACCTGCGGGCTGCCGATGTCGCGGCTCTCGCCGCGAAACAGGTTGCGCTCGAGCCGCTCGAGCTCGAGCAGCCGCAGCAGGTCCGCGAGCAGCCGATCCAACGCGCGCCCTCGAACCGTGTCAGCCGTTCACGCCGAGCCGCTTCTGCATGATGGGGCTCGTGGTGGTGTACTGCAGGTGGACCTTCTTCGCGGGGTTCAGGTGCTCGGCGATCGCGAACGCGGCGAGCGCAGCCTCGTGGAACCCGCTCAGGATCAGTTTCTTCTTGCCCGGGTACGTGTTGATGTCGCCGATCGCGAAGATGCCGGGCACGCTCGTCTGGAATTTCGCCGTGTCCACCCGGATGGCCTTCTTCTCGAGCTCGAACCCCCACTCGGCGATCGGGCCGAGCTTGGGATGCAGGCCGAAGAACGCGAGCACGTGGTCGGCCGGCACTTCCTGCACGACGCCGTCGCTGCGCTTGATGGTCACGCCCGTGAGCCGGCCGCCCTCGCTGCGGATGCTCGCGGCGATGCCCTCGAGATAGCTCATGCGGCCCTCGGCGACGAGCTGCTGCATGCGCGCGACCGAGGCGGGTGCCGCGCGAAACTCGGGGCGCCGGTGCACGTGGACGAGGCTGGTCGCCTTGCCGGTCAGGTCCACCACCCAGTCGAGCGCGGAATCGCCGCCGCCGAAGATCACCAGTCGCTTGCCGTGGAACTCGGCGGCGTTGCGCACGCGGTAGTGCACCTGCCGGTCCTCGAATGCGTCCGCGCCCTCGACGCCGAGCCGGCGCGGCTGGAACGAGCCGAGGCCCGCGGCGATCACCACGGTGCGGGCAAGGAAGCGCATGCCCGCCGAGGTGGCGAGGTCGAAGCGGCCGTCCTCGCGAGCCTGCAGTTCGACCACCTCCTCGCCGAGGTGGAACTCGGGCCCGAAGGGTTTGATTTGCTCGAGCAGCCGGTCCACCAGTTCCTGCGCACCGCACACGGGCAGCGCCGGGATGTCGTAGATGGGCTTGTCGGGGTAGAGCTCCGCGCACTGCCCGCCGGGGTGCTTGAGCGTGTCCACGATGTGGGACTTGATGCCGAGCAGCCCCAGTTCGAAGGCCTGGAAGAGCCCCGCCGGGCCCGCGCCGATGATTACGGCGTCGGTCTCAATCGCTCCGCCTGCCGAGGCGGGCGCTCCCGCCGGGTCCAGTTCTGTCACCGCTTGCTCCGAGGTCGTGTCCGGGATGAGGGGCGGATTCTAGCGGATCCGTCCGACCCGACCCCTGCCTGCCGCTGGCGGCCCGACGCAGCCGACACGGGCGCGGGGCCTACCCGAGGCCGTCCAACCCCTCTATCCTTCGGCATGTACCCATTGCCCGGCCGGGTCGCATTCCCATCCTTGACGCACATCAAGGCAGGAGGGCCCACGCGGGCGCAGTCTGCCCCAGCAACTTGCCGCCAGGGACGCCGATGAATTCGCACCAGATCCGGTTCGACGCCGACCTCATCCGCCGCTACGACCGGGCCGGTCCGCGCTACACCTCGTATCCGACGGCGGTGCAGTTCACCGACCGGTTCGGCCTGGCCGAGTACCAGGCGGCGGCGATGGCGAGCAACCAGGACCCGATCCCGCGGCCGCTGTCGCTGTACGTGCACATCCCGTTCTGCTCGAGCCCGTGCTTCTACTGCGGCTGCACCAAGGTCATCACCCGCAACCACGAGAAGGCCGAGGCATACCTCTATCGCCTGCACCGCGAGATCGAGCTGCAGAGCCAGCTCTACGACCGCGACCGCGAGGTCGAGCAGCTGCACTTCGGTGGCGGCACGCCGACCTTCCTCACCTCGCTCGAGATCGACCGGCTGATCGGCAAGCTCGGCGACCACTTCAAGCTGTCGCGCGACCCGGACCGCGAGTACTCGATCGAGCTCGACCCGCGCACCATCACCCGCGACACGCTGCGCGACCTCGCGCACGTCGGCTTCAACCGCTGCAGCCTCGGCATCCAGGACTTCGACCCGCTGGTGCAGCAGGCGGTGAATCGCGTGCAGTCCGTGCCGGACACGCTGCGACTGATCCGCGAGGCGCGCGAGTTCGGGTTCAACTCGGTGAGCGTGGACCTCATCTACGGCCTGCCCAAGCAGAACCTCGAGGGCTTCGCCCGAACCCTCGACACGGTGCTGTCGGCCAAGCCCGACCGTTTCGCCGTCTACGCCTACGCGCACCTGCCGCAGATGTTCAAGGCGCAACGGCAGTTGAACGCCGCCGACCTGCCGACACCCGAGACGCGCCTCGCCCTGCTCGGCCTGACCATCGAGAAGCTGATCGCCGCGGGCTACGTGTACATCGGCATGGACCACTTCGCACTGCCGACGGACGAGCTCGTCGTCGCCCAGGAAAACGGCACCCTGCACCGCAACTTCCAGGGCTACTCGACGCGCGGCTACTGCGACCTCATCGGCCTCGGCGTGAGCTCGATAGGCAAGGTCGGCGACAACTACATGCAGAACCTGAAGACGCTGCCGGAGTACTACGGCGCGCTCGACCGCGGCGAGCTCACCGTGCACCGCGGCCTCACGCTCACGCGCGACGACGTCATCCGCCGCGACGTGATCCAGCAGATCATGTGCTACGGCGTGCTCGACTTCGAGCAGACCGGCGAGCGCTTCGGGATCGACTTCCGAAGCTACTTCGCGAGCGAGATCCTGGCGCTCGAGCCGATGGTGGCCGACGGCCTCGCCGAGTTCTCGGACCCGGGGCTACGCGTGCTGCCGGCGGGCCGGCTGCTGCTCAGGCACCTCGGCATGGCGTTCGACGCCTACCTCGCCTCGGCGCAGGCCGCACAGCAGCGTTTCAGCAAGGCGATTTGACGCACGGCGTCGCCGGTAGCCCGGCCGGGGTCGGTCCGTCAGTCCGAACCGGCTGCGGCTGACGCGGATTCCGGTTCCGTATCGGCCGCAGCCTCCTCGATCCGGGCCTCGATCTCGCGCAGCAACTGGCGCGCCTGCTCGGTGTGCTCCCCGGGGTGGGGGCTGTAGGCGAGCGGCGCAACAGTCCGTGCCGCCTCCTCGAGGCGCTCGTCGCGGATCATCTGCTGCACGACCATCCAGCGCAGCGAGGGATCGAAGGGCGCGAGCTGCATCGCCCATTCGAGGCCGCTGACGGCATTGCGGGTCGGCGACTCGCCCTGCTCCAGGTAGCTGAGGTAGAAGCGGACCAGCGGGATGGGATGGTCGTTCTCCACCTTGTTGGCCTTGACGAACTGGCCCCGCACTGCCTTCCACGAATCGGGCGGAGACGCGCCCGACTGTGCCATGGCGAACAGTGCGTAGCCCTTCTGGATGTAGGCATTGATGCGGCTCGGGTCGATGGCGACCGCCCGGTCGGCCGCCTCGATGGCCGCATCATTGAATCCCGCGTCGAACTCCGCCTCGGACAGCGCCGTGAGCACAGCCGGGTCGTCGGGATGCCGGGCGGCGATCCTCCGGGCCTCCGGAACCAGCTCCAGGGCCTGCTCGGGCGTTACTCCGACCTTCGAGCGCAGCACGACCGGCATCACTTCAGCCTCCCCGGGGCGAAGTGGCCGCACGGCGATGGTGCCGATATCGAGGTGCTTGCGATCGATCGTCACCACGCCCAACCTCGTGCGCCGGACATACGCGTCAATGTCCTTCTCGAGTTGGTCGAGGTCGCCGAACGCGCCCTCGGCCGCCTCCAGGGCGGTGTCGCCGGTGGCGAGCAGCTGCTGGTACTTCTCGAGCTGCCCGGCGCGCTCCGGCGCGAACTGCAGGTAGTGGAACAGGGCCCAGCTCTGGCCGTAGAACGAGTCATAGCCCGGTTTCGCATCACCTGCACCGCCGTCGAAGGCGAGCAGGCGGCGGATCGGCACCTCGCGGGCCATCGCGAGCTCCGGGCCACGGTGTTCGGGCGGCACGCCGAGACTGACGCTGCCATCCGACCTGAACTTCACCCCAGCGAAGAACTCGGCAAAGCCCTCTACGAACCAGCGCGGGTAGGTTCGGGCCGTCAGGCCGGTCATGAAGTGGTGCGCATACTCGTGCAGGAGCACGGTCTCGCCAGACATCTCGTAGTCCGACGCCGTGCTCCTCAACTTCGGCACCACCGCGATGGCCGCACCGGCACGAGGCAGGTAGATACCGGCCAGGTAGCGGTTGTCCGCAGCCACTGCCTCCCGGACCTTGCCCTGGCTCGCGACCACGAAGATCGTCACCCGGTTCGACGGGCTCGGCCGCTGCTGCTGTTTCCCGAACACGTGCGCCATGGCAGCGTGGAACAGCTCGAGCCGCTCGGAGAAGCTCCGGATCGACTTCTCGTTCTGGTCGCCGTAGATGACGAAGTGATCGCTGCTGGCCTCGAGCCACGCGGCGTTCGCGGTCGCCGCGCACAGCAGCAACAAACATCCTGTCGCCAGGTTTCGCATGACGGCTCCGTGTCCCCGTGCGGCGGGAGGCTAATCGATCGACGAGGGGAGCATCAAGCAGCGCGTTCAGGCGGTTGCCGATCCCGCCACGGCGACGCGGCCGCCATGCACCGGCGACGGCCACCCGCGAATATGTGAAAAGCGTTCATGAACGCGTGCGGCCGATTGCGCTACCTTTGCCGTTCGGAGCCTGTTGCGGACTGCAACGCTGAACACTCGGGGACCCGGATGGGCTGGATCAGCCTGCGTGCTCGCTGCATCGTCACGGTCGTCGCAATTGCCGGCGCCCTCACAGCCGTGCCAGCCGCCGACGGCGCCCCCGCAGCATCGGACGCGGCAGTTACCGCCCGACCGTCCAGCACCAGCGCCAGCCGCGCCCGGCAGCTTCCGGCACAGCGGCTGTCGCAGGGCCAGCGCCTCGGGCTGGGTGCCACGCCCGACCCGCTGGCGCTGCGCTCGAGTGTCGCGTTCGTGATCGACCAGGACACCGGCGAGGTGCTGTTCAGCAAGAACGCGACCGCCGTGTTGCCGATCGCGTCGATCACCAAGCTGATGACGGCGCTGATCGTCACCGAGGCCGAGCTGCCTCTCGACCAGATTCTCACGATCAGTCAGGCGGACGTGGACACGCTGAAGGGCACGACCTCGCGCCTTCGCGTCGGCGCCCGCCTCTCCCGGGGCGAGTTGCTGCACCTCGCGCTGATGTCCTCCGAGAACCGCGCGGCGCACGCGCTGGGCCGGAATTACCCGGGCGGCGTGGCGGCTTTCGTGACAGCCATGAACCGCAAGGCGGACGAGCTCGGCATGACCGGCACACAGTTCGCGGACCCCACCGGGCTGTCGAGCTTCAACCAGTCGAGTGCGCGCGACCTGGCCGTGCTGGTGCAGGCCTCGGGCGCGAACGACCTGATCCGGTCGTTGTCCACCTCACCGGCGCACCACGTGGCCGTCGGTGCGCGCGAGCTGTACTACCGCAACTCCAACCGACTCGTGTTCAGCCCGCAGTGGACCATCGGCCTGCAGAAGACCGGCTTCATCCGCGAGGCGGGCCGCTGCGTGGTGATGCAGGCGCAACTCGCCGACCGGCACGTGATCATGGTGCTGCTCGACGCCACGGGGCCGGAGACCCGAATTGCGGACGCGGAGCGGCTGCGGCGCTGGATCACGGGCGACGACACGCCCGCGACCTTCCTGCCCCCTCCAATCTGAGTCCCGCCGGCCGCCCGTCGCTACCGGCTCAGTCCGCGCACAGCTCTCCGGTCGGAAAGTCATCCGGCAAGCCGTCCGGCAGTCCCGTGCCCACGTACTCGACGCGCTTGGTCTTGCCTTTCAGTTCCTCGACCAGCATCAGGCCGAACCCACCCTGGCTCAGGCGACAGTAGAACTTGTGCTCGATCCCGCCGGGCTCGAGCGGCGTGTACTCCTTGGTCTTCATGCAGCCGTCGTAGTCGCCAAGCTCAATCGATACCGGCACGTTGAGCCGCAGGACCTTGGCGCGATCCTCGGCCTCCCTTTCGTAGTACTCCTGCTGGTAGGACAGGCCCGCCCTCGGCGCGCCGAGGATAACTACACCTGCCTGCGCACCGTCCTCACCCGCTTCCCAGGAACCACCGGAGGTCAGGCAGTCTTGCTCGTCGTCCCAGGCGATGGTGTCCTCGCCGAGGTACCAGACGTTCCCGTCGTCGTCCTGCGCGTACCAGTCTTCGGTTTCCTCCGCCAGCACGTAGTCGCCCGTGCACTCCTCGTCGATCCATTCGCGATCCGCGACAACGAGCGCCTCGATGCCGTCATAGGGCGCACCGAAGCCCGCGCGGGTCGCGCCGGAAACGACGACCTGGTTGACCTCGCAACCGTCATCCGACTCGGAAAAGTACACGGCGCTCGGCAACGCGCTCAGCGGCCAGTAATCGTTGTCGACGACCGTGGGATTGCCGAAAGTCGCCGCGCCGAAGTCGAATTCGAGCGGGCCACTCCACGCGGTGCCCGCGATGGCGAACAGGGATAGTCCGCAAAACGTCGCCACTTTTTGACCGTAGTGCGCCATCTGCCAGCCCTCCATAGGAAGTGCCGCGACGCCGCCACAACAGCCTCACGGCTTGTGGGTATGTACTCACCATAGTCCCGGACCGTCGCTGAGGCAACCGACCTGACGCGGAATCTGCAGGATCGCCCGTGCGGGGGCACGATGACCTGATCCGCCGAAACAGCCCCGCCGTCCGCTTGACCTCGGTCAAGGCGCCCCTCCCTCCGCCGTCCCACCATTGCGCCCGTGCCGCGGCCCGACCGCGGTCTGCACTGGAGAGACGCAAGTGACCGACACGAAGAAGCTCTGGAAAGTGCTGGGGGGCATCCTGCTGGTGTCCTTCGGCATCCTGCTGTTCATGGGCCGCCAGATCTACCTGACGATGCCGCCCATCCCGGCCGAGGTACGCACCGACGCCGGCACCACGGTGTACACGGAGGCCGACATCCAGACCGGCCGCAAGGTCTGGCAGACCCTCGGCGGCCAGCAGATGGGCTCCGTCTGGGGCCACGGCAGCTACGTCGCGCCGGACTGGTCCGCCGACTGGCTGCACCGCGAGTCGGTCGCGCTGCTCGACCTGTGGGCCGTGCGCGAGACCGGCCGCAGTTACGCCGAACTCGACGCGCCCCAGCAGGCGGGACTGCAGGCGCGACTGCAGGCCGAGATTCGAGCCAACACCTATGACCCGTCCACCGGGGTCGTGACGATCTCCGGGGACCGCGCCCAGGCGATCGCCGTGGTCGCGGATCACTACTTCAAGCTGTTCGGCAGCGACCCCGACCTCAAGCTGCTGCGCTCGCAGTACGCGATCCAGGAAAACCCGGTTCCGGACGCCGGACGTCGCGCGGCGATGAGCGCGTTCTTCTTCTGGTCGGCCTGGTCGGCGGTCACGAACCGTCCGGGCGAGGACGTCACCTACACCAGCAACTGGCCGTCGGAGCCGCTCGTCGGCAACGTGCCCACGACGCCGACCTTCATCTGGACCTTCGTCAGCATCCTGTTCCTGCTCGGCGGCGTCGGCGCGCTGGCGTGGTACTACGCGACCACGCACGGCAGGGAGCCACCGCCGGTCGTGCCCGACAGCGACCCGCTCAAGAGCCTCTCGCCCACGCCCTCGATGAAGGCGACCGCGAAGTACTTCTGGGTGGTGACCGCGCTGATCCTCGTGCAGGTGATCCTGGGCGGCATCACCGCGCATTACGCGGTCGAGGGCCAGGCGTTCTACGGCTTCCCGCTCGCGGAGTACCTGCCGTACGCCGTCACGCGCAGCTGGCACCTGCAGCTGGCGGTGCTGTGGATCGCGACGGCGTGGCTCGCCACGGGCCTGTACATCGCGCCCGCAATCTCGGGCCATGAACCGAAGTTCCAGCGCTTCGGCGTCAACTTCCTGTTCACCTGCCTGCTCGTCATCGTGGTGGGCGGCCTCGGTGGGCAGTGGTTCGCCGTGATGCAGAAGATGGGCCTCGAGACGAACTTCTGGTTCGGTCACCAGGGCTGGGAATACGTGGACATGGGCCGCTTCTGGCAGGCGTTCCTGTTCGTCGGCCTGATGCTGTGGCTCGCGCTCGTAGGCCGCGCGCTTTGGCCGGCCCTCAAGCGCCGCGACGACAGCCGCTCGATCACCATGCTGCTGTTCCTCTCCACCATAGCCATCGGCCTGTTCTACGGCGCCGGGCTGATGTGGGGCCACGAGACTCACCTGTCGATGGTCGAGTACTGGCGCTGGTGGGTGGTGCACCTGTGGGTCGAGGGCTTCTTCGAGGTGTTCGCCACGGCGGTCATCGCCTTCCTGTTCACCAAGCTCGGCCTGGTGCGCGGCAGCTCCGCGACCGCGGCCGTGCTGTTCGCCACCGTGGTGTTCCTGACGGGCGGCGTGCTCGGCACGTTCCATCACCTCTACTGGACGGGCACGCCGACCGCGGTGCTGGCACTCGGCGCGTCGTTCTCGGCGCTCGAGGTCGTGCCGCTGGTGTTCATCGGGTTCGAAGCCTACGAGAACTACAAGCACAGCAAGGCGAAGCCCTGGGTCGCAACCTACAAGTGGCCGATCCTGTTCTTCGTCTCGGTGGCGTTCTGGAACCTCGTGGGCGCGGGCCTCTTCGGCTTCCTGATCAACCCGCCGCTGGCCCTGTACTACATGCAGGGGCTCAACACGACCCCGCTGCACGGCCACACCGCGCTGTTCGGGGTGTACGGCATGCTCGGCATCGGCCTGATGCTGTTCTGCCTGCGCGGCCTCGGTCGCACGGCGGTCTGGGACGAGAAGCTGCTCAAGGGCTCGTTCTGGTCGCTCAATATCGGCCTGGCTGCCATGGCGTTGCTGTCGCTGCTGCCCCACGGCCTGATGCAGGTGCACGCGGCGGTGACGCATGGCTTCTGGTATGCGCGTTCGGCGGAGTTCCTGCAGCAGCCCTTCATGCAGATGCTGGTCTGGATGCGGGTACCGGGTGATGTGATCTTCTCCGTCGGCGTCGGGCTCCTCGCTCTGTTCGTGGCCAGGCTCTACATCGGCAAGAAGAAGCCCGCGACGATGCCTGCAGGGGCGGTTGCGGAGCCGGTCTCCGGTCGGTGAGCCGCATGCCGTGACAACCAGCGGGCGCCTGCGGGCGCCCGCTGCTTTTGCGGCGAGGCTGCAACCGAACACACTTCCGCCGGTCGAAACAGATCTCACGGAACAATCGCCATGAACCACCCTGACCGCCATCGCACCCGCTGGCAGGTCATCACCGCCGCCCCGCATCGGATCGCGTTCCTGTGCGGACTCGCGAGCCTGCTGGCCGCGAGCGGCTGGTGGGGCCTTCATCTCGTCGCGCGCTACACCGGCGTGCCGCTGTTCGCCCTCGACCTTGCCGTGGCGCCGATCTGGGCACATTCGTTCCTGATGCTGTTCACGGTGTTCCCAACCTTTTTCCTGGGGTTCCTGTTCACCACCTACCCCCGCTGGATGAACGGTCCGCTGGTGCCGCGCGGCGCGTATGTTGCGGCGCCACTGCTACTCAGCTGCGCGACCGCGAGCTGGCTCATGGGGACTCACGCAGGCGTCGTGCTGCAGGTGGCCGCCGCGGCTCTCGCGGCGGCCGGGCTCGCCACGGCGCTCGTCGCGCTGCTGCGGGTGCTGATCGGTGCCGAGAAGCTCGTTTCGCACGCCGTCATCACCAGTTCGGCATTCACCGTCGGCCTCGTGTGCGCTGCCGGCTTCGGCTACGGCGCGTGGGCTCGCAGCGATTTCGTGCTGCACTTCGCCGTACGCGCCGCGCTCTGGGGTTTTCTGCTGCCCGTGTTCTTCGCGGTCTGCCACCGCATGGTGCCGTTCTTCTCGCAGGGCGTGGTGCAGGGCTACGTGCCGTGGCGGCCCACCTGGGTGCTGGTCGCCGTGGTGGGACTCGCGTGGCTGCGACTGCTGCTCGGCACCGCGGGCTCGCTGCAGGCCCTGCCGTTCGCGGATGCCGCCCTGTTCGTGCTCACCGCGCTGTGCGCCCTGCGCTGGACATCCCTGCGGGCCCGCGGCAACGCGCTGCTGTGGACGCTCTACGCCGGCTTCGCCTGGCTACCGTTCGCGATGCTGCTGCAGACGTTGCGCGACGCGAGCTTCCTCGTGAGCGGCGAATGGGCGCTTGGACGCGCCCCGATCCACGCGCTCGGCATGGGCTTCTTCGGCGGCATGCTTATCGCCATGGTGACGCGCGTCACCCAGGGGCATTCGGGACGGCCGCTCGTGATGGACCGCACCAGCTTGCTGTGCTTCGCGGCAGTGCAGGCGGCTGCAGTCGCACGCGTCGGCAGCGAGATCACCAGTTCGCCGGCTGCGGTCCAGTGGCTGCTGCTCGGCAGCCTCGCGCTGTGGCTCTCGGCCTGCGCACTCTGGTCGCTGCGCAATGGCCCCATCTACCTCGCGCCCCGCCTCGACGGCAAGCCCGGATGACCGAGTATTACCTCGTCCTGCGCAACGTGCACATCGGCTGCGCGATTGCGACGATTGCGCTGTTCGTGCTGCGCGGGGCGCTGATGCTGACCGACTCGCCGCGGCTACACGGCCCGGTGCTGCGTTACCTGCCGCACGTCGTCGACACGGTGCTGCTCACGACCGCGCTGATGCTCACCACCGTGATCGGCCAGTATCCGTTCGCCACGGGCTGGCTGACCGCCAAGGTCTTGCTGCTGATCGTTTACATCGTGCTGGGCAGCATCGCCCTGAACCACGGACGCAGCCGAGCCATTCGCGTCGCGGCGTTCGCTGCGGCGCTCGCGACGATCGGGTTCCTGGTTTCCGTGGCCCGGGTCCATCACCCGCTGGGAGTGTTTGCGGCAGCATAGAGGCGCCGGGCGAATCCGCTCCGACGGCCCGGGCGACTGCGCGGGCAACTCCGCGGGTGTGCTAGTTTTGGGCCATGACGCACGCCATGAATCATCTCGCGGGCCTGCGCGGGCACCACCTGTTTGCCGGCCTCTCGCCCCAGCAGATGCAGCGCCTGCTCACCGCCAGCCACGTGGACGAGTACGAGGCGGGCCAGATGCTGTTCGACCGCGGCCAGCCCGCGCAGTTCTTCTTCATCGTGCTCGACGGGCAGGTGAACCTGGTGCTCTATTCGAAGGCGGGCGAGGAGAAGATCGTGGACATCCTCGGCCCCGGCAACAGCTTCGCCGAGGCCGCGATGTTCATGGAGGCGCCGGGCTACCCGGTCTCGGCCGTCGCCGCGGTCCACTCGCAGGTCGCGCGCTTCCCGAGCCGCGACTACCTCGCGATCCTGCGGGAGAGTCCCGAGACCTGCCTGCGCATGCTCGGACACCTGAGCCAGCGCCTGCACATGCGCATCCGCGAGATCGAGTACCTGACGCTCGAGAGCGCCACGCACCGCCTGGTGCGCCTTCTCGAGGGCCGGCTGCCGCCGGGTGAGAGCGGTCGACTCGAGATCACGCTGCAGGAATCGCGACAGGAACTCGCCTCGCGCCTGTCCATGAAGCCCGAGACGCTGTCCCGCATTCTGCGACACCTCTCTGACGCCGGCGCCATCGAGGTACACGGTCGCGTGCTGCTGGTACCCGATCGCAGGAAGCTCCTCGCCATGCTCGACACGGTCCCGTAGTCGGGCCTGCCCGTGCAGACACCGAATTGATCGAGGTCAAGGCGCGCCCGGCTTATCGCGCCTAGGGTTGGCTGCAGTGTCCGCGGCAGCGCGTGCGCCACCGGACCCATCCAGACCACGGGAGCCATCCATGATCTCGAACTCCATGCTCCGCTCGTCCGTCGCGACGCTCGCCGCAGCAGGTGCGCTCGCGCTCGCCGCGACGTGCTGGGCGGCGGAACCCTCCGCCAGCCCGGGCGCGCCCCAGGTTCATCAGGCCGAGGTCGCGGGCGCCGGCGCCACGCCCGCGCAGATCGCGGCCGGCAAGGCCGTCTACGATGTGGCCTGCCTCGCCTGCCACCAGGTGGACGGCAAGGGCCTGCCGGGCGCCTTCCCGCCGCTCGCCGGGTCCGACTACCTGCTCGGCGACAAGAACCGCGCGGTGGGAGTCGTGGTGCGCGGCCTGCAGGGCGAGGTGGTCGTGAACGGCGTCACGTACAACTCGGTGATGCCCGCGATGACCCAACTCGCGGACACCGAGATCGCCGACGCGCTGACCTTCGCGCTCAACTCCTGGGGCAACCAGGGCGGCGCGGTCTCGAGCTCGATGGTGGCGGCGGAACGGGCCCGGGCCGCGGCCGAACCCAAGAAGGCAGATTCTCCGACCCAGCACCCGACCACGACCTCCGAGCTCAAGTACCAGGGCGCACCTTCGACACTGACTCCGGAAGGCGCGCAGGTACGCGTCACCCCGGGCGCCCCGGACATGACCATGGCGGAGTTCGACCACGCGCAGAAGATCTACTTCGAGCGCTGCGCGGGCTGCCACGGCGTGCTGCGCAAGGGCGCGACGGGCAAGCCGCTCACGCCCGACATCACGCAGAAGCAGGGGACGGAATACCTCAAGGTCTTCATCAACCAGGGCTCACCCGCCGGCATGCCGAGCTGGGGCAAGTCGGGTGAACTCAGCCAGCAGGAAGTGGACATCATGGCGCGCTTCGTACAGCACGAGCCGCCGCAGCCCCCCGAGTTCGGCCTCGAGGAGATGAAAGCCACGTGGAACGTGCTCGTCCCGGTGGCCGACCGGCCGACGAAGAAGATGAACGACTACGACATCGACAACATCTTCGCCGTCACGCTGCGCGACTCGGGCGAGGTGGCGCTCGTCGACGGCGACACCAAGGAGATCATCAACATCATCCGCACCGGCTACGCGGTGCACATCTCCCGCCTGTCGCACTCCGGTCGCTACGTGTACACGATCGGCCGCGACGGCAAGATCGACCTGATCGACCTGTTCATGGCGAAGCCCGACCGCGTCGCCGAGATCAAGATCGGCCTCGAGGCCCGCTCGGTCGAGACCTCGAAGTACAAGGGCTTCGAGGACAAGTTCGCGATCGCCGGCGCCTACTGGCCGCCGCAGTTCACGATCATGGACGGCGCGACGCTCGAGCCGCTGAAGGTCGTCTCGACCCGCGGCATGACCGTCGACACCCAGGAGTACCACCCCGAGCCGCGCGTGGCCGCGATCGTCGCCTCGCACGAGCACCCCGAGTTCATCGTCAACGTGAAGGAGACCGGCCAGATCCTGCTGGTCAACTACGAGGACATCGACAACCTCAAGACGACCACGATCGGTGCGGCGCGCTTCCTGCACGACGGCGGCTGGGACGTCACCAAGCGCTACTTCATGACGGCCGCCAACCAGTCGAACAAGATCGCGGTGGTCGACTCCAAGGAACAGAAGCTCGCCGCCCTGGTGGACGTGGACCGCATTCCGCACCCGGGCCGCGGCGCGAACTTCGTCGATCCGAAGTACGGACCGGTGTGGGCCACGAGCGCACTCGGCAACGAGAAGGTCACGCTGATCGGCACCGACCCCGAGAAGCACAAGGACAACGCCTGGAAGGTGGTGCGGGTCCTCAAGGGCCAGGGCGGCGGGTCGCTGTTCGTGAAGACCCACCCGAAGTCGAAGCACCTCTACGTCGACACGACGCTCAATCCCGATCCGGCCATCAGCCAGAGCGTGGCGGTGTTCGACATCAGCGACCTCGACGCCGGCTACAAGGTGCTGCCGATCGCCGAGTGGGCGAACCTCGGCGAGGGTCCCAAGCGCGTCGTGCAGCCCGAGTTCAACAAGGCGGGCGACGAGGTCTGGTTCTCGGTGTGGAACGGCAAGGACCAGCGCTCGGCGCTCGTGGTGGTCGACGACAAGACGCTCACGCTCAAGAAGGTGATCGACGACAAGCGCATCGTGACGCCAACCGGCAAGTTCAACGTGCACAACACCGTCGGCGACGTGTACTGACGATCCTCCCTGCGTTCTCCCCCGAGGACGCCTTGCGGCCCCGCCTCTCGCGAAGTGGGGCCGATTTCTTTGACGAGCTTGTGCGGCGTGACACGGGAAGGATTTGACATAACTGCCGCGGAGTCGTGCGGCGTGGCCTGGTCGAATCCGCTCGTCCGCCACTCGCGAAACAGGCCGGGTGGGCGCATTTGCCCACCCCTTTACGCTTGTCACACAGGGGATGGAATCACCATGATCAATCTCACACGCATCGCTTCGTTTGCCGCCGCTGCAGTCGCCACGGTCGGCCTCGCCTTCTCTCCCGCCGCGTCCGCCAAGGGCCCGAAGGGTCCGACGATCGTGGACGTCGCGATTGCCCTCAACACCGACGGCCCGTTCGCCGGCCAGTTCGACACGCTGATCGCGGCGGTCCTCGCGGCCGACCCGATCGTGTTCGACACGCTTTCCGGCAACGGCAAGCTGACCGTGTTCGCGCCGACCGACGACGCGTTCGCGGCGCTCAACCTGATCGCCCGACAACGTCGGCAGCCTCGATACCGGCTTCCTGACGCAGGTGCTCGTCTACCACGTGGCGCGCGGTGAGCGCACGGCGGCGGACGTCGTGCCGGCCGAGCGCATCCGGATGCTCGGCGGCGGCTTCCTGTACAAGGAAGCGGGCTCGGCGACGCTGGTGGACAACCTCGGCCGCAGCGCCAACATCATCGTCACGGACGTGAAGGCTGCGAATGGCATCATCCACGCCATCGACGCAGTCGTGCTGCCCGTCGCGCCCTGAGCGAATCCGGTCAGATAACTCCTGGAACGCCCCGGCCCGTCCGGGGCGTTCTCTGTAGAAGATCCGTCGCCGGCGAACCAAGACTGGCAAGCCGCTGCAGGAGGTGGTCGCGCATCACCAGTAGTATCCTCGGGCCCATGTCCCGACAGGAGACTCCGATGACGCTGCGCGCCCCTGCCCTCGACCCGAAGACCGTCGAGCCCCGCACGCATTCCGGCTACCCGGAACCGTTCCGCTCTCGCGTGCTGCCTCGCGAGAAGCGTCCGCTCGGAGACGCCCTGGGCCTCACCCGGTTCGGCGTCAACCTGACCACTCTTGCCTCCGGGGCGGGAGTCGTCGATGCGGCACTGGCATTCCCTCGAGGAGGAGTTTATCTACGTGCTCGAGGGAGAACTCGTGCTCAGGACGGACGCCGGCGAGCAGACACTCGGGGCCGGCACCTGCGCCGGATTTCCTGCCGGTTCCGGCGACGCCCACCAGTTCGTCAACCGCGGCTCCGTGCCGGCCGTGTATCTCGAGATCGGCACGCGTGCGCCGGCCGATTCGGTCGTGTATCCGGACGTGGACCTGCTGTGGAATCCGCCCGGACAGCCGCACAGGTACACGCGTCGCGACGGCACCCCTTACTGACGCGGCGCTGCACAAACGGCGCTCCAGCAGAGTAATTTCGCCCGCGTGCGGGCAGGGGCTCGGGCTCTGGGGCAATTCATGCGATGCCGACTCGCCGCGCGGGTTAGACTGTGCGAACCTGCGGCGCGTTTCATCGGACGCCCGCGCACAGCCTTCCCACGCACCTGCGAGGCCCCCCGAGAGATGCAAGCGACCGCCTGGAACCGCAAGGCCCTGCTGAGTGCGTTCGACAAGGCGCCGCCGCTGATCCTCCCCGTCGTAGCGCTCGCGTTCGACCTGACGTTGTTCGCCGCCGGCTCGGCGCTGGCGTTGCTGTCTTCGAGCCTGGCACTGAAGTTGCTCGGCACCCTCGTCGTCACGGCGGCCATCGTCCGGCTCTTCCTGATCGGGCACGACGCCTGCCACGGCAGCTTCTTCGCCGGTGCGCGGCTCAATGCCATCTGCGGCCGCATTGCCTTCCTGCCCTCGATGACCGCCTTCAGCCTGTGGGAGGTCGGCCACAACACGGCCCACCACGGCTTCAACAACCTCAAGGGCCGCGACCAGGTCTGGGCACCCTACTCCAAGGCCGAGTTCGACGCCCTGCCGCGCCATCGCCGCTCGCTGGAGCGCCTGTACCGCGGCGGCCTCGGCTGGGGCGCGTACTACCTGATCGAGATGTGGTGGAAGAAGCTTTTCTTCGCCAGCCGCAAGGAGATCGGCTCGAGCCGCCGCGAGTACAAGCTCGACAGCCTGCTGGTGACGGCCGGCGCCCTGCTGTGGATCGCGGTCGTTGCGCTCGTGGCACGCACCACCGGCCAGTCCTTCCTGTTGCTGGCCGCGCTGGCCGTCGTCGTGCCCTTCCTGCTTTGGAACGGCATCATGGGATTCGTCGTCTACCTGCACCACACGAGCCCGAAGATCGCGTGGTTCCAGAACCGGCAGGAGTGGCAGCGCCACCGGGCCTACCTGACGTCCACCGCGCGCGTTACCTTGCCGCTTCGCATCGATCGGCTGATGCACGGGATCATGGAACACAACGCCCACCACCTGAACCCGCGTGTCCCGATGTTCTCGCTTCGGGAGGCGCAAGAGGTGCTCAAGGAACGCTTCCCGGATCTCTGCGACTACCGCCTCGACCGGCGCACGTACATGGACTGCGTGCGGCGCTGCAAGCTCTACGACTACGCCAACCATGCGTGGCTGGACTTCGACGGCCGCGTGACGGCGCGCGTCGCGCTGGCTGCCGCGGCAGCCCAGACCGCCCCGGCCAGCAGCACTGCCACGGCCAGCGCGGCCGCCTGACGCCGCCTTGCGGCCCGCGAGGTGGCGCAGCGCCGGCCACCTTCCCCCCGAAGCGAGGTCCCATGCTCCACGCCCAGACCGTCCAGAGCCGGCACGCCGATCTATTCACGCTGCTGCAGGGAGACCTTGGCGCTGTCGCGACGGACTGTCGCCCGCCCGACGAGTCCGGCCCTGGCCGCGCAGCTGGCCCCGAACGCCGAGGCGGTCGGCTGTTGCTTCGCCGTGGCGTCGGTGCCGATGGGCATGGCAGTGCTGCTGCCGCATTTCGACCACAAGCGCGAGCGCTTCACGCAGTGGGGTGAGCGCCATGCCACTGCCGTGGTGCACCCGACCGCAACACTCGGCCGCGACGTGCTCCTCGGACCGTATTGCGTCGTCGGCGCCAACGCTTCGGTCGGCGACGGCTGCTGCGTCGGTGCGCACACGGTGATCGAAAACGACGCGCGCATCGGCGCGGGCACCATCCTGCACCCGCACGTGTTCGTGGGTGCCGGTTGCGAGATCGGTCGTGACTGCGAGATCCACCCGCACACCAGCATCGGCAGCGACGGATTCGGGTATGCCGTCGGCGCGAGCCGCCGGCCGAAGAAGGTCCCCCACCTCGGCAACGTGCGCATCGGCGACGAGGTGGAGATCGGCAGCAACTGCGCCATCGACCGCGCGAAGCTCACGTCGACCTGGATTCGCTCGGGCACCAAGCTCGACAACATCTGCCACATCGCCCACAACTGCGACCTCGGCGAGGACGGCTTCTACACGGCGGGGTTCATGATGGCGGGCTCGACCACGATAGGACGCCGTTTCATGACCGGCGGCAACTCGGTGGTCTCCGCACACCTGACGCTGGCCGACGACGTAGTGCTTGCCGATCGCTCGACCGTGACCAACGACGTGCGCGAGCCGGGCCACTACGCCGGCTATCCGCTGCAGCCGATCAAGGACGCGATGCGCACCATCGCATCGCTCGGGCACCTGAACGAGATCCGCAAGAACGTCAACCGGTTGATGAAGCAGCTGCCCGGCCAGTCATAGCGCGGGCGTCACAGGCTCCAGCGCAGGGTCACCGAAAGGTTGCGGCCGGGACGCGTGTAGTAGGCGATCAGCGGATCTCCCGTGACGCGGCCCCGGACGTCGGACCATTCGATGTACGCGGCATCCGCCAGGTTGAAGAGGCCGAGATTGACGCTGAGCCCGCGACCGAACGCGTAGTACGCGAGCAGGTCCACGGTGACGTAGCCGTCCGTCCGGTAGAGGTCGACCCGGCTGTCGTCCACGGCATTCTTGTTGGCGACCCACGTGGTCACGAGCTCCCCGCCCCAATGGCCGGCCGGCGCGTCGTAACCGAGCGACAGCACGGCGCTCGCCGGATCGACCGAGTTGAGCGGCTCGTCGCGCACCCGGTCCTCGCCCCGTGCCCAGGCCGCCGACAGGCCCGCGCTCACGCCCTCGAGCGCAGGCGCCCACTCGCCGGGCCGCACCCTCGCCGACAGCTCCGCGCCGTAGATGCGCGCCTCGTCAACGTTCTGCGACTGGAAAAGCGTGACGCCGGTCCCGGGGTCGGTCCCGAGGTTGACCTTCGACTCGATGAAGTCCCGGTAGTCGGTGTAGTAGGCGCTGGCCGCGAGGCTCGCCCCGCCGCTCGCCCAGCGCAGCCCGAGCTCGAAGCCGTCGCTCTGCTCGGGCTCAAGGTCCGGGTTCGGGACGGCGCGGACGTTGAAGAGCGGCAACTCGAGGCCGATGTTGACGTCCTCGGGCGGCGGTGCGCGGAAACCGCGCGCGTATTGCGCGAAGGCCGTCCAGCCGTTGCCGAAGTCCCGGACCACGCCGAGCTTGGGCGCCAGCGCGAAGTCGTCGAGGCCGACCGCGACGGAGTTCGGATTGTCCTCGAGGTAGAGGCGGTCGGGATCCGGGTCGAGGCGGTAGTAGTCGGCCCGCAACGCCGGGATCAGCGTCCAGCCCGAGTCGCCGAGCCGCACCTCGTCCTGCACGAACACCCCGGCCTCGGTCAGGTCGGTGACGGGGAAGTCCCTGAGCGGGAAGCTCTCGCCGAGGATCACCGTCGTGGTGCCGCCCGTGACGAGGTTGGTCTGCTCGCCGTCGCGCCGCTCCTCGATCCGTGACCGCGAGAGCTCGACGCCATAGACCAGCGATTGCTCCACCCGACCGCCAGGCAGGTCACTGATCGCGGTGAACTCGCCGCCGTAGGTGCGGTCCTCGAGGCGGAACCTGCGCCCGATCCGCACCGGCGGCGTGCGCGGCGGCACGGCTGTGCGCTCCTCGAGCGTGCGCTGGCGCGTATCCGTACCCTGCGCGTAGAGCTGCCAGTCGGCCGAATCGAACGCCCTCGTGGCGCCCAGCCGCTGCCCGAGGCTGACGCGGTGGCGATCGACCGAGTCGTCGCCCTCGAGCAGCGTCGTGCTGGCGAAGCGCGAGCCGGCGAGTCCGAGGAACGCGTCGATGGAGGTCCCCTGCCGACAGGCGGCCGCCTTCGACTGTCAGGGCCAGCGGACCGCCCGCCGCGCCGTCGATGTCCAGCCGGGCGAGCAGCGAGTCGCTCGCGTAGTCGCGCGGGTTCGGCACGACGTCGGCCGCGGTTTCGGCCTCGCTGCCGGCGCGGTGCGCGTAGCCGAGCAGCGCCTCCACGGCGCCGGCGCGCGTCGCGCCGATCGCGACTGCATGCCAGCCGTCGTCCACGCCGGAGGCGCCCGCCTCCGCGCGCAGGCCGCGCTGGCCGTCCGCGCCGAGTAAGGACCGCGGCGTCAGCGTGCTCATCGCCACCACGCCGCCGATGGCGTCGCTGCCGTAGAGCGACGAGGCGGGCCCGCGCAGCACCTCGACGCGATCGAGGAAGGCGGTATCGACGAAGCTGCGGCCGGAGTCCGAGAAACTGCCGATCGCGAACCCCCCGGCCGCCGGGATGCCGTCGATCTCGACCGCGACACGGTTGCCGCCCACTCCGCGGATCGCGAACGTGTCGAGCCCGAAGCGGAACGGGTCGCTGCGCACGCTCAGGCCCGGCTCGTAGCGCACGAGTTCCTTGACGTCGGAAACGAGCCCGCGCTCGATCGACTCCCGGGGAATGACCGTCACGGACGCCGCGACCCGCGTCATCGCCAGCACGCGCCGCGCGTACACGGTGACCGTCTCGAGTTCGCCGTCGCCGGCCGGCCGCGCAGGCTCGGCACGGGTCGCCGCCGCCAGCGTGCAAGCCACTGCGATCGCAGGGATCAGGTTTCGGATGGTATCTGGCACGTTCGCATGTCGGGCAGCGGTCAGGACTTTCGAATTCACCGGGCGGCCCGCGCCGCCACGGCTGTCCTCGCAATTGTCCCCCGCCGTACCGGCAGCACCATGACCCAGGTCAATTCAGGCGTCCGCCCCCGACCGGCCAGCGACTGCAGCCGGCACGTTCTGGGCCCATAACCATCGGGTCTCTACCGGGGACACGGCGGGCCGCTTCGCGGACAATGGCGGCGTTCCTTCCAAGAGATCCTCACCATGAAGCTCGAAACCCTAGTCGTGCACGGCGGCTATGCGCCGGATCCCACCACCAAGGCCGTGGCGGTGCCGATCTACCAGACCACGTCCTACGCCTTCGACGACACCCAGCACGGCGCGGACCTCTTCGACCTCAAGGTCGCGGGCAACATCTACACGCGGATCATGAATCCGACCACCGACGTGCTGGAGAAGCGCGTCGCGGCGCTCGAGGGCGGCGTGGGCGCGCTCGGGCTCGCCTCCGGGCAGGCGGCCATCACCTATGCGCTGCAGACCATCACCGAGGCCGGCCACAACGTCATCAGCTCGACCGCGCTCTACGGCGGCACCTACAACCTGTTCGCGCACACCTTTCCGCAGTACGGCCTCACCGTGAAGTTCGCGGACCACCGCGACCCCGCATCCTTCGAGAAGCTGATCGACGCGAACACCCGCGCGATCTTCTGCGAGTCGGTCGGCAACCCGGCCGGCAACGTCACGGATTTTGCGGCGCTCGCCGAGGTCGCGCACCGCCACGGTCTGCCGCTGATCGTGGACAACACCGTGCCCACGCCCTACCTGTGCCGACCTTTCGAGCACGGCGCGGACATCGTGGTCCATTCGCTCACCAAGTACCTCGGCGGACACGGCACGAGTATCGGCGGCGCGCTGGTGGACTCGGGAAAATTCCCCTGGAAGGAGCACGCGGACAGGTTCCCGCGGCTCAACACGCCGGATGTCTCCTACCACGGCGTCGTCTACACGGAGGCGTTCGGGCCAGCGGCGTTCATCGGCCGGGCGCGGGTGGTTCCCCTGCGCAACATGGGCGCGGCGATCTCGCCGTTCAACAGCTTCCTGATCCTGCAGGGCATCGAGACCCTCGCGCTGCGCATGGACCGCATCTGCGAGAACTCGCTGGCCGTCGCCCGCTACCTGCAGAAGCACCCGAAGGTGCGCTGGGTGAACTACGCGGGCCTGCCAGACCACCCCGGCCACGCGCTGGCCCAAAAGTACATGGGTGGCCGAGCGTCCGGCATCCTCACCTTCGGCATCGACGGCGGCCGCGCCGCTGGCGCGCGTTTCCAGGACGCACTCGGGCTGTTCGTGCGCCTCGTGAACATCGGCGACGCCAAGTCGCTCGCGTGCCACCCGGCGAGCACCACCCACCGCCAGCTGAACCCCGCCGAGCTCGAGCGGGCCGGTGTCAGCGAGGACATGGTCCGCCTGTCGGTCGGCATCGAGCACGTGGACGACCTGCTCGCCGACCTCGAGCAGGCGCTCGCAGCGGCCTGACCGGCGCTGCACCGAGCCGGGTACGTGAAGATCGCTACCCCGGCATTCCGGCCGCTGCGCCAGAATGCCGGGGTAACGGGCCCGCAGATAACCCCCAGCGGGGAGGCGATGCGCCGCACGCAAACCGATCCGGTATTCGACTGGCTGGCCTACTACGCCGAATTCGACCCCGGCCGGCTCGCCGCCGTGGACCTCGCCACGCAGCGCTGGCTCACCTACGGCGAGTTCAACGACCGCTCCACGCGGCTCGCTACCGCGCTGCGGGAGCGCTACGGCGTCGAGCACGGCGACCGGGTCGCATTCCTGGCGCAGAACGGCGCCGACCACTTCGAGGCGATGTTCGCCTGCTGGAAGCTCGGCGCGATCTTTGTGCCGCTGAACTGGCGACTCACCGCGCACGAGATGGCCGCGATCCTCGAGCACTGCGAACCGCGCGTGGTGCTGCACGACGAGGAATTCGCCCCCCTGCTCGCGCTCTCCCACGCCCCGACCGTCGACCGCGTCCCCGGCCACGCCGCCTGTCCCTACGAGCAGCTCGTGGCCGCGCACGACCCGCGGGTTGCGATGGAGCACGTGGACTTCGACACGATCAACCTGCTGCTCTACACCTCGGGAACGACCGGGCGACCCAAGGGCGTGATCTACACGCACCGCATGACGAACAACATCGTCCTGCACGCGGCGCTGCACGCGCGCATCCGTGCGGGCACGCGCACGCTGACCTACTCGCCGCTGTTCCATGCCGCGGGCCTGAACGCGCTCGCCATGCCGTCCTTCCACTACGGCGCCGCCGTCCTGGTGATGCGCGCCTTCGATGCCGGCGAGTGCCTGGCGATGCTGTGCGACCCGGCACTGGGCATCACCCACACGGTCGGCGTGCCCACGACCTACCAGCTCATGAGCCAGCGCCCGGAGTTCGCGACGGCCACCTTCCCCACCCTCGAGGTCGCGGGCGTGGGCGCGGCGCCGGTGCCGCTGCACCTGCTCGAGGTGTGGGCCGGGCGCGGCCAGGTGCTGTCGCAGTCGTTCGGCATGACGGAGGCGTTCAGCGTCTCCTTCACGCCGCCCGAACGGGCGCGCGACCAGATCGGCTCGGCCGGTCACCCGCTGATGCACGTGAAGGTGCAGATCGGCGACGAGCACGGTCTCGAACTGCCGCGTGGCCGCATCGGCGAGATCCAGGTCCGTGGCCCCGGCGTCACGCCCGGCTACTGGCACGACCCTGAGGCGACGCGGGCGGCCTTCACCGCCAACGGCTGGTTCCGCACCGGCGATGCCGGGCGCATGAGCCCGGACGGAATCATCTACGTCGTGGACCGCATCAAGGACATGTACATCTCGGGCGGCGAGAACGTCTATCCCGCCGAGGTCGAGGACGTGATCGACGCGCTGGACGCCGTGAGCCAGTGCGCGGTGATCGGCGTGCCTGACCCGAAATGGGGCGAAGCCGGTCTCGCGCTGGTCGTGGCGCGCCCCGGGAGCCACCTCGACCGGGACGCGGTGCTGGCGCACTGCCGCGAGCGGCTGGCGCGCTACAAGGTGCCGCGCAGCGTGCGCATGGTCGCTTCGCTGCCGCTCAACCCGCAGGGCAAGGTACTCAAGAAGGAACTTCACAGGCTCTACGTGGAGGACGGCGGCCGCACGTCGCCGAAAGTCGCATGAAACCAGTCAAGGCAGTCGATGCCGCGTTCCTCCAGCTCGAGACCGAAGCGACGCCGATGCACGTCGGCGCGCTGTTCGTCCTCGATCCCGGCTCGGCCGCCGCAGGCCGCAGCTTCTTCCGGCGCTTCAAGGCGGAGATCCGCGCGCGGCTCGACCGCAGCGAGGTCTTCACCCGGAGGGTCGCAACGCTGCCGCTCAATCTCGCTAACCCGATGTGGGTCGAGGCCGACCCGGACCTCGACTACCACGTGCGCCGCACCGTGTTGCCGGAGCCGGGCAGCCAGCACCAGCTCGAGGAGTGCGTCGCGGACCTGCACACGCCGCCCATGGACCGCGAGCGACCGCTTTGGGAGCTGCACGTGATCGAGGGCCTCGAGAGCGGACGCGTGGCGCTTTACGTCAAGACCCACCATGCCGGCCTCGACGGCGCATCCGCGCAACTCTTCCTGCGATCCTTCGTCGAAACCGGGCCGCGGGCGGGCACGGGCCGGCGCCGGGCCGCGGCGCGGCGCGAGCCTGTCCCTCCGGGCGCCCGGGCCCTGCTCCTCGCCGGGGCGCGGCACCAGGCGAGCGAGCTTGGACGACTGCCGGGCGCCGTGGCCTCGCTCGCCGGCAACGTCGTCGGCGCGCTGCGGGGGTTGCGCGAACAGTTGTCCGGTATCGCGGCGGGCCTGACCACTGCGCCACGCACGCCGCTCAACGTCGCCATTACCGGCGAGCGCAGCTTCGCGTCGGTCGAGGTGGGGCTCGAGCAGGCAAAGCGGGTCGCGCGCCGGCACGAGGCGACGATCAACGACGTGATCCTGACTGCCTGCGCAGGTGCGTTGCGGCGCTGGCTGCTGCTGCACGACGTGCTGCCCGAGGCCCCGCTCAAGGCCGCGGTGCCCTTCTCGACGCGCGAGCCGGGCAACACCGACCCGACCATCCAGGTCTCCTTCATGACCATCGACCTGCACACCGGGATCGCCGACCCGCACGCGCGGCTGCGAGCGATCCACGACTCGGCGCGCGAGGCCAAGTCCGCGGCCTCCCGCATCAAGGCGATGATGCCGGAGGACTTGCCGTCGATCGGCCTGCCCTGGCTGCTCGGCGGCATCGCGCGATTGATGACGAGCCAGGCCGTCGTCGACCGCCTGCCGCTGCCGGCCAACGTGATCGTCTCGAACGTGGCGGGGCCGCCGATGCCGCTGTACGTGGCGGGCGCGCGGGCGCTGACCTACTCGCCTGTGTCGATCCCGTACCACGGCTGCGCCCTGAACGTGACGGTGTACAGTTATCGCGACACGCTGTTCTTCGGCCTCACGGGCGCACGCAGCGCGCTGCCGGACCTGCGCGACCTCGCCGACGGCGTACGCACCGAGCTCGAGCTGCTCGCCGCGTCGCCGCCGGTGCGACGCGCCGCCGGCAAGCGCAAGGCCGCGACCCGCCGGCGGCCGGGAAGCACGCGATGAGCGGGCTGCCCCGCCCACTGCTCACCCTGCTCGAGGCGCGCGCCGGCCTCGAGATGGCCGAGACCCTGGCGTGCCTGCCGTGGCTCTCCCGCGCGCCAATGGGCGACGGCCACCCGGTGCTGCTGCTGCCCGGGTTCGGCGCGACCGATGTGTCGCTCGAGCCGCTGCGGGTCTTCCTGCGCAACCGCCACTACCACGTCGAGACCTGGGGCCTCGGTCGCAACGTCGGCTTCAACCGCAGGTTCGCACAGGTGATCGAGCAGAAAGTCCGCTACCTGCATCACCGTCACCGGCGCAAGGTAAGCCTGGTCGGCTGGAGCCTCGGCGGGGTGTTCGCGTTCTACGTCGGGCATTCCGCGCCGGAATGCGTGAGATCCGTGATCTCGCTCGGCAGCCCGCTGCGCCTCGACCCGGACGCGCGACCCCCGCCGGGCGTCAAGGCGATGTACCGCGCCCTGGCGCAACCGATGGGCACCGTCGCCCACCAGGCGCGCTCGCGCTCGCGTTCCATGCGCGCCCCGCCGCCGGTCCCGTCCACCTGCATTTATTCCGACCACGACGGGTTCGTGCCACCGGCGCAGGCCACGCTCGAGGGCGACCCCGAGAGCCACGAGAACGTGTGCGTCGCCAGCAGCCACATCGGCCTCGGCTTCAACCGCCGCGTGCTGTGGGTGGTCGCCGACCGGCTCTCGCAGCCCGAGGATGCGTGGCAACCGTACGCAGCCTAGGGCCTCGGGCGCGCTACAGTTCCGGCATGGCAGAGAACGACTATTCCCGGGGCGAGGAACTTGCTCACTGCGCGACCCACGGCCTCGGCATCGTGGCGAGCCTCGCGGGGATCGCGTGGCTGCTCGCGGCCGCCGTGGCGAACGGCGCCAGCCCCTGGCGCGCGAGCGGCGGAGTGATCTTCGGCGCGAGTGCGCTGTTGCTGTTCACGACCTCGGTGCTGTACCACGCATCGACCTCGCCCCGGCTCAGGCCGCGGCTGCGACTGCTGGATCACTCGGCCATCTACGTCCTCATCGCCGGAACCTACACGCCGTTCGCGCTCGGCGTGCTCGACGGCGCCTGGGGCTGGACGCTGTTCGGTCTCGTGTGGGGGCTCGCGCTTGCCGGCATCATCGCCAAGACCACGCTCGGCTTCCGCTTCCCGCTGGCCTCGACCCTGCTCTACCTGGCGATGGGCTGGATCGGCGTCGTCGCCGCACGCCCGCTGATGCAGAGCCTGAGCTCGTCGGAACTCGCCTGGATCGTGGCCGGCGGGGTCGCCTACACCGCCGGCGTGCCGTTCTACCTCTGGAAGGGCCGCCGCTACTCGCACGCCGTGTGGCACCTGTTCGTGCTGGCGGGCGTGGCCTGCCACTTCGTCGCCGTGCTGAGCGTGATGTCGCCGCGCCCCGCGTGAGCGGGCGCGGCCCGTGCCGCTCCGCTAACATTGCGCCCATGACTCAACCCAGCAACGACCTGTCGCTCGCGCGCGAGCTGAGCCCGCGCCGCAACACCACCGCCGCCACCGACCTCCCGGGCCTCGTCACGGAGCAACTGAGGCACTTCTCGATCGATCCGGCCAGCGAATACGGGCGGCGCCTCGGCGCGCTTGCCTCCCATCTCTACGCCGCGAACGTGGCGACTCACGAACTGTGGCAGCTGAGCCTCCGGGAACTCGCGAGCCTCGACGCTGGCGACCGCGTCGCGCGCTTCAACGCCAAGCGGTTCCTGTGCTTCCAGCTCGCCAAGATCCTCGACACCCTGCAGAACCCGTTGCGCAAGTCGTACCAGTCGCTGCTCCACGACCCGACCGAGTCCGCCGTCAAGGGTCCGTATCCGCTGTTCGACAACGTGACGGCGCTGTTCAGCGCCACGCCGGTGATCACCCGCACGGCGACCTACATGTACGCCTGTACCGAGTGGGTCGAGGACGCTTTCCGTGGCCGCGAGCCGCTGCACGAGATCTATTCGCGCCTGCTCAACCCCACCTCGATCAGCCTCGCCAATCACATCGTGGACCTCGAGGCGGGCGCCCTGTCGGGCGAGTACCTCGCCTGGAACTTCAATTCCGGCATGGCCGCAATCGACGCGACGCTGTCGAACCTGCTGGGCTACCAGGACGTGGTGCTGGCGAGCCGAAACGTCTACGGCGGCACCTACCAGCTGCTGCACGACTGGTACGGCAAGCAGAGCAACCTCGACGTCGCGGTGCACTGGTTCGACGGCTATACGACGGAGGCGTTCGAGGCGGCGCTCGCCGAGACGCAGCGCGCCTGCGCCGAACGCCTCGCCGCCGGCCGCCACGTCTACGTATTCCTGGAGTCCCCGTGCAATCCGCACGGCTACGTGCTCGACGTGCCGGGCATCTGCCGGGCGGCGCACCGCGCCGGTCTCACGGTGATCTGCGACGCGACCGTCGGCACGCCGATCCTGCAGCCGGTGCTGCAGCGGGATGATCCGCTCGAGCGGCCCGACTTCGTGATCCACTCCTACACCAAGGACCTCGCGGGATCGGGCACCACGACGGCGGGCGTGTGCATCGGACGGAACGAACGCATGTTCATCCCCAAGGGCGAGAGCGTGACCGTGCCGGGACCCGACGGCCGGCCGCGCACGCACCGCTGGGACGAGACGCTGTTCTGGAACGTGTATTACGTCAAGGGTGCGTTCCTCGACGCCGACAAGGCGTTCGAGGTCATCGCCGGGATGCGCACCGTCGAGCTGAGGCTGATCAACAAGTGCATCAACACGCTGGTGCTGTCGCAGGCGCTGGCGCGCCACCCGGCAGTCAACGTGCGCTGCTCGGCCGTTGAGGGCAACGACAACTTCGGGCTGCGCGAGCGGCAGATGTTCCTCGGCCTTCCTGCGCCGCTGTTCACGATCGATTTCGAGACGCCGATCGGCCGCGGCATCGGCCGCGAGGCCTTCCAGCGCTTCTTCGACTGCCTCGAGCCCGCCTTCGGCCTGCAGGTGACGCTCGGCCAGGTCAACACGGTGGTGCTGTGCCCTGCCCTCACCAGCCACTCGGAACTGTCCGACGAAGCGCTGCGCGAGTCCGGCATCTCGCCCACGACGATCCGCGTGTCGGTGGGCGAGGAGGATCCCCGTACGTTGATCGCGCATCTGATGCGTGCCGCGACCCTCGCGCTCGAGCCGGCCGCACCGGGGTTCATGTCGTGCTTTCCGGCGGCCGAGGAAGTGGATGCGCTGTACGAATCCACTTATGTGGATGTGCACCGGCGCTATGCTGCAAGCCGGCCGGGCCTCGCAAGTCGCCTGGCCTGAGTAACCCCGGCCTCAGGCCGTCACGCGTCCCGGCTCCGCGCGAAGCGTCCAGAAGGCCCAGTGCCCGAGACACGTCGCGGCGAAGATGACCAGCGAAGCGACCAGCGACGTGGTCAGGTTTCCGGTGAGGTCCACCTCGGGTGGGCCGAGGCTCGAAAGCAGGACCAGCACCGGCGTCAGGAGCAGCGCCACCACGGTGGGGTGTCGAATGCCCTGCCAGATTGCCGCAATCACCAGGGCCGCCAGCAGCGCGCCGCGCAGCGCAGGCGCGGCCACGGCCGCGACAATGGTCACGAGCACCAGGGTGGTGCACAGCACGCCGGCCGTGCGAGCAAGCGCATGCCAGGTCGACCGCTTCGCCACGGGTTCGCTGACGGCCACGACGGCGAGCGGCAGCCACCACGCGTATGCGAGGCCGCCGAGGCGCGCCACATACCAGGCCACCAGCGCGAGCACGGCCAGCAGCACGGCGTATCCCACGGTGGCCTGCGGACGCACGGCCCGTCCCGCGACGTTCACCCCGCGCAGCACCGTGACCACGAGGCCGAAGCCGTAAGCGATTCCCACCAGCATGAGTCCCGCCCGCCGCAGAACGTCGCCCGCCGCGTCCGGTTCGAACGATCCGAGCAGCGCGGCGCCGAGCAGGGCCACGAGGCCGCGTTGCAGCCCGAGAGATCCCGCGGCGCCGACCGCCGCGGCGATTGCGACGATGAGCGCGACGACACCGTCGGTGGACTGCACGGTGAGCGCCGCCGCGGCGTAAACGACAGGCAGCAGCACGGCGAAGCCGGCCACCGGGCGGGCGAGCAGGCCGAGCAGCACGGCCAGCACGGAGCCGATGCCCAGGTACTTGGCGGCCTCGCCGTAACCGGCCAGGTACGCGGCCGCAATCGGCCCGAGAATCAGCAAGGCGAGGCCAAAGGTGCCGGTTTTCATTGTTCTGTACTCCACCTGTGCCGAGGCTTGGATTGGCCAGACCTTCATCGCAAGGAAACAAAGCAAGATCCGCGCCAACGAAGGGGATGCCAATAGCGTCAATGGGTTACGACCTTGACCCGCCCGGCGCGCCGACAATATGTAAAAGGAGCCGACGGTTGGACGGGTGACGTGCACCGGCAGTCCCCTTATCCTGCGCCGGCCTGTTCATTCCCACAGCCGTCAGGATCACGCCCGATGTCCGTGTCGACCGCCAGCCGTCGCTGCTCGATTGGTCTCGCTTGCACGGCACTCGTGCTGCTCGGCGCCTGCAGCGGTGGCGGGGACGGTGGCGGCGGGGATGGTGGCAATGGCGGGGACGGGGGCCTTCCCTCCGCCTGCTCGGAGACCGCTCGCAAGCAATTCACGCTCGACGTTACGCGCGACTGGTACCTGTTCCCTGAGCTGCTGCCGACGGCCGTGAACCTCGCGGAGTTCGAGGACGCGGAGCAACTCCTCGACCACCTGACCGCGACGGCCCGCGAGCAGCGCAAGGACCGCCACTTCAGCTACCTCACCACGCGCGCCGAGGAAGATGCGCTGCTCGGCGACGGACAGTTCGTCGGCTTTGGGTTCCGAACCCGCACCGACGACGGCAACCGCCCGTTCGTCACCGAGGTCTTCGAGTCGGGCCCGGCCGCCGAAGCCGGCCTGCGTCGAGGCGACGAGATCGTCGCGGTGGATGCCGGCAGCGGCTTCGTTGCGACCGGCGAGCTGCTCGCCGACGGCAGCACGATCAGCGACGCGCTGGGACCCGCCGAGGCCGGCGTCCGCCGCGGCCTGCGGTTGCTGAACGGAGGGGCCACCCGTGAGGTGGCCATGACCAAGCGCACGGTGACGATCGATCCCGTATCGGACTTGTACGGATCGACCGTGCTGCCGCTCCAGGGCACCGCAGGAGTGGGCTACGTCAACCTGCGCAGCTACATCGGAACCGCCGACGCACAGTTGCGGCAGGCCTACAACCAGTTCCGCGCCCGCGGGCTCGACTACTTCATCGTGGACCTGCGCTACAACGGCGGCGGCCTCGTGAGCACGGCGGAGCTGCTGAACGACCTGCTCGGCGGCGCCCGCGCGAGGAACGACGTACAGCTCGCGCTGGTCCACAACGCCGACCGCTCATCCCAGAACCGGACTCGGTTCTTCAATTCGAAGGCGGAATCGGTCCAGCCCGTGCGCATCGCGTTCCTGACCACGGGCGCCACGGGCTCCGCGAGCGAGATCAGCATCAACTCGATGGCACCGTGGGTCGAGGTCGCCATCGTGGGCGAGAACACGCTCGGCAAGCCCGTTGGACAGCTCGCCTTCGACCTCCCGAACTGCCAGGACCGCCTTCGGCTCGTCACGTTCCGAACCATCAACGCGCTCGCGCAGGGCGACTACTACGACGGCCTCGCGGGCACGCTGCGCTACGCCTGCGCCGCGACGGACACGCTCGACCGGCCGCTGGGGGATGCGGCCGAGGGCCTGACGGCGGCGGCCCTGCAGTGGCTCGGGACCGGCGCCTGCGGGTCCGTGATCACCCAGGCGCCGGCGCGCAGCAAGCCCACCGGCCAGCCGTCGGCCGGCAGGCCGGAGCTGGCGAATCAGCCATCGCCCACGCGGTTGTGGATGCCCGGCGTGGAATGAGGCTCACCACGCGGAGTCGGTAATCGAGCGCTCCTCGATCGGGCGGCCCAGGCCGAACATGAGCTGCCATTCGCTGTCGCTGGTCAGCGCGAACGACAGCGACAACGGTCCGAGCGGCGTGCGGCCGCTCAGCAGCAGCGCGCCCGAGTAGATGGCCGGGGAATTGGCGTCGTCGAGGCGTCCGCTCATGTCCGCCGCGGACAGCGAGAAGCCGGCATACAGCGCCTGCCCGAACACGTAGCTGATGTCCGCCACCCGCTGCAGGTACGTCGCCTTGGCGTTCCAGTACGAAGATCCGCGCAGCTCGCCGAGGCTGAGCCCGGGCAGGCTGATCGGCCCGCCGAGCGTGAAGGTGTCGTAGACCGGCAGGTCGCTGCCGAAGGAGGCGCCGCCGCTCGCCCGCAGGTAGAGGACGTTGTCTCTGAGGGGCACTGTCGTCGACACGACTCCCTCCAGCCGGTCGTACGACTCGACCGCCCCGAGCGCCTCGACGCCACGGAAGTACTCGACTCGCGCCAGGGTGCCCGACTGCCAGAGCACGCTGCGGTCGCGCGAATCATAGGAGTAGCGCATCGTCACACCACCATAGCCCTCGCCCGAGATCTCCGGCAGGCCGGGATCGCCGATCTCCCGCTCGACCGTCTGGCCGCCCGAGCGAATGCCAGCCCGCAGCTCCATGCGGTTGCCGAATACGCGCCCGGCGTCGATCGACCCCCAGGCGTGCGAGAACCGGTAGCGTGCCACCGCCTCGTCGTCGAGGAAGATGTCCTCGATCGAGCGCTGCGCCACCATGCCCGGCTCGACAAACCAGCGATGGGTGGCATCGAGCGGCTGGTACAGCGACAGGCCCAGGCCGGACGTGCGGCCGAAGCGCCACGCGCCGTGCACCTCGCCACCGAGATCGTTCACCCACGTGCGCAGGTAGTCGCCACCGATCATGAACGCCGTGTTGGCGTCGGTGCCGATGTGGAAACCGAGGTCGAAGCGCAGGATGTTCGGGCCCCAGGATTTCTCCGTCAGGTGCAGGTTGAGCGTCGGCTGCTCGCCGTCGCCCGAGAGCGTGTAGGCCACGCGCTCGAAGTCGGACAGTGCGAACACGGTCGTGGCCCGGTCGCCGATCTTGCGATTGTCGACGGTGTCCCCGGCCTCGAGGCCGAAGGTCGCCCGGATGAATTCCGCGTTCGCACGTTCGGCGCCCACGACGTTCACGGCTGCGAGCGTCACCGGCTCGCGGCCGCTCCGCGAGGCAGCCGTCCGCCAGGCTTTGAACTCCGCCTCGGGGAGCGAGTACCGGGCGAGCTCGGCTCGCTGTGCGAGCGCCGCCGCACGACCGACGGGAATCGCGTCCGGCACGCGATCGAAGGACGCCGAGCCGATGTCCCCCATGTCGATGACGATCTTCACGTCGTCCGGTCCCAGCGTCTCGAGCTGCTGCCGCTCGTTGGCGTTGATCAGCACGTCGAGGGTGCGCGCCATCAGCGTGAGCGGCGATCGCAGCTGCTCCGGCGTCGGCGCCGGGTTCGGCACCGCGACCGCGATCACCACGTCCGCACAGGTCTCGCGGGCAATGTCCACCGGCACGTTGCGGGTCAGGCCGCCGTCGCCGAGGATGCGGCCGTCGATGCTGACGGGCGCAAAGGCACCTGGCACCGCCATGCTGGCCCGCATCGCGAGCGCGAGGTCCCCTTCCCGCAGCACGACCATCTCGCCGGTCTGCATGTCGGTCGCCACGGCGCGGAACGGGATGGGCAACTGGTCGAAGTCGCTGATGCCGCGGCTGCGGGCGACGAGGTACTGAATCGTCAGGTCCACGTTCTGGGTGCTGATCAGGCCGCTCGGCGCGGCCAGCCGGCCGTCGCGCACGCCGAACTCGAGGCTGTTGCTGTAGGTGTTGCCTGCAAGCTTGCGGCGCATCGGCACCTTGGCGCGCAGTCCGCTGCGGGCGATCGCGTCCTGCCAGGAGATCGCGCTCACCGCTTCCTGAAGCTCCTTCGCGTCCATGCCCGAGGCGAACGTACCGCCGACCAGCGCACCCATGCTGGTGCCGACGATGCAGTCGACCGGGATGCGCAGTTCCTCGAGAACGCTCAGCACGCCGACGTGGGCGGCGCCCTTCGCACCGCCGCCACCTAGCGCGAGGCCGATCCTTGGTCGTGGCCTGGCCGTCGTGCCGACCGCAGCGGCCTCGGCCGGATTCGCCTGCGCCAGCGACGGTGCCGCCGGACACGCCACGCCGGCGCACAGCAGCACAGCCAGCACGCCGGACGTCGGTCCGCGCATTCGAGCGGCTCCTCGCCTCACGGGCTTTTCTCCTGCGGCGGGCGCGCCGCCAACAACCGCCTATCGTACAGCAGCACTCCGCCGCATGAGCCCCGCCCATCGAGTCGCTACAATGCCCGAACACAATGGCCGGACGAGGGATTCCCCGATGGAGATCAGCAAGAAGGAACTCAAGCTCGTTCGCTCGATGACCGCACCTTTCCGCGTCACCCGGGGCAAGGGATTCCGCCTCGCGGACTGCGACCCCGGGGACACGCTGCACCTCGGTTCCGAGGACAAGCCGCGAGCCCAGCAGGCTCTCAGGAAAGGCGTGCAGTACCTCGCCGCCCTGCAGGACAAGCTGTACGCGCAGAACCGGTGGTCTGTGCTGCTGGTCTTCCAGGCGATGGACGCGGCGGGCAAGGACGGTGCGATCAAGCACGTGCTTTCGGGCGTGAATCCGCAGGGCTGCCATGTGACGTCCTTCAAGGCGCCCTCTGCCGAGGAGCTGGACCACGATTACCTGTGGCGCTGCATGAAGGCGCTGCCGGAGCGCGGAAGGATCGGCATCTTCAACCGCTCGTATTACGAGGAGGTGCTGATCGTACGGGTGCACGAGGCCCTGCTCGCGGGCCAGAAGCTGCCGCCCCGGCTCGTCACGAAGAAGATCTGGAAGCATCGTTTCGAGGACATCCGCGCCATCGAGCGCTATCTCGCGCGCAACGGCACGCTGATCCTCAAGTTCTTCCTGCACGTTTCGAAGGACGAGCAGAAGAAGCGGTTCCTCGAGCGCCTCGACGACCCCGACAAGAACTGGAAGTTCGAGCTCGGCGACGTGCGCGAGCGCGGCTACTGGGACGACTACATGGTGGCCTACCAGGACATGATCCGGCGCACCGCGAGCGAGCATGCCCCCTGGTACGTCGTGCCGGCAGACAGCAAGTGGTTCACGCGCGTCGTGGTCGCGGCGGCCATCATCGAGGCGCTGTCGTCGCTGGATCTCGCCTATCCGCGCGTCGGCGAGGCGAAGCGAGAGGAACTCGCCGTCGCCCGTGACGCGCTCACGCAGAACGCTCGAGGCGCGCGAGCGTCTCGACGTGGTGCGTGAGCGGGAAGAAATCGTAGGGCTCGATGCCCGTGACGCGGTATCCGGCGGCTTCCAGCAGCGACAGGTCGCGCGCCAGCGTGCCGGCGCTGCACGAGAGGTAGGCCATGCGCGCGGGACGAAGCTCGAAGGCGAGCGCCTCGGTGACCGCCGCCTCGAGACCCGGACGCGGCGGATTCACGTAGGCGACGCGCTCGCCCGCCTGATCGCGCCACCACGGCAGGACCTGCGGCAGTCGCTCCGTGCAGGTGCCGCGCAGCAGCTGGGCGCCGGGCGCGTTCGTCGCCGCGAGTTCGACGGCCTCCCCAGAAAGCTCGACGCCGAGCGCCGGGCTGCCCGCCGCCGTCCACTCGCGCAGGCTGGCACCGAGGCCGCAGTACAGGTCGAGCACCGACACGCCCGGCCCCGGGTGCAGGTGCGCGCGCGCCGCGGCGAGTGCGGCGACGTGCAACCCGGGCAGCGCCTGCGCGAACGCGGTCGGGCCGTGCAGCAGGCCGTGGGCGTCGCGCGAGCGCGGCTGCCCCCACAACAAGTGCCAGCCGCGCCGCGCGAAGAGGCGCCGTCCGGCCGACGGGTGCAGATGCAGCCAGCAGCCCTGGAGGCCCGTGCCGGCCAGCCCTTCGAGCAGGTCCCCGAACAGCTCCGGTGCGACCCGGTGCGCCTTGACGATCAGCGTCGCCTGCGCCCCGCACACGTGCAGGTACGCGAACGGCAGGGCCTCGCCCGGCGGCAGGCGATCGGCGAGCAGCCGCACCAGCGCGCGCACCCGCGCCGTATGCACCGGGCAGTCGTGGATGGCGATAAGTTCGTCACGGCGCACGAGCCCGAGGCGCCAGCCGACTGCGGGCGTCCAGCGCGCCGTCAGCGTCACGCGATCCCGGTAGCCGAGCCTCTGCCCGGGCGGCGGTCCCACGATGGGCGCGATGCGCTGCGCCCAGGGTTGCAGCACCCGCGCAAGGTAACCGGTTTTCTGCGCGTGGCTGGCCGCGACATCGAGCCGCCGGTGACGGCAGCCGTGGCAGGTGGGCTCGCAGCCGGGCGGCAGGGTTTCGTGTAGGCTCATCCGCGCATGTTGCGACGAGGTACGGGACCTACTCAATGGCGATAGGCAATGCCGGGCGGTTGCCCACGTTCGAGGACGTCCAGGCCGCCGCCGCGCGGCTCGCCGGCCACGCCCGCCGCACTCCCCTGCTCCACGGCACGCCGCTCGACGCGCGCACCGGCGGTCGAATCCTGCTCAAGCTCGAGACGCTGCAGCACACGGGCTCGTTCAAGTTCCGCGGCGCGTACAACCGGCTGTCGCAGCTCGACGGCGATCAGCGTGCCGCCGGCGTCGTAGCATTCTCGTCGGGCAACCATGCGCAGGGAATCGCCGCGGCCGCGCGCCTGCTGGGCATCCCGGCCACGATCGTCATGCCGGCAGACGCGCCGGGCGTGAAGATGCGCAACACCCTCGCCCTGGGCGCCGAGGTCGTCGAGTACGACCGGCTGCGGGAGAGCCGCGAAGCGATCGCCGCCCGGCTCGCGCGCGAGCGCGGTGCGGTGCTGGTGCCGTCCTTCGACGACCCGGACATCATCGCCGGCCAGGGCACGGTCGGCCTCGAGATCGCCGAGCAGGCGAACGAGGCCGGCCTCGCCATCGACGAGGTGATCGTGTGCACGAGCGGCGGCGGACTCGTCGCCGGCACCGCGCTCGCGATCCGCGCGCTGTCGCCCGCGACGCGCGTGTGGAGCGCCGAGCCCGAGGGCCACGACGACCACCGCCGCTCGCTTGCCTCGGGACGCCGCGAGTCGAATGCGCCGGGCACGCGCTCGATCTGCGACGCGCTGCTCGCGCCGGAACCCGGCGCGCTCACCTTCGAGATCAACCGCAGCCTGCTCGCGGGCGGCGTCGCGGTGACGGACGAGGAGGTCCGTGCCGCGATCGCTTATGCCGCCCGGACGTTCAAGCTGGTGGTCGAGCCGGGCGGCGCGGTCGCGCTCGCCGCCGTGCTGGCCGGACGCTTCGGGGCGCGCGGGCGCACGGTCGCCGTGGTGCTCTCGGGCGGCAACATCGACGACGCATTGCTCGCGGAAATCCTCGCGGGCTCCGCCGACGAATAACGGACGACGGCCGTGCTCGCGGCCGCGGGAGCAACAGGCATGACGGAACTTGGCATCTGGTTCGCGGCGCTGCCGGTCCTGCTGGTCGCGGGCGCGATCACTTGGGGCCTCAGCGTGCCGAAGCGCAACGTGACCATCGTGGACACGCTCTGGCCGCTGCTGTTCGTGTTCGCGGCCGCGGCTTACGCCCTGGCGACGCACGAGCGCGGCGCACGCGCCACGCTGCTCCTGGTGCTGGTCTCCGCCTGGGGCCTGCGGCTCGCGGCCTACCTCGCCTGGCGGAACCGCGGCCACGACGAAGACCGCCGCTACCAGGCGATCCGTCGCCGCAACGAGCCCAACTTCACGTTCAAGAGCCTGTACCTGATCTTCGGCTTCCAGGCGCTGCTGGCATGGGTCATTTCGCTGCCGCTCGCGGGCGGCATCTCCGGCAACGCCCCGCTCGGCTGGCTGGATGCGCTCGGGGTCGCGCTCTGGACCGTCGGGATGGTGTTCGAGGCCGGGGGCGACTGGCAGCTCGCCCGCTTCAAGGCGGATCCCGCGAACAAGGGTCGCGTCATGGATCGCGGCCTGTGGCGCTACACGCGCCACCCGAACTACTTCGGCGACTTCTGCGTCTGGTGGGGCTTCTACCTGATCGCGCTGTCGGCTGGCGCGTGGTGGAGCATCGCCGGCCCGCTGATCATGTCGTTCCTGCTGATGCGCTTCTCGGGCGTGACGCTGCTCGAGAAGGACATCGGGGAGCGGCGTCCGGCCTACGCCGATTACGCGCGCCGAACCAGCACGTTCTTCCCGGGACCGCCGCGCAAGCCAGCCGGCCCTACTTGAGCGCACGCAGCCGTCCGAGCGCCTCGCGGATGCGGATCTCGAGCCCGCGCTCGACCGGCTCGTAGTACCTCGCGGGCTCCATCCCGTCGGGGAAATACCGCTCGCCCGCGGCGTACGCCCCGGGCTCGTCGTGCGCGTAGCGGTAGCCCTCGCCGTAACCGAGGCCCTTCATGAGCGCAGTCGGTGCGTTCCTGAGCCGCAACGGCACCTCGAGCGAACCGTGCCGCTTTGCATCCGCCATGGCGGCCCCGAAAGCCACGTACACGGCGTTGCTCTTGGCCGCGCAGGCCATGAACACCACGGCCTGGGCGATCGCGAGCTCGCCCTCGGGGCTGCCCAGCCGCTCGTAGGTCTCGCAGGCCTCCAGCGCAAGTGCGAGCGCCCGCGGGTCGGCGTTGCCGATGTCCTCGGAGGCCATGCGCAGCACGCGCCGCGCCACGTAGCGCGGGTCGCAGCCGCCGTCGAGCATGCGGCAGAGCCAGTACAGCGCGGCATCGGGATCGGTGCCCCGCACCGCCTTGTGAAGCGCCGAGATCTGGTCGTAGAACTGTTCGCCTTTCTTGTCGAAGCGGCGGTAACCACCCGCCGAGACCTCGGCCGCGATCGCCTCGGTGACGACGCCGCCGGCGCCCGACGCTCGATCGCCTGCGAGATCCGCCGCTACCTCGAGCAGGTTGAGCGCGCGCCGCGCGTCACCATCGGCGGCCCTCGCCAGCGTCTCGAGCGCATCCGCCTCCATCTCGAGCGGAGCGCCGCGCGCCTGCGCCTCGCGACCGAGCGCGCGGCGCAGGACCTCGCGGATGTCCTCGGCGGCGAGCGAGCGCAGCACGTACACCCGTGCCCGCGACAGCAACGCGCCGTTGATCTCGAAGGACGGGTTCTCGGTCGTGGCGCCGATGAAGCACAGCGTGCCGTCCTCGACGTACGGCAGGAACGCATCCTGCTGCGACTTGTTGAAGCGGTGCACCTCGTCGAGGAACAGCACCGTCTGGCGACCCTGCTCGCGGCGCAGCGCCTGCGCCCGCTCGACCGCTGCGCGCACGTCCTTGACGCCGGCCATCACCGCCGACAGCGCGACGAACTCCGCGTCGCAGGTACGCGCAACCAGTCGCGCGAGCGTGGTCTTGCCGGTGCCCGGCGGGCCCCAGAGCAGCATGGAGTGCAGGCTGCCGCCCTCGAGCAGGCGCCTGAGCGGCTTGCCGGGCGCCAGCAGGTGCGACTGGCCGACGAACTGCGCGAGCGTCGCCGGGCGCATGCGGTCGGCGAGCGGCCGCCAGCCCTCGTCGCGTGCCGCAGGGGTCACGTGCGCTTCAGCCATGCCTCCATCCTGAGCGCCCAGCCTCCCGTGCGCCACCAGGCGAGCGCGAGGCCTGCGACGATGCCCGCGACGTTGGCTGCGACGTCGTTCGGATCGCCGCTGCGATTGCGGGCCACGAGTTCCTGCAGCACCTCGAGCCCGATCCCGAGCAGCGCGAGGCCGATCGCCACGCCCCAGTACCAGCGGCGCGCGAAGAGGCCGCCGAACCACGTGGCGAGTACCGCGTAGGCGAGGCCATGACCGAGCTTGTCCAGGTTGCCGACGTCGGGGCCCGCATCGCCGGGCGCCAGGCTCGCGACGACCACGGCGGCGACGAGCAGTGCGCTCGCCGCGAGCCAGGCAGGCGCATGGGTCAGTGGCAGCATCGCGGGCTCAGGGCGCGGCGCGCCCGATCACGTCGGCGCCGGGCGGCGGCTCGAAGCGAAACAGGGCCGCGTCGAGCGCCGGATTGCGCCGCACGTTGCCGAACTCGATGACCGTGGCCTGGCCGAGCTTGTCGCGCAGTTCCATCGCGGCGAGCTCGCCGCGCGTGTCGAAGGCGAGCCCGACACGGTCGAAATCCGAGTTCTCCTGCTTCGGCCGCAGCCGGGCCCAGGTCCACTCGCCCTCGCGCTCGAGCGCAAGCGCGCTGAACGCGTCGCCCACCTTGCCCGAGCCCGACAGTAGCATCGCGGGCGTCGAGCCGAGGCCCGCCTCGAGCGCCCGCACGGTGACCTGCTCGAGGTCGCTGTCGTAGAGCCACAGCCGCTCGCCGTCGGCGACGATGGTCTGCAGGTAGGGCTGGCGGTAGTCCCAGCGGAAGCGATCGGGCCTGGACAGCGACAGCGTGCCCGACGCACGGTCCACCACCTTCCCGTCGCGGTCACGGACCACCTGGGCGAAGTCCGCCGACAGCGTCTTGAGGGATGCGAGGTAGGCGTCCACGCGCGCCACGGCGTCGCCCCCGCCCTGCGCAATCGCGGCCGGCGCGACCAGGCAGGCTAGCCAGCCAAGTGTCCAGCGCGCTGCGCGCAGCACGGCTCAGTCCGCCTCGGGCGGCGGCGGCGCGATCACCTCGCGGCTGCCGTTCGACTGGAGGGGGCCCACCAGACCCGCGGCCTCCATCGCCTCGATCATGCGGGCGGCGCGGTTGTAACCGATCTTGAGCCGGCGCTGCACGCCCGAGATCGAAGCCTTGCGGCTCTCGGTGACGATCCGCACGGCCTCGTCGTAGAGCGGGTCCTGCTCCGGGTCGCCGCCGCCCTCATCGCCACTGGGTTCGCCGGGCAGGCCCGGGATCGGCGCGGACGGCCCGTCGAGCACCTCGTCGAGGTATACGGGCGGGCTCATGACCTTGAGCTTGCCCACCACGCGGTGCACCTCCTGGTCGGAGACGAACGCCCCGTGCACGCGCACCGGCAGCGACGTTCCGGGCGGCAGGAACAGCATGTCGCCGTGGCCGAGCAGCGCTTCGGCGCCGCTCTGGTCGAGGATGGTGCGCGAGTCCACCTTGGCGGAGACCTGGAACGCGATGCGCGTCGGGATGTTCGCCTTGATGAGACCGGTGATCACGTCCACCGAGGGCCGCTGCGTGGCGAGGATTAGGTGGATGCCCGAGGCGCGCGCCTTCTGCGCCAGGCGCGCGATCAGCTCCTCGACCTTCTTGCCGACGATCATCATCAGGTCGGCCAGTTCGTCGACGATCACGACGATATAGGGCAGCGGCTCGAGCGGCGGGACCGACGTCGGATCGGCATCCGGAAGCAGCCGCTTCATCTCGACCGGGTCGCGCAGCGGCTTGCCTTCCTCGGCCGCGTCCTTGACCTTGCGGTTGAAGCCCGCGAGGTTGCGCACGCCGGCGTACGCCATGAGCTGGTAGCGGCGCTCCATCTCGGCCACGCACCAGCGCAGCGCGTTCGCCGCCTGCTTCATGTCGGTGACGACCGGCGCCAGCAGGTGCGGGATGCCCTCGTACACCGACAGCTCCAGCATCTTCGGGTCGATCATGATGAGCCGGACCTGCTCCGCGCTCGACTTGTAGAGCAGCGACAGCACCATCGCGTTCACGGCGGTGGACTTGCCCGATCCCGTGGTGCCGCCCACCAGCAGGTGCGGCATGCGCGCGAGGTCGGCGACCACCGGATTGCCGCCGATGTCTTTGCCGAGCACCAGCGCGAGCGGCGAGGCCATGTCGTCGTAGGCCTTCGACTTGATGATCTCGCCGAGCGTGACGATCTCGCGCGACTCGTTCGGGATCTCGAGGCCCATGGTGGACTTGCCGGGGATGATCTCGACGACTCGCACGCTCACCGCCGACAGTGCGCGGGCGAGGTCCTTGGCGAGGTGCGAGATCTGCGCCACCTTCACGCCGGGCGCCGGCCGCAGCTCGAAGCGGGTGATGACCGGCCCGGGGTGCACCTCGACCACCTCGGCCTCGACGCCGAAGTCGCGCAGCTTGAGTTCGACCAGGCGCGACATGGCCTCGAGCGCCTCGGCGGAATAGCCGCCGGCGCGCGGCGGCGCATCGTCGAGCAGCGAGAGTTCGGGCAGCTCCGTCGAACCCGGCCGCTCGAACAGCGCCACCTGCTTTTCCTTCTCGACCCGGTCGCTCTTCTCGACCTTGGGCGCAGGAGCCTCGATCTTCGGCGGCTTGCGCTCGGCGGCTTTCTTCTGCTCCTCGCGCACCACTTCCTGTCGCGCCTGCTTGACCTCGCGACCCGCCTTGACGTCGCGAGCAGTGGACATCCGCTCGCGCGCCCAGGCGAGCCCGGCGAGCACGCCGAGGCCGATGCGGTCCATGACGGCGAGCCAGGAGACGCCGGTGAACAGCGATACGGAGGCGAGCCAGACCGCGAGCAGCAGCAGCGTGGCCCCGAGGAAACTCATTACCGAGGCGAGGCCGTCGCCGACGAGTGCGCCGAGCACGCCGCCGGCCGAGCTCGGCAGCGACCCGCCCGCGTAATGCAGCGTGGCGAGCCCGCAGCTCGTCGCGAGCGCGAGCACGAACCCGAGGCCGCGCAGGCCCAGCGTGCGGCGGCCCGCAGGCTGACGGTCGCCGCGCTCGCGGTAGAGCGTCCAGCCGGCGCCCGCGAGCATCACCGGGAAGAGGTATGCCGGGGCCCCGAACAACACGAAGAACAGGTCGGACAGCCACGCGCCGATCGGCCCGATCAGATTGGACACGGGGCCCTGCTGTCCGGTCGAGGAAAATGCGGCGTCCGAAGGGTCGTAGCTCGCCAGAGCCACGAACAGGATCAGCGCAAGCGCCCCGAAGATCCACAGCGCACTCTCGCGCAAACCGCGGGCGATCACGGCCGATTCGGCAGAGGGGTCGTGCTTCGTTTCTGCTCTAGCCACCGCGGATCACCTGAAAGCTCAAGGCCTTCCAGTAAACAGCTGAATAAAATGAGGTTATCTTCAAGAAGGCGGAGCCGCCAGGGCGTCCGCGCAACGCGCCAGCGTCGCGCTGACCGGCCGCCTTTGCCGTGCGGCGGGTTGTTGCTTACCATGCCGCGCCCCACCCGGACGCGATGCGACAAAACGCGAGGAAGTATACATGAGCACCCCCCGACACTCGCGGCTGATCATCCTGGGCTCCGGGCCTGCCGGCTACGCCGCGGCCGTCTACGCGGCCCGCGCCAACCGCAAGCCACTGCTGCTCACCGGCATGGAACAGGGTGGCCAGCTCATGACCACCACCGAGGTGGACAACTGGCCGGGCGACCCCCACGGCCTCACGGGCCCCGCCCTGATGGAGCGCATGCGCGAGCACGCCGAGCGCTTCGACACCGAGATCCTGATGGACCACGTGAACGAGGTGGACTTCTCGCGCCGTCCGCTGCGGCTCGTGGGCGACCGGGGTGAGTACACCTGCGACGCGCTCGTGATCGCCACCGGGGCGAGCGCCCGCTACCTCGGGCTCGAGTCCGAGCAGGCCTTCCGCGGCCGCGGCGTGTCGGCCTGCGCGACCTGCGACGGCTTCTTCTTCCGCGGCCAGCGGGTGGCGGTGATCGGCGGCGGCAACACCGCCGTCGAGGAGGCGCTGTACCTGTCGAACATCGCGGCACACGTCACGCTCGTGCATCGCCGCGACAAGCTGCGCGCCGAGAAGATCCTCCAGGACCGGCTGTTCGAGCGGCAGCGCGCCGGCGTGGTGGACATCGCATGGAACCACGCCGTGCAGGACGTGCTCGGCGACGAGTCCGGCGTCACCGGCGTACGTATCGCGGCCACCGAGGGCGACGCCACTCGCGACCTGCCGGTCTCGGGCGTGTTCATCGCCGTCGGGCACACGCCCAACACCCAGATCTTCGAGGGCAAGCTCGAGATGAAGGGCGGCTATATCGTGGTGCGCTCGGGGATCGCCGGCAACGCCACGGCCACCAGCGTGCCCGGGGTGTTCGCGGCGGGCGATGTCGCAGACCACGTCTACCGCCAGGCCGTGACCTCGGCGGGAACGGGCTGCATGGCCGCCCTCGACGCGGACAAGTACCTCGAGCAGCTCGACGACGCCGGCGGCTGAGCCGGCCGGCCCCGCACCGGTGCGCGTGCGCGCGGAGACCGTCGGTCGCCTGTCGGAGATTCCCGCCGCCGAGTGGGATGCGCTCGACGCGGCCGGCAACCCGTTCCTGAGCCACGCCTTCCTCGACGCGCTCGAGACGCGGGCCTGCGTAGGCGAGGACACGGGCTGGGAACCGCGCCACCTCGTGCTGCGCGACGAGTCGGGGCGCCTGGCCGGCGCCGTGCCACGCTACGAGAAGGCGCACTCCTGGGGGGAGTTCATCTTCGACTGGAACTGGGCGCAGTCCTACGCGCGAGCCGGACTCGACTATTACCCGAAGCAGCTCGCGGCGATCCCCTTCACGCCCGTGACCGGCCCGCGCCTGCTCGTGCGCGCCGGCGCCGAGGCAGGCACGCTGCGCAGCACGCTCGCCGCACTGCTGCGCGAGCGCGCCGCACACGATTGCGTCTCCGGCGTGCACGTCAATTTCACCACCGACGACGACCAGGCCGCCCTCGAGGCGGTGGGCTTCCTGCGCCGGCACGATTGCCGCTTCCTCTGGCGCAACCGCGGCTACCGAGACTTCGAGGACTTCCTCGACGGCTTCCGCTCCGACAAGCGCAAGAAGCTGCGCCGCGAGCGGCGGCGGGTGATCGAGGCCGGGATCACGCTGCGCAGCGTGCCGGGCGAGGACATCGACGCCGGTCTGTGGCGGACGATCTTCGGTTTCTCGGAGCGCACCTTCCTGCGCCATGGCAACGGTCACTACCTCAGCGCCGACTTCCTCGCCGACGTGGCGCGCCGCCTGCCGGGCGCGGTACTCGTCAAGCTGGCCGAGCGCGCGGGTACTCCGCTGGCCGCGGCGGTGTTCCTGCAGGGCGGCGGGACGCTGTACGGGCGCTACTGGGGCTCGGCCGGTCACGAGGACTGTCTGCACTTCGAGGCCTGCTACTACCAGGGCATCGAGCACTGCATCGCCCATGGGCTCGAGCTATTCGACCCCGGCACGCAGGGCGAGCACAAGCTCGCGCGCGGCTTCGCCCCGACGCTCACTAGCTCGGCGCACTGGCTTGCGCACGAGGGGTTCTACGGCGCGGTCGCGCGGTACCTGGAGCGCGAGCGCGCCGGCGTGGTCGCGTACAAGGCGGCGGCCGCGCAGCACCTGCCCTTCCAGCGGGGTCCGGACACGTGATTCCCTGGCTGCGGCCCGGCGACCCTCCGACGGCGTTCCCGCCGGTCGAGACGGCGCTCGCCGAACCCGACGGCCTGCTCTGCGCCGGCGGCGACCTCGCCCCCGAGCGGCTCATCGAGGCCTACCGCCGCGGCATCTTCCCGTGGTTCTCGACCGGCCAGCCGATCCTCTGGTGGTCGCCGGATCCACGCACCGTGCTCTATCCGTCCGAGTTGCACGTCTCGCGCAGCCTCGCGAGGACGCTGCGCAGGCGCGGCTTCGCCATGAGCGTCGATCAGGCCTTCGATGCAGTGGTCGCCGGCTGCGCCGACCCGCAACGCCGCCCCGAGGGCACCTGGATCACGCACCAGATGCGCGCCGCCTACCTGCGACTGCACGAGCTCGGCTACGCCCACTCGGTCGAGACGTGGGACGACGGCCGGCTCGTAGGCGGGATCTACGGCGTCGCGCTGGGGCGCGCGTTCTTCGGCGAGTCGATGTTCAGCGCCGAGCCGGACGCGTCCAAGGTCGCGATCTGGGCCCTTTCACACTCGTTGCAGCAGCGCAACTTCCGTTTCATCGACTGCCAGGTTGCGAGCCCGCACCTGGCGAGCCTCGGCGCGCGGAGCCTGCCGCGGCGTGAATTCCTGCACGAACTGGCCGCGGCGACCTCGGGGCCGCTGGCCCCCGACCCGGCGTGGCGAAGCGCGTCGTTTGCTTTGCCTCAGCCCTTTATGCAGAATTCGCGCGGCCCGCGGGGCTGCTGAGAGGGTGCATGGCGAAAGAAGACGCAATTCAGATGGAAGGTCGGGTAGTCGAGACGCTGCCCAATACGACCTTCAGGGTCCAGTTGCAGAACGGCCACATCGTGACCGCGCACATCTCGGGCAAGATGCGCAAGAACTACATCCGCATCCTCACCGGTGACAGCGTCACCGTGGAGATGACGCCCTACGACCTGACGAAAGGCCGCATCGTCTATCGGGGCCGCTGAGCCCAGCCGCCCTACTCGAGCAGCGCCGGCTCTTCCGACGAGCGGGTCTCGATCTTGAGCTGCTCGTCCGCACCCACGCTCACGAAGGCGTGCCCGCCCTTTTCGAGCTGCCCGAACAGCAGTTCCTCGGCCAGCGGCCGCTTGATGAACTCCTGGATGACGCGCGCCATCGGCCGTGCCCCCATTTTCGGGTCGTACCCTCGACGCGCGATCCAGGCGCGCGCGTCGTCCCCGACGTGCAGCGCGACGCCCTTCTGCTCGAGCTGGGCCTCCACTTCCACGATCAGCTTGTCCACCACGCGCTGGATCGTCCGCTCGTCCAGCCCCTGGAACTGGACGACGGCGTCGAGGCGGTTGCGGAACTCCGGTGCAAACAGCCGCCGGATCGCCTCCATGCCGTCGGGTGCGTTGTCCTGCGCCACGAAGCCGATCGAGGCCCGGCTCATTTCGGCAGCGCCGGCGTTGGTGGTCATCACGATCACCACGTGACGGAAATCCGCCTTGCGGCCGTTGTTGTCTGTCAGCGTGCCGTGGTCCATGACCTGCAGCAGCAGGTTGAAGACGTCGGGGTGGGCTTTCTCGATCTCATCGAGCAGCAGCACGCAGTGCGGGTTCTTGGCGATGGCCTCGGTGAGGAGCCCGCCCTGGTCGAAGCCGACGTAGCCCGGGGGCGCGCCGATCAGTCGCGACACGGTGTGGCGCTCCATGTACTCGGACATGTCGAAGCGGACGAGCTCGACGCCGAGCGCGGAGGCGAGCTGGCGCGTCACCTCCGTCTTGCCGACGCCGGTCGGACCGGCGAAGAGGAACGAACCGACCGGCTTGTGCTGGTCCCCGAGGCCCGAACGCGACATCTTGATCGCGGCCGAGAGCGTATCGATCGCCTTGTCCTGACCGTAGATCACGAGCTTGAGGTTGCGCTCGAGGTTGCGCAGCACGTCGCGATCGCTCGACGACACGGTCTTCGGCGGGATGCGCGCCATGCGCGCCACGACGTCTTCGACCTGGTTGACCGTGACCACCGCCTCGCGCTCACCCGCCGGCCTCACGCGCTGGCGCGCGCCCGCCTCGTCGATGACGTCGATGGCCTTGTCGGGCAGGTGCCGGTCGTTGATGTGGCGTGCGGAGAGCTCCGCAGCGGCGATGAGGGCGTCGTCGGCATAGCGGATGCCGTGGTGCTCCTCGAACTTCTGCCGCAGGCCGCGCAGGATCTCGATCGTCTCGGCGACGGTCGGCTCGACGATGTCGATCTTCTGGAAGCGCCGCGTGAGGGCGTGGTCCTTCTCGAAGATGCCGCGGAACTCCTGGTAGGTGGTCGAACCGATGCAGCGCAGCTCGCCGTTCGCGAGCGCCGGCTTGATGAGGTTCGAGGCGTCCATCACGCCACCCGAGGCCGCCCCGGCGCCGATCACGGTGTGGATCTCGTCGATGAACAGGATGGCCCCGGGCAGCTTCTTGATCTCGGCGAGCACGCCCTTGAGCCGCTTCTCGAAGTCGCCGCGGTACTTCGTCCCCGCGATCAGCGCCCCCAGGTCCAGCGAATAGACCGTGCTGTCGGCCAGCACCTCGGGCACGCGGCGCTCGACGATCAGTCGCGCGAGGCCCTCGACCAGGGCAGTCTTGCCGACGCCCGCCTCGCCCACGTACAGAGGATTGTTCTTGCGCCGCCGGCAGAGGATCTCGATGGTGCGCTCGACCTCGAGTGCCCGGCCGATCAGCGGGTCGATGCGGCCCTCGATCGCGAGGCGGTTGAGGTTCGTCGCGTATTTCTCGAGCGCAGAGCTGCCCTCGCCGTCGCGCTCGCCTTCGGCCTGCGACGACTCCTCGCTGCGCACCTCGCGCTCGTCGCCGGGCTTCGCGAGCCCGTGCGAGATGTAGTTCACCACGTCCAGCCGCGACACGTCCTGCAGCGTGAGCAGGTACGCGGCATGCGAATGCTTCTCGCTGAAGATCGCCACCAGCACGTTCGCGACCGAGACCTCCTTCTTGCCGCTCGACTGGACGTGGAACACGGCGCGCTGCAGGACGCGCTGGAAGCCCAGCGTCGGCTGCACTTCGCGGTCATCGTCCTGCTTCAGGCGCGGCGTCGTCTGGTCGATGAACTCGGCCAGTTCCTTGCGAAGCCGGTTCGCGTCGGCCCCGCAGGCGCGCAGGATCTCGCGCACCCGCGTCGTCTCGATGATCGACAGCAGGAGGTGCTCGACGGTCATGAATTCGTGGCGGGCCTCGCGGGCCGCCTGGAAAGCCTCGTTCAGGCAGATCTCGAGTTCGCTGCTCAACACGGCGTCAGGCCTCTTCCATCGTGCACAGGAGGGGATGCTGGTTCTGCCGGGCGTAGGTGGTCACCTGGGCCACCTTGGTCTCGGCGATCTCATGCGTGAATACCCCGCACACGCCCTTGCCGCGGGTGTGTACCTCGAGCATAACTCGGGTCGCCGTCGTGCGGTCCATGGCGAAGATGTGCTCGAGCACGTCCACCACGAACTCCATCGGCGTGTAGTCGTCGTTCAGGAGCACGACTTGGTAGAGCGGCGGCCGCTTGGTACGCGGCTGCGCCTCCTCCACCATCAGTCCGTGGCCCTGCTCGGTGCGTTCGTCGGTCATGTCCTGCCAATGCTCCCGCCATGCCTATATAGGGCCATGCCCGGACCGTGACAAGCGGCGTTTCGGGATCCGTGCACGGTTTGGATCATCCGATAGTTGCGCGATTGTCTTGAGGCAGCGTCCCGCAAGTCCGTATCATGCCGCAGCTTTAGCTAACGACTGACGGGTCACGGGTCCGCCCCCTCGATGCAGCTGCCCAAAAGCCTCGGTTCCATTACGCGGACGGCCGCCGGATTTGCGCCTGGGGCGTGGGCCCGGTCGCTGCCGATGTGGGTGTCGGCCGGCCTCGTGCTGCTGCTCGCCTGGCAGGCGGTGCAGCTCACCTGGACGGCCATCGGCAGCCGCGGCGTCCCACCGCCGGCCGACCCCGGCCCGATGCCCGCCGTGCAGCGCACCGCCACGCCCGCGGTGGACATCGGCCGAATCGTCGGTGCCCATCTGTTCGGAGAAGCCGGCGCCGCGGCTTCACAGGAAACCGATCCGACGGCAGTCGCCGCCACGCAGATGAACCTCGTCCTGAGCGGGACCATCGCGCACGCCGACCCCCAGCGGGGCTTCGCCATCATCGGCGAAAGCGCGGCCACCTCGCGGGTCTACCCCGTCGGCAAGACCATCACCGGCGGCACGAAGCTGCACTCAGTCTATCCGGACAGGGTGATCCTGGACCGTGGCGGCAAGCTCGAAGCCCTGATTCTCCCCAAGAAATTCCAGGGCGGTGGGATGAGCGCTTCGCGACCGGCGGCCGCCGCGCCGCCGCCCGAGCCGATGGTGGGCCAGCGCCTGCAGGAACTCGCGGCGCAGAACCCCGGGGCAATCACCGAGGTCATCCGCCCGCAGCCCGTGTTCGCCAACGGCCAGCAGCGCGGCTACCGGGTGTATCCGGGGCGCAACCGGCAGCAGTTTTCCCAGCTCGGCCTGATGCCGGGCGACCTGGTGACGGCGATCAACGGCACGCCGCTCGATGACCCGGCGCGCGGCATGGAGATCCTGCAGTCCATCAACAGCGCGGCGCAGGTCACGGTCACGGTGGAGCGCAACGGTCAGAGTACGCAGGTCAGCATAAACACCGCCCAGGTCGCGGCCGAGGCCGCGTCCGGGTCGTTGTCAGAGGCGATTTCTGTCAGCGAGGTGCCCGGGACCTCGGACGACGTGGATCCCGCGGAGTGACGATGAAACCCAAGTTCATAGATCGGGCGGCAACCAGGCTCGCTGCAGTCGCACTCGCAGCGACACTCGCGCTCGGCATGCCGGCAGCGGCATCGGGGCAGGCCCAGGGGTCGATCACCCCCAACTACAAGGATGCGGACCTCGGCCAGATCATCGAGGCCGTCAGCGCCGTGACCGGCAAGAACTTCATCGTGGACCCGCGGGTGCGGGCCCAGGTCACGATGCTGTCCTCCACACCGATGTCGCCGGAAGCCTTCTACGAGGCGTTCCTCTCCATCCTCCAGGTGCACGGCTTCGTGGCGGTCCCCTCTGGCGACGTCGTCAAGATCGTGCCCGACGCCAATGCCCGCCAGCTGCCGGCCAACGACCTGCCTTCGCGCATCAGCTCCACCTCGGACGAGATCGTCACGCAGGTGGTGGCGGTCAAGAACGTGAGCGCCGCGCAGCTGGTGCCGATCCTGAGGCCGCTGATCCCGCAGTACGGGCACCTCGCGGCCTATCCTTCCTCCAACATGCTGATCATCTCGGACCGCGCGGCGAACGTCAGCCGCATGATGCGCATCATCCAGCGCATCGACCAGACCGGGGACGAGAACATCGACGTCATCCCGATGCAGCACGCGAGCGCCACGGACGTCGTGCGCATCGTCAACTCGCTGTATGTGACCGCAGGCGCAGAGGGCGGCGGCGTACCGACCGTGAAGATGGTCGCCGACGACCGCACCAACAGCGTGCTCGTGAGCGGCGAGAGTTCGCAGCGCCTGCGACTGAAGACGCTCATCACGCATCTCGACACGCCGCTCGAGGCCGGCGGCGACACCCAGGTCCGCTACTTGCGCTACGCGGACGCCGAGAAGATCTCGCAGAAGCTGCGCGAGCAGATCCAGGGCATCACGGCGGCGGCGGTGCCGGGAGGGGCGGCCGCTGGCGGCGCGGCGCCGGCGATCGCGAGCGGCGGCGGGGTGGACCGCAGCATCACGATCTGGGCCGAACCGCAGACCAATGCGCTCGTCGTGACCGCGCCGCCCAAGGTGATGCGCTCAGTTATGTCGATCGTGGACAGGCTCGACATCCGCCGCGCCCAGGTGCTGGTCGAGGCGATCCTGGTCGAGATGTCGGTGGACAAGGCGATGGACCTTGGCATCAACTGGCTGATCGGCGAGCGTGACAGCAACGGCAACCTGCTGCCCGCCGGCGGCTTCGTGCAGCCGGTGGACGGCACCGGGATCGGCCAGATCCTGCAGGGCGTGCTCAGCCCCGAGAGCGTCACCGGCCTGCCGAGCGGCCTGACCATGGGCGTCGGCAAGATCGTCGCGGGCGGCTTCAGCTGGGCAGCGCTGATCCGGGCGATCGGCGGCCAGGGCAACACCAACATCATCGCCACGCCCTCGATCGTCACGCTCGACAACGAGGAGGCCGAGATCAAGATCGCGCAGGAGGTGCCGTTCGTCACCGGACAGTACACCAACCAGGGCGTGGCGTCGCCGGGCGGCGTGGTCAATCCGTTCCAGACGATCAACCGCGAGGAAGTCGGCAACATCCTCAAGATCACCCCGCAGATCAACGAGGGTGATTCGGTGGTCCTCAAGATCTCGCAGGAGGCCTCGAGCATCGCCGCGAGCTCGCAGCAGGTCAGCACCAACGACCTGATCACGAACAAGCGCACGATCTCGACAAACGTGCTGGTCGAGGACGGCGGCATCATCGTGCTCGGCGGGCTGATCTCCGACGAGGTTCGCGAGTCGAAGTCGCAGGTGCCGTTCCTCGGGTCGATCCCGATACTCGGTGAGTTGTTCAAGACCCGCAGCGTCGACAAGGTCAAGACCAACCTGATGGTGTTCATCCGGCCGCGCATCCTGCGCGACGGCGTGGATGCGGCCATCGAGACCAACGCGAAGTACAACTACATCCGCAACCAGCAGCTCGAGCGGAACGACGGAAAGGTGCCGATGATGCCCAACGAGCGGCAGCCGACCCTGCCCGCGCTCGAGGCGCTGGTGCCGCCGGAACTCCTGAATCCCGCCAAGCAGGCCTCGCCGTTGAGCGACACGCCGGCCGAGCGTGCGAGAGCGATGGGCGGCTTGCCGCCGGACGGCTCGCCGCCCCTGCCCCCGGCGGCACCGGTGACCCCGACGACGCCGTTCGGGACGGAGCCGATCCCGCCACCGCCCGGCGACCGGCCGCTGCCGTGAGCACCACTCTCACCGACGAGGCGATCATCGCCGCGGCGGGGCGAGTCGCCGAACCACCGCGGCCGGTGCCTTTCGCCTTTGCGAAGCGACACGGCGTGCTGGTGCGCGCGCTGACCGAGCAGTCGGCCGACGTCGTGCTGCGGGCCGGTGCCTCGCCGATCGCCCTCGCGGAGGTGCGCCGTCACCTTCGCCGACCCCTCACGGTCGAGCGGGCGGACCCCGAGCGCTTCGAAATGCTGCTGCGGCAGGCCTACGAGGGCGGCTCGAGCGCGGCGATGGACGCCATGGGCGGCCTCGAGGAGGACACGGACCTCGGCAGCCTCGCACAGGAGATTCCCGAACCCTCCGACCTCCTCGAGAGCGAGGACGAGGCGCCGGTCATCCGCCTCATCAACGCGTTGCTCACCCAGGCAGTCAAGGAAAGCTCCTCAGACATCCACATCGAGCCTTTCGAGAACCGGCTGGTGATCCGCTTCCGCGTGGACGGCGTGCTGCGCGAGGTGCTGCAGACCAAGCGCGCGGTGGCGCCGCTGATCGTCTCGCGCATCAAGGTCATGTCGCGGCTCGACATCGCCGAGAAGCGCCTGCCGCAGGACGGCCGCATCTCGCTTCGCATCGCCGGCCGCGCGGTGGACGTGCGCGTCTCGACGATTCCGGCAGGCCACGGCGAGCGCGTGGTGCTGCGCCTGCTCGACAAGCAGGCCGGGCGCCTCGACCTCAACTCGCTGGGCATGGACCCGGTCACGCAGACGCTGGTGGACGAGCTGATCCACAAGCCGAACGGAATCCTGCTCGTGACCGGCCCGACCGGCTCCGGCAAGACGACGACGCTGTATGCGGCGCTCGACCGCATCAACGACCGCACGCGCAACATCATGACGGTCGAGGATCCGATCGAGTACTACATCGACGGCATCGGCCAGACCCAGGTCAACTCCCGGGTCGAGATGACCTTTGCGCGCGGACTGCGCGCCATCCTGCGCCAGGACCCGGACGTGGTGATGGTGGGCGAAATCCGCGACCTCGAGACCGCGCAGATCGCCGTCCAGTCGAGCCTGACCGGCCACCTCGTGCTCTCGACCCTGCACACCAACACCGCCGTCGGCGCCGTGACGCGTCTGCGGGACATGGGCATCGAGCCCTTCCTGCTCGCCTCGAGCCTCGTCGGGGTGCTGGCACAGCGGCTGGTGCGGGTACTCAATCCCGCCACCCGCGAGGCATACACCGCCGGCGACTACGAGCGGCGCCTGCTCAACCTGCCGGACGACGCGACCTCCCCCACGCTCTACCGGCCCGGCAGCCGGGACCCCTCGGGCGGCTACAAGGGACGGACGGGCATCTACGAGCTCGTGGTCGTGGACGAGCACATGCGGACGATGATCCACGACGGGGCGTCCGAGATCGAGCTCGAGCGCTATGCGCGCGCTCGCACGCCCGGCATCCGCGACGATGGGCGGACCAAGGTGCTCGCGGGTGTCACGACCATCGAGGAAGTTCTCAAGGTCACGCGCGAGGACTGACGCATGGGAGCCTTCGACTATGTCGCGGTCGACGCCTCCGGCCGCGAACGAAAGGGCGTGATCGAGGGCGATACCGCGCGGCACGTCCGGCAGCTGCTGCGCGAGCAGGGACTGCTCCCCGTCGCGGTCAACGAGGTCGAGGAGAAGGAGCGCCGCGGGCCGCGGCAGCCCCTGCGCCTCGGGTTCCAGCGCGGCCTGAGCGCCGGCGACCTGGCCCTCGTCACCCGTCAGCTCGCCACGCTGGTGAAGTCCGGTCTCCCGCTCGAGGAGGCGCTGCTCGCCTGCTCGCAGCAGACAGACAAGCCGCGCGTGCGCAGCATCATCCTCGGCGTGCGCTCGAAGGTCACCGAGGGCCACACGCTGGCCGACGGCCTGTCCGACTTCCCGGGATCGTTCCCGGAGATCTACCGTGCCACGGTGGCCGCGAGCGAGCAGTCGGGGCACCTCGACGCGGTGCTCGAGCGTCTCGCCGATTACACCGACAATCGCGAGCAGCTGCGCAGTCGCACCCTGACCGCCATGCTGTATCCCGTGCTGCTGTTCGTGGTCTGCGTCGCGATCGTGTTCTTCCTGCTGGTGTCGGTGGTGCCGAAGGTCGTCGAGGTCTTCCGCAGCAGCGAGGCCCAGCTGCCGGTGCTCACGCAGCTGCTGATCGCCGGCAGCGACTTCATGCGCGACTACGGCCTGTACCTGATCGCAGGCCTCGCGGCGGCGGGCTACCTCTTCAACCGCTGGCTGCGCGTCGAGTCGAACCGTCGCCGGTGGCATCGCGCGCTGCTGCGCATCCCGCTGATCGGCAAGGTGGTGCGCGGCAGCAATACCGCCCGCTTCGCGCGCACGCTGAGCACCCTCACTGCCAGCACGGTGCCGGTGCTCGAGGCGCTGCGCATCTCGAGCGAGGTCGTGACGAACCTGCCGATGAAGGCCGCGGTGGAGGACGCCGCGGTTCGCGTCCGCGAGGGCGCACCCATCGGCCGTTCCCTCGGGGTGAGCCGGCTGTTCCCGCCGATGATGATCCACCTGATCTCGAGCGGCGAGTCGAGCGGCGAGCTCGACACCATGCTCGAGCGCGCCGCCATCCACCAGGAGCGCGAGCTCGACTCGATCCTGCAGGCGGTGGTCGGCCTGCTCGGGCCGATCATGATCCTGGTGATGGGCGGGCTCGTGCTGGTGATCGTGCTGGCGATGCTGCTGCCGATCTTCGAGCTCAATCAACTCGTGAACTGATCGAGGGGATACCGGCTAGCGCAAACCGGCAGCACGGCCTTCTCGCGCCGTGCGCCGCACGGCCCGCGCTCTCAGCACTTGCGACGTCGGCCGCCGAAGCCGAGAGCGGCGAGCCCGGAAACAAGCAGCCAGCCGGCTGCCGGGAGCGGAACCACGGCGGGGGGCTTCGAAATGAGGAAATCACCGAAAAATTCATTGTCGATAGTATTCGTCACGTCTCGAACCTGCACGGAATCGAATAGCACGCTCGAGTACACGCCGAAGAAGCCGAGAGGCCCGCCCACAGCCACCGTTGAATCATTGGGTGCGTTGTAGTTGAACTTTCCGAGGCTGGTCGCGCCCGCAAAGATTTCAATGCTGAATGTCGTGTCGTAGCAGGTCGCGTTGCAACCCCAGGTGCCGGGCGCGTTAACCCCGAGGTAAGTCGGCTCATGGATATAGAAGCCGATCGCATCGGCGCCGCCGGAGATCGTCATGTTGAAATTCTCACGGTCGCTTGCGGCCAAATCGCTGCCGGCGATCTCGTTCGAGCGGTCGAGGAAGGTAAGCGATGCCGAAGGACCGTTGGTGAAGGTGACGTCGCCCACCGTCGTACCGGTCCCCCCTGACGCCGGCAATGCACCAATCGACGCCGCGCCTGTCGCGGCGATGAAGCCGGCTCTGTCATTGGCATAGGTTACTGTTGAAGCCGGTGCCGGCGTGGCGCACGCGCCGCCGAGGACCAATGCTAGAACCCAGATTTCCCGTCTGGACGCAACGTTCATCTCGACGTCTCCGTTGTCTTGACTACTGCGGTGAGAACTCCCCCAAACCACATGCAAGCAACTTCCGTGCCGGTTCTGAGCTACATTCGAATAATCAATGAATTGCATCGCCCGATCGAATCTGGAAGGCGTTGGCGATGCAGCAATATGTAAAACTTTTCGACATCGCCGAGCTGGAAGCCAATCTCACACGAGGAACTGCCCGCATCGCAACCGATCTCCTGCCGAGTTCCCACTGCCTCAAATTGCCGCCTCGCGCTTCAGCCGCTCCGATTCCCCGGCCCCGAGGTAGCGCTCGATCATCCTGCGCATCAGGTAGATGAGCGGGATCAGCGCCAGCGCCGCGCCGAGCTTGTAGGCGTAGTTGACCGTGCCGACTGCAAGGAATAGTCCCGTCGGCCACTGTTGCGGTCCCAGCACGAACGCGATGTAGAGCACCACGAAGCTGTCCACCAGCTGCGAGACGGCCGTCGATCCGGTGGCCCGCAGCCAGATCCAGCGCTCGCCGGTCGCCCTGCGGATGCGGTGGAAGATGCCCACGTCGATCAGCTGGCCGACCAGGAAGGCGACGATGGAGCCGCCGATCGTCCACAGTCCCTGGCCGAACACGTTCGCGAACGCCGCCTGCATGTCGGGCACGCCACGCGGGGCATTGACGGTGACCCACCAGGCCGCGGGCGCGAGGCGGATGGCCAGGTAGGCGAACAGGAACGCGTAGCAGATGAGGCCGACGGCGATGAACGAGATGAGCCGCACGCCGCGCCGCCCGAAATATTCGTTGATCACGTCCGTCATGACGAACACGACCGGCCACAGCAGCACGCCCGCGGTGAAGCTGAGCGACCCGGACTGCCCGAACAGGTTCCAGCCGAACGGCGGCAGGCCGAGCGTCGTCTCGAGCGCGAAGATCTTGACGCCGACGAACTCGGCGATGATCGCGTTCGCGACGAAGAACGCCGCCAGCAACACGAACAGCCGCGTGGAGCGCGAGGACAGCGACACGCTCATGCGGCGCGATTCCTGGAGGCCGTCATGGGGGACCCGGTCAGCCGCGGCCCTTGAGCATGCGCAGCAGGTCGCGCCGGTCCCGCTTGTCGGGCCGCCCGGCGTCCACCGGCGCCGACAGCCGCGCGAATTCCCGGGCGGCGGCCCGGGCGGCCTCGCTCTCGGGCGTCTCGACGTAGCACTGGCGGGCCTCGGTGGCTGGGCCGCGCCTGGCCGGGATTGAGGCGACCTCCACCTCGAAACGTTCGCGCTCCCGGGTGATTCGCAGCCGGTCACCGATCCGCAGCTGCCGGGAGGCCTTGGCGCGCTCGCCGTTGACCTGGACGTGCCCTCCCTCGACCGCGGCCTGCGCGACGCTGCGGCTCTTGAAGAAGCGCGCGTACCACAGCCACAGGTCGGCGCGGAGGCCGGCGATGGCGGGTGGCGGGGCGGTATCGCGGGTGCGGCTCACGGGCGGATTATAAGCCCCCTATAATCGCGACCTTCCAGGGAGACGCACGTGGACCAGACCTTCCTCGACCGCCTGGCACAGCAGACCGACGAGCTGCGCGCCTCGGGGCTCTACAAGCCCGAGCGGGTGCTCGGCTCGCCGCAGCAGCCGCTGGTGCGGCTCGCCGACGGCCGCGAGCTCATCAACCTCTGCGCGAACAACTACCTCGCGCTCGCCAACCATCCGTCGATCCGCGAGGCCGCGCACCGCGCCATCGACCGCTACGGCTACGGCATGGCCTCCGTGCGCTTCATCTGCGGCACGCAGTCGGTGCACAAGGAACTCGAGGCGCGCCTCGCTGCGTTCCTCGGCATGGACGACACCATCCTCTACTCCTCCTGTTTCGACGCGAACGGCGGCCTGTTCGAGACGCTGCTCGACGAGCAGGACGCGGTGATCAGCGACGCGCTCAACCACGCGAGCATCATCGACGGCATCCGGCTCTGCAAGGCGCGCCGGCTGCGCTACGCGAACAACGACATCGACGAACTCGAAAACCGGCTCAAGGAGGCCGCCGACGCCCGCGTGAAGCTGATCGCCACCGACGGCGTGTTCTCCATGGACGGCACGATCGCCCGCCTCGCGCGAGATCTGCGACCTGGCCGATCGCCACGGCGCGCTCGTCATGGTGGACGACTCCCACGCGACCGGCTTCGTGGGCGACGGCGGGCGCGGCACGCCGGAGTACCGCGAGGTCATGGGCCGCATCGACATCCTCACCGGCACGCTCGGCAAGGCGCTCGGCGGCGCCGCGGGCGGCTACACCGCGGCCCGCAAGGAGATCGTCGCCTGGCTGCGGCAGCGGTCCCGGCCTTACCTGTTCTCGAACAGCATCCCGCCGGTGATCGCCGCCACGACGCTGCGGGTGCTCGACCTCGTGCAGTCGAGCGACGAGCTGCGTGCCAATCTGAGGCGCAACACGGCGCATTTCCGGCGTCGGATGACGGACGCGGGTTTCGACGTCGTGCCCGGCGAGCATCCCATCGCACCGGTCATGCTCGGCGACGCGGCGCTGGCCGCGCGGTTCGCCGAGCGCCTGCTGGAGCGCGGCGTCTACGTCATCGGCTTTTCCTACCCGGTCGTGCCGATGGGCAAGGCGCGCATCCGCACGCAGATGTGCGCGGGCCACACGCCCGAGCAGACTCGACCGGGCCATCGAGGGCTTCGTCGCCGTGGGGCGCGAGCTCGGCGTCATCCGCTGAATCAGGCACCAAGTCAGGCGCGGGCCGGTGGCCCGCAGAGGCTGAGCATCATGAAGGCACTGGTCAAGTCGCAGCGCGCCCCCGGCATCTGGATGGAGGAGATACCCGAGCCGACGGTCGGACCGAACGACGTTCGCATCAAGGTGCGCAAGACCGCGATCTGCGGCACCGACATGCACATCTACCTCTGGGACCACTGGGCGCAGAAGACGATCCCGGTGCCGATGGCGGTCGGCCACGAGTACGTCGGCGAGATCGTGGAGCTCGGCAGCGAGGTGCAGGGCTTCGCGGTCGGCGACCGCGTCTCGGGCGAGGGCCACATCACCTGCGGCTACTGCCGCAACTGCCGCGCCGGCCGCCGCCACCTGTGCCGCAACACGGTCGGCGTCGGCGTCAACCGGCCGGGCTGCTTCGCCGAGTATCTCGTCATCCCGGCCTTCAACGCCTTCAAGCTGCCGGACTCGATCACCGACGACGTCGCCTCGATCCTCGACCCGCTCGGCAACGCGACGCACACCGCGCTGTCGTTCGACCTCGTCGGCGAGGACGTGCTGATCACCGGCGCGGGCCCGATCGGCATCATGGCCACCGCGATCGCGCGGCACGTCGGCGCCCGGCACGTGGTCGTCACCGACGTCAACGACTACCGTCTCGACCTCGCGCGCCGGATGGGCGCCACCCGCGCGATCAACGTGAGCCACGAGTCGCTCGACGAGACCATGCGCGATCTCGGCATGATCGAGGGCTTCGACGTCGGCCTCGAGATGTCGGGCAACCCGGCCGCCTTCCGCGACCTGCTTCGCACGATGCACCACGGCGGCAACGTCGCCCTGCTCGGCATCCCGCCCGACGACACCGCGATCGACTGGAACGAGGTGATCTTCAAGGGCCTGACGCTCAAGGGCATCTACGGCCGCGAGATGTTCGAGACCTGGTACAAGATGGCGGCCATGCTGCAGAGCGGCCTCGACGTGACGCCGATCATCACGCATCGGCTTCCGATCGCCGACTACCGGGACGGCTTCGAGATCATGCGCAGCGGCCAGTCGGGCAAGGTGATCCTCGACTGGGCCGCCTGACGCGCTGTCGGTCGAGGCGCGTAGTGGAACGGGGGTTCCACAGGCGACTTGTCGATGCTCGTCGTATCGATGCGCCAGCTGCTCGACCACGCCGCCGAGCACTGCTTCGGGCCGCCGGCCTGCAACGTCAACAACCGCGAGCAGCTGCATGCGCCGGCACGTGGCCGAGAAGCCGGGCGAGTTCGACCCCCACAAGTTCCTGGCCGACGCCGCTCGAGAAGATGGCGGAACGCTACCGCAAGGTCGAACTCAACCCGATCGTGCGCTGACCCGGCCCGCGCGGGCGCGCGGCCCGCTCACTCGGCGACGCAGGCGATGCAGTAGGCGAAGAGGCTGCGCGGGTCGGCGAGGCGGGCCAGTCGCCGCGCCTCGGCCAGCAGCGGCGTGAGCGCCTGCGGAATCGGCGCCAGCACGCTCGCCGGAAGCAGGGGCGCGATCAGGCCCGCCACGGAAGCGCGGATGCGCAACCCGACCATCTGGCCGAGCCCCAGGCTTGCTTCCGGAAAGTCGACCGTCGTAATCGTCGCCGAGGTCGGCGAGTTCCGCGGCGAGTTCGATGGCGCGGGGATAGCCTCCGAGCTCGTCCACGAGGCCGAGCTCGAGCGCGTCGGCGCCCGCCCAGACGCGCCCCTGCGCCACCGCATCGACCTGCTCCGACGGTCTTGCCGCGGGCCTGCGCCACGCGGCCGATGAACTGGCGGTATTCGTACTCGATGCTCTGCTGCAGGATCGAGCGGGAGGTCTCGCCGAGCGCGCGATCGCCGCGGAACTCCCCGGACAGCGCCGTCGTGCCGACGCCGTCGCTGTGCACGCCGAGCCGCTCGAGCGTCCGCTGGAAGGTCGGGAACATCGCGAAGATGCCGATCGAGCCGGTCAGCGTCGCTGGGCTCGCCACGATGCGGTCGGCGTCCATGGCGATGTAGTACCCGCCCGAGGCCGCCAGCCCGCTCATCGAGGCCACGACCGGCTTGCCGGCCTCGCGCAGCGCCGCCACTTCCCGGCGGACGACTTCGCTCGCGAACACGCTCCCGCCCGGACTGTCGATGCGCAGCACGACGGCCTTGACCGCGTCGTCGTCCCGCGCGTCGCGCAGCTGCCAGGCGAGCGTGTCGGAGCCGATCATGCCGGGCGGCTGCTCGCCGGGCACGATCTCGCCCGCCGCCACGATGACGCTGACCTTGCTGTCGCGGTCGGCGCCCGAGCACGCGCTGCGAGCGCAGGTTCGCGAGGTACGCCTCGTGGCCCACGCCGACGTAGGTGCCGTCGTTCTCGTCCTCGCCGGTGAGCAGCGCGAGCCGCTCCTCGACCGCGTAGCGGCCCTCGAGAGCAGTCACGAGCCCGGCGTCGAGCGCCATCTGCGCGAGGCTGCCGTCGGCGCGCCGTAGCGCCTCGACGGCGTCGTCGGCATAGGACTGGAGCAAATCCGGCGCGAAGCCGCGCGCCTTCGCGACGTCGTCCTTGTAGGTCCGCCACAGCGTGCCGAGCCAGACGAGGCTTTCCTCGCGTTCGGCGGGCGACATGTCGTTGCGGCTGAACATCTCGACCGCGGACTTGTACTCCCCGACGCGGAACACGTTCCAGTCGATCGACAGCTTGTCGATGGCGTCCTTGACGAACATACCGTAGTTCGCAAAGCCGTCCACGTAGACGAGGCCCTGGGGATCGAGGTAGACCTCGTCGGCGTGAGCGGCGAGGTAGTACTGGCGCTGGTCGTAGAGGTCGCCGTAGGCGACCACGGGCTTGCCACTGGCGCGAAACACCTCGATGGCGCGCCCGAGCTCCTGCAGCTTCGCGAGACTGGCGCCACTCATGCCGCCGACGTCGAGGTACAGGACGCTGATGCGGGAATCGTCGGCCGCCGACTCGATGGCGTCCACGACTCCATGCAGCAGGGTCTCGGAAGGCAGCTGCCGCAGGCTCTCCGCCAGCACGCGCTCCAGAGGGTCACCAGTCAGTTGCTCGACCAGCGGACCCTGCGGAGCAACGACCAGCGCCGCCCGGTCCGGAACCAGCGGGATCGGCCGGGAGAACAGGCCCCAGACGGCGCCGAAGATCATCAGCATCAGGACGAGATGCAGGATCTTGCGCAGGCCGTCGAGACCGCTGCCAGACCCAGCGCAGCAGGCGTCCGATGGTGCGGAACATGGATGCGCTCCGTCCGGCAGGCGGCGCGGGCCGCCGCGGCCGGCCCGAGATCAGACCTTCTCTTCGATGCGGGCAGCCTTGCCCGTCCGCTCGCGCAGGTAGTACAGCTTCGCGCGCCGCACGTTGCCACGGCGCTTCACCGTGATCGCGCCAAGCGACGGGCTGTAGGTCTGGAACACGCGCTCGACGCCCTCACCGTGCGACATCTTGCGCACGGTGAACGACGAGTTGAGGCCGCGGTTGCTCTTGCGCGATGACCACGCCCTCGTAGGCCTGTACGCGCTCGCGCTCGCCTTCCTTGACCTTTACCTCGACGACGACGGTGTCGCCGGGGCCGAAGTCAGGCACCTCACGCTGCATGCGCTCCTTCTCGAGCGTGGCAATGATGTTGCTCATGTCTCACCTTCTCGCAGTGGTTGCATCCGTGTCCCATGTCGCGTCGCATCCTGCTCCGCGAGGTATTCATCGAGGAGCCCGCGCTCCTCCTTGCTCAATTCGCGCTGCCGCAGCAGGTCGGGCCGCCGCTGCCACGTCCGGCCCAGCGACTGCTTCAGTCGCCAGCGGCCGATCGCGGCATGGTTGCCGCCGAGCAGCACTGCCGGCACCGTCCGGCCGGCCCACACCTCGGGCCGCGTGTAGTGCGGCCAGTCGAGCAGGCCCTCGGTGAACGACTCCTGCACGGCCGACTCGGCGTCGCCGAGCGTACCGGGCAGCAACCGCGCCACGGCGTCGATCACCATCAGCGCCGGCAACTCGCCGCCACTGAGCACCACGTCGCCGACCGACAGCGACTCATCCGTACAGGCCTCGACGAAACGCTCGTCGACCCCCTCGTAGCGGCCGGCGACGAGCACCAGCTCGGCCAGCCCGGACAGCTCCGCCGCCTTGCGCTGCGTCACCGGCGCGCCATCCGCTGCCAGGTAGATCCGCCGCGCCGCGGGCGCCTGCACCATCGCCTCGTCCAGCGCGAGCCGCAAGGTCTCGGCCTTCAGCACCATCCCGGGACCACCGCCGTAGGGGCGATCGTCCACCGTCTTGTGAACGTCCGTGGCGAATTGCCGCGGGTTCACCGTCGCGACCGAGAGCAACGCCGCGCTCGATCGCCCGCCCGAGCACCCCGAACCGGAGTGCATGTTCCACGAACTCGGGGAACAGCGTGACGACGACGATCCTCACGCGCTCACCCGTCAGTCGTCCGGGTGCCAGTCCAGCGTCAGGCGCCCGGCCTCGAGATCGACACCGACCAGCCGCTCCGGCACCAGCGGCACCAGCCGCTCGCGCTCGCCCCGGAGCACCAGCACCGGGTGCGCCGGCAATTCCAGCACGCCGGTCACCCGGCCCAGCGGCACGCCCGACGGGCTGAAAGCCTCGAGCCCGATCAGGTCATGCCAGTAGACTTCACCCGGTCCAGGCTCTGGCAGCTCCGATCGTGCGACGAGGATCTCGGCGCCTGTCAGCGCCTGGGCCTCCTCGCGGGAGCCGACACCTTCGAGCTTGACCGCGATGCGCCGACCCGGCCCGCTTCCAGTCCAGGACCGCTCTGCGCCCGAGGCTCGAGCCACGCGCGAGTTCCCACGGACCATAGTTGACGATGCCCTCGAACGGTTCGGTGTAGGACTGTACCTTCACCCAACCCAGCAGGCCGTGCGGAGCACCGACCCTGCCGAGCACGACCGGCGACCGGCCGTCGTCCGGTTGCGCGGGCGGACGTGCCGGAGCCATGGCGGCCTCCGCCGGATCAGGCCGCGACAGCCGCCTGGGCCTTGCGATACGTCTTGAGCAGCTGCGTCACGCGCTCGGAAGGCTGTGCGCCCCGAGCCACCCAGTGGTCCACGCGGGCGAGGTCGAGGCGCAACGCCTCGCTGCCACCACGCGCAACCGGGTTGAAGAAGCCCACCTGCTCGAGCGTGCCGCCCACGCTGCGGCGGCTGTCGGTCACCACCACGTGGTAGAAGGGTTCCTTCTTGCCACCGCGGCGCATCAATCGAATCGTCACCATCGTCTGCCAGTGCCTCAGCGAGTAGAACGGCCTGAGGCCGGACGGCGGCTTTGCCACCACCCGGCCCAAAAAGAGCCGCGAACTATACCGAAAACGCCTGCGGAAAGAAATGCTTGGGGGGCGTCAGCGCAAGCCCGGCGGCAGCCGGCCGGCCATCGACTGGACCATGCCCCGCAGTCCGCCCCGCCCCTTGCCCATGCCCTTCATCATCTTCTGCATCTGCAGGAAGTTCTTCAGCAGCCGGTTCACGTCGGACACCTGGGTACCCGAGCCGCCCGCGATCCGTCGTCGCCGCGATCCGTCGATCAGCTTCGGGAAGCGCCGTTCCCGCGGAGTCATCGAGCAGATGATGGCGATCTGGCGCTTGATGTCGCGCTCGTTGCCCTGCGGCACGGCTCCCGCCTTCGCCGCGAGCTGCGCCGGCAGCTTGTCCATCAGCGCCGCCATGCCGCCCATGCCCTCGATCTGGCGCAACTGCTCGAGCAGGTCGTCAAGGTCGAAGGCGCCGCCCTTGGCGACCTTGCGGGCGAGCTTCTCGGCCTGCTCGCGATCGACCTTGCGGGTCACTTCCTCGACGAGACTCAGGACGTCGCCCATGCCGAGGATGCGCGAGGCCATGCGCTCCGGCTGGAAAGCCTCGAGGGCGTCGGGCTTTTCGCCGACGCCGACGAACAGGATCGGCTGGCCCGTGACGCGCTGCACCGAGAGTGCCGCACCGCCGCGCGCGTCGCCGTCGGCCTTGGTGAGCACGATGCCCGTGAGGTCGAGTGCTGCGCCGAACGCCCGTGCGGCGTTGACCGCGTCCTGGCCCGCCATGCTGTCGACGACGAAAAGGGTCTCGACCGGCTGCAGCGTCGCCGCCAGCGCACGCACCTCCTGCATCATCGCCTCGTCCACGTGCAGGCGACCCGCAGTGTCGACCAGCAGCACGTCGTAGAGGCCGCGGCGCGCCTCGTCGAGGGCGCGGCGCGCGATCTCCAGGGGCGGTGTCGACGGGTCGGAGCGGACCACGTCGATGCCGAGCTGCTGCCCGAGCCGCTCGAGCTGAAGCATCGCGGCCGGACGGTAGACGTCCGTGGAGACCAGCAGCACGCGCTTGCGGTCGCGCTCCTTCAGCCACTTGGCGATCTTGGCGGCGGTCGTGGTCTTGCCCGCTCCCTGAAGGCCCGCGAGCAGCATCACGACCGGCGGCTGCGCGCGCAGGTTCAGCGGCCGCACGCCCTCCGCCATGACGCGCACGAGTTCCTCGTGGATCACCCGCACCAGTGCCTGCCCGGGCGTCAGGCTCTTGTGGATCTCGAGCCCGACGGCCCGCGCCTTGACCGCGTCGATGAATTCCTTGACGACCGGGAGCGCGACGTCGGCCTCGAGCAACGCCATGCGGACCTGCCGCAAGGTCTCACCGACATTCTCCTCCGTCAGGCGGCCGCGGCCGCGCAGGCCTTCGACCACCGCGGCGAGGCGGGAGGACAACTTGTCGAACATCGCGGACCTCGACGGATGCGCGCAGAGCGCGGCAGAAGAACCGGATTATAGGGGCCCATCACGCACGGCGCCTCCTCAGGGTCCCGGCGATGTGCCATCATTTCGTTTCACGCACAGTTCCCCCCAGGGTTTCGCTTGCTGCTGCCGCTCATCGCCGTTGCCTGTTACCTGTTCGGGGCCCTTGGGCTCGGACTGTCGGCCTACCGCGACGAAGCGCACCACGGTCGCGGCCGCCGCATCGCCGCGGTCGCGATCGCCTCGATCGGCGTCCTCGTGCACGTGGCCGCACTGGTCGAGGAGCGCCGGATGGACCCGGTGGCCGCGCTTTCCCTGGGCGACATGCTGGCGCTGGTGTCGCTGGTGATCGCGGTCACGGCGATCCTGATGGCCTTGCGGCCGCGCCTGCGCGGCGTGGCGGCCCTGCTGCTCGGCATCGCCGCGGTGCTCGAGGCGGCATTCTCCGAGGGCGCCCGGGAATTCTCGGTCGGGCGCCCCGGGTGGGAACTCGTCTTCCACGTAGCGATGGCCACGCTTGCCTTCGCGTTCCTGACCATTGGCGCGGTGCTGGCCGTGGCACAGGTGGTCGTGGACCGGCGGCTGCGCAGCCGCAAGCCGCTCGGCTGGCTCAGGATCCTCACGCCCGTCGAATCGGTCGAGTCGGGCTGCTTCCAGAGCATCCTCGCCGGTTTCGCGGTGCTGACGCTGGCGCTCGTCACCGGCGCGTTCTTCATCGAGGACCTGTTCGCCCAGCACCTCGTGCACAAGGTCGTGCTCGCGATCATCGCCTGGATCGTGTTCGGCATCCTGCTGCTGGGGCGGTGGCGCATGGGCTGGCGCGGCCGCCAGGCGCTGCGCTGGACGCTCGCGGGCTACGCGCTGCTCGGGCTGTCCTACTTCGGCAGCAAGCTCATCCTCGAGGGCATCCTCGGCAAGCACTGGGGCTGACGGGCCTTGCAGGACATACCGTTACCCTGGCTGTTCGGGATCCTGGTCGTCCTCGTCGCCCTCTCGGCGTTCTTCTCGAGCACCGAGACGGCGCTGATGAGCATCAACCGCTATCGCCTGCGACATCGCGCCCGCGAGGGAAGCAGCGCCGCGCGCATCGCCGAGCAGCTGCTCGAGCAACCGGACCGGCTGATCGGACTGATCCTCGTCTGCAACAATTTCGTCAATTCGATCTCGGCCGGGATCGTCACGGTCATCTCGCTGACGCTCGGCGGGGAGGCTTACGCGGCGATCGGAATCGGCATCTACACCGTCGTCCTGATCATTTTCGGCGAGGTGGCCCCCAAGACCTTCGGCGCGCTGTACCCGGAACGCCTGGCGCTGCCCGCGGCCTACGTCTACCGCGCACTGCTCAAGGTCCTCTACCCGATCGTCTGGACCACGAACCTGCTCGCGAACGGCGTGCTCCGCATGATCGGCATCACCCGGGAACACGCGAGCACGACCTCCCTCAGCCGCGAGGAGCTGCGCACCGTCGTGGCCGAAGCGAGCACCGTCATCCCGCACCGCCACCAGCGCATGCTGATGAGCATCCTCGACCTCGAGCGCATCAACGTCGAGGACATCATGGTGCCGCGCAGCGAGATCGCGGGCCTCGACCTGTCCGACGACTGGGACGACATCCTCGCGCATCTGCGCGACAGCCGGCACACGCGACTGCCGGTGTACGACGGCAGCGTCGACGAACTGGTGGGCATCCTGCACATGAAGCAGGTCGCGCGGCTGCTGGCCCGGGGCGAGCTCGATCGCGAAAAGCTCGTGGCCATGGTCCGTGAGCGCGAGCCGTACTACGTGCCCGAGGGAACGTCGCTCAACACGCAGCTCGTGAACTTCCAGCGGCAGCGTCGCCGCATGGCCTTCGTGGTGGACGAGTACGGCGACGTGCAGGGACTCGTCACGCTCGAGGACCTGCTCGAGGAAATCGTCGGCGAGTTCACCACCGACACGAGCTCGATGCACAAAGACGTGCACCGTGAGCGCGGCGGCACGTTCATCGTCAACGCCGCGGCGAGCCTGCGCACCCTGAACCGGAAGATGGGCTGGTCCTTGCCGACCTCCGGCCCGCGCACGCTCAACGGGCTGATCCTCGAGTGCCTGGAGACGATCCCGGAACCCGGCACCAGCATGCGCGTCAACCACTACGCGATCGACGTGCTGCAGACCGGCGAGAACGCGGTGAAGACGGTGCGCCTGCGGCCGATCGCATCGCCCGCGGAGTCCGCGCCGGGCGGCTCAGAAGGCGACCGATAAGGCCTGCTCGAGGCGGGCGACGCCCTCCACCGCCAGGCCCTCGACCGGGCGCCGCGGCAGATTTCCGGCCGGCACGATGGCCCTCCGGAAGCCCTGTTTGGCAGCCTCGCGCAGCCGCTCGTCGCCGAACGGCACGGGCCGGACCTCCCCGGTGAGCCCAAGCTCGCCGAAGCAGACCGTGTCCGGCGCCACCGGCCGGTTGCGCAGGCTCGACAGCACGGCGAGCACCGCTGGCAGGTCGGCTGCAGTCTCGCCAATCCGCACACCGCCGACCACGTTCACGAACACGTCCTGCCCCGAGGTGGCGATTCCGCCGTGCCGATGCAGCACCGCGAGCAGCAGCGCCAGGCGGCTCGACTCGAATCCCACGGCCACGCGCCGCGGCGACATGCCCTGCGCCTCGTCCACGAGCGCCTGCAGCTCGACCAGCAGCGGGCGGCTGCCTTCGCGCGCGACCGTGACCACGCTGCCCGGCACGGCGATGTCGTGCCTCGAGAGGAAGATCGCGGACGGATTGCGGACTTCCTTCAGGCCCTGCTCCGCCATCGCGAATACGCCAATCTCGTTTGCGGCGCCGAATCGGTTCTTGACGGCCCGCACGACGCGGAATCGGCTGCCGGGATCGCTCTCGAAATAGAGCACGGTATCGACCATGTGCTCCAGGATGCGCGGCCCGGCGATCGTGCCCTCCTTGGTGACGTGGCCGATGATCAGGACGGCGGTCCCGGAATCCTTCGCGAACCGAACGAGGCGCGCGGCCGAGTCGCGCACCTGGACCGCCGATCCCGGCGAGGACTCCGACAGATCCGTGTGCATGGTCTGGATGGAGTCCGCGACCAGCACGCTCACCCGCGTGGCCACCGCCTCCTCGAGGATCGCCTCGACGCGCGTCTCGGCCATCAACCTCAGGCTGCCCGACGCCAGCCCGAGGCGGCTTGCCCGCAATGCCACCTGCCGGACCGACTCCTCGCCCGAGGCATACAGCACCGGCCGCTCCCGGCTCAATGCATCCGAGGCCTGCAGCAGCAACGTGGACTTGCCGATGCCGGGATCGCCACCGAGCAGGGTCACGGAACCGGCGACGAGGCCCCCGCCCAATACACGGTCCAGCTCGCCGATGCCGGAAGCCGCGCGCGGCTCCGAGTCCTGGGCGACTTCCGCGACCGGGCGGCTCGAGGGCGCCGCCGCCGCATGTGCCGCGTGGGCCGACGCGGGCGCGAACGCGGCCCGCTCGAGTGAGTTCCACGCCTGGCAGGCGGGACACTGGCCCTGCCACTGCGGCGTCCGTGCGCCGCATGCCCCGCACACGTAGCTGTTCTTGGGTCTGGCCATCGCTTGCTCGCCCCGTCCCGCAGCGCCGCGGGGCCGCGATGCTAGCACGCAGGGCCCGGCCGGCCCGGATGTGTGACGGCCCCGGCAATTCGCCCGGCGGCCGGATCCGTATACTTCGTCGCGACCATGCCAGCACCCGTATACGAATCCCTGTCCCTGATCGACACGGGCGGATCGATGCCGCCGCCGTCGCGCCGCGGCATCGCGCAGGGTCGGCTCGGACGCTACGAGATCGTGGAGGAGATCGGCCGCGGGGCGATGGGAGTCGTCTACCGCGCGCGCGACCCGGTCATCAATCGCGACGTGGCGCTCAAGACCATCCCCCTTGCGACGGAATTCGAAGGCCGGGAACTCGAGGAGGCCCGTGCCAAGTTCTTCCGCGAGGCGGAGACGGCGGGACGCCTGAGCCATCCGCACATCGTCACGATCTTCGATGCGGGCGAACAGGAGGGCACGGCCTACATCGCGATGGAACTGCTGCGTGGCCGCCATCTGGTGGAATACGCCGCCGCGGCGCGCCTGCTGCCCCCGGCGATTGCGATCGAGATCACCGCACGGCTCGCCGACGCCCTGCACTACGCGCACCAGCAGGGCGTGGTGCACCGCGACGTCAAGCCCGCGAACGTGGTGTTCGATCCGCCGAGCGGCGAGCTCAAGATCACCGACTTCGGCATCGCCCGGCTGACCGACTCCGGCCGCACTCGCACCGGCCTCGTGCTCGGCACGCCGTCGTTCATGTCTCCGGAGCAGTTGCAGGGTCGCGCGGTCACCGGACGCTCGGACCTGTTCTCGCTGGCGGTCACGCTCTTCCAGCTGCTGACCGGGCAGCTGCCGTTCCGTGCCGATTCCATGCCCGCGCTCATGTTCAAGATCGCGCACGACGAGCACCCCCCGATCGACGTCGTGCGCCCCGGCCTGCCGGCCGGCCTGCAGGACTTCTTCGACCGCGCGCTCGCCAAGGATCCGGCCGGCCGCCACGAGACCGGGGCCGCGTTCGCCGAGGCCCTGCGCCGCATCAACACGCCGGAGCGGGCCTGAGCGTGTACCTCAAGGGAAAACTCGGCTGCGTGGGCGTGAGCGACGCCGGCCGTGTGCGCGAGCACAACGAGGACACGATCGGAACCGATCCCGACATCGGGCTCGTGGTGCTGGCCGACGGCATGGGCGGATACAAGGCCGGCGAGGTCGCGAGTGGCATCGCGGTGCGTACCGTGATGAGCCTCGTCAAGGACGCCGTGGAACGCGAGAACCTCGCCCTGCGGGACCCCGCGAGCGGGCTGGGCCGGCCGGGCATCCTGCTGCGCGACGCCATCCACCGCGCCAACAAGATCATCCACCAGACGGCGCGCACGCAGTCGCACTGCGAGGGGATGGGCACGACCGTGGTCGCGGGACTGTTCTTCGACGACAAGCTCACGATCGCGCACGTGGGCGATTCGCGCCTGTACCGACTGCGGGGCGAGGAACTCACGCAGGTCACCCAGGACCACTCGCTGATGAACGAGCTCGTCTCGCGCGGGTTCTACACGCTGCAGGAGGCGCAGCGAGCCTCCGCCAAGAACTACGTGACCCGCGCCCTCGGCGTAGAGCCCACGGTCGAGGTGGACATCGTCGACGTACCCGTCGAGAAGGACGACCTCTTCCTGCTGTGTTCGGACGGGCTGTCCGACATGGTCGAGCACGAGGACATCCAGTTAACCATGAGCACCTTTGGTGCTAATCTGCCGACGCTCGCCCGGCAGCTCGTGCTGCTCGGCAACGACAACGGCGGCCGGGACAACATCTCGGTCGTGCTCGTGAAGGTGCTCGACGGCTTCCCGGCCCGCCGCGGCGTGCTCGGGACGCTCCGCGCGATGTTCGGATAATCCTGGAGCCAGGAAGACGCATGGCCAGACTCGTTCTCAGCCTCGATGGGCAACTGCTCGCCGAGTACAACATGAGCAGGGAGCGCTACACGATCGGGCGCCTTCCGGACAACGACATCCGCATCGACAATGCGGCGGTGAGCGGGCACCACGCGCTCATCATCAACATCCTCAACGACTCGTTCCTCGAGGACCTGAACAGCACGAACGGCACCTACGTCAACGGCAAGATCGTCAAGAAGCACGCGTTGCAGCACGGCGACGTGGTCACCGTGGGGCACCATGCACTGCGCTTCGTGGACGGCGAGACCGACGAGCCGGCCGACGAGTTCGAGAAGACGATGCTGATCCGGCCGAACGAGGCCGCCGCGCTCCTCGGGCCAGCCGCCACCGCGGCCCCGACCCCGTCGCCGTCGCTGGGCGGCGTGCTGCCGAAGGCGAAGCTGCAGGTGCTGTCCGGCCAGTTCGCGGGCCGCGAGCTGGAGCTGGTCAAGACGCTCACGACCCTCGGGCGCCCGGGCGTGCAGGTGGCGGCCATCACGCGCCGTGCCGACGGCTATTACATCGTGCACGTCGAGAGCGGACGCGAAGGCGACTACCCGCTCGTCAACGGCACGCCGATCGGCCCGCAGGCGCGCCGGCTGCACGACAACGACGTGGTCCAGCTGGCCGGCGTCAAGATGGGTTTCTTCGCCAGCTAGGGTACCGGGCGCGCTGCCGGTGCCTGCGGCAGCGCGGCCTAGCGGATCTCGTGGTGGACCCGCTGGCTCACGCCGCAGATCAGTTCGTACGGGATCGTGCCGGCCATCCGCGCGATCTCCTCCACCGGCACGCCGTCCCCCCATAGTATGACCGGGTCGCCCGTCGCGATCGGCCCGAGGTCGGTGACGTCCACGGTGACCATGTCCATCGAGACGCGGCCGATGAGCGGTGCGCGATGGCCGTTGACCAGCACGGGCGCGCCGGACGGCACGCTCCTGGGATAGCCGTCGCCATAGCCCGCCGCGACCACGGCCATGCGCGTCGCCCGCGCCGCCTGCCACGTGCCGCCGTAACCCACCGTCTCGCCCGCAGCGACATCCTTCACTGCGATCACCTCGCTCTGCAGCGTCATGGCCGGCCGCAGGCCGATCCCGGCGCCCGTGCCGTCCGGGAAGGGCGAGACGCCGTAGAGCACGAGGCCGGGCCGAACCCAGTCGGCCCGCGTGCCGGGCCAGGCGATCAGCGCCGCGGAATTGGCGATGCTGCGCGCGCCCGGCAGTCCCGCCGTGGCGGCGGCAAAGGCCAGCAGCTGTGCCTCGGTCTTCGAATCGCCAAGGTCGTCCGCGCTCGCGAGGTGCGTGACGAGCGTGGGCACCGGGGCGACGTTCGCGACGCGCTGCAGCCGCGCATACGCCCCGGCGAACTGTTCGACTCGGAAGCCGAGGCGGTTCATGCCGGTGTCGACCTTGATCCAGGCGGAGACGACCTCGGTGCCCGTACGTCCCTCGAGCATCTCGATCTGCTCGACGCTGTGCACCATCAGGTCGAAGCGCTGCTGGGCGGCGACCGCGAGCTGGTCGGGGCTGAACACGCCCTCGAGCAGCAGGATGGGATTCGCGAGGCCCGCCGCGCGCAGCGCGAGTCCCTCGTCGAGGCGCGCAACTGCGAAACCGTCTGCCGACGCAAGGGCGCGTGCCGCCGGGACCAGGCCGTGGCCGTAGCCGTTCGCCTTGATCACCGCCATGATGCGCGAGGATGGCGCCGTGGCCCGGGCACGAGTGAGGTTGTGCCGCAGCGCTGCCGTGTCGACGAGGGCGCGGATCGGGGGTTTCAAGCAGTGGCTCCGGCGGGTGCGCCGCTCAGGCGCCGTACCCGTAGTCGCCCGTCGCGAGGTTCTCGAAGCGCGTGTACTTGCCGAGGAAGGTGAGGTGCACCTCGCCGGTCGGGCCGTTGCGCTGCTTGGCGATGATGATGTCGGCGATGCCCTTGCGGGGCGTCTCCGGCTCGTACACCTCCTCGCGGTAGATCAGCACGATGAGGTCGGCGTCCTGCTCGATCGCGCCCGACTCGCGCAGGTCCGACATGACCGGCTTCTTGTCGGTACGCTGCTCGACGCTGCGGTTGAGCTGCGACAGCGCGATGACCGGCACCCGCAGCTCCTTCGCGAGCGCCTTGAGCGAGCGCGAGATCTCCGAGATCTCGGTCGCACGGTTCTCCTTGGTGCCGGGCACCTGCATCAGCTGCAGGTAGTCCACCACGATCAGCCCGAGCCCGCCCTTCTCGCGCTTGAGGCGTCGCGCGCGGGCACGCACTTCGGTGGGCGTGAGCGCGCCGCTGTCGTCGATGTAGATCGGCGCGGTCTTCATCTGCGCGATCGCGCCGTTGATGCGCGCCCAGTCCTCGTCGCCGAAATTGCCTGTGCGCAGGTGGCTCTGGTCGACGCGGCCGAGCGAGGAGATCATGCGCATGGCGAGCTGGTCGCGGGACATTTCCATGGAAAAGACGGCGACCGGCGTGGCCGCGCCGATCGCGGCGTTCTCGGCGATGTTGAGCGCGAGCGTCGTCTTGCCCATCGACGGTCGACCGGCGACGATGATCAGGTCGCCCGGCTGCAGCCCGGCCGTCATGGTGTCGAGGTCGTGGTAGCCGGTGCTGACACCGGTGAGCTGGCCCTGGCTCTGCTGCAGCATGTCGAGCCGGTCGATCGTGGCGCCGAGGATGTCGTGCAGCGGCACGAACCCCGATCCGGTGCGCCGCCCCTGCTCGGCGATCTCGAAAACCCGCCGCTCGGCCTCGTCCACGAGATCGGCCGCGGTCCGACCCTCGCTTTCGTAGGCGCTCGCGGCGACCTCGCCGCTCACTCTGATCAGCTGCCGCAGCAGCGAGCGCTCGCGGACGATGTCGGCGTAGGCCCGGATGTTCGCGGCGGTCGGGGTATCGCGCGCCAGCCCCGCGAGGTAGGCGAGCCCGCCCGTCTCGTCGGCCAGCCCTTTGGCCGCCAGGTACTCGGCCAGCGTCACCGCATCGCTTGGCTCACTGCGGGCGGAGAGTTCCGCGATGCCCGTGAAGATCTGCTGGTGGTCGCGGCGGTAGAAATCCTCCGCACGCAACCGGTCGGCGATGGAATCCCAGGTGCTGTTGTCGAGAAGCAGGCCGCCGAGGACGGCCTGCTCGGCCTCGACGGACTGCGGGGGCACGCGCAGCGAGTCCGTCTCGCTCACGGGCCGAATCCGCCGACGCGCCCTGGCGCCGCCCCCGTCCTGGTCCATGACGTCTCCGCCCTTCGTGAATCAGTCCTCGGCGACCACGTCCACCGGCAGGTCGATGACGAGGTCGGAGTGCAAGTGCAGGCTGACGTGATGCTCGCCGACCAGACGGATCGGACCCGAGGCGAGGCGCACTTCGCTGCGCTCGATGCGGATACCGGCCTTGGACAGGGCCTCGGCGATGTCGGCCGTGCCGATCGAGCCGAACAGCTTGCCCTCGCCGCCGGCCTTCGCGGACAGCGACAGCCGGAAGTTCTCGAGCTGACTGGCGCGCAGCTTCGCGCTCTCGAGTTCGTCAGCAGCGAGCTTCTCTAGGTCGGCGCGGCGCTCCTCGAATTTCTTGAGATTGGCCGCATTGGCGACCGCCGCCTTGCCCTGCGGAAGCAGGTAGTTGCGGCCATAGCCCGGCTTGACCTTGACCTTGTCGCCGATGCTGCCCAGGTTGGCGACTTTCTGCAGCAGGATCACTTCCATGATTGGTTCCTCGATCTGAAGTGGTTAGTCGATTACGCGCCCTGCGCCGCTCGTTGCGAGCGCAGCCAGTTGTCCACGAAGCCCCATCCGGCCAGCACGGCGACGGTAATCGGCGCCGCCAGCACCAGCAGGACGTAAATCATCCCGAGCCACACCCCGCTCAGTCGCCCCGCCGCCTTGAAGCGGTGTGCGGCCGCAAGCCCGACGACCATCAGTGCGCCCAGGAAGAGGCGGGCCAGGTCGTCCACCAGCGGCTGCGAGCTGAGGAGCGAGCCGACGATCGCGACGGCCGCCGCCGCCCCCAGCACCAAGCCGAGACGCAGCTGCCGGAACTCCGCGCCGAACTGCCCGGCCTGCTGCGGCCGCGTCTGCCACCAGCGCGCAAGGAAGAGCGCGCACATCGCGAGCAACACCGTGAGCACCGTCACCCAGCCCCACAGCGTGCGCGCGAGGGTCTCGACGAGGCCGTCCTCCTCGAGGTCCATGGGCAGGCCGCGACGCTGCATCTCCTCGGCCAGGTCGCGGACGAACGGCGCCCAGAAGCGCTCCGGATCGCCGAGCATCGCGTGCAGAAGCACGATCATCACCGCGCCCGCCAGCACGGCGACCTGGAGGCACAGCGCCAGGGATCCGCTGCGCTGCAGGAGCAGCCCGAGCGCCAGCGGCGGCCCGAGCACCCACAGCGAGTAGATGAGTCCCACCGGGATCGGCCGGCCGACGGACCACATCGCCGCCGCGAGCATCACGCTGCCCCCTGCGGCCACCATCAACCCGGCGCGCGGACCGCGCATCAGGGCCATCAGCGCCGGCACGGCACCGGGCAGGAAGAACGCGAAGCCGAGGCCGAACAGGGGCAGCAGACCGAGCAGCCCGGTCACGAGCATGGCCGGGCCGGGACGGTCGGCGATCCAGCTTGCGAAGCTCCCGTTCATGGCGCGCACCCGCGGTCGCCCGCGCGGCGCCCGCTCGGCTCAGTGCTGATCGGTGTAGGGCAACAACGCCAGGAACCTCGCGCGCTTCACGGCGAGCGCGAGCTGGCGCTGGTAGTTCGAGCGCGTGCCGGTGATGCGGCTCGGGACGATCTTTCCCGTCTCGGTGATGTAGCCCTTCAGCGTGGCGAGGTCCTTGTAGTCGATGCGCTCGACGCCCTCGGCCGTGAACTTGCAGAACTTGCGACGTCGGAAGAAACGTGCCATGGGTCACCCTGTTCGAAATCGTGGATTCAGTCGTCTGTGTCGGGCCAGGACCGGCTCAGCCGGCGGCCTCGGGCTGCTCGCCAGCCTCGGACGCAGAGCCTTCTTCGGGCCGGGCCCCCTCCTCCTCGGCACGCGCCATCGGCGACGGCTCGGTGACGGCAGCCGGCATGGCCATGACGAGGTTGCGGATCACGGCGTCGCTGAAGCGGAACGCGCCGGTGAGTTCTTCGAGCGCCTTCTTGCTGGCCTCGATGTTCATCAGCACGTAGTGCGCCTTGTGCACCTTGGCGATCGGGAAGGCCAGCTGGCGGCGGCCCCAGTCCTCGACGCGATGAACCGCGCCACCGTCCGCGGTGATGATGCCGCGATAGCGCTCGATCATGGCGGGAACCTGCTCGCTCTGGTCAGGGTGGACCAGAAACACGATCTCGTAGTGACGCACTGTTGTGCTCCCTGTGGTTGAAGCCGCCCGAACCAACGGTGCGGCAAGGAGTTCCTCGGGGCCGGTGAGGGCCTTGGAGGGCCGCACAGGATAGGGGACGAGGGCGTTTCCCGCAAGTTGGCCGGCGCCTTGCGTTGGTGGCTGGCGGGGGATCGGGGTGTTCCCCCGGCTCGACAAGCCGACATGCTCGCCGGGGGAACACCCCGATCCCCCGCTCGACACGCGGCGCCTGAGCGATTGGGTGAACGCAGGGCCGTTCACCCAATCGCGCGGCGCATGAATCGCCCACCGGAGCCAAAGTCACCTGTGGCGGCCACAGAAATGTTGGCCGTTCTCATCCATGCCGGCGGTGGTCGAACGCCCGAACTCAGGCCGCCAGAGATTCCGGCTGCGGCCGGTGACTTCGCTTGCGCCGTGCGAGTTCTTCGGCTCGGCGAAGAACTCGCCCAGGCGCCGCATTTCCGGCGTCGGGAAAGGACCCGCAGAGGCCCGCATGCAGCGGGCCGGCGCGAGTCCTTTCCCGACGCCCGCAACCGCACCCGACGCGCTATTTCTTGGCCGACCGCTGCCGCACCGCCTCGAACAGCACCACCCCGGTCGCCACCGACACGTTCAGGCTCTCGACCGCCCCGGCCATCGGAATAGACACCAACTGATCGCAGCACTCGCGGGTCAGCCGCCGCAGGCCCTCGCCTTCCGAGCCCATCACCAGCGCGAGCGGACCGGCGAGGTCGGTTTCGTAGAGCGTGCGGTCGGCCGCGTCGTCCGTACCCACCAGCCACACGCCCCGCTCCTTCAGCCCGCGCAGGGTGCGGGCGAGATTCACCACGGCCACCAGCGGGACGGTCTCGGCCGCGCCGGCCGCGACCTTGCGCACGACGGGCGTCAGGCCCGCGGCGCGGTCGCGAGGCACGATCACCGCCGCCGCGCCGGCCGCGTCGGCGCTGCGCAGGCACGCGCCGAGATTGTGGGGATCCTGCACGCCGTCGAGCACCAGCAGCAGCGGCGGATCCGGCGCAGCCTCGAGTGCCTCCTCGAGCTGCGTCTCGGGATCGCCGACACGCGGCGCGATTTCCGCGACCACACCCTGGTGGCGGACACCCTCGGCGAGCTTGTCGAGCAGTGCAGCGTCCGCGGCGGTCACCTGCACACCGGCTCGCTCCGCGAGCGCGCGGATCTCGCCGAGCCGTCCCGCATCGCGCCCGCCCGCGAGCAGCACCCGACGCACGCGCGCCGGGCTGCGCAACAGCAGCACGCGCACGGCATGGATGCCGCAGGCGAGCGGCGCTGCCATCAGCGGCGACGACCGATCGGGCCGGGACGGCGCGGGCGTCGGGGCTCGCCGGCGGCACCCGCCAGCTCGAAATCGACGCGGCGATCGTCGAGCGACACGTTGCTCACGCGCACGCGCAGCCGGTCGCCGAGCTTGAATATCTTGCCCGAGCTGCGCCCGACCAGGCGGTAGCCGGAGCGATCGCGCGTGAAGTAGTCCTGGCCGAGCGCGGTGACGTGCACCAGCCCGTCCACCTGCAGGCCCTCGAGCTGCACGAAGAGCCCGAAATCGACCACGCCGGATACCAGCCCGGTGTACTCCTCGCCGACGCGCTCCTGCATGTAGTAGCACTTGAGCCACGCGATCGCACCGCGCGTGGCCTCGTCGGCACGCCGCTCGCGGAACGAGCAGTCCTGGCCCAGTACGGGAAACGGCCCATGCCAGTCCACGAGCGCCTGCGGGTCCCCCCCGGCGAGCACCTGGCGGATGCCCCTGTGTACCACCAGATCGGGGTAGCGGCGGATCGGCGAGGTGAAGTGCGCGTAGTGCTCGAGCGCGAGGCCGAAGTGGCCGATGTTGCCGGGTTGGTAGACGGCCTGCGGCATGGAGCGGATCACCGCCGTCGAGATGAGCACCGCGTCGGGACGGTCGCCGATCTTCCGCAGCAGGTCGCGCAGGTGCTCGGGCTTGACCTCCTCCGCGGGCGGGAGCCACAGGCCGAACTCCCGGAGGAACTGGCGCAGGGTCTCGAGGCGGTCGATTTCCGGCAGGCCGTGCACACGGTACAGCGTCGGGACCTTGTGACGGTCGAGGAAGCGCGCCGCGGCGATGTTGGCCGCGATCATGCACTCCTCGATGAGCCGGTGCGCGTCGTTGCGGGGCTGCTCGACCAGCGCCGCCACGCGGCCCTGCGCGTCGAACTTGAGCTTGAGCTCAGGGGTGTCGAGCTCGAGCGCGCCCCGGCCGCTGCGCTCGCGCGTGAAGCTGCGATAGACCCCCTGCAGCGCGAGCAGGCGTTCGCGCACGGACTCGAGGCGCGGCGAGTGCCGCCCCTCGGGCCGGGCGAGGAATTCGCCCACCTCGCCATAGGTCAGCCGCGCCGCCGAGCGCATCACGCCCTCGAAGAACCTCGAGCGAGTGATCTTGCCGGCGTCGCTCACGCGCAGCTCGCAGCACACGCACAGTCGGTCCTCGTCCGGCACCAGCGAGCACAGCCCGTTGGAGAGCGCCTCGGGCAGCATCGGCAGCACCCGGTTCGGGAAGTACACGGACGTGCCGCGTTCGCGCGCCGCGGCATCGAGGGCGCTGTCCGGGCGCACGTAGTGCCCCACGTCGGCGATCGCCACGACGAGGCGCCAGCCGCCGCGCGTGCGCTCGCAGAACACGGCGTCGTCGTAGTCGCGGGCGTCCTCGCCGTCGATCGTGACGAGCGCGATGCCGCGCAGGTCCTCGCGACCGGCCACCGCCGCCTCGGGGATGCGCGCGCCGAACGTCGCCGCCTCGGCGAGCACGTCGTCCGGGAACTCGAACGGCAGGCCGTGGGAGTGGATCGCGATGTCGGTTTCCATGCCCGGCGCGCCGTGCTCCCCGAGCACGCGCGAGACGCGTCCGACGGGCTGCGCGCTGCGGCTCGGCGGCCGCGTGATCTCGACGATCACCACCTGCCCGGGCCCGGCTCCGCCGAGTTCCGCTGGCGGCACCAGCACGCGGTGCGTCACGCGAGGGTTGTCCGCGACGAGGTAGGCGAGCCCGGAATCGACGTGCAGCCGGCCGACGACCTCATGCGTCCGGCGCTCGAGCACCTCGACGATCGTGCCCTGCGGCTTGCCGCGAAAACGCGTGCCTTCGATGCGGACCGCGACGCGGTCACCGTGCATCACCTCGCGCATCTCCTGCGCCGCGAGGTGGATCGGCGCCGAGGCGTCGTCGGGCAGCAGCTGGCCGTCGCCGTTGCGCTGCGCCTGCACCGTCCCGACCACGAGGCCCGGCAACTGCTCGCGCAGGCAGTACTGCCCGCGGCGGTTCAGCACCACCTCGCCGCGTCGCACCAGCTCCTCGAGCTGCGCGGGCGCCTCGACGGCGGACGCCGGGCCCAGCGCGGCGGTGATCTCGTCGAGTCGCAGCGGGCGACCGGAATGTCGCAGGACGCCCAGGGGGCCCGCCGGCGCGGAGCGCGAGCCGCGCGCGCGGGGGGCCGTGGTCGCGGTAGTCTTTCGTCGGGAGTGCTTACGTTGCATGGGGTTCCGTCCAGCCGTGGCGCCGGACCGCCGGTATTCGTTGACAGCCCATGGGTGCGCCAGTAAATTGCGCGGCCTTCCTGCCGACCCTCGGGTCGAGCCGCAACCGAAGCCCAGGTGGCGGAATTGGTAGACGCACTAGTTTCAGGTACTAGCGGGTAACACCGTGGAGGTTCGAGTCCTCTCCTGGGCACCACCTCGCCACTCGGCGGGACTCTAGCACTCCGTCAGATCGCCCGCGAGATCAGTTCCTTCATGATCTCGTTGGTCCCGCCGTAGATCCTCTGCACACGCGAGTCCGCGAACATGCGGCACACGAGGTACTCGTTCATGTACCCGTAGCCGCCGTGGAGCTGCACGCACTCGTCCATCGACTGCTGCTGGATGTCGGTGATCCACCACTTGGCCATGGCCGCGGTCTCGGTGTCGAGCTCGCCCTTCACCAGCCGCTCGATGCAGCGGTCGACGAACACGCGCGCCACGTGCACGTGGGTCGCGACCTCGGCGAGCTTGAAACGCGTGTTCTGGAAATCCGCGATCTTCTGGCCGAAGGCCTGGCGCTCCTTCACGTAGCGCACGGTCTCGGCGTAGGCGCCTTCCATCGCCGCCACGCCGCCAAGCGCGATCGTGAGGCGCTCGTACGGCAGGTCGCCCATCAGCATGTGCATGCCGCGGCCTTCCTCGCCGCCGAGCAGGCAGTCGGCCGGCACGCGCACGTCCTCGAAATACAGCTCCGAGGTGTCCTGCGCGGCCATGCCCATCTTGTCGAGCACGCGACCGACCCGGTAGCCGGGCAGGTTCTCGGTCTCGACCATCAGGATCGACAGGCCGCGGCTGCGGTCGCCCGGATCGGTGCGGACCACCAGCATCAGGATCGTGGCGATCGAGCCGTTGGTGATGAAGATCTTCGAGCCGTTGACGACGTACTCGCCCGCCTCGCGCACGGCGCGCGTGCGGATGCCCTTGAGGTCGGAGCCCGCGCCGGGCTCGGTCATGGCGATGGCGCCGATCAGCTCGCCGCTCGCCATGCGCGGCAGCCAGCGCTGCTTCTGCTCCGCCGTACCGTAGTTCAGCACGTAGTGCGCGGCGATGCTGTGCACGCCCTGCCCGAATCCGGAGAGGCCGCGACGGTTGCATTCCTCGTACAGCACGGCCTCGTGGCGGAAGTCGCCGCCACCGCCGCCGTACTCGGTCGGCACGTCCATCAGCAGGAAGCCCGCCTCGCCGACCTGCCGCCACGTGCTCCGATCGACATGCTTCTGCGCGCGCCATCGCGCCTCGTGCGGCAGCATCTCGGTCTCGACGAACCGCGAAACCGCCTCGCGCAGCATCCTGAGGTCGTCGTCCATCCACGGGGATTCGTAGGGCTTCATGGTCGCACCACCTGCCGCGTCATTCAGTCGAAGGGGTGCCGCAGCACGATGGTCTCGGCACGGTCCGGGCCGGTCGAGACGATGTCGATCGGCACGCCGGCGAGCTGCTCGATGCGGGCCAGGTATCGTCGCGCGTTCTCCGGCAGCCGGGAGAAGTCCGTGACGCCACTGGTGGGTTCCGACCACCCCGGCAGGGTCTCGTAGACCGGTTCGCACTCGGCGTAGCGGAACGGCAGCAGCGGCGGCTGGTCGCGCACCTCGCCGTCGATGCGGTAGCCGGTGGCGATGCGCAACGCGTCGAGGCCATCGAGCACGTCGAGCTTGGTCACGCCGAGACTCGAGAGGCTGTTGTGCAGCACCGCGCGGCGCAGCGACACGGCGTCGAACCAGCCGCAGCGACGCGGCCGACCGGTCACCGCGCCGAACTCGTGACCGACGCGCGAGAGGTGCTCGCCGTTCTCGTCGAAGAGTTCGGTCGGGAACGGGCCGGCGCCGACGCGTGTCGTGTAGGCCTTGACGATGCCGAGCACGCGATGGATGTCGCGGGGTCCGAGTCCCGTGCCCACCGCAGCGGCCCCGGCGATCGTGTTCGACGAGGTGACGAACGGGTAGGTCCCGACGTCGTTGTCCAGCAGCGCGCCCTGCGCGCCCTCGAACAGCAGGTTTCCGCCGCGCCGCATTTCGGCGGCCAGACGCTCGCTCACGTCCTCGACGAGCGGCCGCACCCGCTCGCCCTGGGCCAGCAGGTCATCGAGCACGCGCTGGAAGTCCACCGTCTCGGCGCTGTGATAGCGACTCAGCACGAAGTTGTGGTAGTCGAGCGCCTCGCCGAGGCGGGCCGCGAGCCGCTCCCGGCGGAACAGGTCGGCCACGCGCACGGCGCGGCGCGCCACCTTGTCCTCGTAGGCAGGTCCGATACCGCGCCCCGTGGTGCCGATGGCGTTGATGCCCTGAGCGCGTTCGCGGGCGCGGTCGAGGGCGATGTGCGACGGCAGGATCAGCGCGCAGTTCGGACTGACGCGCAGGCGGTCGTAGACCGGCACGCCCTTCTGCACCAGCGCGTCCGCCTCGCGCAGCAGCGCCTCGAGGGAGAGGACCACGCCGTTGCCGATCAGGCACAGCACGCCGGGATGCAGGATGCCCGACGGGATCAGCGACAGCACCGTCTTCGCGCCGTCGATCACGAGCGTGTGGCCGGCGTTGTGCCCGCCCTGGAACCGCACCACGGCCGCAGCGCGCTCCGTGAGCAGGTCGACGATCTTGCCCTTGCCTTCGTCGCCCCATTGGGCGCCGATCACGACGAGGTTGCTGGCCATGGATTGGGTCCGGTGTGGTTCAGCCCGAGCCGCGCACGAAGTAAAGCAGCACGGCGCCGGCGATCATGCTCACGAGTCCGGCGATGCGCAACGTCCGCTCGTCGAGCTGGGAGAGCTGGAATAGCGCGCGCTTCATGCCGTTCGGATTCGCGAAGGGCATCAGGCCCTCGAGCACGAGGTACAGGGCGAAGGCCGCCCAGAGGTCGTTCCAGTCCATGCCCGCTCGGCCGCCGACCGCGCCGTCAGCGGCCCGATTCCTTCAGGTACTTGAAGAACTCGCCGTCGGGCTGGATCACGAGGATGTCGCCCTGCTTGCCGAGCGAGCGGCGGTAGGCCTGCATGGAACGATGGAACTGGAAGAACTCGGGGTTACGGCCGTGCGCACCGGCGTAGACGTCGGCCGCCGCAGCGTCGCCCTCGCCCTTGATGATCTCCGCCTGCCGGTACGCGTCGGCGAGGATCTCGGTGCGCTGGCGGTCGGCCTCGGCGCGAGTCTGCTCGGACACCGCGGAGCCCTCGGCGCGCAGCTGCGCGGCCTGGCGGGCGAAGTCCTGCCGCATGCGGTTGAACACCGATTCGCTCACTTCCTCGGGGAGGTCGATGTTCTTGACGCGCACGTCGATGAGCGTGACGCCGAGCCCGGCCACGTTGCCCTCGGCCACCTTGCGCACCTCGCTCAGGAACTCGGTACGCTCCGCCGCCACCACCTGCTGGATGGTTCGCTTGGCGATCACGCCCTTGATGCCGTCCTTGACGATTTCGCCGAGGCGACGGTTGGCCACGTCCTCGCTGCCGCCGGCCGTCGAGGTGTAGTAACGCGACACGTCGGTGATGCGCCACTTCACGAAGAAGTTGATGCGCAGGATCTTGCCTTCGCTGGTGAGGAACTGTTCCGCCGGGTAGTCCTCGGTGAGGATGCGCCGGTCGAACTTCCGCACGTTGTTGACCAGCGGCATCATGAAGTGCAGGCCGGGCTCGTAGTCGGCGCGGACGATCTCGCCGAAGCGGAACTTGATGGCGAGATCGGTCTCGCGGACCGTGAACGCTGCCATGGACAGCACGAGCGCCAGGAAGCCGAGGATGATCACGGCCAGGTAGCTGCGGTTGCTCATCAGCGGGTCCCCCGGTCGCGACGGGCCTCGATGGTCTCGACGCCGTCAGCGGGCGCGGTCGTCTCCGTTGCCGCGCGGGCGGTGGGCGACTGGCGCTGCTCGTCCAGCGTCAGCGTCTGCAGGCGCCGGTCGGTCAGCTTGTCGAGCGGCAGGTAGATCATGTTGCCCGTGCCCTTCGTGTCCACCAGCACCTTGTTGGTGTTGCCGAGCACCTCCTCGAGGGTCTCGAAATAGAGCCGCTGGCGCGTCACGCCCGGGGCACGCTCATAGGCCTGCAGCAGCTTCAGGAAGCGCTGGGCCTCGCCTTCCGCGTCCGCGACGATGCGCGCCTTGTAGGCCTGTGCGTCCTCCATCTGGCGCGCGGCCGAGCCCTTCGCCTTCGGCAGGATGTCGTTCGCGTACGCCTGCGCCTCGAGGCCGAGGCGCTCCTTGTCTTCGCGCGCCTTGATGGCGTCGCGCTGCGCGCTCGACACCTGCTCGGGCACGGCCACGCCCTGCAGGTTGACCGAAGTGACCTCGATGCCGGTCTGGTACGAGTCGAGCGTGCGCTGGATGAGTTCCTTGGTGAGCGCGGCGATCTCCTGGCGGCCCTCCTCGAGCACGAAGTCGAGGCGGCTGCGGCCGACGATCTCGCGGATGGCGCTCTCACTGACCTCGCCGAGCGTGCTCTCCGGCTCGCGCACGTTGAATGCGTAGGGGCGCGCCTCGGCACGCCGGTACTGCACCGCGATGTTGATGTCCACGAGGTTCTCGTCCGACGTCAGCATGCGGGTCTGGTTGCTGAAGCCCTCGATGCTCTCGACGTTGACGATCTGCCGCGCCTCGATCGGCCACGGCAGGTGCCAGCGCAGGCCCGGTTCCGTCGTCGCCACGTACTGGCCGAAGCGAGTCACGACCGCGCGCTCGGCGGCGTCCACCTTGTACAGGCCCGTCGCGGCCCAGATCGCGACCAGCACGAGCGCGACCGTGCCCGCGCCGAAGCCGCGCATGCCCGTGCCGCCCCCGCCGCCCTCGACGTTGCCGCCCCCGGCACCGCCGCCGCCAAACAGTCCGGTGAGTCGTCGTTGCAGATTGCGCAGGGCCTCGTCGAGGTCTGCAGCCCCACGGTCGGGGCGGTTGCCCCAGGGACTGCGGTTCCTGCCCGGGTCGTTCCAGGCCATCGGATGGTTTGCTCCGGTTGATTGCGTCGGTCAGGTAACGGGGGATTCGGTCTGCGGGTCGCGACGGCTGTTCATGCAGTGGCGCGCACGTCCGCGGGGACCGGGCATTGTAAGAACGGGTCCCCGCCGGCACAAGGCGAGGTGTTCGCAGTGATCACATCTGGAAGTTCGACACCCGCCTCGCGACAGATTCGCTCGAGGTCGTGACGGCGCAGGCTGACTTCGAGTTCGATGCCGCCGTCCTCCAGCGCGCGCTGGCGCAGCACCGCCCCTGCCGCGTGCAGGCGGGCTCGCGCGCGGCCTTCGCCTGCAGGCAGCCGCAACAGGCAGTGGTGCAGGTCGGTGCCGAGCCGGGCGTGCAGCGCGGCGAGCAGCAGGTCCACTCCCGCACCCGAGTGCGCCGACAGCCAGACGCGGTCGACGCGGCCGTCGGCATCGGTCTCGACGCGCGGCGCCTCGCCGGTGCGGTCGATCTTGTTGTACACGGCAATCTGGGGCAGCGACTGCGCACCGATCGACTCGAGCACCACGTTGACCTGCGCAATGCGGTCGGCGCGCTCCGGGTCGGCGGCGTCGATCACGTGCAGCAGCAGGTCGGCCTCGCGCGCCTCCTGCAGCGTGGAACGGAACGCCGCCACCAGTTCGTGCGGCAGGTCGCGGACGAACCCGACCGTGTCGGCGAGCGCCACCTCGAGGCCCGGCGCGAGGTGCAGCCGCCGGACCGTGGGGTCGAGCGTCGCGAACAGCTGGTCCGCTGCATACGCATCGGAGGCCGTCAGGCAATTGAACAGGGTCGATTTGCCGGCGTTCGTGTAGCCCACCAGCGCGACCGTGGGAACCTCGCCCCGCTTGCGCTCCCGCCGCGTCGTCTCGCGCTGCACCAGCACCTTGTCGAGCCGGTCGTTGAGCGTCTTGATCCGCCGGGCGACCAGTCGCCGGTCGGTCTCGAGCTGGGTCTCGCCGGGCCCGCGCAGGCCGATGCCGCCCTTCTGCCGCTCGAGGTGGGTCCAGCCGCGCACGAGGCGCGTGGCGACGTGCTGCAGCTGCGCAAGCTCGACCTGCAGCTTGCCTTCGAAGCTGCGGGCGCGCTGCGCAAAGATGTCCAGGATGAGCCCGCTGCGGTCGAGCACGCGGCAGCTGAGTTCCTTCTCGAGGTTGCGTTCCTGGCCGGGCGTCAGCGCATGGTCCACGACCACGAGATCGGCGCCGACGTCGGTGATCCGCTGGCGCAGTTCCTCGACCTTGCCGGTGCCGAGGAAAAAGCGCGGCTCGGCCGCCTTGCGAGTGACCGTCATGACCTCGAGGACCTGAGCGCCGGCCGAACGGGCGAGCGCTGCGAATTCCTCGACACGATCGGGTTCGGGCGCCCGACCGAGCCCGACGCACACGAGAATGGCCCGTTCCCCGCTACCCGGCCGGTCGAACAAGTGTCCCTGGCTCCGCCCGTGGGTCCCGCGGCTCAATCGGCCGGCGGGGGCTCGGCCGGCACGTCCTCGTCGCCCATCGGCAGGCGCACGTTGCGGGCCGGCACGACCGTGGAGATCGCGTGCTTGTAGACCATCTGGCTGACGCTGTTACGCAGCAGCACGACGAACTGGTCGAACGAATCTATCTGGCCCTGCAGCTTGATGCCGTTGACCAGGTAGATGGACACGGGGATCCGCTCCTTGCGCAGGGCGTTGAGGAAAGGGTCCTGCAGGGACTGGCCCTTGGCCATGATGCGGTCTCCTTGTTATTCCTGATGCCGTTCCTGCCGCGCGATCTTGCGTGAAATCCGCGTGACGCCCGTCTCCTCGCCGAGCAAGAACGGCGGCAATCCTATCATGGCCGCATGCTGCTCAGGGACCGGCCACGGTGCTCATGACACGCAGAATGGGCGCAAGTTCCTCATCTTCAAGGCATCCGATCCGTTGCCACCCGGTTTCCGACCGGATCCAGGTCAGCTGGCGCTTGGCGAGGTTGCGGGTCGCCCGCTGGGCGGCGGCCACCGCCTCCTCGAGGCTGCATTGGCCCGCGAGGTGGGCCCAGAGCTGCCGGTACCCCACGGACCGCAGGCTCGGCAAGTCCGCGTCCAGATCGCCCCGCGCCCGGAGCGCCCGCACTTCGTCGAGCAATCCCTCCGCCAGCATTTCCCGGAAGCGCGCGTCGATGCGCGCGTAGAGTCGCGCCCGGTCGTCCGGCACCAGGGCGAACGCGGCGAAAGCCAGCGGCGGCGGATCGGCCCGTCGCTGCAGCTGTGAAAGGCGCTGCCCCGTGATCTCGAGGACCTCGAGCGCACGCTGGATGCGCTGTCCGTCCGCCGGGCGGATGCGCGCCGCGGCCTCCGGATCGAGGGCCGCCAGCTCGGCATGCAGCGCCGGCCAGCCGACCGCCCTCGCCCTCCGGTCGATGGCCGCCCGGACGACTGGGTCGGCCTCGGGCAGCGGCGCAATGCCGCGGGTCAGGGCACGGAAGTAGAGCATCGTGCCTCCGACGAGGAGCGGCACCCGGCCGCGCGCCCGGATCGCGGCGACCAGCTCGAGCGCATCGCGCCGGAAGCGCCCCGCCGAGTAGGCGTCGGCCGGATCGCAGACGTCGAGGAGGTGGTGCGGCACGCGGGCGCGGACCGCCGCGGCGGGCTTCGAGGTGCCGATGTCCATGCCGCGATAGACCTGCGCCGAGTCCACGCTGACGATCTCGACGGGAAAGCGACTCGCGAGGTCGAGCGCGAGGCCGGTCTTGCCGGCGCCCGTGGGTCCGGCGAGCAGCACTGCGTCCGCGGGCGCTGCCGAACTCATCGACCGCGCAGGAACATGCGGTCCAGGTCATCGAGGCTGACGAACGACCAGGTCGGGCGACCGTGCACGCACTGGTCGGAGCGCACCGTCGCCTCCATCTCGCGCAACAGCGCGTTCATCTCGGGCACGGTCAGTCGCCGGTTGGCGCGCACGGCCTGGTGGCAGGCCATCGTGCCGAGCGCGCGATCGAGCGCCTGCCGGGCGCCGCCGCTGCCCTGCTCGCGCAGGTCCGCCAGCATGTCGCGCACCAGTCCCGCCGGCTCGGCCGACGTGAGCAGCGCCGGCATCGAGCGGACCAGCAGCTGTGCCGGTCCGCTGCGCGACAGCTCGACGCCGATTTCGCGAAACAGCCCCGCGTGCGACTCGGCCTCGTCCGCCTCGGCCACGGACACGGCCATCGCCACCGGCACCAGCAGGGGCTGGCTCGCGATGCGCTCGGCGCCGAGCGCGGCCTTGAGACGCTCGTAGGTCGTGCGCTCGTGCGCTGCGTGCATGTCCACCAGCACCAGACCGCCCTGGGCCTGCGCGAGGATGTAGATGCCGTGGAGCTGGCCGAGTGCGTAGCCGAGCGGGTGCTCGAGGCCAGGCGAGAGGTCCGCGACGGCGCCCGCCTCAGCCGCGCCGTTCGTGCCGGCCGCGGGCGGCCCGCCATCGCGGACGCCGCCGGCGAGCGCGCCGTACAGGTCGAGGGCCGAAGTACGCGCCACGTGGTCCTGCGCCGGAGCGCCGAAATCGAAGCGCGCCGCCGGTACGGCGTTCGCCGCAGGCTGCGCGGGACGGGTCTCCGCGAGCGCCCGCTCGAGGGTGCGGAAGATGAAGTCGTGTACAAGGCCCGGCTCCCGGAAACGCACCTCGAGCTTCTGGGGATGCGCGTTGACGTCCACGCGGGCCGGATCCATCTCGAGGTACAGCACGTAGGCCGGGTGGCGGCCGTGGTAGAGCACGTCGCGATAGGCGAGGCGCACCGCACTCGCCACCAGCCGGTCGCGCAACGGCCGGCCGTTCAGGAAGAAATGCTGCTGGTCGGCCTGGCTGCGCGCGTAGGTCGGCAAGCAGAACCAGCCGTGCAGGCGCATGCCCGCGCCCTCGTGGTCGAGCTTGAGCGCGTGGCGGATGAATTCGTCGCCGAGCACGGCCGCGACCCGGGCGTCGCGCGCGCGCTCGTCGGGCGCCATCGGGTGATCGGCGAGGGTGCGCCGCGCCGAGAGCAGCCGGAATCGGACGTCGAAGCGGCTCAGGGCAAGGCGCTCGACCAGACGCTCGACCTGCCCGAGCTCGGTGCGCTCGGCGCGCAGGAACTTGCGCCGCGCCGGCACGTTGAAGAACAGGTCGCGCACCTCGACCGTGGTGCCCGGCGGGTGCGGCTGCGGCGCCGGCGCGCCGAGCTCGCCGTCGGCGGCGCTGACGGAGGCCGCGACCGGCGCGTCAGCCGGCCGCGAGATCATCCGCATGCGCGACACCGAGGCAATGCTCGGCAGCGCCTCGCCCCGGAAGCCGAGCGTGCGCACCGCCTCGAGGTCCTCGATGCGCCCGATCTTGCTGGTGGCGTGGCGGGTGAGCGCGAGTACGAGCTCGTCCGCGGCGATGCCGGCGCCGTCGTCGCGGACGCGCACCAATGCCGCGCCGCCGCCCTCGATCTCGATCTCGATCGACGAGGCGCCTGCATCGAGACTGTTCTCCACGAGTTCCTTCACCACCGACGCAGGGCGCTCGACGACCTCGCCGGCCGCGATCTGGTGGATCAGTTGCTCGGGGAGCACCCGGATGGACATGGCAGGGGAGCCTCGCGCGGCGGGGGCGCGAGGATAGCAAAGGGCGGCGCGCTCAGCGCTCCGCGAGGGTCTGCGCCGCGCCCGTGCCGCCGCGGCGGGCGGCGGCAAGCGAGGCGAGCTTGGTACCCGGTGGCGGCCTGTCGTGGAAGAAGTCACGCACGCCGGCGTGGATCGCCTCCGCGACGCGCTGCTGGTAGGCGGCATCGCGCAGCTTGCGTTCGTCGGCGGCATTCGAGATGAACGCCGTTTCGACCAGCATCGAGGGAATATCGGGCGACTTGAGCACCACGAAGCCTGCGTGGCGCACCCGCTTGCCGTGCACCGGGCCCACGCGGCGCAGCGAGGCAAGGACGCTGTCGGCCGCTTCGACGCTGTTGCTGACGGCCTCCTTCTGCGTCACGTCCAGCAGCACGGAGGCAAGCACGTCGTTCTTGTCGTCGAGCGACACGCCGCCCATCAGGTCGGCCGCGTTCTCCCTTTCGGCGAGCCAGCGCGCGGCCTCGTCCGAAGCGCCGCGCAGCGACAGGACGTACACCGAGGCGCCGCTCACGCCGCGGTCGAGCACCGCATCGGCGTGCACGGAGATGAAGAGGTCGGCGCCGCGATCACGCGCCTTGCGGATGCGCCCGCGCAGAGAGACGAAGTAGTCGCCGTCGCGGATCAGGACCGCGCGCATGCCGGGCTCGGCGTCGATGGCCTTGGCGAGACGCCGGGCGATGGCGAGCGTGATGTCCTTCTCGCGCGTCCCGCCGCGACCGATGGCGCCGGGATCCTGGCCGCCGTGCCCGGCGTCCACGGCCACCACCACGTCGCGACCGGTCGCCGCCGGACCGACCGACTTGACGGGACTTTCCGCCCGCGCCGTTTCGCGCGCCAGCGTCGTCGCCGATGCCGCCAGATACTGGGTTCCCGTGGGCGCGGTCGGCTCGCTCGCCCCGGACGGTGCGTCGCCGGCCGGCGGCAGCTCGACCACGAGGCGGTGACCTGCGGCGCCGTCCGGCGCGACGGCAAAGCTCCTGACCGTCTGCCGCGAATCGAGGTCGAGCACGAGGCGCAGCCCGCCGCCCGCCTGCGGCCCGGAGCGCACGCTCTTCACGCTTCCCTGTCCCTGCGGGAGCGATTTGCGCAGCGCGAGTTCGGCCCGGTCGAGGTCGATGACCACCCGGTCCGGATTGCCGAGCGTGAACACCTCGTAACGAGCCGGAGCGCTCAGGTCGAGGACCAGCCGCGTGCCTTCGGGGCCCGACCAGAGGCGGACATCCGACACCTGAACTGGCGCAGCCGCTCGGGCCGAGGCGGCGGCGCCTAGTCCGATGAGCGCGAGAAGCGCGGTCCAAGCGAGCAGCCAGCGTAGCGACATGCGACGTAATCTACCGTGTAGCAGGCTGGTACTTCAATGAAATTAAAAAGATACGAGGTATTCGTCAGGCTGGCTCTAGTCGCAGCCGCTCGAGCGCTGCCAGGCCGGCGGCGCTCCTGGCGGTCACGGCGACGATCCGGCCCTGCGCCGCATACTCGAGTTGAAGTTCGAGGTCCGGCGGACGCAGCCGATCGCCGGCCCGTTCGGGCCACTCGACCAGCAGCATGCTTCGCGCGGTGAACAGGTCGCGTAAACCGAGGTCCTCGAGTTCGTCGGGGTCGCGCAGCCGGTAGAGGTCGCAGTGGTGGATGTCCCGGCCCGCGAGGCGATAGGGCTCGATCATCGAGTAGGTGGGGCTGCGCACCGGTCCCGGATGCCCGAGCGCCGCGAGCAGGCCGCCGACCAGCGTCGTCTTGCCGGCACCGAGCTCCCCGCGGAGCACGACCAGCAGCGGTTCGGCTGGATCGGCGGCGACCAGCGCGGCGGCGAGCCGCGCACCAATTGCACGGGTCTGGACGGCGTCCTCCGCGGCCAGCGTCAGGGTGGATTCACGCAAGCACGCACCTGCTCGAGCACGTCGCCGGCCAGCAGCCCGCGCTCACCCCGCCGCGCGGCGAGGTCGCCCGCCTGGGCGTGCGCAAACACGCCGGCGCGCGCCGCCATGGCGAGATCGTCGCACTGGGCTGCGATGCCGGCGATGACGCCCGTCAGCACGTCGCCGGTGCCACCCGTCGCCATGCCGGGGTTGCCACGGTCGCACAAACCCGGCAATTCCTCCGACGCGAGCACCAGGGAGCCGACACCCTTCAGCACGATGGTGCCTCCGTAGCGGGCCTGCAACTCGCGGGCGGAGGCGAGTCGAGCCCCCTGCACCGCGGCCGACGTCGCGCCTAGCAGGCGGGCAGCCTCGCCCGGGTGCGGCGTGAGCACCCAGCGATCGTTTCGGCGCGGCGACTCGGCGAGCAGGTTGAGTGCGTCGGCATCCACCACGGCCGGCAGGCCGGCGGCGAGCGCGGCGGCCAGCAGCTCGCGGGCCCATTCGCTGCGACCGAGGCCCGGGCCGATCGCGAGCACCGTGGCGCGCTCGAGCGCCGGTGCAAGGTCGGCGGAGGTACGCGCCGCGACGCACATGAGTTCCGGCCGCGCGCCCACGACGCTCTCGTTGCCCGGGTGCACCGCCACGGTGACGAGACCTGCGCCAGCGCGCAGTGCGGCCTCGCCGGCCAGGCGTGCCGCGCCCGGCATGCCGGGTCCACCGCCCACGACCAGCACGTGCCCGTGGTCGCCCTTGTGCGCGCCGCGTCGGCGGCGCGGCAAGGCTGCCGAAACGTCGGATTCAGCGAGCAATCGGGCCGTCGGGTGTTGCCTGGCATAGGCTTCCGGCGGCACGGCCAGATCGTCGAACAACAGTCGCCCGACGTGCTCCGGACCGGCGCCCAGGTAGCAGCCGAGCTTGCGGCCGATAAAGGTGACTGTGAGCTCGGCACGCACCGCCACGCCGAGCACCGTTCCGCTGTCGGCGTGCAGGCCGGAGGGGACGTCCACCGCGACGATGGGGCGGCCGGCACCGTTGCAGGCCGCGATGACCGCCGCCACCTCGCCCCGCAGCTCGCGCGCGAGCCCGGTGCCGAAGAGCGCATCCACGATCACGTCGGCCTCGAGGACGTCCGGCGACCACGGCTCGGAGCGTCCGCCGGCCGCCACGAAATCCTGGTACGCACGGCGCGCGTCGCCCCGCAACTGCGACGGGTCGGCCAGCGCCGCGACGCGCGTGCGCAGGCCCTGCGCCCGCGCGACCCGCGCAACAACGTAGCCGTCACCGCCATTGTTGCCGGGTCCGCACAGCACCGCGATCGAGCGCGCGGCCGGCCACAGCGCGCGCAGGCCGTTCAGCGTGGCGTGCCCCGCGCGGGTCATCAGTTCGTAGCCCGGAATGCCGAGTTCGTCGATCGCGTGACGATCGAGTTCGCGCACCTGCTCGGCCGTATAGAGGGCGTCGGTCATCGCGTACATGCCCGGGATTATACTGGCCGCGCCCTTACCCTCCCCGGCTCCCGGCGACACCCGACCCATGGATCCCGCGACGCTTGCTGCGCAGGTCAAGGCCTGGGGTCGCGATCTCGGCTTCCAGAAAATCGGCATCGCGGGCGTGGCGCTGCCCGAGGACGAGCAGCGGCTGCTCGACTGGCTGGCCGCGGGGCGGCATGGCGAGATGGACTACATGGCTCGTCACGGCGCACGGCGCGCGCGGCCCGCGGAACTCGTGCCCGGCACCCTGCGCGTGATCTCGGCGCGCATGGATTACCAGCCACCGGGTGTCGGGGCCGAAGCCGTGCTCGCCGATCCGGAGCTCGGCTACGTGTCGCGCTACGCTCTCGGGCGGGACTATCACAAGGTGCTTCGAACCCGTCTCGCGCGGCTTGCCGATCGGCTTGCCGCGGCGGTCGGTGCGAGCGGCTATCGCGCCTTCACCGACAGCGCGCCGGTGCTCGAGAAGGCGCTCGCGCGCGACGCCGGACTCGGCTGGATAGGCAAGCACACCAACCTGCTCGACCGCCACGACGGCTCGTGGTTCTTCCTCGGCGAGATCTTCACGGATCTGCCCCTGCCGCTGGACGGGCCCGTCGCCGCCCATTGCGGCAGCTGCACCGCCTGCCTCGACATCTGCCCCACCCGCGCGATCGTCGCGCCGTACGAGCTCGACGCGCGCCGCTGCATCTCGTACCTCACGATCGAGCTCGACGGGCCGATCCCCGAGGAATTCCGGGCCGCGATGGGCAACCGAATCTACGGCTGCGACGACTGCCAGCTGGTGTGCCCCTGGAACCGTTACGCCAGGGTCACCACCGAGCCCGGCTTCCAGCCGCGGCATGGGCTCGATACGCCGCGCCTCGCGGAACTCATCGGATGGACCGAGGCCGATTTCCTCGAGCGCACGGCTGGCAGCGCCATCCGGCGCATCGGGCACGAGCGCTGGCTGCGCAACGTCGCCATCGCCCTCGGCAACGCTCCGCCGTCGCCCGAGGCCGTGGCGGCTCTCGAGTCACGACGGGATCACCCGAGCGCGGTCGTCCGCGAGAGCGTCGGCTGGGCGCTGGCACGCCAGCGCGGGCGCAGCGACTGAGAATCCCGGTGCCGGGGTCGCCCGCGTGGGCCGTACCTCGACGATCTTCAGCCCGGACCGGTCAGCCCGGCCGTCGCCCGGCACTGCACGTTGTCGATGAGCCGCGCTCGGCCGAGCCGCGCCGCCGTGAGCACCACCACGTCGATGTCCTGACCGTGCGGCTCGGCGAGCGTGCCGGCCATGCGCACCTCGAAGTAATCGGGCCGGAAGCCGGCGGCGCGCAGCGACTCGAGGCCCTCGCGCCGGATGTCGGCGAGGTCTGAGTCGCCCGACTCGAGCCGTCGGCGGGCGTGATCGAGGGCGCGGTACACAGTGGGGGCGATCGCCCGCTCGGAGGCGCTCAGGTAACGGTTGCGCGAACTCAGCGCCAGGCCGTCTTCCGCGCGCACGGTAGGCGCGCCGATGATCCTGACCGGCAGGCAAAGATCCTCGACGGAGCGGCGGATGATGGTGAGCTGCTGGTAGTCCTTCTCGCCGAAGATCGCGACATCCGGCTGCACGAGGTTGAGCAGCTTGACGACTACCGTCGCGACGCCCTGGAAATGGCCGGGCCGGACCGCGCCACACAGGATCCCTGAGAGCTCCGGCACGTCCACGATCGTGCTGCCGGCAACGCCGAGCGGGTACATCTCATCGACAGTCGGCAACAGCAGCACGTCCACGCCCTGTGCCGCGAGCAGTTCCGTGTCGTCCTCAGGCGTTCGAGGGTAGGCCGCGTAGTCCTCGTTGGGGCCGAACTGCAGCGGGTTCACGAACACGCTCGCGACGACCCGACGACCGTGCACGTGCGCGGCGCCGATCAGGCTCGCGTGGCCTGCGTGAAGGTTGCCCATGGTGGGCACGAACGCGATGCTCTCGCCCCCGAACCGCCAGCCGCGCACCAGGGCGCGCATGTCCTCGATGCGCGTGATGGTCTGCATCGGGCGGCTCAGAAACAGTGCTCCGGCGCCGGGTACTCGCGCGACTTGACCGCCGCCACGTAGCTCCTGAGCGCTTCGAGCGGGCTGTCGTGGCCGGTCATGTAGTTCTTGACGAAGCGCGGCTTGCGACCCGGGGTGATGTCGAGCACGTCGTAGAGCACGAGGATCTGGCCGTCGGTGTCCGGGCCCGCGCCGATACCGATCACCGGCACGTGCAGCTCGCGGGTGATCTCCGCGCCGAGCGCCGAGGGAATGCACTCGAGCAGCACGATGTCGGCGCCCGCATCCTGCAGCGCCCGGGCGTCGCGCTTCATCTGCTCCGCGGCGGCCTCCTCGCGACCCTGCACGCGGAATCCGCCGGTCTTGTGCACCGACTGCGGCTTGAGCCCGAGATGCGCGCACACCGCGATGTCGTGGCCGGCGAGGAACTCGACGATCTCGACCTGGCTCGCGCCGCCCTCGAGCTTGACCATCTTCGCCCCGCCCTCCTGCATCAGCCGGACGGCGTTCTGCAGCGCCTGCTCGCGCGACGTGTAGGTCATGAAGGGCATGTCGGCCATCAGGAAGGGCCGCATCAGCCCCCTCGCCACGGCCTTGCAGTGGTAGACGATGTGATCGAGCGTGACCGGCACGGTGGTGTCGTGGCCCTGTATCACCATGCCGAGCGAGTCGCCCACCAGCACCACGTCGGCGCCGGACTCGTCCACCAGGGCCGCGTAGCTCGCGTCGTAGCAGGTGATGCTGGCGATCTTCTCGCCCTGCTCCTTCATGCGGCGGAGGGTCGCAACGTTGACGGGCGGGCGGGCCGAGTCCCGCAGCTGGAGTTGTGTGTACATGGCGCCGCCTCGAAAGAGGCCGCAAGGATGACCGAGCGACCCCGAAACATCAACGAGTGGAAACCCTAGAGCAGGCTCTTCATCGGGTTGAAGTAGTGGCGGCCGCGGCGCGCACGGACGACCTCCGCGAGCAGGCTGCGGTAGTCCGCGTCGCTGCCCACCGGATCGATCTCGGCCGCGTTGACCATGAGCACCGGGGCCGCGTCGTACTCGAGGAAGAAGCGCGCATAGGACTCCACGAGCCGCTCGAGATAGCGTCTCTCGATCAGCTGTTCGGCGGGAATGCCGCGGCGCCCGATGCGCTCGAGCAGCACGTCCACCGGCGCCTGCAGGTACACGACGAGGTCGGGCACGGGGGCGTCGATGGCGAGCCGCGCGTAGACCTGCTCGTAGAGCGCGAACTCCTCCTCATCGAGCGTGAGGCGGGCGAACAAGCGGTCCTTCTCGAGCAGGTAGTCCGAGACCCGCACGCGCTCGAACAGGTCGGCCTGGCGCAGCTCCTGCATCTGCCGCGAGCGCTGGAACAGGAAGTGCAGCTGGGTCTGGAAGGCCACCGCGCGCGGATTGCGGTAGAAGCGATCGAGGAAGGGATTGTCCTCGCCCTGCTCGAGCACGAGCTCGCTGCCGAAGCTCTTCGCGAGCCGCCTCGCGAGGCTGGTCTTGCCGACGCCGATCGGGCCCTCCACCACCACGAAGCGGTGCGGGGTACGAACGGTCTCCTCGACTTCCTTCGCGGTGCTCATGCCGCGATGCGCTCCACGGTCGTCGTGTCCACGCCGGCGAGCAGTGCGCGCACCCGGCCGAGTCCCGGCACATCGAGGTCCGGGGCAATCTCGGCCAGCGGCGCGAGCACGAACGCCCGCTCGGCAATTCCCGGATGGGGCAGCGTGAGCTCGCCGGTGGCGATGCACGCCGTGCCGTGCACCAGCAGGTCGAGGTCGATGCGCCGCGGGCCCCAGCGCACGACCGGCCGGGCGCGCCCGAGCCGGGACTCGAGGTCCTTGAGGGCCGCGAGCAGCGCACCGGGCTCGAGCCCGGTGAGCAGCCCCGCCACGGCGTTGACGAAATCGGGCTGTTCCACCGGGCCCAGCGGCCTCGAGGCATACAATGCGGAGCGCAGCACGAGTCGCGTCTGCGGCAGTCCTGCCAGCGCGTCGAAGGCCCGCCCGACCTGTGCCCGAGGGTCGTCGAGGTTGCTGCCTAGCGCCAGGTAGGCAGGCACGAGCCGTGAGGCAGGCATCTCGAGGGGCACCGGGAAGGGCTTATTCGACCGCGGGCCGCTTGCGGCGCCGGCGCGACCGGCGTCGGCGCGTGGCCTCGCCCGCCTCGGCGGGCCGTCCCTCGACCTCGGCAATGCGCTCGACCTCGGGCAGTTCCTGCAGTCGCGTCCACCACGCCGCGAGTTCCGGGTCCACCTCGCCCGACGCCGCACGAAGCAACAGCAGGTCATAGGCGGCACGGAACTTCGGGTGCTCGAGCAGGCGCAGCGCGCGCCGGCCCGAGCGGCGCTCGAAGCGCGGCTGCAGCATGATGAGGTCGCGCATCGGCAGGCCGAAGCGCTTTGGGATCGTGATGCGCCGCAACTGGCGGCCGAGCACGTCGTCGCAGGCGGTGCCGAGCAGCTGGGGATCGGACGGTAGCGGACCGTCCGGCGCGCCGGCCGCGCGCAGGATCGCCGGCCACAGCAGCGCCGCGAACAGGAAGGTGGGGGTCACCGACTTGTCGGCGCGCACGCGCTCGTCGGTGTTCTCGAGGCCGAGGCGCAGCAGGCGGGCACCCGGCGAATCCGGGGACTCGGCGACCGCCGCAGCGACGTCCGGCATGAGGTGATCGAGCAGCTCGAGCTTCACGAGCAGGTCGAAGGACGCGAGACCGCCGCCCGCCAGCATCAGCTTCAGCGTTTCGTCGAACAGGCGCGCGGGCGGCACGCTGTCGAGCATGTAGGCGAGCCGACGCACCGGCGCCTCGGTGTCCGGGTGAAGCGTGAAGCCGAGCTTCGCGGCGAAGCGCGCCGCGCGCAGCATCCGCACCGGGTCCTCGCGGTAGCGGGTCTCGGGATCGCCGATCATGCGCAGCACCCGCGCCTCGGCATCCGGCACACCGCCCACGTAGTCCCAGATCGAGTAGTCGGCGATGTTGTAGTACAGCGCGTTGGCGGTGAAATCGCGCCGCCAGACGTCCTCTTCGATCGAGCCGTAGAGGTTGTCGCGCAGGATTCGGCCGTGCACGTCGAGCACGCGGTGGCCGGTCTCGTCCACGGCATTGTCCTCGTCCACCTCGGTGTGGGCGGCGCGGAAGGTGGCGACCTCGATGATCTCCATGCCGAAGCGCACGTGGGCGAGGTGGAAGCGCCGGCCGATCAGCCGGCAGTTGCGGAACAGCTTGCGGACTTCCTCGGGGTGCGCGTTGGTCGCGATGTCGAAGTCCTTGGGGTGCAGGCCGAGCAGCAGGTCACGCACCGCCCCGCCCACCAGGAACGCCTGGTACCCGCCCTCCTTCAGCCGATAGAGCACCTTCAGGGCATTCGGCGACATGTTGGCCCGCGAAATCGAATGCGCGGCACGCGGCACGATGGCGGGCGGCGGGTGTCCGGCGACGGGTTCTTCTTGGTAGGGATGCAATGAATCGTCTTCCGCTGGACCGTGGCAAACGGCTGCGTATAATACGCGGCCTCTAGCGGACCCGTCAGTTCGCTCGTCCACGGCACGCTCCCATCGTCTAGAGGCCCAGGACACAGCCCTCTCAAGGCTGGTACGAGGGTTCGAATCCCTCTGGGAGCGCCATTAAATCAATCGCTTGCGCTGACGCCTCGCCGACCGTACGGAAACCGTACGGAATCCGGCGCGACGAAACTGCCGTTCGAAATACCCCTGACCAAAGGGTCAACCGGCCAACCAGTACCTGAGGAACGCACGCCACATCGTGCTCGTCGGCGGTGCGGGCGTCGCCGGGGCGATGCGCGGGTTTGAAATCGCGGGCCTTGTTGCCTACCTTCCGTCCATGAGCCTCGCGATCTTCCTCAGCCACGCCTGGCGGGACAAGGGAACCGCGGCCTTCAAGCAGATCGAGCGCGCCCTGCGCGAGGACGGCTACTCGCTGTGGGTGGACAAGCGGGAGATGGATCTCGGCGACGACCTCGAGGCCGCCATCTTCCGGGCGATCGAGTCAACCGACCTGGTGCTCGCGCTGTGGTCCGCGAACTACGTCGCCTCGGCAGTCTGCCGCAGCGAGGTCGACCACGCACTCGCTTGCGGCAAGCCGGTGGTGCCCATTCGTCTGGACGCGGAGGACCCGACCCGCGACGGGCGATTCCGCAGCCGCAAGTACCTCGACTTCCAGGCGGACCCGGACTTCGCCTTGCTGCAGCTCCAGCAGTTCCTGCTGCGCACGCGCCGGCGCCACGGCGAGGCGCTGCAGGCCGACGGAATCATCCGTCAGCGGATGCAGGTGCTCGACGACGCCCTCGCCGAGATCGAGGATGCGCGGTACCGGCGCAACATCGGCGTCTCGGGCAACGAGGCATCACCGAGCTACGTCATGGCGATGCTCGAAGCGGGGCGCCGGATGCTCGGCACCTCGACGGACCTGCCCGCAGCCGAACGGACGCGCCTCGCCATGTTCATGGACCAGGCCCAGGCCATCATCGAGACGCATCGGGCGCCGGCCGAGGATGCGCATCGCAAGGCGCTGCTGCGACGTGCGATCGACGCCATCGATCCCGCCGCCGAGTCGGCGACGCTTTACGCCATGGCACGCGCGATCGACACGACCGGCGCGGAGGGAAATCCGATGATCGACCCATTGAGCAACCACATTTCAACCGTCCGCGGTCGGGCCGGCGCGGACGACGCGTTACGGCAGGTGCTCGACCAGGCCCTCGGCATGCCCGGTCATCCGCAGCGGGCGCAATGCGAGCGGGCGCTCAATGCAGCCATCGATGCGATTCCGGCCATACTCGAGCAATTGTCGACCGCTGCGCAGCAGGGCGGCGTCGCGCACCTCGTCGGCCCGCTGATCCAGCAGGTCGCCCAGTATTTCCTGTCCGAGCAGGACCTGATCCCCGACCGGAGCGGCACGCTCGGCCTGCTCGACGACGCCTACCTCGCGCATGCTTTCCTGCACCAGATGAACGTCGCCTATGCGGCGAGCACGGGCCACCCTTTGCTGCCGTTCGACGCCGCGCCGACCATCCAGGTGTTGCGGGCCTTACTCGGACCGCAGGTCAGCCTGCAGCTCGACCAATGGGTGACCGAGGGGGTCGGACAGGCGGTGGCGCAATCCCGGTTCCAGCAGTTGCAGCAGTGGAACGGGCAGTTCCAGGGCGGCGGCAGCCGCACGGGCGGTCCGGGCTCCTGGGGTGGCAGCTGGGAGGACGAGATGGCGCGCATGGGCGCGGAGCTGGGGATCTCCTTCGACTAGCTCGTCGAGGATGCAACCGACCCGTCAGTCGCCAGCGGCAATGCTGCTGCAGCGCCTCGACGTCCGGCGTGGTACCAGGCGTAGTCACGATCCAGGCCACGCGGCGCGCGCCGAGGTCGGCATCGGGAATGCCGGCCACTCCGGCGTCGGCCACCGACGGGAGCTCGAGCAGCACTGGCTCGGGCTCGCACTGACGCTCGCTCCACGTATCGACCGGGCCTGCAAGGCGGTCTGAGTTACCTATACGCGCATTTCGACGGATGAAGAACGCCGCCAGTTGCCGCTTATGTCAAAGACTCTTGCCAGACGAAGCCGTTGGCTAACGCGAACCGTCCAGAGTTGCGCGGCTGCGCCTCGGCAGGGACCTCTGTTAGGGATCAGCGTGCGGGACGGCTGGCGATCGGGAGCAGCACTTCGTCGCGGCGCAGGAACAAAGGCATAAAAGGCGGGTTGTAGCGGACGCGTACTGACGCGTACTGACGCGTACTGACAAGACTCGAAAGCCCGTCTTGCTCAATCAGCCGCAACTGCGGTTCTTCGATCGCCAAAGCAGTGCTGCAAATCCGTGCTATACAACGAGCACGGTCGATCCGACGCCAGCGGCGACACATAAGCTTTACGAAGCATTTATGCAGGCTTGGCGCCCGCATGAAATAAGGATCATCGCTCCTGCGAACGGCCGCCATTTCACACAGATCTGGGGGACTAAGAAAATGAGACGAAACGTACTCTCCGTAACAGTGCCAGCGATGGCGTGCATGTCGCTGCTGGCTGCTCCGGCGCTGGCGGATCGCAAATCCGATCCGCCGGGGCAACTGGTCGAAGTTCAGTTGCTCGGGTTCAACGACTTCCACGGGCATGTGCTCCCGGATGCCGCGGGCCAGGTGGATGGCGCAGCTGCCGGCGGAGGTGAATTTCTGTCCACGAAGCTCAAGCAGTTGCGAATGGGCAATAAATACAGCCTGACGGTTGCCGCAGGCGACCTCATCGGGGGTTCCCCGTCTTTCTCCAGCCTGTTCCACGACGAACCGTCGGTCGAGTCGCTGAACGCGATGGGCCTGGTCGTGTCGAGCGTCGGGAATCACGAATTCGACGAAGGTGTGCTCGAGTTGAGCCGCATGCAATATGGCGGCTGTCACCCGGTCGATGGCTGCTATTTTCCCGAGTCGCCCTACACGGGAGCGAACTTCCAGTGGCTGGCCGCCAATGTCGTCAATCAGTACGGCGAAACCCCGCTGCCTCCCTTCTGGATCAAGAAGTTCGAGAGTGTGAAGGTCGGGTTCATCGGCATGACACTGGAGGCCACCGATACGCTGGTTGCTGCCGCCGGAATCCAGGGCTGGGACTTCCGCGACGAGGCGGAGACTGCCAACGCACTGGTTCCGATACTGAAGGAGAAGTACGGGGTCGACGCGATCGTCGTTCTCCTGCACGAGGGCGGGTCTCAGACACCGCCTCCGGGCGCGATCGACGCCTGCGTAGGCGTGTCTGGCGCGGTCGTGGCGATCAACAACGCGCTGGATCCCGCGATCGACGTATTGATTACCGGGCATACCCATCTGCCTTACAACTGTGTGCTGGCGGATCCCGCCGGACAGCCGCGAATCGTCACCAGCGCCTACTCGTTCGGCCGGGTCGTCACGGAGGTGAGACTGGTGCTCGACAAACGGACGGACGACGTGCGTCGCGATCTGAGTCACGCGACCAACCACCTCGTCGACCGGCTAACGCTTGCACCCGATCCGGCGATCACCGCGGTGATCGACAAGTGGCGGCCGTTGTACGACGAGGCCGGCAGTACGCCCGTCGGTACGATCACCGCAACCATCTTCCGCGGTGGTACCCCGCCCGGTTCGGACCGTGGTGTCGAGTCGCCTGCCGGCAACCTTGTTGCCGATGCACAGCTGTGGGCGACCTCGGCCAATGGCGCCAGGATTGCGTTCATGAATCCGGGCGGCGTTCGTTCCGATCTGACGTATCCGGACTCCTCGGGTGAAGGGGACGGCGTGGTGACGTTCGGCGAAGCGTTCACTTTTCAGCCTTTCGGCAACACGCTCATCACCTTCCCGATGACCGGCGCACAAATCGTCGCGGTGCTCACGGAACAGTGCCAGCCAGCCGGTGCCGGTCGTCCGTTCCTCCACCTTGGAGTCTCTTCGGGCTTCACCTACGACCTGCGCACGACGATCGTCGCGGGGATGTGCGTATCGGCGGAGATATCCAACGCCGCGCTGAATGGTGTTCCGCTGGATCCGGCGGCGACCTACCTCGTCACGGTGAACAACTTCCTGGCCGATGGTGGTGACAACTTCGGAACCTTCGCGACGGTCACCGGACCGCGGATCGCCGGCGGCAACGACCTCGAGGCGCTGGTCAATTACCTCGGGACGTTCAGTCCGGTCGCACCGCCTGCAACCGACAGGGCGAATGAACTGAACTGACGGAGTGACGCGGCTCTCCGGCAAGCTCAAGGAACGGGCTCTGGCCGCGAGATACTCCACCCGCTGGGAACGGACCCGCAGGACCTGTAACGGTCCTGCGGGTCCTGCTGGCGGTCAACCCTGCCGCACTCACGCGGGTACTCGGCGTGGTGTACCGCACGACCTCAGGCTTCCTGCTGCGCCGGGCTGGACTGACGCTCAGGCCGCTTTGAGCCGTCGGCGAGTCGGAATGATCCTCCGACCGTTGCAGCCGAGCGAACCCGCATTCCCGCACGGACGCCGCCCGGTGCTGGCCTAGCGGATGCACGCCGTCTGGAATGCCGCGACATCGGCACTCCGGCCACGCTCTGCAAGCAGCCGACGAATCTGCCGGTCGTCGAGCGTGTCCGCGATCTGCCGCAATTGGGGCACGAGCCACTGCAGCTTACTGCGGGTGGACGACGGATCAGGCTGAGTCCGGGCGAAGGCCTCGGTTTGGTCCGCAATGGCGTCCGCGACCTTCGTCAGCCGAGCCGTGCTGACCGGGTGAGTCGCCTCCTGCCGGAGGTAGTCCTCGTACTCCTCCATCGAGTCGAAGTCTCCCGGGCTCCGTTCCAGCCGCGCCATGACCAGGAACAGGTAGGCCAACCCGATCGGCGGTACCGCAATGCGGCGCATGACCTCGATCGCGTAGAGATCGGCGGCGTTCTCCTGCTGCTGGGCTTGCTCGGCCGTGATCTCGGAGTAGCCGCGATGTTTGTACATCACGTGCGCGTACTCGTGGACCGCGATGAAGAAGATTGTCGACTTAAGCAATTTCTGGGAGACATCGTCGACGTACGGATCCTCGAGCGCGTCGTCAGGAATGCCCAGCGCCTCGAGAGGCGACCCGCCGATGCGGTCACCTTGCATTCGCAGCGCAGCGATATAGTCCGACACGACGCCCTGGTCGCAGCCGCGGCGCTCGTAATGCGCGAAGGCGACCGACATGTCGTCGACGAACTTGACCGATGATATCGGCAGGTAGACGTCGTGCCCCTCGACGTCGGAATAGAACTCGAGCGGGCTCCGTCGGATGCCCACGAGGGGTAGCCGCAGCGAGACCACGCCGGCCCGTCGGCGCTCGTCCGGCGTGACGTGCGGCAGGAAGTCCTCGTCCCACAGGCCCTGCAGATTCGGGCCATAGACACGAGACAACCTGCCAAGCTCACTAGCCGGGTACAGCGCCGTGAAGTCCTGCGCGACGCAAGGCAGCGATGCCAGCAGCGCGCAAGTCAGGCCGGGTACGAGTATCGAGGACCGTGTGCGGTGACTGGACTCCATGAAGTCGGCTACTCCGTCAGCTGACAGGCTTCGCCGAGAATGTGAGCACCACGGTGTTAGTGTCCGCGGACGTGACCGACTGGCCGGCGCCGACCGAGATCACGATCAACTTCAGATGTCCGCTCGGCCCGGCCGTCCGCGCGACGCCGAACTTGACGGAGATGACCACCTTGCGAGGGTCGAGTCTCGGTTCGTTTGCGAGACCCTTGAGCAACTGCCGGCGTGTATCGACGATCGCCTCCGTCAGCCCGAAGTTCTGGACATCGGTCGCGCCGAGCTTGCCGCCTCCACTCGGCGGCACGAGTTCCACGTAGAGCGTCGAGCTCTCTTCCGACTTGCGGCCAGCGCCGCCGCCGACCTCCAGGCCCATGCTCGGCACACCTATCGTGACCTTGCCGTTCGCATCCACAACCCTCGATACGGCGAGCGTCACCTCGACCTTCTCAAGTGTCATCGCCAGGCCGGCGCCGGACGCGCTCTGAGCAGCGGCGAGTTCCTGCTTGACCTGAGCGATCACCCCCGCAATCGGGAAGACCGGGGCCGCCGCCGCCTGCGCGGAACCCGCCGCAAGGGCTGCGAAGAAGAGCACTGCGATCGGCTCCGCTATCCGCAGAGGATGTAGGTTCCACATGCGACCTCCGTGAGAATCATACGAAACCTGAATTGCGGTGGTTCATGAAGTTGGAAGGAGCGATCGGTGGTTCCGAAGCGCAGCGGCCAACTCGGCAAGCCACCCACCACAGACAGAGATCCAACGCGGGACCGGGCTCGGTGCGCTGACAGCAGCGAGCACCGCGGCGCCTACTTGCCGGCCCAGTAGGCCAGCACGGCGACCTGGTACTCGACCCATGGCTGCATCTGGTTCATGCTCTGCTCCAGAATGGTCCCCATGGATGGGTCCATCACCCGCATTTGCTGATAGAGCGGCCAGATCTGGCGAACTGAGAGGCGGGACTGGGTGCCCGTGTTGACGAAAAGCTCCCAGTTCCCGGACGCCGCGGCAGGAACGACGTCGGCCAGCCAGACGAGTTCCTGTCCAATCGCGATGGCATCCACGCCGCCGCTGTGGATGCTGTTCGATACCTGTCGAGCTTGATCCATGTCGGCGCCCATGTTGAGCGCACTCTCGTAGGCACGGTTCCGGTCTGTTTGTAAGTGGGCTGCCAGCCCATGCTGCATCAGGCGATTGCCGACGAGCCGCACGCATCGCACCGTCGGTCCGCCCGCCGTTAGCAACTTCGAATTCTTTTGAACGAAAGCTGTCAGCTCCTCCGGCTGGGACAACTCCTTAATCGGATTCAGGGTGTAGAACAAGGCGCCCACGTTTCGGGCCGTGACCTCGTCACAGGGACTCGTCGCCTGGGCGACCCCCGCTGATGCGTTCAGCAACGCCCCGATCGACACGAGCGCCACCAAAGTCGCAGGTGCTGTCTTTCGCATGATTGCCCTCCTTCCTAGCCGAGGCTGGGCGCATCACCAATGGAGCGTCGTGCGCCCCGCCAATGAAATTAGCCGCATGCGGTGCAGGCGCAATTCGGGATTGTGGAAGCGAATGCAGGTATTTCTGGCACTTCAGAAACAAGAGCACCGTCGCGACTGACCAACTGCCCCGCCACCCTCGCGCACAATCAATCTCGGAACCCTCGCCGGCCTGCATTAGCACCGCCACGAGCTTGTCTCTCAATTCCCGGGCCGCGCCGCTTACGGCACTCGCCACCCCAACCCGTCGATGACCCACGGTCCCTGTTATCGCCCAGCCTTCTATCGCGCGTACACATCCGTCGACATCGACGCAGCCCGACCCTCAATGTCGGGGAAATCGCGGGTTGTCACACGATCTGGCGGGGCAGGTTTTTTCACGGTCGCGCGCTTCGACTACGGCCTCAGCGCGGCGCAGAGCGCATCGACGTTCCCGTAAATCGAATCGTGCGGGCCGGCCATGAAGACGAACTCTCCGAGGGCGAAGTCGAACACGACGCGACCGGCGCTGTGGAGGACCACACCGTCACCCGGCAGGACAACCTTCACGGCCGGTCCGCTGGCTGCCAGAAAGCCGTTCTCGAAGTTCAACCAGATCTGTTCATGCTCAGCACGCTTACCTGCAATCCAGTAGCTCGGCTCTGCGGAGTTGCAATAGATGCTGGGGGCATACCATTGCTTGATCAGCGACTTGTAGTTAACGGCGCTCTTGTCGAAGTAGTCGTGGATCGCGGCTTCAAACCGACAGTCATTCAGTACCTGAAAGTCTCCACAGTCTGCGACGAACTGGCCGACGACCTCGAACGGTCCAATCGTGCTCTTAATTGGCGGAGCCGCGATCGCAACAGACGCAATGCTGAATGCCGCAACGAAAAAACAGAAACGACGAGTTTGCGCATCTCTCCCTCCTCGCAGCCGTCCCGGACTGCTCCGATGATCCGGCGAACCACGGTGTCCTTCGTGGATTGAGGCGGACGGCGACCGGCAGATCGCCGGCGATATTTCTGTTTACGCCTGCAAGGCTCTCCCGCCAATTCGGGAACGTCGCGCACGCCACCACCGATCAAGGCAGCCCCGGCAAGGTCGTAGCTGCCGCTGTCGGTGATGACCACGTCGCCTCCGACCTGACTGATCGTAAAGATGACGGCTGAACTCGCGCTGCCGGAAGCGGCAAGCGCCCCGGCGGCAAGCAACCCAAGAATACTGTATGGAGCGCCAGGGCGAGCGTCAGGCCGGCGACGCGGTCCCGCCAGGTGTCATGCCCTCACCAGACTGATCGCCTCCTCCGGGCACGCCTCCACGCATTTGCCGCAGGCCTCGCAGGCCGCGGCGTTCGGCGTGAACGCCTGCTTCCAGCCATGCCCGAATCCTTTCAGCCGGCCGCGCAGCGACAGTGCGCTGCGCTGCTCCTTCGGCAGCACGCCGATGACGAACACGTTCGTCGGACAGACCGCCACGCAGGCCGCCTTGCCCTCGCAGCGGTTGCGCTCGATCACCGGCACCATCACGCCGGGCGCCTGCCGGCAGGACCGATCGTTCAATTCCGACATGTTTCTTTCTCCACTCAGGCGGGCGCGGCGGTCTCGCCCTTCAGTTGCACGGGCTCGATCCGCCGCACGAGCCCCATGATGCACAGCGCCGAGACGATGTGCATGAGTGCCACGGCGACGAACACGGGCTCGTACGAGTAGCGGTCGATGGTCCAGCCGATCACGGGCTGGGAGAACGCCGCCGCGAGGCTGCCCGCCGCGCCGCTCGCGCCCCACACGGTGGCAACGGCAGTCGGCGGGAAGATATCCGCCGGCACGGCGAACTGCGACGCGCTCTTCACCTGGATGCCGAAGATGCCGAGGCCCATCAGCAGCACCGCAAGCGCCGCGGAGTCCACGTACACGGCCGGCAGCGCGAGCGGCACCAGCAGCGCCCCCACCCAGATCAGCGTCTTGCGCGAAGCGTCGACGCTCCAGCCCGAGCGCACCAGGCGCTGGCCCGCGTAGCCGCCCACGAGCGAGCCGAGGTCGGCGAACACGAACGGGATCGCCGCCGCCCAGGCGATCTCCTTGAGGCCGAAGCCACGCACGTCGGAGAGGTAGTTCGGGATCCAGAAGGCGAGGAAGAAGAAGGCGCCGTCGCCCGTGAATCGCGCGAGCGCGAGTCCCCAGGTCTCGCGATAGCGGAACCAGTAGGCGAGCCGACCGAAGTACACCCGCATCTCCTCGCCGAGCGGACGGTGCGCCGACGCGTCGACTGCAGGGGCATTCCGCTCGGCCAGCACCAGGTCGCGCTCTTCCGCGTCGATGCCCGAGTCCTGCTCGGGCAGGTGGAAGTGGCGCTTCCAAACCCACACCCAGGCAAGCCCCAGCAGGCCCGGCACGATGAATGCCGCCTGCCAGCCCTGCGTGGGCGAAAGCCCGCGCTCGTGCAGGGTGTCGAAGGCGCCGATCAGGAAGGCGATCAGCGGCGGAGCGACGATCGCCCCGAGACCGATCCCCGCGGTGATGAGGCCGCTCGCCATGCTTCGCTCGGCGCGGGGGAACCACTCCGCCACCACCTTGTACGCCGCCGGCAGGTTCACCGCCTCGGTGAAGCCCAGGAAGGCACGCGCCGCGAAGAACCCTCCCACGCCGCGAGCGAATGCGTGGACGCACGAGGCCACGCTCCACCAGAACACCGCGAGCGACAGCGAGCGCTTGCTGCCGAGCCGATCGATCACGGGCCCGAGCAACAGCTGCCCGGCCGCATAGGTCGCGAGGAACGCGAAGGTGATGAAACCGTACTGCTCGTTCGTGAAGCCGAATTCGCGCCGGATCACCGGCGCGGCCACGGAGAGCGCCAACCGGTCCACGTAGCCGATCAGCGTCACGGCGCAGAGCATCAGCGCGACCCACCACCGCTTCTGCGTCCACCACGGGCGGGCGATCGCTGATGTGCCCGGAGCCGTCAAGCGCCCGCCTTGAGCAACGCGGGAGGCACGCTCGTCACGCGAACAGCCGTCCGAGGCTGCCGAGCGACCGCCAGCCGAGGTAGATCGTGAGCAACCAGCCGGCGACGCCCAGCACGATGAGGCCGCGCGGGTACCGATAGCCGCCGAGCAGGTCGGCGCGACGCCACGCGACCCACAGCATCACGCCCACGCCCACCGGCAGGATCAGCCCGTTGAAGGCGCCCGCGAAGATGAGGAGCGGCACCGGCGCCGCGCCCGCCAGCAGGAAAGCCAGCGCCGACACTGCGATGAAACCGACCGTGAGGGCCGGGCGGCGCGACTCGAGTCCCGGCCGGAGGCTCGCGAGGAACGACACCGAGGTGTAGGACGCGCCGATCACCGAGGTGAGCGCCGCCGCCCACAGTATCAGGCCGAAGAGCCGCAACCCCGCCTGCCCCGCTGCCGCCTCGAAGGCCGAGGCCGTGGGATTGCCGGGCGCAAGCTGCACGCCCGCGGCGACCACGCCCAGCACCGCGAGGAACAGCAGCGCGCGCATCACGCCCGTCACGAGCACGCCGACCACCGACGCGCGCGCTATCTCGCCAGCCCTGTCCCTGCCCCGCACGCCCGCATCCACCAGCCGGTGCGCCCCGGCGTAGGTAATGTAGCCGCCGACCGTGCCGCCCACCAGCGTGGTGATGGCGAGGAAATCGATCGCCTCGGGTCGCACCGCGTTCGCGAGCGCCCGGCCGAGCGGCGGATCGGACACCACGGCGACGTAGCCCGTGAGCGCGATCATCAGGAAGCCGAGTGCGACCACGATGCGATCCATGGCGATGCCCGCACGCCGCGACAGGAAAATCGCCACCGCAACCGCGGCGGACAGCGCGCCGCCCCAACGCGGCGGCAGGCCGAGCAGCGCGTCGAGACCGAGCCCGGCGCCGGCGACGTTGCCGACGTTGAACACCAGCCCGCCGAGCGCCACGATCACCGCCAGCGCGTGACCGAGCCCCGGCAGCACGCGGTTGCCCAGATCCTGCGCGCGCAGGCCCGACACGCCGATCACGCGCCAGACGTTGAGCTGGATCGCGACGTCGAGCAGCACCGACACCAGGATCGCGAAGGCGAACGCCGCGCCGAGCTGCGCCGTGAACTGCGTGGTCTGGGTGATGAATCCGGGTCCGATCGCGCTCGTCGCCATCAGGAACATGGCGCCGAGCAGCGGGCCGCGGGCCGGCTTCGTATCGTTCTGTGCCGCCATCGCGCCTCCGCGTCCGGGGGCGCGTAGCCTCGGCCATGGCCGGGGTGCGGCGCAAGCCATGGGCTTGACGGGGCCGCCCGCGACCGTCACAAACGCGGATCCTGCGGCGCTGGGCCGCGCGTATCCGGGACGGAACATGGCGACGCTCAGGAAAGTCGGGATCGCGGTGCTCGGGCTCGCGGCCACTCTGGTCGCGGTGGTGGCACTGCGCACGGTCACGTACCGCGCGCCCGCCGCCTTCGATCCCGTTGCGGTGCAGCTCGCCGACCCCGTGCCGGTGGACACCGGGCGCGCCGCCCGGCGACTCGCGGAGGCCGTGCGCATCCGCACCGTGAGCCACCAGGACCCGGCCGAGAACGAGCCGGCCGAGTGGGAGCGACTGCACGCCTGGCTGCAGGCGACCTATCCCGCGGCGCACGCGGTGATGCAGCTCGACGTGGTGGCCGGCCACACGCTCCTCTATACGTGGCCGGGAAGCGATCCCGCGCGCCAGCCGATCGTGCTCATGGCGCACCACGACGTGGTGCCGGTGACGCCCGGCACCGAGGACGACTGGCGGCACCCGCCGTTCGAAGGCGTGGTGGCGGACGGCGCGGTGTGGGGCCGCGGCACCGTGGACAACAAGGGCTCGCTGGTGGCGATCTTCGAGGCGCTGGAGGCGCTGGCGGCCTCGGGCTTCACGCCGTCGGCGAGCGTGATCGTGCTGAGCGGCCACGACGAGGAAGTGGGCGGCGCAGGCGCTGCGGCCGCGGCGACCCTGCTCGCCTCGCGCGGCGTCGATGCCGAGTTCGTGCTCGACGAGGGCCTGGCCGTCGTGGCCGACTTCCCGCTGCTCGGCCGGCCGGCGGCACTCATCGGTATCGCGGAAAAAGGCTACGCGACGCTCAGGATCACGGCACCCGCCAAGGGTGGCCACTCCTCGGCGCCGCCGCCGGAGACGGGCGTCGAGACGCTCGCCCGCGCTGTGCTCGCGATCACGGGGCAACCGTTCCCTCTGCGCTTCGAGGGCCCTGCCGCCGACATGGTCCGCGCGCTCGCGCCCGAAGCAGGGTTCGGGGTGCGCATGGCGGTCGCGAACGCGTGGGCTTTCGAGCCGCTGCTGATGCGGCAGATCGGCGCGACCGCGGCCGGCGCCGCCAGCCTGCACACGACCATCGCGCCCACCATGTTGCTGGGCAGCCCCAAGGAGAACGTGCTGCCCCAAGACGCGACCGCGTGGATCAACTACCGCATCGCACCCGGCCAGACCTCCACCGAGGTGATCGAGCGGGCCCGGGCGGCCACCCGCGACCTCGCGGTCGAGATGGACTGGGTGAACCCGCCGTCCGAGCCATCGCCCGTGTCCTCGACGAGTTCGCGCGGCTGGCAGTGGATCGCTGCCGCTGCTGCGGCAGCGGGTGACTGGCCGGTGGCGCCCGGCCTCGTCACGGCGACCACGGACAGCCGCCACCTGGCGGGCGTGAGCGCCGACATCTACCGCTTCCAGCCGATCGTCGCCTCGGTCCGGGAGTTCGAGATGATCCACGGCACGAACGAGCACATGACCCTGGAGAATCTCGCCCGGCTGACGGAGTTCTATGCCCGTCTGGTCGCGACCGCGGCCCGGTGAGCGCGGCGGAACGCGACGCAGATCGCAGCACCCGCGGGGCGGCGCAGCTCAGAATCCGGCGGCACCGGACTGCCAATACACTGCCGGCGGACGGATTCTCGAGGGATCGGCATGGGCGCTGCGGACGACCGCGTCACTGAATTGCTGGACCGATGGCTGGCGAGCGTGGAATTGCACGCGCGCTACCTCGCGCTCGACGACGCTGCCTACGCCAAGGTCCAGGACTGGCCCCGCCACCAGCGCCCCACCCGCTGGATCGTGGATCTGGCGCGCTCGCGCCTGCTGGAACTCAAGCGCCAGCTCGCCGAGCGCGGAGCGCGCGGCGACGCCAGCTTCGCAGATGCGCTTGAGCTGATGGCCTTCCTCACCAGCCTGCTCGGCTCCGGGCACGTCGAGCGATTCATCCCGCTGGCCGTGGAGAACAAGGCGAAGCCCGCGGTCGCGCCGGCAGCGCCGGCAGCGCCTGAATCCAAGCCGGCCGCACCGCCGCCGCCGCCCGCGCCCGCCGTGGTCCCGGTGGCGCCCGCGCCGGCGACGACCGCACGGCCAGTTCCCACACCCGCGGCGCCCGAGTCCGTGCCGGAGAAGAGAGTGGCGACGAAATCCAAGCCGGCTGCTGCGCGCAACCCGGCGCGCGCCACCGCGCAGTCGCGCCCGGCGCGCCGGGCCGAGTCGCCGCCCCCGGAACGCAAGCCGCCTGCGCCGCCGCCCGCCAAGGCGAAGTCCGGCGGCCACGATGCGACGACCACCACGGTCATCGCCGACGCAGTCCGCCTGCTCAACTGGGGGCGCCACTGGCCGCAGCTGGCGAGCCTGATCGCACGGCTCGCCGACCGTCCCGCCGAGCCCGAGGTCTGGACCATCCTGAGGGCGCACCGCGCGGAAATCGAGGCAAAGGCGAGTCCGCCTCCGGAGTGAACCGGCGGCGGTGCGGCTGACAGGTGCGGGAACACTGCGGTAAGGTCCGCGCTCCCGACCCTTCAGCCCACGGAGTGGACCCCATGCAGCCGACCCGCGCTAAGCGCCTCGCCGTTCCCGCCCTCCTACTCGCCTTCGCCTGCGGTGCGGTGCACGCGCAGGGACAGCCCACCAAGGGCGAGCAGGCGCTCAAGTACCGGAAGGCCGTCTACCAGGCGATTGCCTGGAACTTCGGCCCGATGGGCGCCATGGCACAGGGCAAGGCACCCTACGACGCGGGCGAGTTCGCCATGCGGGCCGGGCGCGTCGCCGCGCTCACGCCGATGCTGGCCGAGTCCTACTCCCCGGAGACGCAGGGCATCGGCGGTTCTAAGGCCAAGGCCGAGCTGTGGAGCAACCGCGCCGACTTCGACGCCAAGATGAAGGACCTCGTGGATCGCAGCGCGACGCTCGCCACGGTAGCCAAGGGCGGCGATGAGGCCAAGTCGAAGGCCGCGTTCTTCGATACGGCCAACGCCTGCAAGGCCTGCCACGACAAGTACAAGGCGGACTGACCGTCCGCGCGCCGCAACTCGCGCGCGCCGTGCGGCCGGGCCGCACGGCGCGGGTTCAGTAGAGCGCGATCGTCGTCTCGGGCGCAGCGCGCACGGCGATCGCGAGGGCAGTCGCCAGCACGGCGACGATCGCGAGCGCGAGCCCTGTCCGCGAGCCTGCGATCGCCTGCTCCGCCGGCACGTCGGCGGCGGGCTTGCGGCCGGTGAACATCGCTTTGAGCAGCGGCCGGCGCTGCCCGAGCACGTGCCAGGTCACCGCCAGCACGTGGAGGGCGATCAGCACCAGCAAGGCGTCGGAGCCCAGGCGGTGCAGCGTCGTGAGGCGGTTGCTGAGCGCCGGATCGATCCAGCCATAGAACGGCCCGGCGTTCATGATCTCGTCGTTGGCGAACAGGCCTGTCGAGGCCTGGAGGAGCAGCACCCCGAGCAGCGCGACGACGCCGAGCCCCCCGAGCGGATTGTGGCCGACGGACCCCTCGACCGTGCGACCACGCAGATAATCCAGGATCTCGCGCGGGCCGTGCAGGAAACTGCCGAATCTGGCGTGACGCGTGCCGACGAAGCCCCAGACCACGCGAAAGACGACCAGTACGAGCGCCGCGTAGCCGAGACGCCGGTGCCAGGCGAACCACTCGATTCCGGCGTAGTGCGTCGCCCAACTGCCCGCCACCACGAGCACGATCAGCCAGTGCACGAGCCGCACCGGCAGGTCCCATACGAGCCGCTCGTCGCGTTGCGTCATTGCCGCGGTGCCCCTCGCTCAGCTTCGATTCGATCTCGGAATCTTAGCAATGGCCTCCGTGACTTCGACGGGCGATTCGAATACCGTTGCGCACCTCCCTCGGCGGCTCGGCGCGGCGCGACATGCCCACCCTGGATCCCGTGATCTGGTTCTTCGTCCTCGGCCTCGTTGCGGGCGTGGCGCGCGCCGACCTGCGCCTGCCGTCGGCCATCTACGACTTCGTGAGCACCCTGCTGCTGCTCGCCATCGGGCTCAAGGGCGGCGTGGAACTGGCCCGCGACGGCGGCGGACTGCCGCTGGGGGAACTGGGCGGCATCCTGCTGCTGGGCTTCCTGCTGCCGCTGCCCGCGTATGCCGCGGCGCGGGGCATCGGACGGCTGGGCCGCGCCGATGCAGCCTCGCTCGCCGCGCACTACGGCTCGGTCAGCGTGGGCACGTACGCGGTGGTCATCGGCTATCTGGCGACGCGCGGCATCGAGTTCGAGGCGCGCGCCCCTGTGTGGGTGGTGCTGCTCGAGGTTCCCGCCATCGTGGCCGGCATCCTGCTGGCGCGCGGCTTGTCGCGGAAGCTTGCCTGGGGGCACCTGCTGCGCGAGCTGTTCCTCGGGCGCAGCGTCGTGCTGCTGCTCGGCGGGCTCGCGATCGGCTGGATCGCAGGTCCCGATGGCACGGCGCCGATCCAGCCGCTGTTCTTCGACCTGTTCAAGGGCATCCTCGCGCTGTTCCTGCTCGAGATGGGCCTGATCGCGGCCGCGCAGCTACCCACGCTGCGCCGCCACGGCGTGTTCATCGTCGCCTTCGGCCTACTCGCGCCGCTCGCGTTTGCCGTGACCGGCGCGCTGCTCGGCCGCGCGCTCGGGCTGTCGCCGGGGGGCGTCACCGTGCTGGCGACGCTGGCGGCGAGCGCCTCCTACATCGCCGCACCGGCCGCGATCCGCACAGCGGTGCCGGAGGCGAATCCCGCGCTGTCGCTGACCGCATCGCTCGCGGTCACCTTTCCCTTCAACATCATCGTCGGCATTCCGCTGTACGAGCGCCTCGCTGCGGCGCTCGCGGCCTGAGGAGTCGAGGCCATGGAGCAGTTCCCCCGTCGCCTGCTGACCATCGTCACCGAGGCCGCACTCGAGCGCGAACTGGTCGCGGAGTTCGACGCGCTGGGCGTGCGCGGCTACACGATCACCGACGCCCGCGGCAAGGGCGGGCGCGGCCGCAGGCAGTCCGAATGGTCCCAGCAGGGCAACGTCCGCATCGAGATCGTGTGCGATCCGGCGCTCGCCGAACGGGTCGCGACGCGGCTGCGCGTGGGCTACTACGATCACTACGCCATGATCCTGTTCATGCAGGACGTGGACGTGCTGCGACCCGAGAAATTCTAGGCGCCCGGTGGAATCGATGCCTGACGAGCGCCCGCAGCCCGCCGGCCTGCTGCGCCGCCTCGGCGCGCTGCTCTACGACGGGCTGCTGCTGCTGGCCGTGCTGATGGTGGCCACCGGGCTGTTCCTGCCGCTCACCGGCGGCGAGGCGATCTCCCCCCGGGGCAATCCGCTCCTCGAGTTCGTGTACCGGGGGGTGCTCGTCCTGCTCACGATCGGGTTCTTCGGCGTCTTCTGGACGCGACGCGGGCAGACGCTCGGCATGGCGTCGTGGCGGCTGCAGCTCGAGCGCGCGGACGGCGGGCGGCCGACGTGGGGCGACACGGTGCGGCGGCTTGCCGCCGCCCTGCTCTCCTGGCTGCCGCTCGGGCTCGGGTACCTATGGATCCTCGTCGACCCCGAGCGCCGCGCCTGGCACGACCGCCTGAGCCGCACCCGCGTGGTGGTCGTGCCGAAGGCGGCCCGCCGCAGCTGACCGCCGATCAACGCGTGCGCGCGAGCAGCACCCCCGTGAGCAATGCGAGCAGCATCGTCGGTCCCCAGCCGACCACCAGCGGCGGCAGGTCGAACAGCTGCCCGCTGCTCTCGAGCGTCTGGCTCAGCAGCACGAACCCCGCACCGATCAGGATGCCGATGACCGCGCGGGCACCCTGCCCGGAGGAGCGCATCGGGCCAAGCGCAAACGGCAACGCCAGCATCACCACGAGCACCAGCGCCACGACCCTCGAGAGGCGCGACCACAGCGCGATCTCGAACGAGCCCGATTCGAGGTCGTTGCGCTGCAGGTGCGCGATGTAGGCGCGCAGATCGCGCAGCCCGAGCGCCTCGGGCTCGACCACCGCGAGCCCCAGCAGGTCGGCCGAGAGCGTCGAACGCAGCGGCTGCAGGGGCGTGCTGCCGACCTCGGTGCGGCCGTCCACGAAGCGCGTTTCCTCGAAGCCCTCGAGGCGCCACTGGTTGTCGGCATCGAGGCTCGCCGACTCGGCCCGACCCGACGCTCAGCAGGCGCCGCCCGGGATCGAAGCGGAACACCTGCACGCCGCCGTAGGTGGAGCCGGCCGACTGCTGCTGCACGCTGATGATCGTGTCGCCGTCGCGCAACCACGCCCCGCGGTTGCCGGCAAAGCTGAACTGGCTGTTCTTGCTGAACACCTTGAGCGCCCGGGCGTACTTCTCGAGCGGCGGCGCGACGAACTCGCCGAGCCCCACCATGAGCACCGCCAGGACCAGCCCGGCCACGCCGAGCCAGCCGCAGAAGCGCAGCGTCGACACGCCTGCGGCGCGCATCACCACGAGCTCGCTGCCGCGCGCGAGGTTGCCGAGGCCGAGCAGCGTGCCGATCAGCGCCGCGACCGGCAGCAGCTGGAACAGGTAGCTCGGCAGGTTCAGCAGCACGAACAGCATCGCCTGCGTGGCGGTGTAACCGCCCGTGCCGATGTCGTCCTGCTGGCCGATGAACAGGAACAGCGCGCCGAGCGCGAGCAGCACCATCATCACGAGGGCCGTGTAGGCCAGCACCGTGCGGACGATGTAGCGGCCGAGCTGTCCCATCTCAGCCCCCCGCCCTGCGCCGCCACAGTGGCCCCGGCCGCTCCCCGCGCCACAGCAGCCAGGCCGCCAGCGCGAGCGGCAGCAGGTGCACCCACCACAGGCCGAGCGCGCCGCCGGGACTGTCCTTCTCGATCCACACGCGCACGGCCGCGACGAGGTTGGAGTAGACGAAGTACGCGAGCACCGCGGCGCCCACGCGGGCGAAGCGGCCCTGCCGGGGGCGCAGCTTGGCGAGCGGCACGGCGAGCACCATCAGCACGGCCGCCATCACCGGCACGGCGAGGCGCCAGGCGAGTTCGGCGCGGTCCGCCCCTTCCGTGGAGCCGATCAGGTCGCCGGTCGGCCGCAGCTCGCGCCGCTCGCGCTTCGGCGTGTACTCCGGCATGCGCACCGGGATGCCGTGCTCCTCGAACTCGACGACGCGCCATTCGGTGCGCCCAGGGATGCCCTCGTAACGGAGCCCGTCGAACAGCACGAACACCTGCTCGGGCTGCCCGGCGCCGCGTTGCTCGGCGCGCGCGGCGACCGCGATCTCGACCCGGTCTTCGTTTCGACGCTGGACGAACACGCCCTCGAGCTGGCCCGAGCGGCTGACCTTCTCGGCGTAGAACACCGCCTCGCCGCCGGCGAAGGTGCGGAACCGGCCGGGCTCGAGCGCCCCGAACTGGGCGGCGCGCAACGCCTCGACCCGTATTTCCTGGGCACGGGCGCCCGCGGCGGGCACGACCCGCATCGACAGCAGCGCGAGCAGCACCACGACCAGCAACGTCAGCACGGCGATGGGCCGGTAGATGCTGAGCGGCCCCACGCCGCAGGCCGTCATCGCAGTCATCTCGCTCTCGTGATAGAGCCGGCCGAGGGCGAGCACGATGCCGAGGAACAACCCGATGGGCACCAGCACCGTGAGCTGCTGCAGCGTGGTGAGACCGATCAGCGTGACGACGATGCTGCCGGGCAGGCCCGTCTGGGCCGCCTGGCCGAGGACGCGCGCGAACTGGTTCGACAGCAGGATGACGAGCAGCACGCCGGTCACGGCCACGAATGTCAGGACGACTTCGCGAAGCAGGTATCGGTCAAGCCGGCTGAGCACGGGTGCGGCTCCGGACGGGAAACGGTAGACTTCGGCGCTTCTGCGCGCTCGGTCGTATCGTCCCGGCGATCGCGGTCCGTTCCGCGCAGGCCGCAAGTCTATCAACACGACCCAACAGGGACAGCATCGATGCGTTTCTACGCCGTCAGCGGCTCGGCCGCACAACAGCGCACGGACTGCGCAATCGTCGGGCTCTACGAGTCCGGCACCCTCTCCGCCTCCGCCGCCCAGCTCGACGCTGCGCTCGGCGGTCGCATCGCCCGCCTCGTCAAACGCCGCGACGCGCGCGGCAAGGCCGGCGAGACGATGCTGCTCGACGTGGAGGGCGGCCCCTGCGAGCGTGTGCTCGTGGTCGGCCTCGGCAAGAAGGACTCCTTCGGCCGCAAGCAGTACAAGAAGGCGCTCCTCGCCGCCGCCACGGCGCTTGCGCGCACCGGTTCGCGCGACGCGGTGAGCTTCCTGTCGATCGAGCCGGTGACGGAGACCGACGCGTACTACCGCGGGCGCCTCGCCGCCGAGGCCGTGGGCGGCGCGCTCTACCGGGTGCCGGCGATTCGCAGCTCGCGCAAGCCTCCGGCGCATGCACTGAAGAGCTTCGGCATCGCCGTGTCGCACAAGGACCAGAATCCGGAGGCCGAGCGCGGCCTCGAGCACGGCCGCGGCATCGCCGCAGGCGCGGCCCTGACGCGCGACCTCGCCAACCTGCCGGCCAACGTCTGTACGCCGGGCTACCTCGCCAAGCAAGCACGCGAGCTCGCCAAGGCGTACCGCAGCGTGACCGCCGAGGTGCTCGACGAGCCGGAACTCAAGCGGCTCAAGATGGGAGCGTTCCTGTCGGTCACCGCCGGCACGGACGAGCCCGCCAAGCTGATCGTGCTGCGCCATCGCGGCGGAGCCGCGGGCGATGCGCCGGTGGTGCTGGTCGGCAAGGGCGTGACCTTCGATTCCGGCGGCATCTCGCTCAAGCAGCCGCCGGGCATGGACGAGATGAAGTTCGACATGACCGGCGCCGCGAGCGTCTTCGGCGCCGTCAAGGCGGCGGCGGAGATCGGCCTGCCGCTGAACGTGGTCGGCGTGGTGCCGGCCTGCGAGAACATGCCGAGCGGCCGGGCCACCAAGCCCGGCGACGTGGTGCACAGCATGTCCGGCCAGACCATCGAGGTGATCAACACCGACGCCGAGGGCCGGCTGATCCTCTGCGACGCACTCACCTACGCCCGCCGCCTCAAGCCCGCCGTGGTGGTGGACGTCGCGACCCTGACCGGCGCCTGCGTGATCGCGCTCGGCGCGCACACCAGCGCAGTGATGAGCAACGACGACGACCTCGCCGCCGAACTCACCGCCGCGGGCCGTCGCGCCGAGGACCGCGCCTGGCACATGCCCATGGCCGAGGAGTACCACGACCAGCTCAAAAGCAATTTCGCGGACTTCGCGAACGCCTGCGGCCGCGAGGGCGGCGCGATCACCGCGGCGTGCTTCCTCGCCAAGTTCACCGACGGGCTGCGCTGGGCGCACGTGGACATCGCAGGCACGGCCTACGTCTCGGGCAGCCACAAGGGCAGCACCGGCCGCCCGGTGCCGCTGCTGGTGGATTTCCTGATCCACCGCCAGCCGTGACCGCGCCCCAGGTCGACTTCTACCTGCTGAGTTCGAGCGACGCGCGCTCGCGGCTGCTGACCGCCTGCCGCCTGGCGGAGAAGGCCTTCGACCAGGGCCTGCGGGTCGCGGTCCGCACTGCGAGCCCCGTCGAGACCGCGGAACTCGACGACCTGATGTGGACCTTCAGCGACCGCAGCTTCGTGCCGCACGCGGTCTGGCCGGCGGAGCCGGCCGTGGCCGAACAGACCCCGGTGCTGATCTCGAGCAGCGGCCTGCCGGACTCGCACCGGGACGTCCTCGTCAACCTCGCGCCGGAGGCGCCGGCGGGTTTCGAGGCGTTCGGACGGCTGTGCGAGATCGTGACGCCGGACGAGGCCGCGAAGCGTGCGGGCCGGGTACGCTGGCGCAGCTACCGCGATGCGGGCCTCGCCCCGCAGTCGCATTCCCTCTGAACCCGCCCTCCAGACCCGAGGACGCCATGAGCCATCCGCTGGAAGCCATCCCGGTACTCACGGACATCGTCGAGGACGCACCGGACTCCGGCGCGCCGATCGACCGCACCCTGCTGTTCCTCGGCGACCTCGAGGCGCGCCTGACGACCGCGATCCACGATCACGCCGACGAGCTGGTGCACAACGCCTGCCGCGAGCTCGAGGTCCTGCTGCTCGAGCAGGTCTCCGACCGCCTGCGTGCCGAGCTGCCGGCGCTGGTGGCACGCATCGTGGACGAGCACTTCCACGGCTCCGCGCGCGCCGACTGAGGGCCCGATGGACAAGGGGTACTCGCCGCGCGACATCGAGGCGCGCAATTACGAACGCTGGGAGGCAGCGGGCTGGTTCGCGCCCGCCGGCACGGGTGCCCCGTACTGCATCATGATCCCGCCGCCCAACGTCACGGGCACGCTGCACATGGGCCACGCGTTCCAGCACACGCTGATGGACGCACTCACCCGCTTCCACCGCATGGACGGCGACCGAACGCTGTGGCAGCCCGGCACCGACCACGCCGGCATCGCGACCCAGATGGTGGTCGAGCGGCAGCTGAACGGCGAGGGCGAGACGCGCCAGGACCTCGGTCGCGAGCGTTTCGTCGAGCGCGTGTGGTCCTGGAAGGAGCAGTCGGGCGGCACGATCTCGAACCAGATGCGCCGCCTCGGCAATTCCGTGGACTGGTCGCGCGAGCGCTTCACGATGGACGAGGGGCTCTCGGCCGCGGTCGCCGAGGTGTTCGTGCGGCTGCACGAGAAGGGCCTCATCTATCGCGGCAAGCGCCTCGTGAACTGGGACCCGGTGCTGCACACGGCACTGTCGGACCTCGAGGTGGTCGCCGAGGCCGAGGCCGGCAGTCTCTGGCACCTGCGCTACCCGCTCGCCGACGGCCCGGGCCACCTCGTCGTCGCCACCACGCGCCCGGAGACCATGCTCGGCGACACGGCCGTCGCGGTGCATCCCGACGACGATCGCTACCGGCACCTCGTCGGGCGCGAGATCCGCCTGCCGCTCACCGACCGCCTGATCCCGATCATCGCCGACGCGTACGTGGACCCGGCCTTCGGCAGCGGCTGCGTGAAGATCACGCCCGCCCACGACTTCAACGACAGCGAGATCGGCAAGCGCCACGGCCTCGCCGTGATCAACGTGCTCACCGCCGACGCTGCGATGAACGACGCGGCGCCGCCCGCCTACCGCGGGCTCGACCGCTTCGAGGCCCGCAAGCGCGTGGTGGCCGACCTCGAGGCCGAGGGCCTGCTCGAGAAGATCGAGCCGCACACCCTGCCCGTGCCGCGCGGCGACCGCAGCGGGGCCGTGCTCGAGCCCTGGCTCACCGACCAGTGGTACGTGCGCATCGCGCCGCTCGCCGAACCCGCGATCCGCGCGGTCGAGGACGGCCGCATCCGCTTCGTTCCGGACAACTGGGCCAAGACCTACTTCCAGTGGATGCACAACATCAAGGACTGGTGCATCAGCCGCCAGCTGTGGTGGGGCCACCGCATCCCCGCCTGGTACGACGCGACGGGCCGCGTCTACGTCGCCCGCACGGAGGCCGAGGCGCTGGCCGCCGCCGCGAAGCACCACGGCCGCGAGGTCGCGCTCGCCCGCGACGAGGACGTGCTCGACACGTGGTTCAGTTCGGCGCTGTGGCCGTTCTCGACTCTAGGCTGGCCGCAGAAGACGCCGGAGCTGGCGACGTTCTATCCCTCGAGCGTGCTGGTCACCGGCTTCGACATCATCTTCTTCTGGGTCGCCCGGATGATCATGATGGGCCTCGAGTTCATGCGCGACGTGCCGTTCCGCGAGGTCTACATCACGGGCCTCATTCGCGACGAGCACGGCCAGAAGATGTCCAAGTCGAAGGGCAACATCATCGACCCGCTCGACCTGATCGACGGCATCGAGCTCGAGGCGCTCATCGCCAAGCGCACCACCGGCCTGATGCAGCCGCAGATGAAGTCCTCGATCGAGAAGGCGACGCGCAAGCAGTTCCCGCAAGGAATCCCCGCCTACGGCACCGACGCGCTGCGCTTCACCTTCGCCTCGCTCGCCACCATGGGGCGCGACATCCGCTTCGACCTCGGGCGCGTCGAAGGCTACCGCAACTTCTGCAACAAGCTGTGGAACGCTGCGCGCTTCGTGCTGATGAACACCGAGCCGCATGCGGCGGACACCGCCGCGGGCGAGGTCGAGTACGGCGTCGCCGACCGCTGGATCCGCGGGCGCCTCGGTGCCGCCGTGCACGACGTGCGCCGGTCGCTCGAGGGCTACCGTTTCGACCTCGCCGCGCAGGCAGCCTACGAATTCGTGTGGTACGAGTTCTGCGACTGGTACCTGGAGAACGCCAAGGCGGTGCTGCAGTCCCCCGTTGCGTCGCCCGCGGCGAAACGCGGCACGCGCCGTACCCTCGTCGACGTGCTCGAGGCGACGCTGCGGCTGCTGCACCCGCTCATGCCGTACATCACCGAGGAGGTCTGGCAGCGGGTCGCGCCGCTTGCCGGCCGCGCGGGTCCCAGCGTCATGCTCGAGTCCTATCCGCGGACCGGCGACTTCCCCGCCGACGCCGATGCCGACCGACAGGTGGCTGTTTTCAAGGCCGTGGTGCTCGGCATCCGCCAGATCCGCGGCGAGCTCGACGTGCCGCACTCGCGCGCCACGCCCGTCTTCGTGCGCTTCGAGCGCGGCGGCGACGGTGCGGCGCTTGCGGCGCTCGCCCCCGCGATCGCGCGGGTCGCAAACCTCGAATCGGTCACGGCGATCGCCTCCGAGGCGGACCTGCCTCCCTGCGCCATCGCCATCGTGAACGGCGTGAGCGTGCTCGCGCCGTTCGCCCGCCTGGTGGACGACGTCTCCGCGGAAATCGCGCGCCTCGACAAGCGGCGCGCCAAGGCCGGCCAGGAGCGCGACCGCTGCGCGGGCAAGCTCGGCAACGCGAATTTCGTCGCCAACGCCCCGGCCGAGGTGGTCGCGCAGGAACAGGCGCGCATCGCCGAGTTCGACCGTCAGCTCGCACAGCTCGGCGAGCAGCGCCGGCGCCTCGCCGCCCTGCAGCCGGGCGGGGGGCCGGCGTGAGCGCCAACGCCCAGGGCACGGCTGTCGCCCGCGACGAGGCGGTGCACCTCGCGGAGGCCGCCATCGCGCGCCTCGGCGAGATCATCATCGGCAAGGAGCCGCAGCTGCGCCTGTGCCTCGCCTGCCTGCTGGCGCGCGGCCACCTGCTGATCGAGGACATCCCGGGCGTCGGCAAGACCACGCTCGCGCATGCGCTCGCGCGCACGCTCGGGCTCTCCTACCAGCGCATCCAGTTCACCAGCGACCTGCTGCCGGCCGACATCATCGGCGTATCGGTGTTCGAGGCGGAGAGCGGGCAGTTCCGCTTCCACCGCGGCCCGGTGTTCTCGCAGCTCGTGCTCGCCGACGAGGTGAACCGCGCGTCCCCCAAGGCGCAGAGCGCGTTGCTCGAGGCGATGGAGGAGCACCAGGTCACGGCCGATGGCCAGACCTATCCCCTGAGCGAGCCGTTCTTCGTCATCGCCACGCAGAATCCGCTGTACCAGGTGGGCACCTTCCCGCTGCCGGAGTCGCAGCTCGACCGGTTCCTGATGCGCATCGAGCTCGGTTACCCGCTGCCGACGCTCGAGCGCCAGCTGCTGCTCGGCCGCGACCGCCGCGACCTGCTCGCCTCGCTCGCCACCGCGCTCACGCCGCAGCAGTTGCTCAGGCTCCAGGGCGAGGTGCCGCGCGTGCACGCCTCGGAGGCGCTGCTCGACTACGTGCAGGCCGTCGCCGCGTACACGCGGCAGTCCGCGGATTTCGAGGCGGGCCTGTCGCCGCGTGCCGTGATCGCCTTGCTGCGCGCCGCGCAGGCCTGGGCGCTGATGCACGGCCACGCGGGCGTTCTGCCCGAAGACGTGCAGGCCGTGCTCGGGCCCGTGGTCGGCCACCGGCTCGCGCCGCGCGACGAGTCGCGCTTCCGGGACGCGGGACAGGTCGGCCGGCACGTGCTCGAAGCCGTCCCCGTGCCCTGAGATCCGATGGCTGAACCGTCCCGCGGACTGCGCTCGGCCCTCGACGCGCGTGTGCAGGCGTGGATCCGCCGACGGCAGGGCCCCGACCCGGACCCGGTGCGGCTCGATCGCCGGCGCATCTACATCCTGCCCACGGCCCTCGGCCTCGGCTACGCGGCCATGGTGTTCGCGATGGTCCTGGGCGGCCTCAACTTCGGGAACAACCTCGGGCTCGGGCTCGCTTTCCTGCTCACGGGCATTGGACTCGTGGCCATGCACCACTGCCATGGCAACCTGGTCGGTCTCGAACTGCGGCTGGCCGCGGCGGAGTCCGCGTTCGCGGGCGGCGAGGTCGCGTTCCGGCTGCTGCTCGAGAACCGCTCCGTGACTGCCCGGCCGCAGATCGAACTCGGCACCGGGTCCTCGCCACCGCGCGTGGCCGACGTGCCGGCGGCAGGCGCGGCGACCGTCGAGCTGCCCCTGCCGGCGACGCGCCGCGGCCGCGTGCCGCTCGCGCGCTACACGGTCGCGACGCGGCATCCGCTCGGCCTGTTCCGGGCCTGGGCCGTGGTGCACGGCGACCAGCACGCGATCGCGTGGCCCGCGCCCGCCGCCCGCGGCCGCACGCCGCCCGGCGTCGAGACCGACACCGGCGGCGCGCAGGACCGAGCCCAGGGCGAGCACGATTTCGCGGGACTGCGGCCGTTCCAGCCCGGCGACTCGCTGCGGCGCATCGCCTGGAAGGCCTACGCGCGCGGCCAGGGCCTGCTCACCAAGCAATACGCCGGCACCGACGTCGTGTCGCACGTGTTCGACTGGGACTCACTGCCGGCCCTCGGTACGGAGGCTCGACTCGCGCAGTTGACCCGCTGGGTGCTCGACGCGCACGAGCGCGGCGAGGCCTACGGGCTGCGCCTGCCGGGGATCGTGATCGAGCCCAACGTCGGTCCCGCGCAGCGCGAGCGCTGCCTCAACGCGCTCGCGCTCCACGAGGAAGGCCGTGGCAACCTCTGAGTCAGGCCGCCTGGCCACCGGTACCGCGCCGCTGCGCGGGCTCGGCTGGATCCTGGCCGCGCTGCTGGTCGCGCTCGGGCCGCACCTGCCGTTCCTGCCGCTTTGGGCGACGCTGCTCGTCGTGGCAGCCTGCGCCTGGCGCTGGGCCGCCAACCGCCGCGGCTGGCCACTCGTGCCCCGCTGGCTGCGCATCGTGGTGCTCGTGATCGTGCCGCTGGCGGTACTCGGTTCCTACCGCACCGTGAACGGCATCGAGGCGGGCACGGTGTTCCTCGCGCTGATGGCGGGCGTGAAGCTGCTCGAGACTCGCGGCTCGCGCGACCTGACTGTGCTCGCGTTCATCGCGTACTTCCTGCTGTACGCGGCCATGCTGCGCGACCAGCGGCTCGCGCAGCTGCCCTATCTGCTAGCCGGCGTCGCTTTCGTTACGGCCGCACTGCTGCGCGTGCACGCGGGCGCCGGCGGCGACTCCTCCCGCGCGGTGCTGCTGCGCGCCGGCGCGCTCACGCTGCAGGCGCTGCCGCTCGCCGTACTGCTGTTCGTGCTGTTCCCGCGCCTGCCGGGCCCGTTCTGGGGCGTGGCGGCCGGCCAGTCGGCGCGCACCGGGCTCGGCGACGAGATGACGCCGGGCGAAATCTCGGACCTCAGCGTGTCGGGCGAGGTCGCCTTCCGCGTGCGCTTCGACGGCCCGCTGCCGCCACCCGCCCAGCGCTACTGGCGCGGACCGGTGCTGCACGAGTTCGACGGGCGCACGTGGCGACGGCCGCGCGCGCAGGCCTTCCCCGAGCAGGAAGTGGTGCTGCTCGGCGACCCGGTGGACTACCAGATCACGCTCGAACCGACCGACCGCCAGTGGATCCTGGCGCTCGACATCCCGGGCCAGTGGCCGGAGCGCGAGGCCTACCGGACCTACGATTTCCAGCTGGTCTCGCCGCGGCGCCTCACGGAGGTCTCCTCGTTCCGGCTGCGCTCCTTCCCGCGCTTCGTGGCCGGGGCCGACCTGCCGCAGACGCTGCGCCGCAAGGGGCTGCAGCTGCCGCCCGAGGGCAACCCGCGCAGCCGTGCGCTCGCGGCCGAGCTCGTCGCGCGCCACGGCGACCCACTCGCCATCACCGGGGCGATGCTCCGGATGTTCCGCGAGCAGCCGTTCGTGTACACGCTCGACCCGCCAAAGCTCGCCGACAACGCGATGGACGAGTTCCTGTTCGAGACGCGGCGCGGCTTCTGCGAGCACTACGCTGCAGCCTTCACGCTCGTGATGCGCGCGGCCGGCGTGCCGGCGCGCGTCGTCACCGGCTACCAGGGCGGCGAATTCAACCCGCTCGGCGGCTACCTCATCGTTCGCCAGTCGGACGCTCACGCCTGGTCGGAGATCTGGGTCGCGGGCCGCGGCTGGCTGCGCGTCGATCCGACCGCGGCCGTGGCGCCGGAGCGCATCGAGCAGGGCCTGATCCGCGCGGTGGCCGAGTCGGAGCCCGTGCCCGGCCGCCTGCGCGACGCGAGCGCGCTGTGGACGCAGGTGACGCTCGGCTGGGACACCGTGAACGACTTCTGGAACGAGCGCGTGGTGCGCTTCAACGCCGCGGGCCAGATGAAGCTGCTCGAGCGGCTCGGCTTCGACGACCCCGACTGGCGCACGCTCGGGCTCGGCATGGCCGCGAGCCTCGCCGCCTTCTTCACCGCGCTGTCGCTCTACCTCGCCTGGCGCTTCCGTGCGCCACCGCGCGACTGGCCGGCGCGACTGCACGCCATCGTGGCTCGACGCCTGCGCCGCCGCGGCCTCGCGCCGGGCCCGACCGAGGGGCCGGTCGCCTTTCTCGATCGCGCCGCCGCCGCCTGTCCCGACCTCGCCCGCGACCTCGCGTCCATCCGCGCCCTCTACGCGGCCCTGCGCTACGGCCCGCGCCCGGCCGCCGCGGACCTGCGCCGGCTCAAGGAACTCGTCAACCAGCTGCGGGCGTAATCGGCGCTCGGGTATGCTGGACCGGTACCAGAACCAGGGGATGAGACGAATGCCCGACCTGAACAAGCAGTTCGAGACCGCCGTCGCCGACGTCAAGACGCTGACCAAACGTCCCGACAATGAGGACATGCTGCGGCTCTATGCGCAGTACAAGCAGGCGACCGCGGGAGACGTGACGGGCGAGCGTCCCGGCGCCCTCGACTTCGCCGGCCGTGCCAAGTACGACGCCTGGGCAAAGCTCAAGGGCACGGACTCGACCAAGGCCAAGGAAGCCTACGTCAAGCTGGTCGAGCGGCTGAAGAAGAGCTACGGCTGAGCCTGGAGTGACGCCGGTCGTCGCGATCGCCGTCGTCGCGATCGGCGTGCTCGCGTGGCTGATCGCCTCGCCCTGGTGGCGGGCGCGGCGCCGCGCCGGCCGCATGGCCGAACCCCTGTCGGCGGGCGCGCTCGCCGCGATCGACCGCAACGTGCCGGCCGCGCGGCGACTTCCGCCCGCGCTGCGCGCGCGGCTCGAGTCCCTCGTGAGCGCATTCCTGGCCGAGAAGGAGCTCATCGGCTGCAACGGCCTCGCGATCACCGAGGAGATCCGGGCAACGCTCGCCGCCCTCGCCTGCCTGCTGGTGCTCGGCCGCCGTGGCCACTACGACGAGCTGCACTCGGTGCTGGTGTACCCGGCGGCGTTCTGGGTCGAGGACGAGGTCGAGGACGAGGCCGGCGTCGTCGAGCGGCGCCGGCGGGTGCTGTCGGGCGAGGCCTGGGACTCTAGCCGCATCATCCTGTCGTGGGAGGACGTCCTCGAGGCGGCACGCGCGCCCGGCGAAGGCTACAACGTCGCCCTGCACGAGTTCGCCCACTATCTCGACGCCGAGGGCGCCGGCCTCGCCGAGGGCGGCCGCCCCGTGAGCGCCTGGGCCGCCGACCTCGTCCTCGAGTTCGACTCGATGCTCGATGCCGTGGATCGCGGCGAATACACCTTCCTCGATCCCTATGCGGCCGAGGACGAGGCCGAGTTCTTCGCGGTCGCGACCGAGGACTTCATCGACCGGGCGGCGGAGCTGCGCAAAGCGCATCCGAGCGTGTACACACTGCTGCGGGAGTTCTACGGGCTCGACCCGGCCGACTGGACGGAGCCACCGGCGCTGCCGCGTGGCGCGGGGCGGCCCTGAGGACGCATAATCGCGGCCCTTTTCCGCCCCGGCAGCGAAGTCCAAGCCCATGGCCCAGTACGTCTACACCATGAACCGCGTCGGCAAGATCGTGCCGCCGAAGCGCGTGATCCTGCGCGACATCTCGCTCAGCTTCTTCCCCGGCGCCAAGATCGGCGTGCTCGGTCTCAACGGCTCGGGCAAGTCCACGCTGCTGCGGATCATGGCCGGCATGGACAAGGATTTCGAGGGCGAGGCGCGACCGCAGCCCGGCATCAAGATCGGCTTCCTCCCGCAGGAGCCCGAGCTCGATCCGACCAAGGACGTGCGCGGCAACGTCGAGGTGGCGGTCGCCCACATCACGGACGCGCTCGCGAAGCTCGAGGCCGTCTATGCGGCCTACGCCGAGCCGGACGCCGACTTCGACAAGATCGCCGCCGAGCAGGCGAAGCTCGAGGCGATCATCCAGGCGACCGACGGCGACAACCTCGACCACCAGCTCGAGATGGCCGCCGACGCGCTGCGCCTGCCGCCGTGGGACGCCGACGTCACGAAGATCTCGGGCGGCGAGCGGCGCCGCGTCGCGCTGTGCCGGCTGCTGCTGTCGAAGCCCGACATGCTGCTGCTCGACGAACCGACCAACCACCTCGACGCCGAGTCGGTGCGCTGGCTCGAGCATTTCCTCGAGCAGTATCCGGGCACGGTCATCGCCGTGACCCACGACCGCTACTTCCTCGACAACGTCGCCGGCTGGATTCTCGAGCTCGACCGCGGCCACGGCATCCCGTGGCAGGGCAACTACTCCTCCTGGCTCGAGCAGAAGGAAGCAGCGCCTCAAGGTCGAGGAACAAGCAGCAGGCGCGCGCATCAAGACGATGCTCGCCCGCGAGCTCGAGTGGGTGCGCCAGAACCCGAAGGCGCGGCAGGCGAAGAGCAAGGCTCGCCTGCAGCGCTTCGAGGAACTGGAGTCGCGCGAATTCCAGGAGCGCAACGAGACCAACGAGATCTACATCCCGCCGGGACCGCGCCTCGGCGACCTCGTGATCGAGGCCAAGGGGCTCTCGAAGGCCTTCGGCGAGAAGCTGCTGTTCGAGAACCTCGAGTTCAACCTGCCGCAGGGCGGCATCGTCGGCATCATCGGCCCGAACGGCGCCGGCAAGACGACGCTGTTTCGCATGCTGACCGGCCAGGAAACCCCGGATGCGGGCGAGATCCGCATCGGCGAGACCGTGAAGCTCGCCTACGTCGACCAGAGCCGCCAGTCGCTCGACGACAGCAAGACCGTGTTCGAGGAGATCTCCGACGGCCAGGACATGCTCAAGGTCGGCAACTACTAGACGCCGCTCGCGCGCCTACGTCGCCCGCTTCAACTTTCGCGGCGCGGAGCAGCAGAAGTCGATCGGCGAGCTGTCCGGCGGCGAGCGCAACCGCGTGCACCTCGCCAAGGTGCTGCAAGCCGGCGGCAACGTCATGCTGCTCGACGAACCGACCAACGACCTCGACGTCGAGACCCTGCGTGCGCTCGAGGAGGCGCTGCTGACGTTCCCCGGCTGCGCGGTGGTGATCTCGCACGACCGCTGGTTCCTCGACCGCATCGCGACCCACATCCTCGCCTTCGAGGGCGACAGCGAGGCGATCTGGTTCGAGGGCAACTACTCCGACTACGTCGCCGATCTCAAGAAGCGCCGCGGCGACGACGCCGAGCAGCCGCACCGCGTTCGCTACCGGTCGCTGCACGCCTGAGCGCTGTAGACTCGCCGCGGGGTGACGGCATGACGATCCTGACGACGCGACGACCGCTGCTCGAGCTCGACGGAACCGCGCTCACGCTCGGCATGCTGCGCGCATTCGAGTCGCAGCGCCCCGAGGTGCGCCTCGCGGCCGCGGCCCGTGAACGCATGCAGGCCTCGGTCGAGGCCGTCGAGCGCGCGGTCGCGGGCGGCGGGGTCTCCTACGGCATCAACACCGGTTTCGGCGCCTTTGCCAACCGCGTCATCCCGGTCGCGCAGACCCGCAAGCTTCAGCTCAACCTGATCCGCAGCCACGCCTGCGGCACGGGCGAGCCGCTCGCCCCGCACCTCGTGCGACGCATGCTGCTGCTCAAGGCGAACAGCCTCGCGGCGGGATACTCCGGTGCCCGACCGCTGCTCGCCGAGATGCTGCTCGCGCTGCTCAACGCCGACGTACTGCCGGTCGTGCCCGCGCAGGGCTCGGTGGGCGCCTCGGGCGACCTCGCGCCGCTCGCCCACATCGGCCTCGCGCTGGTCGGCGAGGGCGAGGCGACCCGCGCCGGCGAGGCGTTCTCGAACGAGGCCGTGCTGCGGGCCGCTGGCCTCGAGGCTTTCGCGCCCCAGGCCAAGGAAGGGCTCGCGCTGCTGAACGGCACCCAGTTGAGCCTCGCCCTGGCACTCGAGGGGCTCTTCCAGGCCGAGCGCCTGCTCGACGCCTCGATCGTCGCCGGCGCCCTCACCGTCGAGGGCCTCGCGGGCAGCCACGCGCCCTTCGACGCGCGCATCCAGGAGGCGAGCCGCCTGCCGGGGCAGGTCGAGGTCGCCCGCCGCCTGCGCCGCCTGCTCACCGACAGCGAGATCCGCCGCAGCCACGAGCACTGCGAGCGGGTGCAGGACCCTTACGCCGTGCGCTGCATGCCGCAGGTGTTCGGCGCGGTCGAGCACACCCTCGAGCACGCGCGGCAGGTACTCGGTGCCGCGGTGAACGGCGTGTCCGACAACCCGCTGATCTTCGGCGACGAGATTCTCTCGGGCGGCAACTTCCATGCCGAGCCCGTCGGATTCGTGAGCGACTTCCTCGCGATCGCCGTGGCCGAGCTCGCCAGCATCTCGGAGCGGCGCATCGACCTGCTCGACCGGCGCGTCAATCCGAACCTCAACATGTTCCTCGCGACCGAGCCCGGCCTGGAGTCCGGCTTCATGATGGCGCACGTGACCGCGGCGGCGCTGGTCTCCGAGAACAAGACCCTGGCGCACCCGGCCTCGGTGGACAGCCTGCCCACCTCCGCCGGCCAGGAGGACCACGTGAGCATGGCGCCCTGGGCCGGTCGCAAGCTGCTCACCGTTTGCAAGAACACCGCGGCGGTGCTCGGCATCGAGCTGCTGGCGGCGGCCCACGCAGTGGACTCCATGGAACCGCTCACGACCACGCCCGAGCTGCAGCGCGTGCACGCACTCATCCGCCAGCACGTTCCCCTGCGCCGCCACGATCACCGGCTCGACCGGGACATCGGCACGCTGGCACGACTGGTCCGCGCCGGCGCGTGCTCGCGCTTCATCGACTGAACCGGCATGAGCGCGCCGCTGCTCGTGCTCGCCGGCTTTGTCCTCGTCGCGGCGCTGCTCGCCTGGAGCCGCTGGCTCGCGGGCCGTCGCTGGGCCGCCGCCGGCAACCTGCTGCTGGCGCTCGTGGCGATTTCGATCGTGGTGACGGTCTGGCCGGTCGCCGGAGATCTCGCGACCTACCAGCCGATGCGGCCGAACCAGCCCGTGGCCGAATTGTTCTTCGAGCAGGCCGGCGCGCGGCGCTACCGCGCGACGCTCACGCGCCTGCCGTCCGGACGCATGCAGGTCTTCGAGCTCGAGGGCGACGAGTGGCGCCTCGACGCCCGCGGCCTCGACTGGACGCCGCGCGCGGCCGCACTCGGCCTGCGACCCCTGTACCAGCTCGGCATCCTCGAAGCCCGCTCGGCCTCGACCGAGGTGGAAGCGGCCGACGGACCGACCCGCTTCACGCTGCATGAGGCGCGCGGCAGCGACCTGTGGGCGCGACTCGAGGCCGGCTCGCGATGGTCCGCGGCTGCGAAGGCGCTGAAGATCGAGGGTCCGTGGCAGCCCATGGCCCACGGACAACGGTTCAACATCCGGCTCGACGGCACCACGGCGCTCGCAGTGGTCCCCGGACGGCCGTCGCTTGCCGGGAGCGGCACGCCCACCCACTGAGCGCCTCGTGCCGCGGGACCGGGCTTGGGCTACACTCCGGGAAATAACCAGCCCACCAACGCCGCACATGTCCGTCTACATCGACGCGAACAGCCGCCTGCACCACGACCAGGAACGCAGCCTGGCGCTCAACTGCCCGCACTGCCAGGTTTTCTCCCACATCACGCCGGTGTCGATCCCGCAGTTCCCGGAACTCGTCGCGGCGCGCCCGAGCCACGTGGGGCTCGTCTATCGCTGCGATTCGTGCAATGCGCCGGTCTTCCTGCGCTTTGCCGTCAAGATGTACGGCGCGAGCCGCGTCGAGCTCGCCAACACCTTCGTCGAGCTGGAGCGGGCGCGGGAAAAATTCAGCTTCACGTACCTGCCCGAGGACAGCGAGAAGCTGTTCCGCGAGGCACTCGCCTGCTATTCGGCCGGCCAGTTCAACGCCTTCGCCTCGATGTGCCGGCGCACCATTCAGACCGTCATCCGCGAACTCGGCGAAAATGGCCGCCTCAAGATCTTCAACCAGCTGGCCGAGGCACGCGAGATGGCGGACATCGACGCGGAGACCTTCGCGACGGTGAAGAAGGTGATGTTCGGCAGCGACGCAGACCCGTGGCCGTCGATGCCCGAGATCGGCGACTACGAGGCCGGCGTGCTGCTCGAGCTCGTCAAGGACGTGCTCTACGAAGCCTACGTGCGCCGCGGCAAGCTGCAGCAGTCGATGATGGTGCGGCGCTTCTTCGCCGAGGAATCGATCGACAAGATCATGCAGATCGGCCCGGTCGGGAAGGCCGCGGGCGCGGAGTGAGGCATGCGCCGGGCCGCCCTCAGGGTGGCGGCACAGGCTCGAGCGTAAAGCTTACGTCGAGCTGCCCGTCGATCTCGGTATGGATCTGGGTCCTGCGGTACGACTCCCACAGCGCCCCTCCAGTGAGGTATACGCATAGCGTGTACGAGCCGCCCGCGGACAACACGCCGTCGCGCGATATTGCGTGTGAAGCTCCGCTGGCCGAGTAGTCGACCAGGCGCCCGCCGCCGCCGATCGGCGTCAGCCGTGTCGCCACGAACATGTTCTTTGAAGTGCTGCCGGTGAGTTCGAGCACGTATCGGACATCCTGGCCTTCAACCCGGAAGTCAACGCATGACGCCACGTCGGCGGCGCCCCTGGCAGTGGCCAGATGCGTTATTGAGCCCGGGTTCGGGTTGGGGTACGGGGGTGGGTTGGTCATGGTGACACTTGCACTGAAATTGGTGCTGTGGACGATGCCAAGGAAGCGGCCATCCAAGACGCGTACGGTCTCGGTATGCGTCCCCTGTGCTTCGGCGCTGGCCGACGTCCCGTCATAGGCCCCCGCGCCGCGCGCGGTCAGACTGGCTGCCCGGTTCGAGAAATCCTCCTGGCTGGCGGGGGCATCCTCGTCCAGGTCGTAGAACACATGTGCCGGTGAGCTGGCGGTGTGGCCGAAGCTCGCAAGCACCCGGAAGTGGGACAGGCCCGTCTCGGATAATCCGTCCCAGCGCCGCAGCAGCCGGACGGTGCCGAGCCCGGCCGCGTTGGCCGATCGGGTCAGCACCTCGATCACCTCGCCCTCCGGTGCCTCACGGACGGTGCCGATCAGCGTGATGCGGGACGCGCCCGGCGCGAGCGTGGCCTGAGTCGTGAACCTGCCGCGCCCGTCGGTCTCGCCACTGCCGCGGCTGACGGTGCCACCGATGACTTCGATCGAGACGTACAGCCCCGGCACGGGTTGGCCGTCCAGGTCCAATACCGTGACCTCGAAGGTCTCGGCGGTCCCCGGGACGACGACTTCGGGGAACGAGGCACTGACGGTCACCTCCGTTCCCTCGCCGCAATGCCCCTGCTCGCGGTAGGGCTGCAGCAACAGGTCCCGGGCCGCCTCGTCACCGGTATAGAGCGACGAGTAGGCGTAATAGCAGGCGATGGCGACGTCCGTCAGGCCTGCCTCATCGAAGATGCGCTCGCGCGCCAGGACCGGCACTTCGAGCCGACCGTCGCGGCTCCCGTTTGCGTCGAGGTCGAACGGACGTTTGCCGTCACCGCCGGTGTGGCGGTCATTGTTGAGGTCGCCTCGGCCAAAGTCCGCAGCGCCTGCAGCCGTCTCCCAGGCCATGCTGAACGCCGTGAGGTCGCTCTGCGTGAACGTGCCGTCCTCATCGATGTCGAGTAGCGCGAGCCTCACCGGCACCTGCACGATGCCCCCGTCGGGCCGATCGAGCGCCAGCAGCGCCTCATAGGGCTGGATGATCGGCGCTGGCCGGGCCGCGCTCGAACAGTCCGGTTCGGTCTCCACCGGGACCGGGACCGCGGTCTCCCGAATGATCCGCGACAGGTCCTGGGGCGAGAGTTCGGGACGGACGGCGAGGAGGTAGGCTGCCAGGCCCGCCACCTGCGGTGCGGCCATGGACGTGCCATCGAAGGAATCCGTTTGCGTCCCGGCGTCGGTGAACGACCAGACATCGGACCCGATCGCACCGACGTGGCCACCGTGGAATGAGATCCGGCTGAGGCACCTCGGCGCGGAATAGGGATGCGTGCCGGGGCGGACATTTTCGACCATGAGCACGTTCGTGAGCGGTGCCACCGGGTTGCCCGCCGAGTCCACGAGGTCCGTGAGCAATGCCGCCGCGCCGGTGAACCAGTTGTAGCGGGCCTCGCTCACGCCGTGTCGTGCGGCCTCCGCAACGAAGTTGCCCGCGGAGCTCACGTGCAGGAACCGGTTCTCGAGCCCGGCGCTTCGCACCTTCTCGATCCAGGACACGGCATGCTTGCGGACTCTGTCTTCCGCCAGGCAGGTCGTGGCCGTGTTGCAGGTCCACCCCAGGCTGGTGTTCACGATCACCGTGCCGGCCGCCACGGACCCGAGCTGGTGGAGCAGCCGGGCTTGCCCGTCCAGCGGGTCGGCCTTCTGCAGGTCGACGACCGAGAGCTGGACGAGGCCCGGCATCATGCCGGTCACGCGTCCACGCGGCGTGGGGAGCCCACCGAAGCGACCGGCGACGATGCCGGCGACGTGGTATCCGTGTTCATCCGGCCGCCCGGTAGCGAAGTCGGTGGCCGCGCTGCCGACGTAGTTGTAGTCCAGCTCGATGTTGGGCGGGCCGTCGCCGAAGAAATCCCAGATGACCACGCGCGGAAAATCGGCGATGGCATTGCGGGCCGACCACGCGCCGGCCGCGCCGACGGCGAGGTGATGCCGGATCCGGTCGGTGTACAAGGCATCGGGTTCGACGTTGTGAGGCAACTCGTTCGTCGCCGGGAAGACCGCGCGCCGCACGAACCACACGAACGGCTCGGCCTCGACGCGCGCGACGATCGCCTCGAGCGCCGCGAGCGTCTCGGGGTCCGGAATGCGCACCACGACCCACCGCTGCCCGGCCATCGACGTGGTGATCCGCGCCCCGAGCACGTTCAGCAGGGCATTGGCCTGCCCGACCGTGGCGGCGTCTTGGAACAGGATCTCGATCTTGGTCCGGACGATGCGACGGCCGTCCGTGTCCGTGCTCACCTCGTCCTGCGTGTAAGTGTCGCCGACGTCCACGGTCTGAATCGCCGCCTTGGCTAGTCCAGCGGCATCGCCGGTCAGGGGACCCTGGGGCGGGGGTGGAGGGGCCGGCGGCCCGGCGACCGGCGGAATCGGGGGCGGCGGCCCGCCTCCACCGCCGCTGCCACTGCTGCTCCCGCAGGCCGCGACGCAAAGCGCGGCCAGCATCACGGGCATCGCGGCCCATCGGCGGATCAACCCCTCGGCTCTCGGCATGACGCGGCCCTCCCCTGTGGGACGACTCTGCGATTGACGCTCCACGGCGACAACCCACAGATGACCCACACTCGCGTGGGTGGACCCGCTCGGGCATGATCGGGTCGAAGCGGCCAACGACACGACCATGACCGTGCACGCCCTCCCCCGAGCTACTCAGCTTTCGTCGCCGGATGAGGCCGCGCAGGTCATGTTGCGCGCTCACCTGGACGCGCGCAGCTACCGACCCTGCCGGGCCGCTGCGACCGCGCTGGTCGTGCCGGCGGAATTGCAAAGCGATGCCGATCTGCGGGCGGCTGCGGCGCTCGCAATCGCCGAGACGTTCGGGTTGCTCGATGCGGAACGCGCGGCGGCGACCGCGGCGCTGGTTCGCCGCGCGCTGGCGGGCGCGGCCGACGAGGCCCTGGAGCGGGCACCGCCGGACGCAGTGCTTGCCTGGTGCATCGCTGCAATCGAGTGGTGCGAGCGTAACGGCCTCGATCGCGAGTTCGCCGGCCTGCTCGCGCGTGCGGCGCGTGCCGATGCCCACCCGGCGGCCCCGACCTGGGCACGGGTGCACTGGCGCATCGCGGCGGCCTGGCATCACGAGGCGTTCGGTCGGCGCGACGACGTCGTCTCCGCCCTCGAGCAGGCGCAGGAAATCGCCGATCGATCCAACGACCTGACGCTGCAGGTGGCGACGTGGCTGAAACGCGCCCGGCTTGCACTTGCCCGCCGGGCCCCACAGGCCGCGCTCGAGCTGGCGCAACGCGCAGCCGCCCATGCCGACGAAACCGTTGCGCCGTTGTGGCTCGGCGACGTAGCCGACGTCACCAGCACGGCGGCGCTCGCCGAGGGCGACATGCACAGGGCGCTGCAGCAGTCGAGACGGGCCGCCGGTCTCGCCGAGATCGCGCAGGCCACGCCGGCCTTCGCGTTCACTTACCGGCTCAACGAGGGTTATGCGCTGCTCGGACTCGGCGCCTGGGACGATGCCTTCGCACTGTTCCGGGAACTCGCCGCGATTGCGCTGCCGGATCGCCTGACGGGACGACTGACGCTGGCAGCCGAACTCGTGTCACTGGTCCGGGACGAGCGCGGCGGGCGCTGGGACGCGCAGAGCGATCTGGCGCTGTCGCGTTGCATCCGCCGCATGCGCGAACTCGACTATCCGGGCGTGCTGCCGCATTCGCCCTCCCAGGTTGCATTGCTTTGGGCACGGGCGCTGCGAGCCGGGATCGAAACCGATTGGGTTCACGCGTCGATCCGCAGCCGCAGGTTGCCCGCACCGGTGCCTGGCTGGCCTCGTGACTGGCCCTGGCCAATCAGGGTGCGGCTGCTCGGAACTTTTTCCTGCGTCGGTGGGCGCGGCGAATCAACGGCCACCGTCACCGGCAAGGCCGCCGCGCGCCCACTTGCGCTGCTGCGTCGCGTCGCGGGAGAGGGCGGTTACGACGGGGTGCCGGCCGATGCGGTGGCGCGGGACCTGTGGCCCGGCGACGGTCGCGAGGGCCGCGAGAAGGCGCTGGAAACGACGCTGGCGCGGCTGCGACGGCTGCTCGGCCACGCCGAGGCCGTGCTGCTGCACGAGCGCCGGCTGCGGCTCAATCCGCAGGTCGTCTGGCTCGACAGCGCCGCCCTCACGCATGAGATCCGGATCCTGAACGAACCTGACGGCGCGGCGTCGCCCGAAGCCTGCGAGACCGCGTGGCGAGAGATCCTTGAGATCTGGCGCGGCCCACCGCTCGCCGAGGAAACGGCGTCGCCCTGGGTCGACGCACTGCGGTCACGACTTCGCGCACAAGTCGCCGCTGCGCTGCTTCGTCACGCGCAGTCGCCGGGTCATCGCGAGCGATGCCTGCGGATCATTGCGGTGGATCCGGCGTTGTCCGGCCTGCTCGAGCCCGTCGGCTGAGTGGACGCGGCCGGCTGACGGAGCCGGACTCAGCCTACCCAGACGCGTGCGTTGCGGAACATCCTGAGCCAGCCGCCGTCCTCGCCCCACTCCGCCGGTCGCCACGAGTTCTGCACGCTGCGGAACACGCGCTCGGGATGCGGCATCAGGATGGTGGCGCGGCCGTCGCGGCTGGTGAGGCCGGTGATGCCCTGCGGCGAGCCGTTCGGATTCGCGGGATAGGCTTCCGTCGGGCTGCCGCGATTGTCCACGAAGCGCAGGCTCACGAGGCCGCTGGCGGCGCAGGCGGCGAACGCATTGTCGTCGGCGAACTCCGCCCGCCCCTCGCCGTGCGCGACCGCGACCGGCAGGACGCTGCCAGCCATGCCGGCGAAGAACAGCGACGGCGTCGGCAGCACCTCGACCAGCCCGACGCGTCCCTCGAACTGCTCGGAACGATTGCGTACGAAGCGCGGCCAGTGCTCCGCACCCGGCACCAGCGCCTTGAGCGCCGAGAGCATCTGGCAGCCGTTGCAGATGCCGAGCGTGAATGTCTCCGGCCGCTCGAAGAACGCCGTGAACTCTGCGCGCAGCCGCGCGTTGAAGAGGATCGACTTCGCCCAGCCCTCGCCCGCGCCCAGCACGTCGCCGTACGAAAACCCGCCGCAGGCGACGAGGCCGCCGAATTCCTCGAGGCGCTGGCGCCCGGCGATGAGGTCGGTCATGTGGACGTCGAGCGCCTCGAAGCCGGCGCGGTGGAACGCGGCCGCCATCTCGACCTGGCTGTTGACGCCCTGTTCGCGCAGGATCGCGACCCGCGGCCGCATGCCCGTCTGCACGTAGGGCGCCGCGACGTCCTGTGCGGGGTCGAAGCCCAGTCGTGCCGAGAGCCCGGGATCCGTCGGGTCGATGGCGCGGGCGTATTCCTCGCGCGCGCAGTCGGGGTTGTCGCGCAGCGACTGCATCAGGAAGCTGGTCTCGGACCATGCCGCGCGCAGCTCGGTGCGCGTCATCGACAGCAGCTCGCCGTCGGGGCCGGTGACGCGCACGAGGTCCTCCGGCACGACCTCGCCGATGAGGCGTGAACAGGCACCGAGCCCCGCCTGCTGCAATAGCCCGAGTACGCGCCCGACGTCGGCGTCGCGGACCTGGACCAGCGCGCCGAGTTCCTCGGCGAACAGTTCGCCGACCGCACCGGCGTGGCCCGAAGCGCGTACCTCGACCTCGACGCCGCACCGGCCGGCGAACGCCATCTCCGCGAGCGCCACGAACAGGCCGCCATCCGAGCGGTCGTGGTAGGCGAGCGCGAGTCCGTCGGCGCGCAGGCGTGCCATCGCCTCGAAGAAGGCGCGCAGCCGTTGCGGGTCGTCGCAATCCGGCACCACGCGGCCGATCTTGCCGTACACCTGCGCGAGGCACGATCCGCCGAGCCGGTCCCGACCGCCGCCGAGATCGACCAGCACGATTCGCGTGGGACCGCAGTCGGTACGCAGCTGGGGCGTGAGCGTGCGGCGCACGTCGCCCACCGGCGCGAATGCCGACACGATCAGCGACACCGGCGCGACCACCCTGCGGTCCTCGCCCTGCTCCTGCCACGCGGTCTTCATAGACAGCGAGTCCTTGCCGACCGGGATGGCGATGCCGAGCGCCGGGCACAGTTCCTCGCCGACCGCGCGGACCGTGTCGTAGAGGTCCGCGTCCTCGCCGGGCTCGCCGCAGGCCGCCATCCAGTTGGCCGAAAGCCGGATGTCCTCGATGCGCGCGACGTCGGCGGCGGCGATGTTGGTGACGGCCTCGGCCACGGCCATCCGGCCCGAGGCCGCGGCGTCGATGAGCGCGAGCGGCGTGCGCTCGCCCATCGCCATCGCCTCGCCGTGGTTCGAGAAGTAGTCGCTGGTCGTGACGGCGACGTCGCTCACCGGCACCTGCCAGGGCCCCACCAGCGGATCGCGGCTGATCATGCCGCCGACGGAGCGGTCGCCGATAGTGACGAGGAAGGTCTTGTCGGCCACCGTCGGCAGCCGCAGAAGCCGCAGCACCGCTTCGCGCAAATCGACGCCCGCCGGGTCGAAGTCGTCTCCGGCATGCGGCAGGCGACGCGCGTCGCGCGTCATCCGCGGTGGCTTGCCGAGCAGCGTCGCGAGCGGCATGTGCACCGGCGTATTGCCGAACAGCGGATCCTCGACGTGCAGGATCCCGTCGTCCGTCACCTCACCGATCACGGCAAACGGGCAGCGCTCGCGCTCGCACAGGGCGCCGAAAGCGGCGAGCTGCGCCGCCGCGACGATCAGCACGTAGCGCTCCTGCGCCTCGTTGCACCAGATCTCGAGCGGCGACATGCCGGGCTCGTCGCTCGGCACCCGGCGCAGGTCCACGCGCCCGCCGCAGTCGCCCTGCGCGACCGACTCGGGCACGGCGTTCGAGAGGCCGCCCGCGCCCACGTCGTGGATCAGCAGGATCGGGTTGTCCTCGCCGAGCGTCCAGCAGGCGTCGATCACCTCCTGCGCGCGGCGCTGCATCTCGGGATTGCCGCGCTGCACCGAGGCGAAGTCGAGGTCCGCGGCACTCGCGCCCGCGCCGACCGAGGAGGCCGCCCCGCCGCCGAGACCGATCAGCATCGCGGGACCGCCGAGCACGACGATCTTCGAGCCCGGCACGATGGTCGCCTTCTCGACGTGCATGCGGCGGATGTTGCCCATGCCGCCCGCGATCATGATCGGCTTGTGGTAGCCGCGCAGCGCCGAGCGGCCGGCGGACTCCACTCGCTGCTCGAAGCTGCGGAAGTAGCCGAGGATGTTCGGGCGGCCGAACTCGTTGTTGAACGAGGCGGCGCCGATCGGGCCCTCGAGCATGATCTCTAGCGCGGAGGCGATCCGGTCGGGCTTGCCGAGGTCCTGCTCCCAGGGGCGCTCGGCCCCGGGAATGCGCAGGTTCGAGACGCTGAAGCCGACCAGCCCCGCCTTGGGCTTGGAGCCGCGGCCGGTGGCGCCCTCGTCGCGGATCTCGCCACCCGAGCCGGTAGCCGCCCCGGGGAAGGGCGAGATCGCGGTCGGGTGGTTGTGCGTCTCGACCTTCATCAGGATGTCGACGGGCTCGTCGGAAGCGGCGTAGGCCCCGCCGCCCGCCGGCGCGAACCAGCGCCGCCCGTGCCAGCCCTCGATGACAGCCGCGTTGTCGCGGTACGCCGAGAGCACGCCGCGCGGGTTGTGCTCGTGGGTGTTGCGGATCATGCCGAACAGCGATTTGGGTGCCGGCTCGCCGTCCACTATCCAGTCGGCGTTGAAGATCTTGTGCCGGCAGTGCTCGGAGTTCGCCTGCGCGAACATCATCAGTTCGATGTCGGTCGGGTCGCGACCGAGCTCCCGGAACGCCGCCTCGAGGTAGGCGATCTCGTCGGCCGAGAGCGCTAGACCGAGATCGACGTTGGCCGCCTCGAGTGCGGCCGCGCCGACCTCGAGCAGTGGCACCTTGCGCAGCGGCTGCGGTGCCGCGTGACTGAAGAGCGCCGCGGCCGCGGTCGGGTCGCGCAGCACGCTCTCGGTCATGCGGTCATGCACCAGGGCGCCGACAGCGGTCCACTCCGATTCGGTGAGCGGCCGTGAGCCGCCCACGTACCAGGCCACGCCCCGCTCGATCCGCCGCACGAGGTCGAGGCCGCACACGTGCGCGATGTCTGTGGCCTTGCTCGACCAGGGCGAAACCGTGCCGAATCGAGGCACGACCAGCAGCGGCTCGCCCCCGGGAGTGTCGTCCGGCGCAGCGGGACCGTAGCGCAGCAGCGAGTCGAGCACCGCGCGTTCCTCGCCGGTCGGCTCGCGCTCAACGTCCACGAAGTGCAGGTAGCGTGCGTCGAGGCTCGCGACCTCGGCGACGCGTTCACGGATGGCTGCAAGAAGCTTGGCGAGCCGGAATTCGGAGACCGCAGGCGCGCCGCTGAGTGTGAGCATATTCTGGAGGCCGCCGCCAGAATGGCAGGGGCCGGAAATGATACCGGAGCGGGTGTCCGCCGGCGAGCCGGGGACCCGGCTACTTGCCGCGAGGCCCGGGCTCGCCGGGCGTGTACACAGGGAACGGGAACGGCGTGACGTTGGACGATTCCACGGCAGAGACCTTGCTCACGCCGCCCTTGCGCACCTCGTCGATGCGGATGACGGAGTGCAGCGGCAGGTAAGTGCGCTTCACGCCCTCGAACTCGGTCTTGATCCTCTCTTCCGCGGGATCGACCACCACGGCGGAGCGCTCGCCGAACACCAGTTCCTCGACCTCGACGAAGCCGAACAGGCTGCCGTGCCCCACCTTGCGGGCATAGATCTCGTACACCCTGCCCTGGGCGTGGAAGACAACCTTGAACAGATGAGTGGCCGGCATGTGACGCGATGCGCTTGCGGTGTGGTCCAGCCCATATTACAAGGGTGCCGCAATCATGGCCATCAAGCTCCGCGTCATCAGCGACCATTACCGCGAACTCGGCGAGAACCGCTCGCGCGTGTTCGGCGTGAACGGCGGCACCGTCGGCCGCGCGCCCGACAACGACTGGGTGCTGCCGGACCCGCGGCGTATCGTCTCGGGCCACCACTGCGAGATCGAGTACCGGGGCGGCTCGTTCTGGCTAAGAGACACCAGCACCAACGGCGTGTTCGTGAACGAGTCCGAGGACCCGGTATCCGCCAACGGGCCGGTCGAGCTGCAGGACGGCGACCGGCTGCGCTTGGGCGACTACGAGCTGATCGTCAGCGTGGACTCGCGAATCGACTTCCTGCCGGCTGCCTCCGAGGAGCACTCCGCGGCCAAGCACCTCGATGAAGGAATCGGCGCCGACCTCGACGTGGACAGCCTGTTCTCGCGGCCCGATCCCGACCCCTCCGGGTCGCTGCCGGTGCGCAACGCGTTCGGGCTCAAGATGCCGCGCGAGCGGCTCCTCGCCCGTCCGGCGGGAGCGCACCCGGACCGCGCGCCGCCGCACGTCGCCGTGGACTTCGGGGGCGCGGCGCCGACCGCCGAGGCCGCTTCCGGGTCGACGCCGGCGGAATCACCGCCGGAATCACCGCCGGACTGGGCGCTGAGCACCCGCGCCATCACCCGCCGCGAACTCGCCGACGCGATGGCGCGCCGCCAGAGTCGCATCGCGGCGCGGCAGCAGGTCCAGCCGTTCCACCAGCAGGCATCGACCTGGAACGATCTCAACTCCTCGCTGCAGGCCTTCTGTCGCGGGGCCGGCATCGAGCCCGCGGCGCTCTCGCCCGAGGCCCAGGCGATGCTGCCGCTGGTTGCGGGCCAGCTGCTGCGCGAAGCGGTGGTCGGGCTCACCGACCTGGCGCAGGCGCGCGCGAAGTCCGCGCCAGCGCAGGTTGCTGGTAGTCCGGTGACGCACGCAGGCACCAACCCGCTGCGATCGTCGTCCGGGGTGGACCAGGCACTGCTGCGGCTGTTCGAATCGCACGGGCGCGTGCAGGGCGGTCCGGTGGACTCGCTGCGCGACGTGCTGCAGGAAGCCAAGGATCACGAGGCCGCGATGCAGGGCGGACTGCGTGCCGGGCTCGAAGCGATCCTCGGCCAGTTGTCGCCCGACAACGTCGCGGCACAGTTCGGGCCGGGCGGCGCACGATCCGTCGCTCCCGGGCAGGATCCGCTGCCGAAATACTGGGAGTACTACGCGGACTTCCACCGGATGCTCACGCAGCACGCGGTGGACGGCCTGCCGCACCCGTTCACCGAGGCGTTCACGCAGGCGTACGCCAAGGCGCGGGAAGAACTGCGCACGGGCCGTCGCGACCGGGACACCGGGGGCTAGATGGCGAAACCCCGGCGCAAGCAGTCCGTGTCAAAACGGACGGTGAGGCCGGAATTCTGTTATCTGCCGTCTACTGAGGCACGAAGGTCCGGGCAAATACGTCCGTCCGCGGCAGAATCGCCGTATTGAGAAGCGGCGTGAACGGATCGACGACGCGTATCGAGCGCACGACGTGCTCGCGTCACCCGAAGTCCCACCGGCACCACTCAACCCGCGGGTGCCTGCTTGCAGCCGTAATCCAGGATCTCGCCGAACACGGATGCACGCGGCGCATCTATCCAGATCAGGTTCTTCTCGCTCCGTGAAGCCTTCTGCACGACGTCACCCTGCAAGTCAGGACCCGCAAAGGCGCGCGTTTCCATCATCGCAAGCTTGCGCTGCGCGCAGTCGAGCCGGTAGTCGGTGCGAGTCGACTGGTAGGTCTTGCCCTTCTTCGCGGACTCCACCGGGGCCAGCTGGTTCTGCTTGACGCGAACCTGCACGTGGTTCCCGACCCGCTGGATGGAATTTTCATTGACGAACGCAACCTCGTTACCCGAGATGGCGATCTTGTACCACTTGTCCGCGGCCGCTTCGGACTGGGCCAGCACTGCGGCAACCGGGGCCAGCAGCGCAAGCGATGCAGCGAGGGCCCGGGATGTCCGTCGAGGGTTCATGTTGTGTCTCCTTGAATTGCAGCACAAGTCGATGATGCGGACGGCAGCCATCAGCTCTTTGCGCCTTGCAGTGTTTCTTCCGTCACCGGCACGATTGTGATCTCGACGCGACGGTTCTGCGCGCGTCCCTCGGGCGTCGCGTTGTCGGCGACCGGGTGATCCGGGCCCGCACCCACCGCCTGCAGTCGCTGCGGGGTCACGTTCCGGCTGGTCAGGTAGGTCTTCACGCTGTCCGCCCGCTTCTGCGACAGCTGCATGTTGTAGGCGTGGCTGCCCGTGCTGTCGGTGTGGCCCGCCACCTGCACGACCGACTGGTTGTAGTCCACCAGCGTCGCCGCGATCTTGTCGAGCGCCGAGTGGAACTGCGGATTGAGGTCGGCGCTGTCGGTAGCGAAAGTCACTCCGCCCGGCATGTTGATCGTGAGGTTGTCGCCCCAGCGGACGACCTCGGCGCCCGTGCCGGCCATCTGCTTGCGCAGCGCCGCTTCTTGCTTGTCCATGTAGCTGCCGACCGCGCCGCCCGCGAGGGCGCCCACGCCCGCACCGATCAGCGCACCCTTCCAGCCGGGAGAGATCAGCAAACCGACGACCGTGCCACCGGCCGCGCCGATGCCCACGCCCTGGCGCGTCTTTTGCTTCTCAGGATTCTTGGCGAAGTCCTCCATCGACGCGCAGCCGCTCAGCGTCACGGCCGCGGCAACGACAACGAGCAACGGGGCTCTGAGGAGACAAGAGTTCATGTCACTTTCCTTTTCCGAGTTTCTGTCCTGATGGTCCGCGATGGACATGCTGGGGCAAGACCGCCGCCCCGCGAAAACGGGTCGAAGGCATATTTGACTAAGATGACACAGCGGTGCCTCGGTCGACAAGCGACAGCGGCGGCGGAAACCCGTGCATCAGCGGATGCAACGGCGGCGACCTCGTGCGTCTTCCAGATCGATTGGGCCGACGGCGAGCGCCTTCACCTGAGGGTGCGCTGCCGGGACTGCGGCGAGCTTGGGCAGATTCAAGTGCGGCCGCCAATGCCGACACGATCTTGTGGCGGATGGATTTCGTCGCCCTGAACCTGAGCCATGTTCCATCCTCACGGATGTCAGGCCGTCACGCAGGTAGTGTGATTTTGCTGGGCGTGTGCGTCTCCTCGTTCCGGTACTCCCCGCACCAACTGCTTCCATCAACTGTCGGCGGCTTCACCGGGTATCGAAGGCACTTCCCCTCATGGTCGGTAAGACGCGACCAATAGCCACACGTTCGACAACACTCCCGATCAGGGTTTGTCCACATAGCGGCGCACCTCTCAGGCCTCCAAGTAGACGAGCGCGGTCTCGCCGGGTGCTACTGCCGAGCCTGCTCCCCACGTTCAGTGGAAACAATTCGCTGTTATGCCTAACCCGGCTGGATTGCTCGGGGAGACGTTGCAACTTCAAGTGCGACCGCCTATGCCTGCCTGGTCGAACAACAACGGGCGGATCGAGGGTCGCTAACGTAGAAACCCCGGCGCGAGCAGCCTGTGTAAAAACACTCGCGGTTCAGGGGTTCGATGAAGACAATGCCCGCGACGCAAGTTGCGGGCATTTTCATTATGAGATTTGTGCGCGGGGACAGTCGGGATCAGGGAACGCTGTTCCCGGTGTCGCTCGATGAGCTGGTGCCCATGGATCATGTGTGCCGGGTGATCGATGCGTTCGTCGAGTCGCTGGATTTGGCGGAACTGGGATTTGGCAAGGCCCGGCCCGCCGGCACGGGTCGCCCGCCCTACGACCCGGCGGACCTGTTGGAGCTGTATCTGTACGGGTATCTGCACCAGGTGCGTTCCTCGCGGCGTCTGGAACGCGAGTGTCAGCGCAACGTCGAGTTGATGTGGCTGCTCAACCGGCTGGCCCCGGATCACAAGACGATCGCCGAGTTCCGGCGCGGTGAGGGAGCGGCGGTGCGCGCCGTGGCGGCGGCGTTCGTGCGCTTCTGTCGCGGCCAGGGGCTGATCCGGGGCGAGTGGCTGGCGATCGATGGCTCGAAGTTCGAGGCCGTGGCGAGCCGCAAGGCGGTGCTGAGCCGCGAGCGGTTGCTGAAGGAGCAGGCGGCGCTCGATCGCCGGGTTGCGGAGTATCTGCAGCGGCTCGACGAGGCCGACGGCACGGAGAGCGAGTCACCGATCGATGCTGGCGCCGTTCGCGAGGCGCTGGCGGTTCTGCAACAGAAGCAGGCGCAGACGACCCGCGGCCTGAGCCGACTGGAGGCGCTCGGCGCCACGCAATGGGTCGCGAGCGAGCCGGACGCCAAGCAGATGAAGGGCCGTGGTCCGGCCTATAACGTTCAGACGGTGGTCGACGCCGAGCATGCGCTGATCGTGGCGCATGAGGTGACGGCCGAGGCCACCGACAACACCTCGCTGCAGCCGATGGCGGAGGCAGCGCGAGATGCGCTCGGGACAGCGGCACTGAAGATCGTGGCGGTCGCGGGCTACTCGAACGGCGCACAAGCCGAGGCTTTGGAAGCGCAAGGCATCGTGCTGCACATCCCGGCCAACCGTGCGGTCAACAACCAAGGCGAGGGCGCGTTCTTCGACCGCACGGCCTTCACCTACGATGCAGCCAGCGACACGCTACGTTGTCCGGACGGCAAGACGCTGCGGCGCAAGCAGCTGCAACGGGGTAAGCATCGTGTGACCTATGCGGCTCAGGCGCGCGACTGCGCGGCCTGCCCGCTGCAGGCGCGCTGCACGCAGCAGTCACGACGCCTGGTCACTCGCCACCTCCACGAAGCGGCGCTGCAGCGCATGCAGGAACGAGCCACACCCGAGGCGATGAGGCTGCGCCGCTGCATCGTCGAGCATCCCTTCGCCAGTCTGAAGTACCGGATCTTCGAGAAACCGCGGTTCCTGTTGCGCGGTCGATGGGGTGCTGGGACGGAGATGAGCCTGCGACGCTGGTATGGAACCTGAAGCGGACCATGAAGGTGCTGGGGAACACGATCTTGGTCGAGCGCCCCGCAATCGCCTGAGAAGACCGGCGGTGCGGCCACTCGACCCCCAAAAACTAAGGACGCCCCGCAAGCGGGGCGTCCTTTTATCCTTGCCTCACAATCCGTTTTGACACGGACTGCAAGGCCGGGGTCCGCGTTCCGCGCGAGGCTGTCGAATTCAGCGCGGCTTGCGACGGCGCGCAATTCCGAGGCCGACGAGCCCGAGGCCCAGCAGCGCGAGCGAGCCCGGCTCCGGAACGATGCCCGGGACGTCCGAGCCGAAGGTGATGTCGTCGAACCCGATGAAATTGGCCGCGCCACCGAAATCGATCGAGCGGGCGGTGCCGTCGAACTTGACGCCCACCGCCTTCCAGTTGCAGTAAGCGCCCGTCGGGTCGCCGACGCAGCCGTCCTCGAACTGGGCCACGAGATCCAGGCTGGCGAGCAGGCCGCCGGTGGCATTGAGCCCGTCGTACACGCGCACGATGCCCGCCTCGGCCGCCGAATAGAAGAACGAGAACCCGGTCGAGAAGCCGGCGGCGACATTGAGGATCGCCTCGTCCGCCTCCAGGAAGAACATGACGGTGCTGGGAGAAGGCTCGTTGGCGAAATTGCCGTTGCCGCCCGCATCCGAATCCACGAGCGCCAGCGTCTCCGGCGAGAAGCTGACTCCGTAGTCCGGCCCGCCGCCACCGTTGTAGAACTCGCCGACGGCGTTGAGGTCGCCGACGCCTTCGAACGTCAGGACGATGACCGCCGCGGACGCGACCATGGGCGCCGACAGCGAGGCGAAGGCAACGAGACCAAGCAACGACTTCTTCATAGTGCTTCCTATGTGACCACGCGTGTGGAGCGTCCGATGGTGGCGGACTCTCGGGCTGCCGCTTGCGGCGCGGCATTCGGACTTCCCGGTCGGGGGAGAAGCAAGATTCCTGCCAAGCCCGGTTTTTTTCGTTAAATCATTCGGTTGGTTCCGATAAACAGGGCCGGCATGATTCAATCTGTAAGAAATTCCGACACTGACCCGCGTTCGTCCGAGTCAGCACGCCGCGCCTGACACCCGCAGCGACTGTCCGTCATCATCGATGCCCTGAGCACACTGCGCACACGTCGCACGGGCCTGCAGGTGCTTGCCGCCGCCGACCCTTCGTCCTGTTCTTCCCGATGGCGCCACGATTTCGACCTTGAGGTCGTAGAGCTCGAATGCGCGTTCGTCGTGGGAGTGGTTGGTCATCGCGCGAGCCCACTGCAGGTGATCGAGGAGTTTCCCCACGCGTTGTCAATCGGAATCAGCGACGAGCGCAACGGTGCGAAGGCGCGTAAAAGGGAAGAATGATTCCGACCCAACTGCCGACCGACCTCACCACGGCGCTCCGATCGTACCTGGAAGCCTTCGGTCATCCCGTGCCCGCCGAGGTCATCGAGATGTACGCCACTCGTTCCGGGCCGTTGCTGCTGGAGATCCGGCAGGCGATCGCGCTGCAGCGTCCCGTGAAGGCGTGGCTCGAGCGCTCGCGGGGCGCATAGACCGACGCCGCGCCGGCGCGGCGCACGTCACTCGTGGGTCGAAGGAAAAATCCCATGGGCCGGTGGGCCCATGGGATTGAGGTTCAGAGCTGAAGCCCTGTGCCGGAGACAGGGCCCAAGGGCGCGTGACTCCTCTCGATCCGGCCGGTCAGTCGGTCACGGGTGCAGGGACATGGCGCCATTGACGACCTTGTGTCGCGGCTTCACGGTGACGTGATACGTGACGTCGATCGCGAAGCCACTGCCATCGTTGAACCCGCCGGCGAAGCGGATCGTGTGCTGCCCGACGGACAGCGGCGGCACCAGCGCCCAGTAGCCGTCGGCCAGGCACTCGCGGGGCACCGGGTCCAGCGGAACGCCGAAGATGTTGTCGTCTGCCGGAACCATGCACATGGCGACCGGACTGGCGGCGCGCAGCGAGTAGACGTTCGGGACACTCCTCCCGTCGATCTCCACGACGAGACCGCCGGCCGTGTCCACCAGCCCTCCGAGCAGTGCACGCACATAGGCCTCGAAATCATCCGACCAGGGCGGATCACCATACTCCGGCGTGTTGATCCAGAAGTAGTTCACGATCGGAAAGAACACGGCCGTGCCGGTAGGTACGGTAACCGTGCGGGTCGCCGACCCGCCCGTCGTGCCGACGAGGTACCAAACCTTGCCGCCCTGCCCCATCGCGGCAAACGAGCCATCGCCGTCGAACAACGGATTGGTCGAGGCCGGGATCGCAGAAACCCACACCAGCCAGTCCGCCGCCAGTTCGTCGTAACCCTTTCCGAACGCTTTGGAATTCGGCGGCAGCACGCCCGGCGCTGCCTGGGCGAGGCCGACCACCACTCCGAACGTCAAAGCAAGCAGGCTCGACAGCAGAAACCTGGACGATTTGATGTTCATGACTTTTACCTTCCTGATGTACGCCGCTTGAAGCGCCGCGATGTGGTGTCGCGGCATTCCGCCACACCGAACGGCCCGACAGCATCACGAGGGCGTCGCCGGCGCAGACGACTGCGCGGCAAGGAACGGCACCCCGTCGGGTGCGTCCCGCGAATCTCACACTCGGGTAAATTGCCGGCAGCGCGCAGTCGGCCTGCCTTGCCCGGCAGACCGCTCGTCCCGCAGAAAATCCCTTCCGCACGACGCCCCCTGACCCGGTGCCTTCTTGGTCACAGTCCCGGCACCTTGGATCGAATGCGGCGCCTTTCCGCGACCGCCTGTCAATGCGGTTTTCCGAGGGCCCAGCGCTCGCAGAGACCGGGTCCACGTGTATCGGCAGCCCCCTGCTGCGATGCGCGGCGCCTGCCGCTGCGATCCGTCCTCGCCGAGCCGGCCGACGCCTCAGCCAGCCGACCCGTCCTCCTGACCGGGCAGGCCAGCGCCGGCGGCTGCATCCGCCTCGGCGCGATACGTGACCTCAGCCTGCCGCAGCGTCGGAAAGAAGCGGATGCCGGCCAGCACGCCGCTCAGGTCGCGGCGGGCGGCGCGATCGGCCCACTCCGCGTCCCGTCCCGCCGCCGCCACCACGATTCCGCGCGCCCGCAGCGATTCGAACTCGTCGCGCAACGCGAACAGGCCCGTGGCGTCGATCATGCTGACCGGCAGCAGGTCGATCACGAACCAGCGGATGTCGGGGCCGGCCTCGGCCGCGGCCCTGCGCACGGCCTTCTTGAAGTGCGGGGCGCTGAAAAACACGATCGGCCCGTTGTAACGAAACATCAGCAGCCCGGCCGGTGAGGTGGCGTCCGGGTGGCGCTCGACCGGCTGGAAGCCGGCATGTCCCGCGAGCTCGCCCAGGATCTCGACCGTGGGCCTTGCCGTCAGCCGCACGAAGCGCAGCAGGGCGAGCACGACCACGAGCAGGATCGCCTGGATCGCGCCGAACAGCAGCACGCCCACGGTCGCGATGATCGCGAGCCAGAACTCCTGCGGCTCGATGCGGTGGATGGCCCGCAGATCTTTCCAGTTGACGAGCGAAAGACCGGTGACGATCAGGATCGCCGCGAGCGACACCGTCGGCACGAAGCGCAGCGGCGCCGTGAGGAACAGCAGCACGACTGCGACGATGCCCGCCGACACCAGGCCCGCCACCTGCGTGCGGCCGCCGGCTGACTCGGCAACCGCGGTGCGCGGCCCGGAGCCCGTGACCACGAAGCTCTGCGAAATCGCCGCGGCGAGGTTGGCGGCACCGAGCGCCGCGATCTCACGGTCGGGATCGACGTCGTAACGGTTCTTGTCCGCAAAGCTCCGCGCTACCAGCATCATGCTCGAGAAGCTCACCAGCGCCAGGCCCGCCGCCTCCGCGAGCAGCACCGGCATCACATTGAGCGGAACTGTCGGGATCGAAAGCTCCGGCAGCCCGCCCGGCACGACGCCGATCATCGCGACCCCGGCGCGCTCGAGCCGGAAAATCTGCGCCACCAGCGCTGCGACCGCCATCGCCACCAATGCCGCCGGGACGCGCGGCAGGTACCGCTGCGCCGCGAGCAGTGCCGACAGCGACAGCAACCCAACGCCCAACGTCGGCAGATGCGTCCGCGACAGGCTGACGAGGAACTCGTAGACGCGCGGGAAGAAGCCGGTCGATTCGAGCGAGATCCCGAACAGCGGCCCCATCTGGCCCAGGACGATGCTGAGCGACAATCCGTTCATGAAGCCGACGAGGATCGGCTTGGAAAGAAAATCCGCAATTGCCCCGAGCCGCAGGAAGCTCGCGCCGATGCACATCAGGCCGACCAGCAAAGTCAGCATCATCGTCATCGCCAGGTACTGCGAGGGGTCGCCACCCGCCAGCGGCGCGATCGCCGAGGCGACCAGGGCCGCGGCCGCGGCCGACGCGCCGACGATGAGCTGCGGCGAGGTGCCGAACAGCGCGTAGGCGAGTATCGGCAGGAGGCTCGCGTACAGGCCCGTCGCAGGCGGCAGGCCCGCGAGTTGCGCGTTCGCGATGCCCACCGGGACGGTGACTGCGGCCACGGCGATGCCGGCCCTCAGGTCGTGCGGGAGGTCGTCCCGTCGGTAAGCAAGCAGCCGTAGGAGCCCGGGCGCGACGCGCACCAGGCCCGCAGGCAGACTCGCGAAACTCGAATTAGTGCGATGGATGATCGGGTCCCGGCGACGCACTCGAAGCTGCATTCTGCCTTGCGACCCGCCATGCCGCCACGCGAGGCTCGCTCTGCCTGTCCTGCTCCGCGACGGGCCGGCTCCATGGAATTCTCCGCGTAACCGCAGTGCCAGCCCTGCAGCTGCCCCTCCGTCGGCGGAACGCGTTCTGCGGACCGAGCGTGGTGCCGTTCTTGCCGGCATCGCCGGACCAGCCCGTGCGGACGTGCTCGTCGCCGAACAGCGGTTGCGTCGGGTAGTGACGTCCGGCGCAGGGCGAGTAGCACGGCGCCTTGTGAAACTTCGGGGTATCCGCCCGTCGATATGCCGGCGACGGAGTAATCCGCTGGGCGCTCGCTGCGCCCCGGCACGCGAGCGCGTCGCCGGCGACGCAGCCCGGGCGCCATGGCCAAGCCGGCCGCCCGCCGCGGCGCTATCCTTGCGCCTCCTGCGTCCAGGGCGACGCGCGACCGAAGGAATTTCCGTGGCAACTGTGCACTCGATCATCGTGGCCGGAATGCTCGGCATCGCGATCGGCGGCAGCGCGCTCCGACGCACCGTGCACCTTCATCCATGGCGGCGAGCGCTGCTGCTGGTCGGCCTGGCGCTGTCGCCGGCGACGTTACTGGCCCAGGAACTCGAGGCGCGCGCCTATGCACCGAATCCCGTCGGAGCGCGCTTCGCAGTGGTCTCCTACGCGCACTCCGAAGGCGACATGCTCCTGCAGGGCTCCTCGCCGATCGAGGACTTCGAGATCCGGGCCGACACCTTGGCGCTGGGGCTGGGGGGCACCTTTGCAGTCGGTGATCGCCTCGGGAGTCTTGCGCTCGTACTGCCGCTGGTGGACGGCACAGCGACCGGGCAACTCAACGGCATTCCCGAGCGTGTCGACCGCGCCGGGGCGGCAGACGCACGCCTGCGGCTCGGCGTCAGCTTGCTGCCGGACACGGCAGTCGACCTGCAGGCCTTCAGCCGCGACCCACCCGACCGCACGCTGGCCGCGAGCGTGATGCTGATCGTGCCCACCGGTGAATACTTCGAAGACAAGCTCATCAACATCGGCACCAACCGCTGGGCCTTCAAGACCGAGCTCGGCGGGTTTCGTCGCCTGGGTCGCTGGGCCGTGGACGGCTCGGCCGGCGTCTGGGTCTTCGCCGACAACGACGACTACCTCGGCGACCAGAATCGCGCCCAGGAGCCGATCGGCACGCTTCAGGCGAACGTGAGCTACACCTTTGCGCCGCGCCTCTGGCTGGGGTTCGGCGCAACCTGGTACAGCGGCGGCGAAGTCGAGATCGAAGGCGTCGCGCAACGCAATCGCCAGAGCAACAGCCGCGCGGGCGTGACCCTTGCCCTCCCGCTGGGAGAACGGCAGTCGCTCAAGCTCGCCTGCAGCACCGGGGTGACGGCGCGCTTCGGCGGCGACCTCGACACCTGCGGCCTCACCTGGCAGATCCTCTGGTTCCGCCGCTGACGGGCTGAATTGCAGGACTTGCCAGGCGCGCCGGGTGCGAGTTCCTACTTCGCGGGCTCGACACTCACCGCCAGCGCCTCGGTGAAGCTGAGCACGACGGTGTCGCCCTTCTTGAGCTGCTTGATGAACTCCCTGCCTTGCGGGGTCTCAACCGTAATCGACCGCACCAGGCCGTCGGAGCCGGAGAACGTGACCAGATTGGTGCGCGTATCCACCGAGTGGATCGTCACCGGAACATTGGTGGTCGCCGACGCCCGGGCCGACGGGCGCTGCCCGAGGCGGGCACGGTCGGTGTCGATGTCGATGCTGACGGGCTGACCAGCAGCGTCGTTGCTGATCCTGGCACCGATCGCCTCGCGATAACGCACGACCACGAGGTCACCCTGCCGAACCTGCACGAGGTTCTGAACTTCCGGACCGATCTCGAGTGTCACGAGATCACCGGATTCGGTCTTGATCGTCATCAACCGGTTCAGGATGTCGACCGACTCCACGGTGGCGGACGCCTCGATGGTGTCCTCGATGGTCTCCATCGGGCTGGGCGGCGAAGACGACTGGCATGCCGCCAACGCAAAGATCGCAAACACGGCTCCGGCCACGGCAAGCAGACTATTTCTCATCGCTGTGATCTCTCTCGACGAAAGGGGATGGACTGAAACGGGCGAATCAGACCGGGATCATACCGGAGCGTGCGGCTGGCGTGACACCACTCCCAGGGGCTGCCGTGCCTGCGGCGTGAACACGCAGAAACAAGAAGCCCGGCACTCCAGTCCGTGTCAAAACGGGCAGTCAGGCAAGGGTAACAAGGACGCCCCGCTCTGCGGGGCGTTCTCTTTTCGGGGTCCGAACGGTCGAAGGGCGGTGAGTCTCAGGCGAAGGCGAGGCGTTCGCGCAGTTTCTCAGCACGAGCACCGTCATCGCTCGTTTCAGGTTCCATGCCAAGGTCGCCAAGCTCATCTCCGTCCCCGCCCCCCATCGACCGCGCAGCACGAACCGCGGCTTCTCGAAGATCCGGTACTTCAGCGCGGCGAAGGGGTGCTCGACGACACAGCGGCGCAGCCGCATCAGCTCAGGCGTCGCCCGTGCCTGCATGCGTTGCAGCGCCGCCTCGTGCAGATGCCGCCCGACGAAGCGCCGCGGGCCCGTCGTGCAGCGGGCCTTCAGGACACATGTGCCGCAGTCGTTGATGTCGGCCGCGTAGATGACCTGGTGCTTGTACCGCAGCAGTTGTTTGCGCCGCAGCGTCTGGCCCGCCGGGCAACGCATCGTGTCCGTGGCCTCGTCGTAGGTGAAGCAGCGCCGATCGAACAGCGTGCCATCCCCCTGGTTGTTCACCGCCCGGTTGGCGGGCACGTGCGGCACGATCCCCTGCGCCTCCAGCGCCTCGGCCTGCGCACCGTTCGAGTAGCCCGCATCGGCCACCACTTTGAGGGTCGACTGCCCGAGCACGTCGCGGGCCGCTTCGGCCATGGGCTGCAGCGAGGTGTTGTCGGTGGCCTCGGCCGTCACCGCGTGCGTCACGATCAGTCCGTGCTCGGCATCGACCACCGTCTGCACGTTGTAGGCCGGGCCATGCCCCTTCATCTGCTTCGCCTCCGGCTCGCTCGTGACGAACTGAGTGGTGCAGAGGGCTTCGAGTCGGCTCAGTCCCTGCGTCGCCTGCGCCTGCTGCTGTCGCAGCACCTCGAGCGCCTCACGGACGGCCGTGGCATCGATGGCCGTGTCGCCTTCGCTGGCGTCGGCGGCATCGAGTTGCTCGAGGTACTCGGCCACTCTCCGCTCGAGAGCCGCCTGTTCCCGCAGCAACCGCTCCCGGCTCAGCACTGCCTTGCGGCTCGCCACCGCCTCGAACTTCGAGCCGTCGATCGCCAGCCACTCACCGCGGATCAGCCCTTGGCCGCGACAGAAGCGCACGAACGCCGCCGCCACGGCACGCAGCGCCGCACCCTCGCGGCGACGGAACTCCGCGATCGTCTTGTGATCCGGCGCCAGCCGGTTGAGCAGCCACATCAACTCGACGTTGCGCTGGCACTCCCGCTCCAGACGCCGCGAGGACCGCAGCTGCTGCAGGTAACCGTACAGGTAGAGCTTCAACAGCTCCGACGGATCGTAGGCCGGGCGGCCCGTGGCTGCGGGCTCGGCCCGGCGGAAGCACAGCCGCACGAGGTCGAGCGACCCGACGAACGCATCGATGACCCGGCAGACATGGTCATCCGGTACCAGTTCATCGAGCGACACCGGGAACAACGACCCCTGGTCCCGACTCTCACCGCGCACGAAGCCCATAACGAAAATGCCCGCAACTTGCGTTGCGGGCATTTATCTTCATCAGACCCCTAGACTGCGAGGGTTATTACACAGTCTGACTCGGCCGGGCTTGTTATCGCTTGCAGACGTCGATTACTTCCTGCGCTTCCGGCTCAGGCCGAGGCCGGCAAGGCCGAGGCCGAGCAGCGCGAGCGTGCCGGGCTCGGGGACGCTCGAAATCGTCGCGGCACCGACGAAACTCGACGTCCCATACAGCCCGGTGAACAGGGAACAGTCGGCATTGTCACAGGTGTAAGTCTGCAATTCACCGATGTTGATGACTCCCCCCGCGTCGGTCATCGACGCCGCGAGCACTAGGTACACGTCCTGCTTGCCCGTCAGGTCGGCTACCGAGGGAACGAGATCAACAGTCGTGCTGCCTGAGAAGCCCGGGAGGTAACTCGTCAAGTTGGCGGACTCCGGCGGAAACGGAAAGCCCGTGGCCGAGACCATTACTTTGGAAAAGACATTCGTGCCCGCGTCATAGACAAACGAACCATTCACCATGCCACCATCGGTGGTCTCAATGTCGACAACCCATTTGACCGGAATGGCGTTGGCCGCCATCGGCCCGGCCAGCAGCCCCACCGCCAGAAATCCAAGAATCTTCGCCTTCATCGCGCGGTCCCCTTGTTGTTGATGTTCTACCCGCGCGTCCGCGGCCAGTTGCGACCCTTTAGACCACGTCCGTGAACCACGTCGCAAGCCATTGGCGACATAACGCGAGAACGACTCACGCGGGCACCGGCTTCTGTCAAATCGAAACCGAACGACCGTGCGAATTCGGGATCCAATGTCGCGCATGCCACAGCGCGTTCATTGAGGTTTACGTTGAATTTTGGAGCAGACACCTGACGGTGCCGGATCCACGCCTGGCCCATGGACGCGCCCATTGTGTGACACGAAGTCGCGGGAAAGCGGATTGGAGGTCGGCATGGCGGCGGTTCGCATGCAGCCTGCCTTTGATGCGCGAACGCCGCTCGCGCGCATTCCTGCTTTATGGCGGAGAGGGAGGGATTCGAACCCTCGGAGGCTTTGACACCTCGCCGGTTTTCAAGACCGGTGCAATCAACCGCTCTGCCACCTCTCCGTCCGGATCATTCTACCGGTCGACTCTAGCCGGCAATGTATTCCGCCCCACCCATGTAGGGCCTGAGCACGTTGGGCACCGCCACGCTGCCGTCCGCCCGCTGGTAGTTCTCCAGCACCGCCACCAGCGCACGTCCCACCGCCACGCCCGAGCCGTTCAGCGTGTGCACGGGCTCAGGCTTGCCGGTCGCGGGGTTGCGCCAGCGTGCCTGCATGCGCCGCGCCTGGAAAGCCTCGTAATTGCTGCACGAGGAGATCTCGCGGTACTTCTGCTGCCCGGGCAGCCAGACCTCGAGGTCGTAGGTCTTGGTGCTGCCGAAACCCACGTCGCCGCCGCACAGCGCCACCACGCGGTACGGCAGCCCGAGGCCCTGCAATACCTGCTCGGCATGTCCGGTGAGTTCCTCCAGCGCGGCGTAGGAGTCCTCGGGCCGCACCATCTGCACCAGCTCGACCTTCTCGAACTGGTGCTGGCGGATCATGCCGCGCGTGTCCTTGCCGTGGGAACCGGCCTCGGAACGGAAGCACGGCGTATGCGCCGCATACCTCCTCGGCAGCGTATTCGCCTCCAGGATGGATTCGCGCGCGAGGTTGGTCACCGGAACCTCGGCGGTCGGGATCAGGAAGTACTCCGACTCGCCGCCCACCACGCGGAATAGATCCGCCTCGAACTTGGGCAGCTGCCCGGTCCCGGTGAGCGACTGTCGAGACACGAGGTACGGCGCGTACACCTCGGTGTAGCCGTGCTTCGAGGTGTGCAGGTCGAGCATGTACTGGATCAGCGCCCTGTGCAGTCGCGCCACGCCGCCTTTCAGCACGACGAAGCGCGCGCCCGAGATGCGCGCCGCCGCCTCGAAGTCCACGAGCGCGAGTTTCTCGCCGATGGCCACGTGGTCGAGCGGCGTGAAGTCGAACTCGCGCGGCGTGCCCCAGCGGCGAAGCTCGACGTTGGCCGACTCGTCGCGGCCGTCGGGTACGCTGTCGTGCAGCATGTTCGGCAGCCCGAGTACCAGCTCGTCGAACTCGGCGGTCGCGGCGGCCTGCTCCTGCTCGAGACCCGTCAGCTGGCCGGCAAGCGCCTCGCCCTCTGCCAGCAGCGCCGCGATGTCCTCGCCCCGGCCCTTCGCCGTGCCCACCTTCCTGGCATGCGCGTTGCGCGCGGCGCGCGTCTCGTCGGCCGCCACCTGGGCGGACTTGCGGCGCTCCTCGAGCGCGCGCAGCCGCTCCACGTCGAGCACGAAGCCACGGCGTGCGAGGTTGCGTGCGATCGCCTCGGGATCGGTCCGGAGCAGCTTGGCATCGAGCATGGCGGGGAATCCTGTGGGCACGGCCGGCGGTGGGCGGCGAATTGTACGAGAAGACGGACATGGCCTCACGCGCCGTGCGTCCGTTACAGTCCGCCCATGGTCTCCGGGCTCTTACTCTCGGTTCTTGCCGTCGGCTACCTCGGGCTGCTGTTCGCGGTGGCGTTCTTCGGCGAACGGCGTTCCGTGTACCCGGGCCGGACACGCTGGCGACCGTACGTGTACGCGCTCGCACTCGGCGTGTACTGCACGACCTGGACGTTTTTCGGCGCTGTGGGCACGGCCGTGCGCGACGGCTGGGACTACCTGCCGATCTACCTCGGCCCGGCGCTCGTGTTCCTGGTGGGCACGCCCTTCCTCGCGCGCCTGGTCTCGGTCGCCCGCGCGCACAACGTCACGTCGATCGCCGACTTCGTCTCCTCGCGCTTCGGCAAGAGCCCGGCGCTTGCGGCGCTGGTCACCGTGATGGCGCTCACCGCCGCCGTGCCGTACCTGTCGTTGCAGTACAAGGCAGTGGGCGCCGGCATCGACGTGCTCACCGGGTCCGACGGAACGCACCCGATCTGGTACGCGGACACGGCGCTGTGGGTGGCCATGCTCATGGCGCTCTTCGCCGTGCTGTTCGGCACACGGCGACTCGACGCGACGGAGCACCACGAGGGCGTGATGGTGGCGATCGCATTCGAGTCCGTGGTCAAGCTCCTCGCCTTCGTGGCCGTCGGCGTTTTCGCGCTGCTGCATCTCGATGAGGCGCCCGCAATCAGCGCCACCCGCCTCGGCGACCTGCAGGACCTCGCGAGCCCGTCGTTCGCCGCGTCCACTTTACTCGCGGCCGCCGCGATCATCTGCCTGCCCCGCCAGTTCCTGGTCGGCGTGGTCGAGTGCGCCGACCCGGCCGACCTGCGCAAGGCGCGCTGGCTGTTTCCGGCCTATCTCGCGGTGTTCACGCTGTGCGTGGTGCCGGTCGTGCTCGCCGGCCTCGGCTCCGGCCTGGACGAGCACCACCAGCCGGACACCTTCATGCTCACGTTGCCGATGGCGCACGGCGAGACCGGCCTCGCGATCCTCGTCTTCCTCGGTGGCCTGTCGGCAGCCACGGCGATGGTGATCGTGTCGAGCATCGCGCTCGCGACCATGATCACCAACGACCTCGTGATGCCCGCACTGTGGCGCAGCCGGTGGCTGGGCCCGGACGCGGATGCCGACGTCGGTCGCCTCGTGCTGTGGCTCCGGCGCGTGGCGATCGTGCTGCTTGCGGCCCTGGCCTACGCCTATCACCGCCGCACCGGCACGCCGGCGAGCCTGGCCTCGATCGGGCTGCTCGCCTTCGCGGCCGTGGCCCAGTTCGCACCTGCGATCCTGGCGGGCCTCTACTGGCGCGGCGCCACGCGCGACGGCGTGTTCTGGGGCCTCGCGGCGGGCTACGTGGTGTGGATCTACACGCTGCTCCTGCCCACCTTCGGCGCAGGCCCGTTCGTCGGCACACCGCTGCTCGCCGGTGCGGCGCTCGCCACCGGCGTCAACGTACTCGCGATGGTGGTCGTCTCGCGCCTGCGCGGCGTCTCGCTGCGCGAGCGCATGACGGCCACCTCGTTCCTGCGCGGCGCGCTGCCGGTACCGGGCCTGGCGGACGCCGGCGGAGCGCGCGTAGGCGACCTGCTCGCGGTCACAGAGAGGATCCTGGGCCCCGGCACAGCCGAGGCTGCGCTGCGTGACTACTGCCGCCAGGCGCAGCGGCCGATTCCGCGACCGACCGAGCCGGCCGATCGCGGCCTGCTCCAGTCCATGGAGCGCGTCGTGGCCGGCGCGATCGGGGCGTCCTCGGCACGGCTGATGTTCACGCACGCCCTGCGCGGACGCGGCATCGCGGCCGAGGACGTGGCCGAACTGCTCGACGAGACCTCTCAGGAACTGCGATTCAGCCGCCAGCTGTTGCAGGCGACGATGGAAAACGTCTCGCAGGGCATTTCGGTGGCCGACGCCGAGTCGCGGATCGTCGCGTGGAACCGGCGCTATCTCGAAATGTTCGAGTACCCGGAGGGCATGGTGTACGTGGGCCGGCCCGTCGCCGATCTGATCCGCTGGAACGCCGAGCGCGGCGTGTTCGGCGACACCGACCCGGAGATCGAGATCACCAAGCGCCTCGAGCACATGCGGGCCGGGCACGCCTACGTCATCCAGCGCGCACGGCGCAGCGGCCGCGTGTACGAGATCCGTGGACGGCCGATGCCCGACGGCGGCTACGTGACGACCTACACTGACATCACCGACTTCAAGCAGACCGAGCAGGCGCTGCGCGAGGCGACCCAGACCCTGGAGCAGCGGGTCGCCGACCGTACCAGCGAGCTGGAGACGGCACTCGAGGCACAACGCGCGGCCAAGTGGCTCGCCGAGGAGGCCAACGCCACGAAGACGCGATTCGTGGCGGCGGCGAGTCACGACCTGCTGCAGCCGCTCAACGCCGCGCGGCTGTTCGCCTCGGCGCTCGAGGAGCGTGCCGAGGACGAGACGGTGAAGACGCTGGCTGCGCGCATCGACAGCTCCATGCGGGCCGCCGAGGAAGTGCTCGACGACATGCTCGACATCGCGCGCCTCGAGAGCGGCACGATGCGCACAGAGATCGTGGACTTCGACCTCGCCGAGCTGTTCGAGGGCCTCGAGCGCCAGTTCGGCCCACTGGCGCAACGCCGCGGCCTGCGCCTGCGCGTCACGCGGCCGCCCTGCCGAGTGCGCAGCGACCGGGTGCTGCTTCGCCGGGTGCTCCAGAACCTGATCTCGAACGCGCTTCGCTACACGCAGCGCGGCGGCGTGCTGGTCGGCTGCCGCCGGCGCGACGCCGTGGTCGAGATCGAGGTCTGGGACACGGGCCCCGGCATCGCCGAGCAGCACCAGCGCACCATCTTCGACGAGTTCCGTCGCCTCGACCGAGGCTCGCCCTGGGGGGAACAGGGCCTGGGCCTCGGACTGTCCATCTGCGATCGCATCGCGCGCCTGCTCGGCCTCGAACTCGGCCTGCGCTCGACGCCTGGCCGCGGCTCGGTGTTTCGCGTCCGTGTGCCGGTCGGCGAGGCGGCGCCGCTGCTGCCCGCGGAGTCGGTGCCGGAACCCGTTGCGGCGGCGCCCTCGAGCCTGGTCGGAGTGACGGTGCTGTGCGTGGACAACGAGCCGGAGATCCTTGCGGGCATGAGCGCCCTCATGTCGCGCTGGGGCGTGCGAGTCGTCACGGCCACCGACTCAGCGACGGCCCGGCAGCTCGCCCGGAGCGAGTGCCCGGCAGTGGTGCTGGCGGACTACCGGCTGGGCGACGGTGACGACGACGGTCTCGCGCTGCTGCTCGAACTGTGCCGGACGGGCGCGGCGCCGCCGATCGGCGCTCTCGTCACCGCCGACCACTCCGCGGCGCTCGGCGAGCGGGCCCGCGAGCTCGGCTTCCGGCTGCTGCGCAAGCCCGTCAAGCCCGCGGCGCTGCGTGCACTGATGGGCGCGCTCGCCAGCCAGCGTCCCGCAGCGATCGCCTGAGTCACTCCGCGTCGTCGGGCGGCGGCTTCACGCTCGAGCGGTCCACCGCGAGCCGTCCGGCCGAGAGCACGGCCTGCGTGCGGGTCGCCACCCCGAGCTTGCGCAGGATGGCCGTGACGTGCGCCTTGACGGTCGCCTCCGACACGTCGAGCTCGTAGGCGATCTGCTTGTTGAGGAGTCCGGAGCAGAGCATGCCGAGCACGCGGAACTGCTGGGGAGTGAGTTCGGCGACGCGACGCGCGACCCGCAGGTCCTCGTCCGACCCGGGTGCAGCCCGCGGCGAGTGGAAGCCCGGCGGCGTGAAGATCTCGCCGGCCAGCACCGCCTCGATCGCCTGTCCGATCTGCCCGGCCTCCGTGGACTTGGGGATGAAGCCCTGCGCGCCGTAGCGCAGGGCGCCGGCGATGGTCTGGGCATCATCGTCCGCGGAGACGACGACGACCGGGAGGTCAGGCCGGCTGCCGCGCACGTGCACCAGCGCGTTGAAGCCCTGTGCGCCCGGCATGTTCAGGTCGAGCAGCAGCAGGTCGGCGTCGGGCTCGGACTCGAGCGCGACCAGCAGCGTCGCGACCGAGTCGGCCTCGACGAAGCGGGTGGCGGCCTCGAGACGGCCCACGGCCGCCTTGAGCGCTTCGCGGAAAAGCGGATGATCGTCCGCGACGATGATCTGGCGAGTCATGCTGTACGCAAATATACGCGCGCCGGGACGGCCGACCGGCCGCTTACGACCAATGGCGAATACCGGACCCGACAGCCGCGGGCGCAGCATCCCCCGAGCCTACACACGGGGGACCGGCCCATGCCCAGAAACAGCCGCAATGGCACCCACCTGCGACGACTGATCGCCGCCACACTCGCCACCGCAGCCCTCGGGCTGCCCGCTGCCACGCTCGCGCAGACAGCCAAGGAGCAGGAACTCGAGAAGCGGGTCGCCGAGCTCGAGAAGATGGTGCAACAGCTGGTGGCCGAGAAGGCCGCCGCACCGGCGCCCGCACCGGCCGCCGCCACGGCCGCCGCTGCGCCCGCCAAGGCCCCGATCCAGGGCGTGTCGATCACGCCGAACGCCGCGCCGAATACGACGTTCGTGCTCACCGGCTTCGTAAAGGCCGATGCCAACTTCACCAACACGTCGGACGGCGAGCTGGGCGACAGCGCCTCGGGACGTGACTTCTACGTTCCAGGCCAGACGCCGGTCGGCGGTCTCGACGAGGGCACCGACCTCAATGCCCACGTCAAGCAGTCGCGCGTCAACTTCGGCACGGACACGATCCTGGAAGGCGGCGACAAGCTGAGCACTCGCTTCGAGATCGACTTTTACGGCTCCGCCCTCGGCAGCCAGAACGTGAGCAACACCTATGCACCCGTGCTGCGTCACGCGTACGTGCAGTGGCGCAGCTGGCTGGTGGGCCAGACCTGGTCCAACTTCATGGATGTCGCCACGCTCCCCGAGGTCGCCGACTTCATCGGTACGACGGACGGCACGACCTTCGTTCGCCAGCCGCAGGTGCGCTGGACCAAGGGCGGCCTCTCGCTGTCCGCCGAGAATCGCGAGACCACGATCACGCCCTATACGGGCGGTGTGCTGCCGGCGTCCGGGCCCGGTCGTTCGTTCAGCTCCGACGACGGCTGGATGCCCGACCTCACGGTTCGCTACGCGTGGAAAGGCTCGTGGGGCCACGTGGCCGCGGCCGGTCTCGTACGCGAACTGGTGCACGAGTCCACCAGCGCACAGTTCAGCACCACCGGCATCAACGCCCCGATCGACGACAGCACCTTTGCGGGCGCACTCAGCGTGTCCGGTAAGTTCAACATCGGCAAGGACGACGTCCGCTGGATGGCGCTGTACGGCAACCTCGGCCGCTACGTGGCCCTCAACTTCTCGAACGACGCCATCCTGAACAGCGACGGCGAACTCGAGTCCGTCGACGGGTACGCCGGCTTCGTAGCCTACCGCCACATCTGGGGAGGCAGCTGGCGCAGCACCTTCGCCTACGCGATGCAGTCCTACGACAACGACAACTCGCTGTCGGCCACGAGCAACGCCCTCAGCCCGAACAAGTCGAGCTGGAGCGTGCTCGGCAACCTGTTCTACTCGCCGGTGCCGAAACTCGACATCGGCGCCGAGTTCCGTTACGCGGAGCGCGAGCTGGAGAACGGCACGGACGGCGACCTGAACCGGCTGCAGCTGACCACCAAGTACTCGTTCTGATCAGCCGCGCCGGGCGGACCGCCACTCGGCGCGCACAACCCGCCAGTCGTCGCCCTCGAGCTTAAGCTCGAGGGCGACGTCGTGCGCGTCCGCGGCCAGGTCGAACGCGTTTGCCGCGGCCGACTCGCGCCCGAGCGTGCCGACCGTGAGACGCATGCGGGCGTAATCCTCGTAGGGAAACTCGACGCTCTCGATGCGGATCAGCAGGTGCACGGACTGGTGCATGACGAGGTAGCCGCGCAGGTAGCGCTTGAGTTCCTCGCGGTCGCCGCCGCGACCGTCCTGGAACTCGGGTGACACGAGCGCCATCAGCCCGGCGAGATCGCGGGCCTCGGCGGCGCGCTCGCCCTCGGCGACCACTGCGCGAACCTGCGATTCCGACGTGGCGCGCTCGCCGCAGCCGGACGACGCCAGCAGCAGCGCGAGCGCCGCCCCGGCCGCGAATCCTCGCGTGACCTGCTTCGCTCGTGGCAGCATCCCGCCTGCTCCTCCGCCTGTGTCGGATCATTCTCCCATGCGCGCCTGTCGCTACCACACCCCCCGCCCGACGACCCGCCCCGCCGTCGAGGACGTTCCGGTCCCGTCGCCCGCAGCCGGCGAACTGCTCGTGCGCGTGGCCTCGGCGAGCCTCAACCCCGTGGACTGGAAGATCGCGACCGGCAGCTTCCGTTTCCTCCTGAGGGGCGGCCTGCCGCGGACCATGGGATCGGATTTCGCGGGCCGGGTCGCGGCCATCGGGCCCGGCGTCACCGGCTGGTCCGTTGACGAGCCCGTGATGGGCTTCATCGACCCGTTCGCGCGCAAAGAGGGCACTTTCGCCGAGTTCGTGCCGGTGCCGGCCAGCTTCGTGTACCGCCGGCCGCCCTCGATCGACGACCGGCTCGGTGCCGCCCTGCCCTGCGTGGGCGTCACCGCCGTCGCGCTCTGCGATCTGGCGCGCGTCGGTCGCGGCTCGAACATGCTCGTCAACGGCGCCTCGGGCGGCGTCGGTCACCTCGCGGTACAGGTCGCCAGGGCCCGTGGCGCCCGCGTCACCGCGGTGGCGAGCGAGCGCCGCCGCGAGTTCGTCAGCGCGCTCGGCGCCGACGCGTTCATCGACTACCTTGCCGCGACGCCGGCCGACTGGCCCGGCGGCTTCGACGCCGTGCTCGACTGCGTGCCCAACCTGCCGCGCAACACACACGCGCGACTGCTCGCCCACGGCGGGCACTATGCGAGCACCCTGCCGAACGCGGCGACCTACACGACCGACCCGTTCGTGAACCGCCTGGGTCGCCTCTCGCGGCATGCGCTGATGCTGCGACCCAACGAGCCGGCCATGCGGGAACTCATCCGGTACGTCGAGCAGGGCCGGCTGCGCTGCGAGATCGCGGGCGAGCACGCGCTCGAGGACGTCGAGCGCGCCATCGAGCAGTCCCGCTCGGGGCACGTCGCGGGCAAGCTGCTCATCCGGATCGCGTGACGATCACCTTGGCCGCGGGATCGAGCAGCGCCTCCGCGGCGTCGTCCCAATCTGCCGTCAGGCCCGTGACGATCGCGGGCTGGAAGCGGCCGGACTGGATGATCGGCAGCACGTCGTGCATGCAGGGCCGCGAGTTGACGCGGCCGTGCACGAAGGTGATGCCGGTGCCGTACATCGCGAGCAGCGGCATGCGCGTCGTGGGCTGGTAGTAGATGCCGACGCTGGTGCACACGCCACCCGGGCGCGTCGAGCGGATGGCGACTGACAAGCCCGGCTCGCTGGCGCTCGCCTCCACGGTGACGTCGTAGTCGGGCCGCACGCGCGACGGCGGCTCGGCGAGCACCTCGCCGACACCGAGCCGGCGCGCAATATCGCGGCGGCCGGCGTCGGCATCAACGTACGTGACCGCGGACGCACCCATCGCCACGGCGATTCCCGCAGCGTACAGGCCGACGCTCAGCGCACCGCCGCCCATGACGAGCACCGACGCCCCGGGGCGCTCGAGCAGCCTCGGGCCAACGGTGCGCCAGCCGTCCACGATGTTGTCGGGCAGGCTGCCGAGCGCCAGCGGATCGAGTCCGTCCGGCAGGGGCACGAGCATGAAATCGGCGAACGGCACGCGGACCGAGTCGCTGAGCGCTCCACCCCAGTCGCCACCAAGATCACCAAAACCGTACATCGAGCGTGCCGGCACGCCGGTGCAGTTCCCGGTGAGCCCCTCGCGGCAGAACGGGCAGGTGCCGCAGCAGATCTGGAACGAGCAACCGACCACCGTGCCGGGTTGCACGGCGCGGACGTGGTCGCCGACCTCGGTCACGATGCCGACGAACTCGTGGCCGAAGGGGTACGGTCCCTTGAAGGGCGCATTGCGAAACAGGCCGCGCTGGCCGATGGCCGGCGGCAGGTGATTGCGCAGGAAGTGCAGGAACCGGCCGCGAAACGGCGCCTCCCCATACAGCACCGCACGGTCGAGGTCGCAGCGCGCGACCGAGACGGGCCTGACGAGCGCCTCCCCCGGTCCCTGCAGGCGGGGAGCGGCGGTTTCGCGCCACTCCAGCCTGCCGGGCCGAAGGAACGTCAGCGAGCGCACGTCAGATATAGGCCTCGATGCCCGAGACGGCGTGAGTCAGCGAACCGACCACGATGGTGACGGCGAGCACGAGGCCGGCCAGGACTCGGGTCGTGAACTTGTCGTAATTCTTGCAGGTGAACATGGTTGGATCCTCCGTTGCGTGCGGAGGTGAAGTTACGCCTGCCGATTGACCAGATAAACAGCACTATCCCGATTTCTCTATCCTGATTTTCAGGATAGTGCCGCGACCGGCCACGCCCGTCGCCCTGCCGTTCCGAGGTCACTCGACTCGACGGATGACGCCGCAGGCATCACGCGCGCCGCCCGCGCAGCCCTTCTTGAGGTCGGACTCCTCGTCGCAGTAGGTGTCCTGTTGGGCGTGCACGATGATCGCGCTGCCGTCCGCATCGAAGATGCCGAGGCGCCCCGGCGAGAGTGTCACGCGATTGGTCGTGTGCCGCAGGTAGCCAACGCCGTCCTTGATCTCGAGGTTGATCAGGTCGCCCATGTGGAACGGGTGGTTGATGTCGGCAGCCGGCACGTCGTCGCTGGCGGTATCGGGTCGTGACTGGCCGAACGGACCCGGATCGTGATGTCCGCCCGCGGCTGCGCAGGGCTCGCAGCTGCCCACCTCGTGGATGTGCACGGCCCGCTTGCCGTCGGGCAGGCCGGTCAGGCGCAGCTCGACCGTGACTTCCTTGACGCCTTCCGCGGTGACCTGCTCGACGAGTGTCGCCGTGCCCTTGATCGCGGGGCTCGTGCAACCCTTCAGCTCGGCCACGGCCCGCAGGCCGTCCGCGCACACCAGTGCCGGGAAGACGAGGACCAAGGCTCCAACCGGAATTGACATGCGCATCGAATACCCTCCTGCGGATCGGCCCGTGTCGGCCGTTCGAGTGATTATGCATAAAGGCGGCCGCGGCGTTGCGGCAGTTCATTTGCACCTGGCGTAGGGCGACCCCTTCACCAGCGCCTGTTGCGTGCGCCGAGCGGCGGCCCGCCCTTCCAGCCCTCGTCGTTGGGCTCGATGGTCAGCACTCCGGGCTTCTCGCCTGCGTTGAAGGCCATGATGACCGGCCAGCCGTTCGAATTCTTGAACGGAAAGAACCACTGGCTGATGCCCCGGTAGGAATTCCCGCCATAGCTCGCCGCGAACTCCTTGAGCCCCTCGATCTCGATGACACCCGAGAGGCCCGGGAGCAGCAGCGCAGCGGCGACTGCCGCGACCGACGACCGACCAGAACCGCGATGACGCTTCATGATCGCCCCCTCTTTTCTTGCAGGGAGAAACTGCCCCGCCCACGACAGGCCTGTCAACCGGTCGAGGTCACTGGGCCCCGGCGGTGACCCGTCCGACCTGGACGTCACTCGAGCGTCCGGTCTGCAGCGACAGCGTCATCTGCACCAGTTCCGGGTCGTCGGGATCCCGGCGGGTCTCGAAGCCGAGCGACTTCGACAACTCGATCATGCGGGCGTTCTCGCGCAGCGTGATCCCGGTCATGGTCTTCAGCTGACGGTCGCGTGCCGCCTCGATCAACAGCCCGAAAAGGCGCCGCGCGAGGCCCTTCCCCTGCCATGCGTCGCCCACCACGATCGCGAACTCGCAGGTCTCCCCATCGGGGAGGGTCGTGTAGCGCGCCACGCCGATCTGCTGCTCGCCGTCGGGCGTGTCGATCACCGCGATCAGTGCGATCTCGCGGTCGTAGTCGATCTGCGTGAACCGCGACAGCATCATCGGCGTCAGGTCGCGCAGCCCGAACATGAAGCGCAGGAACTTCGACTGCTCGGAGAGCCCGTGCACGAACGCGCTCTCGATCGCCGCATCCTCGGGACGGATCGGCCGGATCGTCGCCGTCGCGCCGTCCGGCAGGTCGACCGTCGCATTCAGTGCGCTCGGGTACGGGTGGATGGCCATGTGGTCGTACGGGCGCGCCGCGGCGACCGTCGGCACGAGGCCGATCCGCGCATCGAGCACGACGGCACCCGCGTCCGTGACGATCACCGGGTTCAGGTCCATCGCGCCCACGTTTGGCAGCTCGCACACGATCTCCGATACGCGCAGCAGGATGTCCGTCACGGCGCGCTCGTTCGCCGCCGGTGCGCCCCGCAGCGGCAGCAGCGCCTGGCTCGCGCGCGTGCGGCGGATGAGGTCGCCGGCCAGGAACGCGTTCAACGGCGGCAGGGCCACGGCGCGGTCGCGTATCACCTCCACCAGCAACCCGCCGAGCCCGACGCTGATCGCCGGCCCGAACACCGGGTCGCGCACCACGCCGATCATGAGTTCGCGGGCGTGCTTGCGGCGATACATGGGCTCGATCAGCACCCCCTCGAGTTCCGCGTCGGGCTGGGCGCGGGCGACCTCCTTGAGCATCGCCTCATAGGCGGCGCGCACGCCGCGCTCGTCGGCGAGGCCCAGGCGGACGCCGCCCACGTCGGTCTTGTGGGGGATGTCCGGCGACAGGATCTTCATGACGACCGGGAACCCCACCTCGCTGGCGATGCGCACCGCCTCGCGCGCCGAGCGCGCCGGCACGCTGCGCACTACCGGCACGCCGAATGCGGCGAGCACGGCCTTCGAGTCCGCCGGGTCGAGCCACTCCTGCCCGTTGGCCAGCGCGGCATCGAGCACTTCCTGCGCGGCCGCCCGGTCCGGCGCGGACGCCGGCCCGAGCGGTGCCGGCGCCTGCAGCAGCAACTGCTGGTTTGCCGAGTAGAGCGCCAGCGCCGCGATCGCATCGACCGCCACCTCGGGCCGCGTATAACTCGGCACGCTGTGACCGGCGAAACGCCGTCGACTCGCCGCGACGCCCTCGCCACCCATCCAGCAGGTGAAGATCGGCTTGTGCCTGGGTCCTGCGACCTCGAGCAGCGCCTGCGCGATCATGTCCGGCTCGGTGAGCGCGTGCGGCACGAGGATTGCGAGCACCACGTCCACGCCGGGATCCTGCAGGCAGATGGCGGCCGCCTCGGCGTACTGCGAAGCGCTGGCGTCGGCGCGCACGTACACCGGATTGCCCACGAGGCCGGCGGGCGGCAGCAGCGCGCGCAACTGCGCGACGGATTCGCCGGAGAGCGCGGCCAGCCGCAGCCACCGGTCGTCCGCGCGGTCCACGGCGATCTCGCCCGGACCTCCCGCGTTCGAGACCACGGCGAGCCGCTTCGCGCCGACCCGCACGCCGGCCCCGAGCGTGGCGGCCGCCGTGTAAAGCTCCGAGAAGTCGCGGATGCGCAGCACGCCGGCGCGGCGCATGGCGGCGTCGAACACGTCGTCGCCACCGACGATTGCGCCGGTGTGGAACGCGGACTCAGCCTCCGCTTCGCCGCCGTGCCGGCCCGCTTTCATCACCACCACCGGCTTGACGCGCGCCGCGGCGCGCAGCGCGCTCATGAAGCGCCGTGCGTCGCCGACGCCCTCAAGGTACAGCATGATGCTGTCGGTGCCGGGGTCGCGGGCCAGGAAGTCCAGGATCTCGCCGAGCTCGATGTCGGAGCCGATCCCCGTCGAGACCACGGTCGAGAAACCGACCCGGCGCGTGTGCGCCCAGTCGAGGATGGCAGCGCAGAGCGCGCCCGATTGCGAGACGAGCGCGAGCCGCCCCGGCAGCGTCTGGCGCGGGCCGCAGGAGGCGTTGACCCGCTGGTCGCCGCGGATCAGCCCGAGGCTGTTCGGACCCAGGAAGCGCAGTCCGTGGCGTCCCGCCCGCGCCCGCAGCTCGGCCTCGAGCGCGAGGCCATCGGCACCGGATTCCCGGAAGCCGGCGGACACGACGATCGCACCCTGGATACCGCGCATCCCGCAATCCTCGATGATGCCCGGGACGCTCGCGGCCGGGGTCACGATCACCGCCAGGTCCGCCGGCTCGGGCAGGTCGCGCACGCTGCGGTGGGTGACCTGGCCGGCCACCGACTCGTGTCGCAGGTTGACGTAGTGCACCGGTCCCTTGAACCCGGAGCCCGCGAGGTTGCGCCGAACGACGTCGCCGAGCGTACCCGGCGTCTCGCTCGCCCCGACGAGGACGACCGAGGCGGGCTTCATGAGGGCGGCGATGCGCTTGGCGGTCACGGGGGAGGCGGCGGCGGGACGGCGGTAACCCGGTCCATGCTAGCGATATACTCACTGCCGTTCATCCCGGATCACCGCAGGCGGACCCTGACCATGCCCGTGGCCTTCGTTTCGCACCCGGCCTGCCGCATGCACCAGATGGGCACGGGCCATCCGGAGCAGCCGGCACGCCTCGACGTCATCGAGGAACTGCTGCACGTACGGCAGCTGTACGACTTCCTGCGTCACCACGAGGCACCGCGGGCGTCCGTCGAGCAGCTCGCGCGGGTCCACCCCCGCTCGCACGTCGAGTACATCTCCTCGCAGTCGCCAGCCGAGGGCTACGCACGGCTCGACCCCGACACCGCCATGTGCCCCGACACGCTCGAGGCCGCGCTGCGCGCCGCAGGAGCGAACGTGCTTGCCACCGACCTCGTGATCGGAGGGGAGGTGCGGCGAGCGTTCTGCAACGTGCGTCCCCCGGGCCATCACGCCGAGCGTGCTCAGGCGATGGGCTTCTGCTTCTTCAATAACGTGGCGGTGGGCGCCGCCCACGCGCTCGAAGCCCACGGACTCGAGCGGGTGGCAATCCTCGATTTCGACGTGCACCTCGGCAACGGCACCGAGAACATCTTCCGCGGCGACCGCCGCGTGCTGATCTGCTCGAGCTTCCAGTACCCGCTGTACCCCGGTAGCAACCCCGGCTCCGTGCCGGGCCACATCATCAACTGCCCGCTGCCGCCGGGCAGCGGCAGCGACCTGTTCCGCAAGGTCGTCAGCGAGCAATGGCTGCCCGCCCTCGAGGCGTTCGCCCCGCAGATGCTGTTCATCTCCGCCGGCTTCGATGGGCACGCCGCGGACGACCTCGCCGAGCTGCGCCTGACGACGGCCGATTACGCCTGGGTGACCGACCTGGCCTGCGGCGTGGCGGCCCGCCATGCGCAGCACCGCGTCGTCTCGACGCTCGAGGGCGGCTACGAACTGGCGGCGCTGGCGGCCAGCGCGGTGGCCCACATCGACCGGTTGATGGCCGACTGAAATAGTCGATCGTCTAATGGCCGCCCGGCAGGCGGGCCGGTAGAAGAATCCGCATCGCGGACAGCCCGGGAGAATGCCATGAGCCGTTACCACGAGCTGCACGCCCGTTCGATCAACGACCCGGACGGGTTCTGGCGCGAGCAGGCAATGCTGGTGGACTGGCACGCGCCGTTCACCGAAGTACTCGACTACTCGCGACCGCCGTTCGCCCGGTGGTTCGTGGGCGGCCGGATCAACCTGTGCCACAACGCCGTCGATCGCCACCTGGCGGAACTCGGCGACTCACCCGCGCTGATCTACCTCTCGACGGAGACCGGCGAGGAGAAGACCTACACCTTCCGGCAGCTCCATCGCGAGGTGAACCGCATGGCGGGGATCCTCGTGGGGCAAGGAGTCGGCAAGGGCGACCGCGTCCTGATCTACATGCCGATGATCGCCGAGGCGACGTTCGCGATGCTCGCCTGCGCCCGAATCGGTGCCATCCATTCGGTGGTGTTCGGCGGCTTCGCGTCGGTGAGCCTCGCCACGCGCATCGACGACGCGAAGCCGAAGCTCATCGTGAGCGCAGACGCCGGCTCACGCGCCGGCAAGGCGGTGCCGTACAAGCACCTGCTCGACGAGGCCATCCGCCTCTCGAAGCACCCGCCTGACACGGTGCTGCTCGTGGACCGCGGCCTTGCCGAGATGAAGCGCGTCGAGGGGCGAGACGTCGATTACGCGAAGCTGCGCGCCGCGCACATGAACGACGAGGTGCCGTGCGAGTGGCTCGAGAGCTCCGAGCCGAGCTACGTCCTCTACACCAGCGGCACCACCGGCAAGCCCAAGGGCGTGCAGCGCGACACCGGCGGCTACGCCGTGGCCCTCGCCGCCTCGATGAAGCTCATCTACTGCGGCAACAAGGGCGAGACCTACTTCGCCACCAGCGACATCGGCTGGGTCGTGGGCCACAGCTACATCGTCTACGGCCCGCTGATCGCCGGTATGGCGACCATCATGTACGAAGGCACACCGATCCGGCCGGACGGCGGCATCTGGTGGAAGATCGTCGAGCAGTACAAGGTCACGACGATGTTCTCCGCGCCCACGGCCATCCGCGTGCTCAAGAAGCAGGACCCGGCATTCCTGCGCAAGTACGACCTCTCCTCGCTGCGGCTGCTGTTCCTTGCCGGCGAGCCGCTCGACGAGCCGACGGCACGCTGGATCTCCGAGGGCCTCGGCAAGCCGGTGGTGGACAACTACTGGCAGACCGAGACCGGCTGGCCGATCCTCGCCATCCAGCCCGGCATCGAGGCGTTGCCGGGCAAATTCGGTTCACCCGGCGTGCCCGTGTACGGCTACGACCTGCGCCTGTACGACGCGCTCACCGGCGAGGAAGTTGGCGAGGACACCAAGGGCGTGCTCGCCATTCGCGGCCCGCTGCCGCCGGGCTGCATGACCACGGTGTGGGGCGACGACCAACGCTTCGTCGAGACCTACTGGAACAGCGTCCCCGGGCAGCAGGTGTACTCCACGTTCGACTGGGGCATCCGCGACCGGGACGGCTACTACTTCATCCTCGGGCGCACGGACGACGTGATCAACGTGGCGGGACACCGCCTTGGCACGCGCGAGATCGAGGAGTCAATCTCATCGCACCCGAACATCGCCGAGGTCGCCGTCGTGGGCGTCCACGACCCGCTCAAGGGCCAGGTGGCGATGGCCTTCGCGATCGTCAAGGACTCGAGTCTCATCGACACGCCCGCGAAGCGCCTCGCACACGAAGGCGACGTGATGAAGCTGGTGGACGGCCAGCTCGGCGCCGTGGCGCGGCCGGCCCGCGTGCATTTCGTGACAGCGCTGCCGAAGACGCGCTCGGGCAAGCTGCTGCGCCGCTCGATCCGCGCGCTGTGCGACGGCGAGGATCCGGGCGATCTCACCACGATCGAGGATCCCTCCGCCCTCGAGCAGATCGCCGCCGCCGTCAAGGGGTGAGCCACGGCACGGACCGTCTCGTTGAGGACGGCTCGGCGCACGTGGCAACCGCTACGCCCCCCTCCGCTTCGACGGCCGGTGATGACTGGCCGTCGAAGCACAGGGCTTTCAATCGAGTCGGACGGATTACCCGACGATCAACTCACAGCTTCTTGAAGGAGAACTTCGCGCCGGAGAGCACGGCCTCGTACATCAGGCCGCCCTTGACGATCGAGAACGGTGCGACACCCTTGTGGAAGCCTCCGGCCGTCGTCGCATCCTTCTTGCCGCCGCTGGCGCCGGCGGCCGCGCCGCCGGTGGTGGCTTCCGCAGATGCGGCAGCCGTGATCACGACGGCGCTCACGCCGGCCCCAAACTCGAAGTTGCCCGAGGAGAATTCATTGAAGGCACGCTCGTCCTCAAAGAAGAGGATCAAGCTGTATCCCTGCGCTCCGGCCTGCCAGCCGAAGCTCAGCTGGGTCATCTTGGACGTGCCAACCTGCTTGCCTTTGACGAAGACGCAGCCGGAGCCGTGGGCCCCGCCGATGCCGAAACCGGCCTTGCCGATGGTCGGATACACCGCGTAGCCATAGCTCTTGCCGAAGAAGGCTCCGCTTTCGCCGGCATTCTGGAACAGCTTGACGGTTTCAGCGCACTCTTTCGCGGAAGCGTCCGCGAAGGCCGCCGCGCCCGACAGTGACAGGACAGCGATTGATGCTAGCGTAACGAGAATTCGTTTCATCTGGATCACCCCTGCGGAAAAAGTCGGCGTACGCGGCAATCATAACGGACCGGCCCGTTGGTCGCGATTCGAGGATTAACGTATCCGGCGCCAGCGACGACGCGACGGCGGAACATCGGGAACCACTTGCTGGACACCAGCACGCGCTTGCAGCCGATGGTGTAATCGGACGTCAGGCGCCGGCGCAGCTCGGGTCCTGGACCGGCCGCAGGATGAAGAGGCGTGCGCGGTGCAGCTTGCGCCACCACGGCCAGTGCGCGAAGCGCCGGTGACCGCTGGGGAGCACGTCAACGAAGCGCCCCCCGATCGTGCGACGCGTAGACGAACCCCTCGCCGGTGGTGCCGGCGGCGTGGAACATTGGTAGTGCCGCAGCGCGTAGCACTGCGTTCAGGCGGGCGGTGACGTCCAGAGCACGGGCAGGTTCACGTCGCGCTCTCCGCCGCAGAGGATGCTGCCTTGCCTTGCCGGCCACCCTCGGTTGGCGCGAACTCGCCGGCCACGAAAGTGACGATGCCGAAGAGCAACTGCTCGATCGGAAAAGCGGCGGGATCGGGTCGCGCCAGCAGCACCGGGTGCTCGACCTCCGTCGTCAAGGCGATGCCCCAGTGATCGGAGACCGCGTAACCGAGCAGCGTCGAGCCGGGAATGATCGCATCGGCAGCGACGACCTGCCCGTCGTTGCGCATCGCCGCGTCCGGCTGCAGGCTGGCCAGCACGTCACTGTCGCCCGGGGGACACTTGTCGGAGGGCAGCGACGCGACGAGCGCCCGGTACGCCGGTGCCGCCAGGTCCGCCAGCGGCGTCCCGAACACCGGGGTCGCAACACCCACGACCGCGTCGATACCGGTGGCCAGTTCGGGGTAATCGACCACGAAACGCAGGATGTCGAGACCGCCCTTGGAGTACCCGACGAGGATGACGAGGCGTCCGTCCTCCACCGGATTGGTCAGCAGCGAGTCCGCGATCTGGCGCGCGTTGTGGCCGGTGCCCGAGCGGCCACCACCGTGACCGTGCGCACGCGAGCGCCGGACGCCTGCAGCCGATCCGCAGCCGCGGCGAACGGCCTGGACCGTTCGCCGACGCACTCGCTGAAGGCGCCGGTCACGAGGATCAATTCGACGCGCCCCGGGGCCAGCGGCGTCATCACGGCGGCCAGACCAGCGGCCGGCTCGTCCCGCAGGCGCCACAGCCAGCGATCGCACGATGCATCGTCCGACGACGCGACGAGCCCGGCACGCAGCGTGGAACAGAATGTCCCGCGAAACGCAGCACGCCGATCGAGCACGGCCGGCGCTGCGGCGACTGTCCTGAACTGCAGAGGTACGGCGGTGTTGTGCTCCACCTCGGGCGTGGCGGCACAACCGCCGAGCGCCAGCAATGCGGCCGCCAGCAATCGGGGGCCAGCGGCCCCCGACCGGATCACGGCTGGTCTGCAGGGCATCCGCGCAGACTCGATCCGGTACGATCGTCGCATCATAGGTGATAGTGCTAAAGCCACGATTCGTCTGGGTTCTGCAACGGCCCCGGGAATCCCCCAGCGCCCACGATCCCGCGCAGCGCTTCCAGCAGGTTATTTCCCGCAAAAGCCACCGAGCTGCTTTCGTTCCGGCGCTGCAGCTGGACGTCGGGGCTGCGCACCTGGGGGGACGTCAGTGTGGGTTCAGTGCGTGGCCCATGCACACGTCGGTGTTGATGCTGAACGCTTTGCCGGCGCCGCGAGCACGAGGCTCGACACGGCCGTCCAAGTCATCATCCGCAGATCCAACATTACAACTCCTCGACTACCGTGTGGGTTCAACGAAAGGCGCGCATTGATGCAGGGAGCGGCAAACCTAGACTGACCGCGGCCCTGGGTCGCATGCAACACAGCATCGTGTTTCTCATCTGGTCACTCCGCGACGCATGAATCGATAGTGCTTTGCGCGTACCCCGCGTGTCGCCAGCCAGTATCGCCACGTGGACCACGGCCAGATCGTGAAGTTGCGGCCGTCGGCCGACTGGTACCAGCTCTTGCAGCCCGAGTTCCACACGGTACCCGCGAGCGCCTTCTGCACCCGCTCGTTGAAGCGCGCCTGCGCGGCCGCATCCACCACCAGCGCATCGTCACCGCGGGCCTTCAGCGCCCGCAGGCACTCGAGGATGTAGTGCACCTGGCACTCGATCATGAAGATGACCGAGTTGTGGCCGAGTCCCGTGTTGGGCCCGAGCAGCTGGTGCAGGTTAGGGTAGCCGCTCACCGAGATGCCGTAGTAGGCCTCGGCACCGGCCTGCCAGTCCTGCGCCAGCTCGTGGCCGGGCAACCCGGTGACCGGGAAGTCACGCATGTAGATGCGCGGGTCGGTGACGAAGCCGGTGCCGAGGATGATGCAGTCCACCGGCCGCTCGACGCCGTCCTCGGTGACGATGCCGGACTCGGTGACCTCGCGGATGCCGGTCGTCACGAGTTCGACGTTCGACCGGCGGAACATCGGGAACCACTTGCTCGACACCAGCACGCGCTTGCAGCCGATGGTGTAGTCGGGCGTCAGCCGCCTGAGCAGTGCGGGATCCTCGACCTGCCGGCGAATGAAGAAGCGCGCATACGCCTCGAAGATCTTCGACAGCCCGGAGTGGAACACGGGCCACACCCGCGACTCGTTGGTCCAGTACAGGCGCGCGCGGTGCAGCTTGCGCCACCACGGCCAGCGCGCGAAGCGCCGCTTCGCCCCCTCCGAGTAAATGCGGGTATCTCGTGGGATGACCCAGGCGGCGGTGCGCTGGAAGACGTGCAGCCGCTCGACCAGCGGCGCGATCTCGGGGCAGTACTGGATGGCGCTGCCGCCGGTGCCGATCGAGGCGACGCGCTTGCCGGCGAGGTCGTAGCCGTGGTCCCAGCGCGCCGAGTGGAACACCTTGCCCTTGAAGCGCTCGAGGCCATCGATCTGCGGGAACTGAGGCACGTGCAGCGGGCCGGTGGCGAGCACGAGGTGGCGCGCGGCGAGCGTCGTGCCGTCCTTCAGCTGCACCGTCCAGCGCGCCGTCGCGACGTCGAAGCGGGCGCCGGCCACCTCCGTCCCGAAGCGAATGTACGGACGCAGGCCGTACTTCGACGTCGTGTCCAGGATGTACCGCTGGATCTCCCCCCAGCCCGCGTAACGCTGGCTCCAGTCCGGCTTGCCCTCGAAGGAGTAGGAGTACAGGTGCGACTGCACGTCGCACTCGGCACCGGGATACGTGTTGTCGCGCCAGGTGCCGCCCACCTCGTCGCCCTTCTCCAGCACCACGAAGTTGCGGATGCCGGCCTCCAGCAGCTTGACGGCCAGGCACAGACCGCCAAAGCCGGCGCCGACGATGGCGACGTCAACCTGCTGCGAAGCGACCTCCCGGTGCATTGCGGCGATGATACGGGAACGTCGACGGGCGTCGACGGGATGCGCGGCGCCAAGTCAGGTGCCGGCCTGATTCCCCGAGGGCGAGCATTGAGTCAAACGCCCCGGATGGATTGCACCTGCAGACGCCTACCGCTCCAGTCTCGCCTTACGTTACAGTCCTCCGGGTCATCCACCAGGGGAGACGGGTCCCGCCGCCGCGGCGAAGTGGCCCGCACACGAAGGAGAAGTTCATGCGCATCAAGTCCGTGTTCGTTGCGCTCTGCGCGGCGTCGGTGTCGTTCCTGTCGGCCGGATCCGTCCACGCGAAGACCTCCAAGCCCAGCTACAAGGCCCAGGTGCTGCGCACCAGCTACGGCATCCCGCACATCCAGGCCGCCAACTGGGGCAGCCTCGGCTACGGCTACGGCTACGCCTTCGCCGAGGACAACGTCTGCGTGATGGCGCGCGAGGTGCTGGCCGCCAACGGCACCCAGTCGCGCTACTTCGGCGGCGGCACGCTGAACTCCGATCGCGTGTACAAGATGGTCAACTCGGCAGCGCGCGTGAGCGCGGCCTGGGGCGTGCTCGACGCCGAGACCCGCGACCTGCTCACCGGCTACGCCGCCGGCTACAACCGCTATCTTCGTGACACGGACAGCTCAGCGCTTCCGGCCGACTGCCGCGACCAGCCCTGGGTGCAGCCCATCGCCGGCGAGGACGTGCTCAAGGTGCTGCGCAAGCTGCTGGTGCGCGCCGGCACCGGCAACTTCGTCGCTGCGCTCGTCGCCGCGACGCCGCCGCCCGCCGTCGCCGCGCTGGGTGACGGGGTCTCCGCGGAGGCGACGCTCGCGACGGCGGTCACGACCGACGAAGCCCGCTCGGCCATCGACCCGGCCGAACTGCCCGACTTCAGCGTCGAGCGCTTCGGCAGCAACGCCGTCGGCCTCGGCCGCGACCTGACCGGCGGCGCCGGCGCCCTGCTCGGCAACCCGCACTTCCCCTGGTTCGGCATCGAGCGCTTCTACGCCGTGCACCTGACGATCCCCGGTCGCTACGACGTCATGGGCGCCTCGATCTTCGGCTTCCCGCTGGTCAACATCGGCTTCAACCGCAACGTCGCCTGGAGCCACACGGTCTCGACTGCTCGCCGCTTCGTGCTGCGCGAGCTCGCGATCGTGCCGACCAAGCCGACCTCCTACGTGTACGACGGCCAGGTCGTCGACATGACGCCCGAGACAGTGACGGTGGACGTCCGGCAGGCCGACGGCAGCGTGCTCCCGTCGAGCCACACGTTCTGGATGACGCAGTTCGGCCCGGTGCTGGTACCGGCCGCGGTCGCTGCGTGGAGCCCGGTGCGCGCCTATGCCCTCACCGACATCAACCTCGAGAATGCACGGGCCTTCCGCCAGTACCGGGAGATGGGCACGGCCCGCAATCTCCACGAATTCACGGCGGTGCTGCGCAAGCACGCGGGGCTGCCGTGGGTGAACACCATCGCCGCCGACAGCGCGGGCAACGCCTTCTACGGCGACATCGGCTCGATGCCGAACGCCTCGAACGCCAAGCTCGCCGCCTGCATCAAGCCCGGCATCTCGGCCGCGCTGGCGGCCGCGCGCCTGTACGCGCTCGACGGCTCGACGTCGGCCTGCGACCTCGGCACCGATGCCGACGCCCCCGAGCCCGGCATCTTCGGCGCCGGCAACATGCCCGGGCCTGATGCGCAGCGACTTCGTGCAGAACTCGAACGACAGCTACTGGCTGGCGAACCCGGACGCCCGCCTCGAGGGGTACTCGCAGATCATCGGCGTGGACGAGAATCGCCCGCAGAATTTCCGCACCCGCCTCGGCATCACGCAGATCCGCGACCGCCAGGCGGCTACGGACGGACTGCCCGGCCGCGGCTTCGACCGCCAGTGGCTGCAGGACGTGCTGTACGGCAACCGCCACTACAGCGCCGAGATCATGCTCGACGACGTCCTGACACTCTGCGCCGAGGAGAGCCCGGTCGTGATCGTCGGCGGTTCCCCGGTCGACGTCACCCAGGCCTGCAACGTGCTGGCGCAGCTGGGACCGTCGAAACCGGACGGACCAGCGTCGGCACGCACGTCTGGACCGAGCTCTGGCGGCGCGCCGCCTCGGCGCCCGGGCTGTATGCCGTGCCGTTCGATCCCGGCCGATCCGGTCAACACGCCGCGCGGCGTGAACCTTGGCGCCGTCGCGGTCCGCACGCGCGTGATGAGTGACCTCGGTGCGACGGTCAAGTACTTCGCCGACAACGCCATCCCGCTCGACCGGCCGTGGGGCCTGGTGCACTTCGACACGCGCAACGGCGAGCAGATCCCGATCCATGGCGGCTCGGGCGGTCGGGCGTCTACAACGCGATGGCGGCCGTCCACGTTGATCCCGGGCGTCGGATCCACGCCGATCCTCGGCGGCTCGAGCTACATCCAGTCGGTGACGTTCCGCCCGAACGGACCGGACGCCCGCGCGGTCGTGACCTACTCGCAGTCCACCGACCCGGCGAACCCGCACTACGCCGACATGACCAAGCTCTTCTCGGAATACGGCTGGGTGACGATGCCCTTCGCCGAGGGCGACATCCGCCGTGATCCGAACCTGAAGGTTCTGAAGCTCAGCGAACGCAACTGAGCGGCCGGGAAGACCGCGCGGCTGACGAAGGGCCCTCCACCCGGAGGGCCCTTTCATCCCGGATCCACAATGCTGGACGGCGCAGGGCGACGCCCCCCGGAACTCGCCGCTACCGGCTCGCGACCACGGATCGCCGCGCCCGCCCCGCCCGGCTGGCCACTTTCTTCCCGGAACGCTTGTCTGCCGTTGCGGTCTTGCGCGACTTCGGCGTCTTGGCCGTCTTTCCGGTCCCGGCCGACCTGGCGCCCGTCTTCGCCCGCCGCCCGCCGGCGGTGGATTTGCGCCGCGCCGCCTTCTTTTTCACCTTCCCCTTCGCGGTCGCCACGCTCTCCGCGAACGCCGCCTCGAGCTCGTCGAGCGCCTCGCCCGCGTACACCGCGAGACGCTGCACGCTCGGCACGCGGTCGGCGCAGGCGGTGAAGCCGAAATAGAGGCCGCCGGCGTAGCTCATGACCGTGATGTTCAGCGCCTGTCCGTGCGCGAGCGCGGAGATCGGGTAGTAGGCCTCCATCTCGGCGCCGAGGAAGTACAGATTGCTGCGCGGGCCCGGCACGTTCGAGATGATGACGTTGTAGATCGGCGGCACGCGCGCGCCGATGCCGGGCACCCGGGTCAGCATCTGCGGCGAGCTGATGAGCACCGTGTAGTCGATGAGCGCGGTGCGATCCATCTGCTTGAGGTACTCGCGACCTGCGGCGCTGCTGCGACGGATGACGTCGAAGCGTTCCTGGATGTCCTCGATGTCAGTACCGAGCCGCACGTTCGCGAAGCTGACGGCGTTGCCGCCCGGCTCGCCCGCATCGCGCGCCAGCGCCACGGGTACCGAGCAGACCAGCGACTTGCGCGGCAGCTTGTCGATCTCGATCAGGTAACGCCTGAGCGCGCCGGCGCACGCGGCCAGCAGCACGTCGTTGACGCTGCCGCCCGCCGCCGCCCCGATCGCCTTCATGCGGGCGAGGCTCGTCGCCTGGGTCGCGACCCGGCGCTGCGGCGTGACGTTGGCGTTGAAGATGGTGCGCGGGGTCTCGGCCAGCGAGGTGAAGTCCGGGTTGTCCTTGAGGCCGATCGCGGCCTTCGCCGAACCGGCGATTCCCTGCAGCAGGCTCGGCAACGCACGCGCCTGCGCCAGCAGCGCCGCCGGCAGCATGCCGAGCGCCCCGAGCCCCGGGGAGCCGCCGCGCCGCTGGACGGGCCGCTCCGCAGCCCAGATCGGTGGCGTGTGGCTCGAGTCGGGGTCGGCTGAGAAATTCAGCAGACCGACGCCCGAGACGCCGTCGGCGAGCGAATGGTGCAGCTTGCCGTACATGGCGAAGCGTCCGCCGTGCAGCCCCTCGATCAGGTGGATCTCCCAGAGCGGGCGGTCGAAGTCCATCGGGTTCGAGTGCAGGCGCGACACGAGCACGCCGAGCTCGCGCTCGCCGCCGGGATAGGGCAGCGCCGAGTGCCGCAGGTGATAGTCGAGATCCACCTTCTCGACTTCCTCGAACACCGGCAGCAGCCCGCCCCGGCCGGCGCCACGCAGCCGGTAATTGAACGGCGGCGCCGTGACCGGGAAGCTGCGCAGGTACTCATACACCTGTCGCGGGAAATCCCGCGGCGCCTCGGGCGGTGGCACGAAAGTCTGCAGCCCCGCCACGTGCATCGGCGTCTGGCGGGTCTCCATGAGCACGAAGCTCAGGTCGAGCAGGTTGAGCGGCTTGAAGTGCGGCATGTGTGGTCTCCCCTTTCCGTCCCGACTATAGGCGAGCCGGCGAGCGGGCACCACGGCGCCGACCGGCGCGACGCAGGAATACTGGCTCGTGCAGATCACGGCACGCACGTCCCGTGCGGCGTCGCCTGCGCGGACCGTGGCGCTGCATGCGCACTCACTCTCCAGCCGAACCCGGCTACCATCGGATCCTCGGCGCGTTCGCTCGCGCCGGATCAACCAACGCCAAGGGAGAAAGTCATGCAGCTCACGGACATCCTCGCCCAGATGGGCGGCCTCCAGTCGGTGGCCCGGGAACTCGGCGTCAGCGAATCGCAGGCGACGGCCGGTGCCGCGGCGCTGATCCCGGCCATCCTCGGCGGCTTCAAGAAGCAGGCGCAGCCGACCGGGCTCGAAGGATTGGCCGGCATGCTCGGCGGTCTCGGTGGCGGCGGCCTGCTCGACGACGTGCTCGGTCCGCAGCCCACCAACGTGGCGCGCGGCAACGACGTCCTTGGACAGATCTTCGGTTCCCCCGACGTGAGTCGAACGGTCGCGACGAACGCCTCCGCGCAGACCGGACTCGATCCGGCTCTGCTCAGGAAGATGCTGCCCATGCTCGCCATGCTCGTCGCCGGATTCATGGCCAAGCAGGGCGGCGCGCGCACGGCGGAATCCCCCGCGGGCGCCGGTGGCCTCGGCGGTGGAATGGGCGGCGACCTCGGCGGCCTGCTCGGGGGACTGCTCGGCAGCGGGCCGGGTGCCGGTCACGCTGCGCCAGGAGGCCTGGCTTCGATGCTGGATCTCGACGGCGACGGCAACCCGCTCGACGACATCCTCGGCATGGCCGGGAAGCTGATGCGCTAGCGCTTAGCGGACCGCTACACCGGCCGCGCCCCCGACCCCCGCCCGCCGCGCAGTTCGTACTCCTGCGTGCCGCGGTGATAGATGTGGTCGGTGTCGAGCGCGGCCGTCTTGGCGTACTGGAATCCCGGCGCCAGCGACTCGTAGATCGGCTCGAAGCCGCGCTGCTCGGTCAGGTGGAACAGCTCGCGGAACGACTCGATCACGAAGTAGGTCGCCTGCAGGTCGGAGATCGTGTAGTCGGTGCGCATCACGCGGTCCACGGCGAGGTGGATGCGGTGGGGCGAGCGCCCCTCGATGGAGAACACGGTCTCCGTGGGCCCGGAGAGGATGCCGGCACCGTAGATGCGCAGCGCGTCGTCCTCGAGGATCAGCCCGAACTCCACCGTGTACCAGTAGAGCGCGGACAGCGCCTTCAGGCGGTTGTACTTCAGCGCCTTCCACCCGGCCCGCCCGTAGGCGGCCATGTAGTCAGCGAACACCGGGTCGGTGAGCAGCGGCACGTGGCCGAACACGTCGTGGAACACGTCAGGTTCCTGGATGTAGTCGAACTGCTCGCGGCTGCGGATGAAGTTGCCCGCCGGGAAGCGGCGGTTGGCGAGGTGGTAGTAGAAAACGTGGTCCGGGATGAGCATCGGCACGGGCACCACGGACCAGCCGGTCAGGCTGCGCAAGCTCCTCGCTGATCTCGTTGAAGTCGGGCACGCCCCCGCGGCCGAGGTCGAGCCGCTCGAGACCGTGCATGAACTCGCGGCAGGCGTGGCCCGGCATGAGCTCGATCTGCCGCGCGTAGAGGTCGTCCCAGACGCGGTGCTCGTCGGCGCCGTAGCGACGCTGCGCCGGCTCGAGCCAGTCGTCGCCGAGGCCCGCGGGCTTGCGCAGCGGCGCCACGTACACCGAGGCCGGCAGTTCCGGTATGCGCGTGTAGTCGAATTCAGTGTTCATGGACGTGAAATATACCCCCCGGATCCCGGGCCAGCGACCACCCCGCCCGTCCTCGGGCGTTCCCCAGGCGCCGCGCTGTGCCGGCTGTAGACTCGCAACCATGAAAGACACTCTCGATGTACTGAACTCGACGCTGGCGTCCTCGCTGCGCATGTGGCGCGGCACGATGGCTCGCGCGGGCTCGAGGCAGCCCGCGAAGCAAATCCAGCTCTATGAGTTCGAGGCCTGCCCGTACTGCCGCCTCGTGCGCGAGGCATTGACGGAACTCGACCTCGACGCACTGATCCGCCCCACGCCCCACGGCGGCAGGCGTTTCCGCCCGAAAGTCGCCGAGCTCGGCGGGAAGCAGCAGTTCCCGTTCCTGGTGGACCCGAACACCGGCGAATCGATGTACGAGTCGGCCGACATCATCGAGTACCTGTACCGGCGCTACGGCGGACGCGCGGCGCCGACGCGCCTGATGCGACCCGTCGCGGTTTCGACATCCTTCGTGACCACGGTGGCACGACTCGGTGCCGGTGCGCGGGCCCGGCCCTCGAAGGCGCCCAGGAAGCCGCTCGAGCTCTTCAGCTTCGAGTCGAGCCCCTACTCCCGCCGCGTTCGCGAGATGCTGTGCGAACTTGAACTCCCGTACCTGTTGCGTAGCACGGGCAAAGCCGGCTGGCAGGACCTCGGACCACCGATTGTGCGGGCCACGCTTTTTCCGAATCGGCCCGTCCACGGACGCACGCGGAACGAGTTGCTCGCGCGGGCCGGGAAGGTGCAGGTGCCCTACCTCGTCGATCCGAACACCAGCCAGGCGATGTTCGAGTCGGAGGAGATCCGGGCGTATCTGCTAGCGACCTACGCGAAGTAGGACGACGCTCGCCCCAACGTCCCGACCGTCGTCCTGGCCGCCGGGCCGGCCGCGCCGCCTACGGTCACCCGCCGAGCGACTTCGCCAGCGCGCGCAGCAGCGCCGCGCCGTCGCCCCGCCAGGCGCTGCCGTGCATGCAGGCGAGCGTTGCAGGCTGCTCGCCGGCCAGCCGCTCGAGCAACGCGGCCGTGTCGGGACAGTGCGCGTAGTAATCCATCTGGTGACGGAACGCCTCGCTAGGCCCGAGGATGTCGCTCTCCGTGAGCGGCACCTCGCCCGTGCCTCCCTGCGTGAAGAGGTCGCCGCAAAGCAGGGTGCGGGTCTGCGTTTCCATCATCAGGCCGCACTCCCACGCGTGCGGCAGGTGCGGCGTGTCGTACCAGCGCAGCTCGTGCCGGCCGAGCTTAAGGATTTCGCCGTCGGCCAGCGGCCGCGCCGGCCGGTCGGCAACGTCGTCGACGGACACCATGGCGGCCACCCGACTGCACACCGCCACGGCCTGCGGCGCCGCGGCGAGGAAGTCGTTGAGCGAGCCGCACTCGTCCGCCTCGAAGTGCGAGAAGGCGATGTATCGCAGGCCCGCGATCGGAAGGACTTTCGCGACGGCTTCGCTGACGAGCGGAAACATCCGCCGTGGCCCCGTGTGGAACAGAAGCGGCTCGTCGTCGACGATCAGGTACTGGTTGAAGTTGAAGGCACCGGCTCCGCCTGGCAGCACCACCGGCGTGTTGATGCGGTAGATGCCGGCGGCAACCTCGTGCACGTTGGTGCCTGAGTTCGGGTTGGTGATCATGCGGGCCTCCTCCGGCTATCGCCGGGACTGGGGTGGAAAAGCCACCGGGAAGGCGACGCCGCCGCTCGCCCAAGAGGCAGCCGCTATTTCCGGAAGACGTCCTCCACCGGGATCACGGTGACGGATTCGGCCCGGATGCCGAGCTTCTTCGCCCCGATGAGCCGGTCCTCATCGAGCAGCTCCTGCGGCTTCTCGGCCTCGTACTTCATCGTCGAGACCTCGTCGCTCACGAGCCGCCGCTTGAGGTCCTCGGCGTCCTTCGTGATCATCACGATCCGCATGTCGGCCGGCCGGATGTGCCGGCGGATCGCGCCGTTCACGTCCTCGAGCGTGAGCCTCGCCAGTGCGTCGCGCATGTGCGCCGCGTACTCCGCGATGCCGTACCACTCGGAGTCGAGTGCGTAGCCGACCTGCTGGTTGGCCGTGGAGGTCTTCACGTAGACGTTCTTCATCAGGTAGTCGCGCGTGGCCGCGAACTGCTCCTGCGTCAGCCCGTTCTGCACGAGTTGCTCGACCTCGTGCAGCGCGATTCGCAACGCCATGTGCGCATTCTCGGGGACGACGGGGCGGATCCAAACCTCGAAGAGCTGCTGCTGCCGGGCGAGGTTGGGATCGGGGAAGAACTGGTACATGCCGCGGGGGAACGCCTCGATGTAGGCGTAGTCGCCGTAGTTCATGCCGCGCTGCTCGCGGATGCGGTCGAACAGGCGGGCCATGGACGCACGGTGCTCGCCGAGCCACGCCCGCGCCACGTCGAGCGCGGCGAAGTCCGCCGACGCGCGGGTCACGTCGATCGGATGCCCGAAGGAGATCGCGGTGGCACGCGTGTCCTTGGCGATGATGTCCACTTCGTAGCCTTTCGGCTGCCTGCCGGCGACGCCGGTGACGCGGGGCGTCGTTCTCGCGGGTAGCCGGCCCAGTTCAGCCGACAGCGAAGCCATCACGGCCTCGCTCACGCCGCCGTTGATGCCGACGTCGAGGTTGCCCACCGTGTAGTGCTGCCTCGCGAACGCCCTGACGTCCTCGAGCGTGATGGCACCGAGCCCCTCGACCGTGCCGAGTACCGTGTGGCCGTAGGGTGTACCCGCGAAGACGCGGTTCTGCAGCCATTCCTTGCCGAGTTCCTCCTCGTTATTGGAGCGCAGGTCGATGGTGAGGGCGTTCAGCTGGTTGGTCCTGAGCCGCTCGAAGTCCTCCTCGCGGAACCCGGGCTCGACGAGCTGCGGCAGCACGACCGTGGCGAAGACCGGCCAGTTGTCGCGGTGCACCGACATCGTGAAGCTGGTCATCTCCTTGTCCACCTGCGCCGCGAAGGAGCCCGCGACCGGGTACAGCGCCTTGTTGATCTCGTCGATCCGCAGCGACTTCGAGCCCGCATCCGCGATCATCGAGGCCGTCAGCCGGGCGAGCCCCTCCTTGCCCGCGGGATCGTAGGCGGAGCCGACGTCGAACAGCAGCTTGATGGTGAGCTGCGGCAGTTCCGACTTCTGGACGGTGAACTGCTTCGGGTCGAGCGCGGCGGGCACCGGCGCCAGGCTCGCCAGCGTCGGCAGCTTCGCCATCGCGTCCGGCAGCTTCTCCCGCGAGAGCGTCGTGACCACGAGCGAGTCGTCGATGAAGTACTTCTTCGCGGCCGCATCGAGGTCAGCGGGCGTAAGCGAGTCGTAGACACGATAGAAGTTGTTGAGGGTGTCGTACGAGCGCCGGTACCGCACGAAGCTCGCGAGCGAGCCTGCGATCGTGTCGGTGTTGTCGAGGCTCGCGGCGAACGCGTAGCGGGCATTCGACTTCGCCTCCTCGAGCTTGCGGGCGTCGACCGGCGTCGCGCGGGCCGTCGCGATGGCGCGCAGGATCTCGTCGCGCACGTACAGCGCGTCCTCGGCGTTCTTCACACGCGCCGCGACGTAGATCAGTTCCGGGTCCACGTTGTCCGGGCCGCCGGCGAAGAACTGATCCACCTTCTGTTCCTGCTCGACCAGCCTGCGGTAGATGTCGGAGGTTGCCCCGAAGTTCATGCTCATGAAGAGCTTGATCGCAGCCGCGTCCTTCTCGGTCTCGCTGAAGGCCGGGCCGCGGAACGCCACCGCCACCCAGGGGGCCGTCGGCGTCTCCCAGGGCACGTGGGCATAGACGGCGCCCTTCGGGGCCGGCTCCGCCGGGATCGCAACCTTCTCACCCGAGCCGGGCGCCCAGCCGCCCCAGTACTTCTCGACCAGCGGAATCACCTGCGCGGGGTCCACGTCGCCCGCCACGATCACGGCCGTGTTCTCCGGCCGGTACCATCGCGAGAAGAAGGTTCTCGAGTACTCGTACTGGTTCGGCATGTCCTCGATGTCCTCGATGAAGCCCATCGTGGTGTGCCGGTAGGTGTGGGTCGTGAACGCCTTCGCACGCATCGTCTCGTAGAGCTTCGAAACCGGGTTCGCCGAGTTCTTGTTGTATTCGCCGAGCACGGCGCGCGACTCGGTCTTGAAGGCCTCGACCGGGTAGTCGAGATTCTGGAAGCGGTCGGCTTCGATCTTGAGGATCGTCTCCAGGTCTTCCTTCGCGAAGGTGACGTGGTAGTTCGTGTAATCGTCCGTCGTGTAGGCGTTCTGGCGGGCGCCGGCCTTGGTGATGATCTCGTTGTACGCCTCGGTCGGGTAGCTCGGCGTGCCGCGGAACATCATGTGCTCGAAGAAGTGCGCGAAGCCGGACTTGCCCGGCTCCACTTCGTTGCGCGAGCCCGTGAGCACCGGGATCTGCACCGACACGATGTTCGGGAACCCGGTGGGGACGACGATGACCACGAGACCGTTCGGGAGCGTCTTGGTGGTCGCCTGGAAGGGCAGGATGTCCGAGCCGGCCGCGCCGGCCGGAGTGACGACAGGGACGACGGCGAGGAGCAGTGCGAGCAATGCCCCGAAGAAGCGAGTGGCGTGCATATGAACTCTCATCGGATCCGGAGGGCGATCTGGAACGCGACTGCGGCGGAGATGCCGCCGCGCGCGGGCCGACATGATAGTCGAAATGGCCGGCCGGCCGTTGCGGGCGCCGGCAATTCAACGGACGAGTTAGAACTCGTCCTTGCCGGTAAGTTCCTTCTCGATGCGGTCGGCGCTCAGCATGACCGCCTCGATCACTTCCTGAAGCGTGCTGGCGTCGGCCGTGGCGACGACCGGTGCCGAGAACACCACGAGGTACTCGTCGGGCCCCTGGTTGACCTGCCAGGCCCCGAGGATCATCCGGGCATTCTCCTTCAGCAGGTAGCTGGCGAGTTCTGCGGGCGGCGCACCCGTGCCTCGGGAGGCGATCGACCACACGTCGCGGATCTCGAGCTGGTCGATCTTGGCCGTTCCCGAGGCGACCCAGACCAGCTGGCTGCGGCCGTCGGCCACGTCGTACTTCAGACGGAAGTCACCCTCGTCGACGATGTAGGTGAGCCTGGCCTCCGCGAGGGCCTCCTCGACGCGCGTGTCGAGAGCCGGCTTCGCGGGGCTGTCCGGCTCCGCAGCGCGGGCACCGAGACCAGCCAGCAACAGGATCACCGTGGCGTTGAACCCATGAAGGAAAGAAATCGAACGACCCTCCTACGAGCGCAGCACGCGATCGAACAGTTCGATCGTCCGGGTCCAGGCCAGCTTCGCCGCCTCCGGGTCGTAGCGCGGCGTGGTGTCGTTGTGAAAGCCGTGCTGAGTGTCGGGGTAGAAATGCGCAGTGTGCGTCACGCCTGCCGCCTTCAGCGCGGTCTCGTACGGCGGCCAGCTCGCATTCACCCGCTCGTCGTTGGAGGCAAAGTGCAGCAGCAGCTGCGCCTTGATCGCCGCGACGTTTTCGAGCGGCGGCGCGCTGCCGTAGAAAGGCACCGCCGCGGCGAGGTCGGGCAACGCCACCGCCAGGCGGTTTGCGATCGCGCCGCCGTAGCAGAACCCGACGACGCCGAGCCGATCGTTCGTGCCGGGCTGTGCGCGCAGGTAGCGCGTGGCGGCGATGAAGTCCTCGAACGCCTTCGGCTGCTCGAGCTTCTGGAACAGGGTGCGCGCCTGGTCCTCGTCGCCCGGGTAACCGCCGAGCGGAAACAGCGCATCCGGCGCGAGCGCCACGAAGTTCTCGAGCGCGACCCGCCGCGCCACGTCCTCGATGTGCGGGTTGAGCCCGCGGTTCTCGTGCACGACCAGCACCAGCGGCAGCAGTCCGCTCGCCTTCGCGGGCCGCACGAGGTAGCCACGCGCCCGACCGTGGCCCTGGGGCGATTCGTACTCCACGTAGCGCGCTTCGAGCCGCGGATCGGTCGGCGCCACCTGCTGGGCCTCGGCAAAGCGCGGACTCAATGCGCCGAGGAGTCCCGCGGCCGTCACCGTGCCGACCGCGAACTTCCCCAGTCTCTCGAGGAACGTGCGCCGGTCGATGTCGCCGTGCACGTACTGGTCGAAGACCAGCAGCACCTCGGGATCGAAGTCACTCGCGCGCGGCATCTGCGGTTTATCAGTCATGGGCGCCCCCCCTTGTCGTGCGCGGCAGACTAACCCAACCGTGCCGCCCACCGGAACCTGGTCCGCGCGCCGGCCGCTCAGTTCAGGTCCCGCTGCAGCACGTCATCCGCGTCGACCCGGACATTCGTGACGTTGCGGAAGGCCAGGTCATCTTCGACTCCCAGGACGTCTTCGTCGCCATTGCAGGTCAATGCCAGCGTGTAGTCGCCCGCCGGCAGAAACCGCAACGCGTACCAAGGCCTCGCGATGACCGGATCCACCACGCGGGTCGTGACCAGGGGCCCGGCACCGGAGCCATCGAGATCGTCCGGCTGCGCATCGGCGCCCGAAAACAGATAGACGGCCCCGCCCGTGGCGAGGAAAGTGCCGGCGGGACAAGCGACCGTGACGACGCCCTCGATGCGCGCCGCATCGTCCGTGCGGATCGCACGCAATCGCGGCGCCAGCGTGTACTCGGCGCTGGCTTCGTCGAATTTCAGGGACTGCCGAAGATCCAGCATGATCGTCAGCTTCTCCAGGCTCCGCTCCTCGTCCTCGACCAGGAAATCGACGGCGGCGAACTCGCCATCCGCGAGCAGCAACGAATACTCGTCGCTGCCAGCCCGTACGGCGTTGTCGTCCTCATCGTCGTCGAAGAGCAGTCGAACTCCGGTGTACCGTCCGGCCGGCAATTGTTCATCCGTGAACAGTCGCAACGGGTCGCCGTCCTGCAGATCGATCAGGTCGATGACCTCGCCCGTGCGGAACTCCAGCGTCGCGCTGGTGCCGTCATCCCTGCGGAAATCGAGTCCGAGGACCCTGGCCTCGACGCTGCTGATGTCGGGGTCGGCCGGCGCGTCCGTGCCGAGGTCGGCCGTGAAGCGCGCATCACAACCGCCGAGAACCAGTCCCAGCGCAATCACGCGCAGGGCCGTCCGGATTCGTCCGAATTCGAGTTCGAACTGCATGAGGAATGTTTCTCGAGTCGCGGTGCGCTCACGGTTGCACTGGCTGCCTGCGCACAACGCCCGCAATGGCCGTGTGCGGCGCCTGCCAGCCCGGCCCGTCGAACCACGGATCGCCCTGCAGGCAGGCGACCAGCATATCAAGCGAGTCCACGCCCCAGAACAGCCGGCCGTCCACTTCGAAGGTCGGAACACCGAATATTCCCTTCGAAATGGCCGCCTCGGTGGCTTCCCTCAGGTCCGCCTTCACCTCGAGCGAAAGCGGGTCACGCTGCGGCGCCAGGCGTCGGGTCAGCCCGGCCAGCCGGGTTGCCTCGTTGGCATCGCCGCCGCCCTGCCAGACGTGCCTGAAGACTTCCTCGCAGACCGACCGGCCTGGTGTCCCGCCGGCCGGCGCGCAGGCCGTCGCGAGGCGGAGCAGGGCCAGCGGGTTGAACGGGTGTTGCGCCGGCGTCCGAAGCGTCACGCCGTGGCGGTGCGCCATCCAGGCGACGTGGCGGAACGTCCATGCGCGCTTGGGCTCGATCTCGGCCGGCCCCTTCTGGCCCCACCGGCCGAGCAAGCCCGCAAACAGCACCGGTCGATAGCGGGTCGTGACGGGCAGGCCGTCGAGCGCCTCGGGCAGTCGCTCGAATGCGAGGTAGGCGTAGGGCGAGATGACGTCGAACCAGAACGTGAGATGTTTCATTCACGACACTCCACGAGGCAGCCCGCGGACGGGTTCACAGGACAAGTGCAGGGTGTGGATCAGGGCCTCGAGTCGCCGCCAGGCGACGCGCCTGGGCTGCGACCGTCCGCATCGGCGGCAAACTGCACCGGCACGGGACCTCGACGCCGGGTACGGACCACGACCGTGCCGGCGAGCTTGTCGTGCCACCCTTGCTTGCGCGGATCGAAGGCCACCCAGAGGATCCCGAGCATGAACGGAATGATGGAGACGTAATAGGCGAGGTAACGGCCCACCAGTTGCCCGGTGCCAGGCGTGTCGCCGGTTCGGGCATCCACGATGCGCGCCCCGATCGGCGATCTTGCCGGGCGTCGCCTGGCGGTAGACCCAGAAAAGCACCACCGCAACCGCCGGCAGAAGCCAGTTGATCAGGAAATCGGCAGGCCCGTGGATCCAGTCGGTCGAGGACCAGTACTGACGGCCGTAGATCGAGGTCACCAGGGGCACGGTGATGCACAGGAGAAGCAGCGTGTCGATCAGTGCTGCACCGACCCTCGGCCAGAAGCCAACGTACTCGAGATCCTCGGTCTGCACGTCCTCGTTCTCCCTGTTCGCCCGGTCCAACCGGGCTTCCTGTGCGGTCGCTGCCGGGGTCGGGGCGTTTCCCTCGATGGCGCCGCAGGGTCGCGCATCCTGGTCCCGCACGACGACCCTGCACGTGGAGACTAACTGTGCATCCCGGGGCCCGTCACCCGAAACCCGCGTGACGCCGCGGCCAGGGTCGCGGCACGGATCGCACGGCCCGGGCGCCTCCGGTCTCGCGAGGGAGCGGCTGACGCTGCCGCCTGCGCAGAACCAAAGTATCCTGAGCCCACTCCCCGGCCCGACGGACGACCGCCCTGCGAGGTCAAGCAATGGCTGACAGCCGCGCCCACGCGCGAACCGACCGCTCCGCCGACGGGCGCCGACGCGTCCGGCCAAACGCCTTGAACGGTGCGGCCCGCTCATGGGTCATGGCCGCATGGCTGGGCGTAGTCGCCTGCCCTGCCCTTGCGGCCGACTACGTGCCCCCGCGCGGTGCGTGGGCGACGCGCGCGGCTGTGGATGCCGGCTTCGACCCGGCACGACTCGACGCCGCCGTCGAACTCGCGAAGCAGAAGACCGTCGCCGAGCCCCGCGATCTCGGCCCCGTGATCCTCGCCCACTACGCGGCACGCGAACCGGGCTACCGCGTCCTCGGGCCCACCGGCACACGCGCGGGCGGCAGCGGCCTCGTGCTGCGCGGCGGTTACGTCGTTGCGCAGTGGGGCGAGGTCGAGCGCCCCGAGATGGTGTTCAGCGTCGCCAAGAGCGTGCTCGCGACCGTCGCCGGCGTCGCTGTTGCCGATGGCCGCATCGCCAGCATCGACGACCCGGTTGCGCGCTACGTGCCGGAGCCGTTGTTCACGGAAGGCAACAACGGCACGATCACCTGGCGGCATCTGCTCGAGCAGAGTTCGGACTGGCGCGGCACGCTCTGGGAGGTGCCGGACTGGGCGGATCGCCCGACCGGCGTAACGCTTCGGGACTGGCAGGAGCAGCCGCGCGTCCCCCCCGGCACCGTGCACGAGTACAACGACGTGCGCGTCAACCTGCTGGCACTTTCGCTGCTGCACGTGCTGCGCGACCCGCTGCCACGCGTGCTGCGCGAGCGCATCATGGATCCGATCGGCGCCTCGTCGACGTGGCGCTGGTACGGCTACGACAACTCGTGGGTGGAGATCGACGGCCTGCGCATGCAGTCGGTGTCGGGCGGAGGCCACTTCGGCGGCGGGTTGTTCATCTCGACGGCGGATCTCGCGCGCTTCGGCCTGCTCATTCAGCGCGACGGCCGCTGGGGCAGCACCACGGTCGTGGATCCGCGATGGATCCGCGCGATGACCGAGCCGTCGAAGCCCAAACCCGATTACGGCCTGCTCTGGTGGCTCAACACCGAGCGCAAGGCGATCCCGGCGGCGCCGGCCACGGCATTCTGGGCGCTCGGATTCGGTGGCAACTACGTCTATGTCGATCGCGAGCACGACCTGGTGATCGTGCTGCGCTGGGTGCCGGACGGGAATGGCGCGGCCGTCGTCTCGGCGTTCATCGATGCCCTGGTCGACTGACCGCCGCGACTGACCGACAACATTCGATTGAGGCTTCGCACTAGCGCCCGAGTCCGCCCCCCGGGTCGAGGGGCGGCCATTGGTCCGGCCTCGCGCCATCGCAGGCGTTGCGGCGGATCAATTCTTGGCTCGGCGTGAAGCCGAGCTCGCAACTTCGCACGCACAGGATGCGGAACATCGCGGCATCGAGCCCGGTCGTCTCGTGGTATGCGCGCTCGAGGCGGGCCCACCGGGAAGCAGGGATCCGCCTTGCGCTGAGCGCAAACGAGCTGCAGTCGCCGCTCGCGGCGCAATCTTCGAGGGAGCGGGCAACGAGAGCGCAGTCCGCTCGACTGAGCGGCCGCACGGGCGCCCGCGTTCGCTCGACCACGATGTTGCCTGCTGCGCTCAGCGTGGCGAGACGATGCTCGCCATTCCAGTTGCCCAGATCGATCCGCACGCCCGCGCTCGACGCGGAGACGACGGTTTGACTCGAGCCGGCCCACAGCGACGCGACCCGGCGCAACTGGGGCGGCGATCCGGCACGCAGCTCGAGCCAGAACGGCCTGCGCAACCCGCAGGGCGCCGCGGCGTCGTCGCAATGCGTGAACCCCACGAGCACGTCCCGGTCCGGAAATACCGCTCGATGCGCGAGCACGATGCTGTGCTCGCACAGCTCGGGCACGGTGTCGCCGTTGGGCAGGCCGATGCGCTGGCAGCCCCCGTCCGCGGCGGGGAGGATGCTCAATGCGCCGGCAACGGTCTCGATGGTCGTGTCGGTCGCTTCCAGCGATTGCTCGGAGATCGGCTCGGCGGCGGCCCACTCGAGCGCCGGGCGCGCCGCGACGGTCGGAACCGCCGCTGCCGGAGCGACATCCACGGTGGCGGGTGGAGCCACTTCGATCGCCGCGCCGGCTGGCAAGGCCGGCTCGCGGCCGGCATCCGTCGACAGCAGCAGGTACGCGGCGGGCAAGGCGAGCCCGGCAGCCGCCCACCACCACCGCCAGCGCGAATGGCGCGGGCCTGGCACCGTGACGCCACCGGACGGCGAGCGACCGGCATCCGGGACCCGCGGGACCGAAACGACCGGGTCGGTCCGGACGCGACCCGCCGGATCCGGTGATCGCCCGGGCGCGACACCCTGCGAGCGCAACCGGTAACGCGCCTCGGCTTCCGGGAGCCGCTGCAGTTGGCCCTGCTGCGCGATCGTCATCGAGACGTTCTTCTGGTGCGGCACGTCCCCGCGGTCGTTCGCGACCGGTTCGACGAGCCCGACCGCGCTGATCCACTGCCCGACCCAGGTGTCGTCCGGGACCGTCTCGAGGCGAGACAGCGAGTCGGGCCAGAGCGTCAGGCAGACCATGTCGCAGGCGGGTTCCCCGAACTCGACTCGAAGGCACGGCGGCCCGTCGGTCGTGACGGAGCCTCGCGCTACGCACGCGACACGACCGACCAGCTCGACACGCTCGCCGACGTGCCTGCAGCACTGCGCGAAGTCCGCCGCATCGACGACACAGCTCGACGGAAGGTACGGCGGACGCTCGTGCGCGGTCGGGTCTCCTCGCAGTTCGACGGAGACCGCCGGGATCCGGCGGCCGGCCAGCAGATCCTCGAGCGGCGGGATCGATTCGAAGGACGCCGCGCAGACCGACGCCAGGTCCCGCGCCCGCTGCTCGAACCCAGGTTCGCGGCCCAGCAGGGCGAGGATCGCCGAGTGCGCCGGATCGGCGAAGTCGGCCGCTCGCAGGAGGAACGCATCGTCGCCGCTTCCGGTGAGCTCCCACAGGTCCGGGCGGACGCTGAGCGCCCGCAGCGCCAGGTCGATCACCGCGAACGAGAAGATGTCGAGGCTCGTGTCGAAATGCCGCGATTGCCGTCCCGGGTGCTGGAAATTGCGTTGGCCAAGTTCCGCGCTGCATAGCGGTGCCAGCTCAGGCACGAACAGGCCGTCGTAGTCGATCAGCCGCAGGTTGCCATCGCCCTGCACGATGACATTGGACGGCTGGATGTCACCGTGGGCGACGCCCTTGGCGCGAAGGTGCATCGCAAGCCGGCGCAGCGCGAAGCGAAGTTCCAGCAGCGCGTCGGTATCGTGACGGCGCTCCGCGACGTACGCGGCCAGGGTCGGACCTTCCACCCATTCCGTCCGCACGATCGGGTACGTGCCGCTTTCGGTGGTGATGCCCTCCGGCTGGAACCGGCAATCGACGAAATAGGGACTGTTGATCCGTCCGAGGTGCCGCTCGATCGCGCCATAGCGCACGGGCAGCAAGTCGAGTTCCTTGTGAAAGCAACGAACCGCGTACTTGCCCGCACTCGTCACGACCGCGAACGTCAGCGCGAACGTGCCGCCGTACACGGCGGGCAACCCGGGCCCGCGCGTGCAGAGGGTCCCCTCGCCGAGCTCGGGATCCGACAGCACCGCGCCCAGGTTGAGCTGGAGTGCGTCCGCGTACTCGCCGAATGAGGGGTAATGCATGTCGTCGACCCGGGGCATCACAGGCCGCTTGCGACGGCCGCTGAACGCATGGGACGAGTCTTAACACGCACGAGCCGGGCCTCAAAGCGCCGGCGGGCCGCAATTACCGTCGTCCGCAAGTCCTGCAACCGGGGTCGCGCAGGACCTCGAACTCATCGAAGCGGCTGCGCAGCGCGTCGTAGCGGATCATGCGCCCGACCAGGGGATCACCGACACCGAGCAGCAGCTTCAGGGTCTCGGTCGCCTGCAGCAGCCCGATGATGCCCGGCACGACACCGAGCACGCCGGCTTCGGCGCACGACGGCGACAGTTCCGGCGGTGGCGACTCGGGGTACACGCAGCGATAGCACGGTCCGGAATACCCGGGACTGGCGGGCCAGAACACGCTCACCTGGCCCTCGTAGCGGAACACCGAACCGTGCACGTTCGGGATGCCCAGCGCGACGCACGCCTCGTTCACCGCGTAGCGCGTCGCGAAATTGTCGGAGCCGTCGATCACGACGTGCTGCCCGGCGAGCAGTTCGCGCGCGTTCGCGGCCTCGAGCCGCACCGGGATCCCGGCGATCTCCACGCCGGGATTGAGACCGCGCAATGCGGCGGCCCCGGAATCGATCTTCAGCGCTCCTTCGTCCGCATCGCCATGCAGGACCTGGCGCTGCAGGTTGCTGCGCTCGACGCGGTCGTCGTCCACGAGCGTAAGGCGGCCGACCCCGGCCGCGGCGAGGTACAGCGCGGCCGGTGAGCCGAGTCCGCCTGCACCGACGAGCAGTACCCGTCCGTCGCGCAGTTTCCTCTGCCCATCCTCGCCGATCCCGGGCAGCGCCAGCTGGCGCGCATACCGCCCCCAGTCGAGGTCGCCGCCGGTTCGCGGCGGGGTCGTCGGCAACCCGCATCGTCGCCAATGATCGAGGCCCCCGGCGACCGACACCACGGACTCGTAGCCCAGCTCTGCGAGTCGCTGCGCCGCCGACATCGAGCGCGAGCCGCTCGCGCACAGCAGCAACAGCCTCGCGCGCCGATCCGGCGCAAGTTCGGCAATGCGTGACTCGAGATCGCATCGCGCGACGTGGACGGCGCCCTGCGCCGAGCCGGCCAGCAGTTCGGGCGGGTCGCGCACGTCGATCAGCAGCGCGCCTCCGCATCACGAGCTCGAGCGCTTCACGCGGACTGACTTCGCGGACTGCGTCCGAGGCGGGATCCACGTTCAACCACCCGCCACCGCGGGCAGGATGCTCACGATCTCGCCCGGGGGCACCGCGCGTCGCCAGCCCCGACAATCCCCGCACGTTCGCGCGACCCACGAAGACGTTGACGAACGGACGCAACTCGCCACTCGGGCGTGAGCAGCCTGTGCACGAGCTGCGGGTGCCGGGCGCCCAACTCGCTCAGCACATCGGCCACCGTACCCGCCGCGACGCGCAACTCGTGTGCGCCTCCGGCAAAACCCTGCAACGGCGCCGGGATTCTCACCAGGATATCGGTCATGGCGGGATTGTAGGCCACGGACGCGCTGTGCTCCCGCGCTGGTCTCAACGCCGCACGACGCCCACGAGCGGATCGCCGGCCCGGGCAAGGCTGACGAGCACGACCCGGTCGATCCGGTCGCAGAGTGCCAGTGCAACCGCTGCGGCCTCGCGCGCCTGCGCCTCGCGCCGGGCGTCGTCGACCATGTTGATGACCGGCACCACCCGCCTGCCCTCCGTCGCCTTCATCAGTCCGTCCGGGCTGGCGAGCAACCGGCCCAGGTGCTGCGCCGTGATCGGCTCGTTCTCGCGCAGGCCCGCAACGCGCTCGACGCGCTCGACCCGATGGGCGATGCGCGCGGTCAGCGGCTCGCCGATCGCGAGCGCGGAAAGGATCGGCACCACGGTCGTGCAGCAGCCGGGCAGCGCGGGCTCGTCGTCCGCCGGCGCCTTGACGAGCCGCATCCGCGCGCCGTCCGCCTTGACGTAGGTCGCCGCGAAACCGCACTCGCGATGGATCCGCTCGACCGTCGCCGCGCTCGCGCCCGCGCGCCGACCCGGCTTGTCGCCCGGGCACGCATAGGCGACGCTGAGTGCCGGGTCGAGGCCCGCGACCACGGCCGGCAACTGCGCGTCCTCGTCGATCGCGACGGCGAAGCCGAGGTGCTCCTGGAAGTAGGTCGTGAAGACCGTCGCGGTGATCGCGACCCGCCCGGGATGCCGGGTGGCCAGATGCCTGAGCAGACTCTTCTTGCCACCGGCACCGACGGCGCAGACGACGCCCGTGCGCGCGTCCAGCAGGTCGAGCAGCCCGGTTCCGTCGTCCATGGCCTCAGTCTGCCGCCGGCACGAAGCGAACACTCGCGACGCGCGGCAGGAACTGCGCCGCGAGCTCCCATCGATCTCCGTGATCACGCGTCGTGAATACGTGGCCCGACGACGTGCCGAATGCCAGCTGTCCCGGCCGCAGGGAGTCCGCATCCATCGCCTCGCGCAGCACCGTCACGTAGGCATGCTGCTGCGGCAGGCCGGCCGATGCCGAGATCCAGCTGCGCCCGGCGTCGCCGCTGCGAAACACGCGCAGCCGTCCGTCGACGGTCGGTCCGCAGGTGTGAACTCGACTCGGGAATCTGGAACACGGTGTCCGGGTCGAACGGATCGCAGGCGATCGCGTAGCCGAAGTCGCTCGGCAGTCCGTCGGTGATCTCGCGCCACGCGCGGCCGCCGTCGTCGCTGCGGTAGGTGCCGTTGTAGCACTGGCGGTAGAGCCGCTGGCCGTCCAGCGGGTGCATCACCACGCGATGCACGTTGTGCCCCGCCACCGGGAACCGCTCCGGCAGGTTCTCCGCGCGCACGCCTGCGTTCGCCGGAGCCCAGGACGCGCCCGCATCCTCGCTGCGGTACACGCCGCCCGCCGACACCGCCACGACCAGATGGCGCGGATCCTGCCGGTCGACGCAGATCGAGTGGACCGCGAACAGGCCCCGGGAAGGCTCCCAGGCTGCGCGGGTCCCGTGCTCGTTGAGGGACGGAACATCCCGCCAGTGGGCGCCGTGGTCGTCGCTCGCGAACAGGCCCGCCGGATCGACGCCCGCGTAGAGAGTGCTGCCGTCCGGCGACCACGCCAGGTGCCAGATCGATTTCAGGACCTCGGCGTGGCGCCCGGACGGATGCTGCGGCGTCGCATCGAGGCTGCTCCAGTGCTCGCCGCCGTCGCTGCTGCGGTAGAGGTGCGACCCCCACACGGGATGGTCCGCGGCCGCGAGCAGTTCACGCGGCTGCCCCGGCATCGCCACCGTGTGCAGGATGCGATAGCCCGCGAGGTGCGGGCCGTCGATGCGCCAGGCGCCGGAACCATGGCCCGTCCGCAGGCGAAACAGGCCTTTCTCGGTGCCCACCAGCAGCGTGGACCCGGACTCGCGCACGCCGCCGCCCGCGATCACTTCTCCCTCAGCCGCGGCATCAGCTCGACGAGGTTGCAGGGCCGCGTCCTGGCGTCGAGCTGGGCCGCGATCAGATCGTCCCAGGCGGTCGCGCAGGCCCCCGAGGATCCCGGCACGCAGAAGACGTAGGTCGCGTTGGCCACGCCCGCAAGTGCGCGCGACTGCAGCGTCGAGGTCTTGATGTCGGCGTAGGAAATCGAGCGGAACATCTCGCCGAAGCCGTCGAGCACCTTGTCGAGCAGCGGGCGCACGGCCTCGGGCGTGCCGTCGCGACCGGTGACGCCCGTTCCGCCCGTCGTGATCACGGCATTCACGTCCGGGTCCGCGATCCAGCGCGAGACCACGGCGCGGATCTGGTAGATGTCGTCCGGGACGATCAGCTTCTCCGCCAGCCGGTGGCCGGCGCGAGTCAGGCGCTCGACCAGCAGCCGGCCGGACTTGTCGCTCGTGCTCGTCGCGCGAGTCCGACACCGTGAGGACCGCGATGCCGATCGGCAGGAATTCCCGCTCGCCGCCGCCGTGTGCACTGGACATGGTCTGTTCTCCGTCGAATGAGTGGTGCCGGATCAGACCAGGCCGGCGAACGGCTGCACTTCGACCTCGCTGCCCGGCTCCACCTCGCCCTGCTCGAGCGGCAGGATGATGAAGCAGTTGGCCTCGCTCATCGAGCGCAGCACGCCGGCGCCCTGGTGGCCGCTGCTGCGCACCGTGTAGGTGCCGTCCGGCCGCCGCTCGAGCACGCCGCGCTGGAACTCGAGCCGTCCCGGCTTCTTGTGCAGGCGCGTCGCGCAGGCGGCCCGCACCGTAATGACCGGATCGGGGTCGGCGACTCCCATGAGCGCACGCAGTGCCGGCTGGACGACCTGGTAGAACGTGACCATCACCGACACCGGGTTGCCCGGCAGGCCGAAGAAACACGCGGGCCCGAAGCGGCCGAACGCGATCGGCTTGCCCGGCTTCATCGCCACCTTCCAGAAACCGATCCGCCCGTGGCGCTCGAGCGTCTCCGTCACGTAGTCCGCCTCGCCGACCGAAACCCCGCCGGAGGTCACGATCGCATCGGCCTGGTCGGCGGCCGACTGGAAAGCGCGGAGCGTGTCCTCGCGGGTGTCCGGCACGACGCCGAGGTCGATGACGTCGACCTGCAGGCGGCTCAGCATGCCGTGCAGCGAATAGCGGTTGCTGTCGTAGATCTGGCCGGGCGCCAGGTCCTCGCCGATCGATCGCAACTCGTCGCCGGTGGAAAAGATCGCGACGCGCGGGCGGCGCAGCACCGCCACTTCCCCGACTCCGAGCGACGCCAGCAGGCCGAGCTGTGCCGGTCGCAGCAACGTGCCGGGCCCGAGCGCAAGTTCGCCGCGACGGATGTCCTCGCCGGCGGGACGGACGTTCTGGCCCATCCGATGGCCGGCCTCGATCACGACGCGCACGCCGTCGAGCCGCACGTGCTCCTGCATGACGACGGTGTCGGTGCCTTCGGGCAGCATCGCTCCGGTCATGATGCGCACGCATTGCCCGCGGCCGACGTCACCGGCAAACGGTCGCCCGGCCCAGGACGTACCGACGATTTCGAGTGCTGCCGCGCCCGTCGGCGGCAGGTCCCCGCCAGCCAGCGCATAACCGTCCATCGCGGAATTTCGATGCGAGGGCACGTCCACGCCGGAGCGCACCTCGACGGCCAGCACGCGGCCGAGCGCGTCGCGCAGGCCGACCGTCTGCTGCTCGGTCACGGGCGCAATCGCCGCAATGATGCGGGAGCGGGCCTCGTCAAGCCGCAAGGCCGTGTGGCCGTGACCGGGCAGGTCGCACGGATCGACACCCGGCGGCAAGGGATCGTGAGCCTTGGTCATCAGTGCGTCCGTCCGTTCATCACGCCATGCTAATCAGCGCGGGCCTGTCGTGGATAGCAGCCTCGCCTCGAGGCGTTGCCGCTCGTGCGGGTCGTTGACGTTGACGAAGGTGTCGGGCGCGTCGCTGAAATCGGCCTCGGCGAGGCGCAGCTGGGCGAACCACGTGTCGATCTTGCGGCCACCACCGGCCAGGTACGACTCGAGCGCGGGCGCCGTGCCGGCGCGCAGCAGCAGGAAGACCGGCTGCTGGCGCCGGCCGTCGGTCGCGACCGCCACGTCGGCGCCCTGCGCGATGCACGCGTCGTAGAGCCGGCTCACCAGGTCGGGCGCCAGCAGCGGCGCGTCGCAGGGCACGGTCACCAGGAACCCCGAGGCGAGGCGCTGCATCGCGCTCAGCACACCTGCCAGCGGACCCATGTAGCCCTGCAGGGTGTCGCTGACCACCGGTTGGCCGTAAGCCGCGTAGCGGTCGAGGTTGCGGTTCGCATTGATCAGGAGGGAACCGACCTGGGGAGCGAGCGCATCCAGCACGTGTTCGATCATCGGGCGCCCGGCCAGCTCCACCAGGCCCTTGTCCACGCCGCCCATGCGTCGGGCCAGGCCGCCGGCGAGGATCACGCCGGTGACGTCGCTGCGCGGGTAAAGCATCTGCGGGTGCGAATCGGGGCTTGAGGTCGCCATGTGGCTTCATTGTGCCCAGCCAGTATGAGGTTGTCGCCGGATGACCATCAAACGCCCCGACATAGGCTCGCGCCGCGGACAAATTGACCCGAGCGACTTCGTCGATTGCGTCATTCTGTCGCAACCACGTAGCCTCGGGGCATGTCGAGCACCGAACTGGACGTGGCCGAGCGGCCGGGCGCGGGACGGATGACCGTGTCCCCGGCCGGACTGTCCTTGCTCGTCCTCGGCCGGACGCCCAGCATCGACGAGTCGCTGCGCCGCTGGCTGCGGCGCAACGTGGCCGTCGCGGAGTTCGCCGAAACCGTCGACGACGCCGAGCGGCTGCTGCCGCGATGCCACTTCGACTGCGTCGTGGTCGCGGTCGATTCCGCGGCCGATCCGGCGCTGGCGTGGATCGAGGCACTGCGGCGTGCCGATTCCGTTCCCTGCATCTGCGTCGCCGCCCCCGACGAGCCGTCGCTCACGAGCGCCAGCCTGCGCGCCGGGGCGGCAGCCGTGCTGCCGTACCCGCTCGACGCGAAATCGCTGCAGCGCTTCCTCGCGACACAGTCCCGTGTCCCCGGCCGGACGCCGGCAACCGCAGTGCGAGTCGGCCTTGCGGGCCGAGAATCTGCGCGTGCAGCTGGTCGGCGACAGCGTCCCGATCCGCCGCGTGCGGTCGATGGTCGAGCGCGTGGCGCCCACGCCGGCCACAGTGCTGATCGAAGGCCAGACCGGCACGGGCAAGGAGTTGATCGCCCGGCTGCTCCACGAGCGCAGCGGCCGTCGCGGACCGTTCGTCCCGGTCAACTGCGGCGCGATCCCGCCCGAGTTGATGGAGACCGAGCTCTTCGGCCACGCCAAGGGCGCGTTCACCGGCGCGCACCAGCAGCGCGACGGCCTCTTCGTCGCGGCGCGGGGCGGCACCCTGTTCCTCGACGAGATCAGCGAGATGCGCAGCGACCTGCAGGTCAAGCTGCTGCGCGCCCTCGAGGAGAGCCGCATCCGGCCGGTCGGCGCCGACCGCGAAGTGCGCGATCGACGTACGCATCGTCGCTTCCGCGCAGCCCGGCCTGCGCGAGCAGGTGCAGCAACACCGGTTCCGCGAGGACCTGTACTACCGCCTGAACGTGGTCCACATCCTGCTGCCGAACCTGCGCGAGCGGCCGGACGACATTCCAGTGCTGCTGGAGCATTTCATGAAGCGCGTCGCCGACGAGTTCGGCATGCCGCCGGTCGCGCTCGACGCCGCGCAGCTCGCGGGCCTGTGCGCGAAGGACTGGCCCGGCAACGTGCGCGAGCTGCGCAACTTCGTCGAGCGCACGGTCCTGATGGGCGGCCCGCCCGAAGACGAGCCGGCCGCGACGGCCGACTCGGCGGCCCCCGAGGTGGGCGGCTTACCCGGCCGACTGGACGCTCGAGCAGGTCAAGCAGGCGCACATCGTGCGCGTGCTGGCCCAGAATCAGGGCAATCGCTCGGCGACGGCGCGGCAACTGGACGTGTCGCGCAAGACGCTGGAGCGCCGGCTTGGCCCCAGCGGCGAGCGCGATGACGAGTCGTGATCGACTCGCTCGGATCCTGCATCACCGGAGAACGCTGAAATGTCCCAACAGGCTTTTGACGAAGAGAAATTCACGGGCGAGATCCGCAAGTTCCTCAAGAAGGTCGGCATCAACTCGCAGATCGAGCTCGAGAACGCGGTGCGCGCGGCGGTTGCCAGCGGCCGGATCGACACTTCGCAGCCACTGCGCGCCGTGGTGATTCTCGAGGTGCCGGAACTGCATCTGCGACACACGATCGAGCATCAGCTCGCTCTGGTCTGAGCCGCCTCCGGGCGTCCAGACGATGTTGCCGAGCTCGGCGAAGTCGTAGCCGCCGAACACCTGCGCGAGTCGCTGGCATTCGGCGCCGTGCAGTACGTCGAGCAGGCCACGGAACAGCGTGCGGAAGAAGACGCCGCGCGACATCGCGACGTCGAATGCCTCCCAGCCGATCGGCAGGAACTCGAGGCCGAATTCGCCGGCAGCCGCACGAACGCCCGGCGCGACGTCGGCCTGGCCCGTGGCGATCGCCGCGGCAGCGTCGCGCTCCGAGTATGCGCGCGCGGTGGTCCTCCGATCGGCGGGGTCGAGTCGGTGCTCGGCGAGTGATCTCGCGCAGGAATCGCTGCGAGCCCGCACCCTCCTGTCGCGCGACCCAGCGAACCTCCGGCGTAAACAGCTGCTCGATGCGGCCGTCCCCGGCCCACAGGCCCGGCGCCATGAGCAGGCCCTGCTCGCGCCGGCAGAGCCTGACGAGGATCCAGTCTTTGTGCTGCACGTGCTGCCGCAGCAGCGCCGGGTGGCGATGCAGGCTCTCGGTGTCCGGCCCCCAGTGCAGCGTGCAGATGTCGGCGCGCCGGCGCGCGAGCAGCGACAGCCCCAGTTGCGTGCCGACGGCGGCGTAACTGAGCAGCGCACGACCCTGCAGCTCTGCCGCCAGCAGCGTCACCGCCCGGTGCAGCAGAGGGTCGTCGCTACCGGCGATGACGATGCGGTCGGTGAGCAACCCCCCGTGGCTCGACTCGAGCAGCCACTGGTCGACGAGATCGCGCAGGGAACAGCCACTTGCCCGTCAGGCGCGTGGCGGGGATCCGTCCTTCGTTGACCAGCGCGTACACCTTCTTCTCGTTGATCTGGAGGTAGCGCGCCACCTGGCGCACGTTCATGAATCGCGGCGCGTCCTGTGCCGCCGGTTCGGCGGCCATCGCACCCGGGGCCTGCTTGCTGGCGGTCATTTGCAGCTTTCTCCTCCACGGCCATGCCGGCGAAGCAGCCCAGCGCTGAGTCGCGAACCGGTCGCGTCACCCGCGGAGTCTTGCAAGATTCGTTCCCACCGCGCCTGGCGCCGCTGCTACCTGTGCTTGCCCTTTCACGGACGCGCTGGTGCAGAATGGCCCGGACCGACCATCCGGGTCGGCTGGCGGGAGAACGCGCAATGTCAGGTGGGCCGAGAGTCAGCCTGCCCGTGGCCGTGATCATGGGCCGCAAGACGGTCGACCGGCAGCGGCTGGCAGGTTCCGAGCTGGCGTGTCGTCGGCGTGGTCGCGGGCGCGGAGCTCGCCGGCCGGGATGCGCGCGGCACGTCCATCCGCAGTGATGCCGGCGAGGAGCATTTCCTCTGGGGCGGACTGCGGCTCGACCTGTTCCGCGACGCGGCCGAAAGCTACTGGGCCAATCTCACCGGCAGCCAGCCGTCGCTGTTCATCCTCTGCAGCGAGGACGAGCAGGGCGTGATGGTCCCCAGGGTCGTCACGGCGGATCACGACGAGGCCTGCTCGGGCGTCGAAGTGAACGACCGGGTCTTCTCGGCGCCGATCCCACCCGAGGTGTATCAGCACCTCGAATCGTTCGTCGTCGCCCATCACGTGCCGCAGGAGAAGCGCAAGCGCAAGCGCACGGACTGGTCGGCGCACGAGGAACCATGAGCGAGCACGACCGCCATACGCAGACCGAGGACACGGGCGAGGAGTCGTTCCTGGGGCGCTGGTCGCGACTGAAGGCGAAGTCACGCGAACGCGAGACGAGCGATGCCGAGTTGCCCGAGGTGCTCGAGGCCGCGGACGGCGATGCGGCTCCCGCGGTCGTCGCCGAGGCTCCGACTGACGACCAACCGCCCGCGGTGGAGTTACCCGACCTCGAACTGCTCGACCAGGACTCCGACTACAGCGCTTTCCTGACCCCGGGGGTGGACGCAGCGCTTCGCAAGCGAGCGCTGCGCAAGCTCTTCAGCAGTCCGAAGTTCAACGTCTTCGACGGCCTCGACACCTACCGCGACGACTTCACGGGCTTTCCGTCGCTGGGCGCTGTCGTGACCGCGGACATGCGCCATCACCTCGAGCGGATCGCGAGAGAGATTGCAGCACGCACGCAGGACCTTCCGGCGGCTGCGCCGCTCGCGCCCGAAGCGTCCGCGGAGCGGATCGCCGAATCGCAGGAGCGCCCGGCGGCCCAGAACCCTGCACGGACTGACGACGATGCCGACGCCGGACCTGCCTGAACTCGGGTCGGACGGACAGGCCCGTGCCGTCGCGCTCGCGGCCCTGCGCCTCGCCGACGTCGCGCCCACGTCGGTCGTCGAGTTCGTGTCGCGCGGCCGGTGCCTGCTGATCGGCGCCGAGGCGCCGGCGCTGCAGCTGGTCCGGGACCTGCGGGGCCAGCTCGAATGCACGATCGCTCGTGCCGGGCGACGCGGTGCCCGACCGCGACAAGGTCGAAGGCACGCTTCGTCGTGCGTGGCGGCCGGCCGCTGATCCGCGGCGCGCTCGGTGATTTCACGGTCACGCTGGCGTCCGGCGGGCGGAACCAGACCCTCGGAGCGATGCTCGCGCCGCCGATAGATCGATTCGACCTCGTCGTGGACCTCGGTACGCCGCCGTTGCTTCGGCATGCGATGCTGCCTCTCGGCTATTACGCGCCCGGAGAGGACGAAGACGCGCGTGCGGCACTGCTCGAGGCCTTGCCGCAGATGCGCGGCGAGTTCGAGAAGCCGAAGTACTTCAATTACAACCCGGAGATCTGCGCCCACGGGCGCAGCGGCAAGCGCGGCTGCACGCGCTGCATCGACGTGTGCCCGGCCGAAGCCATCGTCTCGCTCGGCGAGAAGGTGCAGGTGAACCCGTACCTCTGCCAGGGCGGCGGGGCCTGCGCGACCGCCTGCCCGAGCGGCGCGATGACCTACGCCTACCCCACCGCCGGCGACCTGCTGAGCGCACTGCGCCGGCTGTTGCGCGACTACCGCGCGGCGGGCGGCGCCTCGCCGACGCTGCTGTTCCACGACTCGACGTCGGTCGTGGCGCTCGAGCAGGGGCTCGCGGACGACATGCCGGAGCGCATCCTGCCGGTGGCGATCGAGGAGATCGGTTCGGTCGGAATGGATGTCTGGCTGGCCTGCCTGGCCTATGGTGCCGAGGCCGTGGTGCTGCTCACCTGCGACCGCACCCCAGCCCAGGTCATCGAGGCATTGCAGGAGCAGGTCACGACCGCACAGGTGATCCTCGGCGGCATGGGCTACGAGGCGAGCCGCTTGCGTATCGTCAATGGCGACCAGCCGGCGCTGGTCACCCAGGCGCTGCAGGCCGTGCCGATGGGCCAGTCACAACCTGCCGCGACGTTCGCCGCCCCGGTTGCGGACAAGCGAGGGACGCTGCGGCTCGCGCTGGCTGCACCTGCAATCGCACGCACCTGCGTCCAAGCGGGTCACGCCGCTGCCTGCCGGCGCACCCTTCGGCGAGGTTCGCGTCAACGAGGCCGCCTGCACGCTTTGCATGAGTTGCGTCTCGGCGTGCCCGACGCACGCGCTGCAGGACGGGCGCGGGCTGCCCCAGTTGAATTTCCGGGAATGGAACTGCGTACAGTGCGGGCTTTGCGAGCGAACCTGTCCCGAGAACGCCATCGTATTGAGCCCGCGATTCCTGCATGACCAGGAGTCCCGCGAGCGACCAAGGCTGCTGCACGAGGAGCAGCCTGTTTGCTGCGTCGCCTGCGGCAAGCCGTTCGGGACGCGCTCGATGCTCGACAAGCTCAGCCGCAAGCTCGAGGGGCATTGGATGTTCCAGACCGAGGAGGCGCGCAGGCGCCTGCAGATGTGCGAAGACTGCCGGGTGCGGGACTTGTTCGCGGCCGAGGCTGGCAAGCGCCCATGAGCGCCGGAACCGGAGCATTTTGACAAGAGCTGTGGACAAAATGTCTCTTCGAGCCGGGATTTCGCAGGCATATGTTGGATATACAGGTCCTGCACGGTCTTTCCTGAGACTGTTAACTGGCCCGTATCTTGCTCTGTCGGGTACTGATTCGTTTTCAGGGACCGGCCGATGCTGCCCCTCTCGACCGGCAGCAAAGAACCACGGCGGGTACCGTCCATGACGGCAGTCCTCGAGGAGGACCGCGTCCGGGCCAATGTCTACGCGCTGCTCGGCAACCTGCTCGCGGCCGCGCCGGACGACGGACTGCTCGACCTGCTGCGCGGCATCTCGACCGAGCCCGCCGACGACAGCCTGGTGGCGGCGTCGTGGCAGTTGCTGGCGCTCGCGGCATCGCGCGCCGACCTGGCGTCGCTGCGACAGGAGTACGACGCCCTGTTCATCGGGCTCGGCCGCGGCGAGGTCGTGCCCGTACGGGTCCTGGTACCTGACGGGATTCCTGATGGAGCAACCACTTGCACAGCTGCGTGGCGACCTGCGCGAACTCGGCATCGACCGCCAGCCCGGCGTGCATGAGCCCGAGGACCACGCGGCGGCCCTGTGCGACACGATGGCGCTGCTGATCACCGGCGAGGATCCGGTGCCTCTCGAGCGGCAGTTTGATTTCTTCTCGCGGCACCTCGAGACGTGGTTGCCGCGGTTCTTCCGCGACCTGCAGCAGGCCGAATCGGCCCGCTTCTACCGGGCCGTCGGACAGCTGGGCGAACAGTTCATCGGCGTCGAGTCGCAGGCTTTCCGGGTGGCGACCCCGGCGGCCGGCGTCGCGACACCCTCATGAGGAAGCACGACCATGACTCGAGACCTGCGCGACACCAAGACCGACCGACGCAAGTTCCTGCGTGACCTCGCGACCGCCAGCGGCCTCGCGGCCGTCGCCGGATCCACGGGCGCGGTGGTCGCCGCTCCGGCAGTGGAGCCCGCCCCGAAATCGAGCCGGCCCGCCGGCTATCGCGTGACGGCCCACGTTTCGAAGTACTACGACAAGGCGCGCATCTGACGGGCGCACCGCCCTTTCAGACGCGTACTCACCTCTCCAACCGGGAGACTCGGCGATGAAGCTGGTCAAGAAGCAGACCCTCGAACCAGGCCAATCCGCGGCAACGGCAGGCGGACTGCTCGGTCGCACCGTCGACCGCCGCACCTTCCTGCGCGGTACCGGGCTCGCGGCCGGAGGCGCAGCCGTCGCCACGACCCTGTCGATGCGCATGATGAAGCGCGCGGATGCCGCCTCCGCCGAAGCCGGCGACGGCGAAGTCGTCACCAAGCGGTCCGTCTGCACACACTGTTCCGTCGGCTGCGGCGTCATCGCCGAAGTCCAGAACGGCGTCTGGACCGGCCAGGAGCCCGACTTCGACTCGCCGTTCAACCTCGGCGCCCACTGCGCCAAGGGCGCTGCGGTGCGCGAGCACGGCCACGGCGACAAGCGGCTCAAGTACCCGATGAAGCTCGTCGGCGGCAAGTGGGAGCGCATCTCGTGGGACCAGGCGATCGAGGAGATCGGCGACAAGGTGCTCGCAGATCCGCGAGCAGTACAGCCCCGACTCCGTCTACTGGCTCGGCTCGGCGAAGTTCTCGAACGAGCAGTCATACCTGTACCGCAAGTTCGCGGGACTGTGGGGCACGCAACAACGTCGACCACCAGGCACGCATCTGCCACTCGACGACGGTGGCGGGTGTCGCGAACACCTGGGGCTACGGCGCGATGACCAACTCGTACAACGACATGCACCTGTGCAAGACGATGTTCTTCATCGGCAGCAACGCCGCGGAAGCCCATCCGGTCGCGATGCAGCACGTGCTGCGGGGCAAGGAGAACGGCGGCAAGCTGATCGTCGTCGACCCGCGCTTCACGCGCACCGCGGCGCACGCCGACCAGTACATCCGGATCCGCTCGGGCACCGACGTGCCGCTGATCTGGGGCATGCTCTACCACATCTTCGAGAACGGCTGGGAAGACAAGGAATACATCGCCCAGCGCGTCTTCGGCATGGACGAGATCCGCGCCGAAGTCGCCAAGTGGACTCCGGACGTGGTGCAGGACGTCACGGGCGTGCCGCCGGAACAGGTCAAGCTCGCCGCGCAGACCATGGCGGAGAACCGGCCCGGCACCATCGTCTGGTGCATGGGCGGCACGCAGCACACGATCGGCAACAACAACACGCGTGCGTACTGCGTACTGCAGCTCGCTCTCGGCAACGTCGGCATGGCGGGCGGTGGCGCGAACATCTTCCGCGGCCACGACAATGTGCAGGGCGCCACCGACTTCGGCGTGCTGGCCGACTCGCTGCCCGGCTACTACGGCCTCGCCGAGGGCGCGTGGAAGCACTGGGCCAGGGTCTGGGACGTCGACTTCGAATGGCTCAAGGCGCGCTTCGACCAGGCGAGCTACGAGGAGGGCAAGGACACGACCCCGGCCATGTTCCTGCGCGGCATCACCGTGTCGCGCTGGATCGACGGCGTGCTCGAGCCCGCGGAGAACATGGCGCAGAAGGCGCCGATCAAGGCCATGTTCATGTGGGGCCACGCGCCGAACAGCCAGACGCGCGGCTTCGAGATGAAGAAGGCGATGGAAGCGCTCGACATGCTGGTCATCGTCGACCCGTACCCGACGCACTCGGCCGTGCTGCACGACCGCACGGACGGCGTGTACCTGCTGCCGGCCGCGACGCAGTTCGAGACCTACGGATCGGTGACCGCCTCGAACCGCTCGATGCAGTGGCGCGAGAAGATCATGGAGCCGCTGTTCGAGTCGCTGCCCGATCACACGATCATGTACAAGTTCGCGAAGAAGCTCGGATTCGCGGAGCAGCTGACCAAGCACATCGAGGTGAACGGCGAGGAGCCGCTGATCGAGGACATCCTGCGCGAGATCAATCGCGGCATGTGGACGATCGGCTACACCGGCCAGAGCCCGGAGCGCCTCAAGCTGCACCTCGAGAACAAGCACACCTTCAACGTGACGACGCTGAAGGCCGAGGGCGGCCCGTGCGACGGCGACTACTACGGCCTGCCGTGGCCGTGCTGGGGCACGCCGGAGATGAAGCATCCGGGTTCGCCGAATCTCTACGACACCAGCAAGACCGTTGCCGAGGGTGGCATGCCCTTCCGCGCGAACTTCGGCGTCGAGTACCAGGGCAAGAACCTGCTCTCGGAAGGCTCCTGGAGCAAGGGATCGGAGATCGAGGACGGTTACCCCGAGTTCACGGCCGACATGCTGAAGCAGCTCGGCTGGTGGGACGACCTGACCGCCGAGGAGAAGTCGGCCGCCGAAGGCAAGAACTGGAAGACCGACCTCTCGGGCGGCATCCAGCGCGTCGCGATCAAGCACGGCTGCGCGCCCTACGGCAACGGCAAGGCGCGCTGCATCGTCTGGAACTTCCCGGACCCGGTGCCGATCCATCGCGAGCCGCTGTACACGTCGCGCCACGATCTCGTCGCGAAGTATCCGACCTACGAGGACCGCAAGCGCTTCTGGCGCCTGCCCACGCGATACCAGTCGATCCAGGCCAAGGACTACTCGAAGGACTATCCGCTGATCCACACCAGCGGCCGGCTGGTCGAGTACGAGGGCGGCGGCGAGGAAACCCGCTCCAACCCGTGGCTGGCGGAGCTGCAGCAGGACATGTTCGCCGAGATCAACCCGGCGGACGCGAACGACCGCGGCATCAAGGACGGCCAGTGGATCTGGCTGGAGGGCCCGGAAGGCGGCAGGATCAAGGTCAAGGCCATGCTCACGCGGCGCGTCGGCAGGGGCGTCGTCTTCACGCCCTACCACTTCGGCGGCTGGTTCGAGGGCAAGGACCTCGAGGGCAAGTACCCGGAGGGCACCGCGCCGTGGGTACGTGGCGAACCAGCCAACAACGCGTTCACGTACGGCTACGACTCGGTGACTGCGATGCAGGAAACCAAGGCCTCCCTCTGCCAGATCACGCCAGCCTAAGGGGACATCGATCATGGCTCGAATGAAATTTCTGTGCGATTCCGAGCGCTGCATCGAGTGCAACGGCTGCGTCACCGCCTGCAAGAACGAGCACGAGGTGCCGTGGGGCGTGAATCGCCGCCGCGTGGTCACGCTCGAGGACGGCGTGCCCGGCGAGCGCTCGATCTCGGTCGCGTGCATGCACTGCACCGACGCGCCCTGCGCGGCCGTCTGCCCGGTGGACTGCTTCTACACCACCGACGACGGCATCGTGCTGCACGACAAGGACCTGTGCATCGGCTGCGGCTACTGCTTCTACGCCTGTCCCTTCGGCGCGCCGCAGTACCCGCAGAAGGAAGCCTTCGGCGTGCGCGGCAAGATGGACAAGTGCACGTTCTGCGCCGGCGGCCCGGAGGGCAAGGACAACTCCGACGAGGAGCGCGAGAAGTACGGCCGCAACCGCATCGCCGAGGGCAAGCTGCCGCTGTGCGCCGAGATGTGCGCCACCAAGGCACTGCTGGCGGGCGACGGCGACATGGTGGCCGACATCTATCGCGAGCGCGTCACGAAGCGCAGCGGCCGGCCGCAGAGCTGGGGCTGGCTGACGGCGTACCAGGAGGACGTGTGAACACGCGGGTCATGCTGAAGGTGGGCTCGCTGGCGATGCTGGCGGTCCTGGCGACAGGTTGCGGCCGCGCGACGGACGTGACCGTCTACGAGCCGGGCGTCTACAAGGGGCCGAAGGATCCCGCTGCGTGGAAATGCACGCGACGGCCGAGCACAAGGCGCTGCTGCAGGAGCGCTTCACGAAGGGCCAGACGGACCGCTGACACCGTCAGCTCCGGCCAGGATCGGGAGACAACGAATGAGCGAGCCACGAAGCGTGAACGGCAGCCGGACGAGGCATCTGCGGGCGATGCTCTGGAGCATCGTGCTGATCGCGGCCGGCGCCATGCTGCTGCCGCTGACCGCGTACGTCTGGACGTCGGCGGTCCAGGCGCAGGACAGCACGGAGCAGGCACAAGCCGACGGCAAGAACCCGCGCTCGGAGTACTGGCGCGACGTCCGCGAGTGCCGGGCAGGGCTACACGGCCGTCCGGGGCCAGGAGACGGACGTCCTGATCCAGAGCCGCGGCGAGATCTGGCGCGAGGTGCGAAACGGCCCGGTCATGATCCTCGGCGCGATCATGGTCGTCGGCATGATCCTGGCGCTGCTCGCCTATCACCTGATCAAGGGCGGCGCGAAGCTCGAGCACCGCACGGGACGCAAGGTGCTGCGCTGGGCGGTGTCCGACCGCGTGCTGCACTGGTACACGGCCGTGCTGTTCATCGTCCTCGCCATCACCGGTTTCAGCCTGCTGTGGGGACGTACGGTGCTGATCCCGATCCTCGGCAAGGAAGGCTTCGCGGTCTGGGCCGGCATCGCCAAGCCCGTCCACGACTATCTCGCCCTCGCCTTCACCGCGGGCTTGATCGTGATGCTGCTGAAGTGGTTCCACCACAATATCCCGGCCTCCTACGACCGTGAGTGGTTCAAGCAGGCCGGCGGCTATTTCAGCAACAGCCACCCGCCCGCCGGCTTTGCGAACGCCGGCGAGAAGGCCTACTACTGGGTGCTGGTGATCGGCGGCACGGCCCTGGTGATCTCGGGGTTCTACCTGCTGTTCCCGAACCTCGGCTTCGAGCGGGCGGCCATGCAGACGGCGAACATCGTCCACGGCGTGAGTGCCCTGATCCTGACGACGGCGGTGATCGCGCACATCTACCTCGGCACGCTCGGCAGTGAGGGCGCGCTCGAGGGCATGATCACGCGGCGAAGTGGACGAAGGCTGGGCTCGCCAGCACCACAGCGTCTGGCTGGACGAGGTGCAGAAGGCGGGCGCCCTGCACAGGAAGCCTCGGGTCGGTCTGCCGCGGCACCGAGCTGATCAGACGAACGGGCGATCGGGGGGATACGAGGGGCGCTACGGCGCCCCTTGCTTTTTTTCGGTTCAACCGCGGTTGGAGACGCGCGCCCCGCGGTGTAGTCTGCGAGCACTCAAGGGCGGTGTTCCCGCCGGGAAAAGACTCTTGCGCTGCCTGATCGGCATCGACGACACGGACAACCTCGAAAGTCGCGGCACGGGCTTTCGCGCACGCCAGCTCGGTGCGCGGCTGCTCGAGGCCGGTCTCGGCCGGGTCCGCGGAATTACGCGGCACCAGCTCTTCGTGCACCCGTCCATCCCTTACACCTCGCACAACAGCTCGGCCTGCCTGGACGTCGATCTCGACGACGCCGGCTTCACGGTCGCGCGGGACTTCTGCCGGGATTACCTCGCGGCGGAGAGTGCCGATGGTTCGGATGCCGGCTTGTGCATGGCGTCTTTCGACTGCGTAGCCGACGAGATGGTCGAGTTCGGGCGCGGCGCCAAGCAGCACATCCTGACCCGAGAGCAGGCCCTCGCGCTTGCGAAGCGCCACGGCGCGCACCTCGAGGGGGTGACCGGCGACCACATGGGCGTCATCGGCGCCCTGGCGGCCATCGGCCTGCGGCGCGGCGGACACGACGGCCGGTTCATCTGGCTCGAGGGGGTTCGCGAACTCGCTGGCACCTCGACGGCGGGCACACTGCTGGCGACGACTGGCATAGACTCCGTGGAATCGATGGACGGGCGGCCCCTGCCGCCCGAGGCAGAAGTGCTCGTGGACCCGTGGCCACGTCCGGTACTACTGCACGGACGGGCCGTGCTGCTGACAGAGAAAAACGGTGACGAAATTGAACTCAACCGCTGGAGAATCCTCTCCAAGGAAGATATTCGGCGTTATTGACGCCGTCGGCCCGCTGACGATCGGCCGGGGCCTGTTCCTCGCGTCCCTCGGGATCGCGATCGTGCTGCTCGAGCAGGCGTTCCGCTGGCCGCTGCAGTTACCCGGCCACCACGGGCTCGAGGCCATGGCCCTGCTGGTGCTGGGCCGCCTCAGCTGCACGAACCCGTGGTCGGCCACGCTGGTCGGCGCCAGCGCCGCCGCGGCAGCACCGTTCGTGGGCGCGGACCACGGCATGCTGATGCCGCTCTTCTACGTGCTGCCGGGCATCGTGCTGGACGCCGGCTACCGCCTCTGGCCGAAGCTCGCCAGCAGGTTCCTGCTCTTCCTGCCGCTGCTCGCGGCGCTCGCCTTCGCGGCCAAGCCGGTTGTACGTGTGCTCGCGAACCAGCTTTTCGGCATGCAGTTCGGGTCGCTGCGCGCAGGCCCGGTCTATCCGGTACTCACGCACCTGATGTTCGGCTTCCTGGGCGCCCTCGCAGCAGTGCTCGTGTGGCGAGCCACCGAAAGCCGCCTGCGTCGCTAGCCGCGCGCGGCCGCGTTCAGAACCGCAGATCGGCCCCGATCACGTAGGCGCGCCCGGGCTGCGGAAAGCCGAAGGATTCCTGGTAGTCCTCGTCGAGCGCATTGCGGATGCGGGCGTATGCGCGCACCCGCCCCTGCATGATCTCGATCGACCCATCGAGGTCGAGCACGCCGTAGTCGCCGAGCTCCCGTGTCGTCGTCGGCGTCGTGCGCGAAAACGTATAGCTGTCGGCGACGTACAGGTAGTTGCCGCCGAGGCGGATCGCGGGCGTCAGGTCGTAGTCGACACGCAGCGAGAATTTCTGCTCGGGCCGGTTCTGCAGCGTCGTCGTGTCGGCGCCGCTCGACCGGTTCTCCGAGTCCATGTACGTGTAGTTCGCGGCGAGCGCGAGGCGCTCCAGCGCGCGGTAGCCGGCCGAAAGCTCGAAGCCCTGGAATCGGTATTCCTCGAAATTCTGCGTGATGCCGCCGGGAACCCGCTCGATGAAATCGTCGGCATCGATCCTGAAGAGTACGCCCTCCACCGTCAGGCCGGTCGTCGCCGAATCGATGCTCGAGCGCGAGGTCATAGGTCCGGGTGGTCTCGGCCTCGAGGTCCGGATTGCCGCGATCGACCGCGTAGAGGTCACGGAGCGTCGGATAGCGCAGCTTCCGGGCCGCGCTGCCCCGCAGCGTCGTCGCCTCCCCGAAGCGATAGTCGGCACCCAGCAGGTACGAGACCCCGTCGTCGCTGCGGCCGCCGTCCCGGGATTGCTGGCTGTAACCGACTCCGGCCACGAGCCCCATCGCGTCGTTCACCGGCAACTCGCCTTCGACGTCCAGAGAATACGAGGTCGATCGATTCGTCCTGGTCGATCGGATTGACGACCGTAACTGTGCCGCCTCCTCCGCCACCGCCGCCGCCGCCGCCTCCCCCTCCGCCCCCCGCCACCGCCGGCCGACGTCGTCACGGTGAATCCGCTCGACTCCCAGCTCTCGTGACGACCGCTCAGGGACGCGGACAGCAGCGCCGCATTGTCGAAGCGCATGGAACCGAGCACGCCGGCGCCGAAGACGTCGGTCGTCGCGTCCTCGCGGAACGCGCCGCTCCTCGCCTGGGTGTCGTAGCCGTCGTCGTCGTAGCCGTTGGTCAGCTCGTCGTCGCGGTTGTAGTAGAGCGTGGGCCGGATCGAGTACGACTCGTCCTGCGGCAAGATCGACTGCCGCCTGCGCCGAAAATGCCTCGAAATCGACGCGTTCGAATCGTGGACGGTTGGCGATAGATCGACTCGGTGTTGCTGACCACGGTCGGCGGCTTGCCGTACTCGCCGTCCCGATAGGACAGGCTCAGGCCGAGCTTGGGTACCGCCCTGGTCGAAGACGACATTGCCCTGCAGCGCCGTCTGCTCGCGGTCGCTGTTGACGCGCTCTTCGCCCGGCTGCAGCGCGGTCGGAGCGGAAATCGTCGGAGAGTTCGAAGTGATCGCGATCGAAGATCGAGCCCCACAGCGAAACGCCGGCATCGCCGACACGACCGCTCAGAGAACCGCGCAACTCGTACGCTTCGGAGAATTCGTACTCGGCGGTCGCTCCCGCGCGCAGGGTCTTCACCCGCCGAGCGGGTGACGATCTCGATGACGCCCGGCATTGCCACCCGGCCCGTACAGCACCGAACTGCCGCCGCGCGTCACCTTGATCTCGGCGATGTTGCCGGCCGGGATCGACGCCGGATCGAACTGCCCGTCATAGCCGGAATTGAGCGGCACGCCATCCTGCAGCAGCACGATGTTGCGCGTGCGCAGGCCGCGGATGTCGATCCTCGGGACGCCATCAGCGCCGTAACGAACGTACACGCCCGGCAACAGGTTGATGGCCTCCTCGAGCGTCCGGACGCCGCGACGTGCGATTTCCTCCGCGTCGACCGTATCGATCGTCGCGACCTCGTCGGCGATGCGGGGACGCTCGCCGACCACGACGATCGTTTCGCCGAGCCTGTAAGCCTCAGGCGCCTGCTGCGCGGAAACGGCGCCGACGACTCCCAGGCTGGACGCGAAGATTGCGGCAAGCAAACACGCTCGCTGGGTATTTCGGTTGGTAGTTGTCATTTCATAATCAGACGAGTCATTTTTTATTGATAGTACGGCCTGCCGGGCCTTAGTCAAAGCCTGAATGCGAGCCTGGTCACTGGCTCGGTGATCGTGGGTGGGAAATCTGCCGGGCGACTGTGGCAGGAACCGGGGACATGACAAGCGCCGCTGAAGCCATGCGGCCCGACGGATCGAGAAGACCCAGGCGGCCGACGACCCCGACTCGATGATTTCCTGGCGCCAGAAAGCACGAAGGCTTACGGGTGAACGTAAGCCTTCGATGCAACTGGCGCGCCCGGAGAGATTCGAACTCCCGACCTTCTGGTTCGTAGCCAGACACTCTATCCAACTGAGCTACGGGCGCGTTGTCTTCAGCAATGGTACTGGCGGAGAGAGAGGGATTCGAACCCTCGAAGGGCTTTTGACCCTTACGCCCTTAGCAGGGGCGCGCCTTCGACCACTCGGCCATCTCTCCGTTATTCAGAGAGCCGCGAAGGATAGCGGCCCGTTGTCGCCGCGTAAAGCGGCGGGAGCGAATGCGGGGAAAATGCTAACAGGGCCCGCTGCAGGCGGGTCGGCCGGTCACGGGAACGAATCGTCGCCGTCGCCGGGCCTGGCATGGTGCGGATTGCCTTCCTGCTCTTCGCGCTTGATGCGCTCGTATATCTCTTCCCGGTGCACGGCAACGTCGCGCGGCGCGTTGACGCCGACGCGAACCTGGTTGCCCTTGACGCCGAGAACCGTGACGGTCACGTCATTTCCGATCATGACCGTCTCGCCCACGCGTCTGGTAAGAATCAACATCAGCGGCTCCTGGCCTGCGAGGCCTGCTCTCGTCGTTTCAGCCGTCTCTCGCCCGAACGCGGACGATTGGACTGTGGCTAGTCGGTTGCGGGCGTATTCTTCCTCGCCCTGCTGACCGCCTGCGCCCCCGCGGACTGCCCGAAATAGTCACGGACAACTGCGTCGCGAAACGATACGCCGTGCGGCGGAAAAAGTCAGCGAGACTGATGATTCTGCTCGAAGTTTCCGCAGAGTTTTACGCGCTCGTGGTCCGATCGGACCACGGCTCAGCCGCCGGCGCGTTCCCGCACCCAGCCGGCGACGCTCGCCAGTGCCTCCGGCAAACGCTCGCCGTCCGATCCGCCGGCCTGCGCGAGGTCGGGGCGGCCGCCGCCGCGACCGCCGACCTGCTGCGCGACGAAGTTCACGAGCTCGCCTGCCTTCACCCTCGCCGTCGCATCGGCGGTGACGCCCGCGATCAGGGTCACCTTGCCGTCAGGGCCGGTCGAACCGAGCACGATCACGGCGGAGCCGAGTTTTCCCTTGAGCTGGTCCACGGCATTGCGTAGCGCGGCCGCATCGGCGCCTTCGAGGCTCGTGGCCACCACCCGCAGGCCGCCGACTGCCTGCGCCTCGTCGACGAGGTCCGTCCCCCGGCCGCTCGCGAGGCGATCCTTGAGCTGGGCGACTTCCTTCTCGAGGCGCCGGGCGCGTTCGATGAGCTGCCGGACTTTATCCTCGACGTCCTCTCGCGAGCCGCGCACGAGTCCGGCGACGTCGCGCAGCCGATGCTCGGTGTCGGCCACGTGGTCGAAGGCCGCCTCGCCCGTCACGGCCTCGATGCGGCGCACACCGGCTGCCACGCCGCCTTCGCTCACGATCTTGAACAGGCCGATGTCACCAGCGCGTCCCACGTGCGTCCCGCCGCAGAGCTCCGTGGAGAAGTCGCCTATGCGCAGCACGCGCACCTCGTCGTCGTATTTTTCGCCGAAGAGCGCCATCGCGCCCGCCGCCACTGCCTCGTCGAACTTCATCAGGCGGGTCTCAGCGGCCGCGTTGGCGCGAATCTCGGCATTGACGAGTCGCTCGATCTCGGCGAGTTCCGCCGGCGTGACCGCCGAGTAATGCGAGAAATCGAAGCGCAGCCGGTCGGGCGCCACGAGCGAGCCCTTCTGCGTCACGTGTGTGCCGAGCACCTTGCGCAGCGCGGCGTGCAGCAGGTGCGTCGCCGAATGATTCAGTCGCGTGGCCTGGCGTCGCGAGTGGTCCACCGCAGCCTCGACCACATCGCCGACGCGCAGCACGCCGGCGTCGACACGACCGACGTGCACATGGGCCTTGCCGAGCTTGCGCGTGTCGGCGACCTCGAACCGCGCCTCGCCTGCCGTGAGCACGCCGCTGTCGCCGACCTGGCCGCCGCTCTCGGCATAGAACGGCGTGGCGTCGAGCACCACTTGGCCCTCCTCACCGGCACGGAGTTCCTCGACGCGCTCGTCGCCGCGAATCAGGCCGACCACGCGACCGGTCGCGCGCTCGTGCTCGTAGCCCGTGAAGGTCGTCTGGCCCTCGACCATCACGCCGGCACGCAAGTCCACGCCAAACTTGCTCGCGGCCCGCGCGCGAGCCCTCTGCTCCTCCATGGCGGCCTCGAACCCGGCCTCGTCGATCGTGAGGCCGCGCTCGCGGGCGATGTCGCTGGTGAGGTCCACGGGGAAGCCGTACGTATCGTACAGGCGGAACACCGTCTCGCCGGGGATCTGCGTGCCGGACAGCCTGCCGATCGCGCCGTCGAGCAACGCCATGCCCTGCGCCAGCGTCTCGGCGAAGCGCAGTTCCTCCTGCTCGAGCACGCGCTCGATGTGTCCGCGCTGGCTGCCGATCTCGGGATAGGCCTCGCCCATCACTGCCTCGAGCGTCGGCACGAGCCTGTGGAAGAACGGCTCGCGCTGCCCGAGCATGAAGCCGTGGCGGATGGCGCGACGGATGATCCTGCGCAGCACGTAGCCGCGGCCCTCGTTCGAGGGCAGCACGCCGTCGGCTATCAGAAAGGCGCTGGCGCGGATGTGGTCCGCGATCACGCGCAGCGAGCTCGAGGCGAGGTCTGCGGTGCCGGTGTGCTTCGCCGCCGCGGCGATCAGTTCGCGGAACAGGTCGATGTCGTAGTTGCTGTGCACGCCCTGCATCACGGCCGCCATGCGCTCGAGGCCCATGCCGGTGTCCACCGAGGGCTTCGGCAGCGGCGTCATCGTGCCGTCCGCCGAGCGGTCGTACTGCATGAAGACGAGGTTCCAGATCTCGACGTAGCGGTCGCCGTCCTCGTTCGGCGAGCCCGGTGGCCCGCCCTCGACGGCGGGGCCGTGGTCGTAGAAGATCTCGCTGCAGGGCCCGCACGGCCCCGTGTCGCCCATGGCCCAGAAGTTCGACTTCATTCCCATCCGCGTGCAGCGGGCGGGGTCCACGCCGATCTCCTTGAGCCAGATCTCCGCGGCGCCGTCGTCCTCCTCGTACACCGTCACCCACAGCCGCTCCGCCGGGATGCCGAGCCGGCCGGTGACGAACTCCCACGCGTAGTGGATCGCCTCGCGCTTGAAGTAGTCGCCGAAGCTGAAGTTGCCGAGCATCTCGAAGAACGTGTGGTGGCGCGAGGTGTAGCCGACGTTTTCGAGGTCGTTGTGCTTGCCGCCCGCCCGCACGCAGCGCTGCGAGCTCACCGCGCGGTTGTACGGGCGGCTCTCCTTGCCCAGGAACACGTCCTTGAACTGCACCATGCCCGCGTTGGTGAACAGCAGCGTCGGGTCGTTGCCCGGCACGAGCGAGCTCGAGGGAACCACGGCGTGGCCGTGGCCCTGGTAGAAGTCGAGGAACGCGGCGCGCAACTCCGCGCTGCTCATCTGCCTGGTCGGTGGACTTGGGTTGCTCATGTCTCGATGTCGTCGCCCGGACCGAGAGCGGCCCGGATGTGGTCGGCGGAAAAGCCGCGATATTGGAGGAAGCGCGCCTGTCTTGCACGCTCGGCATAGTCGCCCGGCGGCGACAACCCGAAGCGCCTGCGACGCACGTCACGGGCGATCGCCCCCCAGTCCTCGCCGGCGGCCTCGAGCCCGGCTTCGACTTCAGCCTCCGGAACGCCGCGCTCGCGCAGCTCGGCTCGGATGCGCACCGGCCCGTGCCCGCGGCCGACATGCTGCCGTATGAACTGCTCGACGAAGCGGGTCTCGCTCAGCAGCCGCTCGGCCACGAGGCCATCGACCACGACGGTCACCACGGCCACCGGGTAGCCGCGCTTCGCCAGGCGCCGGGCGAGCTCGCTGCGCCCGAAGTCGCGGCCGGCCAGCAGTGCGAGCGCAGCGGTACGGACCGTGCGCTCGTCTGCCTCGGCCGCAGCCGTGTCAGGCTTCCTCGACCGCCTCACCCTTGGCCGCCTCGCCCTTGCGCGCCGGCAGCAGCTTCACCCGCAGCTGGTCCTCGACCTCGCGCGCGGTGTCCGGGTGCTGCAGCAGGTAGTTGCGGACGTTCTCCTTGCCCTGGCCGATGCGCTCGCCCTTGTAGCTGTACCAGGAGCCCGACTTCTCGATCAGGTTGTGCAGCACGCCGAGCTCGATGATCTCGCCCTGGCGGGAGATGCCCTGGCCGTAGAGGATCTCGAACTCCGCCTCCCGGAACGGCGGGGCGACCTTGTTCTTCACGACCTTGACGCGCGTCTGGTTGCCGACGACCTCGTCGCCCACCTTGATGGCGCCGATGCGCCGGATGTCGAGGCGCACCGAGGCGTAGAACTTGAGGGCGTTGCCGCCCGAGGTGGTCTCGGGGTTGCCGAACATCACGCCGATCTTCATGCGGATCTGGTTGATGAAGACGACGATCGTGTTCGAGCGCTTGATGTTGCCGGTGAGCTTGCGCAGCGCCTGCGACATGAGGCGCGCCTGCAGGCCGACCTGCATCTCGCCCATCTCGCCCTCGATCTCGGCCTTCGGGGTGAGTGCCGCCACCGAGTCCACCACGACGATGTCCACCGCGCCCGAGCGCACCAGCATGTCGGTGATCTCGAGCGCCTGTTCGCCGTTGTCGGGCTGCGAGACGAGCAGCTCGGTCACGTTGACGCCCAGCCTCTCGGCGTAGGCCGGGTCGAGCGCATGCTCGGCATCCACGAACGCGGCCGTGCCGCCCTGGCGCTGCACTTCGGCAACGGCCGTCAGCGCGAGCGTGGTCTTGCCGGAGGACTCGGGGCCGTAGATCTCGACCACGCGGCCCTTGGGGAGGCCGCCGACGCCGAGGGCGATGTCGAGGCCGAGCGACCCGGTGGAGACGGTCTCGACGTCGTAGGTGGCACTCGCGTCACCCAGGCGCATGACGGAACCCTTGCCGAACTGCTTCTCGATCTGGCCGAGGGCGGCGACCAGCGCCTTCTTGCGGTTTTCTTCCATTGCCATTGCGGTACTCGTGGAGCCACTCGGGCTCGGTCGGAGGTGGTGGAATCCGGGGAGGGGCGCATTATTCCACAGGGATCCGCCCCCCGCCGGGCGGAAAATTGCGGCAAATCAGCAATATCTCGCCGGCGGATCAGCCAGCAGGGACCACGACCGCAGCGGCTGGTAAATCGAGCCGGCCCGCTCCGTCACGGACTCGACGAGCGCGAATTCCGTCGCTGGCCAGCGCAACGGCTCCACCACTGCCGGAGCCGGCGCCTGTCCGACCTTGCGGGCCAGGGTGAGGTGCGCGCGATACGGCCGGCGCTCGGGCTCGAAGCCGCGCGACGCGAGTTCGACCCGCAGCGCATGCACCAGTTGCGCCAGTGCCGGCGGGATCTCCCGTGCGACCAGGCACAGTATACGGGGGCGTCGCCAGTACTCGACCGCGTCGAGCAGGAGTTCGAAGGGCTCGCCCCGGACCGCCGCCGCCGCATCCCGCGCAGCCCGCAATCGGGTTGACGGCACTGAACCGAGAAACTCGAGCGTGAGGTGCAACTGATCCGGCCGCTGCGGCCGCCCGAGACCGGGCGGCACGAGCGACTCCACTCGACGCGCCAGCACGCTGCGCAGCGGCTCGCCGGGCCAGAGGGCGAAGAACAGTCGATGCGTCTGCACTGCGCGACCCGGCGGCACGGCGCCGCCCGGCGCGCTCATGAAGGTCGCGTCACGTCTAGCAACCCCGCAAGGGCTCGGTGCACCGCGAGGCGACGCACCCGGTCGCGATCGCCTCCGAACAGCGCTTCGACTGCGTGCACCCGCGGGCCGCCGGTTCCGCGAACCGCCCAGGCCAGCCAGACCGTCCCGACGGGCTTGCCCGGCGCGCCACCGGCGGGACCCGCGATGCCGCTGACGGCGACGGCCACGTCGCCGCCGAGCCGTTCGAGCGCCCCGAGCGCCATCTCCCGCACCACCCGTTCGCTCACCGCGCCCTCGGTCGCCAGGGTCTCGGGGCGGACGCCAAGCAGCGCCATCTTGAGTTCGTTGGAGTAGGCCACGGCCCCGCCGCGAAACCAGCGCGAGCTGCCGGGCAGGTCGGTGCAGACTTTGGCAATCCACCCGCCGGTGCAGGATTCGGCCGTCACCAGTTGCCGGCCCGAGTCGAGCAGGCCCTGCGCCGCCCCAGCGGCCAGGTCTTTCAGGTCGGGATCTTGAACCGGGTCCATGACCAGATTCTAGCGGCCTCTGGACAGCGGCAGGACAGTCACCTACCGTGCCGGTCCCAACCCGAACTGCCGGAAGGTTCCCATGAAATTCGGTCCCCTTGCTGTCGCCCTCTGCGTGACCGCCCTCCCTGTCCTCGCCCAGGCCCAGGATGCCGGACTCGCTACCGACGAGCAGATCCTGCTCAAGCAGGTAATGACCGACCGCAAGGCGGTGTACGCCAACAATCTCAAGCTCACAGAGGCCGAGAGCGCGAAGTTCTGGCCCATCTACGACGCCTACGAGGCGGAGGTCAAGAAGGTCAACGACCGATTCCTCGCCAACCTCAACCGGTTCGTCGAGAACTACGACACCCTCAGCGAGAACGACGCGGCCGAGGTCCTCAAGGAGAAGATGGCCATCGAGAAGGAGCGCGAGACCCTGAAGCAGGACTACACGCGCAAGGTCGCCAAGGTGCTGCCGCCGAACAAGGCACTGCGCTACGCCCAGATCGAGACGCGCCTCGACAACATGCTGCGGCGCGACGTCTACAGCCTGATCCCGCTCGCGAACTGATCCCGCCCCGATTTCGCCAAGGAACGACCCATGAAGAAACTGCTGATCGCCGCTGCCGCCCTTGCCTCGCTCGGCGCCGCCGCGCAGGCGCCGGCGCAGACCGCCAACTCCATCGATGAGGCCGAGGTTCTCATCAGCCAGATCCAGACCGACAAGCGGGCGATCGTCCTGCGCACCCTCGAGCTGACCGACGCGCAGGTCGCCGCCTTCACGCCGATCTACGACCAGTATCAGGCCGAGATGAAGGCGCTGTTCGAGCGAAGCGCGGCCGTTCTCGACAAGTTTGCCGCCAACTTCGGCTCGATGACCGACGAGGCGGCGAGCGCGATCCTGAAGGACGCGTTCAAGATCCGTGACGAACGCAACACCGTGATGCGCAAGTACGCGAAGAAGATGGACAAGGTGCTGCCGTCCACCAAGGTGCTGCAGTGGGTGCAGGTCGAGAACAAGCTCAACACCCTGCTCGACATGCAGGCTGCCGCCATCGTCCCGATTGCCAGGTAGCGCGGCATGCCGATGGAGCGCACTGCCATGATGAAACCAAGGGCCTTCGCCGCCGTCGCGACTCTCCTGCTCACGGCAGGCTGCGCCAGTGGCCCCGACGTCCGCGGCGACTTCGATCCCGCCGCGGATTTCGGTCGCTTCAAGACATTCGGCTTCGTGGCCCAGGCCGGCACCGACACCGCCGACTCCCGGTCGATCACCACGACGATGCTCCAGAACGCCGCGACCCGCGAGATGGAGGCCCGGGGCTACGTGCGGTCCGACACGCCGGACCTCGTGATCAACTTCCACGGCCGGCTCGAGGAGCGGGTGGACATCCAGTCCCGCCCGGCGCCGAGCATGGGCCCGACCTGGGGCTATCGCGGCTGGGCCGGCTCACCGTGGGGCGGCTGGGGCGGCACCGAGGTCACCACCCGGCGCTACAACGTCGGCACGCTCGTGATGGACCTCGTGGACCTCGAACAGCGCCAAATGGTCTTCCAGGGCACAGTGCAGACCAACGTCACGAACGAGATGCTGCGCAACCGCGAGCAATCCATCAACACGCTCGTGACCGACCTGTTCTCGAAGTTTCCGTTCGTCGCGGGCCAGTCGGCACCCGTCGCGCCGGCGAAATAGCAGTACCCGCGCCGCGCGCCGCCGGACAGGTGCGCGGTGCCCATTCTCGAGGAGCACTGAACCATGCCTACCCTTCGTCCCGGCCTGACGGCGGCCCTCGCGCTCGCGGCGCTTGCGATCACCGGCTGCACCAGCGGCCCGGACATCCGCGCCGACTACGATCGCGCGGCGGACTTCGGCAAGTACCGCACCTACGGCTTCGTGGCCCAGGCCGGCACCGACGAGGGCGACTTCAAGTCGCTGTCCACACAGATGCTGCAGAGAGCCGCCTCGCAGCAGATGGAAGCCCGCGGTTACGCGCGCTCCGAGAATCCTGATCTGGTCATCAACTTCAAGGGCCAGCTCGAGGAAAAGACCGACATCGAGTCCACGCCGGCGCCCTACTACGGGCCGGGCTGGGGCTACGGCGGCTGGGGCGGCGCGTACTACGGCGGCTGGGGCGGCACGGAGGTGACGACCCATCGCTACAACGTCGGCACGCTGGTCATGGACGTGGTCGACCGCGAGAAGCGCCAGGTCGTCTACCAGGGCGGGATCGAGGACGTCGTGACCCGGGAGATGATGCAGAACCGCGAGGCCACGATCGCGGCGGCCGTGGAACACATCTTCTCGAAGTATCCATTCGTCGCCGGCCAGTCGGCGCCCGTGCCGCTGCCCGAAAAGAAGTAACGACTCAATCCCGTATCAAGCGCCAGCCCCTTGGCCGGGGCTGGCGTTTTTCGTTCCAGCCGATCCCGTCGCGTGTGTCATGGCGAGACTGCCCGTCCGGAAGGGGCGCGCCAACGACGGGCTTCAGGACGAAGTCGCCCTGGCAGGCCCACGCGCGAATCTCGACGTAGATCTTGAGCAGTTTCATTGCGGCTCGGCATCGTCCGCCTCCGGCCAGAGCCGTGGGAATAACCAGCGCAGCGAACGCAATGGAACGTTGAACGAAACGGGCCCGACCCGGCTCTCCGCCTTCAGAAGTCCGAAGTCGAGCAGACTGCTGAGGACGCGGCGTGCCGTACGTACCGGCAGCCCTGTCATGGCGATGAAGCTGCCCCGCTCCATGGGTCCGGTAAGCGCTACATAGTGCAGGGCGCCGGTGGCCACTGGCTTGACGACGGATTTCTCAGCACCCACCTGCCACGGTCGCGCGTCGAGTTGACGCAGGAGATCTGCCAGACGGTCGCGGAACGCATCTAGCGCCAGCATGCCACCCATGAAACGCACCTGGTCGAGGCAGGTGTCGAGGAAGAAGCCGGCGAACGCCACCAGCTCCTCCTGCGAGAGCGCGCCGCGCCCATCCAGGCCATTGCGTCGCGGCAGGTCGGCGTTGTTGAGTCGCGCGTAGTAGGCCTCATGCGCGCGTGCCAGCCCTCGCATCGGCGACCAGAGGCCGTTCGTCAGCCCGAGCCGGAACAAAACCAGATGTGCGTGCAGGCGAGCCGCACGGCCGTTTCCATCGATGAACGGATGCACCCAGACCAATCGATGGTGGGCACAGGCATTGCCGACCACGACGCGCTCGCTACCCTGCAACCCTGAGTACATTTCGCCCCAGGCAGCCATCAATTCCGGCACGTGGCCCGCGGGAGGTGCGACATGACGGCCGGCAGAGACCGGTCGAGTTCGATACTCGCCGGGCACGACGAGTTGACCGTCCCCGGCCGCCCGATCGGTCTCGGGCAACCGGGCGTATAGGTCAGCATGGATCGCGACGACGCGCTCCGACCGGAACAGGTCACGCGTAGCGACGCCGCTCCACGCCGCCTCAAGGCATCGCTCGGCCTCCATGTGGGCCAGCGCGAGGCGCTGTCGGCGGGCGCGCTCCCGGTCGGCATCGAACTGGCTGGTGTACTGCACGCTCGATGTCGGCAGGCAGCGTCTGCTGGCCCTCGATCTTGTTCGTATAGTAGGAGTTCATCGCCCGCAAAAGCCCGGAGAGCGCTTCCCGAAGCGGAGGGCTCGCCCGGCCCCCGAGGCGATGACCCTCGGCAACCAGGGTCGCAGCAGTCTCAAGAAGTGGACCCAAGGCCCGCTCCTCGGGAAACAGCGGCTTGAACGACGTCGATATCGGGCCCGCCACGGTCATTCTTCTGGCCAATTCATTGGAAACTACAATTACGCTTAAAGTCCTTATGAAACAACTGTTTTATGTCTTGTCTGGACTAGCCTCTGGACAGTCTCCCGGACACCCTTGCTCGGGTTCAGCGCGGCCGACCTCCCACAATGGTGACGACGCCAGATGCCCGGCGAGGCGCCGAAGTCGAGATAATCACCGGCTTCGGCGCTTCACTCGATAGAACGAAAACATCGGAATGGCATCCAGCCCGGACAATCGCGTGGAGACGGCCCACACTCCCGTCATGCAGCAGTACCTGCGCATCAAGGCGCAGTACCCCGACGTGCTGCTGTTCTACCGCATGGGCGACTTCTACGAGCTGTTCTTCGACGACGCGCGGCGCGCGGCGCGCCTGCTCGACATCACGCTCACCGCCCGCGGCCAGTCGGCGGGCGAGCCGATCCCGATGGCAGGCGTGCCGGTGCAGTCGCTCGACACGTACCTTGCACGCGCGGTGCGCAAGGGCGAGTCGGTCGCGATCTGCGAGCAGATCGGCGACCCGGCCAAGGCGAAGGGTCCGGTCGAGCGGCAGGTGGTTCGCGTCGTCACGCCGGGCACGGTGACGGACGACGCACTGCTCGAGGAGCGCCGCGACACGCTGCTCGCCGCGCTGCACCTCGTCGGGGACGGGTTCGGGCTCGCGTGGATCGAGCTCTCGAGCGGTCGCTTCCATGCGCTCGAGGCCACGGGACGCGAGGCGATGGCGGCCGAGCTCGAGCGCCTGCGTCCGGCGGAACTCCTCGTGCCCGAGGACGCGCCGGTGCAGGGGCTGGCGGCACCTGCGACCGCAGTGCGCTCCAGGCCCCCCTGGCACTTCGACAGCGAGAGCGGCGGCCGGCAGCTGTGCGAGCAGTTCGGCACGCTCAACCTCGCCGGCTTCGGACTGACGGGACGTGACCTCGCCGTGGGCGCCGCCGGTTGCCTGCTGCAGTACCTGCGCGACACGCAGAAGTCCACGCTGCCGCACCTGCGCGGTATCCGCTGCGAGGAGCGCGATGAGGCGCTGCTGCTCGACGCCGCCACGCGCCGCAACCTCGAGCTCGACAGCAGCCTGTCCGGTCGCCCCGACAGCACGCTGGTCAGCGTCCTCGATTGCACGGCCACTGCGATGGGCGGCCGCGAGCTTAGGCGCTGGATCCAGCGGCCGCTGCGGCCACGCCTCCCGCGCGAGCGTCGCCTGCAGGCCATCGAGTCCTTTCTCGACACGGGACTGCACGAGGCCGTGCACGCGCTACTGCGACAGGTGGGCGACATCGAGCGCATCCTCGCGCGTGTCGCGCTGCGCTCGGCGCGTCCCCGCGACCTCGCCGGGCTGCGCGACGCGCTTGGCTTCCTGCCCGAGCTGCAGTCGACGCTCACCGGAATCGACTCGCCGCTCCTCGTGCAGGTCGGGAGCGAAGCCGGCACCCACCCGGCGGTGCATGCGCTGCTGACTGGGGCGATCGTAGCGACGCCCCCGGCACTGCTGCGCGACGGCGGCGTGATCGCCCCGGGCTACGACGCCGACCTCGACGAGCTGCGTCGCATCAGCGAGCACGGCGACGAGGCGCTGCTCGAGCTCGAGGCGCGCGAGCGAGCCCGCACCGGCTTCCCGAACCTGCGCTTTGGTTACAACCGCGTGCAGGGTTACTACATCGAGGTGAGTCGCAACCAGGCCGAGCAGGTGCCGGCCGACTGGGTGCGACGGCAGACGGTCAAGAACGCGGAGCGCTACATCACGAGCGAGCTCAAGTCCTTCGAGGACCGCGTGCTCGGCGCGCGGGACCGCGCGCTCGCCCGCGAGCGCGAGCTCTACGAGGGACTGCTCGACCGGCTGATCGAGTCGCTGCCGCCGCTGCAGGCGACGGCGGCCGCACTCGCCGCGCTCGACGTGCTCGCCAACCTCGCCGAGCGCGCCATCGCCCTGCGGCTCGCGCGACCCCGCCTCCCGGATCAATCGGGCATCGAGATCCGCGGCGGCCGGCACCTCGTGGTCGAGCAGCACCTCGACGGCCCGTTCGTGCCGAACGATCTCTCGCTGCACGACGGTCGCCGCATGCTGATCGTCACGGGGCCCAACATGGGCGGCAAGTCCACGTACATGAGGCAGGCCGCGCTGATCGTGATCCTCGCAGGCATCGGCAGCTACGTGCCCGCGGAGTCCGCCGCGATCGGCCCGGTGGACCGCATCTTCACGCGCATCGGCGCGGCCGACGACCTTGCCGGCGGGCGCTCGACCTTCATGGTCGAGATGACCGAGGCGGCCAACATCCTCAACAACGCGACCCACGACAGCCTGGTGCTGATGGACGAGATCGGCCGCGGCACCAGCACGTACGACGGGCTGTCGCTGGCCTGGGCCTGCGCACGCCACATCGGGCGCGACGTCGGCGCGTTCACGCTGTTCGCCACGCACTACTTCGAACTCACCGCGCTCGCCGAAGATCTGCCGGCCTGCGCCAACGTCCACCTCGACGCGACCGAGCACGCCGATTCGCTGGTGTTCCTGCACGCCGTCAAGGAAGGCCCGGCGAACCAGAGCTACGGCCTGCAGGTGGCGCGGCTCGCGGGCGTGCCCCGGACGGTGATCACCGAGGCACGCCGGTACCTGGCGGAACTGGAGCGCCGGGACCACTCCGCCCGGCCCGACGCCCCGCAGCAGCAGCTCGATCTCGTCGCGCCTCCCGACCCCGCCGAATCCGCGGTGCTCGCCGAACTCGCGGCGCTCGATCCCGATGGCATGAGCCCGCGCGAGGCGCTCGAGCGGCTGTTCCGGCTGAAGGACCAGCTCCGCTAGAGAAATTGCGCGGCTGTCCTGCGCATGGGCTGTCTCGACGTCACAGGCTCGGGCTAGACTTCGCTGCCTGTGACACCGCTCCGACGCACCCAGGGGAACACTGCCAGTGACGTCAAGCTCGCTTCAAGCCGGACCGCGACCGATGCTCCTGCTCGCGACGATCCTGCTCGCGGCTGCAACCGCCAGTTGCGGACGTGAGCCTGACGTCCCGCCCGCGGCACCGCCGGTCGAGGTCAAGGCCCTCACCGTCCAGCCCAGCGCCACGGAGACTTACGCCGACAAGGTCGGCGAGGTGCGCGGCTCGCAGGAGGTGGACCTGCGTGCACGCGTGAGCGGCATCCTGCTCGCGACGCATTTTCAGGACGGCTCGCTGGTCAAGGAAGGCCAGTTGCTGTTCTCGATCGACGCGCGCGAGTTCCGCGCCCAGGTAGCAAGCGCCCAGGCCCGACTCGCCTCGGCCGAGGCCAATCTCTCCCGAGCCCGGCAGGACGTCGAGCGCTATCGGCCGCTGCTCGCCGAGGAAGCGATCGCGCGCCAGGTCTACGACAACGCCGTCGCGGCGCAGCGCCAGGCCGAGGCCGAGGTCTCGGCCAGTCGCGCGGCGCTCGAGGAGACCCGGCTCGGACTCGACTACGCGGAGGTCCGCGCCCCGCTGACCGGGCGCATCGGCGCGGCGCAGGCCTTCCCCGGCAGCCTGGTCACGGCCGGGCAGACGGTGCTGGCCACGCTCTCCTCGGACGACCCCGCCTGGGTCTACTTCACGATCAGCGAGGCGGAGTTGCTCGACTTCGAGCGTCGCACCGGCGGCATCGAGACGGCCGCGGACGATCCGCTGCGCGTCGTCACGCTGATCCTCAGCGACGGCTCGGTCTATCCGCTGCGCGGCCGCATCAATTTCAGCGACCGCGCACTCGATCCGACGACGGGCACGTACTCGTTGCGCGCCGAGTTCCCGAACCCGGACCACAAGCTTCTTCCCGGCCTGTTCGCACGCGTGCGGGGTACTTCCGGCCGGCTCGAGAACGCGCTGGTCGTGCCGGATCGCGCCGTGCAGGAGCAGCTCGGGCGATATTTCCTGACCGTCGTCGGCCAGGACGGGAAGGCCGAACTGCGGCCGGTCGAACTCGGGCCGCGCTTCGGCAACCGGCAGGTGATCAATGCGGGCCTCGCCGCCGGGGACCGCGTCGTCGTCGAGGGACTGCAGAAGGCCCGCCCGGGGACGTCGCTCACCGTCACGCCGGTGACGCTCGAGGACTTCGACCGGCCAGCAGGCGGCGCGACGGCCAGCGCCCCGGCCGCCCCTACGAAGGCGAAGTAGGCGGAGCGTCGCGGTGGCCCGCTTCTTCATCGACCGGCCGGTCCTGGCGATCGTCGTCTCGCTGTTCCTGCTGCTGGTCGGCACGCTGTCGCTGATCCAGCTGCCGGTCGGCGAGTTCCCCAACATCGCCCTGCCCACCGTGCAGGTGAACGCCAACTACCTCGGCGCGAGCTCCGACATCGTCGAGGAATCCGTAACGGCGCCGATCGACCAGCAGGTCAACGGCGCGACGGACATGCTCTACATCAACTCGGTGAGCGGCGACGACGGCAGCACCTCCATCGCGGTGACCTTCGCGCTCGAGCGCGACCCGGACCTCGCCGCCGTCGAGGTCCAGAACCGCGTCGCGCAGGTCAACTCGCGGCTGCCCGCCGAGGTCATCAACGCCGGCGTGACGGTACGAAAGCAGTCGCCGGACACGCTGATGTACCTGGCGCTGTACTCGCCGGACGAGACCTACGACCCGCTGTTCATCAGCAACTACGGCTTCGTCTACGTCGTGGACGAACTGAAGCGCGTCAAGGGCGTGGGCGACGTGCGCGTGTTCGGCTCGGACTTCGGCATGCGCGTGTGGCTGAGGCCGGACCGCATGGCGAGCCTCGGCATCACCGCAGCGGACGTGGCCCAGTCGATCCGCGAGCAGAACCTGCAGGTGCCGGCGGGCCAGGTGGGCCAGCCGCCGGCCACGCGCGGGCAGAGCTTCCAGTATTCGCTGCGCGTGCAGGGCAGGCTAATCGAGGTGGACGAGTTCGCCGACGTGATCGTCGGCTCGAAGCCGGACGGCTCGTTCATCCGGATCCGGGACATCGGCCGCGTCGAGCTCGGCGCGCGCAGCTACAGCAACGTCTCGCAGCTCGACGGTAAGCCCGCGGCCGCGATCTCGATCGCGCTGGTTCCTGGCGCGAACGCGCTCGAGACAGCGCACCTCGTCAAGGCGGAGCTGGCGCGGCTCGCGACCTCCTTCCCGAAGGGACTCGACTACCGGATCGTCTACGACTCCTCGGCCTTCGTCGAGGCCTCGGTCGAGGAGGTCGTCAAGACGTTCTTCGAGGCCTTGTTCCTGGTGCTGATCGTCGTGTTCCTGTTCCTGCAGAACTGGCGCACGACGCTGATCCCGATGCTCGCCGTGCCGGTGTCGCTGATCGCGACCTTCGCGGCCTTCCATCTGCTCGGCTTCTCGATCAACACGCTGTCGCTGTTCGGCATGGTGCTCGCGATCGGCATCGTCGTGGACGACGCGATCGTGGTGGTCGAAGCGGTCGAGCACAACATGCGCCAGGGGCTCGGCGTTCGCGACGCAACGATCAAGGCGATGGATGAGGTGCAGGGCCCGGTGGTCGCCATCGCGCTCATCCTCGCCGCGGTGTTCGTGCCGATGGGCTTCATTCCCGGCGTCACCGGGCAGCTCTACAAGCAGTTCGCCGTGACGGTTGCGGTCTCGACGATGTTCTCGGCGCTGGTGGCGCTGACGCTGACGCCGGCGCTGTGCATGATGCTGATGAAGCCGCACGAGGACAGCGACGGCCCGCTTGCGCGGTTCTTCAAGGCGTTCAATTCCGGCTTCGACCGCCTCAACGTCCGCTACGGCGCGACGGCCGCGGTGCTCGCGCGCCGCACGCTGATGGTGCTGCTCACCATGGGAGCGCTCATCGTCGTGATCGCAGGCCTGTTCCGCTCGGTGCCGACCGGCTTCGTTCCCGACGAAGACAAGGGCGCGGTCTTCATGCAGGTGGTCCTGCCTGATGCCGCCTCGCAGGAGCGCACGGTCGCCGTGCTCGAGCAGGTCGTCGGGATTACCCGGGCCGTGCCCGGCGTGGAGTCGGTGGTCAGCGTGTCGGGCTTCGACCTCATCTCCGGCACCGCCGCATCGAACGGCGCGCTCGTCATCGTGAAGCTCACGCCGTGGGACGAGCGCCAGTCCGACGACCTGCATGCGAGCGCGATCGTGGGCCGGCTCTACTACGCCACGAAGGACATACCCGAGGCGCTCGTGATGCCCTTCAACCCGCCGGCCCTGCCCGGCATGGGCTCGGTCTCAGGGTTCTCGTTCATGCTGCAGGCGCGCTCGAACCAGCCGCCGGCCGAACTTGCGCGCGTCGCCCGGGAGTTCATCGCGGCTGCGCAGCAGCGCCCGCAGATCGGCCGCCTCACCACCACGTTCAGCGCGAGCACGCCGAACTTCCAGCTCTACGTCGATCGCGAGAAAGCCAAGAAACTCGGCGTGCCGATCAACGACGTCCTCTCGACGCTGCAGATCTTCCTCGGCGGCTACCAGGTCAACGACTTCACCCGCTTCGGCCGCAACTACAAGGTCACGATGCAGGCAGACCCGGAGTTCCGGCAGGAAGTCAGCGACATCGCCCGGCTGTTCGTGCGCAACCGCGACGGCGGCATGGTGCCGCTCGACACGCTGACCTCATGGGAACCGAGCACGGGCGCGCGCTTCCTGCAGCGCTACAACCTCTACCGGACCGCGGCGTTCAGCGGCTCGCCTGCACCCGGGGCGAGCTCGGGCGACGCGCTCCAGGCGCTCACCGAGGTGGCCGCGGAGGTGCTGCCGGAGGGCTACGGCTTCGAGTGGTCCGGCCAGAGCCGCCAGGAGATCGAGGCCGGCAACTCCTCGGTGATCGTGCTCGCGCTGTCGATCGTGGTGGTGTTCCTGTTCCTCGCCGCCCTGTACGAGAGCTGGTCGGTGCCGTTCGCGGTGCTGCTCGCCACGCCCTTCGGGTTCCTCGGCGCCCTCCTCGCGCTCAAGCTCGGCGGCATCGACTTCAACGTCTATGGGCAGATCGGGCTCGTGACTCTGGTGGGTCTCTCGGCCAAGAACGCGATCCTGATCGTCGAGTTCGCGAAGCTCAACCGCGAGAACGGCATGCCGATCTTCGAGGCGGCGCTCGATGCCGCGCGGCTGCGCCTGCGACCGATCCTGATGACCTCGTTCGCGTTCATCCTGGGCGTCGTGCCGCTGATGATCGCCTCGGGCGCTGGCGCCGCGTCCAAGCAGTCCGTGGGAACCGCGGTGTTCGGCGGCATGATCGCGGCGACGGTGCTGACGACGCTCGCCGTGCCCGCCTTCTACGTGCTGATCCAGGGGCTCGCGGAGCGATTCGGCGGCGGGCCGCCGCCGGCGCCGGCCCGCGCAGCGGAGGCCGCGAAGTGATGCAGCGGGCGGGCGTGCTCGCCGCCACGGCGCTCGTCGTCGCGGGCTGCGCGATCGGTCCGGACTATGAACGCCCGGCGTTGCCCACGCCTGACGCTCACCGCGGCGTGCTCAGCCCGCAGGAAGCGGCCTCGCTCGCCGACCTCGGGTGGTCCGAGGTGTTCGGCGACCCGGAACTGCGGGTCGTCCTCGAAACCGCGATCGCGAACAACCTCGACCTGCAGATCGCGGCGGCACGCGTCGAGGAGTTCCGCGGCCGGGCGCGCGTGGCGCGCAGCTACCTCGGGCCCGAGGTCCGCGGCGTCGGCAATACCGCACCGAGCCCGGGCAGCAGCGAGGACAGCAGCTACTCGCTCGGCTTCAGCCTCTCCTGGGAAATCGACCTGTTCGGACGGTTGCGCCGTTCCAGCGAGGCGGCGCGCGCGCAGTTGCTGGCGTCCGAGGACACGGCGCGCGGCGTGATGACCGCGCTCGTGGCCGACGTGGCCACGACGTGGTTCCGCCTACGCGAACTCGACATCGAGGTCGGGATCATCGAGCGCACCATCAAGAGCCAGGAGGACACGCTCGCGCTGGTGCGGTCCCTGAAACGCAACGGGGTTGCCTCGGGCACCGAGGAGCAGCAGGCGATATCGCAGCTCGCCGGGACCCGCGCGCAGCTGCCGCTCGCGCTGCAACGACGGGTGCAGACGGAGAACCTGCTGCGATTCCTGATGGGCTACGCGCCCGAGCCCGTGCAGCGCTCGCAGGCAGCGACGGTCTTTACCGTACCGGCCGAGATCCCGGTCGGATTGCCGGCGCAACTGCTCGAGCGGCGACCCGACCTGCGGCAGGCCGAGAACGCGCTGCATGCCGCGACGGCGAGCGTCGGCTTCGCCGAGGCGAGCCGATTCCCCTACCTGTCGATCGGGCTCACGTCCTTCTTCGGCCTGGTGAGCCCGGAGCTGGCCCGGCTGCTCGACGGCGACGATCCGGCCGCGGAGCTCTTCTCGATCGGTCCGTTCCTCGATGCCCCGATCTACCAGTCGGGCCGCGGGACCGGCAACGTCGAGGTAGCGCGGGCGCAACTCAAGCAGGCGGAACTCGCCTACCGTCGAAGCGTCCTGCAGGCCTACCGGGAAGTGGCGGACGTGCTGGTCGTCACGGACCAGGTCCGCGACTTCATCGCACAGAGCCGGACGCGCGTCGGCGCCGCCCGCGAGGTGCTGCGGCTGCAGCGGATGCGCTACCGTGCCGGCGTCGTGAGCTTTCTCGAGGTGCTCGACGCCGAACGACAGCTGTTCCTCGCCGAGATCGAGCTGGCACGCGCGAACCTCAGTCAACTCGAGGCCTATGCGGAGCTGTACCGTGCGCTGGGCGGCGGCTGGTCGGACGAGGAGCTGTCGCGCATGACGACGCTGTCCGAGGCTCGCTAGGGTCGCTCAGCGCCGGGGCACCGGCGAGCGGCGGGGCCCGCGGCGCGCGCCCGCATTCGAAACCGAATCGGGCAGCAGCGCCTCGTGGCAATGGCTGCAGCGCACCATCGGAGCGACGACCTGCCCGCAGTCGCGGTGAAACAGCTGGTAGGCGGGACCGCCTGGCGGAGCAAGCCATCGGTCGCTCCAGGCGTTTAGCACGACGGCGTAGTGAAAGAGATCTCGGCCCTTCTGCGTCAGCCGGTACTCCTGCCGCGGCGGGTGGCGGGCGTAGAGCCGCCTCACGAGAATCTTCTGCCTCACGAGCAGGTCGAGCCGCATGGCGAGGATGTTGCTGGCGATACCGAGTTCCTGCTGGAGCTCGTCGAAGCGGCGCAGACCGAAGAAGGCGGCCGCGACGAGCAGCGGTGTCCACGCGTCGCCGACGATGTCCGCGATGTGCGTGAGCGTGGACTGGCTGCCCCGATGCGTGGCCGCCGTAAGCGCGGACAGGCGCCACGACCGCGTCTGGACGGCAGGCACCCGAGGCAGGCGCCCCGGTCCGCGGCGATGCTCGACCTCTCGCAGCGTCAGAGGCCCGCCACAGCGCGAGCAGACGGTTTCGGGCCAGATGTCCTGGCCGCAGGCCGCGTGCCGGAGCCTGGTCGGGATGCCCGCACCGCGCGGCGCCCAGCGCCGCTCCCAGCTCCAGGCGACCAGGCTGAGCGGGAACAGGTCCCGGCCCATGGGCGTGAGCCGGTACTCGCGGCGGCTGCGCGACGCGGCGGACGCCTCGCGGCGGAGGATGCCGCCGGCCTCGAGCGCGCGCAGGCGCCGGGTGAGCGTCGCGCGCGAGGCGCCGGTCCGGGCGAGGAAGTCCTCGAAGCGCCGCACGCCCTGGAAAGCGTCGCGCACGACCAGGATCGACCAGCGGTCGCCGATCAGCTCGATCGCGCGCGTGACCGAACTGCCGCGCATGCGCGCGGAGGCACCACCCCTCAGAGGCCGGGCGGGCGCTCGCCCCACAGCTCGCGTCCGGGCACCCAGTTGGCGTGGAAGCCCGGCGCCACTCGCGCCGGGATGCGCACGCGGCAGATCGGACCGGCCGTGACGGAACGGGCGTCGAAGATCCAGGCCTCGGAGCGGTAGTCCATGACGTTGGTGCCGATGGTCACGACGTAGCCCGCATCCTCGTCGCCTCCTCGCGTGCTCCTGGCGAAGGGAGCCTCGCTCGGGTACCAGCCGGCCTCGTACTCGTGCACTTCGCGCGTGCCCCGATCGTGGTCGTACTTGACGAGCCCGTCGAAGGCGAGCGTCTGCAGGTCGGTCGGGATGCGCTGGTGGTACGAGTAGCGCGTCTTGACGCCATACAGCCCGGTGTCGGGCAGGCAGAACTCGACGTTGAGGTCGTCGAGCTGCTCCTCGCGCGCCTCGCCGGTGGCGAGGTTCATGCGCCAGCGGCGCAGGTGCCCCTTGTAGCGCAGGTACGCGAGCATCGAGCCGAGCGCCCCCTCGGCGGGATCGCGGCGGATGGTCGGGTCGGGCTGGAAGCAACCGTCCATGACGACCCAGTCGCCCTCCTCCCAGGCGTTGACCATGTGCAGCACGTAGCCCGGCGTGAATTCGAACCAGCGGATCTGCTCCTGCACCCCGAGCCGCGGGATTACGCCGAAACGCGACGGCTGGTCGCGGTGGAACTGCACCACGCGGTGCCCCGTGCGCCTGAGCACGTCGACGTCATGGTACAGGGGGAAGTCGTGCAGGATCGTGTAATTCGGCGTGAACGTCGTGTCGTGCGGCAGGCGCGGCCCGGGCAGGTCCACGCGCGTCTTGTGCTTGAGCTTGCCGTCGGGGCCGGCGACGTAATAGGTCAGGTAGGACTTGAAGTCGCCGTAGTCGTAGTCGAGGTAGTCGCCGTTGCGCGGGTCCACCTTCGGGTGGGCGTTCAACGTCGTGTCGAGCGCGCCGCCGAAGGTCTCCTCGCCGATCGTGTCGAGGGTGAGCGGGTCGAGCGCGTACACGCGCCCGGCGTTGTACCACTGCGCGAGGATCCGGCCGCCGAAGAAGTTGAGCGTGGTGTTGGCGGTGTCCTTGCAGTAGTCCGGATTCACCGTGCGCTGGCCGTCGCTGACGCGCGAGAGGTCGTAGGGCCCCATGATGCCGGAGAGTTCCACCGTGCCGCGCCGGATCTCGTCGCCAAGGGCGCGGGTCCGGACCCACTTGCGCACGTAGCTCGCGCGGCCGTCGCGGAAATAGACGCCGTGCACCATGCCGTCGCCGTCAAACCAGTGGTAGATGCCCCGAGGCGCCAGCACCGGGTTCGGGCCGTTGCGCATGTAAGCGCCGTACAGGTCGGCGGGAATCTCGCCCGCGACGACCTCGAGGTCGACGGCCGTGACTTCGGAGATCACCGGCGTGTAGGGACCGTGCAGGTAGGGATTGTCGATGCCGTCCACCCAGCTCGGACGGTCCGGCGGATCGACCGGATTCTGCTGCGCATAGGTTCTCATCGGCCGATCTCCTGGTTCACTGGGCACGCTCGATGACGAAGCTCACCGTCGTGGTCGCGCTGCCGCCGACGTTCAGGGTGGCGAAACGACGCGCACCCTCGACCTGGCAGTCGCCGGCCTGGCCGGTGACCTGCTTGTAGCCGTCGAGTGCCATGCGCACGCCGGTGGCCCCGACCGGATGGCCGAGCCCGATCAGACCGCCGCTCGGGTTGACCGGGATGCGGCCACCGGGCTCGATGTCGCCCGCCTCGATCGCCCGCCAGCTCTCCCCCGGCGGCGTGATGCCGAAGTGGTCGATCGCCATGTACTCGGTGGTCGTGAAGCAGTCGTGGGTCTCGATGCCATCGACGTCCTCGACGCCCGGCAGCCCCGCGCGGCGGAACGCGTCCTCGATGGTGGCGCGTACCCACGGAAACACGTACGGCTGGTCGCGGCTGGCCGCGACCTTCGCGGCATAGGTGATCGGGGCCGTGCGATGCCCCCAGCCGGCGAGTCGCGCGAGCTGCCCGGGAGGACGCCCGTGCCGCGCGGCCCAGGCCCTCGCCACCGGCTCGGTGGCCAGGAATACGATCGCGGCACCATCGGTGATCTGGCCGCAGTCCTGCTTGCGGATGCGCCCGTCGATGACCGGATTCGCGCCGTCGTCCTCGGCGAAGCTCTGCGCCGTGAACGTCCAGCGCCGCGTCTGCGCGTTCGGATTGCGGCGTGCGTTCGCGAAGTTGATCTCGGCGATGCGCGCGAGGTGCTCGCGTCGCAGCCCGTAGCGCCGCTCGTACTCGTCGCCGAGCAGGCTGAAGATGTGCGGCCACGGAAAGCGAACGCCCGAGCACTCGTGGCCGGCCCACATCGCGGGGCCGCCGATCAGTCGCGCCGCCTCGTCGCCGGGTACGTTGCGCATCTGCTCGATGCCGATCACGGCCGCGAGGCCGTAGCGGCCCGCCTCGAGCTCCGCCGCGGCGGCGAGCAGTGCGAGGCTGCCCGACGCGCAGGCGCCCTCGTGGCGCGCCGCCGGGACGCCGGCGAGGTCCGGGTGCGCGGCAGCGACGAGACCGCCGAGATGGCCCTGGCCGCAGAACAGCTCGGCCGCAAAGTTGCCGACGTGGGCCGTCTCGATGTCCCGCGCCTCGAGCCCCGTCGCCGCGAGCCCGCCCTCGAGCACGGCGCGGATGCCGTCCGCGAGCTCCATGCCCTCGCGCGCCCAGTTCGCAGCGAAGTCGGTCTGCCAGCCGCCGAGGATGTAGAGATTCCCAGCCATGCGGCGCCCTCAGTCGTCCGTCGAGGCGGCCGCGCCGAGTCGCGCGAGCTCGCCGCGAACGACCTTGCCGACCGGGTTGCGCGGCAACTGCCCGGCGAGCCGCAGGCGCTCCGGCCATTTGAAGCGGGCGAGCCCCCGGGACTCGAAATGGCGCTGCAGTTCCTCGAGCGACAGCGACGCACCCGGGCGCAGCACGACGACCGCGCAAATGCGCTCGCCGAGCACGTCGTCCGGGACGCCGACGGCGGCCGCCTCGGCGATGGCGGGGTGCTCGGCCAGCACGGCATCGAGTTCGTCGGGCGAGATCTTCATGCCGCCGCGCACGATCAGCTGCTTGAGCCGGCCGACGAAGCGGTAGAAGCGCGGGTCGCCGGGCTCGGCGATCTCGAACAGGTCGCCGGTGCGGAACCAGCCATCCGGCGTGAACGCAGCGGCGTTGATATCCGGCGATCCGAAGTAGCCGTCGAATACGGTCGCCCCCCGGATCTGCAGCTCGCCCGGCACGCCCTCGGGCGTGATCTCGGCGCCGGTGTCCGGATCGATCAGGCGCGTCTCGATCAGCCGCGCGACGCGCTGCGGCCACGCGATCTCGGAGCGCCCGAAGCGCGGGAAGTAGCGCGCGCGCCGTTCCGGATCGGGCGTTTCCGCCGGGCCGCTGCACAGCGACATGCCCTCGTTGGAACCGAACATGTTGACGATCTCGATGCCGTAGCGCTCGCGGTAGCCGCGGATCATCGCCGGCGGCAGCGGCGCCGAGCCCGAGCCGATGCAGCGCAGGCAGGCGAGATCGACGCCCGACAGCAGCGCCTCGTTCTGCAGCAGCAGCATCAGGATCGCCGGCGGCGCGATGGCGTACTCCGGCCGCTCCTCGGCGATCTGCCGCAGGTACACGGGCAGCTCGAACGGGTGGTGCAGCAGCAGCGTGCCCGCGGCGTGCAGCCAGCTCGTGAGGCAGCCGCCGATCGCCGCCATGTTCACGAGCGGAAAGGGATTCAGCAGCCGGTCGCCGTCGCGCAGTTGCGCGCCCTCGTAGTGCGCCCAGCTGATGGCCAGCCAGTGGTTGTGCGAACGGGGGACGCCCTTGGGCCGCCCCTCGGTGCCGGAGGTCCAGCAGATGGTGAGGATGTCGTCGGCGTCCACGGCGGCGGCGGTCTCGAGCGCCGCGGCGCGGTGCCGCGCGTGCCTCCCGGCGTGGCCCGACACCCCGAGCGGCGTCGCGCCCTCCGGCGCAACCTCGTCGAGCACCAGCACGCGCAGGCTCGGGTCGAGCGCGGCGGCCAGCTGCGCAGGCCCGGTGTCCTTGAAGCGGGCCACGGTCAGCACCGCGCGCGACCCGGTGAGGGCGACGATCGGCTCGAGCTCGGCACGGCGATACTGCATCGGCACGGGACTCAGCACGATCCCGAGCCGTGCGGCCGCGAGGTAGACGGCGACGTACTCCACGACGTTGGGCAACTGCGTGATGAGCACGTCGTCGCGTCGCAGCCCCGCCCCGGCCAGCGCCAGCACGGTCGCGTCCACCTCGTCGGACAGCGCGCCGTAATCGAGGCGTCGCGGCTCGCGGCCGTCGAGGGCCACGCGGTTCGGCGGATCGGCCACGGCCAGCCGTCCGGAAACGCGCTCCGCGTTGGCCGCGAAAAGGTCGGTGAGCCGCGTGTCCGACCAGTCGCCACGGGCGCGGAACTGCTGTCGCAGGTGCTGCGGCGTCGTTTGCATCCCGTTCCTCCCCGGTCGTCGGGGCAGTATAGCCGGCGAGCACCCAGCCTAGTATCGTTATGCAAGTGACTGCAACGCCTTCCAACCCGGCGCCGCGCGACCGGCTCGCCGCGCTGCGCGGCGGGCTCAGGCTGCCGCTGATCGCCGCGCCGATGTTCCTGGTCTCGGGCCCCGAGCTCGTGCTCGCGGCCTGCGCCGCGGGCATCGGCGGCGCCTTCCCCGCGCCCAACGCCCGCACCCTCGAGGCGCTCGAGGACTGGCTCGGTCGCATCGCGGACGGACACGCGGCGCTCGCGGCGGACGGCGGGCGCGTCGGACCGTGGGCGCTCAACCTCATCACGCACAGCACCTACGACCGGCTCGGCGCCGAGCTCGACCTCGTGGATCGCTACCGCCCGCCGATCGTCATCACTGCGCTTGGCAGCCCGGCCCCCGTGGTTGAACGCGTGCACGCCTACGGCGGCCTCGTGATCGCGGACGTCAACAGCGTGGCCCTGGCGCGCAAGGCCGCCGCGACGCACGTGGACGGGCTCGCGCTCGTGTGCGCGGGTGCCGGCGGCCACACCGGCCGGCTCTCCGCGTTCGCCTTCGTGCCGGCGGTGCGCAGCTTCTTCGATGGCCTGATCGTGGTCGGCGGCAGCATCGGCACCGGCGGCGCGATCCGTGCGGCCGAGCTGCTCGGCGCGGACCTCGTCTACGCCGGCACGCCATTCATCGCGGCGTCCGAAAGCCTCGCCAGCGACCGCTACCGCGACATGGTCGTGCGCGCCTCCGTCGAGGACCTGGTGCTGTCCCGCGCGCTGACCGGTGCCGATGCGTGGTACCTGCGCGAGAGCATTGTCGCCGCCGGACTCGATCCGGATGCGCTCACGGGCAAGTCGAAAGTCGATTGGCGGAATTCCCAGGGCCAGCTGAAAGCATGGCGGGACATCTGGTCGGCCGGCCAGGGCGTCGAGAGTGTGCGTGCCGTCGAGCCGGTCGCGGCGATCGTCGAGCGGCTCGCAACCGAGTACTCCCGGGCGCTCGGCCAGCCCGCTTTTTCCTGAGGCGATCGTGGCGGCGCTCGAGGCAAACCGGCTGGTGGGTGCTTGGCAGTTGCGACACTGGCAGACGGTCTACGAGGACGGAACCACCACCGAGCCGTTCGGTCCCGGTGCCGAAGGCCTGCTGCTGTACTCGGCCGACGGCTGGATGAGCGCTTGCATCATGGCCGCAGGCCGAGCCCGTCTTTCGCGGACCAATCCGCGACAGGCACCCGAGCTCGAGCGCGCCGCGGCCTTCGATGGCTACTTCGGCTACGCCGGACGCTGGCGCATCCTCGATCGACGGGTTCAGCACGAAGTGACCCTCGCGCTGAACCCCGGCATGGTCGGCACGCTGCAATTGCGTGATGCCCGGCTGGCAGGCCGAGAACTGACGCTGTCGGCCGAGGAATCCGTGCGCGGCGGAACGCGTTTGCACCGCCTGATCTGGCGACGGCCCGCGCCGCACGCAATCGGCTGAAATCAATCCCGGACACGGAGCGAAACAGGCGATGAACACTGCGGAATCGGCAGCCCTGCGGCTCTACGAAAAGCACGAGGCCTCGCTACGCGCGGCGCGCGACGCCTGCCTCCGGCGCGGCTGGTTCAGCCTGTTCCAGGAGACGCCCGACCGGCATCCGGGCGGCGAAGCCGCGCGCGAGGCGGCCGCGGCCATGTTCCGCGCCCAGTTGGGACGACCCTTCGACCTCGACCAGCCCGGCACCATCGACCGCGTCGGCGAAGAGGTCTCGCCCTACACCTGCGAGCCGCTCGGCATCGACTATCCGCGCGGCGATCCCGACGCGCTGTTCGCGGCGGCGCGGCGGGCCCTACCCGGCTGGGCAGCCGCCTCGCCGAGCGCCCGCCTCGGCGTTTGCATGGAAATCGTCGAGCGGCTGTACGCCGAGGTGTTCCTGGGCGCGCAGGCCGTGATGCACACGGCCGGACAGGGCTTGCTGATGAGCTACGCCGGCAGCGGCACCAATGCGCTCGACCGCGGCGTCGAGGCGCTCGCCTACGCGCAGGCCGCCATGGCGGACGTGCCGGCCGAGGCGCTGTGGGAGCGGCGTTTCGGCTCAACCACGCTGCGGCTGCGCAAGCGCTATCGCCTGGTGCCGCGCGGCGTCGCCGTCTGCTTCGCCTGCGCGACCTTCCCGACCTGGAACGCCTATCCGGCGATGCTCGCGAGCCTCGCGACGGGCAACCCGGTGATCGTCAAGCCGCACCCGACCGCGATCCTCCCCATGGCGCTCGCGGTGCGGGTCTTTCGCGAGGTGCTGGCTGCCGCAGGCTACTCGCCAGAACTCGTCACGCTGTGCTGCGACACGATGATCGAGCCCGTCGGCAAGCGGCTCGTGAAGCACCCGCAGGCCGCGATCGTGGATTTCACCGGCAGCGCGCGCTTCGGAGCCTGGGTCGAGGGCAACGCCGCGCCCGCGCTGTGCTACACGGAGACCTCCGGGGTGAACACGGTGGTCGTCGAATCCGTCGAGGCGCTGGAACCGGTGGTGCGCAGCCTCGCCACGACCATGAGCCTGTTCTCGGCGCAGATGTGCACGTCGCCGCAGAACGTCTACGTTCCGCGTGACGGGATCCGGTGCGGCGGCGGGCGGATCCCGCCCGACGAGTTCGGCGCCGCGCTCGCCGACGCCATCTCGTTCATCGCCGACGATCACCGTCGCGCCGGCCAGATCATGGCGGCGATCCAGTCACCCGGCACGCTCGCGCTCGTCGAGGAAATGGCCGGGTCCGGCCGCCGACGCGGTCGCGTGCTGCGCGAGCCCGGCACTTACGCTCACGCCGAGTTCCCGGCAGCCCGCACGAGCACGCCGCTGCTCCTGGCGGTCGACGCCGGCGAGGCCGACCTGTACGGCGAGGAGCGCTTCGGCCCGATCGGCTTCGTGATCACGGCCCGCGATCGCGACGCCGCCCTCGACGAGGCAGCCGGCGACGCACGCCGCGGCGGCGCGATCACCGCGTTCGCCTACTCGACGGACCCGTCCTATCTCGCGCGCGCCGAGCAGGCATTCTCGGAGTCCGGCGCCCAGCTCACCTGCAACCTCACCGGCCCGATGCCGCTCAATTTCGCGGCCGCCTACAGCGACTATCACGTCACCGGGATGAACCCTGCCGGCAACGCGACGCTGACGGACCTCGCGTTCGTCGCCTCGCGCTTTCGCATCACGCAGGTTAGGACGCCCGAGCAGGCATGATCAGGCCCGCTGCAGCAGCACCGCCGCGCCTACGCCCGACACGGCGTGGGCCACGGCCACGCCCCACTCGACGTCCTTGCGCTCCATCTCGGCGAGCAGGGTAGCCACGAGGATCGCGCCGGAGGCGCCCATCGGGTGTCCCATCGCGAGGTGGCCGCCGCTCTCGTTGGCGCGCTCCGCGGCCTGCGGATAGCGGCGGCGGAAGGTCGCGGGCACAGCGGCGAAGGCCTCCATGAACTCGATCGCGCCGATGTCATCGAGCCGGAGCCCGGCGCCAGCCAGCACGCGCGCGAGTGCGGCGAAGCCGGCGGCGAACGGATCGAGCGGGTCGGTGTTCACCTCGACCACTGCGACGAGGCGTGCCCGCGACAGGAGCCCAAGCTCGCTCGCTCGCTCGCGCGTGCCGACCAGCAGCAGCGCGGCGCCATCGGCGATCGGCGGGCAATGCGGAACGGCGTGCAGGTAACGCAGCCCGCCGAGGGCCGGGTCCGCCGCGGTGACGAGCGTCTCGCCGCCCTGGGCGCCCAGCGCGGCGAACGCTGCCGGAAAGCGCTCGAGATCGGGGACCGCGAGCCCGGGGCGGACCAGCTCGTCACGCTCGACGAGGACTCCGTCGGGACGGGTCACCGGCACGACGGACGTCGCGTAGCGGCCGTCCTGCCAGGCATGGCCGGCGCGTCGGTGCGAGGCGACGGTCACCTCGTCGAGGTCCGCGCGCGTGAGCCCCTCGCGGGTTGCAAGCCAGTCGGCGACGAGCGGCGGGGCGAGGTAGTGGACGTGCGCGGCGAGCGCCGCGTCGCGGTAGAAGGGCGCGCCGTCCGCCTCGAAGGCGGACTGCGACATGCTCTCGACTCCCCCGGCGAGCCCGAGCCGATCCTCGCCGGTCACGATCGCACGCGAGGCGGCCGCCAGCGCGCTCATCCCGGACACGCAGTAGTTGTTGAGCGTCACGGCCACGGTCGTGTCGGGAAGCCCGGCGTGGATGCGCGACACCAGCGCGAGGTGTCCACCCTGCGGACCCGCCTGCGTCACGCAACCGAGCACCAGCCGACCCACCTCCGCGAGGGCCGACTCCGCGCCGCGGCCGCGCAACGCCTGCACGAGCTGGCCGACGAGGTCCCACGGCGGAACCCCGGCGAGCGAGCCGTCCGGCTTGCCCTTGCCGCGCGGGGTACGGATCGCGTCGAGAACGTGGATGTCGGCCATGGAGCCACCCCTTGCGCGGCCGGGCATTGTCGGCGGCGTTGGACTGCGGTATTAGTCTGCTACTGCAAGCTACCTGACGAATGCAGCGACACACAACCAGGGGGACACCAGATGAGCCTGATTCGACGGACGGTGACGCGATGCCTCGTGGCGGCAGCCGGCGCGACGGTGGTCGCGCCGCTCGCACTGGCGCAGCAGGACGAGCGCGCCGGGGGCCTGGAGGAGATCATTGTCACCGCGCAGAAGCGCGTCGAGAGCCTGCAGGACGTACCGATCGCGCTGTCCGTATTCGACTCGCGCGCGCTCGAGCGCGCCAACATCCAGCGCATCGAGGAAATCGCGCTGCGCACGCCGAACTTCACGATGATGCGGACGAACGTCGGCGAGCCACAATTCTACATTCGTGGCGTGGGCTCGACCTCCGACTCCGCCGCCGGCGACCCAACCGTGGGCGTGTTCCAGGACGAGGTCTACATCGGCCGCATCAGCGGGGCCGCCTTCGACGTGTTCGACATGGAGCGCGTCGAGGTGCTGCGCGGCCCGCAGGGCACGCTGTTCGGCCGCAACACCTCCGGCGGTGCCATCAACTTCATCCCGAACCGGCCGGAGCAGGACTTCTACGCCAGCGCCGAGCTCGGCTTCGGCAATTACGGCAGCCAGCTCGGTCGCCTCGTGCTCAACGGCGGCCTGACCGACAACATCGCAGGCCGCCTGTCGGTGAGCCACCGCAAGCACGACGGCTACTCGGAGAACATCGACACCGGGGCCGACCTCGACGACGAGGACAACTGGAGCGCACGCGCCCAGCTGCTGTTCGGGATTGGCGATGCGAGCCGCCTGCTGCTCGCCTACGACTACGTCACCGACGACGCGGCCGGCAACGCCCGCGTGCCCTTCCCCGTCTTCGACACCGGGCAGGTCGGCGCGGCCAACAACCTCGCGCTGGCGGCGCTGCGGGCCATCTGGCCGGCGGGCTCGGACGTGCGCAAGTCCTACTCGGTGGACGAATCGTTCCAGGAGCGGGACATCAACGGCCTGACCGCGCGTTTCGAGAGCGACGCGAGCTACGGCTCGTGGACGGTGCTCGGCGCCTGGCGCAAGGTCGAGCTCGCCTGGTACGAGGACCTCGACGGACTCAAGCCCTACGGCTTCCCGCCCGTCTCGCCGCCGTTTCCGCCGCCGTACGGCTGGGTGCTGCAGAACCGCGACGTGGCCGACGAGGACGCCGAGCAGTACAGCCTCGAGGCGCGGCTCGCCTCGCCCGCCGACTCGCGCATGCAGTGGGTGGCCGGCCTGTACTGGTTCACCGAGGAAGTGAACCGCGAGGAGAGCTTCCTCACGCAGTTCAGCCTGGTCCCGGTGGCCGGCGGCGACGTGACTTTCGTCCAGGACGTCGATTCCTCGACCTACGCGGCGTTCGGCCAGCTGACCTATCCGTTCACCGACCGGTTGAGCGTCACGGCGGGCCTGCGCTTCTCGCACGACGAAAAGGAGGCCCGTCAGCTCGGTCTCAACAACGACCCGACGGACGCGACCCCAGGCATCCCGCTGTTCCCCGGCCAGCCCTACGACGTCAAGGCGGACGACTCCTGGGATTCGACGACGGGCCGGCTCGGCCTCGACTACCGCACCGGCGCGGGCAACCTGCTCTACGCCAGCGTCAGCAAGGGCTTCAAGTCCGGCATCTTCCCCAGCCAGAACAACGTGGTGCAGAACGTCGGCGAGGCGACGTCGCCGGAGGAAGTGTGGAGCTACGAGATCGGCGCCAAGACGCAGTGGCTCGACGACACGCTGCGTGCGAACCTCGCGATCTTCTACATGGACTACCAGGACCTGCAGCTGTTCCGGCTCGACCCGCAGCTGCGCCTCGTGACCTTCACCGAGGACACCGTCAACACGGGCGCCGAACTCGAGATCCTGGCCGCACCGGCCGACGGGCTCGAGGTCGGGCTCAATGTCGCGTACCTGAGCGCCGAGGTGGACGGCGGCCTGAACGACGGCGGACAGCTGCCGCGCTCGCCCGAGTACACGTTCGGCGGATTCGGCCAGTACGAATGGGCCGTCGCGGGCGGCAGCCTTTCGCTGCGCGCCGACTTCAAGTGGACCGACGACTATCGCACCGAGATCCCCTACTACAACGATGCGCCCAACTGGCGGGTCACCGAGATCGAGAGCTTCGCGCTGCTCGACGCCCGCGCCGCGTACTCACTGGAGAGCCGCAACCTGGAGTTCGCCGTGTGGGGCAAGAACCTGACGGACGAGACCTACCCGATGCACATCATCCCGTTCCTCGGCAACGGCTTTGCCGTCTTCGCCCCGCCGCGCACCTATGGCGTAACCGTGAGCTGGAAGAGCCGCTGAAGAAAAGCCGCTGAGCGGTAGCCCAGGCCGGCTCTCCGTCCGGCCTGGCGACCGATACGTACTGCGGCGCAGGGCGCCGGGGCGTACGGTTATGGGACGGAGGGTGTCATGCTCAGGCCGAAACGGCCGACATCGCATGCGCTGAAGCTGCTCGAGTACGGCTGCTGGGGACTCGGGGTCGGGTTCGTGCTCGTCCACCTCGCCTCGGCGCTCTCAGCCCAGTACGGCTACCGGTCGGCGCTGGAGGCTTTCGGGGAATCCCGCGCCGGCGTCGTGCCAGCAGCGGCGGGGAACGCGGACGATTCGCAGCCCCAGGCAGGGCTGCATTTCGCCCCGCCCGACCAGTCGGCCTGGTCCGCCGGGCGCATCCGCCAGTACGCCGAGGCGCTCTGGGCGGTGCCGCTGACGCCCGAGGCAGTCATCCGGATTCCCGCGCTCGGGCTCGAGGTGCCGGTGTTTCCCGGCACCACCGAAGCGAATATGACCCGCGGCGCGGGGCGCATCACCGGGTCGCCGCGCTTCGGCGAGCCCGGCAACGTCGGCGTCTCCTCGCATCGCGACGGCTTCTTCCGCAAGCTGAAGGACATCCGCGTCGGCGACGAGATCGTGGTGGACACGCGCGCGGTCGCGTACCGCTACGTCGTCGAGGAGATCCGCATCACCGAACCCGACGACACGGCGGTGCTGTGGCCCGGCGACGTGCCGGAACTCACCCTGGTGACCTGCTATCCGTTTTATTTCATCGGGCGCGCCCCGCAGCGCTACGTGGTGCGGGCGGAGCTGCGCAAGGAGTGACCATGAGCAAATCGGCAAGAATCGTCGCGGCGACCGTGCTCCTCGGCCTGGGCTGCAACGCGTGGAGCCTCGGGGTGCCCGACGGCGGCTGCGACCGCGTGCGCGTGCAGGCACAGCTCCTCGCCACTCACCCCGAGGTGAACTCCGCCTGCGAATCGATCGTCGCATTTGAGGGACGACGGTACCTGCTCATGAGCGCGGAGCTGCGCCAGGTGCAGGAGCAGCAGCTCGTGCTGCGCTTCCGCGGCGCGACCGGCGACACGGTGTTCAGCCCAGGCGCCGAGACGCCGATTGCGGTAGATGCCGCCCCGGCCCTGCCAGCCGACACCGCAGTGGGTTCGCCGCTGCGCGTCTTCATTCCCGAGGACCGCTTGCTCGAGGTGTTCGCAGAAGCCTCCGCGGTCGGCCAGCCCCCCGTGGCGGTGGCCGTACAGCCCGCCGAGAGCAAGGATGCCCGCGACGCGCGCATCTCCAACTACACGTGCTGCCCGCGCCGCCGGCTCTGGTACCCGATCATCGACGTGCTGCCCCAGACTGCGACACCGCTGCCGCTGATCGGCCTGCTCGGGCTCGGCCTGCTCGCGGTGGCGGTCGGGCTCGCGCACCGTCGCCTGCGCAATCGCTGAAGGGTCCGGCGGGTCACCCGGCCACGGCGCCGGGTCAGGTGGCGGCGCGCCTGAACGCGCCCGAGCGCAGGAAGCAGGCGACCTCATTCGCCACGTCGGCGGCCAGCAGCATGCCGAAGTGGCTGTGCGGCAGCACGAGGTGGTCGGTGAGACCCGGGATGACGGTCTCGCTGACGGCCACGGTGCCGTCGTTGTCCTCGTCGAAGTGCGCGAAGAACTGACCGGTGCCGAGGCGCAGCGTTCCGGCGATCGCGCCGAGCGCGCGCCCGCCCGTCCAGCAGCGGTTGCACGGCTCGGCGAGTTCGCCGAGCACGTGCGGGCCCAGCAGCGGCCGCAGCATGGGCCAGCGGGACGCACCGCGCGCGGCCTTGCTGCCGTTCAACGGCGAGCCGAGCACCACGGCATTGCCGGCGAAACGGCCGGCGCCGCATTCGGCCAGCGTGCGGTACACCATGAGTCCGCCGAGGCTGTGCCCCACGAGGTGCACGGGCCCGCCGCCCCCGGCGGCAGCGGCGAACTCGGCGAGGGCGGCGCAGATCGCGCGCATGTCGCCCTGCATGGTGGGGTAGGAAAACGTGCGCACGTCGAAGCCGTGCTCGTGGCGCAGCCGGTAGCCGAGCATTGACAGTTCCGTCCCGTTCATCCACAGCCCGTGGACGAGGACGACGCGCTCGCCGGAGCTCACTCCTTGACCGGCGTCCTGACGCGGATGTGCAGGTCGCGCAGCTGCGGCTCCGAAACTTCGGTCGGCGCGTCGGTGAGCGGGCAGCTCGCGGTCTGGGTCTTCGGGAAGGCGATGACGTCGCGGATCGATTCCGCTCCGGCCATCAGCATCACGAGCCGGTCGAGGCCGAAGGCGATGCCGCCGTGCGGCGGCGCGCCGTAGCGGAGCGCCTCGAGCAGGAAGCCGAACTTCTTCTGCGCCTCCTCCGGTCCGATGCCGAGCATCTCGAACACCGTGGACTGCATCTCGTTGCGATGGATACGCATCGAGCCGCCGCCGATCTCCGAGCCGTTCAGCACCATGTCGTAGGCACGGGCAACCGCGCGGCCCGGATCGGACTTGAGCGCCGCCGGGTCGTCGTCCACCGGCGCGGTGAACGGGTGATGCATCGCGGACCAGCGCTTGCCGTCCGGATCCCACTCGAACATCGGGAAGTCCACGACCCACAGCGGCCGCCAGCCCTCCTCGACCAGGCCCAGGTCCTGGCCGACCTTGAGGCGCAGCGCGCCGAGCGCGTCGTTGACCACCTTCGCCTTGTCGGCGCCGAAGAACACGAGATCGCCCGTCTGCGCACCGGTGCGCTCGATGAGGCCGGCGACGGCGGCGTCCGACAGGAACTTGAGGATCGGCGACTGCAGCCCCTCGCGACCCTTCGCGGCGTCGTTCACCTTGACGTACGCGAGGCCCCGGGCGCCGTAGCGCGCCACGTAGGCGGTGTAGTCGTCGATCTGCTTGCGCGAGAGCTTCTCGCCGCCGCCCGGCACGCGCAGCGCCGCCACGCGGCCCTCGGGATCGGCGGACGGACCGGAGAACACCTTGAACTCGCAGTCCCTGACGAGGTCGGCGACGTCGACGAGCTCGAGGGGGACGCGCAGGTCGGGCTTGTCCGAGCCGTAGCGGCGCATCGCCTCGGCGTAGGTCATGCGCGGCATCGGGTCCGGCAGCGCGACGCCCATCACCTCGGCGAACAGCTCGCGGACCAGCCCCTCCATCAGGCCCATGATCTCGTCGCGGGCGAGGAACGACGTCTCGATGTCGAGCTGCGTGAACTCCGGCTGGCGGTCGGCGCGCAGGTCCTCGTCGCGGAAGCAGCGCACGATCTGGTAGTAGCGGTCGAAGCCCGCCATCATCAGCAGCTGCTTGAAGATCTGCGGCGACTGCGGCAGTGCGAAGAACTTTCCGGCCTGGGTACGGCTCGGCACGAGGTAATCGCGCGCGCCCTCCGGCGTCGCCTTGGTGAGCATCGGCGTCTCGACGTCCACGAAACCGTGACCGTCGAGGTACTCGCGCATGGCGCGGGTCACCGCATGCCGCAGGCGCAGGCGCTGCTGCATCACGTCGCGGCGCAGGTCCACGTAGCGGTACTTGAGGCGGGTCTCCTCGCGCACTTCCTCGTCGAGCTGGAACGGCAGCGGCTCGGAACGGTTCAGGACCTCGAGCGAGGTGGCGAGCAACTCGACCTGTCCGGAGGCGAGGTTCGAGTTCACCGTGCCCTCGGGCCGCGGCCGCACCGTGCCCGTGACCCGCAGCACGCACTCGCCGCGCACGCGCTCGGCTTCGGCGAACACCTCGGCCGCATCGGGATCGAACACGAGCTGCAACAGGCCGCTGCGGTCGCGCAGGTCGACGAAGATCACGCCGCCGTGGTCGCGGCGCCGGTGCACCCAGCCCGCGACGGAGACGGTGGAACCGACGAGGCGCTCGTTGACCTCGCCGCAGTAATGGGTGCGCATGGACATGGTGGACGGGGCGGGTCTACCGGGGCCCCGAGGCCGGAATTTCGAGAAGGGGCGCGATGTTACGGGCGGTCCAGTGACGGCGCAAGGCGGCCGTCCGCAGGCTTGTTCTTCCAGGCGGGCACCACTACGCCGAGCGTGAGCAGCATCTTGAACGCCTCGTCCACGCTCATGTCGAGCGGCGTCAGGTCCTTGCGCGGAATCATCACCAGAAAGCCCGTGGTCGGATTAGGGGTCGTCGGGACGAACACGCAGACGACCTCCTCCGCGGTGCGCGCCTGGACCTCCTCGGACTGCTCCGAGGTAATGAAGCCGACGCTGAAGATCCCCTTGCGCGGGAACTCCACCAGAACGACCTTCTTGAACGACTGGCCCTTGTCCGTCAGCACGGTCTCGCTGAAGGTCTTGGCGCCGCCGTAGACGGCGCCGATGACCGGGATGCGCCGCACCAGCGACTCGAGGCCCCGCACGATCTGGCTGCCGAACAGGTTCTTCACCAGCAGGCCGGTGACGAACAGCAGCAACAGCGACAGCACGACCCCGACACCCGGCACGTAGGTGCCGACCACGGCCTCCGGCCGCCAGGACGGTGGCAACAGCAGCAGCGACTGGTCGAGGATGCCGGAGAGGAATCTCAGCACCCAGAACGTAATGAGGATGGGGATCCAGACCAGCAGCCCGCCGATCAGGTAATTGCGGATTGCCCGCGCAGGACTCGGGTCCTTGGCGTCCGTCGGTCCAGGCGCCAAGGGCAGTTCGCTCGACACGCGGATGACTCCTCAGCGCTTGCTTGCGCGCTTGGCCGCCGGCTTCGCGGCGGTGGTTTTCGGCTTGCGGCCCGACGTGGGCCGCGCAGTCTTGCCGGGCTTGCCGACCATGGTACGCGTCTTGCTCGGCGCGGCGCTCTCCTCCTTGGCCGGCTTGGCCGGCTCCGCCTTGGCCGTCCCCGCATCGGAGGCCGGCGCCGCCTCTGCGTCGCCCTTCTCGAGGATGTTGCGCTTGCGCTCCTTGTCGGACTTGAAGTCAGTCTCGTACCAGCCACTGCCCGCGAGGCGAAACCGCGGCGCGGAGACCAGCCGCTTCAGCTGGTGCTTGCCGCATTCGGGGCACTCGCGCAGCGGTCTGTCGGAAAGCTTCTGCAGGGCCTCGAGCGTGTGGCCGCACTTCTGGCATTCGTATTCGTAGATCGGCATGGCTCGTCGGTGCTCGCTGGATGCTTGGCGGCGGATTATACGGAGGCGTCAGGCGCGGCGGCGACCGGCCGCTTCCGGCATGCCGCCGAGCTTGTCGAAGGCGAGGACGCCGTCGCGCACGGTGACCCGGATGCTCTCGCCCGGCCCGAAGTCACCGCGCAGGATGGCCTGCGCGAGCGGGTTCTCGAGCTGGTGCTGGATCGCGCGCTTGAGGGGCCGGGCCCCGTACACCGGGTCGAAGCCCGCCTCGCCGAGCAGGCTGCGCGCCGCGTCGTCGAGCTCGAGCGCCATGTCGCGCTCCGCGAGCCGCTTGCGCAGGTAGCCCACCTGGATGTCGACGATCGCCCGGATGTGCTCCAGGGCGAGCGGGTGGAACACCACGACCTCGTCGACCCGGTTGATGAACTCGGGCCGGAAGTGCTGGCCGACGATCTCCATCACCGCGGCCTTCATGCGCGCGTAGTTCGCCTCGCCCGCGAGTTCCTGGATGAGTTGCGAGCCGAGGTTCGAGGTCATGATGATCACGGTGTTGCGGAAGTCCACCGTGCGGCCCTGGCCGTCCGTGAGCCGCCCGTCGTCGAGAACCTGCAGCAGCACGTTGAAGACGTCCGGGTGGGCCTTCTCCACCTCGTCGAGCAGGATCACCGAGTACGGCCTGCGGCGCACCGCCTCCGTGAGGTAACCGCCCTCCTCGTAGCCCACGTAGCCGGGGGGCGCGCCGATCATCCGGGCCACGGAGTGCTTCTCCATGAACTCGGACATGTCGATGCGCACCATGGCCTCCTCGGTGTCGAACAGGAACTCGGCGAGCGCCTTCGACAGCTCGGTCTTGCCGACGCCCGTGGGGCCAAGGAACAGGAACGAACCGTTCGGGCGGTTCGGGTCGGAGAGGCCGGCGCGCGAACGGCGGATCGCATCGGAAACGGCCTTGACCGCTTCTTCCTGGCCCACGACGCGCTTCGACAGCGCCTCCTCCATCCTGAGCAGCTTGTCGCGTTCCCCCTCGAGCATCTTCGAGACCGGGATGCCGGTCCACTTCGAGACCACCTCGGCGATCTCCTCGTCCGTGACCTTGTTGCGGACCAGCGTCGGCGTCTTCGACTCCGCTTCATGCGCTGCCTCGATGCGCTTCTCGAGCTCCGGGATCCTGCCGTACTGCAGCTCGGACATGCGCGCGAGGTCGCCGGCACGGCGGGCGGCCTCGAAGTCGATGCGGGCGCGCTCGAGTTCCTCCTTGATCTGCGCCGCGCCCTGCGCGGTCGCCTTCTCCGCCTTCCAGATCTCCTCGAGATCCGCGTACTCGCGCTCGAGCACGGAAAGCTGCTCATCGAGCGCCGACAGTCGCTTCTTCGAGGCCTCGTCGCTTTCCTTCTTGAGCGCCTCGCGCTCCATCTTGAGCTGCACGATGCGCCGGTCGAGGCGATCGAGTTCCTCGGGCTTGGAGTCGATTTCCATGCGGATCCGAGAGGCGGCCTCGTCGATCAGGTCGATGGCCTTGTCGGGCAGCTGGCGATCGGTGATGTAGCGGTGCGAGAGCGTCGCCGCCGCGACGATCGCGGGATCCGTGATCTCGACCTTGTGGTGCACCGCGTAGCGCTCCTTGAGGCCGCGCAGGATCGCGATGGTGTCCTCCACCGAGGGCTCGTTGACCAGCACCTTCTGGAAGCGCCGCTCCAGCGCCGCGTCCTTCTCGACGTACTTGCGGTACTCGTCGAGCGTGGTGGCGCCCACGCAATGCAGCTCGCCGCGCGCGAGCGCGGGCTTGAGCATGTTGCCGGCGTCCATCGCACCCTCGGCCTTGCCCGCGCCGACCATGGTGTGCAACTCGTCGACGAACAGGATCACGCGACCTTCCTGCTTGGCGAGGTCGCTGAGCACGCCCTTGAGGCGTTCCTCGAATTCGCCGCGGAACTTGGCCCCGGCGATCAGCGAGCCCATGTCGAGCGCGAGGATGCGCTTGTCCTTGAGACCCTCGGGCACCTCGCCGTTGACGATGCGCTGCGCCAGGCCCTCGACGATCGCGGTCTTGCCGACGCCGGGCTCGCCGATCAGCACCGGGTTGTTCTTGGTGCGACGCTGCAGCACCTGCACCGTGCGACGGATCTCGTCGTCGCGGCCGATGACCGGGTCGAGCTTGCCCTGCTCGGCGCGCTCGGTGAGGTCGATCGTGTACTTCTCGAGCGCCTGGCGCTGCTCCTCGGCGTTGGGGTCGGTCACCTTCTCGCCGCCCCTCACCTCGTCGATTGCGCGCTCCACCGCACCCTTGACCACGCCGGCGTCGCCGAGCAGCGCCCCGAGCGCGCCTTTGTCCTCGAGTGCCGCCAGGATGAAGATCTCGCTCGAGATGTACTGGTCGCCCCGCTTCTGCGCGATCTTGTCGGTGAGGTTGAGCAGCTTCGACAGGTCGTTCGAGACGTGCACCTCGCCGCCCGCGCCCTCCACCTTCGCCAGCCGGTCGAGGGCCTCGCCGAGCCGCGAGCGCAGCAGGCTGACCTTGGCGCCCGACTTCTCGAGCAGCGGTCGCACGGTGCCGCCCTGCTGGTCGAGCAGCGCCATCATCAGGTGCGCAGGCTCGATGAACTGGTGGTCGCGGCCGAGGGCCAGCGACTGGGCGTCGGCCAGGGCCATCTGGAACTTGGAGGTCAGCTTGTCCATGCGCATGGGGGGAGGCTCCCTGGAGGGCGTCGATTGTCCCCTACGTGGGGGCGGCCACGGGCGAGGTCAAGGGCAGCTGCCGCGCCGGGCCCTGGCCGGCGCGCCCCGCAGGCCCCGCATCCCGGGCCTCAGTGCGCCTGCGCGTGGGTGAAATACACGATGGCCACGCCGAGGCCGATGAACAGCACCTGCTCGAGGCCGGCCCGCAGGTCCACGCGGCGATGCAGTCCCGGGATGAGGTCGGCCACCGCCACGTAGATGAAGCTCGATGCGGCGAATGCCAGCGCGTAGGGCAGCAGGTGCAGGGCCGCGGCGAGCGCGAAGTACGCCACCACGCCGCCCACGACCGAGGTCAGGCTCGTGAGCAGGTTGAGCGCCAGCGCGCGGCGGCGCGACAGGCCCCCGTGCAGGAGGATCGCGAGGTCCCCCACCTCCTGCGGGATCTCGTGGGCGAACACCGCGGCCGCGGTGACGATCCCGAGCCGGGTGTCGGTCATGAAGGCCGCCGCCACGAGCACGCCGTCGAGCACGTTGTGGAAGGCGTCGCCGGCGAGGATCAGCTTTGCCGACGCAGCGTCGCGCGCCGCGTGGCTCGGCGAATGCATCTCGCAGGGGTCGTCGTGGCAGTGCCGCCAAAGCACGAACTTCTCGAGCAGGAAGAAGGTCAGGATGCCGACCAGCAGCGCGAGCCCGACCGCGTGCGATCCACCCGGCCCCAGCGCGTCGAGCGCGTGGGGCACGAGCCCGAGCAGCGCTGCGCCGAGCAGCGCGCCCGTGGCGAGACTCACCAGGTGCGGCAGCACCGCCGCGCGCCGCGCGGCGCCGAGCGCCAGGAATGCGGAGGCGGCGAGCGCACTCAGGAAGCCGCTCAGGGCCGTAAACGCGACGATCAGGCCGAGGGTGCTCACGGGAAATCCGCGGTGGGGTCTTTTCGGCTCAGCCTAGCACGGCCGTCAAGCGAGCCATGCGAGCGTCGCCATGCGACCGGTCACGCCGTCGCGCCGGAACGAGAAGAAGCGCTCGAGGTCGCGATGGGTGCACCAGTCGCCGCCGTGCACTTCGCCGACCCCGGCCGTCTCCAGGACGCGCCCCGCCAGGCGGTACAGGTCGGCCAGGTAGCGGCCGCGGTCGTTGGGCACGAAGCATTCGGCGCTGCCCGGCAGGCGCGCTACGTAGGCCTCGCGTACCTCAGCACCGACCTCGAAAGCCTGCGGGCCGATCGCGGGCCCGAGCCACGCGTGCAGGTCGCAGGTCCGGCCGCCGAGCGCGGCGACGGTGGCCTCGAGGACGCCGCCGAGCAGCCCGCGCCATCCGGCATGGGCGGCGGCAACCCGCGTGCCGCCGCGGTCGGCCAGCACCACGGGCAGGCAGTCGGCCGTCATCACGGCGCAGACCCGCCCGGGTTCGAATGCCACCGCGGCATCGGCGCGCACCCCTGCCACCGCGTCTGCGTGCCGGACGACGTTGGTTCCGTGCACCTGCTCGAGCCACAGCGGCTCCGCCGGCAGGTGCGCCGCCTCGCGCAACAGCAGCCGGTTGGCAGCGACCGCCTCGGGCCGGTCCCCGACGTGCGCAGCGAGGTTGAGCGAGGCATAGGGTCCCTCGCTCACGCCGCCCGCCCGCAGCGTCGAGACCACCCGTACGCGCCCGTCCAGCGGCCAGTCCGGGGTCACCCAGCCGATGGCAGTCGCGGTCGCGGTCACGGCGAGCGTCCGACGGTCGCAAGTGCTTCGAGCAGCCCGAGCATGTCCGCCGGCAACGGGCTGCGGCACTCGAGCGGCTTACCCGTCACAGGATGGTCGAACTGCAGTCGCGCCGCGTGCAGCGCCTGCCGCGGGAACTCGCGCAGGGCCTGCCGCAGCGCCTCGCTCACGCCCTTCGGCAGCGTCAGTCGCCCTCCGTAGACCCGGTCCCCCACGATCGGGTACCCGGCGTGCGCCAGATGCACGCGGATCTGGTGCGTGCGGCCGGTCTCGAGCTGTACGCGCACGTGCGTGTAACCCTCGTAACGCCGGATCACGCGATAGTGCGTCACCGACTCGCGGCCGCCCTCGCGCACGGCCATCCGCACGCGGTCGGTGGGGTGCCGTGCGATCGGCGCGTCGACGGTGCCGCCCGCCGTCATCACGCCGCGGCAGATGGCCTCGTACTCGCGGTGCACCTCGCGCTCGCCGAGCATGCGCACCAGCACCGTGTGCGCCGGCAGCGTCCGCGCCACGACCAGCAGGCCGCTGGTGTCCTTGTCGAGCCGGTGCACGATGCCGGCGCGGGGCAGGGCCGCAAGGGCCGGGTCCAGCGCCAGCAGCGCATTCTGCAGCGTCTGGTCGGGGTTGCCTGCCCCGGGGTGCACGACCAGGCCGGCAGGCTTGTCCACGACGAAGAGATGCTTGTCCTGGTGCACCAGCACGAGCGGGATCGGCTGGGCAGCGGCACGGGTGTCCTCCGGCAGGGTTGCCGCGAGTTCGACCGACTCGCCGCCACTGACCTTGTCGCGCGGCCGTCGCGGCGTTCCGTCCACCTGGACCTCTCCCGACTCGATCCACGCCTTGAGCCGGCTGCGAGAGTACTCCGGCAGCAGCGCCGCCAGCGCCTGGTCGAGGCGCTGGCCCGCCTGGTCCGTCGGGATCTGGAGTGAAATCTGCAGCAGCTGACCGTTCATGGGCGCGGATCGTGGCGAAGGGACCGGCCGAGAAGTGTACCGAGGTCCGTCGCCGACGCCGTTTCGATATACTTCGCGCCCCCGCTTCAGACCCACAGGCCCCGCCGGCGTGCCCAAGCTGTCCTCCCGCCGTCACCTGCTGCTCCTGCCCGCCTTGCTGCTGGCCGTCGCCGCGGTATCGGGCTGCAAGAGTCGTGGCGAGGAAATCGCCGTGCGGGGCTCGCCGGAGCGCATCTTCAGCGATGCCGTGCGCGACATTGCCGGCGGCAACTACGCGGAAGGCATCCGCAAGCTCGAGTTCCTCGAGGCCCGCTTCCCGTTCAGCGAGCCCGCCAAGCAGGCCCAGCTCGACCTGATGTACGCCTACTACAAGAACCGCGAGACAGAATCGGCGATCGACCAGGCCGACCAGTTCATCCGCGAGAACCCGACGCATCCGCGCGTGGACTACGCCTACTACATCCGCGGCCTGGTGCACTTCGAGGCTGGCGCCAACTGGCTCGAGCGCGTCTTCAAGGCCGACATGACCAAGCGGCCGCCGCAGGAAGCGCGCCAGTCGCTGCAGTCCTTCCAGACCCTGGTGCAGAGCTACCCGAAGAGCCCGTACGCGGCCGATTCGCGCCAGCGCATCGTCTACCTGCGCAACCGCCTCGCCGACTACGAGCTGGCCGTGGCCAAGTACTACATGAAGCGCGGCGCCTACGTCGGCGCGCTCAACCGTGCGCGCAACCTGATCGAGTCGTACGACGGCGCCCCGGCGGCGCTCGAGGCTCTCAAGATCGGGGAGCGAGCCTATCAACAGCTCGGGATGGACGACCTTGCGGCGGTGGCCCGGGCCATCCATACGGACAACGCCCGTGCGCCGGATCTCGTCGGCGCACCGGCGGCCGGCACGGTCGGGGCCGCCGGGATGGCGATGTCGCAGGAGACCGGCGCGGGCGCGCCGCCGCCCGGTCCGCCCGTTCGCGCGGGCCGCTGGGAGGCCCGGGTGGGTGCGGCGCTCGCGAACTCGGCGGACATCGATTTCGAGGGCGGCACGACGGCCGAGATCGACAGCGGCGTCGGCTTCCTGCTCGGCTTCGGTTACCACTTCAACGACCGGCTCCAGTTCGGCGCGAACTTCGGCTACGACCAGAAGGACTACGAGGTCGAGGTCGCGGGCGACGACCCGGGCGAGTCCTTCACGAGCAAGGGCAGCCTCGACTCGACCTCGCTCATGCTCGACGTGGCCTACAACTTCCTGACCGGGCCATTCACGCCCTATGTAGCCGGCGGAGTCGGCTGGTCCTGGGTGGACACCAACATCGCGAGCGCGCCGCCCGAGATCGGCTGCTGGTGGCACCCGTGGTACGGCTACGTCTGCACCAGCTTCCAGGACACGCGGACGGTCTCCGGCCTGGCCTACCAGCTCGGCGTGGGCATGCGCTACGATTTCAGCGACGTGCTGGCCGCCGACGGCGCCTACACCATGCGTTGGGTGGACTTCGAGAATGCCACCGGTACGCCCTCGTTCGACGGCGTGCAGCTCAACCTGATCTGGAAGTTCTGAACCGGGCGGGCAGCGGAACCCGGGTTGCCGCAAAGCCAGCGGCATGCCGCAATACCCAGCCGGGTGCCGGCAAGCCAGAATCCGGCGTCCTCGACGAACTTCCCCGCCGCCGCACGTGAACGCACAACCCTCAGAGCCGTCCGCAGGGCTCCCCGCCAGCGCCCGCCCCGATCTCGACGCACCGGCCCGGCTGCGCGAGATCCCCTACAACTACACCTCGTTCTCCGATCGAGAGATCGTGATCCGGCTGCTCGGGGCCGAGGTCTGGAGCCTGCTCGACCAGCTGCGCAGCGAGCGGCGCACGGGGCGCTCGGCGCGCATGCTCTACGAGGTCCTGGGCGACATCTGGGCGGTGCAGCGCAACCCGTACCTCGAGCAGGACCTGCTCGACAATCCGGGCCGTCGCACGCTGCTGATCGAGGCGCTACACCACCGGCTGGGCGAAATCGACCGGCGTCGTGATGCCGAAGACGCCGGCCGTGATGCCAAGGTCGCCCGGCTGCTCGACGCTGCGCGGCTCGCCGTCACGGACTTCGAGCAGTCCTTCGCGACCGTCGATGCGCTGCGCCGCCGGGCCCGTCGCGAGCTGGGTCGTCACACCCAAGCGGACAACGTCTGCTTCGATGCCTATGCGCGCGTCTCGCACGCGACCGATGCCACCGACTGGCGCGTCGAAATACCGTTCGTCGTGCTGACGCCCGACGCGGAAGACGAGATCCCCGGGCTGGTGCGTGCCTGCATCTCGCTGGGCCTCACGATCATTCCACGCGGCGGCGGCACCGGTTACACCGGCAGCGCCGTGCCGCTGACGCCGACCGCGGCGGTGATCAACACCGAGAAGCTCGACCGCGTCGATGCCGTGGCGGCGACGACACTCGCGGGCGTCAAGGACCCGGTGCCGGCGCTCTACAGCGAAGCGGGTGCGGTGACGCGCCGCGTCGAGGAAGCGGCCTCGGCCGGCGGCTTCGTATTCGCCGTGGACCCGACCTCGGCCGACGCGTCCTGCGTCGGCGGCAACATCGCGATGAATGCCGGCGGCAAGAAGGCCGTGCTGTGGGGCACGGCACTCGACAACCTCGCCTGGTGGCGCATGGTGGACCCGCAGGGCGACTGGCTCGAAGTCACCCGGGTCGGCCACAACCTCGGCAAGATCCACGATGCCGCGACGGCCGTCTTCGACCTGGTCTGGAAGGACGGTCGCAGCCCGCCCGCCCGCGCGCGCGAGCTGCGCCGGGAGCGGCTCGAGATCGCGGGGCGCCTGTTCCGCAAGGCCGGCCTCGGCAAGGACGTGACCGACAAGTTCCTCGGCGGCCTGCCGGGCGTGCAGAAGGAAGGCTGCGACGGGATCATCACGTCGGCGCTGTGGATCGTGCACCGGATGCCCGCGCACATTCGCACGGTGTGCCTGGAGTTTTTCGGCCAGGCTCGCGACGCGATTCCCGCCATCGTGGAGATCCGCGACCACCTCGCCGCCGGCGAGGCGGCACGCGGCGTGCGCCTCGCCGGCCTGGAGCACCTCGACGAGCGTTACCTGCGCGCCGTCGGCTACGCGACCCGCTCGAAGCGGGGAGCGCTGCCGAAGATGGTGCTGCTGGGCGACATCGTCGGGGAGGACGAGGCCGCGGTCGCGCAGTACGCGTCGGACACAGTTCGAATCGCCAACGCCCGTGCCGGCGAGGGCTTCGTGGCGGCCAGCGCCGAGGCCCGCAAGGCCTTCTGGCGCGACCGCAGCCGCACCGCCGCGATCGCGCGGCACACGAACGCGTTCAAGGTCAACGAGGACGTCGTGATCCCGCTCGAGCGGCTCGGCGAATACACGGACGCGATCGAGCGCATCAACATCGAGTTCTCGCTCAAGAACAAGCTCGCGCTGCTCGACGCGCTCGAGGCCTACCTCGCGGGCTCGCCGCGCATCGGCAAGACCGGCGACGCGGACACCGATCGACTGCCGGCCGACGAAGTGCTCGGCGAACGTCCGCGACTCGCGATCGCGGCCATCGCGTCCGCCCGGCGACGCTGGTCCTGGCTGCTCGAGAACATGGATCGCCCGCTGGCAGGGTCCACGTCCGAACTCGGCCTGCTGGGCCTCGGCGCACTCGCATCGGAGTTCGCGGGGCGGGTCGCGGCCGATCCTGCGGTGCGCGTCTTCGACCTGCTGCAGGACCGCACGATCCGCGTGTCCTGGAAGGCCGAGGTGCGCAGCGAGCTGCGGCGCCTGTTCGCAGGAGGCTCGTTCGGGCCGCTGCTCGACGACCTCGGTGCCGTCCAGCAGAAGGTGCTGCGCAGCCGCGTGTTCGTCGCGCTGCACATGCACGCCGGGGACGGCAACGTGCACACCAACATCCCGGTCAACTCCGACGACTACGGGATGCTTCAGGAGGCGAACCTCGCGGTGGCACGCATCATGAAGGTGGCGCGCGAGCTCGACGGCGTGATCTCCGGCGAACACGGCATCGGTCTCACCAAGCTCGAGTTCCTCACGGACGCCGAGATGAGCGGGTTCCGCGCCTACAAGGCGCGCATCGACCCGGACGGCCGTTTCAACAAGGGCAAGCTGCTGCCCTGCGCCGACCTGCGCTCAGCCTACACGCCGAGCTTCAACCTGCTCGGCCACGAGTCGCTGATCATGCAACAGTCCGACATCGCGTCGATCTCGGATGCGATCAAGGACTGCCTGCGCTGCGGCAAGTGCAAGCCCGTCTGCTCGACCCACGTGCCGCGCGCGAACCTGCTCTACTCGCCGCGCAACAAGATCCTCGCGACCTCGCTTCTGATCGAGGCGTTCCTGTACGAGGAGCAGACGCGGCGCGGCGTCTCGATCCAGCACTGGGATGCGTTCTCCGACGTCGCCGACCACTGCACCGTCTGCCACAAGTGCGAGACGCCCTGCCCCGTGGACATCGACTTCGGCGACGTTTCGATGGCGATGCGCGACCTGCTGCGACGGATGGGCAGGCAGCGCTTCAACCCGGGCAAGGCCGCCTCGATGCTGTTCCTGAACACGACCAGTCCCGACACGATCAAGGCGACGCGCAAGCTGATGATCGACTGGGGCTACAAGGCCCAGCGGCTCGGCCACCGGACCCTCGGCGTGCTCGGCAAAGCGCAGACCAGGCGCCCGCCCGCGACGACCGGCGGCCGCCCGCCGCTGCGCGAGCAGGTCATCCACTTCGTCAACAAGAAGATGCCGGGCAACCTGCCGAAGCGCACCGCCCGCGCGCTGCTCGACATCGAGGACCGCAACTACGTCCCGGTGATCCGCGATCCGGTGCGCACCACGAGCGAGTCGGAGGCAGTCTTCTACTTTCCCGGCTGCGGCTCCGAGCGGCTGTTCTCGCAGGTCGGGCTCGCGACCCAGGCGATGCTGTGGCACGCGGGCGTGCAGACGGTGCTGCCCCCGGGATACCTGTGCTGCGGCTATCCGCAGCGCGGATCGGGGCAGTTCGACCAGGCCGGGAAGATCATCACCGACAACCGCGTGCTGTTCCACCGCGTGGCGAATACCCTCAACTACCTCGACATCCGCACGGTCGTGGTGAGCTGCGGCACCTGCTACGACCAGCTGCAGGACTACCGCTTCGAGGAGATCTTTCCAGGCAGTCGCATCATGGACATCCACGAGTTCCTGTTCGAGAAGGGCGTGCGGCTCGAGGGCGTGACGGGCGTGCGCTACATGTACCACGACCCCTGCCACTCGCCGATGAAGACCCACGATCCGCTGACGGTCGTCAATGCGCTCATAAACTCGGACGCCAACGGGCGGATCGCGCGCAACGAGCGCTGCTGCGGCGAATCGGGCACTTTTGCGGTGTCGCGCCCCGACATCGCCACGCAGGTACGCTTCCGCAAGCAGCAGGAGATGGAGAAGGGTGCGGCGCGGCTGCGCGAGGACGGCTTCACGGGCGAGGTCCGGATCCTGACCTCGTGTCCGTCCTGCCTGCAGGGACTCAGCCGCTACGACGACGACTCGGGCACCGGCGCCGACTACGTCGTCATCGAGATGGCACGCCACCGGCTCGGACCGGACTGGCTCGCCGACTACGTCCGCCGCGCGAACGACGGCGGCATCGAGCGCGTGCTGCTATGACGCTGCGCCGCGCCGCGAGCCTCAGAACCTGAGCGTGAGCCCGAGCTGCGCCTCGCCCTGGAAATAGGTGCTGCCGGACGACCGGACCAGGCAGCCCGATTCCTCGCCGCCGCTCACGCAGAAGAACTGGCTGTCCGAGTCGATGAAGCTCAGGTAGCCGCGCAGGCCGAGCGTCGCGGCGAGGTTGTCGCTGAAGGGAAGGCGCAGGCCGCCGCCGAGGCTCATGGAGAACTTGGTCTCGGACCCGTAGCCGCCGTCGGCGCTGAAGCGCGTGGCCCCCGCCGTGAGCGACAGGTAGGGCACCATCCACTGCTCGTCCGCGAACAGCAGCGTGCCGCCGAAATGGTAGTAGTCGGTCTGGACGTCCACCCGCGAGAGCGTCGGGTCGGAACTGTCCATGCTCGTGCTCTGCGTGGAGTACAGCAGCTCGTAGAACGAGCTGCCGTCGCGGTACAGGCCGAGGTCGATGCCCCAGCTGCTGCCGTCGTCGAGATCCACGTCGCGGGCCGGGCTGCTCGCGGTCTCCGGCTGCTCGAAGCTGCCGCCCATGCGGTATCCGACGAACGGCGTGACCTCGAAGCGCGGCCCGGCGGCGTGCGCAGTGGTCGGAACCCCGCACACGGCGGCCGACGCGAGCAGCAACGAGGCGAGTGAGAAGTAGCGCATGACGTTCCTTGCTTGACGGGAGGACGCACCGGGACTGCGACAGCCGGCCGGCGCGTCGCGAATTGTAGGCGAATGCATCGTCCGCGTTGCGGCCGGTGGCCGCTGCTAAACTGTCGGCGGACACCGACCGAACCGGGACCAACATGACCGACCTGCAGCACACCTTGCGCGACCTCCATGCGGAACTCGGCAGCGCCGACCGGCTGGGCCCGGAGGACCGCGCCCTGCTCGAGACCGTGCTCGCGGACATCCGCCGCGTCCTCGAGGCCCCCGATTCGGCCCCCGCATCCGCCGAGCACGGCGATGCCCTGGAAGGGGCCGCCGTGCGGCTCGAGGCCGGGCACCCCGGGCTCGCGGGCGCGATTCGCGCCGTACTCGATGCAATCGGCAAGGCCGGCATCTGAAAGTCGCGGCAAGTGATTGATTCAATTAAACCATCGAGCATATGACGATGAGCGAACAAGCCCATCCGTTCGACGAGGCCTTTGGCCAGGCGATCGATCTCGGCAACGAGATCGCCGACAACGACGAGAAGGCCGACCTGTGGGACATAGCCGACGGCCTGCTCGCCGGCGCAGTGCAGTACTGGCTGTACTCCAGGCAGCCCTGCGGCGAACCCGGCTGCGAGGAGTGCCTGCCCATCAGCACCTCCGAGGGCCGCACGGCCGAGCTGCGGCGGCTGATCGAGCAGTTTTCCGCGGAGAGCCAGTACTTCCACACCCCGACCGACGCCAACGCGGGCCGCGCGTGAGGCGACCCGCAGCGCCAGGCGTCGCGCGGGTCCTGGCGCTCGCGGCGGCCGTGATCGTGCCCGGCCATGTCGCGGCCGCGCCCGTGCCCGAAGCGGAACACGGGCCGGTCGACGTGCGGCGCACGACCCTGGTCGTCCGTGACGTGGACCGGGCCCTTGCCTTCTACCGCGACGCCCTGGGGCTCAAGGTCGTCTACGACCAGGTGATCACGCGCCCGCCCCGCGAGGGCGACGCGCCGGACGCCGAGCGCAGGATGCGTCTCGCGCTGCTGCGGGCCAACGACGACTTCGTGGGGGTCATCGGCCTGCTCGAGTACACCTCGCCCCGGCTGCCCGAGCCGCCCGACGAGGCGGAGCGCCCCGGGATCGGCGACGTGATCCTGGTGATCAACGCGGCGGACCTCGATGCGCGGTTCGAGCGCGTGCGAGCCACGCCCGGCGTACGCGTTGCGACCGAACCGTATCTCACCAGTTACCCCGCACCGGACGGCAAGGGCAGCATCGCGGTGCGATTCAGCGCGGTCTGGGATCCCGACGGCTATTTCGTCGAGCTGAACCAGTTGCTCGGTGCGGCCGCGGGCACGGAAGGGCGCTGACCGAAGCGGCCCGTCGCGCAGCGAAACTGCGCAAGCACGACAGCAATGCGAGGTGTCGCGCCGGCCGGCGCAGCGCATGCTCGATCCACTGCCGACAGGGAGGGTCGATCATGCTGCTCCACTACCTCGACGCCCGCCCGGTGATGGGACCGTCCGGCCACGCGGTCTCGCGCACCGATCCCATCCGCTGGACCTCGCCGCTGCGCGCGCTTCGCGTGCTCGCACTGATCCTGGCGATCGAACCGGGCGGCGAGTCCGCGGCGGCCGCATTCCCGCCCGACACGCCCTTTGCCAGCAGCGACCAGTCCGTTGCCGAGCCGACGCCGCCCGCCGAGCCCGGGCGGCGGCGCCCAGTGTTCGTCTGCCGGGACGGCGGCGTGCCGGTGTTCTCGGACCGCCCCTGCGGGTCCGCCCTCGGACCGCGCACGCTGGCGGTCGACGCGCCGGCACCGGGTGCCGTGCCGAGCACCGTGGCGCCCAAGCCGCGCGCAAGCACGCGCCCCCGGCCGCAGCCCGCCGGGCGGAGCGGGCCCGGCCGCGCGGCCGAAACGCGCTGCAGCACCCTGCAGCGGCAACTCGATGAACTCGACGACCGCATGCGCGCGGGCTACACGTCGCGCGAGGCGGCGAAGTTGTGGAATCGCTGGCGTGAACTCAAGGGCCGGCTGCGGACCGAGCGATGTTGAACGGTCTCGATCGGGCGCGCTCGGCTAGAATTCCGCGTCGCTCGCGAATCCGGAGTCCCGCATGCATCGCCCCGCTTCCTCGCTCACGCATGCCTCGCTGCTCGTCGCTGCACTGGCCACGCTGGCCGGCTGCAAGCCTGCCGGCAACGAGGCCGCCGCCCCCGTCGTCGCCGAGCCACCGGCCACCACCGACTCGGTCAGCGGAACGCCGGCCCCGGCCGCGCCTTCGGACGATGCGCCACCCGAGGGCGTGCTGCGCGTCTATGTGTGGGAGTGCGACGGCGGGCTCAGGCTGCGCGTGAAGAACCTGTTCCGCGAGAACGCGATCACGCTCGAGATGCACCAGGGACCGCGCAAGCTGCCGCAGGTGGTGAGCGCCTCGGGGGCCAGGTACTCCGACGGCTCGATCACTTTCTGGACCAAGGGCAGCACCGCCACCTTCGAGCGTGCCGGCAGTGAGCCGGTCGAGTGCCGCGAGCTGCGGGCCCTTTCGCTGGTGGCCGACGCCCGCGAGCGCGGCGTGCGCTTCCGCGGCACCGGCAACGAACCCGGCTGGATGGTGGAAATCGGCCCTGGCACGCGCCTGACCTACGTGACCATGTACGGCGAGGAGCGCCACGAGTTCGCGAAGGTCACCGAGCGCGACGGCGAGCAGACCGGCGTGCGCGTCTTCATCGCGGACACGGACAAGGAGCCGTTGAAGGTCACGGTGACGAGGGAGACCTGCCTCGACGACATGTCGGGCGATGAATTCGGCCACCGCATGGTCATCGAATGGGCCGGGGAGACACGCCGCGGCTGCGCCACGGCCTTGCAGTAGCGCAGCGGCTCCGGTTCAACGGTCCGGAAGCGGGATTCGCTCGTCGTCACCGGGCACGGCGGCGAAACGGTCCTCCTGCCAGTCGACTTTCGCGCGCTCGATGCGCTCGGCGCTGCTCGAGACGAAGTTCCACCAGATCTGGCGCGGGCCGTCGAGCGCGGCGCCGCCGAGCAGCATGACCCGGGCGGAGCCGACGGCGCGGACCGACGCGCGCTCGCCCGGGCCGAACACCACCATCTCGCCGACCGTGTGGCGCCTGCCCGCCGCCTCGATCCCGCCCTCGACGACGTACGCGGCCCGCTCGGCGTAGTCGTCGGGCAGCCAGGTCTCGGCGCCGGCCTCGAGCTCGGCCGCCACGTAGAACATCGGCGAGAACACGGACGTCGGTGCGCACTGCCCGAAAGCTGCGCCCGCGATCAGGCGCAGCACTGCGCCGGCTTCACGGACCTCCGGCAGCGTCGCCGCAGGATGGTGCTCGAACGAAGGCATCGTCTCTTCCCGTACCCGCGGCAGTGCGATCCAGGTCTGGATGCCATGGATCGCTGCGCCGCCTGGTGCCTCGCGCTCCGCCGGTGGCGTGCGCTCGGAGTGCGCGATGCCGCGACCGGCGACCATCCAGTTCACGTCGCCAGGACGGATCAGCTGCGCGGTTCCGAGGCTGTCGCGATGCATGAACGCGCCGGCGAAGAGGTACGTGACGGTCGCGAGCCCGATGTGCGGGTGCGGGCGGACGTCCACGCCCTCGCCCGCCGTGAAGGTGGCCGGCCCCATGTGATCGAAGAAAATGAACGGGCCGACCGTCTGCAGGCCGGGTGCCGGCAAAACGCGGCGCACGCTGAAGCCACCGAGGTCGCGCGGCCGGCCCTCGAGCACGCGGGTGATGCTGGCCATCGCGGGTTCCCTCAGTCGAGGCCGAGCACGGCCTTGCCCTGGGTGAACACGACGTCCACCGGTATGGCGCGACTCGACAGCCGGTCGAGATCGGCCTGCAGTTGCGGGCGGATCACGCCGAGCTCCTTCGTGAGCGCCTGCACGCCGGCATAGTCGCCGTCGCCCTGAAGCTTCAGCAGCACGCCCGATAGCTCGTCCACGGCACGACGCATGGCCGCCATGTCCACGCGGTAGTGGCCCTGCGCGTCCCGGGCGAAGGCGCCGCGGTCGGCGAAGAAATTGAATCGCACCATGTTCGCCTCGCCGTGGGCCGAGGCCGCGCCGAAGCGCACCGAGCGGAATATGCCGGCGAGGAAGGTCACGTAGTAGTCCTCGAGCTTCCCGCCGAGCTCGCCCTGCTCGTGCAGCTTCGTGACCATGTAGAGCCCGAGCACGTCGGCCTTGCCCTCCTCGATGCCGGAGCCGAGTTCCTTGAGCGCGTCGCGCACCGTGCCCTTGCCGTCCACCGTGTTCTTGATGCCGAGTCCGTGTGCGACCTCGTGGAACATGGTGTTGGCGAAGAAGGCGTCGAAGGTGACGTGCCGGCGCTGCTCGGGCGTGATGAGCTCGCCCGCGATCGGCACCATGATCGAGTCGAACTTCGCGCGCATGGCGTTCTTGAGCTGCAGGCGCCGCGTGCCCTTCTCGAGCTGCACCTGCTCGTCGTTCGGCAGGTTGATCGCTATGGTCTTGGAGCCGGCGTTGCAGTCGCCGGCGTAGTAGATGACGTCGTAGGCATTGAGGTCGGAGTCGGTGCCGGGCGTCTCGGCCTTGTACGCGTCCGGCACGGGCAGACCGCGCTGCAGGGCGGGCAGCATGGCGGCGTACTTCGCCAGCCGCTTGCTCCATTCGAGGTCCTTGACGAGCACGTAGGCCTCGAAGGCGGCCTTGTAGCCGTAGAGCTTGTCCTCGTAGGTCTCGATCGGCCCGATCACGAGATCGAGGCGGTTGTCCTTCATGTCGAGCCACGCGCGGTCGCTCTCGCGGTACTCGTCGGTGCGCAGCGCGGCGGCACGCAGCTCGAGGTACTTGCGCAGGCCCGGATCCTCGGCGAGCACGGCGGCGCGCTCGAGCAGGACGGCCGTCCGCTCGAGCGGCTCGCGCCAGTGAACGGAGTACGGCACCACCGCGAGTTCGCCCTTGGCGTCGCGCCCGAGCACGGTGTACTCGCCACGGCTGCCGGGCAGGTTGGCGCGCTCGAACTCCTCCTTGGTCATGTCGAGCGGGTAGAAGCCGGCGCCTGGCGGCTTGGCGCCGGCGCCCGGCACGAACGGGGCGTTGCCGGCGAGGCGATCCCAGGGTCCGTAGTTGACCTCCACGAAGCGGCGCATCGCCGGGTCGTCGATGCGCGCGAGCAGGGCCGCGCGGTCACCCGGATAGGCCTGCTGCCAGAACAACCCGTCCATGATCCCCGCGGCCTCGATGAACAGGCCCACCATCGCGCGCTCCTTGGCCGAAAGCGCGCCGAGATCGGCTGCCAGTGTCACGGGCGCGTAGATCTGCGGGCGCACCGGGGCGAGGGTCTCGCTCGTGGCAGGCGCAGCGCCAGCTGCGTGGGTCGCCGCCGCAATGACCGCAAGGGCCGTGGAAACGGCAGCAAAGAACGCTCGGCTCTGGGTCATGGATCAAGGACTCCGTAGCATCGCGGCCGGCAGGCCGATCAGAATGACAGCCTCATCGCTTGCCGAACAGGGCCTCGAGTTCGGCCCGGGCCCGCTCGGCGGCGGAGGTCGCCTCGGGCTGGTAGGCGGCAGGCGTGGGGCGGAAGTAGTCGCAGAAATTGGCGACCGCCTTGTCCTTCACCTCCTCGGCAACCGGCTCGCGGCAATGTTTGGCCTTCGAAGTGTCGAAGAACTCGCACATTCGGCAGGCGTGCAGCTCGGCGCCGCAGGCCCGGCATTCCTCGAGTCGCCGCAGCGGCAGCGTGTACTCGGCAAGCGAGGCCCCGCACTTCCAGCAGCGAAGATCGTGGTCCACGGTCGCGCCTCAGCCCGCGGCGGGCACGGCCCGCGCGAGGATGGTGTACCCGACCGACTGGAACTCAGCCATTGCCCTGCCTTCACGAACAGTCGTGCAGCCACAGCTACCGCCGTACCCCGGGGCTTGTCAACCCGGCAGTCGCGCCCGACCATGCTCCGTGCCGGCCACCGCAACCCCGAGGCGCCTGTCCAATGAGCGCAGCAGTTTCGCCCGAGCGCCCCGCCTACCTGCTGGTGCAGGGCCGCGTCACGGATCGCGAAGGCTTCAAGGCCTACAGCGCGGCCCTGCCGCCGATCTACCGCAAGTACGGCGGCAAGTATCTTGCGGTGGTCCCTGCCGCGCTCGTCGAGGTGGCGGAAGGCGCGACCGAGGATCGCAGCATCGTGCTGGCCCGTTTCCCCTCGCGCGCCGCGGCCCGCGCGTTCTGGGACTCGCCGGAATACGCGGCGGCGAAGCGCCTGCGGGACGGCAAGGGCACGTTCTTCGTGACCATCCTCGACGGGCTGCCGGCCGGCAGCTGAGTCGGCCCGCCCGCAGGCCGGGCCTGATCCGGTTCGGCCACCTCAGGCGCTTCCCGTGTCCCTGATCATTTCCTCGACGGAGCCTTGCGAGGCTTGGCAGGACTCGCCGGCGTGGTGCGCGCATCCACTTCCACCTGCGCAGCCAGCCAGTCGGCGACCTCGTAGCCGGGCGCGAAGCCGCGCCGCTCGGCACGAAAATACGCCGCGATGCGCACCATTTCGTCGCGGTGGACCGTCGTCGCGGGCACGGCAGCCGACTTGGGCTCGCTGGCCCTGCGGACTGCCGGCGCCTTCTTCGGCGCCGTGGCCTTCTTGGCCGGCGCGGCCGGCGCCTTGGTCGCCGAAGGCGACGTCCTGGCCGTCGTCCGGCGCGTGCGGACGCCCTTGGTTCCCGAATCCTCCATTTCCTGTCTCCTCGTCATGGGCGGTGCCACAGCGGCGCTGTCGCGTCCGCGAACGGATTTTGCAGCGCAATTATGACATCCCGGACACCACTAAGTGCCGCTGCCCGGCGCGCTGCGGCGACAGGCGCCTGCGCAATCCCCGTATTGGGTTGAGCCGTCGCCGGGACAATGCTTGGGACGGTCGGCATCGCATCGGTGCGATGCGGGCGAGAGTACTGCAGGGAGCCTAAGATGAGCCACAACCTGGACCGCCGCCAACTCGAGGAACTCCGCTCCGCCATGGATACGCGCGCCGGCCAGTTGCGCGAGGAGATCCGCCAGACGCTGCTGAAGAGCGACCAGGAGCAGTACGCGATGATCGCGGACCAGGTGCGCGACCTCGAGGACGACTCGTTCGCCGACCTGATGGTGGACGTGAACCTCGCGGAGATCGACCGCGATCTCGAGGAACTTCGGCTGATCGACCGGGCCATGGCTCGGCTCGGCGAAGGCAGCTACGGGCACTGCGACACCTGCGGCTCGCCGATCGAGATCGCCCGGCTGCGCGCGACGCCATTCGCGAGCCGCTGCTTCGACTGCCAGAGCGCCTACGAGCGCACGCACTTCCAGAACATCGGGCACACGCTCTGAGACAGGCGCCCGGCGTCCGCCACGGGGAATCGCAGTCATGCTGAGGCTCGTCATCGGCGACAAGCAGTTGTCCTCCTGGTCGCTGCGTCCGTGGATCCTGGCGCGACATCTCGGTATCCCGTTGGAGGAGATCCGCCTGCCGCTCGACACGCCGTGCTTTCGCGAGCAGATCGGGCGCTACTCACCGGCCCGGCGGGTGCCGGTGCTGCTCGACCGGGACCTGGCGATCTGGGACTCGCTCGCTATCTGCGAATACCTGAGCGAGCGGACCGGCGGCGCAGGCTGGCCGGCCGATGCCGCGACCCGGGCGCGGGCGCGCTCGATCTGTGGCGAGATGCACTCCGGATTCGAGGCGCTGCGCGCCGCCTGGTCCCTGCGGGCGGCGGAGCGCGGTCTCGACGTTCCGCTCGGCGAGGCGGCCCGTGCCGACCTCGCGCGCATCGATTCGATCTGGAGCGATTGCCGGGCCCACGGCCGGGGCGAAGGGCCTTGGCTGTTCGGTCCGCGCTACGGCATCGCGGATGCCATGTACGCCCCGGTGGTGCTGCGGTTCAATACCTACGGCGCGCCGCTGTCGACGGGTGCCCGCGCCTACTTCGACCACGCGATGTCCGATGCGCACCTGCTCGAGTGGATCGCCGGTGCCCGGCGGGAACTCGACGAGGAAGGCCGTCCGACCGCGCACCCCTGAGGGCCGTCCGGCGGCCGGGCTAGATTTCCCAGGCCGGCTTCTGCCCGGCATGCTCGTCCAGGCCTGAGAACATCGCCTGCACGAGCGCGCGCTCGCGCTCGCTGAGTTCCGGCCTCCAGACATCGAACAGCAGGATCACCCGCGTGTGGTCGCTGTCGTTCCACGCCTCGTGGTCGATCGAGTCGTCGAACACCCAGGCCTTGCCCTCGACCCACTCGCGGGTCTCGTTGCCGACACGGAAGCCGCAGCCGGGCGGCACGATCAGTGGCAGGTGGCAGATGAACCTCGTGTTCACCAGGCCGTTGTGCGGCGGGATGCGCGTGTGCGGCCTGAGCAACGAGAAGAGGATCGAGGGCGAGCGGTCCGGCAACCGGCACATCGGCACACCCTCGAGCGCGGCAAGCGTGCGGGGGCAGCGCGCGGCGTTCGCGGGCACCACGGCGCCGTCCTTCCAAAGGTAGAAGGCGCTCCAGTCGGGATTGTCGAGCATCACGTTGCCCTGCGGACGCGGCCGGCCCGGCACGCTCTGCACGTACGGCGCGAAACTGCCCTTCTCCTGAAGCACGCCCTCGAGTTCCCCGCGGATCTCGTCGGTGGCCGCCTCGACCCGGTCGAGCCACGGCAAGTCCGCGCGGGGGCAGAACTGGATCTGCGGCAGGCCGGGGAAGTAATAGTTGCGCGGCTCCTGCACGTAGATGCGCCGCCGGCCGAACAGGATGTCGAGTGACTGGGCGACGCGCTCCCCCGCCGCATCATCGAGACCGAGCGGCCCCAGTCGCCGGCGCAGCGCGGCCTCCAGCTGCGCGGCATGAAGCTGGCACATCGACTTGGCTCGCGCGACCTCGCGGGCCAGATCGGGCGGCAACTGTCCCTGCGAAGCGGCTGCGTTGACCACGGCCTGGTAATGACTGACTGCGGCGCGCAGGTCGCCGCTGCGCTGCAGGTGATCGGCCTTGAGCAGGAGCGCCCGCAGGTTGCGCGGCTCCAGCGCCAGCACGCGCTCCGTGGCGGCCAGTGCCGATCCCGTGTCACCGGTCCCGAAACAGGCATACGCGAGACCGAGCTGGACGGACGCATCGTCCCGTCCGGCAGCCACCAGTTGCTCGAACAGCCGCCGGGCCTCGGCATGCCGCCCCTCGCGCAGCGCGGTCACGGCCGCCTGAGTCAGGACGCGCGCGTCGATGGGCGGCGTAATCACGTCTCCCGCCACGCGGCCCGGTATGCGAGTCCGAGGCTGATGATGCGCTCGAGCAACGTCTGGTAGCCGACGCCGGCCGACAGCGCCGAGGTCGCCAGGTCCTCGGTCTGGGCGAGGTTCGGGTTCGCGTTCGCCTCGAGCACGAACACGTTGCCGTCGGGCTTCAGGCGCAGATCGATGCGGGCGTAGCCGCTCATTGACAGTGCGCGGTAGATGCGTCGCGCGAGCTGCGCAACGCGCCGCTCCAGGCCCTCGGGCAGGTCGCGGGCCGGCCCGGTGTCGATGCCGTGCTTCTGCTGGTACTTGCGGTCCCACTTGACCTTGCGCGTGGCGATGCCGGCCATCACGTCGGGCAGCGTGCCGAAGTCGAGCTCCCAGAGCGGGAACGTGGTGAGGCGCTCGTTGCCGGCGACGCCGATGTAGATCTCGCGCCCCTCGATGTACTCCTCCACGAGCGCGTCTGAGTTCGTCTGCTCGTGGATGAACTGCACCCGCTCGCCCAGCTTCTGGTGGTCGTGCACGACCGAGGCCTGCGAGATGCCGAGCGAAGCGTCCTCAGTGGCCGACTTCACGAACAGCGGGAAGCGCAGCCGGCTCGGGGCGCGGTAACGCCGACCGCGCGGGAGCAGCGCGAACTTCGCGGTCGGGATGCGGTGGAATGAGAGGACCTGCTTCGACAGTGTCTTGTCGCGCGAGATCATCATTCCGCGCGGGTTGCAGCCGGTGTACGGCAGCCGCATGAGCTCGAGGAAGGCCACCACGTGCTGGTCGTAGGTGCCGATGCCCTGGAACTCCTCGAGCAGGTTGAAGGCGATGTCGGGCTTCCACTCGGCGACGGCGCTGCGCAGTTCGACGAGGCTGTAGCCCATGCCGAGCACGCGCACCTCGTGGCCCATGGCGCGGAGCATCGAGGTGACGTCGTACTCGGTCCGCCACTCGTCGATCTGCTGTGTCGTGTAGCCGCTCGCGTCGTCGGGAGGCACCAGCGTCTCGTGCACCAGCACGAGCACGCGCACGGTCTTCATAAGGCGTAATTCTCCCGGTTCCGAAGCAGCATCTCCATCATGATGCGCTCGTGCATCTCGAGCACTTCCCGCTTGGCCCGGCGCTGACCGGCCTTCAGCCGCAGGTCCAGCACGCGCGCACGCTGCACGGCGGTGCGCATCACGTGATTCACGAGGTAGGGGTGCATGCGCGCCCGCCGCACCAGCAGCCGCGCGAGTTGCGGCTGCATCTCGCGGAGGAAGCGGCTCGCCGCCACCGCGCGCGGGCGCGCCTCGCGCGCTGCGAACACGCGCAGCAGCGGGCGGTCGTAGGAGCATTGCGTGTCGAGCGCGTAGCGCGCCTGCTTGCGACGGTAGTGCTCGCGCAGCGTCCGCGTGTTCTCCGAAAGCGGCTCGACGACGCGACGGTCGAGGTTCGCAGGGCGCCGGCCGCGCAGTTCCCCCATCGTCCGGTCCACGTACTCGAGCTTCGCGAACGCGGGCCAGTCCGCGTACTGGCTGCGCCAGCGCGCCCGCGGCGGCAGCCAGACTGCGAAGGTCTCGGCGAAATCCTCGGTCGGGTGGCTCTGCGCGTACCAGTGGCGGAGGTGCAGCACGAAACTGCGGCTGCCGGGTCGCGGCGAGTAGCGACTCGGGTATCGCCGCGAGGACTTGCCGAAGATCTCGCGCCAGGCCTTGCGGCGCCGCAGCCCGAACGCGGTGTCGATCGCGTGGCCGGCCTCGTGGCGCAGGATGCGCATCAGCCACTTGTCGTTGCCGCCCTCCACCTCGTGCATGAAGCGGCGCTCGAGCCGCACCAGGCGCGGGTGCGCGAGGTAGAACGGGATGGCGATGCCGGGGGTGCCATCGGGCGAGAACCACTCCTCCGCCAGCCACGCGTGCGGCCGAAAGCCGACGCCCTTGCGGTCGAGCTCGCCGTAGAGCCGCTCGATGCTCGACTCGAGCCGCGCGTTGGCGAGGGTCAGCCGCAGGTCGCAGAACCGCAGGTCGAGCAGCGCCTCGTCGCCCAACTCGGCCCACGCGGGCGCCCGGCGCACCGGCCGCCGTTCCACGCGCCGATTCACCGTCGCGAACCCCGTCCGGACGCTTGCCCCGCCAGGGCGGCCCCAGCGAGGCGGGCCGCGAAGTCCTCCACCAGCGCGAGCCCGGGGAGACCGGCCGTCGCGGATGGCGGGATCGCGCCGGCGCCAAAGAAAGCCCCGGCCAACGCGCCCGTGAGCGCACCGGCGAGCGCCGGGTCGCGGCTCAGGCCGAGCGCGCGTTGCACGGCGCCCGGCACGTCGGCCGACTGCAGCACCGCGGAACGGACGATGGCGATCGCATTCACTACGTCCGCGTGTCCGCGGTTCTTCACCTCGCCCGCCGGCGTGCTGGCCGCGGCCACGATCTCGGGCCGCAGCGGTCGCGCCGACCACAAGCCGGCCACCGGTTCGTACAGCTCGCCGAGCACGGCCTTGGGCTCGGCGCCGTCGAGCGCCCCGAGCAGCAGGGCGGCGAGGTAGCGACAGGCATCGAGCACCACCGGTGACTGGTGCGTGGTGCGCGAGCACTCGCTCGCCAGGGCGACCGCGGCAGCCGGGTCACGCGGGGCGAAGGCCACGGCACTCACCACCCGCGGCAGGCTGGCCGTGGTCCGGTCGCGTGGATCGTGCGACCCCGCCATCGGCAGGCTGCGCCACTGGTAGGTGGCGAGCGCGCGCGCCACGTCGGGCGTCGGACGGCCGGGCTGGCCGCGGGCTGACAGGTAACCCTCGCGCTGCCAGCGCAGGTAGCGCTCCATCTGGTCGCGGGCGTCGCAGCTGCCGAGCTCGAGCAGGCTCTCCGCGAGGCACAGGGACAGCGCCGTGTGCTGCGTCCAGCCGCCGGTCGGCGGACGCCTGAGCGCGCGGCCCTCCCCCGCCGCATCGCCCACTGCGAGCCCTAGCAGCGCGCCACGGATGCGGTCTGCCATCGACGGGGCGGGCGCCACGCGTGCGGAGACGACTGGCTCCGGACGCGGCACGGCGGGCCTGGGTGACCAGTTGCGAATGAACTCGGCCTGCTCCGCAGTCTCGGGCACGACTGGCCAGGTGAGGGACTGCTCCGACTGTCGCCACAGCACCTGCAGGCGCTCGAGCGGGTCGCCCGTGACGACCGGGCGGCTCGCAATCCAGCATCCTGCCGCCATCGCGCTGCGACCGATGCCGGCACGGCAATGCAGGTACACGACGTGATCCGCGGCCAGCGCCTGGTCCACCGCCGCCAGCAGTCGCGTCATGGTGTCGCGCGCCGTCGGCACCGAGTGGTCGGGAATCGGCTCGCGCAGGTACTCGATCCGCCGGCCCGCCGGCGTCGCAAAGGGCAGGAAGCTGTCGTAGCCCGGCACCTCGTTCGGCTCGGTCAGGTCCACGAAGCAGCTCACGCCGGCGCGCAGCAGGGAGCGCAGGCGTTCCATGGCTTCGGCCCGCGACTGCGAACCCGGGTGCTCGCCGACCAGGAACCGGCCGGGCACGACCCAGTAGCTCGTGGGCAGCGGCCGGGGCGGCGCCGTTCCGACTGGATCTGCGTTCGAGGGTCGCATCAGCGCATGATACGGCAGGACCACGAGCGCGGACTCGGATCGCGGCCACCCTCGGGTGCGGGCCCGGGGTGGACAATCCCCGGGTCGCCGTGAACCCATCCCTGGGGCTCCGGGCGCGGCATCCATGCCGCGCACGGCCCGGGGAATGTCCACCCCGGGCCCGCGCCTCAGCCTGGCGACTCCCAGGGTTCTGCATCTGGCGCCTCGGCAGCATCGAACGCGGCCGCGGCCACTCGCAGCCGGTCGAGCCCGGCAAAGTCGAACGCTGTCGTGTCGGCGAGATGAGAGGGGCTTACGTTGCGCAGCGCGGAGAAGATCGTCTCGGTGCGGCCCGGATATTCGCGCTCCCAGTCCGCGAGCATCTTCTTCACCGCGACGCGCTGCAGGTTGTCCTGCGAACCGCAGAGACGGCAGGGGATGATCGGGAACTGCCGAGCCCGCGCGTAGCGCTCGATCTCCTGCTCGGGGACGTAGGCGAGCGGACGGATGACGACGTGACGACCGTCCTCCGACAGCAGCTTCGGCGGCATGGCCTTCAGGCGGCCGCCGAAGAACAGGTTCAGGAACAGCGTCTCGACGATGTCGTCGCGGTGATGGCCGAGCGCGATCCTGGTGATGCCGTTCTCCGCGGCGTACCGGTAGAGGCGGCCGCGCCGCAGGCGCGAGCACAGCCCGCACATCGTGCGGCCCTCGGGGACGACCCGCTTGACCACGCTGTAGGTGTCCTGCTCGAGGATCTCGTGAGGCACGCCGAGCGCCGCGAGGTACTCCGGCAGCACGTGGGCGGGAAAGCCCGGCTGCTTCTGGTCGAGGTTGACGGCGACGAGGTCGAACCTCACGGGCGCGCTGCGCTGCAGGGACAGCAGAACGTCGAGCAGCGTGTAGGAGTCCTTGCCGCCCGACAGGCACACCATCACGCGGTCGCCCTCGGCGATCATCCCGTAGTCGTCGATCGCCTTGCCCGCAAGGCCCCGCAATCGGGCCTGCAACCGCCGGAACGTGCTCGAGGTGCGCCCGGGCGCGCGACTGGGCACCGCGTTCAAGCTCAGCCGACCTCGTCGAGGTACTTGCCCTCGGCGTAGCGCAGCCACGGCGCGGCGGACAGCGGCCGGCTGGTGGCATTGGCGATGAGCTCCTGCGAGCTCAGGCTCGCCCCCACGCTGTGCACGTTCTCGCGCAGCCAGCAGATCAGCGGACCGAAGCGGCCGGCCGCGATCTCGTCGTCGAGCTCCGGCAGGTCGTTGCGCAGCGTCTCGTAGAACTGGCCGGCGATGAGGCCGCCGAGCGCATAGGACGGAAAGTAGCCGAAGGAGCCGACCGCCCAGTGCACGTCCTGCAGGCAGCCGTCCGCGTCGTTGGCCGGCCGCAACCCGAGCCGTGCCTCGAGGCCCTCGCTCCAGGCGGCGGGCAGGTCACGCACGGGCAGCGTGCCGTCGAGGATCCGCTTCTCCATCTCGAAGCGCAGCATGATGTGCACGGGGTACGTGAGCTCGTCGGCATCGACGCGGATCGCGCCGCGGCGCACGCGCGTCAACGTGTGGTAGAGGTTGTCCACCTCCCACTCGGGCCCGCTGACGCCGAAGTGCTTCTCGAGCAGCGGACGAAGGTAGGCGAGGAACGGACGGCTGCGGCCGACGATCATCTCGAGCAGCAGCGACTGGCTCTCCTCGAGCGCCATGCCGCGGTCGCGGCCGACCGGCTGGTCGCGCCATGTCTCGGGCAGCCCGAGGTCGTACAGCGCCTGCCCGGTCTCGTGCAGCACGCCCATCAGCCCCGTAAAGGGTTCCTGCGGCACGAAGCGGGTCGTGACGCGCACGTCGCCGCTCACGCCCTCCGTGAACGGGTGGTCGCTTTCATCGAGGCGGCCGCGGTCGAAGGGGAAGCCGAGCGCGCGCATCACCTCGACGGCGAGCGAGCGTTGCTTCGAGCTGCCGACCTTGCCCCGGATCGGCAGCGGCGGTCGTTCGGACTGCAGCTCGATCGCGTCGCGGATGAGCCCGGGCAGGCGCTGCGACACCACCCGGAACAGCTGGTCGATCTCGGCGCTCAGGAAGCCCGGGCTGAAGCCGTCGATCAGGGCGTCGTAGGGCTCGAGCCCGAGCGCCTGCGACAGCACCTGCGCCTTGTCGCGCGTGAGCGCGACGACTTCCTCCAGGTGCGGTGCGAACAGCGCGAAATTCGACTCCTGCTTGGCCTCGAGCCAGCGCACCTCGGCGACCGCCGTGGCGCGCGCGATCCGCATCACGAGCGACAGCGGCGTGGCGATCGCGCGGTCGCGCTCGCGGCGCATCTCGCGCAGGTTCGCGCGCTGCCAGTCCTCGAGCTGGGCCTCATTGGCATCGGCACGCTCGAGCAGCCGCGAGACGCGTGGCGAGGTGAGCAGGGCGTGGCACTCCGACTCGAGCGCGGCGAGCTGCTCACCCCGGACGCTCGCGCTGCCGCGGGGCATCATCACGGCCGCGTCCCATCGCAACAGGCTGGCCGCGCCGCGGAACGCGTGAAGGCGACGGAACTCCTGTTCGAGCTGCTGATAGGGGGACAGGGCCATGGTCGCTCTCCCGCTCAGTCGGCGGCCGCCGCCTTGCGGGACATCGCGGCGCGCAGGCTCTCGAGGCGCTGCGAGACCGCCATCGGCGAGGACGTGTTGCGCGCCACCAGCGTATACACGGCCGGCACGACGGCCAGGGTCAGCACGACGGAGATCATCACGCCGTAGAAGACCACGACGCCGATCGACTGCCGGCTCTCGGCGCCCGCCCCGCTCGCGAGCATCAGCGGCAGCGCCCCGAATGCCGTGCACAGGCTGGTCATCAGGACCGGACGCAGGCGGATGGCGGCGGCTTCGATCACCGCTTCCCGATACTCGATGCCGCGGTCGCGCAGCTGGTTCGCGAACTCGACGATCAGGATGCCGTTCTTCGCGGCGAGGCCCACCAGCATGATCGCGGCGATCTGGCTGAAGACGTTGATCGACATGCCGTACATCCACAGGCCGAGCAGCGCGCCGATGACCGCGAGCGGCACGGTGGTCATGATCACGAACGGGTGCAGGAAGCTCTCGAACTGCGCCGCGAGCACCAGGAACACCACCACCAGCGCCAGCAGGAACACGAGGTAGAGCTGCCCGCCCGAGTTCTTGAATTCACGGGACTCGCCGTCGAAATTCAACCGCGCGGCGGGCGGCAATTCCGTCTCGACGACCTGCTCGACGAAATCGAGCGCCTCGCCGAGCGGATACCCGGGGGTGAGCGCCGCGCTGATCGTGATGGCACGCAGCCGGTCGAAGCGGTTGAGGCGGGTCGGGCCCGCGTCCTCGGTGAGCCGCACCAGGTTCGACAGCGGGAGGAGCTGGCCCGTGCGGTCGGAGCGCACGTAAAGGTTGTCGAGGTCGGAGGGCGTCGAGCGGTCCTCTGCCCGTCCCTGCAGGATGACGTTGTACTCGCGGTCGCGGTCCACGAACGTGGTCACGATCCGCGAGCCGAGCACGGTCTCGAGCGTACGGCCGACGGTCTGCAGCGACACGCCGAGGTCGGCGGCCCGGTCGCGGTCCACGGCAACCCGCACCTGCGGCTTGCGCTCCTCGTAGTTCGACTGCACGTTGGTGAGACCGGGATTCTCCTGCATGCGCTCCATCACGATGTCGCGCCACTGCACGAGGTCGGCGTACTCCGTGCCGCCGATCACGACCTGCACCGGCGAACCGCCGCCACGCACCCAGCCGCCCGGCGTGCCCACGAACCCGCGCACGCCCGGGATCTGGTTGAGCTGCATCCGCACCGCCTGCGCGATCTGGTCCGCGCTGCGCTCGCGCTCCCCCCAGGGGGCGAGCACCACGAAGCCGCGCGCCTGGTTGACCTCGCTCGCCCCGCCGAAGCCGCCCGGGATACGGATGTTGGAGCGCACCACCTCGCCGCCCTCGACCTCGCGAAGCAGGATCTCCTCGGCCAGGCGGGCGTGGCGGTCCATGTAGTCGAGCGATGCGCCCTCGGGGCCGGTCATGCCGATGAACATCATGCCGCGATCCTCGGAAGGCGTCAGCTCGCTCGGCAGCGCACGGAACAGCAGCGTCGCAACCGCCATGGCCGCAAAGGTCGCACCGATCACCAGCCAGGGCCGCTTCATCAGCCGCCGCAGCAACTGGTCATACGCGGTGGAAAGACGGTGGAAGAACGCGTCCACGGAGTTCGACAGCCACGAGCGCGTCGCTCCGCCGGCCAGGAGCTTCGAGCTCAGCATCGGCGTGAGCGTCAGCGCCACCAGCGAGGAAAACGCCACGGCGGCCGCCACGGTGATGCCGAACTCCCGGAACAGCTTGCCGACGTTGCCCTGCAGGAAGGAGATCGGCACGAACACGGCGATCAGTACCAGCGTGGTCGCGATCACCGCAAAACCGATCTCGCGGCTGCCGTCCACGGCCGCGACCAGCGGGGGCTCGCCCTCCTCCATGCGGCGATAGATGTTCTCGAGCACGATGATGGAGTCGTCCACCACCAGACCGATGGCGAGCACCAGTCCGAGCAGCGTCAGCACGTTGATCGAGAAGCCGAACCACGACATCACCATGAACGCGGCGATGATGGACACCGGTATGGTGAATGCGGGGATCAGCGTCGCGCGCAGGTTGCCAAGGAACAGGTAGATCACGAGCAGGACGAGCAGCATCGAGATCGCGAGCGCGAGCACCACCTCCTTCATCGACTCGCGGATGAACAGCGCGCGGTCGTAGTTCACCTCGAGCACCGTGCCGGGCGGCAGCTGCGACTTCAGCCGCTCCATCTCGGCGCGCACGGCCGAGGCGACCTCGAGCGTGTTGGCCTTCGAGATCTGCTCGACGCCGATGCTGATCCCGGGCACGCCGTTCGAACGCGAAATCGTGCGATCGTTCTCGGCGGCCAGCCGCACGTCGGCGACCTCGCGCATCCGCACCAGGTAGCCGTCCGCGCCGCGACCTATCACCAGCTCGCGGAAGTCGTTCTCCGTGTTGAGCCCGGTCTCGGTACGAAGCGTGAGTTCGCGCTGCGCGGACTCGAGCCGTCCGGCGGGCAGTTGCACGTTCTCGCGACGCAACGCGTTCTCGATGTCCGTGACGGTGAGCTGCCGGGCCGCGAGCGCCTCGCGATCGATCCACACGCGCATCGCGTATCGGCGCGCCCCGCCGAAACGCACCCGGGCGACGCCCGGCAGCACGCCGAGGCGCTCGGCGATCACCCGCTCGGCGTAGTCGGTGAGCTCGAGCACGTCGAGCGTGCTGCTCGACAGGTTCAGCCAGATGACCGGGTCGGCGTTGAAGTCCACCTTGCCGATCTCGGGCGGATCCGCCTCCGGGGGCAGGTTCGCGGCGACTCGCGATACCCGGTCGCGCACGTCGTTGGCGGCCTCGTCCACGTCCCGTTCCGGCATGAATTCGAGGTTGATGCTCGAACGTCCGTCCACGCTCTGCGAGGTGATCTTGGTGACGCCCTCGATGCCGGAGACGCGATCCTCGATGATCTGGGTGATCTTGGTCTCGACCACGTCGGCGGCCGCGCCGCGGTAGGTCGTCTCGATGGACACCACAGGCGACTCGATCTCGGGCAGCTCGCGCACCGACAGCCGCGAGAACGCGAGCAGCCCAAGGATGATGAGCAGCAGGCTCACTACGGTCGCGAAGACCGGCCGCTTGACCGAGATCTCGGAGATTTTCATGCCGCGGCTCCCGTCGCGGACGCGGGCGGCGCGCCCTGGAGCCGCACCGGGGCGCCGTCGCGCAGCTTCTGCGTGCCTTCCGTCACCACGAGTTCGCCCTCGGCGAGTCCGTCGAGGATCTGCACGTCGCCCACGCGTCGCTCCCCGATGCGCACCAGGCGCTTCTCGGCCACGCCGTCGGCGACCACGAACACGAACACGTCGCCCTGCTCGGGCACGAGCGCCTGCTCGGGAACCATCAGCGCGTCCACCGCGCCGCGCGACAACCGCACCGTGAGGAACATGCCGGGCTTGAGCAGCCCCTGCGGGTTCGGCAACAGGGCACGCACCGTCACCGAGCGCGTCGCCGGGTCGACGCGCGAATCGATGCTGGAGACGCGCCCGCCGAAGCTGGCGTCCGGGTAGGCGACGCTGCGCGCCGCGATCTCGAGCCCGGGGGTCACCACGGACAGGAACGTTTCCGGGATGGTGAAATCGAGCTTGATGGTGCTGGTGTCGTCGAGCGTGGTGATCACCGTGCCGGGGCTGATGAGGCTGCCCACGCTCACCCGCCGAAGCCCGATACGGCCGTCGAAGGGCGCCCGGATGACGGTGTCGCCGACCCGTGAGCGGGCGGATGTGACCCGCGCCTCGTTCGCCTTGAAGGTCGCCTCGATCTGCTCGAGTTGCTGATCGGACAGCACCTTGGTCGTGTTCAGTTCCTGCGAGCGCTGGAACTGGCTGCGGCTCTCCGCCAGCGCCGCCTCGGCAACCGCAAGGTCGGCGCGCGACTGTGCGCCGTCGAGTTCCACCAGCACTTCTCCGCTACGGACCTGCTGCCCTTCCGTGAATCGCACTGCCGTCACCTGGTTGGCAACCTTGGCGGTGATGTCTACGGCCTCGTTGGCGCCGGCGGTGCCGAGTGCCTCGAGTTCGAACGAAAGGCGCTCCGAGCGCACCGGCGCCGTGACCACGGCGACCGGTGGCATGCCCGACCCGCCCGGCCCGGTGGCCCCGCCCGTGCCAGTAGCCGGACGCGAAGGCGGGCCGCCCCCGGGGCGCGCAGCGGCGGCGGGCCCGCCTTGCGGCGCGCCCATCTTCGCGGCTGGGTCACGCTTGGCGCGTTCCTCGCTCACGTGGGCATAAAAAACCATGAGCAGGGCGCCGGCGACGGCGCCGAGCAGCACCTTCTTGAGAGTGTCTGACATTCAGTAATCCCGCGCCGTCGGGCGCGGACCTGGGAAAAAGGATCGGGATTATCCCACCCATTCGCCTTGAACAGGCAACGGGATGCGCACGGCGGGCGGTGGCGGGGGACGCGCCGCGGCCACCTGCAGCGGCCCGAGCCGACTCAGGGCTCCGGGTCGGAGCCCTCGGGCACGCCCTCGAACAGCACGGTGGACAGGTAGCGTTCGCCGGTGTCCGGCAGCATCGCGAGGATCACCGAGCCTTCGGGCGCGGACTCGGCCACCTTGAGGGCCGCCGCAAAGGTGCCGCCCGCCGAAATGCCGCAGAAAATGCCCTCGTTGCGGGCCAGGGAGCGCGAAGCCGCGATCGATTCCTCGTCAGTCACCGGGACGTTACGGTGCGGAACCGCGCGGTTCAGCACGCCGGGCACGAAATCGGGGGTCCAGCCCTGGATCTTGTGCGGCTTGAACTCCGCTCCGGCGAGCAGGGCCGCGCCGGCCGGCTCGGTGACGACGATCTCGACCTCGGGCCGGGCGAGCCGGATCATCTCGCCCGCTCCCGTGAGCGTGCCGCCGGTGCCCCAGCCGCTCACGAAGAAGTCGAGCCGCCTGCCGGCGAAGTCGCTGAGGATCTCGGGGCCGGTGGTCTGGCGGTGGTAAGCCGGGTTCGCGGGGTTCTCGAACTGCCGCGCGAGGAACCAGCCGTGCTGCCTGGCGAGTTCGGCGGCCTTGCGCACCATGCCCGAGCCGCGCTCGGCCGCGGGCGTCAGGATCACCTTCGCACCGAGCATACGCATGATCTTGCGCCGCTCGATCGAGAACGTCTCGACCATCACCGCGACGAATGGGTAGCCCTTGGCCGCGCAGACCATGGCCAGCGCAATGCCGGTATTACCCGAGGTGGCCTCGATAACCGTCTGGCCGGGCTTGAGTTCGCCACTGCGCTCGGCGTCCTCGATGATCGCGATCGCGAGACGGTCCTTGACGGAGGAGAGCGGATTGAAGAACTCGCACTTCACGTACATCGTGACGTGGCCGGGCGCGATACGGTTGACGCGCACGATCGGCGTGCGGCCGATGGTGTGCAGGATGCTGTCGTAGATCATCGGTTCCCCCCCCGGTCAGAAGTACAGCCGCATGATGGCATCGGCCACGCAGGCGGGCTTGGGCTGGCCCTCGATTTCCACCGTGCACTGCTCCTTGATCTGCAGGCCGCCCTTGACCTCCCCGACCTCGAGCAGGACGCAATGCGCGCGCACCCGGCTGCCGCTCACCACGGCGCTCGGGAAGCGCAGCTTGTCGAGCCCGTAGTTGATCACCTGCCGGACGCCGGGAAATACCGGCTGCTCGGCGGTCACCAGCCCGCGCAGCATCGGGTAGAGCGACAGCGTCAGGAAGCCGTGCGCGATCGTCGCCTTCCACGGCGACTCCCGTGCGGCGCGCTCGGGATCGACGTGGATCCACTGGTGGTCACCCGTGGCGTCGGCAAATGCGTCGATTCGTGCCTGAGTGATATCCAGCCAGTCGCTGCAGTGGATTTCCTGCCCGACCCGGGCCTGTAGCTGTTCGAGGACCTGCTGTTGTGACATGGGTGGGCCTGCACGGTGGACCTGAGGTGATGCTCGACAGTGTAGGGTCGCGACCCGCCTCGGGGCCAGTCGGCCTCGAGCATGCCGCCCGCCAGTGGTCCACCGCTTGCCCCCAGCGGGTTTTTGCGACGCAAGAGCCCTGAGGTACACTGCGTCGCATGAGCGAAGAGCGACTGATAAAGAAGTACGCGAACCGTCGCCTGTACGACGCGTCGCAGAGCCGGCACATCACCCTCGACGACATCCGCACGCTGATCGTCAAGGGGGAGAAGCTGCGGATCGTCGAGGACAAGAGCGGCAACGACATCACCCGTCACATCCTTCTGCAGGTGATTGCCGAGCAGGAGCAGGCGGGCCGGCCGATCCTCAGCACCAAGGTGCTCGAGGCCATCATCCGCCTCTACGGCAACTCGCTGCAGGGCTACCTCGCGAGCTTCCTCGAGCGCAGCATCGAGATGTTCCTCAAGCAGCAGGAAGCGGTGCAGTCGCAGATTTCGAGGATCGTGGCGCACACGCCGCTCGCGGCCGTGGCCGACATCACGCGCCAGAACCTCGAGGCGCTCGCGAAGGTGCAGGAGAGCATGCTCAACGTGCTGCTCCCGAAGCGCGACAAGGACCGCGACGAGGACGACAAGCGCTCCTGAGGCGCGCTCGGCCGTCCCCCCGGCGACGGGCTGCGACCCACCCTGGAGATCGCTGTGCGCATCTGCTTCCTCTCCGCCGAATACTCCCCGTTCGCCAAGACCGGCGGGCTCGGCGACGTCTCCGCGGCGCTCACCCGCCACCTCGCCCGCCGCGGCCACGACCTGCGGGTGTTCCTGCCGCTGCACGGCCAGATGGACCTGCGGGGCGTGGACCGTCATCCGGTGGACTTCCTGCAGGACCTCACGCTGCAGGTCGGTCCGCACCTCCTCGGCTACGGCATCCAGACCGCGCGCGTACCGGACTCGGACCTGTGGGTTTACCTCGTCGACTGCCCGTCGCTGTTCGACCGGCCGCGCATCTACTCGGACGCGCCGGACGAGCACGTGCGCTACCTGATGCTGACGCGCGCGGCGTTCGAGTGCTGCCAGCGAATGGGATTCGCGCCGCAGATCCTGCATGCCAACGACTGGCACACCGGCTTCGCGCCGCTGCTGCTGCGCTCGGCGTATGCCTGGGACCGTAGCCTGTTCGCCGCCACGAAAAGCGTATTCACCATCCACAACATCGGCTACCAGGGCGTCTTCGGCGCGGGCCAGTCGGTAGACCTCGGTCCGGGCGTGGAGGCGGGTTTGCTGCACCAGGCGGACCTCGGCGCCGGTCGCATCAATCCCATGCGGCATGCCGTGATCTACGCCGATGCAGTCACGACCGTGAGCCCGACGTATGCCGGGGAGATCCGCACGCCCGAGGGCGGGCACGGCCTCGATGCCGACCTGCGTGCCCGCGGCGGAGCGGTGCACGGCATCCTGAACGGCGTGGACTACGAGGAGTGGAATCCGGCGACGGACGTCCACCTGCCCCACCGCTATGACGCGGAGGACCTCGGCGGCAAGGCGCGTACCAAGCAGGCGCTCATGGAACTGCTGCAGATGACGGGCCCGTCCACCACACCGCTGATCGGCATGGTGACGCGGTTGACTCTGCAGAAAGGCATCGACCTGCTCTACGAGGTCCTGCCGGAGGTTCTCGCCGGTGGCGCTGCGCGGTTCGTGGCGCTCGGCAGCGGCGAGCAGCACTACGAGCGCTTCCTGCACGGCCTGCAGGAGCGCTTCCCGGGCCGGGCAGTCTTCTACAGCGGCTACAGCGAGGAACTCGCCCACCTCATCGAGGCCGCCGCCGACATCTTCCTGATGCCGTCCCTGTACGAGCCCTGCGGGCTCAACCAGATGTACAGCCTGAAGTACGGCACGGTGCCGATCGTGCGGCGCACGGGCGGGCTCGCGGACTCGGTGCGCCACTTCGACCCTGCCACGGGAGTAGGCACCGGGGTGGTGTTCAACGACTTCGATCCCGGCGGCGTCCGCTGGGCGATCGCAACGGCGCTGGAGTGGTACGAGTCGCCCGCGCTGTGGCGCCGCCTCGTTTCAAACGGCATGCGCGAGGACTTCTCCTGGGAGCGGCAGGTCATCGAATACGAGCGGCTCTACGAGTCGTTGTAGATCGTCGGCCGGGCGGCCACGCGCGACGGCCGCCGACGACCCCCGCACCGCCGCCTACAGCTGCCGGGGCTGCGCCTTGGCCGGCTTGAGGGCGCGGGAGAAATCCACCGTGCCGCGGTGGCTGAACGGGATCCTGCGCAGCACTCCCTTGTCCACGAACACCTTGCCGCTGATCTCGTACTCGATGTTGTCGAGCTTTCCGCCTCCGGCGCGGCTCAGCAGCCGGCCGAAGCTGCTCACGAAGTTCGTCGTCACCAGCATGTCGAACTCGGCCTCGCCGCGCGCCGGCAGCAGGAAGACGTCGTTGCTCACGCCGTCGGCGAAGCTGTCGCCCATCATGATGATCTGGTACTCGAGTCCCCGCACCGGCAGTTCGAGGTCGTTCGGGTTCTGGACCAGCACGCGCACCTTGAACTTCTGCGCGAACATGTCGGTCGAGAGCATCTGCACGCCGACCAGACTGAGTCGCGGCGCGACGAGGTCGCCCCCGAGCGAGGTGCAGCCCGGCAGCAGCGCGACCAGCGCAAACACCACCGCCAGCATCCCGACCCCATGGACACGCTTGGACATGATTGACTTCCCGGTATTGCGACGCGTCCGCGCCGGTACGTCCGCGCTCAACCTGCCCGCGGAGCCGCGCGCAGCATCGCGGCGGTCACGAGGGTGACGCCGTTTTCCGTGACGTAGAATCGCTCGGCGTCGGCCACCGGGTCCACGCCGATCTGCATGCCGTCAGGCACCAGCGTATTGGCGTCGATGATGGCGCGACGGATCACACAGCGCTCGCCCACGCGCACGCGCGGCAGCAGCACCGACGCGTCGATCGTCGAGTAGTCGTGCACCCGGACGTTCGAGAACAGCAGCGAATTGCTCACGCGCGAACCCGAGATGATGCAGCCACCCGAAACCATCGAGTCGATCGCGGCGCCGCGGCGGTCCTCGTCGTCGAACACGAACTTGGCCGGCGGCAGCTGCTCCTGGTAGGTCCAGATCGGCCATTGCTCGTCGTAGATGTTGAGTTCGGGCGATACGCGCACGAGCTCCATGTTCGCCTCGTAGTAGGCGTCCACCGTGCCCACGTCGCGCCAGTAATTCTGCGCCTTCGTGCGCACGTCCTCGAACGGGTATGCAAACACGCGCAGGTTGTCGATGGCGTCCGGCACGATGTTGCGGCCGAAGTCGTGCGCCGAGTCAGGGTCATCGGCGTCCGCCCGCAGCAGGCGCTCGAGCAGCCGAGGGTTGAACACGTAGATGCCCATGGACGCGAGCGCCATGTCGGGACGGCCCGGCATCGGCGGCGGGTCGTTCGGCTTCTCCAGGAAACTCAGTACTCGATTGGATTCGTCCACGCCGAGCACGCCGAACTCGCGCGCTCGCGCCACCGGCACCTCGACCACGCCGACAGTGATGTCGGCCTCCTTCTCGACGTGGAAGCCGATCATCGGGCCGTAGTCCATCTTGTAGATGTGATCGCCCGCGAGCACCAGCACGTGCAGCGGTCTGTGCGCACGGATGATCTCCACGTTCTGCCAGAGCGCGTCGGCCGTGCCCTGGTACCACTCGGGGCCGCGCCGCTGCTGCGCCGGGATGATCTCGACGAACTCGCCGAACTCGCCCCGCAGGTAGCCCCAGCCGCGCTGGATATGCTGGATCAGCGAGTGCGCCTTGTACTGGGTGAGCACCGAGATCTGGCGGATGCCGGAGTTCACGCAGTTCGACAGCGCGAAGTCGATGATGCGGAACTTGCCGCCGAACGGCGTCGCGGGCTTGCAGCGATCCTCGGTGAGGTGCCGCAGACGCTCGCCGCGGCCGCCCGCCATGATCACCGCGAGGGTCCCGCGGGTCAGGCGACTGAGGTAGCGGCGGGGTGCAAACAATCGCTGTTGTTCGGTGGACATCTGGCACGACTCTCCGCGTATCTGCCCCGATGTTACAGATTGCACCTGTCGCCCGACACCGCTAAGTCCTGCACGAACTGCGACCTCGTACGCAGCCGACGAGCGTGGCAGGCTCGTTATATATACCTGAGAGAACGCTATAGTTGACTTCGTAGTAGTAGTCTGTAATTAATAGTAGGCACTGAACGAACCTTGGTCATCGAAGTGACAAGCCAACCCGCGGAAGACCCTCGCAACGCCGAACTCGCGGACCTGCAGACCCGCAAGTTCCAGCGCGAGTTGAGCGCCGGCCTGACCTCGCTGGTGCTGCTGGCCGTCCTGGCCCAGGCTGGGGAAGACCTCTACGGATACGAGATCGCCCGCCGGCTGGCCGGCGAGCACGACAGCGCCGGCCCGTTCAAGCTCGGGGCGCTCTACCCGGTGCTGCGCAACCTCAGCGCAGCCGGCCTGCTGTCGAGCCGCGTCGTGCCATCCTATGCGGGCCCGCCGCGGCGCTACTACCGCATCACGCCGCTGGGGCGCGACGCGCTCGCCGCGTGGTGCGCAACCTGGCTCTCGACGCGAGATTTCGTGGACGCGAAGCTGAGTCCTGCCCCCGCCCTGGAGACCTCGTCATGACGGCCGCCAACCCGCGAACGGTCGAGCAATACCTCGACGCCCTTCGAGCCGCATTGCGCGGCGCAGATCCGGCACTGGTGCAGGACGCGCTGTTCGACGCCGAGGAGCACCTGCGCGCCGAGCTTGCGCAGCACCCGGGCGACGCCGAGGGCGACGTGCTGGCGCGGATCGCGTCGAGCTACGGCGCCCCGGACGAGGTCGCGGACGCGTATCGGGCCAACGAGGCCACCATCCAGAAGGCCTTGCGAACGCCGGTCCCGCGCGCCTACGGCTCGGCCCTCGGGCGATTCTTCGGCGTCTACGCGGACCCGCGGGCCTACCTTTGCCTGCTCTACCTGCTGCTGACACTGGTAACGGGCGTCGCCTACTTCACGTTCGCGACCATCGGCCTGTCCCTTTCCATCGGGCTCGCGATCCTCATCATCGGGGTGCCGTTCTTCCTCGCCTTCATCGGCATTGCGCGGGTGATCGCGCTCGCGGAGGGACGCATCGTGGAGACCCTGCTCGGCGTGCGCATGCCGAGGCGCCCGCCCTACCGGGACCGCGACACGCCGTTCTGGCAAAGAGTCGTCGAGATGCTCAAGGACCCGCGGACCTGGAGCACCCTGCTGTACCTGCTGCTGATGCTGCCGCTCGGCGTCTTCTACTTCACGTTCGCCGTGGTCGGAATCGTCGTGTCGATCGCGACCTTCCTCGCGCCGATCTTCATGCTGCTCTACCATGCGGGTCTGGTTCAGATCGACGGCACGGTGGAGTCGCCCCATCCGGCGCTGCTGCCGCTGGTGTCGATCCTCGGATTGCTGCTGCTCACCGTCACGATGCACCTCGCGCGCGGACTCGGCTACCTGCATGGTCAACTGGCAAGAACCCTGCTCGTGCAGGCGCGCGCACCGTCCTGACCGGGCGCCGCGGCTCGGCCCGCTGCTGCTCCTCACCTGCCTGCTGGCTGCCGCCTGCGGGCGCGCCGCCGACCCGGGGACACCGGCCGAGACTCCTTTGCCAGCCGCAGCCGCCGAGGCCCTGTGCGTGGCGGCCGAGTCGGGCGCGCTGCGTGCGCGGCTCAGCGGCGCGATCGAGGCCGAAATCGACTGGAGCGAAAGCGTTGAGCCGCAGTGTCGCGGCAGCGTGCGGCCGTCCGGGGACGGCCTTCGCCTCGTTTATCGCGGCAGCTTGCCGGAGGCTGGACCGCTGCTGGTCGTGCTGGGCGCGGGACCGTTGCGCCCGGGCGAGTCGGCACGCAACGTGCCGGTCAACATCACGCTGGTGCGCGAGGGGTCGGGGGAGTTCTTCGCGACGCAGGGCGACGACAAGTGCGCCTTCGACGAACTCCGCCAGACGCCGGTGGAGGGCCTCGCGACGTCATTCAGGATCGAGGGCCGCGGCTACTGCACTCAGCCGGCGCGCGCCGTGGGCGGCGGCCCCGCCGTGCTGGTCTCGCGCTTCGACGTCACCGCCATCGTGGACGAGCTCGACGTTGCCGAGGACACGGCACGGGCAGGCGAGCCATGAGAGGCCGGGCGCTGCGTGCCGCTGCGCTCGCTGCAGTGCTGGCGGCGGTGCTTGGGTTGCCGACAGTCGCTGCGCTTGCAGAGCGCGCGGCGGTCGCCAAGCCGCTGTCCGCCTTCCCGCGCGAGCGCATCGCCATCGAGACGCGCAGCGCCCGCCGGCACGTCTTCGCCGCGTGGCGCGCCGACACGCCGCAAGCGCGCGCGCAGGGCCTCATGTTCGTGCCGGAACTCGGCCCGGACCAGGCGATGATTTTCGTCTACACCCCGGCGCAGCAGGTCGGGATGTGGATGATGAACACGCTGATCCACCTCGACATGCTGTTCGTCGACGAGGCCGGCTGCGTCGTGAAGGTGCACGAGCGCGCCGAGCCCGGGTCCCTCGACACGATCTCCTCCGGCGCGCTCGTGGTCCTGGTCGTGGAACTCGCCGGCGGGACCGCCTCGAGGCTCGGCATCGCCGCGGGCGACCGGGTGCTGCGCCCGGAGGCCAGGTGGCCGCGCACGCCCCGGCCGTGTACCGCAAAGGGCTGACTTCCGCTAACATCCGCGGCGTTTGCGGCGTGCCCGGGGAACGCCGCTGCGCACTCCAGACCGGGACACCCACAGGAACTACAAATGAGCAGATATGCAGTCCTTGCGTCGGCCGTCGCCACGGCGCTGTTGGCGAGCGCCGCCGCCCAGGCCGACGACTCGAACCTGCCGTGGAACGACGAGGTCGGGCAATGGTTCGTCGCCCCGTTCGTCGGCTACACGTTCGTCGACGACGAGCGCTTGCTGGATGACGACATCCACTACGGCGCCTCGATCGGCAAGCACCTGAGCGAGCACTGGAGCGTGCAGCTGACTGTGTACACCGGCGATTTCGACAACGACGGCCTGCGGCCCGAGTGGACTTGGCCGGCGAGCTTCGACGGCAGCATCTCGGGCGGATCGCTCGACCTGATGCGCGTGTTCTCCCGCGACAGCCGCATCTCGCCGTACGTGCTCGGCGGCATCGGCATGCAGAATTCGAACTACGAGGGTCTCGAGGGCGACGAGAATGTCACCGCGTCGGCGGGCATCGGACTGATGTGGGACCTCGCGCGCAGCGCGGATGGCTCGCGCACCGTGCAGCTGCGCCCCGAGGTCCGTTCACGCTGGGACCTGCAGAGCGGCAACACGCTGAACGACGTGGTCGCGCAGATCGGCATCGCCTTCGGCTGGGGCCCGCCGCGGCCGGCGCCGGCCGTCGAGGAGCCGCCGCCCCCGCCGCCGCCGCCGCCGCCGGCTCCGGCCAAGTGCGCCGATGACGATGGCGATGGCGTGTGCAACGAAGCGGACAAGTGCCCGAACACGCCGGCTGGCGCGAAGGTCGACAAGGTCGGCTGCCCGCTCGAGCAGACGCTGAAGGTGCTGTTCGACTTCGACAGCGCCGAGCTGCGCCCCGAGTCGATCACCGAGCTCGAGCGCGTGGTGACCTTCATGAACGACGTGCCGTTCGCGACGTCGCTGATCGAAGGCCACACCGACAGCGTGGGCAGCGATGCCTACAACCTGAAGCTGTCGGATCGTCGCGCCAAGGCGGTGTACGACTACCTGACCTCGCGCGGCGTGGATCCGGCTCGCCTGAGCTCGATCGGCCACGGTGAGACCAAGCCGATCGCCGACAACGCGACGGCCGAAGGTCGTCAGCTGAACCGTCGCGTCATGCTGATCCGCACGGATTCGGGCATGTAACAGCGACTGCAGGCTCTCGAGCTTGCCACGAGGCCCCGGGGCGAAAGTCCCGGGGCCTCGTGCTTTTTGGGGTCCGTCGCGACCCGGGCGGCCAGAGGCGGCTGTGGGCGTCGGGCCGGGGTTGCTGCGGGCGCGCCCGGAGATATGCGCGCCCTGCGCAACCCCGGCCCGACGCCGGACACAACGCGCCTAGGCGACCCGGCTAACGCCGGCTCGCACGGCGCTCGCAGCGTCTGCCGGATCCAGGGTCCCTATCGAGGCACGCGGCGACTGCAGCGGTTCATCGAGTGCCGCACCGCACTGTCGATCCGGCTCAACTCACCTTCGCGGCGTGCATCGATCCCAAACCGCCGACCCGTACCTCGCTCTCAAGGAGGGATCCGGTAGGCGTTTCATGCGCCGTGCGAGTGGCCGGCTCGGCGGTCACTCGCCCAGGCGCCGCGTGTCGAGCGTCGGGAAAGGATTCGCAGAGGCCCGCATTTAGCGGGCCGGCGCGAATGCTTTCCCGACGCTTGCAGCAGTCCGAGCGGGCCGGCGCCAAGCCGTTCCCCGCACGTTTACCGCACCGCGGTAGCGAGTGTTGCGCACAACCTACAACGCGAGTTCGTCACGCTTGTCGCTTCGGCGCAACATCACTTCACTTTACCGGACAGCTAAGCGTATGATCTGCGCCCAATGGTCCAGAATTTCTCTGCCGCTTCATGTGGTTTTCTGGTCCGGTGCTGTCTGGACTCGCCCGCGCACCCCGCCGGGCTGTCCCATCCTCGCAATCTCGCAACACTCTTAGGAGTCATCTGATGGCCAATCGCAAGATCGAGCGCGCCGTACGGGTCGCACTGATCGCCGCCTCCGCAGGCGCGGTCGTTCACGTCCCCGCGGCCTCCGCACAGGACCAGGAACTCGAGCAGATCGTCGTCACGGGTTCGCGCATCCCGCAGGCGAACCTCGAGGGCACGAGCCCGGTGTCGGTGATCGGCGCCCAGGACGTGATGTTCGAAGGCACGGTGCAGGTCGAAGACCTCATCAACAACCTGCCGCAGGCCTTCGCTGACCAGGGCGGCAACATCTCGAACGGCGCAACGGGTACCGCGACGGTCAACCTGCGCAACCTCGGCACGGACCGGACCCTGGTGCTCGTGAACGGCCGCCGCATGCCGGCCGGCAGCCCTCAGGACGTTGCCGTTGACCTGAACTCGATCCCGGCCTCGCTGATCGAGCGCGTCGAAGTGCTCACCGGCGGCGCGTCCGCCGTGTACGGTTCCGACGCCGTCGCCGGCGTGGTGAACTTCATCATGCAGGACGACTTCGAGGGCGTGCAGATCGACGCGACCTACAATGCGTACTGGCACGACAACAGCGACAATTTCACCCAGAGGCTGGTCAGCGACGCGGGCTTCAAGGCGGCCCCGGGCGAAGTGTGGGACGGCAGCGAGTACTCGCTCGGCATCACCATGGGCTCGAATTTCGCCGACGGCCGCGGCAACGCGACGCTGTTCTTCGGCTACACCAACACCGACGCGGTCCTGCAGTCCGAGCGCGACTACAGCGCCTGCGCGATCTCGACCAGCGGCCTCTACTGCGGCGGCTCGAGCACGAGCTACCCCGGCCGGTTCCGCCCCATTAACGTGAGCGGCACTGGACAGGCGCCCAACAAGACGATGGATGCCGACGGCAACGTCATCCCCTGGGACGGCAACTTCTACAACTACGGCCCGCTGAACTACTACCAGCGTCCGCAGGATCGCTACCAGGCCTCGGTGTTCGCCCACTACGACATCAGCGATTCCGCTCAGGTCTATACCGAGTTCATGTTCATGGACAACAGCACCGTGGCGCAGATCGCGCCGTCGGGCTCGTTCGGTAACGTGATCTCGACTATCCACTGCGACAATCCGCTGCTGCTGCAGAACGGCGGCCAGTGGCTGAACACGCTGTGCACGGCCGATGGCCTCGGCCCCAACGACACGCGCGACATCATCATCCAGCGGCGAAACGTGGAAGGCGGCGGCCGCCGGGACGACCTCGGCCTGACGTCCTACCGCGGCGTGGTCGGCATCAAGGGCTCGTTCTTCGACGGCAACTGGAACTACGACGTGTCCGGCCAGTACGGCACGGTGCTGTTCGCGGAGACCTACCAGAACGACTTTTCGAACAGGCGGACCCAGCTCGCCCTCGACGTAGTCTCGACCCCGAACGGCCCGGCCTGCCGCTCCTTCGTGGACGGATCGGACCTGGCGTGCGTTCCGTGGAACATCTGGGATCCGAACGGCGTGAGGCCTGAGGCGCTCAACTACGTTTCGACGCCGGGCTTCGCACGCGGCGACACGACCCAGACGGTCGTGACGGCGGCGCTGTCCAGCGATCTTGGCAACTACGGCATCAAGCTGCCGACCGCAAAGGACGGAGTCGGCATCGCGTTCGGCGCCGAGTATCGCCAGGAAGGCCTCGACTTCACGACCGACACGGCGTTCACCACCGGCGACCTCGCCGGCCAGGGCGGACCGACCATCGGCGTGAGCGGCGATTACAACGTCACGGACCTGTTCATCGAGGCGCGAATCCCGCTGGTTCAGGACGTCTTCCTGGCGCAGGACGTGAGGGTGACGGGCAGCTACCGCTATTCGGATTACAGCCTCGACGAGACGACCGATACCTACGGTATCGGCCTCGACTGGACGTTCGTCGACGACTTGAGGTTGCGCGGCAGCTACCAGCACGCCGTGCGCGCGCCGAACGTGATCGAGCTGTACTCGGCGGCGGCGCTGGGCCTGTACGACATGTCCCGCGATCCGTGCAGCACGACGCCGGGTGGCGTGGGCCCGACTGCCACGATCGAGCAGTGCCGGAACACCGGTCTGCCTGACGCGCTGTACGGTGCCGACCTCGACAGTTCGGCCGGCCAGTACAACGCGCTGTTCGGCGGCAACACGGAGCTCGCGCCGGAGTCGGCCGACACGTGGACGGTGGGCCTCGTGTTCACGCCGACGTTCATCGACGGCTTGGCGATGACGGTCGACTACTGGAACATCACGGTCGAAGACACGATCGGCACCGTGCCGCCGGCGACCGCGCTGGACCAGTGCCTGGAGACCGGCTCTGCCGAGTACTGCAATCTGATCACGCGCGACAGCCAGGGCACGCTCTGGCTGCTGAGCGAGGCCCAGATTCTCGCGACCAACGTGAACATCGGCGAGACCAAGACCTCGGGCTGGGACGTCGGCGTGAACTACGACCTGGCAATGGGCGACTACGGCTCGCTGCGGTTCGCGTTCATGGGAACCTACCTCGACGAGTTCATCAGCACGCCGCTGCCCGGCGTATCGGAGTACGACTGCGCGGGCCTGTTCGGCCCCGCGAACTGCGGTACGCCGCTGCCGGAGTTGCGCACGCGCCTGCGGACGACCTGGGCGACGCCGTGGAACGTGGACGTATCGCTGAACTGGCGTTACTTCGACAGCGTGGACATCGAGTTCTCGTCGAGCGACCCGGACCTGAGCGACCCGTCCTTGATCTTCCCGCTGGACAAGACGCTGGACGCGCAGAACTACCTCGACCTCGCGGTGGTTTACACGTACGCGGAGAAGTACACGTTCACGGCCGGCATCAACAACTTCATGGATGAGTCTCCGCCGGTGAGCGGCCAGGTCGGCACGGGCTTCGGCAACGGCAACACCTTCCCGCAGGTGTATGACGCGCTGGGCCGCTACGTGTTCTTCGGGCTCTCGGCCAAGTTCTAGTCGGCTGCAGATTCCACGGAGACGTGGTACTAGGACGGCGGGCTTCGGCCCGCCGTCTTTTTTTATGAGCAACGAAGCCAGGCCAGCCAACGGTGTCGACGCCGCACTGCAGCGGGTGGGGGCCCTGTTGCGCTCCGACCCGACGCTCGCGGCCCGGGAGGCGCAGGACATCCTGCGCGCCGCGCCCGGCCAGCCGGTGGCGGCGCTGTTCCTCGCCATGGCTCTGCGGCAACTGGGCAACGTCGAGGGCGCGGTCTCGATTCTCGAACCGTTGTCCCGGCGCCAGCGCAATGCGGCAGCGGTGCAGTACGAACTGGGTGTGACGCTCGGCCTCGCCGGCCGGCGCGAAGCGGCGCTCGCGGCATTGCGCCGCGCCGTGTCGCTCAAGCCCGACATCGGCGAGGCGTGGCGCCTCATGGCCGAGCACCTGGTGGAATCAGGCGACCCCGCCGGAGCCGATGCGGCCTGGGCCAGCCACGTCACGATCACGATGGCCGGGCCGCAGCTGCTCGAACCCGCGACGGCACTGGTCGAAGGCCGCCTCGCCGACGCCGAGCGGCAGTTGCGGACGCACCTGGCGCGCGCACCGGACGATCCGGCGGCGCTGCGAATGCTGGCCGACCTCGCGATGCGCGCGCGTCGCTGGGACGATGCCGCAGCGCTGCTCGAGCGCTGCCTCTCGCGCGCACCCGACTTCACCCTGGCCCGGCACGATCTCGCCGTCGTACGCCACGAGCAGCACCGTCACGAGGAGGCGCTTGCTGAGCTCGAACGGCTGCTGGTCGCGGAGCCTCGCAACCCCGCCTATCTCAACCTCAAGGCCAACGTGCTCGGACGCGCCGGCGACCATGCCTGCGCCATCGAGGCCTTCGAGTCGGTGCTGGCCGACTATCCGTCGAATCCGCGCATCTGGATGGCGTACGGCGATGCCCTCAAGACCGCGGGCCGCACGGACGACGGCATCGGAGCGTACCGCCGCAGTCTCGCGCTCGCGCCGGGCTTCGGCGAGGCGTGGTGGAGCCTTGCCAACCTCAAGACGATCCGCTTCGCAGCCTCGGACCTGGCGGCGATGCAGTCACAGCTCGCACGCGGCGACATCTCCGCGGACGATCGCTTGCACCTGCACTTCGCGCTCGGGAAGGCGCTGGAGGACGCCGGGCAATTCGCAGCGTCCTTCGATCATTACGCCGAGGCCAATCGCATCCGGCGCAGGATCGTTCCCTACGACGCGACGGCGACGACACGGTACGTGGGGCGCGTGTGCGCGAGCTTCACGGCGGAGTTCGTCGAACCGCGCGGCGACTGGGGCTGCGAGGCCGAGGACCCGATCTTCGTCGTCGGCCTGCCGCGTTCGGGATCGACGCTGGTCGAGCAGATCCTCGCGAGCCACGCCTCCGTCGAGGGCACGATGGAGCTGCCCGAAGTCACCGACATCGCGCGGTCGCTTGCGACACGGCCCGGCCCGGCCCCGAGGCCCGGCTACCCCGACGTGCTGGCCCGGCTCGACGCCGCGGAGCTGCGCGCGCTGGGCGAGGACTACCTGCGCCGGACGCGCCTGCATCGCAGGTCGGGCACGCCGCGCTTCATCGACAAGATGCCGAGCAACTGGATGCACCTGGGCCTCATTCACCTGATGCTGCCCAACGCGCGCATCATCGACGTGCGCCGCGATCCGATGGCCTGCGGCTGGTCGTGCTTCCGGCAGCACTTCGCGCGCGGCCAGGATTTCGCCTATTCGCTCGAGGACATCGGGCGCTACTACGGCGACTACGTCGAGCTGATGGCGCACATCGATACGGTGCTGCCGGGACGGGTGTTCCACCTACGGTACGAGCGGCTGGTCGAGGACACCGAGACCGAGGTGCGCCGTCTGCTCGTACACTGCGGCCTGCCCTTCGATCCGGCCTGCCTGAGATTTCACGAGACCGACCGAGCCGTCGCGACCGCGAGTTCCGAGCAGGTGCGCCGGCCGATCTACCGCGAAGCGCTGGATCAGTGGCGGCACTACGAGCCCTGGCTCGACCCGCTGAAGCGGGCGATCAGTCCGCGTAACCGAAGCTCCTGACCCATGGATCGAGCACCGGCAGCACCAGTGCCATCTGTTCCCGGTAGCGCTCCCACTGCCGCGTTCCATCGAACAGACCCCGCCGCACCTGCGTTGCGCTCACCGTGCGTACATCCCGGGAGGCAGCGGTACGACTGAATTCCCTCGCCGCCTCCGTCCACGGCACGTCGACGAACTCCGCGAGTGCGCGCGTGGACGCGTCGAAATCGGCCACGAGCGCAGCGTAATGCACGATGTGCACCGGTATCGGCAGGACCGCGAGGTACAACTCGACGAGGCGCATCACGGCGTCGTAGTGCCGCGCCGCGCGCTCGAGGCCGGCCATCTGGTACGTGGAGGCGTTGACGCGGAAGTGCCTGCGGAAGCAGCTGAGCACCACGTCACGCGGATCGCGACGGCACAGCACGACGACGGCGTCCGGGAACAGCCGGGCGATCATCGGCAGCTTGATGCCGTTCAGTGGCGCCATGTCCACGAACACCCTGCCCTCCACATCCGGCACCTCGGCGCGGACGCGACGCCAGTACGCTTCGCGCTGCCGCTCGGCCAGCGCCGGATCGAGGTGCGTCAGCTGGTCGAGCGCGCTGTCGTCGCGCAGGAACGCGAGGTCCGAGTCGGCGAGCGTCGGACGCTCCTCCAGCGCGCGCACGTCGGGCAGGCTCGCGAGGATGTTCTCGACCAGCGTGTTGCCGGAACGAGGATAGCCGAGCAGGAACACGTGCCGGCGCACCGGACTCGTCACGCCTGCCGGCGCAGCCGGTTCGCGCCATGCGGCGGGATCCTGGCGCTCGAACCAGCGCGTAAGACGCAGCACGAGCGCGAGATGGCTCTCGATGGGCCCACCGTCACCGAAGCGCACGGCGTTCGCCCGCACTGTCTCCTCGTTCATGCGCCGGTACGCGTCGAACGCCTCATGCGTCCGGCCAAGACGGTCGAGCGCGTCGCCCTGGCGTCCCAGCGCCACCGGCAGTTGCCGCTCGTCCAGCGCATTGCGAGCGATCAGCGCAGAGAGCCGGGTCAGCGCCTCCTCGGCGTCGCCGCGCTCGAGGTCGACGCTCGCCAGCACGAGAGCAGCACCTGGGTGGTCGGGTCGGCGCCGGATCGCCTCCTCCGCGAGCGGGCGCGCCTGCGCCACGTCGCCGCGGCGCAGCGAGATCGTTGCAAGGGCGGCCCAGGCTTCGGCGTCACCCGGGACCAGCGACTTCGCCTGCTCGTAGGCCGTGCGCGCCCCGGCGTCGTCGCCCACGATGTCGCGCGCCGACCCCATCTCGAGCCACGCCACCGCCAGGTCAGGGCGCACAGTCACGGCCGCTTCAAAGGCGCGGATCGCCTCCTCGACACGGTTCTCCGCCACCAGCACGCGGCCGATGTCGGTGATCGTGTGCGGGTCGTTGGGCGCGAGTGCCAGCGCGCGGTTCAGCAGTTGCCCCGCGTCCCGGTAGCGACCCGCCATGGCGAGCGCCTCAGCCTGGACGCGCAGCAGCAGGGGGTGTGCGAGCTTCTCCGACGCCGCCTGGTTCGCGACCGCCAGCGCCTTGGCGAGATCGCCGGAACGACGCGCCTGCGCTGCGGCGCGCACCAACGACTCGAGCCGCGACGCATTCACTTTCTGCATGCCATGTCCCCGGAGGAGCGGCGGCCGGTGGGCCGCGGACGCAGTATAGCTTCCGGCACCGCGGCCGAATCGCGGCCAGGCCGCGTCACTTCACCCGTCGCACCCGCGTCGCGTAGCGGTTGGCTGTCACCAGCAGGTGCGAACCAAGCGCCGCCTTCTTGATCACCACCGTATCGCCTGCGACAACCCGGGCCCGTGCATCCACCTGCAACTGCGTCCAGACCTGGCCGTTGTCGAGCGTCACGACGAGTTCTCCGGCGGGCTGGCGGGCAACCTTGGCAACCGTCCCCGAGATGCTTTCCGGCAGCTGTTCTCTGGATTCGTCGGGCACGCGCGCGCGCTTGGCAGCCTCGGTGAGCCCGAAGTCGGCCTCGGGAGTGGCCGTCGCTGCCGGAGCCGGTGCGCTGACGACGGCCCCAGCAGCGACACCTGTCGTTGCAGGCGCGACGACGGAAGGCGCACCCACGAGGTCGGGGGCGGTCGGCCTGCCGAAGATCGAGTCGTAGCAGTCCAGCCGCGCAACATCGTCTGCCATCGTTGCGCAGCGCCCCGGCTCATCGGCGTGCGCTGCCCCGAATGTAAGCGTCGTAGTCGCAAGCAGCAGCCACCGAAGCCGCGCGCGCGCATTCCTGCGTATCACCTTCCAGCCTCCTCGGGGGGCCCGCGTCGGGGACCACCGTCACTTCGAGTCCGCAATGTTACCGGGCGCGCCGGCTGCGCGCCGGAACCCAGGCGCCCAATGCGCCGCGCCGCGCGCGTCCGCATAATGCCGCACCGAACCGGGAATCGCGCTGCGGACAGGATATGACGGTAGAACACTGGGAAACCTATTATCGTGGCGGCGCGATCGCAACCTGCCCCATGGGGCCGGACACCACCTACACCCTCGAGTTGCGCGATCTGTGGCTTGCGTTCTTCGCCGCAATCGACGAAGGCGGCGCGTGCTCGACGTGCGGCTGCGGCAATGGCGCCATCGCGCTGCTGGCCCGGGAAGCCGCGACGTCCGTGGGCCGGCAGTTCGAGATCCACGGCGCCGACCTCGCCTCGATCGACCCGCCGCGCCACGTCCCGAACGGCGCGGCACTGTTCGCCGGTATCGAGTTCCACGCCGGCATGCCCTGCGAGCGCCTCGGTTTCGACGCCGGGACCTTCGATGCCGTGAGCGGCCAGTACGCCCTCGAGTACACGGACATGCCGCGCTCTCTGGCCGAGATCCTGGCGGGTGCTTCGCCCGGAGGGCCGCGCCCTCTTCGTCCTGCACCACGACCAATCCGTGCTGATCCGAAATGCGCGCGAATCGCTCACCCAGGGCGCGCTCGTACTCGAGGAAACCCGGATCCTGCGCAAGCTGAGACGGCACGCGGCGGCAGAGCGTCAGTCCGAGGCTGCCGCACGGGCGACCTGGGCCGAGCTCTCGGCGGCCGCCACCCAGCTGCAGCAGGCCGCTGCCCGGAGCATCTCCCCCCACCTGTTGCATGTGGTGATCGACGGCGTCCAGAAGCTCCTGGGCCTGCGGCGCGAGATGGGTGTCGGGGGATTCGAACGTGAGGTCGACCGTTTCGAGCACGAGGTGCGGGCCGGGGTGCGTCGTCTGCAGGATCTCGTGGGCTGCGCGCAGTCGGCGGAGCAGATGGCTGCCACGGTCGCGACTGCGCGTCGCGTCGGATTCGAATGCGGCCCGGCCGAGCCCCAGCGTCACGCGGGTGCGAACCTGGTCGGCTGGCGGCTCGCTATGTCGCGGCCCTGAGGGTTCTTCGCCCGGCCTCGACGGGCGCTCAGGTCTCAGGCAACGGGATTCGCGTGTTGCACTCGTTGCCGCAGCGATGCACCGTCGGCCGACTCGAGGACACCGCCTTCAGGTGGAACTCGCGGCGCGAGTAGTCCACCACGAACTTCTCGAGCGTGCCGAGCAGGTCCATGCCGATCAACAGCGCGGGCTCCTCGAGCATCGACCACACGTTGAACACGTGCAGGTCGCCGAAGCTGACCGTGAGGTTGTTGAGGCGGGCACCCCCGATGTCGATCTCGGGCGCCTCGAACGACAGCGCCTGCCCAAGCTGCTGGGTCGCGCCGACGACCGTGGTGGGTACCGCCTCGTGCGGCCGCCTCGCCTTCTGTCCCAGCGCCGCCCGCAGCGCCTCGTTGCCGAGGCTGCGCTCGGCGCCGGTGTCGAGGATCGCCTTCACCGGCACCCGACCGACCTGCCCCTCGACGAGCAGCAGCCCGCCGCGCTGCAGCCACGCGGGCACGACCAGGAAGCCGCGCTGCGCACGCCGCCCGCTCGAACGGCGAATGGTCACGCGATCCCGGCCGAAATCGACCTCGATACGTGCGTCCTGCAGGCAGTCCACGCCGAGGATGCCGTCCGTGCCTGCGAACACCGCCGACTGGAGCACCGGCAGGCGCTGGTTCTCGAACACCAACTCGCCCACCTGCAGCGTTGCCACCTCGACCACCGGGAGCATGGCGTTCCCGGTGACGCCGTGCACGCTGACCAGGTCGCCCGCGGCCGGCACGAGTTGCAGCGCCTCCGCGGTCGCGGCGGACATGGCCGAACGATTGGCGCCCGTGTCGAGCACGAAGCGGAAGGGTCCGCGGCCGTTGATCTCGACCTTGGCGACGATACGGCCGATCCGATCGAGTGAGGTGCGGGTGGCGTACAGAGGGCCCGACTCGGGCTGCTCGCCGGGGGCCACGGCGGGTTCGGGACTGGCGAGCGGCGGACTTGCCGCCGGCACGGGCGCGGCGGGATCGGCCGCCCGGACCGCTGCCCCGAACAACAGCAGCGCGGCGCATGCCGCCAGGGCGGACGCCGGGACGCTGCGCGGTGATTCTCGGTCCATGTCTGTTGTGACAGTTCCCGGGGTCGATTGGTTGCAGCCGCCTCTGGGCCGGGCATCCTCGACCGATTGTGCTCCTGAAGTCCGTCGCGGCGGGCAAGTCATTGCGGGGGGATGGCCACTCGACTGTCGAAACTGCACACTCTCGGGCGATCGGCTGGGTATGCTCCGGCCCGAATAAACGACATCCCTGAGGGGGAAATCATGCGCATCGGTGTGCCCAAGGAAATAAAGGTCCACGAGTACCGGGTCGGTCTCGTGCCCGCCGCCGTCCGCGAACTGGTGGAATCCGGCCACGAGGTGGTCGTGCAGGCCGGTGCCGCCGCCGGCATTGGCTTCAGCGACGCCGACTACCAGCGCGTCGGCGCCCGGATCGCCGCCACTGCGGAATCCGTGTTCGAGCAGGCGGAAATGATCGTCAAGGTCAAGGAACCGCAACCGCAGGAGTGCGCGATGCTGGGCAAGGGCCAGGTGCTCTACACCTACCTGCACCTCGCACCCGATCCGCGGCAGACCGAGGCGTTGATCAAGTCGGGCGCCACCTGCATCGCCTACGAGACGGTCACCGCGCCGGACGGTTCGCTGCCGCTGCTCACGCCCATGAGCGAGGTGGCCGGTCGCATGTCCGTGCAGGTCGGCGCCTATTGCCTGCAGAAGGCCAGCGGCGGCCGCGGCATCCTGCTCGGTGGCGTGCCGGGCGTGGCGCCGGCGAAGGTCGTCATCCTGGGCGGTGGCGTCTCCGGCACGCACGCTGCCGAGATGGCCGTCGGGTTGCGCGCGGACGTGACGGTGGTGGATCGCTCCGTGAAGCGGCTGCGCGAGTTGTCGTCCATCTTCGGACCGTCGCTGCGAACGGAGTACTCCACCCAGGAGCACATCGATGCGCTCGTGATCGATGCCGACCTCGTCATCGGCGCGGTACTGATCGCCGGGGCGGCTGCGCCGAAGCTCGTCACGCGCGACATGGTGCGACGGATGAAGGCGGGCGCGGTGCTGGTGGACATCTCCATCGACCAGGGCGGCTGCTTCGAGACCAGCAAGGCGACGACCCACGCGGAGCCCACCTACGTGGTGGATGACGTGATCCACTACTGCGTCGCCAACATGCCGGGCGCGGTGCCTCGCACCTCGACCTTCGCGCTCAACAATGCAACGCTGCCGTTCGCACGCCGGCTTGCGGACCACGGCTGGAAGGCGGCCATGCAGGCAGACGCGCACCTCGCCAACGGCCTCAACGTGCACGAGGGCCACGTCACCAACGAGGCGGTGGCCCACGCGCTCGGGCTGGCCTACACACCGGTCGCCCGTTTCCTCAGCTAAGTTCGACTCGCGCCGCTCGAGCGCCCTCTCCCGGCTGCGGCCGGGAGAGGGTAGGCTGAGGGATCCGTTACCCAGGGATCCGCCCATGGCCCAGACACCCTTTCGGGATCGCACCGTGCTGGTCACGGGTGCGTCCAGCGGCATCGGACGCGAGACCGCCCTCGCCTTCGCCGCCGCAGGCGCCAACCTCGTGCTGGTCGCGCGGCGCGCCAAGGTGCTCGCCAGGGTCGCCGCCGAGACCCGCAAGCTCGGCGCCTCGACGCTGGTCGCCACCGCCGACGTCACGCAGGCCGCGGCCGTGGCCGCCTGCTTCCGCAAGGCAGTCAAGCGCTTCGGCTCGGTGGACATCGTCATCAACAATGCCGGCGTGCTGATTCCGGCCAAGGTCGTGGACCTCGACGCCGCGGACCTGCAGCGCATGCTGGACGTGAACCTGATCGGTGCGCTGCACGTGATGCAGGAAGCGGTCCGGCAGATGCGCAAGCAGGGTCGCGGCCAGATCGTCAACGTGGGCTCGCTCGCCGGCCGGCGTGGCTTCTCGCCGCTCGGCGGCTACTGCGCCACCAAGTTCGGGCTGGTCGGGCTCACGGAGGCATTGCGCACCGAACTCGTCGGCGAGCGCATCCACGTGTCGCTGGTGCTGCCGGGCGTGGTGGATACGCCGATGGCGAGTTCTGCGCAGCAAGACCCGGCCACCGCGGACGTCTGGCCGGGCGCGCTTACCATGCCGCCCTCCTGGGTCGTGCGGTCCATCTTCCTCGCCATCCGCTTCCGGCTCGCGGAGATCGCCGTCCCCCCGGGCTCGGCGCTGATCGAGAAGCTCGCATCGCTCGCCCCCGGGGCGACCGACGCCCTGCTCCGCCGCGTCACCGACACGGCGCGCAGCATGAGGCGCCGGCCCACGACCCCGGCCCGAGAGCCGGACGAGATTCCACGAGCCCGCATTTCGAACCGACGAGAGAACCGATGACCTTCGACAACCTGACCATCGAGCGCGACGGCGCCGTCGCCATCCTCTGGCTCGACCGCGCGGAAAAGCTGAACGCCCTGCATCGACCGCTGTGGGACTCGATTCCCGCCGCCGTGGCGCAACTCGACGCCGACCCCGGGGTGCGCGCGATCGTGCTCGCCGGCCGCGGCAAGGCGTTCTGCGCCGGCATCGACCTCATCGACCACGCACCGGCGCTCGCGGGCGGCGGTGCGATCTCCGGCCGCGGCGAATCGTCCGTGGGCAAGCGCCGCGCCCTGTACGACGACGTCCGACGCTACCAGCGGACCGCGAGCTGCTTCGCCGACACCAACAAGCCGGTCATTGCCGCGGTGCACGGCGCCTGCATCGGGGCGGGCATGGACCTGATCACCGCGTGCGACATCCGCCTCGCCTCGACGGATGCGAAGTTCTCCGTGCGCGAAACGCGGATCGCGATGGTCGCCGACGTCGGCACGCTGCAGCGGCTGCCGCGCGTGATCGGCGACGGCCCGGCGCGCGAGATCATCTTCACGGGCCGCGACATCGACGCCGCGCGCGCCCACGCGATCGGGCTCCTGAACGAAGTGCTGCCCGACCAGGAGTCGCTGCACGCTCAGGCGCGGCAACTCGCCCACGAGATCGCCGCCAACTCGCCGCTCGCGGTGCAGGGCTCGAAGCAGGTGCTCGGCTTCGCGGTGCGCCGCGAGGTGGACGCGGCGCTCGACTACGTGGCTTTGTGGAACTCGGCGTTCCTGCACTCGGACGACCTCACCGAGGCGATGACCGCGTTCATGCAGCGGCGCGCGCCGCAATTCCGGGGGCAGTAGTCGCGTCGTTCATACCTGCGCTTTCGGTGGCCTGCGCGGCATCCGGCCAGGAAGGTCAGGATGCGCGGGGACGCCGTGAATACGTCCCTGTAGGCTCGCGCGCCGCGTCCCTGCGGCGCGACGCCCCGCCCACCCTGACCTTCCTGGCCGGATGCCGCGCCGACGTCGCGGCGGTTGCGTAACGAGCCGCAATTCCCGGCCGCAGATGCCAGCCACCACCGCAAGGACCGGCGGGCGGGGTGAAGATCCGCGGGGCGTCGCGCGACATGGATGTCGCGCGCGAGCCTACAGGGACGTATTCACGGCGTCCCCGCGGATCTTCACCCCGCCCGCCGGTCCGGACTACGGGGGCCTCGGCGATGTCTGCGACCGTCCTACGCGGACTTCTGCTGCGCCGCGACCTCCGCGTCCCGCAGTTCGCGGCGCAGGATCTTGCCGACGTTGGTCTTCGGCAGCGCGTCGCGGAACACGATGAACTTCGGCTTCTTGTAGCCCGTCAGGTTCTGCTTGCAGAAGTCCATGAGCTCGGCCTCGGTGAGCGCCGGGTTCTTGCGGACCACGAACACCTTAACCGCCTCGCCCGACTTCGCGTCCGGCACGCCGATGGCCGCGCACTCGACCACGCCAGGGTGCATGGCGACCACGCCCTCGACCTCGTTCGGGTACACGTTGAACCCGGAGACGATGATCATGTCCTTCTTGCGGTCCACGATCTTCGTGTAGCCGTCCTCGTCCATGATCCCAATGTCGCCGGACTTGAAGAAACCGTCCGGCGTCATGACCTTGGCGGTCTCGTCGGGACGGTTCCAGTAGCCGGCCATCACCTGCGGGCCGCGGATCGCGATCTCGCCCGGCTGCCCGAGCGGCACGGGCTGGCCCGAGTCGTCCAGGATGGCAATCTCGGTGCTGGACACCGGAAGTCCGATCGTGCCGTTGTACTCGCGGGCCACGACGGGGTTCGATGTGGCCACCGGCGAGGTCTCGGACAGGCCGTAACCCTCGACGATTGGCACGCCGGTGAGCTTGATCCACTTCTCCGCCACCGCTTGCTGCACTGCCATGCCACCGCCGTTCGCGATGCGCAAGGAGGAGAAATCGAGCCGCCTGAAGTCGGGGCTCTCGGCCAATGCGTTGAACAGCGTGTTCACGCCCGGGATGACGTTGAACGGGTACTTGGCGAGTTCCCTGGCAAAGCCGGGGATGTCGCGGGGATTGGCGATCAGCACGTTCAATGAGCCCAGGCGCAAACCGCCGAGGCAGTTCACCGTCAGCGCAAACACGTGGTACAGGGGCAGCGCGCAGATATAGACGAGCTGCTCGGGAACCGGCCCGCGGCTGGTGTCCTTGAGCGCGGGCTGCACCCAGGCCTCGAGCTGAAGGACGTTGGCGATCAGGTTGCGGTGGGTGAGCGTCGCTCCCTTCGAGACGCCGGTCGTTCCGCCGGTGTACTGCAGGAACGCGACGTCCTGCGGACCGACCGGTACCGGGGTGAGCTTGCGCTCGGCGCCCGCTTCGAGAGCGTCGCCGAAGCGCAGGTGTCCGGGCAGCGAGAAGGTCGGCACCATCTTCTTGATGCGGCGCACCGCGAAATTCACGATCGCGCCCTTCGGGAAGCCGAGCAGGTCGCCGATCGAGGCCACGACGACGTGTTTCACGGCCGTCCTGGCGATCACCTGCTCCAGCGTCGCCGCGAAGTTCTCGAGGATCACGATCGCCTCGGCGCCCGAATCCTTGAGCTGGTGCTCGAGCTCTCGTGGCGTGTAGAGCGGGTTGACGTTGACCACGACATAGCCCGCACGCAGCACGCCCGCGAGCGCGATCGGGTACTGCACGACGTTCGGCATCATGATCGCGACGCGCGCGCCGCGCGCGAGACCTAGCCCCTGCAGCCACGCGCCGAACCCGGCCGACAGACGCTCGACCTCGGCGAAGGTGAAGCGACGGTCCATGAACGCATAGGCGTCGCGCTTCGCGTATTTCGCGAAGCCCTCCTCCATGAGCTGCACCAGCGACGAGTACTGGTCCACGTTGACGTCGGCGGGTACGCCGGGCGGATAGTGCTTGAGCCAGAAGCGATCCATGATCTCCCCTCCGTTCGAAAACAGTCTTTTCCTGCGCGTGTCCGCTAACTTGCCCTGCGCAGTGCGCGATCGCAATCCGCAGAAACGCCGGCCTCGTCCGCTTGTTGCGATGCAGCAGCGGGATCAGGGCGAGCGCTCCGACGCCGGCAGGTCGGCCGCGACCATCACGCGGCGGATCGGGACGTGCTGCGCGGGCTGCTCGTAGAACCCGAGCGGACCGCCGCCTCGCGGCAACGCGGCGAGCCGCTCCATGCCCTGCACGACACGACCCACGAGCGCGATGTTGCGGTCGAGCTGGCGCGGCGCGTGCCCGATCACGACGTACAGCTCCGCTCCGTTGCCGCTGTCCAGCTCGTTGCCGCGTCCGGCGCCAACCATCGCGTAGCAGTGCGCGAGCCACGCCTGCCCGGCCCGCCGATCGCGCGCAGCCGGGAAGCCGCCCGAGAATCCGGCCTCGGGCGCATAGCCGTCCGGGTCGGCCATCGGCGTGAACGGCAACCGTCCGTCGAGCGGTACCGTGAATTCCGGCGGCAACGTCGCGCGCGCCGCCCCGAGCGGGCGCTTGCCGGCGGGGTCGCCCCACTGCACGACGAAGTTGTCCTGCGCGCGAACGATTGCGAGCCCGTCGTAGTAGCCCTGCCGCACCAGCCGCAGGACGTTCGCCGCGTGCTCGGGCGCGAACGACGGCGCCAGCTCGATCACGATGCGTCCGGAATCGAGCTCGAGATAGAGGGTGTGCGCGGCATCGAGAGAGCGCCATTCGGCGGGCCCGGCAGCCGCCATCACCTCGGCCACGGTGCGACCCGCCGGCGGCGGCACAGTGCCATCGTTCGCACCGGCGAGCATTGCGGCGCTGCAGAGGACGACACCCGCCGCGGCCGGGGCGGTCCATCCGCGGTAGCGGGTTCGCGCCGCGCTTCGTGCTCTCTTGCCGACGGTCACTGGTTCGGGACTTAACGCAGGGGCGAGTGGCCGATGGTATCCAGCGCGCGGCGGTTCGGCCAATATTCGCACATGCAAGACGTCCTGCTGCTGGGCCCGCAGTTCCGCGCCCCCAACCTGCGCGAGGCGCTCGGACGAGCCGGCCTGCGGGGGCCGGTGGCCACGATCACCGCCGGATGGCAGGAACGCGAGGGCGAGCTCGGCGCACTCGAGGAGCACCTCGGCGAACCCGCACGCGACCTGCGCCTGTACGAACGGGCCGAGGCGGTCTTCGTGCGCGAACCTGGGCTGCACGAGGCGTACCGGGCCCGCCAGAACGAGCTGCGACGACTGCAGGACCTCTACCGCGTGCGCCTCGACCACGCCAAGGCGGCTGCGCGCGAGTTGCTGCGGTCGGACGACGACTCGCCCATGGCGCGGAAGGCCCGCCGTTCGGCCATCGCGGACCTGCGTCGCCTCGATGCCGGGCACCTGCGCGACATCCGCACGCTGCACCGCCGCTTCGACGCGGACTGGAACACGGAGCGTCGCCCGGTCCTCGCAGGGCAGTTCGCCGAACTCGAGCGGCTGATCGGCGCCGCGGGGCTGGTGTGCATCGCGGGCGGCCACGTGGCGGTTCTGGTCAATCGCCTCAAGCTCTTCGGCCTCGAGCGCGCGCTGCGCGGCAAGCCGGTGGTCGCATGGTCGGCCGGGGCCATGGCGCTCGCCGAGCGCGTCGTGCTGTTCCACGATCATCCGCCGCAGGGCGCCGGAAACGCCGAGGTGTTCGAGGCGGGTCTCGCGCTGGTGCGCGGCACGGTGTTCCTGCCGCATGCCTCGGCACGTCTCGCGACGTCCGACCCCACGCGGGTCGCGCTGCTCGCGCGGCGTCTCGCGCCTTCCACGTGCTACACGCTCGACGACGGCTGTCACCTGTTGTGGCGCCGAGGCGAACTCGCCGACGCCGCGGGCTCGCAACGTCTCACGCGCACGGGGCGTATCGTGCCGGCCGGAGCCCGCGCGTGACCCGCCCGCGCGATGCGGCGCCGCGGCGCGTTCCCTCGCCCGCCGAAGCGGCGCTGGCCGCCGCGCGACGTTCGCCGATCGTCGATCCGGGCGGCGTCACGTTCGTCTATCACGGCGCGGCGGACGCGGTGAACCTGCGCTGCTGGATCCACGGCCTGCCGGCGAGCCAGCCCTTCGAGCGCGTCGGCGAGTCCGACCTCTGGGTGCTGCGGGTCGAGCTGCCGGAGAACTCGCGCATCGAGTACAAGTTCGAGGTCGTGCGCGACGGGCAGGAGGAATGGATACTCGACCCGCTCAATCCGCTGCAGGCCGCGCGACCCGTTCGGCGCCAACTCGGTCGGCACAGGGGCATGGCTACGAGCGTCCGGAGTGGACGCTCGCCGACCCGGCGGCGCGACCGGGAACGGTGGACGAGGTCGCGATGCACAGCGCCGCGCTCGGCGACGATCGGCACGTGGGCGTCTACCTGCCGGCGCGCTTCCGGCGCAGCCGCCGCTACCCGCTGCTCGTCGTGCACGACGGCTACGACTACCTGCGCTACGCCAGCCTGCAGACGTGGTGCTCGACAACCTGATCCACCGGCTCGAGATCCCGCCGCTGATCGTCGCCCTGACGCAGTCGCCCGACCGGCTGGTCGAGTACGCGGGCCACGATGGACACGCGCGATTCATCGCCGAGGAGCTGCTGCCGCAGCTGGCCCGCGACTTTCCGCTGCATTCGAGCCCGGCGGCCCGCGGCCTGATGGGCGCGAGCTTCGGCGCGGTCGCCTCGCTGCCACCGCCTGGCGCCACCCGGGGGTGTTCGGGCGGCTGCTGCTGCAGTCGGGCTCGTTCGCGTTCTCCGACATCGGCCATCACCGGCGCGCGACCGACCTTCGACCCGGTCGTCGAAGTTCGTCAACGAGTTCCGCAGGCACCCGGGCCGGCCGGCCGAGCGCATGTACCTCTCAGCTGCGGCATCTACGAGTCGCTGATCTACGAGAACCGCTCCTGGTGCCGCTGCTGCGCCAGCCACGGGCATGGAGGTGCGCTACGACGAGGCGCGCGACGGCCACAACTGGGAGAACTGGCGCGACCGGCTGCGCGCGGCGCTCTCCTGGCTCTTCCCCGGCCCGCTCTGGATGGTCTACGAATAAGCAACGACGCTGCCGCCGGCAGGCCAGGACTGTAGAGGGACTCGCACAGTGGCACACGTGACCCGGCACATCGGGCTGTCGCTCGGCGCCGACATCTGCTGGCCGATCTGCTTCGAGGCGATCCTCAAGCGGCTCGAGCTGGCGATTCCCGCGGGCGGCGACACCCTCGGCTTCGAGGTGAGCCGGGTGACCATCGAGCCGTTCGACCTGCGCCAGCCGGTCCGCTACGACCTCGTCATCGACCGCCTGACCCACTGGTACTACACGAGCCGCGAGTGGATCAAGAAGGCGGTCGTGATGGACGACACTCTACGTCTTCAACAATCCCTGGTCGATCCAGTCGAACGAGAAGCACACCAGCTACTGCGCGATGATGCGCCTCGGCCTCCGGTGCCGGACACCTGGATGCTGCCGCCCAAGGCCTACGAGCCGACGGCCGACCTGCAGCCGACCCTGACGCGCTACGCGCGTTTCTTCGACCTCGGGCCGATCGGCGCGCAACTCGGCTATCCGCTCTTCATGAAGCCCTACGACGGCGGCGGCTGGGTCGGCGTGTCGAAGATGGACGACGAGGGCGGACTGCGCGCGGCCTACGAGGGCAGCGGCACCAAGCTCATGCACCTGCAGTCGGCCGTGCTGCCCTACGAGCGCTTCGTGCGCTGCATCGGCCTCGGGCCGCAGACGCGCGCCGTGAACTACGACCCGGCCGCGCCGCTGCACGACCGCTACCGCATGGACCGGAACTTCGTCGACCCGGCGCTCGAGGCCGAGCTCGCAGGACATCACGCTGACGATCAACGCGTTCTTCGGCTGGGACTTCAACTCCTGCGAGGCGCTGCTCCGCGACGGCGCCTGGCACCCGATCGATTTCGCCAACGCCTGCCCGGACTCGCAGGTCACCTCGCTGCACTACCACTTCCCGTGGCTGATCAAGGCCAACCTGCGCTGGGCCATCTTCTGCGCCGCGACGCGACGCCGCGTGCGCCACAACCTCGACTGGGCGCCCTACTTCGAGATCGCGGAGCGGGACCTGCCCTATCGCGAGAAGCTGAGCCGCTACGCCGAGATCGCCCGGACCGCTCTCGACGCCGACGCCTTCGAGGAGTTCTGCACGCGGCACCTCGGCGCACCTCGACGCCGTCGCCGACGAGTTCTTCGGCACCGAGCAGGCGCGCGACGCCGTGCGCCAGAAGGTCACCGCGCTGTTCCCGGCGCACGAGGTCGACGAGTTCACCGAGCTGTTCTACGGACGCATCCAGCAGTGGCGTGCCGCCGAGGGCCACCGCTGATGCGACGCGATTACTTCGGCTGGCACACGCACCGGTTGCCCTGCCCCGCCCGGGTGGTGCGCTGGGGACACTGGGGCACGCCGGTGCTGCTGTTCCCGTCGGCAGGCGGCGATTTCGAGGAGCCGGAGCGGCAGGGCCTCATCGGCGCCGTCTCAGGCCTGATCGACGCGGGACGCATCAAGGTCTATGCGGTGGACAGCGTTCCCGGGACGGCACTGGACCTCGCGGCAGCACTCCCCGGAGTACTGCTCGCGCGTGCAGAACCTGTTCGACGCCTACGTGTACGAGGAAGTCGTGCCGCTGATCCGCAGCGACTGCGCGACGCAGGACATCGAGATCGTCGCGGCCGGCGCCTCCTACGGCGCGCTCTACGCGGTGGAGAGCCTGTGCAGGCACCCGGACGCATTCCGCCTCGCGCTCGGCATGAGCGGCACCTACGACCTGTCCGGCCACCTGGGCGGCGGCTGGAACGACGACTTCTACTATTCCTCGCCGCTGCACTTCCTGCCGGGGCTGGGCGACGGCTGGCAGCTCGACGCGCTGCGCCGGCGCTTCGCGATTCTCGCGACCGGCTCGGGACGCTGGGAGGACCCGGGCGAGTCCTGGCGGCTCGCAGCCGTGATGGGCTCGAAGGGCATTCCCAACCGGGTGGACGACTGGGGGCCCGGAGTGGACCACGACTGGCCCACCTGGCTGACGATGCTGCCGAAGTACCTCGCCGAGTTCGCCTGATTCCACTCGGGCTGAGGGCCGTCAGCGCCTGCGGTCCGGCTCAGCGCGCCTGGAATTTCGCCGTGCGTTTCTCGCGGAACGCGGCGACGCCCTCGAGGAAGTCCGGGCTGTCGCCGAGGATTCCCTGGGCGGCCGCTTCGAGCTCGAGCTGCTCGGCGAGCGAGGTCGTCCCGGCTCGCGCGGTGAGCTCTCGCACCGCGAGGAAGGCCTGGCGCGGGCCGGCCGCGAGCGAGCGAGCGAGTTCCTCCGCACGCGCCATCAGCCGGTCGTCGTCCACGCACTCGGCGATCAGGCCGATGGCGGCTGCGGTCTCCGCCGGGATTGCCTCGCCGGTCAGCGCGCAGGCCCGCGCGCGGGCCTCGCCGACCCGGCGCGCGAGGAAGTGCGTGGCGCCCATGTCGGGCGCCAGGCCGAGCTTCGGTGCGAACAGAAAGGCGAGGCTCGCCGAACGAGCGGCGACGGTGATGTCGCCCATGAGCGCAATGGACGCGCCCGCCCCGGCGGCCACGCCATTCAGGGCCACGACCAGTGGCACGGGCAGGTTGCACCACATCGTCGCCACGGGATTGAACTCGCCGCGCAGTCGCCCGGCCATGAACTGTCCCATGGACTGGCCGGGCGCAGGCAGGGCCGAGGGATCGGTCAGGTCGGCGCCCGCGCAGAAGCCTCGGCCCGCGCCCGTGAGCAGCACCGCGCGCACCGAGCGCTGGCGCTGGATCGCCTCAGCGCAGTCGCGCAGGTCGCGAAGCAGGCCGAGCGAGAGGCTGTTGAGTTTCGTCGGGCGGTTCAGGACCACCTTCAACACGTCGCCCGCCTGCTCGCAGGCCAGGTTCTCGAACTGCATTGCGCGCTCCTCGTGTCTGCCGTCGACCGCCGCTATGATCGCATGATCAACCGCAACGTCGGGCGCCGCCCGCGCGCCGCGACCTCGAGGAGGCCCCATGATCGTCAAGTTCTCCACACGTGCCGGCGCGCTCACCATGCACGGCGATGCGGCCGTCGCCCTGCTGCGCGCCATGGGCCATTCCGGCACGGTGCCGGGTGCAATCCTCGCAGCCGACCTTCCTGGGGCGCTCGCGAGCCTGCGCCGCTCGCTCGAGGCACCGATCGAGGCGATGCCGGTCGTCGACGATTCGTCCGGGGAAGCCGGCGATGACGAGGAGGATCGCCAGCCGCCGGTGACGCTCGCCATGCGCGCCGTGCCGCTGGTCGACATGGTCGAGACCGCGATCGCGCGCGGCTCCGACCTGATGTGGGAGCGCGGCTAGCGGCGATGCGGATGGCCGTCCCCAGCGTCCTGGCGGGCCTCGCGCTGTTGCTGCTCGCGGCGCATTTCTTCCGCGCGGGCCTGATGCCGCTCGCGGCGCTGTGCGTCGTGCTGCCGGCACTGTTGTTCAGCCGCGCCACCTGGGCCGTTCGCACCCTGCAGATCGTGCTTGCCCTTGGGGCACTGGAATGGCTTCGGACAGCCTGGGTGTTCGCCGCCGCCCGCGCAGCGCAGGGCCAGCCCTACGGACGGCTGCTTGCGATCCTGGGAACGCTGGCGGCCCTCACGGCGGTCGCGTCGGCGGTGCAGTCCCGGCGGGCCGTGCGGAACCCCCGGGAAATTCGGTAGTCTAGCGGGCTTACCCGCCGGTTCGGCCGCGAGGCGATTTGCAGCCCGCTGGCCGACTTCGTCCCGAACACAGCCCAGCGAGGATTCCCGATGTCATTGAAGTCCCTCATCGCCGGCGCCGGAATGGCCGCCTGCCTCGCCGCGGGCCCCGCGGCCGCCAGCACCGCCGCCCCGGGCGCGAACCCGCTGCTTGCCCCCTGGAGCGGCCCCTATGGCGGCGTTCCGCCCTTCGACCAGGTGAAGGTCGAGCACCTGAAGCCCGGTCTCGAGGCCGGCATGGCCGAACAGCTCGCGGAGATCGACCGCATTACGGCCAGTGCCGAGGCGCCGACCTTCGACAACACCATCGCGGCGATGGAGCGTGCCGGCCGCACGCTGGATCGCGTCAGAACGGTCTACGGCATCTACAGCTCGACGCTCAACGACGACGCGGTGCAGGCCGTCGAGCGCGAGATGGCGCCCAGGCTGGCGGCCTTCCAGGACCAGATCACCCAGAACGAGAAGCTGTTCGAGCGGATCTCGGCGGTGTACGAAGCCCGCGAGACATCGGGTCTCACGCCGGAGCAGCAGCGACTCACCTGGCTGTACTACACGAATTTCGTCCGCGCCGGAGCGCAGCTCGACGCGGACGCCAAGAAGCAGCTGTCCGCGATCAACCAGCAGCTCGCCAGCCTCTACACGAAGTTCGGCCAGAACGTGCTCGCCGACGAGAATGACGCGCAGCTCGTGATCGATAACGAGGCGGATCTCGCCGGGTTGCCCGAGTCGGCGCGGGCCGGCGCAGCACAGATCGCGCGAGTCGCGCGGCCAGGCAGGCAAGTGGGTGATCGCCAACACGCGCTCGAGCGTCGAACCGTTCCTCACCTACTCGGAACGGCGCGACCTGCGCGAGAAAGTCTGGCGCATGTTCGTCAACCGCGGCGACAACGGCGGTGCGACCGACAACAACGCCATCATCTCGGAGATCCTTGCACTGCGTGCCCAGCGCGCCAGGCTGCTCGGCTACGAGACCCACGCGCACTGGCGGCTCGAGAACACCATGGCGAAGAACCCGGAGCGCGCCATGGAACTGATGGAGGCGGTGTGGACGCCGGCCGTCGCCCGCGTCGGCCAGGAAGTGGCCGACATGCAGGCGATCGCAGACAAGGAAGACGCCGGCATCACGATCGAGCCCTGGGACTATCGCTACTACGCCGAGAAGGTCCGCAAGGACAAGTACGACCTCGACGAGACCCAGATCACCCCCTACCTGCAGTTGGAGAACCTGCGCGAGGGCATGTTCTACATGGCGAAGCAGCTGTTCGGCTTCCACTTCAAGCCGGTGGACCCCGCCAAGGTTCCCGTGTACCACCCCGACGTGCGCGTCTGGGAGGTCAACGATGCGGCGGGCAAGCTGGTGGGCCTGTGGTACTTCGACCCCTACGCGCGCAAGGGCAAGCGCTCGGGCGCGTGGATGAACGCCTACCGCCCGCAGGAGCGATTCGACGGCGAGGTGAAGACCATCGTCTCGAACAATTCGAATTTCGTGAAGGGAAACCCGGGCGAGCCGGTGCTCATCAGCTGGAAGGACGCCGAGACGCTGTTCCACGAGTTTGGCCACGCGCTGCACGGCTTGAGCTCGAACGTGAACTACCCGTCCGTCTCCGGCACGCGCGTCGCGCGCGACTACGTCGAGTTCCCGTCGCAGGTGCTCGAGCACTGGCTCGCGACGCCCGAGATCCTCGACCGCTACGCACTGCACTATCAGACCGGCAAGCCGATCCCCAAGGACCTGGTCGAGAAGATCAAGCGGGCGGACACGTTCAACCAGGGCTTCGACACCGTCGAATACCTGTCGAGCGCGCTGATCGACATGAAGCTGCACCTCGCGGGCGCCGAGAAGATCGACGCCGACAAGTTCGAGCGGGAGACGCTCGCGGCGCTCGGCATGCCCTCCCAGATCGTGATGCGCCACCGCACGCCGCAGTTCATGCACGTGTTCTCGGGCGACGGTTACTCGGCCGGCTACTACAGCTACCTGTGGTCGGACACGCTGACGGCCGACGCCTGGGAGGCCTTCACCGAGGCCGATGGCCCCTGGGACAAGGCGGTGGCGAAGCGCCTGCGCGACAACGTGTTCTCGGTGGGCAACACCATCGATCCGGCCGACGGCTACCGGGCGTTCCGTGGTCGTGACGCCGGCATCGCCGCGCTCATGCGCAAGCGCGGCTTCCCGGTGCCGGCGGCGCCCGGGACCAAGTCGAAGTAAGGACGACGAACCTCACCCTCGTCCGGCACGACGGCCACTCTCTCCCGCAGCTGCGGGAGAGAGTCGGGCCTGATTCCCGGTCCGCGCGACGGTTGGGATGAAGTCCCTTACTCGCGGATCCCTGCCTGGTCCAGCAGGAACGCGTACTCTTCGGCATATTCGCGGTAGCGCTGGAAGCGCCCCGACTTGCCGCCGTGACCCGCCTCCATGTTCACGCGGAACAGGATGGGCTGGTCGTCGGTCTTGAGTCGCCGCAGGCGCGCCACCCATTTCGCCGGCTCGAAGTACTGCACCTGGCTGTCCCAGAGGCCCGTCGTGACCAGCATGGCCGGGTATTCCTGCCGCGCGACGTTGTCGTAGGGGGAGTACGCGAGCATGTACTCATAGAAAGTCTTCTCGTTCGGGTTGCCCCACTCGTCGTATTCGTTGGTGGTGAGCGGGAGGCTCTCATCGAGCATGGTCGTGACCACGTCCACGAAGGGCACGTGCGCGACGATCGCCTTGTAGTCCTCGGGCGCAAGGTTCACCACGGCGCCCAGCAGCAGCCCGCCGGCGCTGCCGCCGCGGGCGAACACGCGCGTCGGGTCCGCATAGCCCTCCCGCACGAGGAAGCGCGTCACGTCGATGAAGTCGTTGAAGCTGTTCTGCTTGTGGAGCAGCCGGCCGGCGTCGTACCAGCGACGGCCGCGTTCCTGCCCGCCGCGCACCTGCGCGATCGCGTACACGAAGCCGCGGTCGAGCAGCGACAGCTGGGGCGCGCCGAACACGGGGTCGCTGGACAGGCCGTAGGACCCGTAGCCGTACTGCAGCAGCGGCGCGCTGCCGTCCCGACGGAAGCCCTTGCGGTACACGAGGGCGACCGGGATCTCGGCGCCGTCGCGAGCCGGTGCGCAAAGGTACTCCGTGCCGTATCGGGAGGCGTCGAAGCCGCCGAGCACGGGCTCCTGCTTGAGCAGCCTGCGCTCCCCCGTCCCCACGTCGTAGTCGTAGGTGGTCGTGGGGGTGGTGAGCGAGGTGTAGGTGTAGCGGACGACGTGGGCGCCGATTTCCTCGTTGTCGCCGAGCGCGGCCCGGTAGGCGGGCTCGTCGGAGGCGATGTGGAAATCCCGGCCGCCGTCCCACGGCCGGATGCGCAGCCTGCGCAGGCCGCCCGAGCGCTCCTCGATCGCGAGGAAGCCGCGGAACACGCTGAAGTCGTGCAAGAAGGCCTCGTCGCCGTGGGCCACGAGCTCGCGCCACGTCGAGCGATCGCACGAGGCGCCGACCGGTGCCTGCACCAGGCGGAAGTTCGGCGCCTGCCAGTTGGTGCGGATGATCCAGCGGCCTTCGAAGTGATCGGCCTGGTACTCGTGGTCGCGCTCGCGCGGACTGATCACGCGGAACTCGAGCGCCGGGTCGGCGGCGTCCGCGTAGCGCTGCTCGCTCGAGAGGGTGCTCTGCGAATGGATGTAGAGGTAGCGGCCGTCCTTGGTCGTGCCCACGTCCACGTAGAAGCTCTCGTCTGCTTCCTCGAACACCAGCCGATCGGTCGCCGCATCCGTGCCGAGGACGTGCCTGCGCACCCGGTTCCCGAGCAGGGTTTTCGGATCCTTCTCGATGTAGAGCACGCTGCGGTTGTCCGCGGCCCAGGCCACCGCGGCCTCGACGTTCGGGATCGCGTCGGGCAGCATCCGGCCGGAATCGAGATCCTTGAAGCGCAGCGTGTACTGGCGCCGGCCGACCGTGTCCTCGGCGTAGGCCAGCAGGCGGTTGTCGGGGCTCACCTCGAGTTCGGCCACGTCGTAGTAGTCGAGGCCGCGCGCCAGCTCGTCGAGGTCGAGCAGCACCTGCTCGGGCGCCTCGAGCGAGCCCGCCTTGCGGGCGTAAACGGGATACTCGTCGCCCGCCTCATAGCGCCGGTAGTACCAGTAGCCGCGATCGAGGCAGGGCACCGTGATGTCGTCCTGCTTGATGCGCCCAACGATTTCGGCGAACAGCTTCTCTTCGAGCGGTCGCAGCGGCGCGAGCATCGCGTCCTTGTAGGCGTTTTCGGCGGCGAGGTGCGCTAGCACCCCGGCATCCTCGCGTTCGTCGTCGCGCAGCCAGTAGTACTCATCGACGCGCGTGCCATGCGGCGACCTCAGCTCGTGCGGCTTCATCGCCGCGACGGGCGGCTGCGGCTTGGCGGTCATCAGGCGGCGCCGGCGCCGACGCGCACCGGGTGCGTGGGCCGTGCGCCCGGCGCCTGATAGTACGGCATCATCTTCGTCGCGAGCGCGCCGAGGCGCTGCTGGCGCTGCTGGTCACTCGGGTGGGTGCTAAGGAACGCCGGGGGTGCCGTGCCTCCGCCGACCGCGCCCATTTTCTGCCACAGGCTTGCCGCCGCCCGCGGGTCATAGCCGGCCCTCGCGGCGAGTTCGATACCGATACGGTCGGCTTCGGTCTCGGCGGTGCGGCTATTGGGCAGGTCGACGGCCAACTTCGCCGCGACAGCCGCCGTGGCCATGGCCTGACCGGGATTGTCGGAAAGGACACCGGCTGCGATCACCCCGGCCTGGCTTGCCATGGCGACCGACATGCGCTCGGCGGAATGATTCGCAAGCGCGTGCGCGATCTCGTGCGCCATGACCTGCGCGAGTTCGTCATCGGTCGGGTCCACCTGCCTGAGCAGGCCCGTGTAGAGCGCCATGCGTCCGCCCGCCATGCACCAGGCATTGACGGTCTTCGGGTCGTCGATGACCGCCACGCTCCACTCCCACCGCCCGCTGTCCGGACGCATCTTCACGGCCTGTGCGACCAGCCGCCCCGTGATCACCTCCACGCGCCGGAGCAGCTTGGGATCGCTGACCAGCTTGCCGGCCTGACGGTACTTGCCCATCTCCTGGACGTAGGCCTGCCGTGACGCGCTGATTGCCTGCTGCTCGGAGACCAGCATGAGCTGCTTGCGGCCTGTGGGGCTGGTGGCGCAGGCGGCCAGCGTGGCGAACAGCGCGGCGAGGACGAATGTTTTTCGCAACATGGAGGAGTCCTCCCCGGCGAGTCGGTGGCGTGACGCGCATGATGCCTTCCGGCGCCGGGCGAAAGAAGCACGACCCACCGTGCTTCAAGCCACTGAATCCGTGCTGCGTACGTGCACGGACGCAGGGCCCGCCGGGTGGCCGCCACACTCGTTGCGTAGAAACCACAATTTTTTCACCGCAACGTGCTTTTTTGCCACAAGTGTTGCGCGACGGCGGCGAGGTAAGTATCTTCCACCGAACTTCGAAGCTTAGGTGGTGGGTCGCCACGAACCGTCGGGGCCTTCGGCGGCGTGTGCGACTAGTGATTCGGGGGCCAAACGGGGAGGAAAGCCGAACGGGACGCAAGTTCCCGGAGTGCGGACCACCCTGCGGCGAGCTGCAAACAACTCATCCGTGGAGATTCAATAAATGTCTCATTCGTCAAACATCCGGCAGGCGGTGCGCTACACGCTGGCCGCTGCTGCTTTCGCGTCGGCCTATGCAATGCCCGCCGCGGCGCAGACCGAACTGGAGGAAGTGGTCGTCACCGGATCGCGCATCGCGCGCGCCGACTATGACGCCGCCAGCCCCGTCATCACCCTGGACCAGGACACGTTCAAGCTGTCCGGCGAAGCGCAGCTCGAGACGGTGCTGAACACCATGCCGCAGCTCGTGCCGTCCATCACGACGACCTCGAACAACCCGTCGAACGGTGGCCAGGCCAACGTCGACCTGCGCGGCCTCGGCACGGTCCGCACCCTGGTGCTGCTCGACGGCACCCGCCTCACGCCGTCGAACAACAGCGGCGTGGTGGACCTGAACACCATTCCCTCGGCACTCATCCAGAACATCGAGATCTTGTCGGGCGGCGCCTCCTCGACCTACGGCTCCGACGCGGTGGCGGGCGTGGTCAACGTCCGCATGCGCCAGAATTTCGAGGGCGTGCAGATCAACACGCAGTACGGCATCACCGACAAGAGCGACGGCCAGACGCTGCTGGTCGAGGGCCTGATCGGCGGCAACTTTGCCGATGACCGCGGCAACGCCGTGGTCGCGCTCTCCTACGACACCCGTGACGAAGTGCTCGCCGGCGATCGCTCGTTCGGCGAGGTGACCCTCGGTCCCACGCTGTTGCCACGGGGCTCGGGTACGGTACCGGATGGCCGCATCGACTGGGGCAGCAACGCTCCGAGCCAGGCGGCCCTCGACGCGGTGTTCGGCGCCTACGGGGCGGCCCCCGGGCAGGTCCCGCCGGCCTCGGCGATCGGATTCAACGCCGACGGCACGCTGTTCTCCTTCGGCCGCGGCACGACCGCGCAGCCGGTCACCAACTACAAGGGCAACACGGCCGACCCGGGCTTCAACCCGCTGTCGTACTCGTACAATTTCGGCCCGGTGAACTACCTGCAGCTGCCGCTCACCCGCCGGCAGATCGCCGGCTTCGCGACCTACGACATCGTGCCGGACGTGGCCGAGGTGTACTCGCGCATCATGTACACCACGTACAACTCCGACCAGCAGCTGGCCTCGACGCCGGTGACCTGCGGCGGCTCGTTGCAGGGCTGCTCGATGCCGATCACCAACCCGCTGATCCCGGCCGACCTGCAGACGCTGATCGCGAGTCGGGCGACCCCGGGCGCGGCGCTGCCGACCTCGGCGTTCTCGCGCCGCTACATCGAGGCCGGTGCGCGAGTCTCCGAGAACCAGTACGACGTGACGCAGGGCCTCATCGGCCTGCGCGGCACGCTGCCGAACGACTGGAAGTGGGACGTGTTCTCGAGCTGGGGCCGCACCCAGTACACCAACCTGCAGGGCGGCAACCTGTCGCGCTCGCGTCTCCAGGCAGCCTACAACAACCCCGCGGTTTACGCCGCCCAGGGCTGCGCCCAGTTCAACCCCTTCGGCGCCGGCGCCGTCTCCCGGGCCTGCGCCGACGCGGTCACGATCCAGGCGACCAACGTCCAGGAGAACACGCAGATCCAGACGCTGGGCAGCCTGTCGGGCTCGATCGTCGACCTGCCGGCCGGCCCGCTGCAGTTCGCGGTCGGTGCCGAGTACCGCAAGAACACCGGCGACTTCCGGCCCGACCAGTTCCTCGCCAGCGGCGACGTGGTGGGCTTCAATGCCCAGCAGCCGATCTCCGGCGAGATCTCCGTGACGGAAGGCTTCGCCGAGCTGGCGATCCCGATCCTCAAGGACCTGCCGGGCGTCAACTACCTCGCGCTGGACCTCGGCTACCGCTACTCGGACTACAACCTCGCCGGCAGCCACGACACCTACAAGGTGGCGCTGCAGTGGAACCCGATCGAGTCGTTGAAGGTCCGCGGCTCCTACAACCGCGCGATCCGCGCGCCGACCATCAGCGAGCTGTTCCTGCCCGTTCAGGAGAACTTCCCGCAGTACTCGGATCCCTGCAACTTCAACAGCACGTTCCGCACCGGCCCGGATGCCGCGGCGGTCACCGCGCTGTGCCAGGCCCAGGGCATCCCCGCGGCGACGCTGCCGACCTTCACGCAGCTGAACCCGCAGGCGCGCTCCTTCATCGGCGGTAACATCGACCTCCAGCCGGAGGAGGCGGACACCTACACGGCCGGAATTGCCTGGCAGTCCCGGGCCGACAACGTCTGGGCGAGCAACCTGAGCGCGTCGGTGGACTACTGGAACTACGAGATCGAGGACGTGATCAGCAGCTTGACGGTCAGCTCGATCGTCGGTCGCTGCTTCAACCAGCTCGACTCGAACCCGACGTTCGACGCGAACAACGCGTTCTGCCAGCTCTTCACGCGCAGCACGGCCAACTTCGGCGTCCAGGACGTCGTCGCGACCAACCTGAACCTCGCTGGCCTGAAGCGCGAGGGCGTGGACATGCAGGTCGACTGGGGCATCCCGCTCGACGCCTTCGGCGCGGACGAGAAGTGGGGCGGCCTGAGCTTCAACGTGCTGTTCACGTACCTGCTGACGGCTGAGTCGCAGGAAACCTCGGTCGATCCGTGGTTCGACCGCGCCGGCACGATCGGCCAGACGGTGGCAAGTGCTTTCCCGGAGATCAAGGGGCGCGTGGCGACCAGCTGGAACGTCGGCGACTTCCTGTTCCGCTACACCTACCGCTACATCGACGGGATGGATGTCGTCGAACAACGACGCGATCCTTTCCCCCTCGACGGGCGCTGAAGCCGTCGGTGGACTCGTACTCGTACCACGACATCTCGGCCCGCTGGAACGCGACCGACACCATCTCGGTCACGGCCGGCGTGAACAACCTTGCCGACAAGGCCCCGCCGATCTACACGACCAGCGCGCAGGCGGGCATCCAGTCCAACACGGACCCGTCGACCTACGACGTGCTGGGACTTCGCTACTTCGTGAACGTCGGCGTGAAGTTCTAACAAGCTCGTAAAATTGCCTCACGGCCGCCGCCCTGTCTTACGGACAGGGCGGCTTTTTTTTGGCTGGCCAAAAGGCGCGGCTCCGGTAAGCTCGCGGACCGATGGATCCGTTGCTCCAGTCCGCAGCGTCGCACCTTCAGGCCGGCCGCCTCGCAGAGGCCGCTGTCCACGTGCCGCGCCGTGCTGGCGAGCCGCCCCGCGGACGCCTCCGCCACCCACATCCTCGGGCTCGTCGAACGCCGCCAGGGTCACCTCGACGAAGCAGAGCGGCTGCTGCGCCTGAGCGTGGATCTCGAACCGCGCAATCCCGAGTTCAGAAGCAACCTCGGGCAGTTGCTCGCGGCGCGCGGCCAGCCGGAGGCCGGGCTGCGGCAGATGGAAGAGGCGGTACGCATCGACGGGCGATTCCGGCCGGCGCGCCTCGGCCTCGCCCGCCTCGCCAACCAGCTCGGGCGACCCGCGCTGGCGGAATCGCACGCACGGGCGCTGGTCACCGCCGACGCGCGCGACAGCGAGGCGTGGTCCGCGCTCGGTGCCGCGCTCGACGGCCTCGGCCGCGAGGCCGAGGCACGCAAGGCCCTCGTGCGCGCCGTCGAGATCGCTCCAGGCTACGGCGCGGCCCGATTCAATCTCGCCGTGACGCTCTGCAAGCAGGAGCGCGCTGCGGAGGCGCTCGAGCAGATCGAGGCCGCCGAGCGGCTCGGCCTGGAACACCCGCGATTCGCGCTGACCCGTGCCCGCGCGTTGATGCTGCTGGACCGCTACGACGACGCCGAGGCGGTGCTCGCTTCGCTGGTGGCCGCACGGCCCGCGGACCTCGACAGCCAGTTCATGCTCGCGCAGCTGCGCCACGTGCGCGGGGACGAGGACTTCGCCGCCGCCCTGCGTGAGGCCGCGGCGCTGCCCGCGTCGCCGCCGGCCGTGGCGATGCTGCACGCCGACGTGCTGCGGCGTGCCGGCCATACGGGCGAGGCCGAACGACTGATCCACGGCCTGATCGCGCGCCACGGGCGCGCGCCGCAGCTGCTCAGCTCGCTCGCGAACCTGCTGCAGGACTCGGGTCGCTATGGGGAGGCCGTCGCGGCGGCGCGCGAGGCGGCCGCGGGCATGCCGGACGACGTGCCCGTCGTCGAGAACCTCGTCGCCGCCCTGCTCTCGGCCGGCGAACCTGGGGAAGCGATCCCGCTGATAGAGCGATTCCGTGCGCTGGCACCGCTCGACCAGCGCTGGATCACCTACCGCATCGACGCGGCCCGACAGCTCGGCGAACCGCTGTTCGCAGAGTGGTGCGACGTCGAGCGCCTCGTGCGGCCCTACGACCTGCCGGCACCGCCCGGTTTCGCGAACATCGAGGAGTTCAACGAGGCGCTGCGCCCGCTGATCGAGACTCGGCACGCGCAGCGCCACCATCCGCTGGACCAGAGCCTGCGTTTCGGCACGCAGACCTCGCGCGGCCTGCTCGACGACGAGGAGCCGCTGCTCGTCGCGTTCCGGCGCGCCCTCGCCGGGCCGATCGCGGACTACCAGGCGGCGATCGGCCGCGACGCACGCCACCCGCTGCTCGCGCGCAACCTGGCTCCGGCGCAGCTGGTGGGCTGCTGGTCGATCCGGCTGAGGCGTGGCGGCCATCACGTGAACCACATCCATCCCGAAGGCTGGATCAGCTCGGCGTATTACCTCGCGGTGCCGCCTGAGGTCGAGGACCCGGTGGCGCAGAGCGGCTGGATCAAGTTCGGCGAGCCGCGCTTCCCGATGCCGGGTGGCCAGCCGCTGCGCTTTGTGCAGCCGCGCACCGGCCGGCTGGTGCTGTTCCCCTCGTACCTGTGGCACGGCACCACGCCCATCCGCGGCGACGAGCCGCGCATGACCATCGCGTTCGATGCCGTGCCGCGCGGCGCCTGAGGCGCCGTCGATGCGCGCCGGCCGGCACCTCACGATCGCCGGCCTGCGCCTGAACGTCGCGCAGGCCGGCGAGGGACCCGTCGTGCTGCTGCTGCACGGCTTCCCAGATTCGCTGCAGCTGTGGCGGGACGTTGCGCCGCGGCTCGTAGCCGCCGGATATCGCGCGGTCGCGGTGGACCAGCGCGGATTCGGCGAATCCGACGCCCCGCCGGGCCGCCATCACTACGTGGTCGATCGGCTCGTCGGCGACGTGGCGGACCTGCTGGACAGGCTGGGCATCACAGAACCCGTGCACGTAGTCGGTCACGACTGGGGTGCGGTCGTGACCTGGTGCCTCGCGATGACCCGCCCGCAGCTCGTGCGCTCCGCGGTCGCGATCTCGGTCGGGCACCCGCGCGAATATGCACTCGCCGGCTTCGAGCAGAAGCGCAAGGGCCTGTACGTGCTCGGCTGGCAGTTCACGGGACTCGCCGAGCGCTGGCTCGAGGCGCAGGACTGGGCGAGGCTGCGACACTGGCTGCGACAGCACCCCGACCCGGATGGCTGCCTGCGCGACCTCGCTCGCCCGGGGCGCCTCACGGCCGGACTCAACTGGTATCGCGCGAACCTGGGATCGGTCCTCACGCGCACGTGGCCGCAATGCCGCGTGCCGATGCTCGGCCTCTGGAGCAGCGAGGACCACTGTCTCGCCGAGGACCAGATGGCGCGATCTGCCCGCCGGATGGCCGCTCCGTGGGACTACCAGCGGATCGAGGGCGCCGGGCACTGGCTGCCTCTGGAGCGGCCGGACCGAGTCGCGGACCTCGCGCTCGACTGGTTCCGACGGAACGACGGGAGTCGCTGGCGACCGGACGCGTCCTGACCGCACTCGCCGGTTCGCCGTCCTGCCAGCCGCCGCCAGCGGCGCCTTCAGCCGTCGAACGCACGGTGCATGCGGCGTGCGCTCGCAAGCTCGTCGCCGAGGTACTCGGCAAGCGAAGCCAGCAGGCCGCGATCGAGCTCGGGCGGGCGTCCGTCGGCGAGGCGGAAGATCTGGCAGTAGTACCAGGCCTGCGCGCCGAAGACGTTGAGGATCCGTGCCGGCATCAGCGCACTCGAGGGCGAGCGCCAGCCGCGGCTGGCGAACTTGAGGCGATCCTCGAGGCGATCGATCCCGGCCACTTCGCCTGCCAGCAACTGCCGTGGAAAATCCGGCTTCGAACACAGCGGACGGCCGAGTCCGATCACGTCGCAGTCTCCGCTCGCGAGCGCCGCCTCCATCGCGACGCGCGTGCGGAAACCGCCCGTCACCATCATGGGCATGCGCGCCACGCGGCGGATGGCGGCGGCGTAGTCGAGGAAATAAGCCTCGCGAGCTTGCGTGCTGGGTCGCACGGGCACGGCGTCCTCGGCGCGTCCTTCCGCGCCGAGCAGACGCGGCTGCTCGTAGGTACCGCCAGAGATTTCCAGCAGGTCGATCGACTCGTCGTTGAGCCAGCGCACGACCTCGAGGCACTCGGCGTTCGTGAACCCGCCCTTGCGGAAGTCGTCGGAGTTGAGCTTCACCGACACCGGGAAGTCGCGCCCCACCGAAGCGCGCACGGCGCGAACGACCTCGAGCAGGAAACGCGCGCGGTTCGCGAGGGAACCGCCCCAGTCGTCGGTGCGGACGTTGGTCACGGGCGAGAGGAACGAGCTCAAGAGGTAGCCATGCGCCCCGTGCACCTGCACGCCGGTGAAGCCGCTCTCGCGCGCGATCGCCGCGGCCGCCGCGAAGCGGCGGATGAAGTCGTGGATCTCCATCTCGGTGACCGGGCGCGGCCGGGCGTAATTGCCGAAGAGCTTCAACTGGACAGCCGACGGCGCGAGCGGACGCCGCGTCACGTACCAGGGACTCTGGCGCCCGGCGTGGGAGATCTGCATCCACAGGTGGTTGCCGGCCGCCGTACCGGCGCGGGCCCATTGGGCGAGCCGTTCGCGCGCCTCGCGGGACACGCTGCGGGGCTCGGAGACATCGATGGCGACGTTGCCGGGGCGCTCGAGGACCGTCCGGTCGATCTGCACGTTGCCGGTCAGCAGCAGCCCCGCGCCTCCCGCGCTCCAGGTGCGGTAGAGACGCTCGTGGCGCGACGTGGCACGCAGCAGCGGGTCGGCGACCCCTTCCGTCATCGCCGCCTTGCACAGGCGGTTGGGCAGTGTGGCGCCGCAGGGCAGCGGGAGCGGTCGGGCGAGAGGGTCGGTCATGTGATCCTCGCTGAGAACGATAGTATGATTGCGGTTCGCGTGACGACCCGGATGCCTCCGGGCTGCCGCCGCACAAACGACAATCGATCAGGGAGAACCGCGAGATGCTGACCCGGGATAGCCTCACCGCCGCCGAGTGGCGGGACGTCCGCGACACGCCGCATCACGTGATCGTCGCCGTATCCGTGTCCGGGGGCAGCCCCTTCGACGAGATGCTGGAGCGCAAGGCCGGGCTGCAGGCCGTCGTTGATGCCATGCACAGCACGCATCCGCTGGTCCGCGAGATCGCGGTCAGTTCGAACATCATGAAGGCACAGACCGACGTGCGCGAGTGGTACTACACGCTGCCCGAAGCGCAACGCACCGCCGTCACGTTGCGGGCGAAGGCGCTCGAATCGATGGGTCGCGCGCTCGACGCCATCGCTGCCCACGGCGCGCCGGACGACCGCCTCCACTATGTCGAGTTCGTCGTCGCGCTGGCCACGCGGGTGGCCATGGCTGCCCGCGAGGGCGACCTGCTCGGGATGGGCGGCAAACTGGTCAGTCCCGACGAGCGCGCCTTCATCGACCGGCTCCACGATCTCGCCCGGGTCCAACCCGGCTGACGGGCAGCTCGCGTTGCCGCCCGCCGGGCCGAGGCGACGCATTGCGCGTCACACGGCCTTCGCCTTGTCCTTCGCGAACGTCTTGTCGCTGACAAAGTAGGCGGCAATCGCCGGCGCGAGCAGGATCGCGCCGAACACGTTCACGAGGAACATGAAGGCCAGCAGGATGCCCATGTCCGCCTGGAACTTGAGCGCGGAGAAGTACCAGGTCCCCACGGAGATGGTCATGGTCACGGCGGTGAAAAGCGAGGCCGTGCCGCGTTGCTTGAGGGCCTCGACGTACGCATCCTTCAGCGAGCGTCCGGCGTGTTCCATCTCGTGCTTGATCCGCTCGAAGAGGTAGATGCCGTAGTCCACGCCCACGCCGACGCCCAGCGCCACGACCGGCAGCGTATTCACCTTCAGGCCGATGTCGAGCATCGCCATGACGGCATTGCACAGCACGGTGACGAGCGCGAGCGGGATGATGACGCAGAGCGTCAGGCGCAATGATCGGAAGGTCATCAGGCAGAGGATGCCGACCGAGAGGAACAGCGCGAGGTTCACCCACTTGTCCGCTGCGTGCACCGCCTCGTTGGTCGCCGCCATCACGCCGACGTTGCCGCTCGCGAGCCGGAACGTGACCTTGTCCGTGTCGCCGCCGCCGGCCTTGAAGGCGTGGATCCGGTCGACGATGTGGGCAATCGTGCCGGCCTGGTGATCGACCGTGTAGATGTTGATCGGCATTGCCGTGCAACGCGAATCCATGAACTCGTTGCCGAGTCGCGTGGCGTATCCGACGCCCTGCGCGATCTGCGCCCGGGACTCGGGCAGCATCCGCCAGCGGGAGAAGGTCTCCGCGAACGACTGCGTCATGGACTTCACGAACCCCGACAGGCTGCGCACCGTCGCCACGCCGTCCACCTGGCGCATCTGGAACTCGAAGTCCTCGACCCGCTCCATGACCTCGCGGTCCACGCAGGGCGAGTCGTCCTCCGTCTCGGCCTTCGCCTCGGCGATGATCTGCAGGTTGTCCACGCCGATCGCGAAGTGGCTGACGATCATCTCGACGTCGCGGTTGTAGCGCGCGTCGGGCTTGAGCTCGGGCACCCCCGTGCCGAGGTCGCCGATGTGCCGGTGCATCGCCTGCGAAATGCCGAAGCCGAGCAGCGCGAGGCCGACCACCAGCACGATCCACGCGGAGCGACGGTCGGCCAGCGGGCCGAGCCGCTCCCACAGCCAGTCGCCCGCCGTCTCCTTGCCGGCGAGCTTCGAGGCCTGCTCCGGGGAAAACTTGTAGTAGGACAGCAGGATCGGCAGCAGCATCTTGTTGGTGATGATCATCACCGTGACGCCGATGGTCGCCGTGTAGGCGAGTTCGCGCACGATCTCGATGTCGACGAACGCAATCACCATGAAGCCGAAGGCGTTGGCGAGCAGCGCCGTGGCACCCGGGATGAACAGCTTCTGGAACGAGTGGGTGGACGCCGCGACGCCGTCCGCGCCGTGCAGCGTCTCGAGCTTCCAGGCGTTGGTCATCTGCACCGCGTGCGAGACCGCGATCGAGAAGATCAGGAACGGCACCAGGATCGACATCGGGTCGAGGCCGAGGCCGAACACGGGCAGCAGCCCGAGCAGCCAGATCACCGGCACGATCGCGCACACGAGTGCCAGCGAGGTCAGCATCAGCGAGCCCGAGTACCAGTAGAGCAGGATGGCGGTGATCACGAACGCCACGCCGAAGAAGACCAGCACGCCGGCCGCGCCGTCGGCGATGTCGCCCATCGCCTTGGCGAAGCCGATGATGTGGACGGTGTTGCCGTCCTTCTCGTACTTGCCCCGGATCACCTCCAGGGCCTTTGCGACCTCCTGGAGGTCGAGGCGCTGCCCCGTCTCCGGGTCGTTCTCCTGCAGCGTCGCCACCACCATGGCGGCTGACTGGTCGTTGGCGACGATACGTCCGACCCAGTCGGACTTGAGCAGGTTCTCGCGAACCCCCTCGAGTTGCTCGGGAGTGCCGGCGAAGTCGGCGGAAACGATGTTGCCGCCGCGGAAACCGTCCTCGACGACCTCGTTGTAGCGCACGTTAGGGGTGAACAGGGACGTCACAGAACTGCGCTCGACGCCCTTGAGGTAGAAGACCTCCTCCGTCACCTGGCGCAGCGCCTCCATGAAATCCTTCTCGAAGATGTCGCCCTTCTGAGTCTTCAGGACGACGAGCACCTTGTTCGCACCGCCGAAGTCCTGCTGGTACTCGAGGAAAGTGGACATGTAGGGGTGGTTGAGCGGGATCATCTTGGTGAACCCGGCCTGCACCCGCAGCTGGCTCGCCATCACGCCGAGCAGGATGGTGAGCAGCGTGAACAGGATCAGCAACCAGCGCCGGTGGTGGAAGATCCAGTAGGAGATCTTCCCGATCCAGTCGCTGCGGAACTCCTGCTTCTCGATCTCGGCGTCGGCGACGGCGAGGACCTTCGGTTCGTTGGCCATGGTTCTATCTCTCGTGTTCCGCTGCTTACCGGGTCGTCAGCGCCGACAGGTCGAGCGGGTTGACGCCGCTCTCCCCGACGACCACGATGCCGCCGCCGGCGACTTCGGCAAGAGCCGAGAAGCCCCTGCCCGCCGGCGACCACTTCAAGGCGAATGTCGCGCCGTCGTCGCTGCTCTCCGCGACCAGGCCCGAATTGCCGACCAGCAGTATCCTGCCGTCCGAGAGCCTCCTGCCGCCATTGAAGGCCGTGGTCGTTCCCGTCTCGATCTTCTGCCAGGTGAGGCCACCGTCTACGGTTCGAAATACGGTGCCACGCATGCCGAAGACAACCAGCACGTTGTCGCCGGCGGCCACGGCACCGAAGAATGAACCCTCGTAAGGCGATTCGAGTTCGATCCACGTTGCCCCGCCGTCGTCCGATCGCGCCAGCGTCCCGTACTCGGCCACCATCCACAGAGCGCCGTTGAACGGCAGGACCTGGGAGATGTGGTTCTCGAATTCCTCGGAAATGACCTGGCGACGCTGCCAGGTCGCGCCCCCGTCGGAGGAGTCCAGGTACATCCCGAAGGCGCCGTACGCTGCGAAGCGACCGCCGCCGAAGCTCGCCACGCCGAGCAGCGAGTCCGAGCCGACGTCGTTCTCCACGTCAACGGCCGCCCACGTGTCGCCGCCGTCCTCGGTGCGCACGAGCGAACCGCCGTGTCCGACGGCCACTCCGAGCCTGGCACCCTCGAAAGCAACGCCGGTGAGCGTGCGGTTGACCGGGGTGACGACCGCTCGCCACGTCTTCCCGCCATCGTCCGAAAGCAGCGCAAAGCCGCGTTCGCCCACGGTCACGAGACGATCCCCTGCGCGGGCGACGTTGAGCAGGTAGATACGGTCGGGCCTGATCTCGACCACCGTGTCGGCGCGAACCGGGCCAGTGCCCTGGGCCAGCGAGCCGAACGCCATCCCGGCGCCCATCGCGAGGCACGCCATCTTCATCCAGTTCTTCATGGAGACACTCCCCGCCGACCGCAGGCGCCGTGCGCCCGCTTTCCCGTCCGGCGCCGCATCCCCGGGTCCGACTCGGACCCGGGGGCGCGGCATCGTGACTATTCGCTGGACCAGGCTAGAAGGCCAGGCATCACTTCGTGCCGGCGCGCCGCAGGGCGTCGGGCTGGAACTCGCCCCAGGTCGCCTTCTCGCCGAAGGACCACGGGGTCCGCAGCTCATTGTCGAGGCCCGCGAGCAGGTAGCTGCCGTTGGTCAGATCGTGCCAGATGTTGGCGCGATGCCAAGGCACCTTGGCGTCGTAGAACTGAAGCATCGGGTGGATGCCCACGCGCCACAACTGCTTGCGGGTGTCGTAAGCATCCTCATACACCACCGTCCAGGTGTCCTCGTCGAGGTAGAACACCCGCTTGCCGTAGACGTGCTTGCTGCCCGCCTTGAGCGTCGCCTCCACCTCCCAGACACGGTGCAGCTCGTAGCGCATCAGGTCGGCGTTGATCGTGTTCTTGCGGATGATGTCTTCCTTGTACTTGAGCTTCTTGTCCGACAACTTGAAGGAGTTGTAGGGAATGTAGATCTCCTTCTTGCCGACCAGCTTCCAGTCGTATCGGTCCGGCGCGCCGTTGTAGGCGTCGAACTGGTCTGTCGTGCGCAGTCCCTCGGTGCCGTCGTTGATGTTGTCATAGGCGAGATCGGGCGCGCGCCGCACGCGGCGCTGGCCGGCGTTGTAGATCCACGCCGAACGCGACTCCTTGACCTGGTCGATCGGCTCGTGCACCAGGAACACCGTGCCCTCGAGGGTCGCCGGGCCGAGGAAGCGCGCGGAGTACACGCCGAGCAGGTTGTCCGGCGCGCTGTCGAGGTTGCGGAAGAACACGCGCCGTTCCTCGGTAGCGATCTTGTAGAAGTCGCCGTTCGAGCGCACCGGGAAGCTGTTGTACTGGCGCTTGACGCCGCCGCCGAGGTAGCGCGGGACGTGGTTCCAGATCGCCTCGAGCCCGTTCTTCGGGATCGGGAACGGCGCGAAAGAGAAGCCGCCGGTGAAGCCGAAGCCCTGCAGCGAGATCTTGGTCGACATCTCCTTGACGACGCCGTAGGCCTCCGCCGGTAGGCAGGCCGTGCGCCGGGTCTGGTACACCGGCATCTTGAAAGTGTCGTACTTGTCGAGCATCGCCAGCGTGCCGGGCGTCAGCTTGTCCTTGTACTGGGCCGCATTCGCCTTGGTGATGGTGAACTGCACCTTGTCGCTCGCGAACGGATCGACGTAGCCCTGCTCGGGCTTCCAGCCCGAGGGGGGCGCGCACAGGCCGCCGGTCCATTCGGGGATGCTGCCGTCCTTGTTGCCGGCCTTCTCGGCGCCCACGGGCGTCAGGTCGGCACCGAGGCGAGCCGCCTCGGCATCGGTCAGCTTCGCGGACGCGGGCGCTGCGACCCCGAGCAGGGCCGCCGCGACGGCGGACGCGAGAATCTTGGTCATCGTCTTCATGTGGATTTTCTCCCGGATTCGAATCAGAAGGTCACGCTGACGGCCGCCGAGTAGAAGTCGCGGTCGAACAGCGGATCGAAGTTCTTGTCGTTGTAGTCGACCCAGCTCAGGTCCAGCACATAGCGCTTGTTGTAGGTGAACTTGAGGCCGAGGCCGAGGATCTGGCGATCCTCGATGAAGGCCGGATCCATCGAGACGCCCTCGACGTCGTGCGACCAGAACACGCTCGGCGTGACGGTGACGCCGGTGTTGAACGTGTTCAGGTAGTCCGCCGAGACGCGCACGCGATATCCCCAGGCCATGTCGGTGATGTAGCCGTCGTTCTTGCAGCCGATCGGGTGCGGGTTGTAGAAGCCATTGGCGAGCGGCACGGGCGCCGCCACGTACGTGGGCTCACAGAAATTTCCCTGGCTGAGGCCGCCCAGCGCCGGCTGGCCCGAGGCGAAACCGCCGGTGGCGTACTCCGGGCCCGAGCCCGTGCCGTACATGAAGCCGCGGCCGTAGCGCAGACCGCCCTTCGAGTAGTCCGGAATGTTGTTCCACTGCCCGCCGATCTCGCCGACGATCAGCATGTTGTCGGCCCACAGCACGTTGCTCATGGTCTTGACCGCGTTGAGCTGCAGCTGACGCTTGTCGAAGCGGTCGTAGCCCGCGAGGTAGGTGCCTATGCCCTTGGTGTTGGCCTCGCTCGCCGCCTGCCGATACGGGCCGATGCCGAAGATGCCGGCCGCGACGAGATCGTTGCCGTTGATCTGCACCGGCACGTCCGTCGCGTAGCTGAACTCAGCCGAAGTGGACCAGCCGAACAGGTTGGTCGCTACGCTGACGCCGTAGATCTGCAGGTCTTCCGGATACTCCCAGAAGCCCTTGCCCGGCTCGAGGTCGACGTTGATGCCGTTGGCGCCAAGCTGCGCCTCGAAGCCCTTCTCGAGGATCGGCATCAGGCTGCGGAACAACGTCGTCGACGCCGGGCTCGACTTCCAGTAGCCGCCCCAGGCGTCGCTGCCGACCAGGCCCGCGGCGGCGAGCGCGCCGTAGGCGACCGGGTTCATGGCCTGAAGGTCCGCTGGCGTCGTGCCCACCTGACTCGAGGAGATCGGCAGCCGGTTGTGAATGTTCATCGCGTACAGGCCGATCTCGGCATCGATCTTGTCCACCGGGAAGCGGAACGCGACGCCGAACTGGCCGCTGTCACTGGGCTCGCGGCCATTGATCGCCGGCACGTAGGTACCGTTCGCCTGCAGGAACGGCTGCGAGCCGAGTTGCGGGACCAGCGGGCCCACGGTGCCCGGCAGCGGGTTGCCGTTCACGCCGCCCACGACGGTGATGCTGCGGCACTGGCCCGGGTCGGTCGAGATCTGGGTGCCCGACTGCGTGAAGTACTGGCCGCAGCCGTCCACCGAGGTGTTGTTCCACTGGAACTGGTAGAAGGCCTCGATGGAGCCGAAGCTCAGGCCCCAGTTCGCGTAGGCCATCCACACCGGCAGCAGGATTTCCTTCAGCTCGGCGCCCGGACGACGCGCGGCCGGCACGTCGACCGGGTTGATCTGGTTCACGCCCTGGATGAACACGCTCTCGCCCCAGTTCACCACCTGGTTGCCAAGGCGCAGCTGCAGGTCGGTATCGCCGAGCGCGAACGAACCGTAAACGTAGGCGTCGAGCAGATAGAGATTGTCGAACTTCTGTTCGTCCTCGAAGCCGTCGTCGCTCAGTTTCTTGCTGGGCCACAGGTTCTGGCCTGCCGGCGACAGCGGAATGCAGGCCGGCGGCTGCGCCGTGCCGACGCAGGGGCCGTAGCCCGGCACGGGGCCGAGGCCAGGGCGCACGCCGTTGAAGTCGTTGGCCTGGTTGCCGATCCGGACGGTCTTGTCGTTGAGCGCCTGGTCGTACCAGGCCTTCACGCGCACCAGCGCACCGTAGCTGCCCTTCCTGATCTCGACGTCGCTGATGATCTTGAAGGGCGTCGAGAAGCGGTCGCCCTTGCCCCAGTTGAGGTTGCCGTCGCCGGCGGACTGGTTGCCGGCGAGTCCGTCGCCGCGCTTGGCATACTCCCCCGGCATCAGCGGGTCGCCGGACCACTTGCCGATCAGGGCCCCGTCCGAGCGCGTGTACAGGTAGGGGTGAGGGTTTTCTGCGCGCCAGCTCTGGCCGACGGAGAGCGTCGTGTTCCAGTTGATGCGCGTTCCGTTATCGAACTCGAATTCCAGCGCCTGCGCACCACCCGCGTATGCCGCGAGTGCCGTGCCGATGGCAGTGGCAAGCACGGTGCTGCGACGACCCTGACCCATGGATTCGCTCTTCATCAGAAATCCCCCAGTTGCCTCAAGTTGACCGCTTCGCACGCGCGAAGCTGGAATGCTGCACTGCGCCAACCGTTTATCTCACGGTTGTGATTCGTACGGAGGCTATCCGCGGTACACCCCAGCGACACTTGGGAGTATCCGAAACGCCACTACTACATTCCGCAGTCGCGCAAGCGTGCCAGTGTCTTGCCCGACTGACAACACGCACGTGCGTTGCATTTTTGCCATGCAGCAAAATGCTGCGGCGCACATAGATCGCTCCGACCTGTCGCCGACGCCATTGCGGCCGACGCGAGCGTCTCATGGCAACCACCCGGCCCGCGGCAATTCCCGTGCACGACCTGCCGCACCGGCTCGCCGGTGGACTGCGTCGGTGTGGGCGCACGCTCCAGGATGCGCGGCCTGTGCAGGATTTTCGGGAGAACGCCATGTCGCCCGCCGCTCGCGCGTTGCTCGCCGTCGCGCTTCTCACGTCCGCCTGGATCACCGTGGCCGAACCCTCCCAGGCGCCCCCACAGGACTGGGTCGCGCGCAGCAATGCCAACGCGCAGCCCCTGCTGCAAGTGATGGACCAGTACGTGCCGTCACGCCTTGCGGCCCGGAGTACGGGCAACGCGGACTGACCGAGACCGCGCCGCCGGTGCGCGCCCGCCGCGAACCGTGGATGCGCTCCGCGGGCGCGCCTCCGGCGTGCGAAGGAAGAATCGCTCGGCCTCGGCGGCGAGGTCGGCGGCGTCGAGCGGCCCGTCCGCGCGGTACCAGTGCGCGATCCAGTTGAGCGCACCGAACATCAGCAGCCGGTCCACAGGCGTCGGCATCGCCCACTCGCCGGTTCGTTGCAGCTCGCCGATGACCATTTCCCAGACCGACTCGTAGCGTCGCTGCAGCTCGATGATCCTCGGGCGCGCCGCGACCTCGAGCGAACGCCACTCGTAGAGCAGCACGGGGATGAAGTCCTGCCCGGGGCCGAGCAGCGTGTCCAGGTGGGTGCGCAGCAGCGCCCGGAAGTGCTCGCGCGGCGGCAGGTTCTCGCGACCGATGGCCTCGATGCGCTCGAGTGCCTGCGCGAGCCCCTCCTCCATCACTGCGGCGAGGATGTCCTGCTTGGTCCTGAAGTGGTAAACCCAGCTACCCGACTGCAGGCCGGTCGCGGCGGCGATATCGCGCACCGAAGTCGCGTCGAAGCCCTTCTCCCGGAACAGCCGTGCCGACTCCCGGACGATCTGCCCGCGCCGGCCGGCCTCGTCGGCACGGCTGCTCACAGCCCGAGCTGGCGAGCGGCCAGTTCCTTCATGATCTCCTCGGCCCCGCCGCCGATCATGTTGACCTTGACCTCGCGGTAGATGCGCTCGGAGCGCGTGCCGCGCATGTAGCCCATGCCGCCGAGCGTCTGCACCGCAGCGTCGGCGCAGAACTGCATGCAGCGCGTCGCGACGTTCTTGAGCATGCAGATCGAGGCGATCAGCGACGCGTCGCCCGCCGGGCTGCGGTCGAGCCGCCAGGCGGTCTCCTCGAGCATCGCGCGCGCCGCCTCGATGCTCGCCAGCATGTCCACCAGCCGGTGGCGCACAACCTGGTGGTCGGCCAGGCGCTTGCCGAAGGTGCGCCGCTCGCGCGCCCAGTCGAGCGCCTCCTGGTAGCAGACCCAGGCGAATCCCACGGCGCTCGCGGCCAGCGAGAACCGCTCGGCGTTGAAGTTCTGCATGACGGCGAGGAAGCCCGCCCCCTCGGGCCCGATCAGGTTGCCCGCAGGCACGCGGCAGTTCTCGAAGCGCAAGTGGGCGGTGTCGGACGACCACCAGCCCATCTTGGCGAGCGGCGTGCGCGTGAGCCCGGGCGTGTCGCCCGCCACGAGCAGCAGGGACAGGCCGCGCGCACCCTTGGCCTCGGGATCGGTGCGCACCGCGACGGTGAGGTAGTCGGCGCGCAACCCGGAGGTGATGAAGGTCTTCTCCCCGTTGACCACGTAGTGGTCATCTTCACGAGCGGCGGTCGTCCTCAGCGCCGCGACGTCCGATCCGCCCGAGGGCTCGGTGATCGCCAGCGCCGCGATGCGCTCGCCGGCCAGCACGGACGGCAGCACGCGACGCTTGAGCTCCTCGCTGCCGAAGGTCACCAACGGCGGCGAGCCGATGGTGTGCGACATCAGGGAGGCCACGACCCCGCCCGAGCCCGCCTGCGCGAGCTCCAGGCTCGCCACCAGGCGATGGAAGTAATCGACGCCGGGGACGCCGCCGTACTCTTCGGGGAAGCCGAGCCCGAGCAGGCCGACCCCGGCCGCCTTGCGGTACAGCTCCCGCGGGAAGGTGCCGGCCTCGTCCCAGTCGGCTGCGTGCGGCGTGATCTCCTTCGCGACGAAGCGCCGCAAGGTCTCGCGCAGGCCCAGGTGGTCCGGGCGGTAGTAGGCCGGGTTCAGGCGCAGCTCGTCCATGCGACGCCATGCTAGGGGAGGCCCTTTATTCAAGCAAGCGCTTGATTTAGGATCGGGCCCCATGAGCTACCGCAGCGTGTTCCGACCCGGCCTGTTCACCGGCCAGACCGTCCTCGTCACCGGCGCGGGCAGCGGCATCGGCCGCTGCACCGCACACGAGCTCGCCGCACTCGGCGCACACGTGGTGCTGATCGGCCGCAGTGCCGAGAAACTCGCAGCGGTCGAGGCCGAGATCCACGCCGACGGCGGCGAGGCGAGCCACGCCCCATGCGACATCCGCGACGAGGACGCGGTCAAGGCCGCCGTGGCCGCGATCGTCGCTGCGCGCGGTCGCATCCACGGCCTCGTGAACAACGCAGGCGGGCAGTACCCCTCGCCGCTCGAGAACATCTCCGGGAAGGGCTGGCAGGCGGTGCTCAGCACCAATCTCACTGGCGGCTTCCTGATGGCGCGCGAGTGCTACGTGCAGTGCATGCGCGCCCACGGCGGCGCCATCGTCAACATGCTCGCCGACATGTGGCACGGGATGCCGGGCATGGGGCACAGCGGCGCGGCACGTGCCGGCATGCTCAACTTCACCGAGACGGCCGCCTGCGAATGGGCGCCGGTCCGCGTCAACGCCGTGGCGCCCGGCTGGATCGCCTCGAGCGGCATGGACACCTATCCCGAGGCGATGAAGCCGCTGATCCAGGGCCTCGCGAAGCACGTTCCCGCCGGACGACTCGGCACCGAGGCCGAAGTGGCGGCGGCCATCGTGTTCCTGCTGTCGGAGGCCGCGGCATTCGTCTCGGGCGCCTGCCTGCGCATCGACGGCGCGGCACCGAACGCGCGCCGCCACTGGATGATGCCTTCGGGCAAGCCCGCCCCGCAGTTCGACGGCTTCCATCGCAGCCGCAAGCCGCGCGTGCTCGGGGACTGAGCGTGCCCGCCTTCCAGTCGTCCCTCGCGACGCAGGGCGAGGCGTTCGCCGACAACCGCGCGCACCTGCTCGCGCTCGTCGAGGAACTGCGGGGGATCGAGGCGCGCACCGAAGCGGCCTCGGCGCGATCCGCGCCGCGCTTCGCGAAGCGCGGGCAGTTGCTGCCTCGCGAGCGCCTCGGACTGCTGCTCGATGCCGGCGCGCCGTTCCTGCAGCTCTCGACCCTCGCGGGCTACCTGCTCGACGTCGTCGATCCGACGAAGACCGTGCCGGGCGGCGGCTGCATCGCAGGCGTAGGCCGCATCGCCGGCGTCACCTGCCTGGTCGTCGTCGACGACTCCGGCATCGAGGCCGGCGCGCTGCAGCCAATGGGACTCGAGAAGTTCCAGCGCGCGCAGCAGATCGCCCTCGAGAACCGCCTGCCCTTCGTGCATCTCGTCGAGTCCGCCGGCGCCAACTTGCTGCGCTACCGCGTCGAGGACTTCGTCAGCGGCGGCTCGCACTACTGCCGGCTCGCGAGGCTGTCGGCCGCGGGGCTGCCGGTGCTCACCCTGGTGCACGGCAGTGCCACCGCGGGCGGCGCCTACATGCCGGGGCTTTCGGACTACGTGATCATGGTGCGAGACCGTGCACGCGCCTTCCTCGCCGGCCCGCCGCTGCTGCGTGCCGCGACCGGCGAGATCGCAACCGAGGAGGACCTCGGCGGCGCCGCCATGCACGCCACCGTGTCGGGCCTCGCCGAGTACCTCGCCGAGGACGACGCCGACGGCATTCGCATCCTGCGCGAACTGGTCGGTCACCTCGGCTGGCAGCGCTTCGACGCGCCGCTGCCCGTCGGACGCGCGCCGCTCTACCCGGCGGAGGAGCTGCTCGGCCTGATGCCGCGCGACGGCCGCAAGCCCGTGGACATGCGGGAGATCATCGCACGCCTCGTGGACGGCTCGGAGCTGCTCGAGTTCAAGGCCGGCTACGGCCCGGGCACGGTCTGCGCACACGCCGACATTCACGGCCTGCCGGTCGCGATCCTCACCAACAACGGTCCACTCGACCCCGCGGGCTCGGTGAAGGCCACGCACTTCATCCAGGCCAGCTGCCAGAGCGGCATCCCGCTGCTGTACCTGCAGAACACCACGGGTTACATCGTCGGCACGGAGTCGGAGCGCGGCGGGATGATCAAGCACGGTTCCAAGATGATCCAGGCGGTGGCCTGCGCGTCGGTGCCGCAGGTGACGGTGCAGTGCGGCGCGTCCTACGGCGCCGGGAACTACGGCATGTGCGGCCGCGGTTTCTCGCCGCGGTTCCTGTTCACGTGGCCCAATGCCCGCACTGCGGTGATGGGCGCCGAGCAAGCCGCCACGACCATGGCGATCGTGATGGAAGATTCGGCGCGCGCCAAGGGCCGTGAGCCGGACCGCGCCCAGATCGACGGCCTGCGCGGCCTGATCACCGCGACCTTCGAGCGCCAGACCTCGGCTTTCTACACGTCGGGCCGCCTGCTCGACGACGGCGTCATCGATCCCCGCGACACGCGACGCGTGCTCGGTTTCGTCCTGTCGCTCTTCCGTCGCGCCGAACGGGTGGCCCTGCGGCCGCTCGACTTCGGCGTCGCCCGACCTTAGAACCTGGAGACCCGAATGCAGTTCACGCAGGAACACGAGGAACTGAAGCGCACCGTCGAGCGCTTCGTCGAAAACGAGATCAACCCGCACGTGGACGAGTGGGAGGAAGCCGGCATCTTCCCCGCGCACGAGGTGTTCAGGAAGCTCGGCGAGCTCGGGCTGCTCGGCCTCACCAAGCCCGAGGCCTACGGCGGCGCGGGCCTCGACTACAGCTACTCCGTCGTGATGGCCGAGGCGCTCGGCAACACCCGCTGCGGCGGCGTACCGATGGCGATCGGCGTGCAGACCGACATGGCGACCCCCGCCCTCGCCCGCTTCGGCTCCGACGATCTGCGCGCCGAGTTCCTCACGCCCGCTATCTCAGGCGAGCAGGTCGTGTGCGTCGGCGTTTCGGAGCCCGGCGCCGGCTCCGACGTCGCCTCGATCCGCACCACCGCGCGCAAGGACGGCGGCGACTACGTGATCAACGGCGGCAAGATGTGGATCACCAACGGCACCCAGGCCGACTGGATGTGCTGCCTCGCCAACACCGGCGAGGGCAAGCCCCACAAGAACAAGTCGCTGATCATCATCCCGATGAAGACGAAGGGCGTGACGGTCGAGCGCAAGCTGCGCAAGATCGGCATGAACTCCTCGGACACCGCCGTGATCCACTTCGACGACGTGCGCGTGCCGCAGCGCCACCTCATCGGCATGGAAGGCGCGGGCTTCATGTACCAGATGATCCAGTTCCAGGAGGAACGGCTGTGGGGCGCGGCGAACGCCCTCCGGGGCCTCGACATCGCGGTGCGCGAGACCATCGAGTACACGCGCAACCGCAAGGCCTTCGGGCGCGCCGTGATCGACAACCAGGTCGTGCACTTCACGCTCGCCGAGCTCTCGACCGAGATCGAGCTGCTGCGCTCGCTGGTGTACCGCGCCACCGAGTTGTACGTCTCGGGCAAGGACGTCACCCAGCTCGCCTCCATGGCCAAGCTCAAGGCCGGGCGCCTCACGCGAGAAGTGGCCGACAAGTGCCTGCAGTACTGGGGCGGCATGGGCTACACCTGGGAGAACCCGGTCTCGCGCCTGTACCGCGACGGGCGCCTCGCCTCCATCGGCGGCGGGACCGACGAGATCATGCTCGGCATCATCTGCAAGTTCATGGGCATCCTGCCGAAGGCCTGAGCGGGGAACCTTCATGACTGCATCCGCCACTGCACCCGGCGACCTGCTGCAGGTCGAGCATCGCGGCGCGTTCTGGTTCGCCCGGCTGAACCGGCCGGACAAGCGCAATGCGCTCTCCGACGCGCTGGTCGAGGCACTCTCAGCCCTGCTCGAGCGCGTCGGCGCGGACCTCGAGGCACGCGCACTGGTGATCTCGGGCGCCGGCGGGCACTTCTGCGCGGGCGCCGATTTCGCGGGCTTTCTCGCACTGATGCAGACGGCGCCGGGACAGGCAGACGACCCGATCGCACGCTACAACCGCGGCTTCGGCGCAATGCTCGAGCGCGTCGCGGCACTGCCCGTGCCGACCATCGCGGTGGTCAGCGGCGTCGCCATGGGCGGCGGCTGCGGGCTCGCGGCCGCCTGCGACCGCGTCATCGCCGCCGAGGACGCGACCTTCGCCATGCCCGAGGTCACGATCGGCGTCGCGCCTGCGCAGATCGCGCCCTTCGTCGTCAGGCGTGCCGGGGCGCGCCGGGCGCGCTGGCTGATGCTCGGCGGCGCGCGGCTCAAGGGCGGGGACGCGCAGGCGCAGGGCCTCGCTGACGTGGTCGTGCCGTCGAGCGGACTCGGCGCAGCCCTGGAGCGCGAGCTGCGCCTGCTCGCCACGGCCGAGCCTGCCGCGCTGCGCGCCACCAAGCGCATCGTCAATCGAACGCTCGAGGCGTCGCTCGCGGACTCGCTCGACGCGGCGGCGCTCGAGTTCGCCGGCCTGCTGCGCCACGGCGCGGCGCGCGAAGGCATCGCAGCCACCGCCGGCCGCCGCGCCCCGGCCTGGGCGGCACCGCTGCCCGAGCTGCCGGAATTCCCGTGAGGACACTGAACCGGCTGCTGATCGCCAACCGCGGCGAGATCGCCGTGCGCATCGCGCGCACGGCGCGCCGGATGGGAATCGCCACGATCGCGGTCTGCTCGGACGCCGATCGCGGCGCCCCGCACGTCCTCGCCTGCGACGAGCACGTGCCGATCGGCGGCACGTCGCCGGCCGACTCGTACCTCGTCGTCGACAAGATCCTCGGCGCCGCGCGCACCACCGGCGCGCAGGCGATCCACCCGGGCTACGGGTTCCTCTCCGAGAACGCGGCCTTCGCCGCCGCCGTGGAGGACGCGGGCTTCGTGTTCGTCGGCCCTCCGGCCGCTGCGATCGAGGCCATGGGCGACAAGGCACGCGCGCGCCAGCGCATGGCTGCGGCCGGAATCCCGGTGGTGCCTGGCTACGACGGCGATTCGCAGGACGAGGCGCTTCTCGTGGCCGAGGCAACCCGCATCGGGTTTCCGGTCATGGTCAAGGCGGCGGCCGGCGGCGGCGGCCGCGGCATGCGCCGGGTGGAGCGCGTCGACGACCTGCCTGCGGCGCTCGCGAGCGCTGCCTCCGAGGCCGCCAAGGCCTTCGGCAGCGGACGGCTGATCCTCGAGCGCGCCGTGATCGAGCCGCGGCACGTCGAGATCCAGGTGTTCGCGGACCGGCACGGCCACGCCGTGCACCTCGGCGAGCGCGACTGCTCCGTGCAGCGGCGGCACCAGAAGATCGTCGAGGAAGCGCCCTCATCCGCCGTGGACGCGGTGCTGCGCGAGCGCATGGGCCAGGCAGCCGTGGCCGTGGCGCGCGAGATCGGCTACGTGGGCGCAGGTACGGTCGAATTCCTGCTCGACCGCGAGGGCCGCTTCTACTTCATGGAAATGAACACGCGGCTGCAGGTCGAGCACCCGGTGACCGAACTCGTCACGGGGCTCGACCTGGTCGAGCTGCAGCTGCGCGTGGCACGCGGTGAACCGCTGGCCCTGGCGCAGGAGGAGATCCGCCTCTGCGGTCACGCGGTCGAGGTGCGGCTGTGTGCCGAGGAACCCGCCGACGATTTCCTGCCGCGCAGCGGCACGGTGCTCGACTGGCGGCCCGAGCCGCTCGCGCGCTGCGACCACGCGCTCGCGGTCGGCATGTCGGTGAGCCCGCACTACGACTCCATGCTCGCCAAGGTGATCGCGCACGGCGCGACCCGGGCCGAGGCCCTCGATCGCCTGGCGCTGGCACTCGATCGAACCGTCCTGCTCGGCGTGCCCTCGAATCGTGCCTTCCTCGCCCGCGTGCTGCGCCACCCGGGCTTCGCGGACGGAGCGACGGTCTCCACCGGCTTCATCGAGCGCCATTTCCCGCGGGGCACGGACCGCGCCGTCGCCCCGGACGAGGCAACCTGGTCGCTCGCCGCCTGGCTGTCGCTCGCCGCCGCGCCCGAGGGCAAACACGACGGCGACCACGGCCGGGAGTGGCGACACTGGAGCAACGCACGACCGCTGCCGACGCCGTGGCGGCTTCGATGGCGTGCGCCACAGACGCTGGCAGAGCAGGCTGATGTCGAGCGCACGGGCCACGTACGGCTCGCTCCCAGCGGCGCGACGCTCGAGTCGCTGGGTGCGTGCGCACCGGCCAGCGCTGCAGTCACCGGCACGCCCGTGCCGCCATGCAGCGACGGCGAGGTCGAGGTGGACGGCGTCGCCCTTGCCTATCGCTACGCGTGGGAGGGTGCAACGCTCTGGCTGCACACCCGCCGCGGCGACTTCGCCTTCGACTGCCTGCGACGCGTACCGCGGCGCTCGGCCGCCGACCTGGCCGCCCAGGCGGACGAGGTGCGCGCGGCCATCAACGGCCGCGTGCTCGAGGTGCCCGTGGCGGCCGGCGCAGAGGTCGCGTCCGGGCAGCGGCTGTGCACGCTCGAAGCCATGAAGATGGAGCACGTGTTGCACGCGCCGCGCAACGGAGTGATCGCCACGATCGAGGTCGAGGCCGGGCAGCAGGTCGCGCCGGGCCAGGTCCTGATGCGCTACGAACGAGGTGCCTGATGTCGAAGACGATCGTCACCTGCGCTCTCACCGGCGTGCTCACCGATCCAGCGCAGCACCACGTCCCCGTGACGCCGGAGCAGATGGCGCGCGAGGCGCGCGCGGCGTTCGACGCCGGCGCCTCGGTGATGCACGTGCACTTCCGCCAGCAGACGCCGGGCCTCGGCCACCTGCCCTCGTGGGAACCGGCGGTGGCTGCGGAAATCGCCGAGGCCATCCGCGACGCCTGCCCGGGCGTGATCTTCAACCAGTCCACCGGCGTGGTCGGGCCCGACATCGCGGGGCCCGCCGCCTGCATCCGCGCCATCCGTCCCGAGATCGCCGCCTGCAACGCCGGCTCGCTCAATTACCTGAAAGTGAGGAGCGACGGCTCGTGGGCGTGGCGGCCGATGCTGTTCGACAACCCGGTCGAGAAAGTCGCCGCCTTCCTCGAGGTGATGAAAGAGACGGGCGCGCTGCCCGAGTTCGAGTGCTTTGACACCGGCATCGTGCGCACGGTGGCGATGTACGCCCGCACCGGGCTCTACGAGGGCCACCTCGACTACAACTTCGTGATGGGCGTCGAATCCGGCATGCCCGCGGATCCCGAGCTGCTGCCGATCCTTATGCGCCTCCTCGCCCCCGCGGCCACCTGGCAGGTGACAGCGATCGGGCGCGCCAATGTCTGGCCGCTGCACCGACGCACGGCGGAACTCGGCGGCAACCTGCGCACCGGGCTCGAGGACACCTTCTACCTGCCCGACGGCAGCAAGGCCACGAGCAACGGTCCGCTGATCGAGGCGATCGTGCGCCTCGCCCGCGAATCCGGCCGCGAGATTGCGAGCCCGGCCGAGGCGCGTAGCATCCTGCACATCCAGTGAATGCCGCCCCGCGGGGTGGCGGGGGAATCGCCGTGAGACGGGCACTGAAAATCACGGGCGCGCTGCTGCTCGCCCTGCTCGGCTACCTCGCCCTCTGGCCCGTGCCGATCGAGCCCGTGGCCTGGGAGGCGCCGACGTTCAAGGGCTATGCGGGCCCGCATGCAGTCAACGAGCGGCTCGCGGCTGTCACGCAGGTGGACGTGTCCCCGGAGGTCGGTCCAGAGCACATCGACTTCGGTCCGGACGGGAAGCTCTACACCGGCGTGGAATCCGGGGCGATCCTGCGTATGAACCCGGACGGCTCGCAGGTCGAGGTCGTGGTGAACACCGGCGGTCGTCCGCTCGGCTTCGACTTCACCGGCGCCGGCCGCCTCATCGTGGCCGATGCAATGAAGGGCCTGCTGGCAATCGGGCCCGACGGCTCGATCGCCGTGCTCGCGGACCAGTTCGACGGTGATCCGATTCGATACGCCGACGCGGTGGTGATCGCCTCGGACGGCCGCATGTACTTCACCGACGCCACGCGACGCTTCTCGCCGCAGCAGCTGGGTACGTTCGACGCTTCAGTGCTCGACATCCTCGAGCATTCCTGCACGGGCCGGGTGCTGGTGCATGAGCCCGAGGCGGGCCGAACCGCTCTCCTGATCGGCGGGCTGTGCTTCCCGAACGGGGTCGCTCTCTCCGCCGACGAACGGCACCTGTACATCGCCGAGACCGGCGAGTACCGGATCTGGAAGGTGGACGTGTCTGCGCGGGGACTCGATGCGCGGTCGGCGCTGGCATCCGTTGACGCTCGCGCCCGGGTGATTGCCTCCAACCTGCCGGGATTCCCCGACAACCTGACCCGCAGCACCGACGGCCGCCTCTGGACCGGGCTCACCAAGCCGCGCGCTGCGGCCATCGACCGCATGGCCGCGATGCCATGGCTGCGGTCCGTGACGCTCCGGCTGCCGAAGTCGCTGTGGCCGGTACCACCCACCTACGGTCACGTCATCGCCTTCGACGAGGACGGCCGGGTCGTGTCCGACCTTCAGGATCCGGCCGGCCGTCTCGCGGAAACCAGCGGGGTCACCGAACACGGCGGGCGGCTGTACGTCCACAGCCTGCACGCGCCGGCGTTCGGCGTGCTGGACGCCGCGGCCGCAGGCCTGCCGCGGGCCGGATCACCAGAAGATCTGGAAGTCGTAGAGGGCCCGGCCCAGGAGTAACAGGGTTGCGGCGGTCGCGACCAGAAGCGTCGCGGTCAGGGCAAACAGATAGGTCGATTCCTGCGTGAACATGGCGCCTCCTATGTCAGGCTCTGTCGAGACTGGCGCCGGGGGACCGTTGCACGGCGGCCCCGCCGGGGCTCGCCTCTGACTGTGTCGTCGAACGGCATTTTACGCTCGTCGTGCTGCAATGCAGCGAAATAAGTGACTGCGCTTCACATTTTCGGATGCTCGCTACAAGCTTCTTTAATTCAATGAGTTGACGGGCCATTCGAAGCCCGGGAGCATGGCTTCCGAGCGGCATTGTCCGAAATTTTTGCCATCGCGCTTGACCGTCATTCTGGTTCGCCGAACAATCCACCGATGGACCAGTTGCTCGCCATGAAGGTCTTCAACCGGGTGGCCGAGCGCGGCTCGTTCGCCCAGGCAGCCGACGAGCTGGACGTCTCGCGGGCGGCGGCCAGCGCCCATGTGGCAGCGCTCGAGAAGCACCTCGGGGTCCGGCTGCTGAACCGCACGACCCGGCGAGTCGGCCTGACCGCCGAGGGCGCGGACTTCCTGCGGCGCAGCCAACGGATCCTGGATGAAGTCCAGGATGCCGAGGAGACGCTGCGCGGCGCGCGCTCGAAGCCCCAGGGCCTTCTGCGCGTGGACGTCCCGGTCGTGTTCGGCCGGTACCTGCTGCTGCCGGCCCTCCCGGAATTCACGCGTCGCTACCCGGCCATCGACCTCGACATCCGCCTGAACGACCGCGTCGTGGACCTCGTCGCCGAGCGGGTGGACATTGCCCTGCGGGTGGGACCCGTGCAGCAGTCGGGTCTCGTTACGCGTCGGGTCGGCCAGATCAACATCGTCACCTGCGCCTCGCCCACCTATCTCGCCGACCACGGGGAACCCGCGACGCCCGAGGACCTGCGCCAGCACCGCCTGCTCGGGCTCACGCCCGCCGGCGGCGGCACGCCGGAATGGAATTTCCCGCCGCCCCATACGGCACGTCGCCTCAAGCTGCACTTCGCCATGCAGTTCAACTCCGCCGAGGCGCCGATCATCGCCGCGGCGGCCGGTCTCGGCATCACGCACACGGGCGACCTGATCGTCGCCGAGTACGTCGCGCGCGGCGAACTCAAGCTGATCCTCGAGAAGTTCGTTCTACCGGGACCGCCGATCTCGCTCGTGTACCCGTCGGCGGGCCATCAGTCGCCGAAAGTGCGGGTTTTCTCGGACTTCGCGGCAGAACTTCTGCGACGCTGGCACGAGATCGTCCAGCAGTGGCTGCATCGGCCGCCGGCGACGGCCACGAAGCCATGAGCCGCCGGGGTCGTTTCGGCCTGTAGAATCGCGCGCCTCCATCACCGGACCCCCGCCATGCTCAAACTCGTCGTCGGCCTCGTGATCTTCCTCGGCGTCCATTCCACCGCGATCTTTGCGCCCGCCTGGCGCGAGCGGACGATCGCGCGCATCGGCGCAGCCCCGTGGAAGGTGATCTATTCGCTCGCCTCGCTGTTGGGCTTTCTGCTGATCGTGGGCGGCTACGCGCAGGCACGGCTCGACCCGGTGCTTCTGTACCACCCGCCTTTCTGGCTGCGGCACGTCACCGCGCTGCTGATGCTGCCAGTGTTCCCGCTGCTGCTCGCCGCCTACCTGCCCGGGCGGATCAAGGCGACGGTCAAGCACCCGATGCTCACCGCCACCAAGGCCTGGGCGCTGTCGCACCTGCTCGTCAACGGCATGCTCGCCGACGTGCTGCTGTTCGGCGGCTTCCTCGCCTGGGCGGTGCTCGACCGGATCTCGGCGGGCAAGCGCCCGCAGGTCGCCGTCCGCGGCGCTCCGGCTTCGATCCGCAACGACGCGATCGCAGTCGTCGGAGGCCTGCTGCTGTATGCCGTCTTCGTCATGTGGGCCCACGTGAGGCTGTTCGGCGTCGCCCCGATGGGCTGAGGCGGACTGTGGAACGGGTCGAAGTCCCCTTCGGCAGCCACGGCGGCATCTGTCGGGCGTGGCGCTATGCGCCTGCGACGACGAACGGCACCACGAGAGAACGTCGTCCCTGCGTGGTGATGGCGCACGGCTTCGGCGCCACGCGCGATGCGTCGCTCGCGCCGTACGCGGAGCGCTTCGTGGCGGCCGGCATGCACGTCCTGCTGTTCGACTACCGGCACTTCGGCTCGAGTGATGGACAGCCGCGGCAACTCGTGTCGGTGCGCCGCCAGTTGCAGGACTATGCCGCGGCTTTCGATTTCGCCCGTGCCCTCAGCGGCGTCGATCCTGACCGTGTCGCCGTCTGGGGGACCTCTTTCTCAGGCGGACACGCACTCGTGACCGCCGCCACCGTGCCCGGCGTGGCCGCGGCGATCTGTCAGTGCCCGATGATGGACGGTCTCGCGGCCGTACGGCGCATCCTCGAGTACGCCGGGCCACGGCAACTCCTGCGACTCACCGGCCACGGCCTGCTCGATCTCGCCCTGGCGCCCTTCCGAAGGGCGCACTACGTGCCGACGGCGGGTCCACCCGGCAGCCTCGCCGTGATGAGCAGCGACGACGCGGAGGCGGGCTACCGCGCGCTGCTGCCGCCGGACGCGCGTATGGAGGTGGCCGCGCGCATCGCGCTGTCCGTCGCCTTTTACAGACCCGTCAGCCTCGCCCACCGCGTTCGCTGCCCGGTTCTCCTACAGCTCTGCGAACGCGACAGCGTAGCGCCGGTCGCAGCCACAGAGCGGGCGGCTGGAGCGCTTGGCGCCAACGCCGAGGTGAGGCGCTATCCGATCGGCCACTTCGAGCCCTACTTCGGCGAGCACTTCGAGCGCAGCGTCAGCGACCAGCTCGGGTTCCTGCGCACTCGCTTCGCGGCCTGAGCATCGGTCACCCGGCGCGGGGGCTCACCAGCCCTTGAAGAAGCTGCCGTCGGCGAAGTCCCATAGCAGGGTCAGGTGGTAGCGGGTGTTGTAGGGCTGGTCGCTGAGCGGGAACTCGACGCCGAGGTTGAGCGCCACGTGCCCGCCCTTGGTGAGCCCGAACCGCACCTGCGGCAAGACCGTCCATTGCACGGTGTCCTCGTCCTTGGAGTCGAAGGGTACGGTCGCCGTGACCTCGAGCGCCGGGAAGGCCGCGCGCGGCAGGTCCGCCCAAAGGTAGTGCACCACGCCCGCCAGCTCCACCTCGCCTTCGTCGGTGTCATCGACCGGCACGATGACCCGGGCGCTCGACTGGAAGGTCGCCTTGTCGGAGAACTGCTTGCCGTAGGCGAGATAGGGAATGATCTCCTCCGACTCGTCGCTGTCGGTCGGGACCGCGACGATCAGCGCGCCGGAGAGTATCGAGCGCTTCTCGAGGTTCCAGTGCAGCACGGTCTTGACCCCGGCTTCGACCTTGGTGATCTCGGAGTCCGTGCCGTCGTCCTCGTGGATGATCTCGAGGACGCCCATCGACCGCTTGCCGAAGCGCTTCTCGATCTCGACGACGTTGCGCCAGACGTTGTCGCCATCGCGCTCGGTAATGCGCGCCTTGTAGACGATCTCGTCCTCGGGGAAGGCCTTCTTGGTGCGCACTGGCAGGAAGAAATTCATTTCGCCCGGCGGGTATTTGTCGCTGCCGGGTGCGAGCGTCTTGGCGTAGGCGACGACGTTCTGGATGTCCTCCTCCTTGAGCGTCCCCTTCTGCCCCGGCATCACGGCCGACAAACCCAGCGCCGGGCCGCCGTGGGTGACGACGATGTGCCAGTCCGTGGCCGGCTCGCGGCTGTTGAACAGCGGGTCGGACAAGTCCGCAGGCTGGGGGTCGAGCGCCTGCACCACCGGATTGGTCGGATCGGGCCGGCCGGTCGCGCCGTGACAGGCGGCGCAGACTTCCTCGAAGATCTTTCGGCCGGCCTCGAGGTCGGCGGATTGCGCCTGCGCGGCCAGGGCGATCGACAGGGCAACGGTGGCGCAGAGCCCGGTGAGTGGAATTCGGTAAACGCTCATGGGATTCCTCGTGCACGGCCACCGATCGAGCGCCGCTGCCGGAAAGGTTAGACGTCCGGGCGGACCGTTCGATTCCGCAGTTTCCGCAGGATCGACGACAAGCCCGCTTGGCCCGCATCGGCTTCGACAGGGACATCGGCTTGGCGGCCGCGACCGCGCGTCGGACACTGTCGGCATGAACGCGCCCGCGTCCTCGTGGATCTTCCTCGCCCTCAGCGCACTCGGACTGGTGGCGACGGTCACGGCACTGCTCAGCGCGAGCCGGCTCGGCCGGGGCAACATGTTCTGGTTTCTCTCAGGCTGGCTCACGAGCGAGCTGGCCGCATTCCACGTACTGATGTCGGGACTCGTGGCGCTCGGGTTCGGCCTCACGACCGCCGCACTCGAGGCCAGACCGGGTCTCCTCGGGCTCGCGCTCGTCCTCGTGTCGTGGATGGGACTTGCGCTCGTTCAGTGGCGTGCACGTTCCGCGGCCCAGTTGCTCGAGCAGGCGCTGCAGACCGGCCTCGGCGCCAGGTACCGCGAGCACATTCCGCCGGCTCGCCGCGCTGTGCTGCGCAACGCCGTGCCGCTGCGCGAGCTCGCATTGCCGTTCACGATGCGGAGCCGGGAAGTCGAATGGCTGCGCGACCTTCCCTACGGCGATGAGCACCCGCGACAGGTGCTGGACGTCTACCGCCCGGCCGGCGGCAGCACGAACGCGCCCGTGCTGCTGCAGATCCACGGCGGCGGCTGGGTTCTCGGCAACAAGCACGAGCAGGCCCTGCCGCTCGTGTACCACCTCGCGGCGCGCGGCTGGGTGGTTGTGACCCCGAACTACCGCCTGAGCCCGAAGTCGCGCTTCCCCGACCATCTCCTGGACTGCAAGCGGGCGCTCGCCTGGACGCGACGGAACGTCGCAGGCTACGGGGGCGATCCCCGCTTCATCGCCGTGACCGGCGGCTCGGCGGGCGCGCACCTCGCCGCGCTGGTGGCGCTGACTGCGAACGACTCACGCCTTCAGCCCGGCTTCGAGCATGTGGACACCGCTGTCGCAGCAGCAGTGCCGCTCTATGGCGTGTATGACTTCACCGACAGGCACGGGCTCAAGGGTAGCGGCGCGGCGATGGTCCGCTGGCTCGAGCAGACGGTGATGCCGTGCGCGCCGACGGTGAATCCGGCGCTCTGGGACCTTGCATCGCCGATCGCGCAGCTGCGTCGCGACGCCCCGCCTTTCTTCATCCTGCACGGCACGCACGACTCGCTCGCGAGCGCCGAGGAGGCACGACTGTTCGCAGAGCGGCTGCGCGCCGTCTCGTCACGGCCGGTGGTGTACGCCGAGCTGCCGGGCGCGCAGCACGCGTGGGACGTGTTCCGCTCGGTGCGCGCGATGCAGTCGGTGCAGGCAGTGACGCGGTTCCTGGAGTGGGTCCACGCGACCACTCCAGGCGATTGCTGAACCGGGCGTGCGGCCGCATTAAGTCAAATTCCCAAACTACCGATTGCGCGCATCACGACCAGGGCGCACGTTACCGGAGTGCCGTTGCGCGACGACGCCGCGCGATGGCGGCGTGGCCGACAACAATCGGAGCGCCACGATCACCAACACACGCGTCGATCCTGGAGGGACTCCGATGAAACGCTGGCAACTACCATGCATCGCCGTCGCGACGCTCGCCGCCGCCGGCGCGGCGTCGTCCGCCGATATCGACGTGATGACGCAGAACCAGTACCTCGGCGCCGACATCGCACCGCTGATCGCAGCCATCGGCACGGACGGCTTCAATGACGCTGTGGTCACGGCGCTGCGCCAGATCGCGGCCAACCGCACGCCGGAGCGCCTGACGGCGCTCGCGGCACTGGTCTCCAGGCGTCAGCCACACCTGGTCGGGCTCCAGGAGGTCTGGGAGTTCCGGTGCATCCCGGCCATCCCGGAGCTCGGCGGCTATCCCTGCAACGACGTGTCCATCGCCGGCGCCTTCAACGATCACCTCGCCGGCACCCTCGCAGCGTTGGGACCGCGCTACCGGAACGTCGGATTCGTGCAGAACTTCGCCGTGTTCTCGTATGACGGCTACCCGGGGATCCCGTTTTTCATCAACGGCATCCCGGCCTTCCTGCAGGTGCAGGATCGCGACGTGATCCTGGCACGCGACGACGTCGCCGCCGTGAACGTGCCGCTGCGCTGCGCGCGGCCGTCGGAGGACGGGTGCAACTTCGACGTGGACCTGCCGCTCGGACCCCTGCTGGGTTCCGTCGAGCGCGGATTCCTCGCAGTGGACGTGACGATCGACGGCATCGGACTACCGCTTCTTCAACACCCATCTCGAGGTGCAGGGCAACGCGCTCATTCCGGGCGAGGTGCAGGCCCTGCAGGCGTTTCAGCTGATCCAGACCGCGCTCGGTACAACGCCGCCCGACCGGCGACTGATCGTCGTCGGCGACACGAACTCCTCGCCGAACGACCCGCCGTCCAGCCTGCCGACGCCGTACATGCTGTTCGAGGCCGCCGGGTTCTACGACGTCTGGGACCTGCGTCCAGGCGCCACCGCCGGACTCAGTTGCTGCCAGCTCGAGGACCTGTCGAACAAGGTCTCGGTGCTCGACCAGCGCATCGACCACATCTATGCACGTGAGATGCCGCGCAAGGTGAAGGATGTGCGGCTGCTCGGCGAGGTGGCCGCCGACAAGACCCGTCCGCCAGGACGCGGCCTCTGGCCGTCGGACCACGCCTCGGTCGCGGGGCAGTTGCAGTACTGAACCGGGACTGGTCGAATCCAGGGGCGTCCCGCGCCGGAGCGTGACGCCCTTTTTCGTGGACCCGCCGGCAGCAATTGGCCGGCGATCCCGAAGTCGTCAGCAGCGAGGCAACCATCCAATGCTCAAGTCCACCGCGCGCGCCATCCGTGCCCTGCTCGACGGCGAGCGGATTCTGTCGTTGGCGGTCCTGGTGGACGGCGCGCCCTTCGCGGGCCTGCTGCCCTTCGTGCCGACGACCGGCTACTCCGGCGTCGTGATCCACGCCTCGCGCCTGTCGCGGCACACCGCGGGCCTGTCGGCCGGTGCCCGTGCCGCCGTGTTGCTGCACGAGCAGGACGCCCCGGAGAAGGACCCGCTGCAGATCAAGCGCGCCTCGTTCGAGTGCGAGGTGCACCCGCTCGAGCGCAACGGCGAGGACCTGGGCAGCCGAGCGAGAGCGTTACCTCGAGCGCTTCCCGGGCAGCCGCATCACGTTCCGATTGAGCGACTTCACGCTTTACCGGCTCGAGTTTCGCCGGGGACTGTGGGTGGGCGGGTTCGGCCGCGCGGTGGACATCGAGCCGCGCGACGTCGCGAAACTGGCGTCGCACGGCCTCGCCTGAGGCCCTGGCGCCTACCGCCTGCAGAACTGCGCGTACAGGGTGGACATCACCGCGGCGGCCTCGCCGCTCGAGAGCGAGTAATAGATCGACTGGCCGGACCGACGCGTCCGGACCAGGTGCTTGCGACGCAGGACACCCAGGTGCTGGGACAGCGCCGACTGGCTCAGCCCAATGAGCGGCTGCAGGTCGCTCACAGACTTTTCGCCATCGGCCAGCTGGCACAGGATCATCAGGCGCGAGGTGTTCGCCATCGCCGCCAGCAGGTCGCAGGCCTTGTGGGCGTTCTTCTCGAGACGCCGCAGGCTGGCGGGCGTCAGGACGGGCGGCGGACCTGCGCTTGCTGCCTTTACGCGACTGGATCGAGGCTTCATGGAGCGCGGATGTTAGCCGAAACTGCTCCGGACACTCTGACCGGGATCACCATCGCCGGGAAGCCGCGGGCGGCCCGTTCATGTACGCTCGCGGCAAGAGCGTTCGCGTACCCAACAATTACGATCCGTCGCGCACGGCGGCGCAGAACGGCGATGACTCCAAGAGACGCCCTGCCATGAATGCCATCTGGGGATTCCTGCTCGCCCTGTTCCTGGCGCTCGCGGGAGAGTACCTCGCCGGGGTCATCGCGCCGGCTCTCGGGCTGCAGAAAGGCGCGATCAGCGGAATCATGATGGCGATCCTGCTGGGCATCCTCGTCAACAACCTCTTCCGGCTGCCCGAGGTGCTCAGGCCGGGCATCAGGTTCTCGGTGGTGCGCATCCTCAGGCTCGGCATCGTGCTGCTCGGCATCCGCCTCAGCATCGTCGAGGCCGGCGCCATCGGCCTCAGGAGCCTGCCGATCATCGTCGGCACCGTGCTCGCCGCGCTCGCGATCGTGACCTGGGTCAGCCGGCGCGTCGGGCTCACCGACCGTCTCGGCACGCTGATCGCCGTCGGCACGAGCATCTGCGGCGCGACCGCGATCGTCGCGATGGCGCCCACGATCGGCGCCCGCGACGACGAGACGAGCTATGCCGTGGCGTGCATCACGCTGTTCGGGGTGGTCGCCATGCTGGCCTACCCCTTCGCGGCGCACTGGCTGTTCGCGGGCGACGGGTTCCGGTCGGGCATGTTCCTCGGTACCGCCGTTCACGAGACCGCGCAGGTCGCGGGCGCCGGGCTCGTCTACCAGGAGTATTTCGAGGACCCGAGGGCACTCGACGTCGCCACGGTGACCAAGCTGGTGCGCAACATGAGCATGCTGCTGGTGATCCCGATCATGGCGGTCTTCTATCACCGCCGCTCGAACGAAGGCGGCACGGCGCCGAAGTGGTACACGATGATCCCGATCTTCATCGTCGGGTTCGCAGCCATGAGCCTGCTGCGCACGCTGGGCGACGTCGGCGATCGTCCGTTCGGGATGCTCGATCCCGCGCAGTGGAAGTCGATCGTCGGGTTCATCAAGCAGGTCGCGACCTACTGCCTCGCCATCGCGATGGCGGCCGTCGGACTCGGAACCAGCATCAAGGGCCTGCGGGCCATCGGTCCGAAGCCGCTCGGCGTCGGCCTGTTCTCGGCGCTGCTCGTCGGAGTGGTCAGCTATACGCTGGTATCGCTGCTCTACTGACCGATGCACCGGCCCGACGCGGGGAGCCCCGGACGCCGGCGTGGATCAGCGCGGCGAGGTCGGCCAACGGCCGCCCTCGCCTAGTGAGCCGCGGAGCCGCGCGCAGCCTCGTACTGCGACGGCGTCATCCTGGCGTGCGCGAGGTACTCGCGCAGGTGACGAATCGAATTGCGATCGAGCGTGTTGCCGTGGTGGGGGCGATGCAGGATGCCCTCGGACCCGTTCAGCTTCACGCGGATACGGGCACCGGAGAGCTGCTCGATGTCGGCACCCACGTGGTGCAGCAGCGACTCCACCTCGCGCCAGTGGATGTTGCAACTGATCGGGTCGTGGAAGATCGTCCTGAGCAGCTGCTCGTGCTTGTGACTCATGGCGCCATCTGCACGACGGGCAGGGCCACTGCCCCTGGTGGCCCGTATTCTGCGACGCGTATACGCCCTGCCCAGCGGTGGAATACACGTAAGACGTCGCGCCGGCGACTCAGCCCATGACGGCCAGGCGGCCCGCCTGGTAGTCCCGGATCGCCTCCTCGATCTCGGCGACCGAGTTCATGACGAACGGGCCATACTGCACGACCGGCTCGCCGATCGGTCGGCCGGCTAGCAGCAGCAGCTTGACGCCCGCCTCACCCGCCGCGACGCGCACGGAATCTCCAGCGGTCAGCAGACCCGCCGCCCGGAACGGCAGCGGCCGCGCGTCCTCGCCGACGCTCGCAGCGCCCTCGTACACGTACAGGAAAGCGTTGTGGCCGGGCGGAGTCGGCAGCTCGGCCGTCACGCCGGCAGGCAGCCGCAGGTCGTAGTACTGCGGGTCGGTGCTGAGACCGCCGATCGGCCCTGGTGTCACCGTGTTGGCGTGGTCGAAGCGCCCGGCGATTACCCGCAGCTCCCCGCCGCCATCGAGCGCCACGGTGGGAATCGTCGAGGCGGGCACGTCACGCCAGGCCGCGGGCTTCAGTTTTTCGCGGGCCGGCAGGTTGATCCAGAGCTGGAAGCCACGCATGCGCCCCTCCGCCTGCTGCGGCATTTCGGAGTGGATGATGCCGCGACCCGCGGTCATCCACTGCACGTCGCCCGGACCGAGGTCGCCGCGGTTGCCGAACACGTCCTCGTGCCGCATGCGGCCCTCGAGCATGTAGGTCACGGTCTCGAAGCCCCGGTGCGGATGATCCGGAAATCCCGCGAGGTAGTCGTTGGGGTCGTCCGAGAAGAACTCGTCGAGCATCAGGAACGGATCGAAGCGCAGGTTCGGCCGGCTGCCAAGGCTGCGGCGCAGTTTCACGCCGGCGCCATCGGAAGCCGCCACCGACTCGATCACCGCCTGCAGCCGGCGCGCCGTCACGGCCTCGCCCCCATCGAGGTGGCCCGCCGCGCGTCGAGCGACCAGCCGCCGGCGCCGCGCGCCAGCAGGAACAGGAATCCGCCGGTGATTGCGAGATTCTTCAGGAACAGAATGGACTGCATCTGGTCGCCGAGCGCGCGGTGGAAGATCAGCGCCGACAGCAGTGTAAAACCGCCGAGCAGGAAGGCGAACAGTCGCGTCCGCCAGCCGACGATGATCGCGAGCGCGCCGACGATCTCGACGGCGATGACGAGCGGCAGCAAAGCCCCCGGGACCCCCATGGCCTCCATGTAGCCCTGGGTGCCTTCGTATCCGGTCACCTTGCCGACGCCCGAGATCAGGAAGATGGACGCAATGAGGATCCGGCCGAGGAGATCCGCGAGGTTCTGGGAAGTGTTCATGGACGAGTCGCTCCTTTGCATTCCTAGAGTGGGATGGTGACCACGCCGCGACTCAAGCGGCGAGCTGGTCGATGCGTGCGAGGGCGGCGGCCAGCGCTTGCTCCCGCTGCCCGGATCCGAGCGAGAGTCCCTCGGCGTAGATGAACTCGACGTCGTGGATGCCGATGAAGCCGAGGAACTGCCTCAGGTAGGCCGTCTGCAGATCGGCTGGCGTGCCCGCATGGCGTCCGCCGCGCGTCGCGAACACATAGGCGCGCTTGCCCCCTAGCAGCCCGACCGGTCCGTCCGGCGTGTAACGAAAAGTCACGCCGGCGCGCGCCACGTGGTCGAAATAGGCCTTGAGCGTCGAGGGGATGCCGAAGTTGTACATCGGCACGGCGAGTACCAGGACGTCGGCGAGGCGCAACTCCTCGATGAGCGCGTCCGACTCCGCGACGTGACGCTGCTGCTCCAGCGTGCGCCCGGTCGCCGGCGTACCGAACGCGGCAAAGCGCTCCGCCGTCAGGTGCGGCACCGGCTGGCGCGCGAGGTCGCGGACCATGACGGCCGCACCGGTGGCGCCTGCGAGCGCCGAAGAGAACTCGCCCGCCAGCCGCGAGGACTGCCCGGACTCGCCGAAGAGGCTGGTGTTCAACTGCAGGATCGTGGACATGGCGTCTCCCGGGTGTTGCCAATATTTGCTAGGAACGTAGCTTTTCATCTATCGCATGGATTAAAAAGACGATATTTTTCGCACTAAACATTCAATGAGTAGATACATGAGCGCGCCAAGGATCACCCTGGACCAATGGAGCGCCCTCGTGGCCGTCGTCGAGGCCGGGGGCTACTCACAGGCCTCCGCGCGGTTGCACCGCACGCAGTCCACCGTCACCTACACCATCAAGAAACTCGAGGAACTGCTGGGACTGAAGGTATTCGAGCTGCAGGGACGCAAGGCCGTGCTAACGCCGGCAGGCCAGGCCCTGTATCGGCGTGGCAAGGCCCTGGTCGATGAGGCGGGCCGCGTCGAGCGGGCAGCCCGCGAGCTCGCCCGTGGCTGGGAGCCCGAGATCCGCATCGCAGTGGACATCATTTTCCCGACCTGGCTGCTGCTCGAGTGCTGCGCCGAGTTCGGGCGCGAGCACCCCGACACGCGCCTCGAGATCACCGAGTCGGTCCTCGGTGGCACGGAGGAGGCACTCACTGAGGGGCGGGTGGATTTCGTGGTCGGCGGCCTCGTCCCCGGCGGGTTCCTCGGCGACCCGCTGATGCAGGTGCGGTTCGTGTGCGCGGCCGCGCCCGCCCATCCCCTGCACCAGCTCGGGCGCACGCTCGCGCTCGACGACCTGCGCCAGCACCGGCACCTCGTGGTGCGCGACTCCGGCGCACTGCGCAGCCGCAGCGGTGGCTGGCTGAACGAGCGCCGCTGGACCGTCTCGAACAAGGCGACCTCGATCCGCGCCGCCTGCATGGGGCTCGGTTACGCCTGGTACCCGGAGGAGAACATCCGCGAGGAACTCGCCTCGGACCGGTTGCGGCCCTTGCCGCTCGCCGAAGGAAGCGAGCGCTTCGTCACCCTGTACCTCGTATACGCCGACCCCGACACGACCGGTCCCGGCGCGCGGCGACTGGGCGAGATCCTGCGCCGGCGGGTCGCGGAAGCCTGTGAATCGCGCGGAGCGTCGCCCGTCCATTAGAATTCACGCATGAATCTTCGCCGGCTGCGCAAACGCACGACCCGGGAGTGGGTGTACCTGCTCCTGCTGCCGGCGCTCGCGTTCCGCTTGATGGTGCCTGCCGGCTTCATGCCGACGGCCGGCGACGGGTTCGCCGTCACGATGCAGATGTGCCACGGCGACGCGAAGTCGTCGGTCGTGATCCGCCTCACCGGGGCGAACGAGGCGCCCGCCGGACAGCACGCAAGGCACGATGCTCCGTGCGTCTTCGCGGCCAGCGCCGCGGTCGCGCCACCGGCTGTCGCCGTCGTGCCTTTGCCGCCCGAAGCGGGCCCGGAATCGATCGCCGGTGCCCGGGCGCAGGCCCCGGCCGCTCGCACCCTCCATCACCCGCAGTCACCCCGCGCACCGCCGACGCCCGTCTAGCCCGTTTCGAGCTGGACCCCTCCAACGTCGGAGAGCGAAATCATGGTGACTCTATGCGGCCCCCCCCGGGCCGCCGTCCTGCTGTCCGTGCCTGCGGCCCTGTGCATCGCCGGCGCGGCACGATCCGAACCGTCCCTGGACGAGATCGTCGTCACGGCGTCGCGCATGCACGCTCCGCTGATGGTGATCACGGACCCGAAGGCGCCGCGCCAGCCCCTGCCGGCGCACGACGGCGCCGACTACCTCAAGACCATCCCGGGCTTCTCGGTCATCCGCAAGGGCGGCACCGACGGCGACCCGGTGTTCCGCGGCATGGCCGCCTCGCGCGTCAACGTGCTGATCGACGGCGAACAGCTGCTCGGCGGCTGCGGCATGCGCATGGACCCGCCGACGGCCTACGTCTTCCCCGAGGCGTATGACCGCATCGTGGTGACCAAGGGACCGCAGACAGTACTGCGGGGGCCGGGGAACTCCGCCGCGACTGTGTCCTTCGAGCGGGACGTCAAGCGCTTCGAGGAGAGCGGCTACCTGGCGAACGCGAGCCTGCTCGGCGCGAGCTTCGGCCGCAGCGACCTCGTGGGCGACCTGCGGGCCGGCACGCCATGGTTCTACGGCCAGCTCACCGCCACGCGCGCCGCCTCCGACGACTACGAGGACGGCGCCGGGCAGACCGTGCACTCCGAATACGACCGCTGGAGCGCGAATGCCGCGCTCGGCTGGACGCCCGACGACTACACGCGCCTCGAGCTCACGGGCGTGCGCAGCGACGGCGAGGCGGCCTACGCCGACCGGGCGATGGACGGCGTGGCGTTCGACCGCGAGAACCTCGGGCTGCACTTCGAGCGCGACGAGCTGTCGGAGCACGTGAGGCGCGTCGAAGCACAGGTCTATTACAACTACGTCGATCACGTGATGGACAACTACAGCCTGCGGATTTTCACGCCGTCGGCGACCATGCCATACGGGTCCGTCTCGAATCCGGACCGGCGCACCACGGGCGGACGGGCCGCGGTCGAGGTCGCATGGGGCGAAGGCGCGACGCTGACCGTCGGCGCCGACCTGCAGGAGAACGACCACTCGCTGCGCTCGACCATGAACCAGGACCTGCGGCCGTACCGGTCGCTCGCGCGCGTCGACGATGCATGGTTCCGCAGCGTCGGCCTGTTCGGCGAGTTCGACTGGCAGTTCGGCGGACGCGACCGGTTGATCGCAGGCCTGCGGGCCGACGCGTGGGACGCCCGCGACGAGCGCGAAACGCTGCGGGTCGGGATGACCGCCGTGCCGAACCCCACCGCCGGCGAATCCCGCGACGCGACCCTGCCCAGCGGCTTCGCGCGCTACGAGCGGGATCTCGCACGAGCCCCGGCGACTGCGTACCTCGGCCTCGGCCACGTGCAGCGCTTCCCCGATTACTGGGAACTCGTCTCGGCCGGCAAGGAAGCCACGGACAGCCTGAGTGCGTTCCACACGGACGCGGAGCGGACGACCCAGCTGGACACCGGGCTCGTCTTCGCCGGACGGCGGCTGTCGGCCTCCGTCTCGGCCTTCTACAGCGACGTGGACGACTACATCCTGATCGAAACGGCCTACCCCAAGGGCATGCGCAACACCACCGTGACGCGCAACGTCGACGCGCGCACTTGGGGCGGAGAGGCGGACGCAGCCTGGGCGCTCGCTGCGCGCTGGCAACTGATGGGCACCCTGGCCTACACGCGGGGCGAGAACCGCAGCGACGACCGACCGCTTGCCCAGATGCCGCCCCTCGAGGTGCGCACCGGCCTCAACTACGAGGACCCACGCTGGTCCGCCGGAGTGCTGTGGCGACTGGTCGCCGCGCAGGACCGCTATGCCTTGAACCAGGGCAACATCGTGGGCCAGGACCTGGGGCCCACCGCCGGTTTCGGCGTGCTGTCGCTGAACGGCGCCTGGCGACCGTCGTCCGCCATCCTGGTATCGGCGGGCATCGACAACCTGCTCGACAAGCTCTACGCGGAGCACCTAAGCCGTGGCGGCGCCATGGTCTCGGGCTTCGAGCAGACGACTCGAGTCAACGAGCCGGGGCGCACGCTGTGGATCAAGGTCGCGGGCCGGTTCGATTGACGGTGGCCAAATCGCGCGCCGCGGCATAACTTAGCCCGCGCGCCGCCTTCGCGGCCGCCGGGAGGACGACATGACTGAAGGCCGCTGCCTCTGCGGAGCCATCCGCTACGAGATCGACGGTCCGTTCGTGGACATGCTGCACTGCCACTGCTCGATGTGCCGCAAGCACCACGGCACGCCGTTCGCCACCTGGGTGGCTGCCCCGTCCAGCGGCTTCCGCTGGCTGTCGGACACCACCACGCTGACGAGCTACGCGTCCTCGGCAAAGGCGCACCGCGACTTCTGCAGCGTCTGCGGGTCCGTCGCGCCGACGTTCATCGAGGAGATGGGCCTCGTCATCGCCCCGGCCGGCAACCTGGAGGGCGATCCGGGCATCCGGCCGTCAAAGCACATGTTCGTGGGCTCCAAGGCGGGCTGGCACACAATCACCGACGACCTGCCGCAGCATGAGGAGTACCCGCCGGAGTTCGGCACGCCTGCCACGCCACGCCCCGTGATCGAGCTGAAGCCGGGCGTGGCGCAGGGCAGCTGCCTGTGCGGGGAGGTCGCCTACGAGATCTCCGGGCCGCCGCTGCGCATGTACCTGTGCCACTGCTCTCGGTGCCGGCAGGGGCGCAGCGCGGCACACTGCGCGAACATCTTCTTCAACGCCGAGGGCTTCAGCTGGACCCGCGGCGCCGGTCTCGTACAGAACTTCGCGTTGCCAAGCGCGCAGTACTTCGGCACCGCGTTCTGCCAGCGCTGCGGCTCCGAGCTGCCGCGCGTGTCGATCGAGCGCAACATGGCCGTGGTCCCCGCAGGCTCCCTGGACGGCGATCCGGGCATCGCGCCTGCGGGACACATCTTCGTGGGCTCGAAGGCAGCGTGGATCGAGATTACGGACGACCTGCCGCAGTTCGCGGAAATGCCGCCGCGTCGCTGACGCCACGAGAATCGCCATGAGACTTCGCGATCGCCGCACGGCGCACACGCTGGCGCTCTACGCGCTGCCCGTCGCGGTTGCCGGACTCGGCTGGGGCGCAGGCGCCGCTCTTGCGGCCACGATAGTCGTCGCGGTTGCCGGCATGGCACTGCGACTCGGCGCCACGCGTGCCACGGCCAACCAATCCGACGCGCCGCTCCGACTGCACACGATCTCGTTTTCGCACTACACGGAGAAGGTGCGCTGGTGCCTCGACCGCCTCGGCGTAGCCTACGAGGAGGTGCCGAACGTCGGGATTCTCGGCGTGCTGGTGACCGGGCGTACCGTGCCGGCGCTCGAGGTGCCGCCCGGACTCACGCGGATCGGCGATTCGCCGCGCATCCTGCGCTATCTCTGGGGCGAATACGCCGGCCGGCTGCCCTTCGAGCGCACGGCCTTCCTCGAACCGACACCTGCAACGCTCGAGCTCGAACAGTTCCTCGACCAGCGCCTCGGCAACGACGTGCGGGTGTGGGTGTATTCCCGAGTGTTCGCACGCCGCGACCTGACGCTGCGTTCCTGGGGCGTCGAGGAGACGCGCATCCCGGCGTGGCAGCGCGCCCTGCTGCAGGCGCTCGCGCCAGTGCTGCGCTTCGCCGTGCGCCGCATGCTCGGCGTCACGCCGGCGCGGGCCGAGCGCGCGCTCGAGCGCACCCGGGAGAGCTTCGGCCGAGTGGACGAGATGCTTGCCGATGGGCGCCGCTACCTGATGGGCGAGTCGCCCGGCTACGTGGACATTACGTTCGCGAGCCTTGCGGCGCTCGCCGTGCTGCCGCCGGAGTATGCGGGCCGCAGCCTCGGCGGCCGACGGTTGACCCTCGAGGATCTCGACGAGGACTGGCGAGCCGAGGTCGAGGCGTTCCGGGCGCGCCCGTCCGGGCAGTTCGTGCTGCGGCTGTATCGCGAGGAGCGCCTCACGGACGCGGACCGGGTGCGAGCGACCGACGGCAGATAGCCGGCATCCTTGCCTACTCCTCCGGGGGATTCTCCTCGGCGCTCCACTTGCGACGGTGCTCGAGCTCGGCCGCGGCGCGCACGCCGGCATGACGGTTCGACAGGAGCAGCGACGACGGATCGCAGACGCGCGCGCGTATCACTCCGAGATCCACGGCCGCATCGAACAGGCTGGGATACCAGCGCTGCCATTCCGGAAAGATCGCGTCGACCCGTTCCTTGAGCGTCATGGCGGCGAGTTTGCCGGGGCCGGGTCGGGCGGGCAACCGGCGCGGTCCGGCGCGCGCGTGCCCGCCTCCACCGCCTGGAGCGTGCCGATGAGTTCCGCCTGCGCCACCAGCGGCGAACCGACGTTCAGCATGGCGACACACAACAGCTGGACCGGCAGACACTTGATTATCGGGGCACCCTCCTCGATCGGACCGGACCGAATCGGGCGAAGTCTAGGGCCGCTGGCGCCACGGCAGCCGCACTGGTACCCGGCGACGTGACGCCGGTCGCAGTCCGCGCGCTCAGCTGCCGAGCCAGCCCAGCAGGTTCGAGAAGGCCGCGGGATCCGTGAGCAGGACGAACACGATGCCGAACAGCGCGCCGCCCAGGTGCGCATCGTGGTTGATGCGGCCGCGCGCCTGCCGGGCCGACCACCACGAGTACGCGACGTAGCCAAGGGCGAACAACGGTGCCGGAATCGGCACGGGGATCGGGATGATGAACAGCTTCATCCAGGGGAAATAAACGATTGCGGCGAACAGCACGGCCGAGATCGCCCCCGAGGCACCGAGCGAGGCATAGCGCTGGTCGCCGCGGTGCTTGAAGTAGGTGCCGAGGTCGCTCACGACGAGACCCATGAAGTACAGCAGCGCGAAACGCAGCGAACCGATCTGCTTCTCGAGCGGAAAGGCGAAGAAGTAGAACGTCACCATGTTGAAGATCAGGTGCGGCAGGTCGGCGTGCACGAAGCCGCTGGTGACTATCGTGGCGTACTGCCTGCGGCGCAGGAACCAGTATGGCCGGAACAGGCTGGCCTCGATGATGGCCGGCTTCGCGTACAGGCCTACGAGGCTCGCGACCAGCGTGACGGCGAAAATGACGAGTGCAATGCTCACGGCGACCTCGCGGGCGGACGAACGGCGATCTTACCGGGGCGGCGAGCGCCGCGGAGCGGCTACTGCTCGTGCGTGACGAAGATCAGGGACGCCGTGTCGAACCCGAGCTCGCCCGCACGCCGGACCAGCCGCTCGACTTCCGCGCGCGGCGGATCGGGGCGGCGGGCCAGGATCCACAGGTATTCACGAGTGGGACCGGCGACGAGCGCGATCTGGTAGTCCGGATCGAGATCCAGCACGTTGTAACCGCCGTAGAAGGGACCGAAGAACGACACCTTCAACATGGCGGTTCCGGGCGCGCCCGAGAACTTCGCACGGCCCTGTGCTTCCTTCCACTCGCCCCGGGCGGTGTCGAACCCACGATTCAGGACGTCGATGCCGCCGTCCTCGCGGGCGCTGTAGGTGGCTGTCACCTGCTCGAGCCCGCGCTCGAAGCGATGATCGAGCCGGGCAATCTCGTACCACTTGCCGAGGTAACGGTCGGATTCGAAGCCGTCGACGGCGGTCAAGCCGTCGGGGATCTGGGCGCACCCCGCGACCAGCACGGCGAACATAAGGGTCAAGGTCCGCAGCACGCAGCGACTCCTCGGAACTGACATTTGGGCACCCATGATGATCGCACGTCACGCCGCTGCGGTTTCCGCAAAGCCACATTTTACCTCGGCGGTGGGGGCAGCCATTCGACGGTCAGTGTCGAGGTGGACGGCGCGCGATCGTGGCACGCCCGGCTCGAGTTCCAGGGCCTGGCCACCGACAGCACCGACCGCTACGCCTTGAGCGTGGTCAGGCCGGCGACGCCCTTGGCGCGCGGCGTGATCCGGGCGATCTTCGCCGCGGCCTCGGCCTTGACGCGCGCGAGCAGTGCCGGGTCGCGATTAAGTTGGTCCGCGCGCGCCCGCTTGCCGGCGACCAGCTCGTCGGTGAGCAGCTGCCCGAACGTGCGCAGCGGCGCGATCTGGAAGCCGTGCTTGCGGAACAGCCGGTAGATCTCCTTGACCCGCTCGGGAGCCACGTCGCGACCGAGCGTGAAGCACTCGAAGCGTTCTTCCATCGCGAGCAACGCGGCCTCGGCGAGACAGGCGTAGGCCACGCCCGGCGGCAGGCCGATGTCGAAGCTGAACTTCACCGGCCCGGGGATCAGCACTTCGCCGCTCTCCACCACGAGCACGTCGGGACGCACGGCGGCTTCCTCGGCGGAAATGTCCGGTGGCAGCGCGACGTCGAGGATCACTGCGCCGGGCTTGCACTGGCTCACGTCGAGGACGCGCAGCCCGAAGGCCGACGTGGCCGTGACGATGAGATCGCACTGCCCGACCCACGGGGCACTGCTCACGTCCGTCGTGACGGTCGCATCCGGGACTTCCTCGAGGATGGTGCGCTTCAGGGCCTCGAGGCGCGGCGGCTCGATGGACACGAGCACCACGTCCTTGACGGCTGCGGCCAGCAGCCGCGAGCAGACCGAGCCGATCGCGCCGGTCGCGCCCACGACCATGGCCTTGCCGCGCGCGAGGTCGGCCCAGCCCATGCGCTTCGCGGTGAGCTTGGCGGTCTCGAGCGTAGCCGCGATCGTCAGGCTGTTGCCGGTGGTCACCGCGATCGGTGCGCGCCGGGCCACGGTCACGCCCGCGTCGCCCACTACTTTCGTGAACGCGCCGAGTCCGACGATCTTCGCGCCGCGCTTCGCCGCGTCCTCGATCGCTGCATTGAGCCGCGTGTAGGTGAACTCCGGCGGGCGGGTCAGCATCTGGCGCGGCGTGGCGCCGAGCGCGTAGATCAGGCCGTCCACGGTGTGCCCGGTGGCCGGCGAGCGGCCGCCCTTGACCGTGCCGACGTACTTCCCCGGCATGTACGCCGCGGTCATCTCGACGAACCGGCGCGGCAAGTACCGCGTGTAGGCATAGCGCGGATGATTCGCGAGATAGTCGACGGTCAGCGGATGGAGGACGAAGGCGAAGCGCTGCGACTCTGCCGTGGACCGGCCTGGACCAGTCGCCGCCCGTACTTCGACTGCCATCGTCTCCCCCCCGTCAACTGAACGGATTCTTGGGGCCACCGGGGCGAGCCGGTATTCGTAAATGGCGCAATCAGGGCGGGCAAAGCACCGCTGCGAAACCGCCGCCCGGCGTGCGGAAGTTGGTCGTCTGTCCCTGGTAGAGCCGGGCGGCGACCGAGAGCACCTGCCCGTCGTACACGTAGCAGCGCAGGTCGAGCTTGAGGCGCTCGGTGCGACCGTCCACCTGCACGCTGCGCACGCTCGGCGGGATCATCTGCTGCGCTACGTACTCGCCCCGCAGGATTTCCTCCCACACCCTGCGGGTCAGCTTGTCGCCCCGGTAGGCCGCCCGGCTGCCAAAGCCGGTCGAGGGCTTGAAGAACAGATCGCGCCGCGCAGCCCACAATTCGTCGGCGTCGGAAGGCTCGACGATCCGCGTCCGTGGGATCGCTCGCTGCAGCACGTCGATCGACGCGGCATCGACGCCCCACTGACGCAGCTGCTTCTCGTCACCGAGGACGGCCAGGTTGCGCTTGTCCGCGTACAGCGCGTGGGCCCGCGGGTGCGGCGTCACGACGACCGTGCCCGCCGTGTAGGCCTGGCGCAGCGTCGCATGCGCCGGCTGCCCCAGGCTGAAGTCGGTGAGGCGGTTATAAACGAGGTCCACCGGACGGCCCGCCTGCCGCAGTCCGCCGTCCCCGATCGAGAACTCCGTCGGATCGCAGATCGCCGCCTCGATCCCGCGTCGGCGGAACAGTTCAGCCACCAGCAGCAACTCGGGGTAGAGGTATTGCTCCGTCGGCGCATCGTCCACGATCGCCACCCGCCCGAGCGGTCCGTCTCCGCGCTGGCGCTGCCACTCGGATTGGAACATCGCGAACAGCGCTTCCTGCGGGCCCTCGGGGCTGCCGGGCGCCTCGAGCATCGACAGCACCGGCGCGCAGCAGGCGCGCTGCGCGCGCGCGAGTGCCGCATTGAGGAACGCTCCGCCCGCATTCGTGTTGATCTCGATGAGCCGGGGACCCTGCGGCGTGACGTGGAAATCGAAACCCAGCACGGCGCCGAGCGGACCAGGATCGAAGCGTGCGATCCCGGGCGCGCGCGCCAGCACCGCATCACGGTAGGCGGGCATCGCCACCACCGAATCCACCGCGGTCACCAGCCGCTCCATGGCCGTCACGCTCTTCCGCGAGACGAAGATCGGCAAGTACGCGAACAGGTAGGCGTGCGTCTGCTTGAGCTGGTCGTACAGGCCGCGGGTCGCGGAATCGGAATCGAGCTCGCGGCGCAGCGCATCACCATCCACCGTGACGCAGAAGCAGGCGGTGTTGAGTTGCTCGATCGCCTCGGTACCCATCAGTTGCTCCCAGACCTGCCCGAAGCCGGCGGCCTCACTTGCGCAGCCGCAGCTCCCCGGCGTGCTCGGGACGACGGCCGCGCTTGTCGGCGTAGAAGTCGCGGATCCGCGCCATGTCGGCGTCACGGTCGCCGGTCATGCGCAGGTAGGTGTCGATGCCGACCGTGCGCGTCGCGTAGTCGATGTAGCCGAGCGCGACCGGCACGTCCGCCGCCACCGCCAGCGTGTAGAAGCCCGCCTTGAGGTGGTCGGTGTGCGAGCGCGTTCCCTCGGGCGCGATCGCAAGCCACATCCAGTCGCGCTTGCGGTACTCGGCGACCAGCGCCTCGATGAAGCCGGCCGTCCGCCGCCGGTCCAGGGCGATGCCGCCCACGCGCTTCAACAAGCCACCGAACGGCGGCCGGAACATCTCGGTCTTGCCGACCCAGTTGGCCGGCAGGCCGTGACCGATCCGGAACAGCATGCCCAGCGGGAAGTCCCAGTTCGAGGTGTGCGGGTACACGATGATCACGCCGCGTGGCTCCGGCGGCCACACGAAAGACGTGCGCCAGCCCACGAGCGCGAGCAGGCGGAGCGCGACACGTCGCAGGAACAACGCGGGCGTGCGGCGCGGAACCGGACCGGAATTCATCGCAGCATGTTTGCACAAACGCGCGTCGACTTGCTTGGTGCCCGCCCACGAGGCGCCCCGCACCTTCAGCCGCTACGGCACCGACGGGGCGGCCGTGCCACCGGCGGCCGCGGTGCGGCGCTTGAGGGCCGCGACAAAGCCCGCGAGTGTCGGCGAGACGCTGCCGGCGGGAACCATCGCCTCGATGAGCTGGAATCGTCCGCGGCGCGATGCCGCGCGCTCCAGCGCCTCCGCCAGTTCGCGACGCGTCGTCACACGCTGGCCATCGCCGCCCATCGGTGCCGCGAGCTGCGCGAACTGCCAGTCATCCAGCGAGTTGAACCGCGACTCGGGCTGGAACACGCGCAGCATCTCCCAGCTGCAATTGTTCATGACGATGACGATCGGGTCCCAGCCGTAGCGGCGGCAGTTGCCGAGTTCCCAGCCCGTCATCTGGAAAGCACCGTCCCCCACCAGGACCACCGGCCGTTGACCGGTCGCGGCCTGCACCCCGAGCCCGGCCGGCACGCCGAATCCCATCGTGGCGTAGTAACCGGGCGCCACGAGCTCCGTGTTCTCGATCTCGAGCGCCGTGAACAGGCAGTCGCCCGTGTCACTCGCCACCGGCATCCGGCCGTCGCGGGCGAACAGGTCGTTGACGGCGCGCGCGATGTCGAGCGGCGCGATCGGAGCGTCGTCGGCGACGAGGCCACGGGGATACTCGGGCACCCGTCCAGCCGGCCGCAGCGGCCGGTCCGATACGCGCCGCGTGAGCTCGTCCACCAGCGCCGCGAGCGGCACGTTGCCGTAGCGGTGGTAGCCCATGGTGACGGCGCGGTCGGCCGCGAGCACGCAGTTGCGGGCGTCGATCCGGCCCTCGGACACGCCGAAGTTCGTGTCGGAGACGATCACGCCGAACAGCAGCAGGCAATCGGATTCCTCCACGGGCCGGCCCACCTCGGGATGCGCGGTGAGGCCGAGGTAGGTGCCGATTACCGGCACGTCGGTGCCTGCGAGCAGGCCACGTCCCATGAACGACGTGACCACGGGCACGTGCAGCCGCCGCGCGAGCTCGGCCACGCGGGTCTCGAGTCCGAAGCGACGCACCTCCACGCCGACCATCATGACGGGTCGCTCGGCCCGCCCGAGCCGCTCCATGACCTCGTCGGCGCAGGCGGCCACGGCGCACGGATCGAACGCCTGCTCCGGCAGCCGCGGTACGGGAGCGCACGCCTCGAACACCACGTCGCGCGGCAACTCCAGGTACACCGGCCGGGACTGCGTAAGGCAGCTCTGCAGCACCCGGGCGATTTCCGCAGGCGCGTTCGCCACGTCGTGCAGCGAGGCCTGGTCGCAGGTGATTTCGCGATAGATCGCGTACTGCGAATTGAGCCGCTTCACCTGGTGATGCAGCAGCAGCCCGCCGCGACCCTCGTGCTGTCCGGGCGCGCCCGAGATCACGACCAGCGGCGATTTCTCCGCATACGCCGCAGCGACGGGATTGACGAGGTTGAGGGCGCCGGCCCCGTAGGTGACCACCGCGACGCCGGGCCCACCCGCGACGCGGGCGGCCGCATCCGCCGCGAAGCCGACCGACGGCTCGTGGCTCAAGGTGTACAGGGGCAGGATCCCGGACTCCTCGACGGCCTTGAAGAACGCGAGTACGAAGTCGCCCGGGATGCCGAAGACCTGCCCTGCGCCGTGGTCGCGCAGCGCGGTGAGGAGCGATTCGGCGAGATTCATGATTCGCACACTCTACAATACCGCGATGCAACAACCAGACAGCCCGGGCTCGAGGCCGCCGTCGCGCAACGTCTCGGTGGCGCTCGCCGGCAGCGGCGGCGCCGGCGTCATGACCGCCGGCAACATGCTGCTCGAGGCGGCTGCGTACGCGGGCTACTACGCCCTCATGACGCGCTCTTCGGGCCCGCAGATCCGCGGCGGCGAGGCGGCCGCGATGCTGCGCATCGCCTGCCACCCCGTCGAGTGCATGGCCGACCGGTTCGACGTGCTGGCCGCCGTGGACTGGGAGAACGTGCAACGCTTCAAGGCGGAGATCCCGCTCGGAGCACAGAGCCTCGTCATCGGCGACCCGGACCAGGGCGTTCCGCCGGAGGTGTTCCTGCAGAGCGGCGCGATGCACGCCGAGTTGCCGCTCAAGAAGCTCGCCAAGGCCGTGCCCGAGGGCCGCGCGAACATGGTGCTGCTCGGCGCCCTTGCGGCGCTGCTCGGCCTGCCGGACGAGGCGGTCGCGCGCGCCGTCGAGAAGACGCTCGGCAAGCGACCGGCAGCGCTCGCACCCAGCCTCGCCGCCGTCGCCGCTGGTCGTGCCGCGGTCGACGGCATCGGACGCCGCTTCCCACTGGCCGAGCCCCCCGCCACGCGAACGCCGCGCTGGCTCCTGACCGGCAACGAGGCGGCGGGCTACGGCGCACTCAAGGGCGGCGTGCGCTTCGTGGCGGCCTACCCCATAACCCCTGCCACGGAATTGCTCGAGTGGATGAGCCCGGCGCTCGCCGAGGTGGGCGGCACGCTGGTCCAGGCCGAGGACGAGCTCGCCTCGATCAACATGGCCATCGGGGGTTCCTACGGCGGCGTGCCCTCGCTCACCGCCACGTCGGGCCCCGGACTCTCGCTGATGGTCGAGGCGCTCGGGCTCGCGGTCGCGGCGGAGATCCCGCTCGTGGTGGTGGACGTGATGCGCGTCGGGCCGTCCACCGGCATCCCGACAAAGTCCGAGCAGGGTGACCTCAACATCGCCGTGCACGGGCTGCACGGCGACGCTCCGCACCTCGTGCTGGCGCCGAACTCGGTCGCCGACTGCCTCGGCACGACGGAATGGGCGGTGCAACTCGCAGAGGCCCTGCAGACGCCGGCGATCGTGCTGTCGGACCAGTTCCTGGGACAGGCGCGGTCGGTCGTGGATCGGCCGATGGACCTGCCGCGAGGCCCCGGGCGGAACGTGGCCGCCGCGGATAATTCGGTCTACCGGCGTTATGCGCTGACAGCGAGCGGCATCTCGCCGATGGCGATCCCGGGTACGGCCAACCTCGCCTACACGGCAGACGGTCTCGAGCACGCCGAGCGCGGCACGCCGTCGTCGCAGGCGGCCGACCACTTCGCTCAGCTCGACAAGAGACGATGCAAACTCGAAGAGTGGGACTACGGCGAGCACTGGGCCGACGTCGAGGGCGACCCGGCCGCTGACTGCGCCGTCGTCACTTTCGGCTCGTGCACCGGCCCGGTGCGCGAGGGCCTCGAGCGCGCCGCGCTGGACGGTGTCGCCACGCGGCTGGTCTCGCTGCGACTGCTCGCGCCCCTGCCCGCCGGCCGGCTCGCCACCGCGCTCGCGGGCGCCGGTCGCGTGCTGGTGGTCGAGCAGAATCACTCGGCGCAGCTCTACAAGTACCTTCGCGCCGAGTGCGACCTGCCCGGACGCGTCACCAGCCTGCACCGGGCGGGCGCACTGCAGTTCCAGCCCGGCGAGATCCACCGTCACCTGCTCGAATGGAGCCGCGCATGAACGACTCGGCCTGCGCCTTGGCCCCACCCGCCCCGCTCGCGCGCGGCCCGAACGACTACAAGTCCGACCTCAAGCCGGTGTGGTGCCCGGGCTGCGGCGACTTCGGCGTCGTGAATGCGCTCGCCAAGGCAATGGCGAAGATGGCGCTCGAGCCGAAGGACGTCGCAGTCGTCTCCGGCATCGGATGCTCTTCGCGCATCCCGGCCTACATGTCGAGCTACGGCTTCCACGGCGTGCACGGGCGTGCGCTCGCGACTGGCACGGGTCTCAAGATCGCGCGCCCCGACCTCACCGTCATCGTCACGGGCGGCGATGGAGACGGCTACTCGATCGGCGGCAATCACTTCCTGCACGCCTGCCGGCGCAACGTGGACATGACCTACATCGTGATGGACAACCGCGTGTACGGCATGACCAAGGGCCAGGCGTCGCCGACCACCGAGCCCGACTGGGATTCGAAGCTCTCGCCGGACGGCACCGGCCTGCGCGAATTCCAGCCGCTGGTCGTCGCGCTCGCCTCGGGAGCCAATTTCATCGCGCGCGGCTTCACGGGCGATCCGAACGGGCTGGCCGGGTTGATCGAGCAGGCGGTACGCCATCCGGGGTTCTCGTTCCTCGAAGTGCTGTCGCCCTGCGTCACGTTCCGTCCCGAGCAGAAGGAGTGGAAGAAGTTGGTGCGCCCCGATGCATTCCACACCACGGCGGACGTCCCGCGAGCCGTGCGCCGCCTTCTGCGCGACAACGGCTTCGACCTCGGCGTGCTGTACGCAGGCGGGCGACCGCCATACGTGCCGCGCAGCCCCTGCGCGCTGCGGACGCCGGCCGAACTCGAGGCGAGGTTCGCGCTGTGAGCGGGCGCGGCCGGTCCGCGGCGGCGCGCACGAAGCTCCCGCGTACGGTCGCCGAGTTCATGGCGTTCGCCTACGCCATGGAGGTCGAGGCCGCGGAGCGCTATGCCGAGCTCGCGGGGCAGATGTCGGCGCACAACAACCGCGAGGTCGCCGAACTCTTCGCAAAGCTTTCGCGCATCGAGGGCAAGCACCGCGACCAGATCGCGACGCGGATGGGATGGACGAGCCCGCCCGAGACTGCGGTGTTCCGCTGGACGACGCCCGAGGGACCCGAGACCACGGACTACGGCGAGCTGCACTACCTGATGCAGCCCTACCACGCACTCAAGCTCGCGGAGCACAACGAGCAGCAGGCCGTGGAGTTCTTCGAGCGATTCGCGGCGGCGCGTGTGCCGGCGGCCGTGCAGGCTGCGGCGCACGAGATGGCCGAGGACGAGCGCGAGCACGTCCGCCTGATCCGCGAGTGGCTTGCCAAGGTGCCGCCGCCGGAGGCGGGCTGGGACGAGGACATGGATCCGCCGGCCGGAGCGGACTGAATCGGGCGGGCGACCTACACCCCGACCTCACTGCGCCGGCGGGCTCCCGGACGCCTCGACTTCGGTCGATGCCTCCGGCTCCACCGGCACCACGTAGGCGGGTATGGACTCGGGGACAGGTGCCGTTGCAGGCGCCGAAGCCGACGGCTCCGGATCGACGATCGGCAGCGCGAGGAAGCGCTGCACGCTGGCAAGGAAGCGGTCGAATGCCAGCAGCAACACCATCATCGCGGCCACGGCGAGCAGGAACCCGACGAGTCGCGGCAGCAAGGGCCGGTCCGTCGGCAGACCGTCGCGCTCGGCATGGCGCCGGGCACGGTCCATCAGGACTCGCTTGACGTCGATCGGCTGCTCGGGATTCTGGGTCATGGGCTACGAGCGGACATCCGTCTCGGGCGGTCGAGGTAAAAAAAGGGGCGCCGATGATGCCACCGGACCGATCAGGCCGGCGCGAAAGTTTGGCGGGCCCCGCCGGGACCTCGGTAATTACTTAAATGCGAATGATTTGCAATAAGATCCGGTCGCCGCTAGGATCTCGCCCGAGGGTCAAGCCATGTACGTCTGCGTCTGCCACGGCATCTCCGAAAAGCGCCTGCACCAGGCCATCGAGGAAGGCGTGTGCTCGTTCGAGCAACTGCAGTCCTGCACCGGCGTCGCGACCTGCTGTGGCGCCTGCGAGCCCTGCGCCCGGCAGGTACTCGATGAAACGCTTGATTCCCGGTCCCGCGCGCCTCAGGCTTCGTGACCTCGGGGCTTCGGCCCCACCCCGTCCCGGTTTCCAGATAAGGAGCTCGTCATGAAGGGCGACGCCGACGTCATTGCGCATCTCAACAAGATCCTCAAGAACGAACTCACCGCGATCAACCAGTACTTCCTGCATTCACGCATGCTGAAGGACTGGGGCCTCGTGAAGCTCGGCGAGTACGAGCAGCACGAGTCCATCGACGAGATGAAGCACGCCGACAAGCTGATCGAGCGCATCCTGTTCCTCGAGGGGCTGCCGAACCTGCAGCACCTCGGCAAGCTCATGATCGGCGAGGACGTGAAAGAGATCCTCGAGTGCGACCTCAAGCTCGAGCAGATCGCGCACCCCGACCTCAAGGACGCAATCTCGCACTGCGAGAAGGTCGGCGACTACGTGAGCCGCGAGCTGCTGGAGGATATCCTCGAGTCCGAGGAGGAGCACATCGACTTCCTCGAGACCCAGATCGACCTGATCGGCCGGGTCGGAATCGAGAACTACTGCCAGTCGCAGATGAAAGAGCCCGGTTGAGGTGCCCGGATGAGCGCGCGTGCCGTTGTCGCCCTGCTGCTGCTCACGAGCACACCGCTCGGCGCCCACGCCCACGACATCGTCCGGCGCGCCTCATCGGGCTTCCCTATCGCGACCAGCGTGACCGTGCCCGCGGGCTCGGAGATCGTCTTCCTGAGCGGAATGCTGGCGGACGCCGCCGACACGAAGGCCCCCGCCGGCAGCATCGAGCGCTTCGGGGACACCGCAGCCCAGACAACGAGCGTGCTCGGCAAGATCCAGAGGGAACTCGAGGCGCTCGGCCTCGGCATGCAGGACGTGGTGAAGATGAACGTGTTCCTGGTCGGCGACCCGCGTCGGGACCACACGATGGATTTCGAGGGACTGATGAAGGGCTACCTGCAATTCTTCGGCCCGGACAAGCAATCGGGCGTTCCGGCTCGCACCACCGTGCAGGTTACGGGCCTGCCAATCCCGGGCGCGCTGGTGGAAATCGAGGTCGTGGCAGCACGCCACAGCGGTCACTGAGACCTGCAGCGTCGCGAGACTAGCCGGCGACAGCGGGCCCGACCGGCTCCCGTGAATCGAGGCCGGACGCGCACCACGCGCCCGGCCTCGTTCGTCTCGCGCTGCCGTCCCCTTACGGCAGGTCGCCCGGCGGCAGGAAGCCCTGCCACCAGCCCGGAAACGCCGGGTTCACCTGCGCCGGATCGTAGTTGCCGGTGAGGGCGCCGACGGCGTTCATCATGTCCTTCACGAGGTCCCAGCCGGCGGAGTTCGTTTCCTCGTAGTGCCCTTGCGCCTCGCCGAGCGTCTGGCCGTAGCGGCAACTCGCGGCCACAAGTTGCGCGACCGACGGGGGATAGGAGGCGAGCTGGCCCGGGTCCTCGGTCACGCGCTTGCACGTCGCTCCGGCCACGGCATCCGGGAACTCGATGAACCCCGCCGCGTGCAGTCCGGCGCAGGTGCCGGGCCCGGCGAAGGCATCGCCGACGCAGGCCACGCGATAGTTCGACAGCGGCACGAAGTAGCCGAGCTGGTCGCTGCCGAGGCCCACCGTCCACTTGTAGTGATCCGGCATGCGTCGCAGCGCGTAGCCCGGGATCTGGTAGTCGCCACCGAACGCGTGGCGGCCGGGCGGCTCCTCGTACCAGTTCTGAGGGCTGGTGCGGAAGCCGGCGGGCAGCCCCGCCGTCAGCTCGCTCGGGATCTCGCCGGGCAGGAACAGCATGCCGACGGGCCCGATGCGCAGGTATTCCACGGCGCTCCTGAGGTGATCGCCGTTGCGGAAGCGGACACCAATGAGAGGGTCCGTCGAGCTCTGCAGGTCGTCTGGGGCGCAGGTTGCGTCGGTCTTGGGACCGGCGAGCGGACAGTTGTAGAGCATCGGCACCTCGTGGCCGAGATCGGTGCGGCCCGTGGCCGGATCGACGGTCAGCAGGATCCGGAAACCGAGGTTGCTGAGGTAGGTGTAGAACGGCTGCACCGAGAACGAGACGCGCGGGTCGTCGATCTTCCCGGCCGACTCGAGCAGCCGGACAGTCGCGGCCGCGAGTTGCTCGCCGATGAGGGTGGTGCGCCGGAAATTGCGCTCGGTGTAACTGCCGGGCGCGCCGCCGGGGCCGATCGCGCCGGCCGGCGCGCGCAGCTGGTTGCCGAGCGGGTGCTGCGGCGTCACCTCCCAGACATCGGATCCGCCCGGGCCGATCAGCACGCCGAGCGCACCGTTGATGAACGCGACCTCGCCGCCGTAGCGGGCATGGAGGTCCTCCCTCAGGATCCCGGGGAAGTCGGCCGTGAAGTACCGCCCGCGCGCCGTGCACGCTGAGCCGCTGAGCCCGAGCACCGCGCAGTCCGCGGCGATGACGCTCGCCGGCGGCGAGTAGTTGAGCGTGCCCTCCGGGTGATTGTTCCACTGCACCAGCGTGGCCACGGTGCGCCCCTGCACGTCCACGGCCTGCAGCACGTTGAGCGCCGGGTCGAAGACCATCGGATCGGTGCCGTCACGCATGCCGAACCAGTGCTCGCCCGCGGCAACGCGCAGGCGCGCCGGCCGCCGCGACTCGACGGCCTCGACGATCGCGTCCACGACCTGGCTGCTCATGTGCTCGTACCAGTCGTGGTTGACGTCGAAGGCCGTGTCGGGCCCGTGGTGGTTATGCGTCGCGGTGACGATGACCTTGAGCTTCTTCGCGACGCCCGGTGGCAGCATCGCGGCGGCCTTGGCTCGCATGGCGTCGCCGTCGTTGCGGAACACCATGTAGAGGTCCGAGGCGACGACGACCACGATGTCGGGGCTGCGCGGGTCCTCGATCGCGACGGCGGTCGCGCGGATGTCGTCGCGCACCCAGTAGGACACCGGCTGGCCGTTGCCCACGGCGATGCGGCCGTCGTCCCACGCCGGAACGAGGATGCCTGGGTCGGTCGCGTCGTCGCGACCGGGCAGCGGCGCCTTCAGGTAGTCGTTGCTACCTTCGACCAGCGGCAGGACGGAGCGGGAGGCTGCTCCGACGAGCACCGTTCCAGGACCGTTCGCGACGGGAGGCGCTCCCCGCACTTTCGCCGTCACAACGGCGGGCATCAGCACGACGCAACAAAGCAGAGAAAGCACACGAGTGGTGCGCAACATGGCGTTCTCCTCCTGGCAGCATTCTTCGTTCTGGAGAACCGAAGACTGGCCCCGCGGCGTAACGGGTGTCAAGGCAGCCCCGCGCGGTGGCGATGCTGCGGCGCAGGACTGTTCAGACGCAGCGCACCGCGGTACCGTTGATCAAGATCAATGACAAAGCGCGGCCGCACCGCCGCGCGGGGGAACAGCATGGCAACCGGGAAGCCGCGGCTTCGCTATCACTGCGTGACGGTCAACGCCGGAACCGCAGGCTGCGCTGCGGCGCTGGCGCTCAAGGACGTCCGGATCCTGTCGGAGGCGGCCCCGCGCCTGCCGCTGGCCGAGTGCACGATGCCGGAGAGTTGCCGCTGCACCTATCGCCATCACGACGACCGTCGTGCCGGGCCGCGACGATCGCTCGACAGGAACGAGCGCTCCGAGCCCTGGCGGGGAGGCGAGCGACGGCGCTCCGTGGGACGGCGAGCGACCGACTGAGAGTTCGAGGCCGGGCCGCGCTGCGTGTGACCCGCAACTGCGCCCGCCGCCAGGCGGCGCGGGCCCCGGTACCTCCGGATTGACAGCCCACCGCCGGCCCCTAGCATCGCGGCAGTCAAGCCAGACCCGCCGCGCGATCGACGGCGGCATCTTTCCGGAGCCCGCCATGAATACGTCCAGACAGCCCAGGCACCCTTCCCTTCCGCCGCTGCCGGCATGGTTTCCGCGCGGCACGGCGCTGCTGCAGGACCCCTCACTGAACAAGGGCACCGCATTCACCGAGGAGGAGCGCGACGCCCTCGGCCTGCGCGGCCTGCTGCCGCCACAGGTCGGCACGCAGGAACTGCAGGCCGCCCGGGTCCTCGAGAATTTCCGGCGACTGGAATCGCCGCTCGAGAAGTACATCCTGCTCGAGGCGCTGCAGGACCGGAACGAGGCGCTCTTCTTCCGGGTGATCACCGACAACCCGGACGAGATGATGCCGATCATCTACACGCCGACGGTCGGCCTCGCCTGCCAGCAGTTCGGTCACATCTATCGCCGGCCCCGCGGCATGTACATCTCTGCAGCGGATCGCGGGCGCATCGGCCAGGTCATGCGCAACTGGCCCCACCGCCAGGCCGCGATGATCGTCGTCACCGACGGCGAGCGCATCCTCGGCCTCGGCGACCTCGGCGCCAACGGCATGGGCATCCCGATCGGCAAGCTGTCGCTGTACACCGCCTGCGCCGGCCTGCATCCGCGCCTGTGCCTGCCGGTGATGCTCGACGTCGGCACCAATAACGAGGCGCTGCTCGACGATCCGCTCTACATCGGCACGCGCCAGCGGCGCCTGTCGGGCGACGCGCTCGACGAGATCATCGAGGAGTTCATCGAGGCCTCGCAGCGGGTGTTCCCCCGCATCGTCGTGCAGTTCGAGGACTTCGCGAACCACAACGCCTTCCGGCTGCTGCGGCGGTACCGCGACCGCATCTGCTGCTTCAACGACGACATCCAGGGCACCGCCTCGGTGACCGTGGCCGGGATCTTCTCGGCGCTGCGCGTGACCGGCAAGCGCATGTCGGAGCAGACCTTCCTGTGCCTTGGCGCGGGCGAAGCCGCCACCGGCATCTCCGACCTGCTCGCGGCGGCGATGGTGGACGAAGGGCTCACGCCCGCACAGGCGCGCGCACGCTGCTGGATGGTGGACTCCAAGGGCCTCGTAGTCGCGAGCCGCAGCGGCCTCGCGGAGCACAAGCTGGCCTACGCTCACGAGCATGCACCAGTGGCGGACTTCCTGGGCGCGGTCAAGGCGCTCAAGCCGACCGCGATCATCGGCGTGGGGGCGACGCCCGGCATGTTCACGCGCGAGGTCGTCGAGGAGATGGCCCGCCTCAACGAGCGTCCGATCGTGTTTGCGCTGTCGAACCCCACGTCGAAGTCCGAGTGCACCGCCGCCCAGGCGTATGAATGGTCGGGCGGCAGGGCGCTGTTCGCCTCCGGCAGCCCGTTCGACGCGGTCGACTTTTCGGGCAGGCACTTCGTGCCGCGCCAGGGCAACAATTCGTACATCTTCCCGGGCGTGGGCCTCGGCGTCGTGTCGGTGCGCGCCACGCGCGTAACGGACGAGATGTTCATGGCGGCCGCTCGTGCGCTCGCCCAGCACACGAGCGACTCCGACCTCGCGCAGGGCAGCCTCTACCCGCCGCTCAACCGGGTGCGCGGCGTCTCGGCGCACATCGCGGCCGCGGTCGCGGAAGTGGCCTACCGCGACGATCTGGCGAGCGTGGACCGACCGGACGACCTCCTGGAGTTCATGAAGTCGCAGATGTACGACCCGCAGTACGCCAGCTACATCTGAACGTCCGGCGCCCGCGGCGCCGATGAAATGCCGTGGCCGTTCAGAGCACGACCGCGGTCAGCGCCGGCAGCACGCCGCGCAGGCGGCCGCCGCTCACCTGCAGGCTGACGCCGTTGCCGGTCAGGTCGCTCGCCGGGCCATCGCCCAGCAGCCCGGTGACGGGGACGCCGCCGCCGCTGAGCGCGCCGAGGTCCACCGCGCTGCGCTGATTGTTCAGCACCACCACGATGGATTTCTCGCCGGCCAGCGTGCGCGCGACGGCTAGCACGTCGGGATCGCCGCCGCCCGCCGCCGGACCGGTGACAGTCAGCACGGGCGCGGTGAAGTTGGTGGCGTTGAGCGCGAACGCATAACAGCCGGGCTGCGCAATCGCGACGCGGCTGTTGGTCGCCGTACCCGGCTGCGAGCCGAGCGTGACGGGCACGCCGATCGTCGCGAGCTGGCCTGGGTTGGAGAACTCGGGCGCCCAGTCCGCCGCCGCGATCTTGAACTCGTGCGTCGCCGCGCCGAGATCCACTGCAGCCTCGTACTGGCGGCTGCCGCGATTCACGAACGCCTGTGACTCGGGCGGCGGGTTGGCCCAGCTGTCGAAGCTGCCGCGCACGTACAGGCGATCGCCGAAATCCGCCGCCGGGTCGAGCGCGGACGCCGCCGTACGGCAGCTGCCCCCTGGCGCCAGCAGTGTGCGTTGCGCCCCGCGCCTGAGGGCCGGGTGGCGCTTTCGCAGGTCGGCGAGCGCCTCGAGTCGCTCGTCGAATCGGGACGCCTCGAGTCGCGCGAAATCCATGTCCTCGCGGCTCGACGCGCCGATCGGCAGGTCGTACGAGTCGCCCCGGCCGCGCATGGCGATCTCGGTGCCGTAGTACACGACCGGCGTGCCCCGCAGCGCGAAGAGCAGCGTCAGCGCCATGTCGAGGCGCTGGTCGGCCTCCCCGGGCGCGACGCCCGTCGCCTCCGACTCGGAGGTGAACCGCCACACGTCGTGGTTGTCGAGGAAGGTCGCAAGCCGCGTCGGATCGTCGTAGAGCGTGTCCTGCGCCAGCACCTCCGCGATGCGGCGCGTGCTGCCGCCTCGCGCGAGGCTGTCCACGATCGCGAACTTGAGCGGGAAGTCGAACATCGAGGGCGAGCCGACCGTGTCGAGGTAGTGCGCGATGCGCGCCACGCTGCCGTCGAAGGTCTCGCCCACGGTCCAGAAGCTGCGCGCGTCGGCCGGGCTGCCGGCGGCGAAGAACTGCGCCCAGAAGGCGTCGCCGACATGCTTCATCGTGTCCATGCGCAAGCCGTCGACTGACGGGACGTTGTCGCGCAGCCAGCGCACGGTGCCGACCAGGAACTCGGAAACGCCCGGTGCCTCCTGGCGGAAGTCCGGCAGGCCGGCGAGGCACGTCGTCACCTCGTCCGCGCCGCACTGGCTGCCGGTGCGGAACCACGTGGGCTGCTGCCCGACGAGCGTCGAGCCGGGCCCGACGTGGTTGACCACGACGTCCACCACCAGCTTGATCCCCGCCGCGTCTGCCGCCGTGCCGAGCGCCTGCAGCGCCGCAAGGTCGCCGAAGTGGGGCTCGATCCGGTCGAAGCGCTCGGCCCAGTAGCCGTGGAATCCGGCAAAGGACTTGCCCGCGTTGACGCCACCGCCGTTGCCCGGCGCCGGCACCTGCAGCACGACCGGGGAGATCCAGATGGCGGTGAAGCCCATGCGCTGGAAATAGCCCTCCTCGATCTTGCGCCGGATGCCCGCGAAGTCTCCGCCATGCCAGCCCACGGGATTGGCCCGATCCACTGCGTCGCCACGACGGTCGAGCAGGCCGCTGTCGTTGCTCGCATCGCCGTTCGCGAAGCGGTCAGTGAGGATCTGGTAGACGATTTCGTCGCGGAAGTCGGCGGTGGTCGCGGCCGGCGGCGGCGTGACACTCCCGCCGCCCGGATTGCCGCCCGAATCACCCGAATCGCCGCCGCCGCTGCCCGAGCTGCCGCCGCAGGCAGCCGCAACAATGGTCGCGAAGGCGACCAGCAGCCCGGCACGCCGGCGCTCGAGCTGACTCACGGCGCGCGGTACACGACGCCGTCTTTCATGACGAACGCAACCTGGCTCGTGAGCGAGATGTCGGCGAGCGGATTGCCCGGCACGGCGACGACGTCCGCGCGGAAGCCGGGCTCGACCTGCCCCAGGTCGCTTTCCCCGAGTACCTCGGCTGCGCGGTAGGTGGCGGACTGCAGCGCCTCGGCTGGCGGCATGCCACCCTCGACCATGTAGCCGAACTCGAGCGCATTGTCGCCGTGCGGACCCACGCCCGAATCGGTGCCGAAGGCGATTTTCACGCCGGACCTGTAGGCGTTGGCGAAGGTGCCCTGGATCTGCGCACCGATGCGCTCGGCCTTGACCCGCACGATCTCCGGCAGGTAGCCGGGCACCTTGGCCTTCTCCGCGACGAAGCGGCCGGCCGAGATGGTGGGCACGTACCAGGTACCGTGCTTCTTCATGAGCGCGAAGATCTCCTCGTCCATGTAGGTGCCGTGCTCGATGGAGGTGACTCCGCCCTCGATCGCGCGCCTCATGCCTTCCTTGCCGTGGGCGTGGGCCGCCACCGCGTAGCCGTAGTCCTTCGCGGTCTCGACGACGACGCGCACCTCGTCGACCGTGAACTGGGGTGCATCGCCGCTCTTCGCGTAGCTCATCACGCCGCCCGTGGCGGTGATCTTGATGACGTCGGAGCCGTCCTTGTAGCGCTGGCGAACCGCCTGACGCGCGTCGTCCGCGCCATTCACCACGCCCTCGGTCGGGCCCGGCGTGCCGAGCACGAACGACAGCTCGGAATTCATGCCGTTGGTCGGGTCGGCATGGCCGCCGGTCGTCGCAATGGACTTGCCGGCGGCGTAGATGCGGGGCCCCTTCACGAGACCGGCGTTGATGGCGTCGCGCAGCTTGAGCGTGACCTCGCCGCCGAGGTCCCGCACCGTGGTGAAGCCCGCCTGCAGGGTCTTCTCCGCGTAGCCCACCGCGCGCAACGCGAAGTCGGCGTCGTCGAGCCGGAAGCGTTCCTCGTAGCTGCGGGGCCCCGACTGCATGGCCATGTGCACGTGCAGGTCGATCCAGCCCGGCATGCAGGTGTGGCCGGCGAGGTCCACCTCGCGGGCGCCGGGCACCGAAGCGCGGCCCGGCAGCACCTCGCCGATCCTGCCTTCCCGAGTAACGATCGTGCGCGCTCCCAGCAGTCGGGCCGACTTCGAGTCGAACACGTCGCCGCACTGCAGGGCGACGGTCTCGGCGGCAGCGGGAAGCGCGACCCCGAGGGCAACGGCGAGCAGGATGAGTCGCATGCGGTTACTCCGGCGGAAAAGCGTCGAGTGTACCAAGTGCAGCGGGCACGAAGGTCGGCTCGCTCGACTCACGAACGCGTGGATCCGCGGCTCCGGGACCGCTAACCTCCGCGGACCTTGAACGAGCCACCCTACGCCGCGACGCGCCGAACCTATGCCAAGCTCGTGGCCGTTCCGGCCATCTGGGGCGGCACGTTCATCGCCGGGCGCCTGCTGGCGCAGGCGGTGCCGGCCGCCGTGGGCTCGCTGCTGCGCTTCGTGGTCGCCGTCGTGGCCCTGCTCGCGGCCGCGTGGTGGCTCGAGGGCGGCCTGCCACGACTCACGCGCCGACAACTGGCCGGTACCCTGCTGCTCGGCTTCACGGGCATCTTCGCCTACAACCTGTTCTTCCTCGGCGCGCTGGCGCGGCTGCCGGCGAGCCGGACCTCGCTCATCATCGCGCTGAACCCGGTCGTCACCATCGCCGCGGCCTCGCTGCTGCTCGGCGAGCGCATGAGCGCGCGGCGCTGGCTCGGCGTCGCGGTGGCGCTTGGCGGCGTTTGGATCGTCGTGTCGCGCGGCGACGTGTTCGGGTCGGTGGGCGGCGCAGTCGGACTCGGCGAACTGCTGATGTTCGGCGGCGTGTGTTCCTGGGCGGCCTACACGCTGATCGGGCGGCGCGTGCTCGCCGGCCTGACCCCGCTCGCGGCCACGACCTGGGCCGCACTGTGGGGGGTCGCGCTGCTCGCGCTCGCGGCGGCTCCGGACCTCGGTGACCTCGGTGCGGACGATCTCACCCTGCCCGTCGTGCTGAGCGTGCTCTATCTCGGCGTGCTCGGCACCGCCGTAGGATTCGTCTGGTACTACCAGGCCGTGCAGCGGCTCGGCGCATCGCGCACCGTGATCTTCAACAACCTGGTGCCGGTGTTCGGCGCGACCTTCGGCGTGCTGCTGCTCGGCGAGCCGCTGCTGCCGAGCATGCTGCTCGGCGGCGCCATCGCGGTCGCCGGCGTGATGCTGGTGACGAAAGCCTGAAGCGCGGGTCGCTCAGGCCGTGGAGCGGGCCTGGAACACCATCCGGCCGATCTCCGAGTAGCCGTGCATCGCGCCCTCGAAATTGTCGAGCAGCGTGCGGGCGAGCGCCGGAAGCTCGGAGGCAGGCTGGCCGGACTCCTCGAGCAGCCCCTCGGCGAACTTCGGGTCGATGAAGAAGAGCAGCGCGCTCAGGCACGCACCGAGTTCCTCGTCCACGTCCTGAGGCAGGTCGACCTCCCAGGCCTCCTCGAGCCAGTCGTGGCCCTGCGCGAAGCCGCGCGACCAGAGCATCAGCGGAGCATCCGCGTCGAAGTTCGCTTCCGCCGGCTCGCGCACCTCGATGCAGACGGGCAGCCGGATCGTGGCCTCCAGCACATCGCGGTTGAGTTGGTTGTAGAGCGCCATGATCACGTGGTGAAAACGCACGGCCTCGGTCTCGTCTGCAAAGACCGGCCCGTCCGTATCGAAGACCGCCGGGATCCACTCCGTCGGCAGCACGAGGTCGGGCGCCGAGACGATCGCGAACAGGAAGCCGTACAGTTCCTCGAGCCCGAGCGTGTCGGGCGCGCGAGTGCGGGCGACTTCGAGGAATTGCCTGAGCCACGCCTCGTCGGCGGGCGTGAGGTCCGGGGTGTTCGTGGCGGTCGGGATGCTGCTCATCGGCGCATTTTACGCGCTCAGCCGAGTTTCAGCAGGTGTTCCCCGTAGGCGCGGACGTCGTTCCAGTCGGTGTAGTCGATGACGGTGCGCGGATCGGTCGGCCCGTGGGTGAACTTCATGATCATCTGGATCATCAGACGCTCGTGCCAGGGCCACGACGGGTAGTCGACCTTGCCGGCGATCACCTTGAGGTCCTTCGGACGCCACGGCGACAGCTGCAGGAACTTCTGCAGGTAGCGGTTGCCCTCGACCGTCGCCTTCTCGGGCGTACGGGCCACCACCGAGACGTTGAAGAAACTGCTGGGCCGGGCCTCGAGCGCGGCGCGGTGCCGGTTGATGAACTCGAACACGCTCTTGTCGTAGGTACCGTAGAGAACCGGCGCGCCGAACGCGATCACCTCGTAGCGGCCCCAGTCCACGCCCTCGTGCTCGGCCTCGTTGATGTCCATCATCTCGGCCCGTCCGCCCGCCGCAACCACGCCCTCGCAGATGCGCCTCGCGATGCGGGCAGTGTGGCCGCCGCGGCTCATGTAAAGGACCAGGACCGATTTCATGCCCGCCGCTCCAGGATCCAGCGCCCCAACCGGGCGCGCGAGGCGCACACGGTACGCGGTCGCGCTGCGCCGAGGAATCGCGGAAAGCCGACATCGGCGCGGCGCGCTCGTGGACCCGGGCCATAATGACGATGTCATGAACCGCCTGCCGACAATGCTGCTCGGCCTCGCGCTCCTCGCCGGTGGCGCTGCTGCCGACGGCTGGGCGCCGATCGTCGCCGGCGTCGAGTACCGCCGGATCCTTCGCGAAGGGGTCGATGCCCACGCCGTGCGAGTCGACCTCGACGCGGCGTGCCTGACGGTCGCGACCACGCCGGCCAGCGACCGCGGCCTCACCGTCAGCGAGTTCGCCCGGGACCAGGGGGCCGTGGTCGCGATCAACGGCGATTACTTCGACCCGGAACTGAACCCGATCGGCCTCGCCATGGGCGATGGCGCGGTCTGGGCGCGTGCCGACGAGCGCCTTCGGCGGCAGGAGGTGGTGGGCGTGGGCGCAAGGCGCGTGGAGATCTTCCCGCGCGCGGAGCCGCTGCGCGAACCCGAGGCGTGGATGACCGGCGCCATCTCGGGCTGGCCGCTGGTGGTGGAGGACTGCGCGCCCGTCGCGAAGTTGCCGGGCAGCGATCACTTCACGAACGCGCCGCATCCCCGCACTGCCATCGGCCTGTCGGGGGACCGGCAGCACCTGCTGCTCCTGGTCGCGGACGGTCGCCGCGAAGACGCGCCGGGACCGACGCTGCCCGAGCTTGCGACCTTGCTGGTCGAGGTGGGCGCCTGCACGGCGCTCAACCTCGACGGCGGCGGCTCGAGCGCGATGTGGATCGGGGACCGGATCGTGAATCGGCCGAGCGACCTCGTCGAACGTCCGGTCGCCAACCACCTTGCCGTGGTGCCTGCGGCCGACTGCGCGCCGGACGACGCCTCTCACGCCCGGCAGGAGGACTGACCGATGCCCGTCCCGATGCCCACCGTCCAGCAGGTGGACGAACTGCCGAGCCTGATGGAGCGTCGCATCCCGCGCGAGTGGCAGGACCTGAACGGCCACGTCAACGTGCGCCACTACCTCGAGCTCTACGACGCCGCGAGCTGGCCCATGCTCGAGCAGTTCGGCCTCGACGAGCGGACCTTTCTGGAGGGCCGGCAGGGACTCTTCGACCTGGAACACCACCTTTGGTACCGGGCCGAGCTGCACGTCGGCGACCTCGTGAGCGTGCACTCGCGGTTCGTGGCACGCAGCATCAAGCGTTTCCACGGCGTTATGTTCATTGTGAACCGGACCCGGTCGCAGCTCGCGAGCGGCTTCGAGTACGTGAGCTCGGGCGCGGATCTCGAGGCGCGCCGCACAGCGCCGCTACCGGAGCGCTTCGCGGCCGAGCTCGACCGGATGATCGCGGTGCATGCGCAACTCGGCTGGCCGGCGCCCGTGTGCGGCGTGATGTCGGCCTGAAACCCGGGGCGGCGCGGCAGCTGCTAGCATACCCAGCCCCAACGCGACGCAGCCCGAGGTCCCCGATGAGCCTGTCCCTCCGCGAGCAGCTGCTCAAAGCCGGGCTGGTCACCGAGAAGCAGGCGAAGCAGGCCGAGCGCCAGACCAGCCAGCAGGCGCACCAGCGCAAGAAGGGCAGCGCGCCCGACCCGACGCCGAAGCAGAAGGCCGCGGCGCAGCAGGCCGCGGCCGCCAGGATCGCCCGCGATCTCGAGCTCAACCGCAAGCAGCAGGAGAAGGCGCAGCGCCGGGCGCGCGCCGCCGAGTTGCGCCAGCTCGTCGAGCAGCTGCGGGTGCCCCGGCCGGAGAGCGACGAGTACTACAACTTCGTGGACGGAGGACGGATCCGCCGCCTGCAGATCACGCCCGAGCTGCGCGCTCGGCTGGCTGTGGGCACCGTCGCGATCGTCCGCTACGACGGCCGTTACGACCTCGTGCCGGCCGACGCCGTCGAGCGCATCCGCGAACGCCACGCCGAGGCGATCGTCGCGAGCCCCGCGTCGGGGCCGCCGTCAGCGACGCCGACGGAGGACGATCCGTACAAGGATTTCGTGGTTCCCGACGACCTGACATGGTGAGCGGGATGAACGCAACCTTCGGCGCGGTACTCGACTCGCTGCGACGCGACGGCGAGGCCTGGGCCGTCACGATCCCGAAGGCCTGGTCCAACGGCCGGACCGTCTTCGGCGGCCTGCAGGTGGCCCTCAGCGTGCGGGCGATGCGCGGAGCGCTCGGCGCGTCCCTCGGCGACGACAAGGGCGACGTCGCCACCCTGCCCCTGCGCAGCCTGCAGACGACGTTCGTTGCACCGGTTCCGGCGGGCACGTGCGTAGAGCTGCGCGCGGAGTTCCTGCGCAGCGGGCGCTCGGCCACCCACGCGCGCTGCGACCTGCTGCACGAGGGCACGCTCGCCTGCACCACGGTCGCGATCTTCGGCGCCGCGCGCCCATCGCGCATCACGCTCGACATCCCGCGCCCGCAACCGCAGGCCGATCCCGACACGCTTCCCGACCTGCCGTACATCCCAGGCATCACGCCGGAGTTTCTGCAGCAGCTGCAACTGCGCTGGGGCGCGGGCAAGGTGCCCTACTCCGGCCACGCCGAGCCACATTCCACGATCTTTGCGCGCCTGCGTGATCCGGACTGCAATGCCGAGGATGCGCTGATCGCGCTGGCAGACTCGATCCCGACCCCGGGGCTCTCCATGCTGGACAAGCCCGCGCCGGCGACGTCCATGAACTGGATGCTGGAGCTGATCGGCGACCCGACCCTGCTCGAGCGGGACGAGTGGTCGATGATCGGCACCGACGTGCGCGCGGGGACCGACGGCTACCTCAGCCAGACCTCGGTGCTGTGGGGTTCCGGCGGCCACGCCTTCTCGGTCAGCCACCAGAGCGTGGCGATCTTCGGCTGACGGCCGCCCGCCGTACTCGCATCCGCCGCGCCACCGTGACGACCTTCCTCATCCTCGTCCTCGCCCTCGCCGCCGGCGCACTCCTCTGGGGCATCGCCAGTTACAACCTGCTGGTGCGCGACCACCACCGCGTCGCGCAATCCTGGAGCGACGTGGGAGTGCAGCTCGCCCGCCGTCGCGATCTCGTTCCGAAGCTCGTGGATGTCGTGCAGAGCCATGCGGGCTACGAGCGCGCAGTGCTCGAAGAAGTGGCCGCCCTCCGCGCCGCAGGCATGCACGAGACCTCTCCCGCAGCACTCGGCACCATCGAGGGCCGCCTCGGCGCCGGCCTGCAGCGACTGCTGGCGATCGCCGAGGCGTATCCCGACCTGAAGGCGAGCGCGAGCTACCTGGACCTGATGCGCAACCTCACCGAGGTCGAGCAGCAGATCCAGTTCGCGCGCCGCTATTACAACGGCGCGGTGAACAACCTCAATACGCGAATCGCCACGTTCCCCGACCTGCTGGTGGCCCAGTTGCTGCGGTTCGCGCCAGCGGAGTACTTCGAGTTCGAGTCATGAGGCGACTGTTGCTCACGCTCGTCCTGCTCGCGACGACCGTCGCCGGCGCGCGGGCCGAGGAGCGCATCCTCGCCTGGCAAAGCGACATCCACGTGCTGCCGGACAGCACGCTCGAGGTGACGGAGACGCTGCGGGTGCGGGCGGCGGGCCAGCAGATTCGCCGCGGCCTGCTGCGCGACTTCCCGACCCGCTACGTCGACCGGCGCGGCCGGCGCGTGGTAACCGGCTTCGAGGTGCTGGCGGTCCGCCGCGACGGCCACGCGGAGCCGCACGCGCTCGAGAAGCTGGCGAACGGCGTGCGCATCCGCATCGGCGACCCCGAGGTGTATCTCTCACCGGGCGAGTACGAGTACACGATCACCTATCGCACCGACCGCCAGCTCGGCTTCTTCGCCGATCACGACGAGCTGTACTGGAACGTGACGGGCAACGGCTGGGACTTCCCGATAGACGCGGTAAGCGCGCAGGTGTTCCTGCCCGGCAGCATCGACGCCGCGTCGATCGACGTCGAGGCCTACACCGGGCCACAGGGAGCCCAGGGGCGCGACTGGGAGGCGGCTTCGGGCCCGAGCCTCGCGACCTTCCGCAGCACGCGCGGCCTCGGTCCGCGCGAGGGCCTGACCCTCGTGGCGAGCTGGCCGAAAGGTCACGTCGCCCCGCCCGGTCTCGACCAGCGCACCGGCTACCTGCTGCGCGACGCCTGGCCCGCCGGCATCGCGCTCGGCGGCCTCGCGGCGCTGCTCCTGTATTACCTCGGGGTGTGGCACCGGGTCGGCCGCGATCCACCCAAGCGCGTGGTCATTCCCCGCTACGAGCCGCCCGCCGGGCTGTCGCCGGCCGCGATGCGCTTCGTGCGTCGCATGGCCTACGACGACCGCTGCTTCGCAGCCGCCGTGCTCAACCTCGCCGTACAGGGAGCGCTGCGCATCGAGCAGGCGTCGGGCGGATTGCTGAACCGGACACGTAAGTTCACGCTGCATCGCATCGACGCCGCGGAGACCACGGTACTCGCGGAGGACGAGCGCGCGCTGCGCGAGCGGCTGTTTGCATCTTCATCGAGCGTCGAGCTCGACAACGCCAACCACGTGGTGCTGAGCGGCGCCAAGCTCGAGCACCTGCGCGCGCTCAAGGCGCGCTACATGCCCTCGGCGTTCCGCGCCAACGCCACCTGGCATGCGCTCGGCATCGCGTTGAGCCTGCTCATCGGGGTGTTCGGGGTGCTGCTGCCCGCTGCCAGGGGCGGCTTCGGGCCCTCCTGGTGGTTCATGACGCCGCCCGGCTGGACGGCACTCGCAGCGGTCGCCGGCGCGCTGGTCGCGAACCTGGCCTTCGGCCGGCTGCTCAAGGCGCCGACCGTCGGCGGCCGTGCGACGATGGATCACATCGAGGGATACCGGCTGTACCTGGACGTCGCCGAGGGCGACGAGCTCAAGCTCCTCGACGCACCGCCGCTCACGGTGCGCCTCTACGAACGCCACCTGCCCGCCGCACTCGCGCTCGAGGTCGAGCAGCACTGGGCGGAGCGGTTTGCAACGGTGTTCGCCACGCAGGCGGCAGCGCACACCCCGGGTTGGTACTCGGGCGATGCCTGGAACACGCGCAACGTCGCCCGTTTCACCTCGGGCTTCGGGTCATCTTTCAGCAGTGCCATCAGCTCGTCCTCGACCGCTCCCGGATCGAGCTCGGGCAGTGGTGGCGGCGGCTCGTCCGGTGGCGGAGGTGGTGGCGGCGGCGGAGGCGGCTGGTGAACACGCGACGCGCTGCGTCCGGCCGCTCCCACGCGGGCGTGACGCAGTTGGCCCGCATCGTGATGGCGCTGACAGCCCTGCTCGCGCTTTTCGTCGTCGCCTTCGTGGCGATGAACTGGGCGCCGGACCGGCCGGTCAGCGAGCTTGCCGACCGCTGGGCCGGGCCACCCTCTGAGTTCCTCGAGATCGCCGGCCTGTCGGTGCACCTGCGCGACGAAGGGCGGCGCGACGAACCGGCACCGCTCGTGCTGCTGCACGGCACGTCGGCATCGCTCCACACCTGGGACGGCTGGGTAGAGGCGCTGGCCGGCGAGCGCCGCGTGGTGCGCGTGGACCTGCCCGGCTTCGGGCTCACCGGCCCGGCGCCGGACGGCGACTACCGCATCGAGCGCTACGTCGGGTTCGTCACCTCGCTCCTCGACGCGCTCGGCATCGAGCGCTGCGTGCTCGCGGGCAACTCCTTCGGCGGCTGGATCGCGTGGGAGACGGCCGTTGCCGCGCCCGACCGCGTCGCGGCGCTGATCCTGGTGGACTCGGCGGGCTATCCGCTCGAGTCGCAGTCGGTACCGATCGGCTTTCGCATTGCGCGGATCCCGCTGCTCAACCGACTCATGGAGGTGACTCTGCCGCGCAGCGTCGTCGAGTCGAGCCTGCGCAATACCTACGGCGACCCGTCGCGCGTCACGCCCGAGCTGGTCGACCGCTACTACGAGCTCACGCTGCGCGATGGGAACCGCGCCGCGCTGGCCCTGCGCTTCGCCGGCGGCCGTCACTCCGATCGTGTTGATCGACTGCCGGAGCTGCAGCTGCCGACACTGGTCCTGTGGGGCGGACGGGACCGGCTGATCCCGCCGGATGCAGGCGAGCGTTTCCATCGCGATATTCCGGGCAGTCGCCTGGTCGTGTTCCCGGAGCTCGGCCACGTGCCGCACGAAGAAGACCCGGCTACCACGGTCGCGGCCGTGCGCAGGTTCCTCACCGAGATCGAAGTGCGTCCCGGCGAGCTGACGCCCGGGGACGGGTAGCGCAAGGACCCGACGTTCGACCGGCGCATTGCCGACCGCTTCGGCCGCTCTCCGCACCGCAACGCGATACTCGACCGGCCCTCGACGGCGGAGGAACTCGAGTTCCTGAAGCAGCCGGGTTCTTCGTTCTAGGCCTCGAGCAGGCGCGGCAGCGTGAGCGCGTCCACCAGCCCGCGCGCACCGTACAGCGCCGGCAGGATCACCCCAGGCGCGTGCCGACGGCGCAGCGCGGCAACGAGCTCGGTGCCGGCCCGATAGGCGGGCAGGTACATGCGCCCGAGCAGCGGATGGCGGCCCCAGGCACCGGAGAGCTTGTCCGCGCGCTCCGCCGACACCAGGAACTCCCGGCGCAGGATCGCGGCGACCTCGGCCTGCGGCAGGACCTCATGCCACGTCAGGTAAGAGGCCTGGTTCTTCGCGTCGTCCTGCAGCAGCGCGAGCAGCACCCCGAGCTCGAGGTCGGGGTCCGGCAGCTCGGCGGGCTCGAGCACGCCGTGCGCGATCAGGATGGCGTTGTTCGCGATGCCCTCGAACAGCACGCTCGCGCGCGTGTTCATGGTGAGCACCGAGGCCTCGAACCCCGCGAGCCCGCGCACGAACAGGTCCTGCAGGTAGGCGAAGGTCGTCACGTGGCCCGGCACCACCTCGTGGCTCACCAGCTGCTGGAACTCCGGCACGGAGATCTCGAGCGCGGCGTTGAGCTCGTAGCTGGCCTCGTACTCCGGCGAGCCGTCGGGCCGGCGCGCGTGACCCAGGTAGTTCATGGAACCCGAGAACCACGCGTTCTCGATGGCGAGGAAGCGGACGTTGGCCCGCGGCACGCGCGCGAACTCCGCCGGCAGGTGCGGCAGCAGGTGCCGCGCCGACAGCGCGTCGTACTGCGCGACGAAGGCGTCCCCGACCGCCGCGATGGACTTCGCCGGCACGCGCCGCGCCGTCCGCCAGTCGTCCACGGCGGCGAGCAGCGACTCGGGATCGCTCGAGCCGTGGCCCGCGGCGGCCAGCAATTCCGTCACCCGCGCGCGCTTCGCAGCGGGCTGTGACGGCTCGGGCGCACGGCCCGTGATGGTCCGCACGCAGCGCTCGTAGGGCACTTGCGGCCCAAGGCCCACGATCTCCATCGCGAGATCCCACATCACCTCGCAGCACAGGCCCAGCCCGTCGAGATAGTCGCCGCGGCGTCCGCCGGTTGCACGGGCGCCGTCGCGCAGTCGCCCGATCGCGCCGTGCACGTCGACGGCCGCCAGGTACGCCTCGATCGTGGCGCGGTCCGCCGCCTGCGCGCCGACACCGCCGTTGCCGCGCAGCACCGCTGCCGTGGGATGCGTGTATGCGACGGGCAGCGGCTCGTCGGAGAACCAGCAGTCGGCGATGAAGCGCCCGACACCGGAGGGATTCATGACGTCGCCGCCCCACAACGTGTCGATGCCGATGAGCGCCTCGGCGGTGGCGCAGTCCAGACTCGCGAGCGGCATCTCGTGTCTCCTTCGGGTTGTCCAAGGGGACCGTTAAGGAACCCCTAAGCCTCAGCACATAGCCTACTCCGCGACGTGGGCATGGTGCCCGACGACCCGACGATGAGGGGACTCCGATGCAGACTTCGACTTCCACCGGCAGGCCGCTCACTTGGGACCTGCCGACGCGCGTATTCCACTGGGCGCTTGCAGGGTCCTTTCTCGGAGCCTACCTCCTTGCCGAGGAGGACGGCTCGCGAAATCTCTCACGTGATGTTCGGCTACACGGTGGCCGGCCTGCTGGTCTTCCGGCTGCTGTGGGGTTTCGTGGGTTCCACGCACGCGCGCTTCCGTGACTTCGCCTACGGTCCTGGCGCAGCCGCAGCCCTACCTTTGCGACCTCGTCCGGGGTCGCGCACGGGACTACGAGGGCCACAACCCGGCCGGCAGCTGGGCCATCTACGCTCTGCTCGCGCTCGCCGCGGCGACCGCGCTGACGGGCTGGCTCCACTACAATGAAATCGGCGGCGAAACCCTCGAGGAACTCCACGAGGTGCTCGCGAACGCGTGGTTGGCGCATGGTCGCGGTGCACGTCGTCGGCGTGGTGGTTTCGAGCGTGGCCCACCGGCGGAATCTCGTGGCCACGATGATTACCGGTCGCCGTACACGAGTGGCGGCGCGCCCGTGACGGACACCGCAGGCAACGAGCCGACTCCGGGCCGTGAGTTCGCAGCGCCACCGACCCGCGATGGGCACTCGGCTCGGCGCTGGCAGTGGCCGTGCTCGGCTTCTGGACCTGGGCCGTGACGACCGGCGGCGGATCGTTGCTCGCCGGCGCCGAAGGTGCGGCGGCGGCGCGAGTACGGCGAGCACGCGGACCTCGGTGAAGGTGCCCGGCTGGACGAAGACGAGGATGACGACTGACCCATGCGCGTGCTCCTCATCGAGGACGATCTTGCTGCTCGGCGACGCGCTGCAGGCAGGGCTGCGCGGCAAGGGCTTCGCCGTCGAGTGGCTGCGCGACGGCGCAGCCGGCGTCGCCGCGCTCGCCACCGACCCTTCGATGCGGTCGTCCTCGACCTCGGCCTGCCGCGGCTCGATGGCCGCCGCCTGCTCGAGCATGCCGTCGCGGCGCGGGCGATCGAACGCCCGTGCTGGTGCTCACGCGCGCGCGACGCGCTCGACGATCGAGTCGGCGGGCTCGATGCCGGAGCCGACGACTACGTGGTGAAGCCCGTCGCCATGGCCGAGCTCGCCGCACGCCTGCGCGCGCTGGTCCGTCGTGCGAGCGGAATTGCCCGGGACAGCTCGAGGTCGGCGCCCTCCGGCTGTCGATCCGGGGACCCGCGCAGTGACGTGGCGGGGCGAGCCCGTCGAGCTCGCGCCACGCGAATTCGACGTGCTGCTGGCGCTGACGCTCAAGGCCGGGCGCGTCGTCACGCGCCAGCAGATCGAATCTGCGCTGTACGAGTGGGATCGCAGCATCGAGAGCAACGCGATCGAGGTCCACGTGCACCACCTGCGTCGCAAGCTGTCGCCCGACCTGATCCGCACGGTGCGGGGCGTCGGTTACATGCTGGCCGCGGACGGCGGAGTGACGACGGGTGCGTAGGTACTCGCTGCGCCGCCGCCTGCTCACCCTGCTTCTCGCGAGCGTCGTGGTGGCCTGGGCGGCCACGATGCTCCTGACCTACAACCATGCCCATCACGAGCTCGACGAGCTGCTCGATGCCCACCTGGCACGCTCGGCGCGCCTGCTGCTCGCGCAGGAAGGCGACGAGCTCGAGGAGATCCGCATCGGCGATTCCGCGGACCTAGGTCCGTACGGCCAGGAGGTCGTGCTGCAGGTGTGGCGCGAGGGGCAGGTGCTGGCACTGCGCAGCGCGGGAGCGCCCGAGATACGACTGTCGCCCGTCGAGATCGGCTTCAGCGACGCGACGGTGGCCGGTCGTCACTGGCGCGTGTTCAGCGGCTGGGACGTCGAGCGCGAGGTGCTCGTGCAGGTGGCCGAGGACCACGCGCTACGCGAGCGACTGCTCGCGCACTACACCTTGAGCGGGCTGCCCGCCCTGCTGTTCGGTGTACCACTGCTCGGCGTGCTGGTGTGGCTGGTCGTCGGCGCGGCCGTCCGGCCGCTCGCCCACCTCGGGCACGAAGTGAGCCGGCGGGGCCCAAGCGACCTGCGACCACTGCCGGATGGCGGGGCGCCGATGGAGGTGAACCCGCTGGTCGACCGGCTGAACGCCCTGTTCGTGCGAATCTCGACGTCGATGCAGGCCGAGCGGCGCTTTACGTCGCACGCGGCGCACGAGCTTCGTACGCCGATCGCAGCGATACGTGCCCAGGCCGAGGTCGCGCGGGACAGCATAGAGCTCGGTCACGCGCGACGTTGCGCTGGCGCACGTCATCGAGGGTTGCGATCGCGCCGCTCGCCTGGTGGACCAGATGCTGCTGCTCGCGCGGATCGACGAGCGTGCCTCGCAGGACGGTCCGGTGACCAGCCGACTCGACCAGGTCGCGGCGCGCGTGATCGCGGATCTCGCCCCCGCCGCACTCGAGAACGGCGTGTCGCTCGAGCTCGCCACCGACGAGGCCGTCAGCGTGGCCGTGGACGGCGTCCTGCTCGACGTACTGCTTCGAAACCTGCTCGACAACGCCGTCCGGCACGGCGGTGCGCCCGGCCCGGTGACGGTGGGTTGCACGGAGGGCACCGACGGCGCCCTGCTCGAGGTCGCCGACCGCGGACCCGGCGTGGACGAGGCGGAACTGCCCGAGCTCGGCAGCCGTTTCTATCGCGCCTCCAGCGCACGGGGACCCGGCAGCGGCCTCGGGCTTTCCATCGTCCAGCGCATTGCGGAGGGCTGCGGCGGAACGGTCCGCTATCGACGTGGCGATGACGGCCGGGGCCTCGTCGTCGAGGTGCGGCTCCCGTCGCGCTCCGGCGGCTGATCGACATACGCGATTGCCGCAAGCGGCGCCACGCCCGAATTAATGTTGCGTTAAGGCACAGCCGCGACACTTGCGCTGTCCCCCCGAAGTCGAATGGAGAGTCGCCATGCGTAATCGCGTCCTGTTTTCCGCCCTGCTGATGGCCCTGGCCGTCGGCGTGACCCACGCGCAGGGCGCGTGGCAACCGCTGCCGGACAGCGCCCCGGCGCCGGCCGACAACCCGACCACCGCCGCCAAGGTCGAGCTCGGCAAGATGCTCTACTTCGATCCGCGGCTTTCCTCGACCGGCACCGTGTCGTGCTTTTCCTGCCACAACGTGATGGAAGGTGGCGACGACCACATGACGACCTCGGCCGGCGTGCACGGGCTCAAAGGCGGACGCAACGCCCCGACCGTCTGGAACTCGGCCTTCCATTCCGTGCAGTTCTGGGACGGTCGCGCGCCATCGCTCGAGGAGCAGGCCAAGGGGCCGCCGGTGAACCCGATCGAGATGGGCATGGCGAATCTCGACGCGGTCATCGACCGCGTCCGGCACATCCCCGGCTACCAGTCGTACTTCGAGCGCGCTTTCGGCGACGGCAACGTCGTGACCATGGACAACGCGGCCCGCGCCATCGCGGCCTACGAGCGCACGCTAATCACGCCGGGCAGCGCCTATGACCGCTACGCCAAAGGCGACAAGCAGGCCCTCACCGCGCAGCAGGTGCGTGGCATGGAAACCTTTGCCGCGGTCGGCTGCACGAGCTGCCACCAGGGGCCGGCCTTCAACGGGCCCGCATTACCGGTAGGAACGGGATTCTTCATGAAGTTTCCGACCTATCCGGACAGCCCGTACGTCGCGAAATACAAGCTCACCGAAGACCCGGGACGGTTCAGCGCGACGCACGACGAGGCCGACCGCGGCATGTGGCGCGTACCGACCCTCCTGAACCTGGAGTACACCGCGCCATACATGCACAATGGTGCCGTGAAGACGCTGCCCGAAGCCGTGCGGGTCATGGCCTCGACGCAGTTGAACAAGCCACTCACGGACGCAGAGGTCGGTGACATCGTGGTGTTCCTCGGCGCGCTGACCGGACCCTTCCCCGAGCAGACCATGCCGCGCCTGCCCCCGACGCCGGGAGATCTGCTGGACTAGCCTGCGGACCATCCGCTCGCCGCGAACGTCCGTTGAGGGCGGCCTACCGCGGCCGCCCTCAGCGAGCGCGCCCGGTGCCGAACTTCTCGCCAAAAAAATTCCCCGGCTTCCACGCAGGCCGCACCGGGTCGTTGCCGATCGAAAGCCCGATCCGGTAGTTCACGTGCGCGAGCTGCGCCGCCGCCGGCCAGTGCATCGGCTGGTTCAGGTCGTCGTTCGGCAGGTGATAGCGATGCGAGCGGAATTCCTTGACCCTCGCCAGCCCGTCGCTGCCGTCGCGCGGCTGGACGCCCGACTTGAGGTAGATCGCCGGGACTCCCTCGCGGACGAATGGGTACTGGTCGCTGCGCACGAACACGACTTCTTCGGGCAGCGGATCGGGCGTCAAGGTCAGGCCGACCTCCGTGACGGCCCGCCTGGCCACACCCTCGAGCGTCGAATGCTCAATGCCGATGGGAACGGCGTCGCTCACGTCGCCGATCAGCAGCGGCATGTCCATGTTGACGTTCGCCACCAGCGACTCGCGCGGTACCGTCGGCTGGGCGGCGAAATGATAGGAACCCAGCAGCCCCTTCTCCTCGGCCGTGAGCGCGATGAACAACATCGAGCGCTTCGGCGGCTTGCGTCCCGCCGCCAGCAACCGAGCGGACTCCAGCATCGCGGCGATGCCGACCGCGTTGTCCTGCGCGCCGTTGTAGATCGAATCCCCGTCGTGGGGTGCGCCGATCCCCAGGTGGTCGAGATGGGCAGTGAAGGCGACGTGCTCGCCGGCCAGCCTCGCATCGCTGCCGGGCAGCCGTCCGATCACGTTGCGACTCTCGATGCGGTCCAGGCGCGCACGGGTCGCCAGCGTCGCCTCGCCGGCGAGATCGAAGGCGCGCAACTCGCCCCGCTCCAGCATCTCGAAGACCTCGGACGCGGTGTGCGGGGATCCCTCGAAAATTGCCTCGGCCACATGGACGCTGGCGCTGACCCGCACAGGCAGCCCCGGGAAGTCGTCCGCCGGCAGCCCCTGCGCGTCGATCCGGCGCATCGCGGGTCGCTGCCAGTTCGGCGAATCGAGCGCCCAGGGGCGCCGCGCCTCGTTGACCGGATCCCCGAGGAAAATGGCCCCGACGGCGCCACGTCGCTCGAGCTCGCGCAGTTTCTCGTTCGGGGACGCATGGAAGGCCCGCTGGTCGACCGGAAAGCGCGCCGGCGCATTGTTGAGCACCACGGCGATCTTGCCCTTCACCTCGACGCCCTGGAAATCGTCGTGCCCGAGCTGCGGCGCGAGCACGGCCTGGGCTACGAATACGAGCGGGGCCGTGACCGCGGCGGCGCCGGTCGTGAAGTTGATCGCCGGCAGGAACTCCGTCTCGAAGGCGAATGCCTGCGCGCGGCCGTCCCGGGCAAGTGCGAACCGTGCGCCATCGCGTTCCCGAACCCCGCGAACCAAGGGAACGCTCTGGAAGAAAGTGCCGTCGTCGCCACCGGGCTCGAGACCGATCAGGCGGTACTGGGACGCCACGTACAGCGCGGCGAGGTCGAACCCGCGCGTGCCTGCCTCGCGTCCCTCGAGCAGGTCGTCGGCCAGAAAACGCACGTCGGCCTCGATGCGAGCGGCCGATCGCGCGACTTCATCGGGCGACGGCGCAGTGGCCGCGACCGCTGTGTGGTTCGCGGCCAGGACTCCGCACGTCGCGAGTGCAGTGAATCCAAACCGTCGCGTCGATCGACTCGCCAAGATGCTGATTCGGTCCATTCGGCCTCCTCGAGATGTGCCGGTAGAATAGCCGCATGGCACTCAAAATCGATCCCTGGTCGTTCCCAGACCCCGAGCCCGGCGCCGACAGTGGCGACGCGGGCACCACGCTCGTGCTCGCCGGCGGCTGCTTCTGGTGCACCGAGGCGGTGTACTCCCAGCTCGACGGGGTGCTTTCGGTCCGGCCCGGCTACGCGGGCGGCTCCGCGGCCACCGCCAACTACGACGACGTCTGCACCGGCAGGACCGGCCACGCCGAGGCGATCGAGATCGAATTCGACCCGGCCCGCGTCGCGACCGGCCAGATCCTCAAGATCTTTTTTTCGATCGCCCACGATCCCACGCAATTGAACCGTCAGGGCGCGGACGTCGGCACGCAGTACCGCTCCACGATCTTCTATGCGAACGAGGCCCAGCGGCGAATCGCCGAGAGCTACATCGCGCAGATCGAGGCGGCCCGGGTTTTCGATGCACCGCTCGCCACGACGCTCGAACCGCTCGAAGCGTTCTATGCGGCCGAGGCGTTCCACCACGATTACGCGGCACGGAACCCCTTCCAGCCCTACATCCAGGCCGTGGCAGCGCCCAAGGTGGAAAAGCTCCGCAAGATCCACGCCGGCATGCTCAAGGACACGCCATGAGCCCGTTCGACCTCTCGCCGCTCACGCCGCAGGAGCGCAGTCGCCTCGAGTCGACGCTCACCGCCGAGGAGCGACACGTGCTGCTCGAGCACGGCACCGAGCGACCGTTCTGCGGCACGCTCGTGGACCAGAAGCAGCCGGGCACCTACAGCTGCCGACTGTGCGGATTGCCGCTGTTTCGCGCAACCGAGAAGTTCGAGAGCGGCACGGGCTGGCCGAGCTTCACGACGCCCTACGACGAAACGCACCTGAAATCGATTCGCGACGCGAGCTTCGGGATGGTGCGCACCGAGATCCGCTGCGCGCGCTGCGACAGCCACCAGGGGCACGTGTTCCCGGACGGCCCGCCGCCCACCGGACAGCGCTACTGCATCAACTCGGTCTCGCTCACCTTCACGCCGGATGGCGAACCGCTCCCGGACGTGCTCGAGCGCGGCGGCTGACAGGGAGCCTGGGCCCGCGGGCTCGCAATTCAAGCGCCGGCAAGCACGAGCGCTCCGCGTTGTCCACGGTGGGACTTTCGAGCCCTACTCGGCTATTGTCCCAACGGGGGCCTCGTCGTTGAGCGAGCGCGGCCGTGCACGTACCGGCCCTGCGGCTCATTGGACTTTTGCTGCAACAGGAGATTAGCGAATGGGATTTTTCAGCAACATTCTCGAAAAGCTCGGTATCAAGAAGGCAAAGGCCGCGCCGCCCCCGCCGCCGCCGCCGCCCCAGCCCCAGTTTCAGACGCAGGCCCCGGCCGCGCCTCCACCGCCCCCGCCGCCCGTCGAGATCCCCATGGTGGACGTGGTGGCGCAGCTCGAATCGCTGGCAGCCGCGAACCCGCAGAAACTCAACTGGAAGACCTCGATCGTGGACCTGCTCAAGCTGCTCGACATCGACAGCAGCTTCAGCGCCCGCAAGGAACTCGCGCTCGAGCTCGGCTGCCCTCCCGATCTGATGAGCGACTCGGCCAAGATGAACATGTGGCTGCACAAAACGGTGCTCAGGCAGATTGCGGAGAACGGCGGCAACGTGCCGGCGGAACTCTACGACTGAGCCCGCGCCAGTCGCACGACCGTGACTGAAGGGCGAGCCGGACCTCAGGTCCGGCTCGCTTTTTTTCGCCTCCAGAAGCGGGCGTAGATCGCGACGTTGATCGCGATCACGAACAGCCCGAGCGCGAGCTGCACACCGCGTGTCAGGCCCTCCGGATAGAGGGCCGCCAGCAGGTAGTGCTCGACGAAGCCGCCGCCGTAGCCGAGTTCGCCGGCGAGCCGCCGCCAGTGATTCTCGAGTGGCGTGAGCGGGCAGACGCCGCCCGCGAACTCGATGCCGGCGCCCCAGAGCACGACGGGCAGGTGGACCCACGCGAGCCGCGGCCAGCGCATCGCGGCGAGCCCGCCCAGCACTACGAAGGCGACGAAGGCGGCGTGGGCGACGAGGACGAGGTCCGCCAGCAGCCGGTAGGACACCGGGTCGCCCCGTGCCGCTCAGCCCGCCGGGACGCGACCCGCGGACGGCGACCCGACGCTCAAGACGACTTCTTGAACAGGCCGAGTTTCTGCAGGATGAAGATCAGCAGGGCTGCGCCGATGATCGCCACCACGAAACGCAGGATGCCGCCGGAAGGCGCAAGTCCCAGCAGGCCGAAGGCCCAGAAGCCGAGCGCGGAGCCCACGACGCCGACGAGAACGTTCGCGACGAGGCCCATCTGGGCGTTGGTCTTCATGACGATGCTGGCGAGCCAGCCGACGATGCCGCCGATGATCAAGCTGATGATGAATCCCATGATGTTTCCCTCCGATGATCTCCGGCACGCGCACGCTGCGCTCCGGAACCCTGATGCGCTCTCACCGTAGCAGAAGGCCGCGGCCCGCCGCCATCCCACGAACCGGTCGTGCGGGCTGCCGCCGCTACCGCCTGCGTGCGAGCCAGCGGTCGAGCTGCCCCGCGAACGCCTGCCGGTCGGCCTGGCTCAGGGCCGGCGGCCCGCCGGTCATTATTCCGCTCGCCCGCATCGTGTCCATGAAATCGCGCATCGTCAGCAACGCGCGAATGGTGTCGGCCGAGTACATCTCGCCGCGCGGGTTGAGGGCCTGCGCACCGCGCGCGATGACGTCGGCCGCGAGCGGGATGTCCGCCGTGATCACGAGGTCCCCGGGCGCGACGCGCTTCGCGATCTCCTGGTCGGCGACATCGAAGCCGCCCTGCACCTGCAGCAGCCGCACGTTCGGGAGCCGCGGCACGGCCATGGCGTGATTCGCAACGAGCGTCAGCGCGATGCCGGTGCGCTCGGCCGCCTTGAACAGGATCTCCTTGACGGGGCGCGGGCAGGCGTCGGCATCGACCCAGATGGCCATCGCTGGGTGTCGGACCCGCGAGTCAGGTCAGCCGGCCGGAACTGGAGCGGATTTGGGCAGTTCAAATTCGCCGCTGACGCCGAACCGGTGGGCGCTGAACACACCGCTGCTGAGCTTGCCGCTCATCTCGTAGCGGATCTTGTCGACGGGCTGGCCGTCGAGCACGCCCATGACCTGCCGTGCCATGCGCAGGACCGAGACGGTCACCGGCACGGCAACCACGACTTCACCAAATCCAGGCAGAGTGCCGGCCTCGCTGCTCACGCCAGTCGCGAACGTCTTGCCCTGGACGTCGAGCTCAACGTACACGCCGAAGAAGTCGATCGGCGCCTGGTTTGGGTTCTGCACGCGCAGCTTGACGAGCATGCGCAGTTCCATGCCCTCGCCCGGGATGGATTCGATGCCCGCGACGGTGACCTGCAGGGGATCAGTACCGGGGAGGCTGGCACATGCACCCAGCGCCAGCATGCCGACGGCGGCGAGAAACTGTCGTCGGCTAGGCATATGCGTCTCCGGAACGGCTTGGACCGCCAGATAGTTTGAGACATGAATGCGCCTTCAGGCCAGCCGGGACCAAATTAAAGGGCCACTGATCCGCAGATCAGTGGCCCCAGCATCGAACCCTCCCGATCTGCCGTCAGGACGCGAAGGTGCCCGCCCTTCGACGACGACCGACGGCGAAAAGGCCGACCAATCCCGACCCAAGGAGCCAGGCAGCCGCCGGGAGCGGAACCGCGGTCAAACTGGCTGCGCTGACATAGAACTGCTCGTTGTTGAATGCAAGGAGGATCTCCTGATTCGCACCGAGCAGGAGATCACCGAAACTGACGACGCCGTCCTTTGCGTTGATCAGTTGCATGGTCATCCAATTTACGCCGCCATTCACGGAGTAGTCGAACTTGTCGGTTGCGAGAAAAGACGGATCGCTCGGATGCGCCTCGCCACGGAACGACAGACTGTGCAGGATCACCGAAGTACCCCACTTGAGCCCCAGGATCTCGCCTGTGGTCACGTTGTCGTCGTTGGTCGGGTTGCACTGATTTCCCGCGGTCAGCACCTTGCACACGCCGATACCGGCCTGGTTCCGGTCGAAGTAAGCATAGGGCAGGTCCCCGGTGATGCCGTCCGAGGCAGAGCCGGAATATCCCAATGCGGTCGTCGCGATCGGAACGTAGACGGAGGAAAACGGATTGAGCGACGGGGTCGCCTCAATGGCCCGCTCCCCTGACACGTTGTCGATATGGCCGATGAAGTCCAGGATCATCGCGCTGGCCGGCGCGGTGGAGAACAACGAGATGGTGCCCAGCACCATGGCGAGGCTCGAGTATTTCTTTGTCATTTGACGAACCCTTGGTACTGCGGATGGATACCGTCTGCTTAAAGCAATAATCGAGCCATACGAGAAAGCTCCGCCAAATCAGGCTGTTGCATCTGGCAGCCCAGGGCTTCTGTAAAGAAATCCGACGTTGGCTCTCGCGCCCGTGTCCGTGCCCGCGGTCAAAATGTGCATCGGCTGCGCCGCGGCCCACCACGGCGAGGGCTTGGGAGGTCCGCGCCGCGGTACTCAGCGGAGCGGTTCGAAGCGCGCGGTGAAGTGCCGCAGCTGCGGCGGCTGCGAGACGATCCGCAGGCCGCGCAGCGAGTCGCGCCGATGCACGACCTCCTCGAACACCTCGACGAGGTAGTCAGCGTGCGACTGGGTGTACACGCGCCGCGGCATGGCGAGGCGCACGAGGTCCATGTCGGCCGGCCCCTCGGTCCCGTCGGGCTTCTGGCCGAACATGACGGTGCCGATCTCGCAGGCCCGGATGCCGCCGAGCTCGTACAGGGCGACCGCCAGGGCGTGGCCCGGGTACTGCAGCGGCGGAATGTGCGGCAGGAAGCGACGCGCGTCCACGAACACTGCGTGGCCGCCCACGGGCCGTACGATCGGCACTCCGAGCGCCGTTAGCTTCTCGCCGATGTACTCGTTCGTCCGCACCCGGTAGCGCAGGTACTGCTCGTCGACGATCTCGCCGAGGCCCACGGCGATGGCGTCGAGATCGCGGCCGGCAAGGCCACCGTAGGTCGGGAACCCCTCGGTGAGGATCAGCCGGTTGCGCGCCGCGGCGGCGAGCGCGTCGTCGTTCACGGCCAGCCAGCCGCCGATGTTGGCGAAGGCATCCTTTTTGGCGCTCATGGTCATGCCGTCGGCGACGGCGAACATGTCGCGGACGATGTCCTTGACGCTGCGCGCGCCCTGCCCCGGCTCGCGGCACTTGATGAACCAGGCGTTCTCGGCGAACCGGCAACCGTCGATGATCAGCGGCTTGCCGTGGCGCCGGGCGATCCCGGCCGTAGCGCGGATGTTCTCGAGGCTCACGGGCTGGCCGCCGCCGGCATTGTTGGTGACGGTCAGCATCACGATCGGGATTCGCTCGCCCGAGTCGAGCAGCAACTGCTCGAGCCGCGCGAGGTCGATGTTGCCCTTGAACGGGTGCAGGTCCTCCGGGTCGTGGGCCTCGCGGACGACGAGATCCACCGCCTCCGCGCCAGTCGCCTCGATGTTGCCGCGCGTCGTGTCGAAGTGGGTGTTCGACGGGATCAGCTTGCCAGGCCCGCCGACGATCGAGAACAGGATCGCCTCCGCCGCCCGCCCCTGGTGCGTGGGTATGACGTGACGGAAAGGCATCAGTTCGCGCACCGCCGACTCGAAGCGATAGAACGACGGTGAACCGGCGTACGACTCGTCGCCGCGCATGACGGCGCTCCACTGCTCGGCACTCATCGCGCTCGTGCCCGAGTCGGTGAGCAGGTCGATGATGACGTCGTCCGAGTGCAGGCCGAACAGGTTCCAGCCGACACCTTCCAGCAGACGGCGGCGCTCTTCGGGCGTGGTGAGCCGGATCGGCTCGACCACCTTGATGCGGAAGGGCTCGATGATGGTTTTCATGACGTCTCAATCACAGGTGAAGTCCCGCTGGCCGACCGCGCGGCAGTGGGGCGGGTAGCCGTGCTAGCGCCAATAGGCCGGGATGCCGAGGCGCTCGAGCATGGCCTTGAAGGCGGGTGAGTTGCGGAAGCGCGGAAAACCGGGGTCCCAGTTCAAATGCGAGATCAAGCCTCTAGTCGATTCCTCCGCGACCACCTCTTGGTAATCCCCCAGCCACAAGTGGACCCGTTGGCGTTGCAGTCGCCATGCAGGTGGCGAGACCTCGTCCGTAAGCGAATCACGCACTGCCTGATCCGCTGCCGCCGACCGTGGTGACCCGGGCTGCGCCAGGGCCACGAGCAGGATGCCGCTCACCTGCGGCGGCGCCCCCATCTCTCTCAACAGCAGCGTCGCACCGATGTGATCGCCCCCACTCACCAGCAGTGGGACGAAGACACCTGCGCCGGCCGAGACGAAGCCCTCCGACGCGCCTTGCGCGAACAGCGCGAGCGCCCGGTCGGTATCACCCGCATACAGCAACGTGAGCGCCTTCCAGCGCTTGCAGTTCTGGTAGCCGGGGTCTTGTGCCAGGCAGCGGTCCTGGTCCGCCATGGCGCGATCGAAGTATCCGAGATTGACCCACGCGATGCTCCGCCACAGCAGTGCCGTGCTGTTGTGCGGATCGGCTGAGACGGCACGGTCGAGCTTGCCGAAAATCTCGTCCCAGGAAACCGGCGGGGTCCTCAACTCGGCGACGGCGAGCGCGGCCCAGGGCATCGAAAGGGTGGGATCGAGCTCGAGCGCGCGCACCGCCGCCCGCCTGGCCAGCCCGTCGTAGTCGCGATCGCGGAATTCCCAACCAAACATGACGGCTGAAGCGGCGGCCAGCCCCTCCCAGCCCCGCGCGAACTTCGGGTCCAGCTCGACGACCCGCTCGAACAGGCGGACGGTCTCCTGCAGCTCCCGGCGCGCGATGAACAGTTCGCGCGCCTTGAGATAGAGCTCGTAGGCCTGCAGGTTCTCCGTATCGGCGCGAACGCGCACGGCGGCCGCGGCGGTCGCGCTGCCGATCGTCCCGCGCAGCGCGGTCACGATCGCGTTCGCGATCTCGTCCTGGATGGCGAAGATGTCGGTGAGCTCGCGGTCGTAGGTCTCGGACCAGAGGTGGCGATCCTGCGTCGCGTCGATCAGCTGCGCGGTGATCCTCACGCGGTTGCCCGCCTTGCGCACACTCCCCTCGAGGATGTGGCCGACCTTGAGTTCGCGGGCGATGGCCGACGCGCCGAGCTTGCTGCCCTTGTAGGCGAACGAGGAGGTCCGCGAGGCGACGCCGAGGCCGTCGACGCGGACGAGCACGTTGAGCAGCTCCTCGGAGATGCCGTCCGAAAAGAACTCGTTCTCCGCGTCGTTGCTCGTGTTGACGAACGGCAGCACGGCGATGGAGGCGCCGGTGTCTGTGGCGGCAACCGGCGGGGCTTCGGCGGCCGGCCCCGCGGCCGCAGGCACCGCCACGGGGGTCGTCTCCGTGGCCCGTTCGTAGCGCCAGAAGATGCCGCCGCCCAGCAGGAACAGCAGCGTGATGATCGTGAGCTCGACGCCGCTGACCCGCTGCGCGCCGCGGTCACCGTGATACCAGGCGATCACCAGCACGACGGGCAGTCCGACCAGCAGGGCGAGGATCGCGACCTGGCGCAGCTGGTCGGGCCAGCCGAAGGCCTCGCTCACGTATTCGAGGCCCTGCAGGAAGCCCCAGGCGCCCACGCCGTAGGCGATGCCCCACTGCACCACCTTGCGGCGGCGCAGTTTCTGCCAGAGTCCTTCTCCCGCCTGCTCCATCGGCTCCGTCACGCGTGCCTTTCGATTGCGGCGGAGTGTAACCGCCGGGCCCTGCAACCGCGCGGCATTCAGCCGGGTAGCCGCGATCCTGCGGCCTTCCCGGGAACCGCCGGACGAGTGATCGCGGTTCGCCCGGCCACGAAGTGCCATAGCCAGTCGCTATGACTCCCACTGTATCAATCGATTGGCTCTACCGCACCGCATCCACTAACTTACACGCCATCGAACGATTCACCTGCCCTCAACCATCTACGGAGCCAGCCAAATGACCTCGATCATCAATACGACCGTCAAGCCCTTCAAGGCGACCGCCTTCCACAACGGCGAGTTCGTGCAGGTCACCGACGCCGACCTCAAGGGCCAGTGGTCGGTGTTCTTCTTCTACCCGGCCGACTTCACCTTCGTCTGCCCGACGGAGCTCGGCGACGTCGCCGACCTGTACGGCGAGTTCCAGAAGATCGGCGTCGAGATCTACAGCGTCTCGACCGACACGCACTTCACGCACAAGGCCTGGCACGACGCCTCGGACACGATCAAGAAGATCGAGTACCCGATGATCGGCGACCCGACCGCATGCGATCAGCCGCAACTTCGGCGTGCTGATCGAGGAGGAGGGCCTGGCGCTGCGCGGCACCTTCGTCGTGAACCCGGAGGGCGTGATCAAGGTCGCCGAGATCAACGACCTCGGCATCGGCCGCGACGCCAAGGAGCTGCTCCGCAAGGTGCAGGCTGCCCAGTACGTCGCCGCGCACCCGGGCGAGGTCTGCCCCGCCAAGTGGACGCCGGGCGCCAAGACGCTGGCCCCGTCGCTCGACCTCGTCGGCAAGATCTGAGGAACTCCCCCTCCCGGCCTCGCCGGGACGGAGTCAGGGAGGAGGGCTCTCCCCCGACCCTCCTCCCTCCCCCTGCCCCGCCCACCCTGTGGGCGGGGGATTTTCCGGAAAGTGGTGAACTGAAATGCTCGACACCAACCTGAAGCAGCAGTTGCAGGCCTACCTCGGCCGCATGACCCAGCCGATCGAGATCGTCGCGACGCTCGATTCGAGCGCAGCCGCAGGCGAGATGCGGGAATTGCTCGAGGAGATCGCAACGCTGTCGTCGCTGATCACGCTCCGGCAGCGCGACGCCGACGGCAGCGTCCGGGCGCCTTCCTTCAGCGTGAGCCGGGCCGGCGCCGACATGGGCATCCGCTTCGCCGGCATCCCGATGGGCCACGAGTTCACCTCGCTGGTGCTGGCGCTGCTGCAGGCGGGCGGTCACCCGCCCAAGGCCGACGCCGCGGTGATCGAGCAGATCAAGGCGATCGACGCCGACCTCGACTTCGAGGTGTTCATCTCGCTCTCCTGCCAGAACTGTCCGGACGTCGTGCAGGCGCTGAACCTGATGGCCGTGCTGAATCCGCGCGTGCGCGCGACGATGATCGACGGCGCGCTGTTCCAGGCCGAGGTCGAGGCGAAGCAGATCATGGCCGTGCCCACGGTGCATCTGAATGGGCAGCCGTTCGGCCAGGGCCGCATGTCGATCGAGGAGATCCTGGCCAAGCTCGACACCAATGCCGGCGCGCGCCAGGCCGCCGCAATCAACGGAGAAGGCCCCGTTCGACATGCTGATCGTGGGCGGCGGTCCGGCCGGCGCCTCGGCGGCGATCTACGCCGCGCGCAAGGGCATCCGCACCGGCGTCGTCACCGAGCGCTTCGGCGGGCAGGTGCTCGACACCATGGGCATCGAGAATTTCATCTCCGTCACCGAGACCGAGGGCCCGAAGCTCGCTGCCCAGCTCGAGAACCACGTCAAGACCTACGACGTGGACATCATGAGCCTGCAGAGAGCGGAGGAGCTGGTCCCGGCGGACGAGGACGGCCTGCTGACCGTGAAGCTCGCCAGCGGCGCGACGCTGAAGAGCCGCAGCGTGATTCTCTCCACGGGCGCGCGCTGGCGCGAGATGAACGTGCCGGGCGAGCGCGAGTACCGTGGCCGCGGCGTCGCCTACTGCCCGCACTGCGACGGCCCGCTCTTCAAGGGCAAGCGAGTCGCGGTGATCGGCGGCGGCAATTCGGGCGTCGAGGCGGCGATCGACCTCGCAGGCATCGTCGGGCACGTGACGCTGATCGAGTTCGACGGCCAGCTGCGCGCCGACGAGGTGCTGCAGCGCAAGCTGCGCAGCCTGCCGAACGTGCGCGTGATCGTCTCGGCGCAGACCACCGAAGTGCATGGCGCCGGCGGCAAGGTGAACGCGTTGAGCTACCGGGACCGCGTGAGCGGCGGGCTGCACCGCGTCGAGCTCGAGGGCGTGTTCGTGCAGATCGGCCTGTTGCCCAACACCGAGTGGCTGAAGGGCACGATCGCCCTGAGCCCGCGCGGCGAGATCGAGGTGGATGCCCGCGGCCAGACGTCGCTGCCCGGGGTGTTCGCCGCCGGGGATGCCACGACCGTGCCGTACAAGCAGATCATCATCGCCATGGGCGAAGGCTCGAAGGCGGCCCTCGGGGCATTCGACCACCTGATCCGCGCCTCTGCCCCCGCAGCCCAGGCCCCGCAGGGCGCCCCGGCGACCAGGGCCGAAGAGGCCGTCGCCGCCTGACCGGCGCGGCGCGGGAGCCGCGGCAGCCTCGGCATTCCGTGATGCGGCTCCCGGTCGGGCTCCCTAGAATTCGGGTACTTTTGCCGCGACCGTCCGCAAGGCGGCGGTCGCGTTCAACCCCGAGACACGGAGTACCCGTCATGAAGCGCATGATCGCCCTGGTTGGCCTCGCGGCCCTGGTCAGCACCCCGGCCGTCGCCGCCGAGCGGGGCTTTTACTTTGGCCTCGACGCCGGCCAGTACTCGTACGACGTCGACCAGCGCGACCTCGACCGCCTGGTGGTGGGCGCGATGGAGGATATCGGCCTCGACGTGCTCGACGGCCGGTCGGAGACCAGCGAGGACGGTTTCACCTACGGCATCATCCTCGGCTACCAGATCCTGCCGTACCTCGCGGCCGAGGCCGCCTACGTGGACCTCGGCGACTTCGAGTACAAGGGCAATGCGCTCGTGAGCGACGGCGTCACGACCACCGATCTCGGCGCGCAGCTCACCGGCGAGAGTTCCGGCGCGACGCTGTCCGCGCTCGGCATCCTTCCGCTCATCTCCGGCTGGGAGGTGTACGGCCGCGCGGGCGTGTACTTCGGCAGCAACGACGCCGGGGTGCGGTTCAACGCCGAGGGCATCTCGGAGTCGGCCAGCGACTCGTCGAACTCGACGGATTTCCTCTGGGGCGCGGGCGCCGGCTACACGCGCGGCGACTGGACCGTGCGGCTCGACTTCCAGCAGTTCGTGGACGTCGGCGATTCGGACTCGACCGGCGAGGTCAACGTGAACCGCATCGTGCTCGGGGCCGTCTACCGGTACTGACCGCGCGGCGGACGGCCTGACACCGGGGCGCCGGGCAGGTAGGCTTCGCCGATGACCACACTCAAGATCCTGGCCCGCGCCGCCGGCGTGGGCCTCCTCATCCTGCTTGGCGGCTGCGCCGGCACGGACGACCACGCCACTGCCCCGGGCTCCCCGGCCGCACCGGCCTTCTCCGAGGCCCGCTATCGAACCCACGTCGAACGCCTCGCGTCCGACGAGTTCGCGGGGCGTGCACCGCGCACCGCAGGCGAGACCCGGACGATCGAATACATCGAACAGGAATTGCGCAAGGCCGGGCTCGCGCCCGGCGTCGGCGGCAGTTTCCTGCAGCCCGTGCCGCTGGTGGAAATCACCACCCACGCCGACGCCACGATGAACATCAGGGGCCCGGGCGGCGCGCTCGGCCTGCGCTATGCCGACGACATGGTCGTGTGGACCCGGCGCCCCGTGCCCGAATCTCGGGTCGTGGATGCCGAGTTGGTCTTCGCCGGCTACGGCATCGTCGCACCGGAATATGGCTGGAACGACTACGCCGGGCTCGACGTGCGCGGCAAGGTCGTGATGGTGCTGGTCAACGACCCGGGCTTCGCCACGCAGGACCCGGCGCTGTTCCGCGGCAACACCATGACCTACTACGGCCGCTGGACATACAAGTTCGAGGAAGCGCTGCGCCAGGGCGCCGCCGGCCTGCTGGTGATCCACGAGACGGCGCCGGCTGCCTACCCCTGGGCGGTGGTGCGCAACGGGGCGGCGCAGCCGCAGTTCGACCTCGTGCTCGAGGATCCGGCCTCGCAGCGCCTCGCACTGGAGGGCTGGGTGACGCACGAAGCCGCGGGCCGGGTGCTTGCACTCGCGGGCGAGGACTACGAGGCGCTGAAGCCCGCCGCGGCGAAGCGCGGCTTTCGCGGCAAGGCGCTCGGCGTGACCGCGAGCGTCGGCGTGGGCAACGACGTCGAGCACGGGCAGTCGCACAACGTCGTCGGCATGGTCCGCGGCAGCGAGCGCCCGGGCGAGGTCTTCGTCTATACCGCCCACTGGGATCACCTCGGCACGCTGCCCGCCGCGGAGGACGGCGCCGACGCGATCTTCAACGGTGCCTCCGACAACGCCACGGGCGTAGCGGCGCTGATCGAGATCGGTCGCGCTTTCGCCGCGACGCGGCCGCGCCCGAAGCGATCGCTGATGTTCGTCGCGGTCACGGCCGAGGAGTCAGGATTGCTAGGCAGCGAGCACTTCGCGGCGAATCCGCCGGTGCCGGTCGCGCAGATAACCGGTGGGCTCAACATGGACAATCTCTCGCCGCTCGGCGAGGCGCGCGACCTCGTGGTGATCGGCTACGACGCGTCAGAGCTCGACGACTACCTGCGCCGCGCGACGGCCAGGCAGGATCGCGTGCTTGCGCGCGAGCCCACCCCGGAGAAGGGGCTGTACTACCGCTCGGATCACTTCAACCTCGCCAAGCAGGGCGTGCCGATGATCTACCCCAAGGCGGGCGTCGACCTGCTCCAAGGCGACGTGGAAGCAGGCCGAGCCTGGCTCGAGGACTACGTCGCCAGGCACTACCACAAGCCCTCGGACGAGTACGACCCGGCGTGGGACGTGAGCGGCACGTTGCAGGATCTCGCCGTCTTCTACGACGTCGGCCTCGCGGTCGCGAACGGCGATGAGTGGCCGAACTGGCGCGAGGGCAACGAGTTCCGCGCGATTCGCGACAGGAGCCGGGCGGGGATGGAACCGAGCCCCCGCTGACCGAGGATTCCCCGCGCTGCAGCGACGCTACGCGGTAGAGTGCCCCGTCCGCACCAGATGATGGGAATCCGATGACCGATGCCCTGCTGGCCCGAACCCGGGCCGACCTGCGCTCGAACTGGCGGGCGGCGCTCGGGTTCCACCTGCTCGTTCAGCTGCTCGGATTTGCGATCTTCGCGCCGCTGGCGACCTGGGTCGGTCGCCGGCTGGTGCTCGCCGCGGGCGAGCCGGTGATCAGCAATTTCGACATCGCAGGATTCGTCCTCTCGCCGACCGGAGCGGTCTTCGCGCTGGTGATCGCGGCGCTGGGCATCGCGCTGCTGCTGGCGGAGTTCACGGGCCACACCTATATCGCCGGTCACGCAATTGCCCGCCGGCCCGTCACGGCCGCTTCGACCATCGGCTTCGTGGCGCGCCGGCTGCCGCGGCTCCTGAGGCTCTCGACGCGAGTATTCGTGCGGCTCGTGGTCCTCGCCCTGCCGTTCCTCGCGGCGGCGGGAATCGTGTGGTTGGCCACGCTTCGCGGGCACGACATCAACTACTACCTCGCCGAGCATCCGCCGGAGTGGCGGCGCGCACTGCTGGTCGTCGCGCTGCTCGCCGTGGGCTATGCGCTGCTCGCCGCCCTGCAGCTGGCACGCTGGCTGTTCGCCGTACCGATCCTCGCCTTCGAGGGAGCGTCTCCGGCACAGGCCCTCGCCAGCAGCGCAGGCATGACCCGCCGCCGGCTCCGGCGCATCGTGCCGCCGCTGCTGCTGTGGTGGCTGGCGCTCACGGCCATTGCGATCGCAATCACCTGGGTCAGCCGATACGTGTCGGACGCCGGGCTCGACTGGGCCGGCATCGACGTGCACCGGGTGCTGCCGCTCGTCGCGGTGTACCTGGCCGTGGCGACGGTCGGCGGGTTTCTCTACGGCGGCCTGCTGCTGACCGGCCACCAGTTCATCGTGACGCGTCTGTACGCCGAGTTGCGCGACCCGGGTGCCCGGCGCGTGCCGGAGATACCCGCGCAGGACACGGAGCGTGCGCGGCTCATCGCACGGCCGGCCGTTGCCGTCGCACTTGCGGTCGCCATCGGGGCGCTGGGCGCAGCGGCACTCCTCGCCGCCCAGCTCGATCTCGCGCAGGACGTCGCGATCACCGCACACCGCGGCGCCAAGATCGCGGCTCCGGAGAACACGCTGGCGGCATTCCGCGCGGCGATGGAGGCCGGGGCGACCTATGCGGAGCTCGACGTGCAGCACACGAGTGACCGCGTGCTCGTGGTCGTGCACGACGGCGACCTGATGCGCATGGGCGACGACCCGCGCAAGGTGGGCGAGATGACCGCCGCGGAGATCGCAACGATCGACATCGGACGAAAGTACGACGCGAAGTTCGCGGGCGAGCACCCGCCGACGCTCGAGCAGGTGATCGACCTCGTGCGCGGCCGAATGCGCATCAACATCGAGCTCAAGTACAACGTGCCCGACCCCGGGCTCGCGCCGGCCGTCGTGGACCTGCTGCGCCGCAAGGACTTCATCGACGAGGTCGTGATCACCTCGCTCGACTACGCGGCGCTGAAGCAGGTCGAGAGCCTCGAGCCGCGCCTCAGGACCGGCCACATCATCACCGCCGCCGTCGGCAACGTCGTGCGCACCGAGGCCGACTTCCTGAGCCTCAATGCGGCCCAGGCGACGCCCTCGCTCATCCGGCGCGCGCACGAAGCCGGCAAGGAGGTGCACGTCTGGACGGTGAACGAGCCCGAGGTGATGTTGCGCATGATCGAACGGGGCGTGGACAACGTCATCACCGACGACCCGGCGCTGCTGGTCCGCGTGATGCAGGGGCGCAGGGGACTCACCCGCGCGGAAGTCCTCGGTCTGCGGCTGCGCGTGCTGTTCAGCCGGGCGCCACGGGCGCTGGCCGACCCGGTCGCGGTCGAACCGCTGTAGACCCGAGCGCCGGGCGCCGCCGGCCGGTATGATCCACGGCCCTACGCGCCCCCGGTGACCCGTGAAGACTCCTCCCGGCCTGCAGCCGTTGATCGACGACGGCGTGATCGACGAAGTCGTCCGTTCGCTCAAGAGCGGCAAGGAAGCCACGGTCTACCTCGTGCGCTCCGGTTCGCACCTGCGTTGCGCCAAGGTCTATCGCGACATGGCACAGCGCAGCTTCCAGAAGCGTGTGCAGTACCAGGAGGGCCGCGGCGTCCGCGGCAGCCGCCAGGCCCGCGCGATGGGCAAGAGCACCAGCTTCGGTCGCCGGGAACAGGAGACTGCCTGGAAGAACGCCGAGGTGGACGCGCTCTACCAGCTCGTGGCCGCCGGCGTGCGCGTGCCGAAGCCGCTCGGCTACTTCGACGGCGTGCTGGTCATGGAGCTCGTTGCCGACGCGGACGGCAACCCTGCGCCGCGACTCGGCGAGGTGGAGCTTTCGGCCGGGACCGCCCGCGATTATCACGGTGTGCTGATCCGCGACGTGGTGCGCATGCTCAGCCTGGGGCTGATCCACGGCGACCTGTCCGAGTTCAACGTGCTCGTGGCGCCCGACGGCCCGGTGATCATCGACCTGCCGCAGGCGGTCAACGCGGCCGGCAACAACGCGGCGCTGCCGATGCTCGAGCGCGACGTCAACAACCTGCGCTCCACGCTCGGGCGTTTTGCGCCGGAGCTGCTCGCCACCGAGTACGCGCGCGAGATGTGGGCGCTGTTCGAGCAGGGCGAGCTGCGGCCGGACAGCGTGCTGACGGGCGTGTTCGCAATCGAGGAGACGGTCGTCGATCCGGAGGACGTGATGCTCGTGATCGACGACGCGCGTGAGGAGGAGATCCAGCGCCAGCTACGACTGGCGGGCTAGCGCAGTCCCGGCACCACGTAGCGGACGGCCGCACCCGGCCCGACCGGCAGGTCGAGGACCACCCAGCCCACGGTCATCACGAGGCCAGCCACGAGGAACGAGACGGAGTACGGCAGCATCGCGGCGATCAGGCTGCCCATGCCGAAGCCGGCAACCCAGCGCTGGCAGAACACCAGCACCAGCGGAAAATAGACCAGCAGGGGCGTGATCGGGTTCGTGACGCTGTCGCCCATGCGATAGGCCGCCGTGGTCATCTCGGGCGAGATCCCGAGCAGCATCAGCATCGGCACCAGCACCGGCGCGAGCATGGCCCACTTGGCGCTGGCCGAGCCGATCGCGAGGTTGATCGCCCCGGCGAGCAACACCAACGCGGCGACCAGCGCCGGCGCCGGAAGGCCCAGCCGGCCGATTGCCGCGGCCCCGTTGATGGCCGTGATCACGCCCAGGTTCGACCAATTGAACATCGCCACGAAGTGCGCAGCGACGAAGGCCATGACGATGTAGTAGGCCATGCTGGCCATGCCGTCGCTGATCATCCGGATCTCGTCGCGATGATCGCGGTTCACGCCGGCCGCGCGCCCGTAAGCGACGCCCGTGACCAGGAACAGCAGGAAGAAACCGGCTACCAGCGATTCGAAGAACGGTTGCAGCGCCTGCGTGGCGCGGCCGTCCGCGGCGGCTGCCTCGTCGAACAGCGGCGCACCGCCGGGTCCGGACCATATCGCTGGCCAGGAAAGCACCCCGAACAGCACCACCACCACGAGCGCCGCGAATCCGGCCGCGCGCAGCCCGCGCCGCTCGGCGTCGGTGAGGGCTGCGCCCGCGGCGGCCACCGGCGCCTCAGCCGTCGGCGTCCAAGTGCCGAGGCGCGGCGCCACGACGCGCTCGGTGACGAACCAGCCGATCGGAACGATGAAGAACGTCATCGCCGCAATGAAATACCAGTTGCCGGTGACCGTCATCTTCCAGTCCGGCACCAGCAGTTGCGCAGCCACCTCGGAAATGCCGAGCAGCAGGGCGTCGAACTGGCCCGGCAGAAGGTTCGCCGAGTACCCCCCCGACACGCCCGCGAACGAGGCCGCGATGCCGACGATCGGGTGGCGTCCGGCGGCCGCGAACAACGCCCCGGCCAGCGGGATCATCACCACGAAGGCCGCGTCCGAGGCCTGGTTGGCCATCACCGACACGAAGATCACGATGGGCGTCAGCAGTGCCTGCGGCGCGAGGCCCACGCCGGCACGCATCGCCGCGCCGGCAAGCCCGGTGCGCTCGGCGATGCCTGCCCCGAGCATGACGAGCAGCACGTATCCGAGCGGTGCGAATCCCATCAGTGTTCGCGGCATCTCGACGAACAGGCGCGTGAGGTTGCCGCTCGCGAGCAGGCTGCTCGCCTCGATGGTCTTCTGGCTGACCGGGTTGACGGCTTGCCAGCCCGCGGCGGCGCCGATCACGCTCAGTACGATCACTGCGCCAATCAGCCACAGGAAGATCAGCACGGGGTCCGGCAATCGGTTGCCGGCCCGCTCGATCGCGTCGAGCAGGCGGCGTCCGCGCGCGCCGCCGGATCGCTCGGGCGCGACAGGCTTCGCGGACTTCGAGGTCAAGGACTGCCGCCGGGCGGCGGGCTCGCGAGCCACGCCTCGGCGATGCGCACCCACGCGCTGCCGCCGAGCGGGATGAGATCGTCATTGAAATCGTAGCTCGGGTTGTGAAGCATGCAGGGCCCGAGCCCGTGACCGCCGTCGCGGTGCGCGCCGTCGCCGTTGCCGATCAGGAAGTAGCAGCCCGGCTTCGCCTGCAGGAAGAAGCTGAAATCCTCCGCGCCCATGGTGGGTCGGAAGTCGAGCACGTTCTGCGGACCCACGACCTCGCCGAGCACGCCGCGGATGAAATCGGTCTCGGCCACGTGATTGACGGTCGCGGGGTACTGGCGGCGGAACGAGAATTCGCACTGCGAATCGAAGGCGGTGCAGGTCGCCTCGGCGACCGTCTTCATCCGCCGCTCGATCAGCTCGAGCACCTCCTCCGAGAAGGTTCGGACCGTCCCCTCGAGCACGCAGTCGTCCGGCACGACGTTGACCGCCTCGCCGGCATGGATCTTCGTCACCGAGATCACGCCGGTGTCGAGCGGGTGCTTGTTGCGGGTGAGGATGGTCTGGAAAGCCTGCACCATCTGGCAGGCGACCGGCACCGGGTCGATGCCGTTGTGAGGCATCGCCGCGTGCGAGCCCTTGCCGCGGATCGTGACCTTGAACTCGTTGCTCGAGGCGAAGGTGGGGCCCGCACAGAGCGCGAACTGGCCGACGCCAAGGCCCGGCCAGTTGTGCGCGCCGAAGATCGCCTCCATCGGAAAGCGCTCGAAGAGACCGTCCTTGATCATCTCGAGCGCACCGGCACCGCCCTCCTCCGCCGGCTGGAACACGAGGTACACGGTGCCGTCGAAGTTGCGGTGGCCCGCGAGGTGCTTCGCCGCGGCGAGCAGCATCGCCGTGTGGCCGTCGTGCCCGCAGGCGTGCATCCTGCCCGTGTGCCGGCTGGCGTGCGCGAAGCGGTTGTGCTCGGTCATCGGCAGCGCGTCGATGTCGGCACGCAGGCCGACGGCGCGGCGCGAATCGCCGCCCCGGACGATGCCCACCACCCCGGTCTTGCCGAGCCCGCGATGAACGGGAATTCCCCAGCCCTCGAGCGTGCGGGCGATCAGGTCCGAGGTGCGGTTCTCGACGAAGCACAGTTCGGGATGGGCGTGGATGTCGCGCCTCAGGGTGGCGATGGCCGCGGCATCGGCCAGTATCGATTCGATCATGCGCATGCGGTGTCCTTCCGGGTCGAGGAGGATCGCGGGACGGGTCGGGATCGCGCGGCGCCGCGCCGCCCGCGGATCCTGCCTGATCGCGCGCCACGCCCGCAATGACTGCAGCCCGCGCGACACGGGCTGGCCGCCACCCGGCCCGTTGGATCATGATCGCCGCCATGCTCATCGCCTACACGCGAGCGGTCAGTCCGACGCTCGCCGACTGCGAACTCACCCACCTCGAGCGCCAGCCGCTGGATGCGGCCCGTGCCGTCCGGGAACACGAGGGCTACGAGGCCCTGCTGACGGGGTTCGGCGCGACGGTGCGCCGACTGCCTGCCGAGCCGACGCTGCCCGACGCTGTGTTCGTCGAGGACACCGCCGTCGTGCTCGATGAGATCGCGGTCATCACTCGTCCCGGCGCCGCGTCGCGACGCCCCGAGACCGCCTCGACCGCCGCCGCCCTCGCCGCCCACCGGCCGCTGGCGCACATCGATGGCCCGGGCACGCTCGACGGGGGCGACGTGCTGGTGGCGGGCCGCCGCGTTTTCGTTGGACTGTCCTCCCGCAGCAACCGCGCCGCGATCGAGCAGCTGGCCCAGGTATTGCGACCCTGGGACTACGAGGTGGTCCCGGTCAACTTCGGCGGTTGCCTGCACCTGAAGTCGGCGGTCACCCGGCTGGCCGACGGCTTGCTGTTGCTGAATCCGCACTGGGTGGATCCCGCCGTGTTCGCGGGACACCGGGCCGTGGCCGTGGACCCGACCGAACCGCATGCCGGCAACGCCCTCGCGCTCGGCGACTCGGTCATGCATCCCTTGCACTTCCCACGCACGCGCTCGCGCCTCGAATCCGAGGGGCTGCGCGTGGCGCCAGTCGCGATGACGGAACTCGCCAAGGCCGAGGCAGGCGTGACCTGCTGCAGCCTCATCCTTGCGCCGGCCTGAGCCGATCGGCCAATCGGCGCCGCCGCTTCTTGCGCCACCTCTCAGTTTTGCCGCACAAGGATTCTCCTTATGTCACTCGAGCACTTAGGCTCGGCGAGTGTCATTTTCATGAGTCCCGATGGATCCCTCCACCGGTCAATCCCCCTCGGGTGCCAGGACGCAGCCCCGCGCAGCAAAGCGCAGGTCGCTGCGAGCCACCTATGAGACGCTGCCGTTCGCCGAGCAGTTCCGGCTGAATGCGGCTGCGGCCGTGGTGGCCGCTGTGCTGGCATTCCAGTTCGTCGGCGCTCTGTGGGACACGCGACGCGCGCGCGAGGAGGCGCTCGATCTCGCCGAGGCGCGGGTGAGCGCCATGGCGACGCGGCTCGAGCAGGCGGGCGGCGGAGCGCTGGACGACCTGTCGGGCCATCCGGAACTGCTGTCGGCCACCTTCAGCCTCGAGGGCGGGGAGGTCCTCGAGCGCTACGTCCGCAGCGACCGCGCGGGTCGCGGCGCACCCGACTGGACGTCGCGCCCGCCCGGCTGGTGGTACGGGCTCCGGTCCTACCTCGCGCTCGCCCCGATCTATGTCGGCAGCGCCGTGCCGCTGGGGCCGCTCACCGGCAGCGTCAGCGTCGTCGTGGACCACCGCCACGTGTGGCGGGCCGCTTGGGCGCGCCTCGTGCAGACGCCGGTCGCGCTGCTGTTCGCCGTGCTCGCCGTGTGGTTCGCGACCGGCGTGCTGCGTCGCGAGGTCGAGGAGCGCATGGCGCCGCTGATCGATGCGATCGCGACCGACGCCGTGGAGCCCGCCCGGGGTCGAAGTCGCTTCGACGCCGACGCGGGACTTGCCGCCATCGCGGCACGGTTCCAGGCGATGAAGGATCAGATGGCCCGGTACGATCGCGACCTCGTCGAGACGCGCCACGCGGCGGGCCGCCGCATCCTCGAGCGCACCCGGGAAATCGAGGAGAAGCTGCGCAAGTCCGAAGCGATGATGCGCTCCAAGGACGAATTTCTCGCCAACATGAGCCACGAGATCCGCACCCCGATGAACGGGGTGCTCGGCATGGCGGAGCTGCTGGCCGGCACCGACCTCGACAAGCGCCAGCGGCGCTTCGTGGACTCGATGCGCGCCGCCGCCGAAACGATGATGCAGATCATCAACGACATCCTCGACGACTCCAAGATCGAGGCCGGCAAGATGGAACTCGTGCTCGAGCCGTTCGACGTCCGCGAGCTCGTCGAGCAGGCCGCGCTGCTCTACGCAGGGCGCGCCGAGCGCAAGAAGCTCGAGATGATCTGCCGCATCGAGCCCACCGTGCCGAGCGTCGTGATGGGCGACCTGCTGCGGATCCGGCAGGTCCTCGGCAACCTGCTCTCGAACGCGGTGAAGTACACCGAGAGCGGGGAAGTGGAACTGCGCGTCGGCCTCGACAACCTGCGCGACGGCCAGTGCCGGCTGCACTTCGGCATCCGCGACACCGGGCCCGGCATCCCGGAGTCCGACCAGAGCGGCGTGTTCCAGGCCTTCACCCAGCTCGGCGGAACCTCGCGCCTCGGCGGCACGGGCCTCGGCCTGTCGATCGCCAACCGGCTGGTGCGCCTCATGGGCGGCGAGAAGATCGAGCTGCGCAGCGAAATCGGCCGCGGCAGCACGTTCTCGTTCGTGCTCCCGTTCGAGGTCCGCGAGGCGGCCCCGGTTCCGAACGCTGCGAGCGACGAGTTCGGCGGACTGCGCGTGCTCGTCGTGGACGACAACTCGACCAGCCTGCTGCTGCTCGACGAGATGATGGCGAACTGGTCGGCCGAGGTGACGCCGCTCAATCGCGCCAAGGTGGCCATCGAGCGCATGCGCGAAGCGGCCACGCGCGACCGGGCGTTCGACGTGGTGCTGCTCGACCACAACCTGCCCGACGCCACGACCGAGCAGCTGCTGCGCACGATCCGGCTCGAGCCGGCCCTTGCCCAGACCTACGTCGTGCTGCTCAGCGCGCTCGCCTTCGATCCCCCGTTCGAGGGCGGTCGTGCCATCGCCCCGGACGCGACCATCGGCAAGCCGGTGCGCCAGCAACTGCTTCGCAATGCCCTCGCCGCATCGCGGCAGCCGCGCGTCCAGGCGGCCGCAGAGCCGCCCCGGCCGGAGAGCAAGCCGGCGCCGGAGCCGCGCCGCACGGCCTCGCTGGGCCTGCGCGTGCTGGTTGCGGACGACAACGCCATCAATCGCGAGGTGGCGGTCGCGATGCTCGACGTGCTCGGCTGCAGCGCGGTCATCGCGGGCGACGGACGCGCCGCCGTGGCCGAGGCGCAACGCGAGCGCTTCGACGTCATCCTCATGGATTGCCAGATGCCCAGCATGGACGGTTACATGGCGACGGCCGCGATCCGCAGTGAGGAGCAACGTCGCGGCGAGGCCGTCACGCCGATCGTCGCACTCACGGCCAACGTGCTGGCCCGGGACCGCGAGCGGTGCCTAGCCGCCGGCATGAACGCCTTCCTTGCCAAGCCCTTCAAGGCGGAACAGCTCGCCGAGCTCCTCGAGCCGATCGCCGCGGCGCGCGGCGCCGGAGCCGCTGCGGTGCCCGCCGACGCACCAGCCGCCGGGCCAATCATCGGACCCACCGCGACGGCAGCGGCGACACCCGGGCAGAAGGAGTCACTCGCCGCCGCCGCAGGGCCGGAAGCCGAGCGGTCGCTGAGTGCAAGCGAGGTCGCCGCCGTGCTCGAGTCGCCCACCGTCGGCCAGGAGACGGCCGTGCGGCTGATGGTGCTCGACCCGGAGCAGGTGCTCGCCATCCGCGGCCTCGGCAAGCCGGAACTCTTCGAGCGGCTGTGCGAGGCGCTGTTCGCCTCGGCAGGCGACGCGTTTTCGCGCATCGACGAAGCGCTCGCCGCGAACCGTCTTGACGACCTCGCCGAGGCCGCCCACGCCCTCAAGTCTCCGGTCGCGAACCTCGGTGGTCGGCGTCTCGCCGAGATGCTCGAGCGCTGCGAAACCCTCGCGCGCAGTGACGGCGACCTCGCCGCGATGCGCCGCATCGCCACCGGGCTGAAACCCCACTACGCCGCGCTGGTTGCGGCCCTGCAGGCAGAAATTCGTCGCGCCGCCGTCGGCTGAAGAGGACCCGATCCATGAACCCGAGCAAGACCACGACCATCCTGATGGCTGACGACGATCCGTCGCACCTGATGCTGACCGAGGCGGCACTGGCCGGCGCCGGCTTCATGGTCCACACGGCAGCGGACGGCGCGGAGGCCGTGGAACGGTTCGCAGAACTGAATCCCGACTGCGTCGTCCTCGACGTCCAGATGCCGAGGATGACCGGCATCGAAGCCTGCCGCGCCATTCGCCAGCAGGCGGGCAACCGGCTCGTTCCGGTGCTGATGCTGACGGGACGCAACGACCTGACGGCCATCAGCGACGCCTACGCCTCCGGTGCGAGTGATTTCGCCCAGAAGGGCCTGAATCCGCGGCTGCTCGTCGAGCGCGTGCGGTTCCTGCTGCGCGACCGGGAACTGCGGGAGGAGCTGCGCTCGAGCCAGTCGAAGCTGCTGCTCGCCCAGCGCATCGCGCGAGTCGGCCACTGGGAGCTCACGGGCGACGGCCGGACCCGGAACTTCTCGCCGATGGTGGGCGAGCTGCTCGGGCTCGACGCGGCCCGCCTCGATCGATACGAGGAATTCGTTGCACTCCTCGACCCTGCCGAGCAGGAAACCGTGCGGTCCGCCTTCGTCGCCTGCGCGACCGGGAACGGCGGGTTCGGTCTCGACCATCGCGTGCGGACCGCGGACGGCTCGACGGCCTGGCTGCACCAGGAGGCCGAGCTCGTCGAGGGCGCGGGAGGCGAGAACGGAGGCGTCGTGATCGTCACGCTGCAGGACCTGACGCGGCTGCACGCTGCCGAGGAGTCCGTGCGCCGGCTCTCGTACTTCGACGCGGCGACCGGCCTGCCGAACCGCCGCCATTTCTGCGAGGAAGCGGCACGGGCGCTCGCCGAGGGCGACGGCAGCGTCGCTGCGGCCGTCGTGGCCTTCCGCGTGCACGCCTTCGATCGGATCGCGCAGGCCCAGGGTCGCGAATTCGCCGAGCGGCTCATCGCCGAGGCAGGCAGGCGCGCGGAGGAGGAGCTGGGTCGCATCGCCCAGGGCCGGACGATCCTGTGGAGTGCCGGCCAGTCGCCGGTCTGCCGCACGGCAGAAGGCGAACTGGCCGTGCTGGTGCGCAGTCGCGAGAGCGCTGATCTGTTCGCAACCGTGACCCGCGCGGTGATCGAGTCGCTGTCGGCGAATGCCCTCCCGGCGGACTCGGGATTCACGCCGGCGATCAGCGCCGGCGTGGCCCTGGCAGGCACGGACGGCACGGACGCCGACCAGCTGCTCGGCAAGGCCCACGCGGCGGCCGAGACGGCCACCGTGCCGCGCACCTGCACGTTCTTCTCGCCGGTGCCGCAGGCGCGGCTGCGCCGCCGCCTGCAGATCGAGTCGGCGCTGCGCGCGGCCGTGGGGCGCGGCGAACTGCAGCTTCAGTTCCAGCCTCGCGTTGCCGTGGACACCTTCGAGACGACCTGCGTCGAGTGCGTCGTGCGCTGGGAACACCCGGAATTCGGCTCGCTGACCCACGACGAGTTCACCGCGATCGCCGACGAGTCGGGCGTCGGCGACGACATCGGCCGCTGGGCCATCGACGAGGCCTGCCGTCGACTCGCGGCCTGGCGCGGTCACTACGATCGGAAGTTCCTGGTGTCGGTCGGCGTCGGCGGACGCCAGCTGCGCAACCCGGGCCTCGCGCACACGGTACGCGACGCCGTCGAGAGGCATCGGTTGCCGCCCGCGGCCCTGCAGGTCGAGGTCTCCGAGGCGAGCCTGATCGACGCCCCGGACTCCGCGCGCGCCACGCTCGCGGAACTCCACGGCAACGGCGTGCGCATCGGCCTCGTGGATTTCGGCACCGGTCACTCCTCGCTCGGCCACATCCGTCGCGTGCCGTTCGCCTCGATGAAACTCAACCCGGCGCTGGTCGCCAACCTCTACATCGACCCGTGGACCCAGGGCGTGACCGCCGCGGTGGTCGCAATGGCGCGCGCGATGAACATCCGGGCCGTGGCCGACCACATCGACGACGCGGCGACGCTCGACATGCTGCGTGCGCTTGGCTGCGACGAGGTCCAGGGCCGTCACGTCGCGTCGCCCATGAAGGCGCGCGAGTTCGAGCACTGGCTCGAGACCGGTGGCGCCTCGCACCTCGCCCGCGACAGCGCCGCCGAGATCACCCGGGTGCTGCAGGGCATCGAAATTTCCGATGACGACCTGACCATGACGGGATAGCCTCGGGGGCGTGAACTCCCCCGGGCTGCCCGCATCGCTGTTCGTTGCCCGCCTGGCCGCGCTCGGGCTGCTCACGGTGGGCCCGACGGCTGCCGCGATCGATCCCGGACACGCCAGCGGGTACGTCGAGATCGACGGCGAACGCATCGAGCTGCGCGAAGCCTTCGCGCACCTGCACCGCAACGCGGAAGGGCTGCTGTCGTTCACGCCGGAGCTACGGATCGTGCTGGCGGATCGCGAGGTGCCGCAATTCTCGCTGGCAGGGCTCGAGGCGCTGCCCGTGCTCGAGCTGGCACGCACCGGCCAGGTCCGCGGCCTGCTGATCCGGCTCGATCCCGACGAGTCCGGCACCGTGCAGCTGACGCTGCTGGTTCCGCCGCAGGCCCCCGACGGTTCGCTCGTCACCCTCCACTACGGCAGTCCGAACCACGGGGTCGTCCGGCAGCTGAAACTCTCTCCGACGCGCGTAGGCGGGACCGTGGCGTGTCCCGCCACCGCGGAACTGACGTGCTCGGTTCAGTTCAGCGCGCCCGTGTTCAACGAGTGAGCGCCGCCGCGTCGACCTCACGAGGGAAATCCATGCTCGCCGCCCTGACCGTCCTGCTCGTCTACCAGCTCGCGGGCGAAGTCCTCGTCGTCGCGTTGCGCCTGCCGGTGCCGGGCCCCGTCGTCGGCATGGCCCTGCTGTTCGCCTCGCTGGTCCTGCGCCGCCGCGTGGCGGAGGATCTCGCCGGCACGGCGAACGGCTTGCTGCGCCACCTGTCGCTGCTGTTCGTGCCGGCCGGCGTCGGCGTGATGGCGCACCTCAGCCGGCTCGCCAGCGAATGGTTGCCGATCACGGTCTCGCTGGTGCTCAGCACGCTGCTCACCGTCGCCGTGACGGCGCTCGTCATGCGGGCGCTGCTGGCCCGCCGCGCCCCGGATAGCCAACCGTGACTCCGCCGCTCGCCGAGCTCTGGGTGTACCTGTCGGCCACGCCCCTGCTGTTCCTGACGCTCACCCTCGTGGTCTACCAGGGCGCGTACTGGATCTACCGGCGCGCGGGCTTTCACCCGCTGCTGAACCCCGTTGCGATCTCGGTCGCGGTGCTGGTGGCCCTGCTCCAGCTGACCGGGACGCCGTACGAGACGTACTTCGGCGGCGCGCAGTTCGTGCACTTCCTGCTCGGCCCGGCCACCGTGGCCCTGGCGGTGCCGCTGCATGCGCAGCTCGGCAAGCTCAAACGCGCACTCTGGCCGATCGCCGGGGCGCTGCTGGCGGGCGCCGTGACCGCGCTCGTGTCCGCGGTGGGCATCGCGTGGGCCCTGGGCGCGAGCGACCTTACCCTGCTGTCGATCGCGCCGAAGTCCGTGACGACCCCGATCGCCATGGGGGTCGTCGAGCGTCTCGGCGGCCTGCCCTCGCTGACGGCCGTTCTGGTCGTGTGTACCGGGATCATCGGCGCCGTCGGCGCGAAGTACGTGCTCGACGCGCTGCGCATTACCGACCCCAGCGTGCGAGGCTTCGCGCTCGGCACGGCCGCGCACGGTATCGGCACCGCGCGCGCGTTCCAGGAAAGCGAGGAAGCGGGCGCATTCTCGGGGCTTGCCATGGGGCTCTGCGGCCTCGTCACGGCGGTGATCTTCCCGCTCGGCGTGTGGCTCGTGCGCGCGCTTTCCTGAAGCCGGGGACTGCGACCACGAGGCGACATACCGGCTTGGTATGATCGGCGAAACCGAGCAGCAAGCACCCGATGTCACTCATTTCCCGTATTTTCGGAAAATCACCTCCCGCGACCGACAGCGCGACCGACAGTCGGACCGACGTTCCCGTCGAGCCGCCGCCGCGGCCCGATCCGGAGGCTCGAATGCGGGAGGAGGACGCGAGCTTGTCGCAGTCCCTCGAGACCGGCGACATGGCCGCGGTCGGCCGCTGGGTGCTCGAGGGCAGCTCGACCCGCATCCGCCAGGCGGCAGCGCAGCACATCACGGATCCGGAGCAGCTGCGCGAGCTGATCCGGGCAACCCGCCACGGGAACGACAAGACCGTCCATCGCATCCTCACCGACAAGCGGGATGAACTGCTGGCGGCGGCCCGCCGGCTGGAGCGGCAGCAGGAGGAGGTCGATGCTGCCGCGACCGCCATCGCGCGCCACGCCGCCCTGCCCTGCGACGCTTCGTATGCAGATGTCCTCGATCAGCTCGAGGCGCGCTGGCGCAAGCTCGAACAGCATGCGGCCGCGGAGGTCCGGGCCGAGGTCGCCCGGCAGCTCCGGCGTTCGCGCGAGGCCGTGGAGAGTCATCGCCAGGCGCTCGAGGCCGAGGCGGAGCAGCAGCGACGGGCGGCCCTGGCTGCGGAGGAGGTGCGGCACCAGCGGGAACTCGAGGCGCAGGCCGCCGCAGCGGCGGCTGCCGAGCAGGCGCGCACGCTCGACGCCGAGCGCCAGGCGGAGCGCGAGGCACTGCGGGCCGCGCGGGCCGCGGAGGAAGCCGAGGTACGTCACCTGCTGGGACTCCTCCGCCAGGCGCAGACCGCGCTCGAGCGCGGCGGGACGGCACGCGCTGCCCGCCTGCGCGAAGCCATCGCGGAAAAGCTGCCCAATGCGCCGGCCTTGCCCGAGTGGTATGCACGCCAGGTCCAGCAGGTCGACGAGCGGCTCGACGAACTGAAGGACTGGAAGACCTTCAGGGTGGTACCCAAGCGGGCGGAGTTGATCGAGCGGATGCAGTCGCTGGTCGGGGCCGGGATGTCGCCGGAAGAGCTCGCCCGGCAGATCCGCCGGCTGCGGGACGAGTGGCGGACATTGCACCGTGGTGCGGGCGAGGACCCTACGCCGGAATGGCAACTGTTCAACGAGGCCGCGGAGCGCGCCTACGAGCCCTGCCGCGAGCACTTCGCCCGGCAGGCCGAGGTGCGCCAGCAGAACCAGGCGCGGCGCGAGGAACTGCTGGAGCGCCTCGCGGCCTTCGCGGCGCAGCAGTCCGGCGAGCAGCCGGACTGGTCCCTGATCCGGCAGGTGATCTTCGAAGCGCGCGCCGAGTGGCAGCAGTACGCGCCGGTGGACCAGGCGGTCGTGAAGCCGCTGCAGGCGCGTTTCCACGCGCTGCTGCACGACCTGCAGGCGAGGCTCGCTGCAGAGTACGCCCGCAACGTGCAGGCGAAGCGCGACATCATCGCCCGCGCCGGAGAGCTCGCGACGCTCGAGGACACGCGCCAGGCCATCGAGGAAGCGAAGAGCCTGCAGCGCAGCTGGAAGTCCGTCGGCCCCGTGCCGCGGGCCCAGGACAACGCGCTCTGGGAGGCGTTCCGGCGCAACTGCGACGCAGTGTTCGAACGCAGCTCGCAAGCGTGGGCGGCGCACGGCGCGGCCCTCGAGGCCAGCCAGGCCCGCGCCAGCGGCCTGTGCGAGGAGCTCGAGCGCATCGCCGGGCTGGCCGGCGAGCCGCTCGTGTCCGCGGTCAAGCAGGTGGACGAGTTGCACGCCGAGTTCGACGCCCTCGAGTTGCCGCGCGCGTCGGCACGTGCCCTGGGCCAGCGATTCCGGCAGGCTGCCGACCGCTACGCCCAGGCCATGCGGCGACACCGCGAGGAGGCCGCGCGCCGCAGCTGGACCGACCTGTTCGACGCTGCCGCGCGGGTGCGTGCGTATGCGCTCGCAACGGTGCTCGACCGGTCGCCGGACGAACGCGAGGCCCTGCGGGCATCCGCCACGGCTGCGATGGCCGAACTCGAGCACGCTCCCAAGGGGATGCGTGCCGCCCTCGCGCAGCAGGTCGAGGAAATCGCCACCGGCAATGTCGGCGCCGACCTCGCCGCGAACGAGGCGGCACTGCGGCTGCTGTGCGTACGCGCAGAACTGCTCACGGACGCGCCAACGCCTGAGGAAGACCTGCCGTTGCGGCGCGAGTACCAGATGCAGCGCCTCGTCGCGTCCATGGGGCGCGGCGAACGCCCGGCGCCGTCGGACCTCGACGACCTCGCGAGCGCGTGGATCGCGGTGGGCCCCGTGGAGACGGCCTTGCACGATGCGCTGTTCGCCCGGTTCGAGCGCTGCCGCCACGGCAGCACTCGCTGAAGACCGCCCGCGGTTCGCGACGCCTGGGGGAGCCCGTCATGATCACCCTGTTCCACCACCCGAAGAGCCGCTCGACGCGCTTCATCTTCCTGCTCGAGGAACTCGAAGCGCCCTACCGCCTGCAGCGCGTCACGATGCGCCGGTCGGACGGCACCGGTGCCGTCGATCCCGCGAACCCCCATCCGCACGGCAAGGTGCCGGCAATCTCAGACGGCGACGTTGTGGTGTTCGAGTCGCCGGCGATCGCGCTGTACCTGACGGATCGCTTTCCGGGAAAGCGCCTGGGACCCCTGGCGGGTGATCCGGCACGCGGCGCTTACCTCTCGTGGCTGAGCTACTACACGGGCGGGCTGGAGCCCGCGTTCATGTCCCGGTTCATGAACACGCAGGTCCCGCGCGGCACCGCGGGCTGGGTTCCTCTGGAGGAAGCCATGGCCACGGTGGCCGGGCTCCTGTCCCGGGGACCCTACATCCTCGGCGAGCAATTCAGCGCGGCCGACGTGCTCTACGGCACGACCTTCGCCATGTTCGGCCCGAGCCCGCTCATGCCGAAATCCACGGTCGTTGATGGCTACGTGCAGCGGATCGTCACCCGTCCCGCGTTCGCACGTGCGCAGGCGCTGGACGGCGGCGAGTGAGCGCTCGCTGAACGCCCCGGCGCCGATCTCATCCGCAGGGCAAGGCGCCGGGCACGGGCACTCCAGAGCGCCTGTTATGATCGGCCAAACGATAGGGAGAGGTCATCATGAACGCGACAACCAGCAAGGTCCCGCGCCACTTGTGGATCGTGGGCGTGCTCACGCTGCTGTGGAATGCCGTGGGCGCCTTCGACTACGCCGCCACGCAGTTCCGCATGGAGGCGTACATGAGCCAGTTCACGCCCGAACAGCTCGAGTACTTCTACGGCTTTCCCGCCTGGGCCGTCGCCTCCTGGGCGATCGCGGTGTGGAGCTCGCTGCTCGGTTCCCTGAGCCTGCTGCTGCGCAAGGACTGGGCCGTGTGGCTGTTCGGGCTCGCCCTCGCCGGCATGGCGCTCACCTTCATCTACAACTTCCTGCTGTCCGACGGCCTCTCGATGCTGGGCACGGGGGGCGCCATCTTCACGGCCGTCATCTGGGCCATCGCGATCTTCCTGTTCATCTACGCGCGGGCCATGGCGAAGCGCGGCGTGCTGCGCTGAGGCGCAGGGTCACTTCCACCGTTCACTGGCCCCTGCGCAGCATCAGCACGTTGCCGGCGACGGCCAGCGCCGCGCCGACAAGCGTCAGCCCGTCGGGACGGAAAGCCTCGAAGGCCATCGAGACGATCAGCGCCAGCAGTGGCGTCATGACGCCGATGGTCCCGGCGGGACCGGGGCCGATGCGCTCCTGCAGCGTCAGGAAGCAGGCGAACGTGAGCACCGACCCGGCGAGCGCGAGGTAGAGGAGCGACAGCCACCACGAGGCCACCGCCGGCAGCGCAAAGCTCTGGCCCTGCAACATCGCCACGAGGACGCACACGGCTGCACCGTAGAGCATGCCGAAGCCGAGCGCCGGCCAGAACGGCAGTCCGCGCGACCGGTTGCGGCTGGCCGCGAGGGCGCCCACCGCCGAGAGCAGCACCGCGCCCACCGTGAAGAGCGCGCCGAGCCCGGCGTCCTGGTCGCCCGCCGCCCTGCCGAACTCGCGCCAGAACATCAGAGCGACGCCCGCGAGCCCGAGCAGGCCGCCGGCAACGAATCGCGACCCGACGCGCTGGCCGAAGAGCGCGTGGGCACCGAGCCCGGTGACCAGCGGCGAGGCGGAGTACCCCACCGCCACGAGGCCCGACACGATGTGCTTCTCGGCGTGGTACACGCAGATGTACGAGACGCCGTACAGGAAGACGCCCTGCAGTGCGAACAGCACGTGGTCGCGCAGCGCGAAGCGGAGGCCGATGCCCCGCACGGCGCACATTGCCAGCACGACGCTGCCTGCGAGCCCGAAGCGCAACGCCACGCCGACCTCCGGCGCCGTGTGCCCGAGCTGGAACGTGATCGCGTACCACGTCGTGCCCCACGTGAGCACGCAGATCGCGAACAGCTGCCAGTTGCGGAGACGGTGCATGGGCGCAGGGGCGTCCGTCGGGGACCGTGGCGGGCGGCGCAGTCTAGCCGTACCGCGGGTCGGCCGGGACCGTATTCTGTGCTGTGACCTCGATCACGTCCCGACACCCCGCGTTTGCTCCGGGCGTCCCTGTCAGCGCAATGTCATTGGCGCCGACTCTGCCGCCGCTGCGGCCCGGGAGACGCCATGCGAACGATCGCCTGCCTCGTGACGGTGACCACCCTGCTGATGACGGGCTGCTCGACCTCGATGACCAGGGACGAGTGCCGCACGGTGGACTGGCGCACCGTCGGCTACGAGGACGGCGTCGCCGGCCGCCCCGGCGACCGCATCGCCCGCCACCGCAAGGACTGCGCTGAGCACGGCGTCACGCCCGATCTCGACGCCTACCTCGCGGGACGCGCCGCGGGCCTGCGCGAGTACTGCCAGCCGAACAACGGCTATCGCGCCGGCGTCACGGGCGCGACCTACTACGACACCTGCCCGGCCGATCTCGCCCCGGCCTTCCTCGCCGCCTACGAGTCGGGACGCGAGCTGTACGTGCGCGAGCGACGGGTCGCGGACGCCGACCGCGCGATCGAATCCCGCCGCGCCGAGATCGCCCGGCTCGAAAGCTCGATCGCCAGCCGCGCGTTCGTACTCGCAAACAACTCCGCCACGCCGGAGGAACGGACGCAGGCGGTGCTCGACACCCGCCAGCACGCCGAGCGCATCGGCCGGCTCAAGTCCGAAATCGGCGCGCTCGAGCAGGAGCGGACGCGATACGCGCAGGAGCTGGAAGCGTATCGGAGCACGGTGGCGGCGCGGTAGCTCGACGGGCCCTCCGGCCTGCGGCGACGCCGCACCTAAGGAATCGCGTCCTCGACGCAGGCGTAGCGTTCCCCGTCCCTGCGCAGCGACAACTCGCCGGCCGCGATCCGCGCCCTGGTCTGCCTGGCCTGGGCCACGACCGCATCGTCGGCAGGCAGTTCGTAGCCGACGCCGGGCAGGTAGTAACGTCCGGCCGGGTCCCGGCACAGGCTCACGATCAGTGTCGCGCGAGCCGGGTCGTCGAGCCCCTCCTGCCGCTCGGCATATCGCGAGAAAACGACGGTCTCGATAGCCTCGCCCAGGTAGGTCTCCAGCACCGACGCCGCGTAATCGATCCGCAGCGGCACCTCGTCGTCCGTTCCCTGGCCTGCCTCCGCCCCGTGCATTGCGCGCGTGCCGGTGATTTCCACCAGTGCCGTGTAGTCCGTCGTCAGGATGTTGTCCTCGACCGCTTCGACGGCGAACCCGACCTGCCGTTCACGCCCGCCTCCGCCGGCCCCGGCGCAGGACGACAGCACGGCGACGACGAACACCAATGCGGATCGTCGCAACGTCAGCGTTCCGACCCTGCCCGACTCGAGCCGCCGCGGTAAATCGGCAAGCCGGCCGAGCCCGGATCGTGGCCCGGCGGAAAGACGAACGTGGTCCAGACTTTCGCGGCATATTCGGAGATCTGCACCTTGTCTCCCTGGTTGCCACCCAGCACGTAGTACTTCGTGCCGTCCTCGTTCCTGCCGACGATGAACGCGACGTGGCCGCCTCCCTTCCTCGACTTGATCCCGATGGCGCCGTAGACGGGCTCGTCGATCTTCCGGCCGAAGTTCTCCCAGGCTTTCGCGCGGAAAGCCTTTGCGACCGGCGTGATGTCGTTCTGCCTCATCACCCACGCAACGAAGCTGCCGCACCACGCGTTCCGGCTGCCTGAGTCGTCGGAGCCCCAGTACCTGCTCGCCTTGAAATATTCGAGAATGCGCGGATTGGCCTTGCGTTTGCCACTCTTCTCGGAGACCCCGATCTCGGCCTCGGCGGTCTTCATCCAGGGAGCCTGTCCGGCGTCTGCGCTCGGAGCCCGGACGAGCGGCACGGCGGGCAGCCAGTCGTCCTGATCCCAGCGACTCAACCGGTCGAGAAAGGGGCTCCATCGCGGGTCGTGGTCCTGCAGGCCGGTCTCGCCGCAGCATCCTCGACTGAACGTCGACCGCAGGCCACCGCCGAACGAGGGCCGCTGACAGGCGAAGTGGATCTTCATCATCGGTGCTGGCTCGTCTCGACTCCCGTTGCCGACACCGGCCCTGCCGGAGGCGCGCTGACCGCTCCGAGGATAGCGATCGGGTATATCCGAGTCCAACCGATCGACGTGGGGACACGGGCTCGCAAGTCGGACGGGTTCCCGGGCAGCGTTCAGACTTTCGGGCGCGAGTACGCCTCGGCGGCGCTGGCCGTGCTCGACGCCGGGCGCCGCGTCCGTGACCGGAATGCGAGCACGAGGCACCACACCCCCATCGCGCCGAGCGTGACGACCACCCAGTAGTCGAGACCGGTCGGCCGGCGCACCGAGACGATGGCGTAGGCCATCAGCGAGGCGACCACGATCAACGCCGTGCCGATCGCGAACCACGCCGGCGGCGAGAACAGGCTGCCGTTGCGACCCGGCCGGTTGAAGGCCAGCCGATACCCCGCCTGCCAGCAGATGCCGCAAAGCGCCAGTAACGTGAGACCGAAGATCAGCGATGCGCTCGTGAGGGTTCGGCGGTTTTCGTCGTCAACCACGAACTCGAGGAACGCGAAGCCGAGCGCAGCCGTGAGGCCCACCGCCACCGCGAGCAGCACGATGCCGGCGCCGCGGGACCACACGGAGGCGACGGGATCGAAGTAGGCATCGGGCACGCCGGGCTCAGCGCGGTGCGCGCAGCATGGTCCAGAAGCGCGGGCCGTCCTTGCCGAGCTTCGGGTGCCTCAGCACCTCGAAGCCGAACCGCTGGTACAGGGAGACGTTGCTCTCCTTCGCCGTCTCCAGATAGCAGGGCAGTCCTTGTCGATCCGCCGCCCGCAGCCGCGACCGCAGAAGTGCGCCGCCGAGTCCCTTGCCCTGGCAGGGCGGATCGACGGCCAGCAGCCACAGATACCAGTGCGGTTGGGTCACGTCGCGCGCGTGCAGGCCCTCGAGCTGCTCGCCGAAGGTGAAAAACCGACCGGCACCGGACCATCCACCCGCCCAGAGCATGCCGAGCAAGCCGGTGCGCAGCATGCCGAGGTTGGTCGGAAGCGGATGCGTCGGTGCAAGCCACGTGGCAACGGCATGCGGCCGCTCGTCGTCGACCTCGACCCGCCCGCCGTATCGCATCGCATAACGCATCGCCATGCGGAAGAAGAGCGGCAGGTCGTGCTCGCGCCGGACCGGATCGGGCGTCACCCACATGGAGAAGGGATCGTCCATGAAGGCGCGCGTGTAGGCCGCCGCCGCGGCGTCGAGCCGCGCCGTGGGCAGGAGCGTGGTCGTCATGCGCGTGTCTTGGCGGGCCACATGCGACGCACGAGGCTCACGATCGCGACCGCGATAGCGCCCGCCACGGCGCCAACGGCGAGATTAGTGAGCGTGGGCGTCATCGCCGCCGCGATGGCCTCGACCCCCGTCAGACCGTCCCGATGGGCGATCCCCTTCACCCAGTGGTCGATCCACGGGATGCCATGCGACAGGATGCCGCCACCCACCAGGAACATCGCCGCCGTGCCCGCCACCGACAGGAATTTCATCAGCCAGGGTGCGAACGCCAGCAGGCCGCGCCCGAGCCGGCGCGCCAGCGGCCGCAGCAGACCGCCGCCCGTGCGCTGGGTCAGGTACAGGCCCGCGTCGTCCATCTTTACGATGGCGGCCACGAGCCCATACACGCCCACGGTCATGAGGAGCGCGATGCCGACCAGCACCGTCACCCGAACGCCGAACGACGCGGCGGCCACCGTGCCGAGCGCGATGACGATGATCTCCGCGGAGAGGATGAAATCGGTGCGGATGGCGCCCTTGATCTTGTTCTTCTCGAGCGCCACGAGGTCCACTGCCGGATCGACCAGCGCCTGTCGCAGTTCCTGGCGCTGCTCGTGTACTTCCGCGCGATGCGTGAGCCGGTGCCAGATCTTCTCGAAGCCCTCGTAGCAGAGGAACAGGCCGCCGGCCATGAGCAGCGGCACGATGGCCCATGGCGCGATGGCGCTGATCGCGAGCGCCGCCGGCACCAGGATCGCCTTGTTGACCACCGAGCCCTTGGCCACGGCCCACACCACCGGCAGCTCGCGGTTCGCCCTGACGCCTGCGACCTGCTCCGCGTTGAGCGCGAGGTCGTCGCCGAGCACGCCCGCGGTCTTCTTGGTCGCGGTCTTGGTCAGCAGCGCGACGTCGTCGAGGACGCTCGCGATGTCGTCGAGCAGGGCGAGGAGACTGGCGCCGGCCATGAGAAGCACTCGGACTTGCTGGAGGTGCCATGGTACGGGCCGCCGGTGCACCGCGCGAGGGGGTCAGTGCCCGCGTCTCGGCGGATTCGCAGTACAGTCACGTTCACCGTCGCAAGGAGAAGCCGATGCCACTCGAGATTCGCAGGAGCGTGGAGCAGATGCTGGCCGAAGCGATGTCGGCGATCGAGACGCTCGACGTCGAACAGGCGCGGGCGCTGCACGGCCAACCCGGCGTCACGTTCATCGACCTGCGCGACCCCCGCGAAATCTGGCGCGAGGGTGGCGTTCCCGGTGCGCGCCAGGTGCCGCGCGGCATGCTCGAGTTCTGGCTCGATCCCGGCAGCCCCTACCACAAGAGCTTCTTCGCGTCGGGCCACCGGTTCGTGTTCTTCTGCGCGGCGGGCTGGCGCTCCGCGCTCGCGGCAAAGACCGCGCTGGACATGGGCCTGACGCCGGTGTGCCACATCGACGGCGGGTTCGGCGCGTGGAAGCAGGCCGGCGCGCCCGTGGAAACGGTCGACCCGAAGCATGCAGGCGGGGCCCGGCCGGAGCGCGGCTAGCGAACGCTCAGGTCGCGACGCCGAACAGCGTCCCGACCGCGGCCGTGAGAGCCATCGCCAGCGCGCCCCAGAAGGCGACCCGCAGCACGGACGGCACGATCGGCGCTCCCCCGGCGCGTGCGGCTACTAGGCCGAGCAGCGCGAGGAACAGCAACGAGCAGCCGGCGACGGCCGGCATCAGCGCGGACACCGGTACCCACAGGACCATCAGCAGAGGCAGCGCAGCACCCACGGCAAAGCTGGCCGCCGACGCGAGCGCGGCCTGCACCGGCCGTGCGACCAGCGTTTCCGTGATGCCGAGCTCGTCGCGGCCGTGCGCACCCAACGCGTCGTGCTCCATCAGCTGGGTGGCCACGCTCGCGGCCAGGGTCGGGTCCAGGCCGCGCTTGACGTAGATCGCCGTGAGCTCGGCGTGCTCCTGTTCGGGATTCGCGGCGAGTTCCCGGCTCTCGCGAGCCAGGTCCGCGCGTTCGGTGTCCGCCTGCGAACTGACCGATACGTACTCGCCCGCCGCCATCGACATGGCGCCGGCCACGAGGCCGGCCACGCCTGCCACCACGATGCCTTGCGAGCTGGCGCCGGCGGCTGCGACGCCGAGCACCAGACTGGCCGTGGATACGATGCCGTCGTTGGCACCGAGCACCGTGGCTCGCAGCCAGCCGGTGCGATGCGTCCGGTGTCTTTCCCGGTGCCTCATGGGGCCCGCCCGGCGCCTACATCCAGACGATCGGCTTGAACCCGCCCCAGAACATGCGCTTGCCGTCGAAGGGCATCTTCTTCGGGTCTGCGTACTTCTGCATCCTCGGATCGTTCATGAACTTCGGCATGATGCGGTCGCGATCGCGGCGCGACTTGTAGACGACGTAGGAGAACACCACGACCTCGCCGGGCTTGAGCTTGACGCTCTGCGGGAACGAGGTCCACTTGCCGGGCTTCACGTCGTCGGCAACGGCCTCGACGTAGGCCAGCGCCCCGAGTTCGCGCATCAACTTGCCGGCGTCGCGCGCCATGCGACGGTAGGCGGTAAGGTTCTTCTTCGGCACGGGCAGCACGAAGCCGTCCACGTAGTTCGCCATGTCGTTTCCCCCTCGTGGCCAGCCGGGTGCCTCCCGGCCGCGCGAGGCCCGACGTTAGCACAGCGGCGCCCGGACCGGACCATCCGGATTTCGGCTTACACTTGCGCAAGAGATGTGACGATCAACCGGTACGACGACGCCGAACCCGCCGCTAACATGACCTGCCCGTTCTGCACCCTGCCTCGGGAGCGGCTCGTCTTCGAGAGCGAGCTCGCCTTCGTCATCCGCGACGGCTTCCCGGTCTCGCCGGGACACACGCTCGTCATCCCGAAGCGTCACGTCGCGTCGTTCTTCGACACGACCGCCGACGAGCAGGCGGCGATGCTGAAGCTGCTCAAGCTCGCGTGGGTCGAAGTCTGCCAACAGTTCGGCCCTGCCGGCTGCAACGTCGGCATCAACGACGGCGCTGCGGCCGGGCAGACGATCGCGCACCTGCACATCCACCTGATCCCGCGCTACGCGGGCGATTGCGACGATCCGCGCGGCGGCGTCCGCTGGGTGCTGCCGGAGAAGGCCGCCTACTGGCACGGCGACTGACCAGTCGGGGATCGCACGCCAGCCTCGCATCGCGAACGGGTCGGGATGCGCGTCCTTTGTACGCCCGGCCGTCCGGCGATGCTTACAGGTCCGTTGGAGATTCCCGGGTGTTTTCCGGGAGCTTGAAAAAAAGTCGGGGCGGCCTCCTGCAAGTGCCGCCCCGACTTTCCGGTCGCCAGCCTGGCGTGTGCTCAGGCGGCCTTGCCCGCCGCCAGCGCCTGCACGTCGGACGCCTGCAGTGCCTTGCCGCCGATGGCCCAGTCCCCTCCTTCGAACTCCTTGATGCGCACCCAGGTCACGGGCCGCATGTTCTCGCCTTCGACCTCGATCATCGCGTCGGTGACGCGGGCGATGAGTTGCTGCTTCTGCTTCGGGGTGAAGACACCCTTGATCACGTCGATGGTCACGAGAGGCATGTCGTTTCTCCTTCAGGTTGAAAGCTTCGTCTTGAGATGCTCGATCACCTCGCCCATCGGTCCGGCGGGGCTGAACTCGATGGCTTCATAGTCCTCGTCGACCCGGACCGTGTGGCCGGGCGGCCAGTAGTAGACCTCGCCTGCGCGGACGGTCTCTTCGCGACCGTCCGCATAGCGCACATGGATCGAGCCGCGAATGACGGTGCCCCAGTGCGGGCACTGGCAGAGGTCCTGCGGCAGGCCCACGAGCAGCGGTGCGGCATCCGCACCCTTCGGGAAGCGGATGCGGGCGACGTTCAGGCCCTCCCAGTCCTGCGCCTGGATACAGACACCGCCGGCCTCGAGGCGAGTCGGCAAGTGGGTGATCTGCTGTTTCACGGTGGTCTCCTCGCTGGTGGCCGGCTGCGGACGATCCCGCCGCCGGTGACTGCATTTCTACGCCGCACGGCGTGCCGGAGCTTGCAGAATCCATGGAGAATTCATGGAAATTTGTCGGAGCCGGCGCCTGGGAGCATCATCGACCCATGCTCTACCGGTTCGAGTCCTTCGAGCTCGACACGGCCAAGGTCGAGCTGCGCGAGAGCGGCGAGCCGCGCCCCGTCGAGAGGCAGGTGTTCGCGCTGCTGGCGCTGCTGGTCGAGAATCGCGAGCGTCTCGTCTCCAAGGACGAAATCCTCGAGAAGGTCTGGGACGGCCGCATCGTCTCCGAGGCCGCCGTGGCGAGCCGGATCAAGTCGGCACGACAGGCGCTGGGCGACGACGGCAAGGCACAGCGGTTCATCAAGACGATCCACCGCCAGGGCTTTCGCTTCGTCGCGAGCGTCAAGGCCGAACGGTACGTGCAGGCTGCCGCCGAACCCGCGGCAGCACCCGCCGAGCCGGCTGCGCAGCCGTCGATCGCCGTGCTGCCGTTCCGCCTGATCGGGGACGCGGGGCCCTGGGCTCCCATTGCCGACGCCCTGCCCCACGAGCTGATCGCCGAGCTGTCGCGGCTGCGATGGCTGTTCGTGACGGCGCGCGGCTCGTCGTTCCGGCTGCGGGCCGCGGATGCCGACATGGGCGAGATCGGCCGGCTGCTCGGCGTTCGCTATTGCCTCTCCGGCACGGTGGAGGTCGCGAACTCCACTTTGGCCGTGACGGTCGAGCTCGTGGACACGCGCAGCGGCGGCGTCGTCTGGGCCGATCACTTCGCCGGCGGCATCGACGCGGTGCACCCGATCCGCACCGAGATCCGTGCGAGGATCCTCGCGGCGCTCGAGATTCAGATCCCGCTGCACGAGGCCAACCTCGCGCGTCTCACGGTGACCGAGAATCTCGACGCCTGGTCGGCGTATCACCTCGGCCTGCAGCACATGTACCGCTTCAATCGGAAGGACAACGCCGCGGCCGCCGCGCTGTTCGGACACGCGGTCGCGCGCGACCCGGGTTTCGCACGCGCGCACGCGGGGCTGTCCTTCGTGCATTTCCAGACCGCCTTCCTGCGCAACACGGAGGACATCGCCGCCGAGGTCGCCCTTGCCCGCAGTCACGCCGAGCAGGCGGTCGACCTCGATCCGCTCGACCCGTTCGTGAACTTCACCATGGGGCGCACGTTCTGGCTGCAGGGCGACCTGGACGGCAGCCTCGGCTGGCTCGAGCGCTCGACCGCCATCAGCCCGAACTATGCGCAGGGCATCTATGCCCGTGCCTGGACGGAAACCCTGGCGGGACGCGGTCTCGAGGGTCGCGGCCACGTCGATTTTGCGATGAAGCTGAGCCCGCTGGACCCGCTCCACTACGCGATGCTGGGAACCCGGGCCTTCACCCACATGACGCTGGGCGAGGATGCCGAAGCCGCGCAGTGGGCGGAGCGGGCTGCGCGCTCGCCGGGCGCGCACGTGCTGATCGCGATGATTGCGGCCGCGGCACAGACCATGGCGGGCGACGAGGCACGCGCGGCATCGTGGGCGGCGAACGTTCGGGCGCGCAATGCCGCGCTCACGCGGGAGGATTTCTTCCGCTCGTTCCCGATGAAGTCCGAGTCGATGAAGTCGCGGGTCTCGAGTGCCCTCGCGCGCCTCGGATTCTGACTCTCCGGCGTCGTAGCGTTGACGAGCCCTATCCGCGCCGCCTCCTCGCGCGAAAGCAGCCGGATCGAGTCGTGCGGCGTCGTCTGCATCATCCGGAACAACTGGGTGCTGACGCCCATGGCCCTGAGGTACGCGGTGGCCTCCGCGGCCACGCGCTGCTCGAATGCGCCTTCGTCGGGCACGGGCACGCGATTGGCGGCGCGGTGGATCCCGATCACCGAGTCGCCGTCGAGGAACCGGCGCGAGCCGCCTGCGTAGGCGAACGGGCAGGCGCTGTAGCACACGCCGCGCCCGGGCTGCAGAGGGTCCGCGCCGCGCCGCCCCACGTGCGCGCTGAATCCCTGCTCGCGCAGCAGGCGGCCGATCGACATGGCGGCGACCAGGCTCCCGCCGGGCGAGTTGAAGTACACGGAGGCCTGCGAGATCCGCTGCTCGACCACGAATCGGGCCAGTCGCGCCGGCGCAGCCTGGTCGAACTCGCCGTCGAGATACACGGCCCAGTGCCCAAGGCCGCGCTCCGACGCCCCGGCGCCGAGCGGCACGGCCGCTATCGTGAGGTAAGCTGTACTGGCGCGCCCGGATTGCGCCGGCGCCGGTCCGGCCGCCAGCAGGCCGAGCAGGAGCGCCGAGGAGGCCTGAATCCACGCGCCATCGCGACCCGAAGGCTGTTGTGCACTGCAAACGTTCGACATCGCGGACACCTGAGCCATGGACCTAGCCCCCGACACCCTGGTGCTGCTCTCCCGGATCCAGTTTGCCTTCACGGTAAGCTTCCACATCATCTTCCCGGCCTTCACGATCGGACTGTCCGCCTTCATCGCCACGCTGCTGATCGCCCACCTGCGGACCGGTCGCGAACACTACCGCACCCTGGCGCGATTCTGGACCAAGGTCTTCGCGGTCTCCTTCGCCATGGGCGTGGTGTCCGGCATCGTGCTGTCGTATCAGTTCGGCACCAACTGGAGCCGGTTCTCGGAAATCACCGGCAACGTCATCGGCCCGGTGATCGGCTACGAGGTGCTCACCGCGTTCTTCCTCGAAGCCACCTTTCTCGGCGTCATGCTGTTCGGCGGTGACCGGGTGCCGAAGTGGCTGCACGCGATGTCGGCCGTGATCGTCGCCGTCGGCACCGCGCTGTCGGCGTTCTGGATCCTCTCGGCGAACAGCTGGATGCAGACCCCCGCAGGTTTCGAGATGCGCGACGGCATCGCCTTCCCGGTCAGCTGGTTCGAGATCGTCTTCAACCCGAGCTTCCCTTACCGCTTCGTGCACATGTTGACGGCGGCCTACCTCACCACGTCGCTGGTCGTGCTGGCGGTCGGCGCGCGCTACCTGCTGGCGGGCCGCTTCATCGAGGAAGGCAAGACCATGGCGCGCATGGGCGTCGGCATGCTCGCCGTGCTCGCGCCGCTGCAGCTCGTGATCGGCGATTTCCACGGCCTCAACACGGCGAAGCACCAGCCCGCCAAGGTGGCGGCGATGGAGGCGCACTGGGACGGCAGCAAGCCTGCCGACCTCGTGCTGTTCGCCTGGCCGGACGCCAAGGCCGAACTCAACCGCTTCGAGGTGTCGATCCCGAAAGGCGCAAGCCTGATCATCACGCACGACCCGGACGGGCTGTTCCCCGGGCTCAAGGACTTCGCCCCCGAGGACCGGCCGCCGGTGTGGCCGGTGTTCTTCTCGTTCCGCATCATGGTGGGGATCGGCCTCGCGATGATCGCCATGGGGCTGGTCGGCGCCTGGCTTTGGTGGCGCGGCCGGCTGTTCGACACGCGCTGGTTCCTCAGGCCCGTCGGCTACGCCTGGTCGCTCGGCTTCGTCGCGATCCTCGCGGGCTGGATGGTCACCGAGATCGGCCGCCAGCCCTGGGTGGTGCACGGCGTGCTGCGCACTGCGCAGGCGACCTCGCCGGTGCTCACCTCGACCGTCGCGATCTCGCTCGCGCTGTTCGTGTTCGTGTACTGCGTGGTGTTCGGCGTGGGCGTGCTCTACATCCGTCGGCTGCTGCAGAAGGGGCCGACGCCGACGGCACATGGTCCCGACCAGTCGCTGCCGAATCGTCCGCTCGCCGCCGCGCAGCGGGCGACGAGAGAGGCGCTGGCGCCGGGCGGCGCGTCGTGACGGGCCTCGAGTACACGATGCCGGTGATCTGGGCGCTGCTCATCGGCACGTCGGTCGCGCTCTACATCGTGCTCGACGGCTTCGACCTCGGGCTCGGGATCCTCTTCCCGTACTTCCGCAGCGAGCAGGACCGCGACCAGATGATGAACTCGGTCGCGCCGTTCTGGGACGGCAACGAGACCTGGCTGGTCCTGGGCGGCGGCGGCCTGTGGGTGGCGTTTCCGCAGGCCTACGCGGTGATCATGCCGGCGCTCTACCTGCCGGTGATCCTCATGCTCCTGGCGCTGATCTTCCGAGGCGTGGCCTTCGAGTTCCGCTGGATCGCCAAGCCGCGCCACCGCAAGTGGGACATCGCATTTGCGGCCGGCTCGACGGTGGCCGGGCTGAGCCAGGGCATCATCCTCGGCGCGCTGATCGAGGGCATCACGGTCGTGGACGGCCAGTTCGCCGGTGGCGCCTTCGACTGGCTCACGCCGTTCACGGTGATGTGCGGGCTAGGCGTCGTGGCGGGTTACGCGCTGCTCGGATCGACCTGGCTCATGATGAAGACCGAGGGACCGGTGGAGGTGCGCGCACGTCGCACGGCACCGAAGCTGCTCGGGGTGCTTATGCTGTTCATCGGCGTCGTGAGCCTGTGGACGCCGCTCATGATCGAGCGCATCGCCGAGCGCTGGTTCAGCCTGCCGAACCTCTACTACCTCGCGCCGGTGCCGCTCGCCACGCTGCTGCTCGCCTGGACGTGCTGGCGCGGCACGCTCGCCGGCCGCACCGTCGTGCCGTTCCTCTCGGCGGTCGGCATCTTCATGCTCGCCTACGCCGGGCTCGTGATATCGAACGCGCCGTGGCTCGTGCCACCCACCCTCACGATCTGGGACACCGCAGCCTACGTGGGCTCGCAGGTGTTCATGCTGATCGGTACGACCCTGCTTCTGCCGATGGTGCTCGGTTACACGGTGTTCGTGTTCTGGGTGTTCCGCGGCAAGCTCAAGCCGGGCGAGGGCTACCACTGACCCTGGGCGAATCGACTACTGCACCGAGTGCAGGCCGATCATGTTGCCGTCGGGATCCTGCGCAAGGGCGACGAAGCCGTACTGGCCGATCGAGAGCTTGTCCCGCACCAGCGTCCCGCCCGCGGCTACGACCCGACCGGCCTCCGTGGCGCAGTCCACGCAATTAAAGTACACGAGCGTGCTGTTGCCGCCCGAAGGCACGCCCTCGGCCTTGACCAGGGATCCACCCGTCCCCGGCGCCTCCATGACCATGGGAAAGGCCCACATCTCGAGCGCATCGACCTCGAGTCGCTCCAGGGTCAGGCCGAGCACGGCCTCGTAGAACCGCTTCGCGCGCCCCATGTCCTGCACGTAGATCTCGAACCAGCCGACCGGATTGCGATTTGCCATGGTGCTTCCCCCTCGGCGCGGCGGACGGCGGAATGCCGCGCGGGACCGCGCGTTCTTTGTCGGACGATCGGACCTCGACGTTACGCCCGGGATGCAAGCCGGTCCAGTGCCGGCCGGCCGGGTACCCGCCTCTTGCGGCGCAACGCGCGAGTTCCTACAGTGTCTGGTCGTTCTACCGTATCCCCGACCCCAAGGAGTCCTCAATGAGCGTGACCGGAACATGGAACCTGACCCTCAACTCGCCCCTGGGCGACCAGGCGGCCACGCTGCAGATCCAGGAAGCGGGCGGCGCATACCAGGGCACGCTGCAGGGCAAGGCGGAACCCACCGCGGTCGAGGAGCTGAAGGTTGACGGCAGCAACGTCGGCTTCTCCGCCGACGCCGACACGCCGGTCGGCCGACTAAAGCTCGCCTTCTCCGGCACGGTCAGCGGCGACGGCCTCGCGGGCACCTACAGCACGCCGTTCGGCGCGTTCAACTTCTCCGGGACGCGCGCCTGATCCAGGCGGCTCCTCAGCGACCGGCCGCCGGCCGACTGGCCGCCGCGCCGGTCGCGACTTCCGCGACCTCGATACATCCCCGCCGGGCGGCCGACGCTTGCGCCGCCACCGAGGTCGGCGCCGTGAGGGCATGCAGCGTGCGGCCGTCCGCTCCACCGAGCGCGCAGGCGAAGCACGGCTGGCTGGTTGCCAAGGTCGCGACGATGCGCCCGCCGGGCGCGACCAGCACGCACTCGGGCGCAATGGCGTTCGCCACCCACACGTGGCCGTCGGCATCGAGGCAGATGCCGTCCGGCGCGCGCATGCCGAGTTCGGCCCAGACCCGGCGGTCGGACAACGACCCGTCCGCCGCGACGTCGAACGCCGTGAGCCGCAGCGCCAGCGTCTCGGCGACGATCAGTGTGCGGCCGTCCGGCGTGATCACCGCGCCGTTCGGGAAGTGCAGCCCCTCGGCGGCGACGTGCACGCGGCCATCGGGATCCACCCTGGCGAGCTTCGCCGTGGGGTGGTCGGCCAGCACCCCCTCCACTCCGCGGGCCGCCAGCGCCTCGTCGAGCGCGAAGCCGAAGTTGCCCACATAGGCGCGGCCCGCGCGATCGACCACCATGTCGTTGGCGTGATGGGTGGCGACCCCCGCGAGGTCGGCGTGCAGCTTCACGCCGTCGTGATCCACCCGCAGCAACTGCCGTCGGTGCATCGCAACCACGAGCAGGCGACCGTCGGGCAGCCAGCCGAGCCCCGAGGGCTGGTCGTCGATCTCGAGCTCGGTTCGGATCGAGCCCGCCGCGTCCACGGACTTGACCGCGCGGTCGTAGAAGTCGCTGAACCACAGCCGGCCGTCGCGCCAGCGCGGCCCTTCGCCGAAGTACAGGCCGTCCGCCAGGATGTGTGCTGTCGTCGTCACGTGGCCTCCCCGATCATCGCTCGTGGATCGCCGACCGGGACCTAGCCCCCGCCGATGACCGCCATGAACGCCGCGAGATCCTCGCTCCACAGCGGCGCGTCGTTGACGATGAAGTGGCCGTTCAGTCCGGCGGCGCGCGTGTAGACGCGGAACGTACCGCGGCCACCGGCTGCGACGAAGGCGTCGAAGTTCCCGCGGCTGTGCGAGAGGCTGTAGAACGAGTCGTTGTCCCCGTACAGCCAGTAGGTGGACCCGGCAAACGCGCCACCCCGCACGAAGGACTGGCGATTCACGGTGAGCGCGTCCTGGCAGCCCTCGCCGAGCCAGCCGCCGACGAAGTTGACGGCCCCGTCGAACAGGTCGGGCCGCAGCGCGGCGTGCACGATCGCGAGGATTCCGCCCCGCGAAGTGCCCGCGCTGAGCATGCGCGTCGCGTCCACCTCCGGCCGGCGGGCGAGGAAGTCGGCGGCGGCATCGACATCCAGCAACGCGCGCTCGAAGCCGGCGAGGGCGGGTGTCGCGAGGCACGAGTAGCGCGAGCGGTCGGGCGTGAAGCCCTCGTCGTACAAACCGTCGGAAGCTCCCCGGCCGCGCCGCTGCGGAAAGGCGACCAGCCAGCCGCGGTCGGCGAAAAACTTCGCGACCGCCTCGCTCGTGTAGGTGAGGCGGAACTGCGAGGGGTCGTCGCCGTTGCCGGTGGAACCGTGGTTGAACACCACGGTGGGGAACGGACCCGGGCCCGGTGGCCGGAAGATCACCACCTCGAGCGTCACCGCCTGCCCCGACTCGACGAACGGGGTCGGGGCCCGCACGGAGCTTCGTACTGCGAAAGCGCGGCACACGGCGCCGTCCCAGGCACTCGCCGACGCGCAGCTCCCGGAGAACGATTTCGAGTCGAGCTGGCTCGACCCGTCGAGGAGCGTGACCGTCTGCGACCCGGCCGCGAGCGCCGCGGCCGCGCTGCCCGTGGCGCTCGTCGACAGCGTCGTGCTGCCGAGCAGCACGCGCGGTGCAACGGCATTGCTCGTGTTCCAGGCCACCGTGCCCTCGCACGAAGCGGCGCCTTCCGCGATCACGCAACTGGTGACGGTCACGGACCCCGTCGGCACGGGCGGCGCCGGGCCGGATCCGTCCCCGCCTCCACCGCCGCAGCCGCCGAGAACGAGGGCAACACCGACGATGCGCCATCGGCCGGCCGAGCCGGTGCGTCGCTCGAGGACCATGCGAGTTACCTCCTGCGCTGCGCCCGACACGATACGCGGATCGCCCGAAGCCGGCTAACCTGCGCGCCAGCCATGTCCGCCTTCCTGCTCTCGCAGCTGCTCGCCGCCCTCGCCTTCGCCGCGGGTCTCGCCGCGTTCCAGTTCCGCGCACGGCCGGCGATCCTGCGCAGCTGGAGCGCTTGCGCCGCACTGAACGGCGCGCACTTCCTGCTGCTCGACGTCCAGGGCGCGGCCACGCTCGCGGCCATGATCTCGGTGCGGTTCCTGGTCGCCTCGTTCACGAGCGACCGCCGCATCATGGTGTTCTTCATGGTGCTGGCGGTGGCGGGCTTCCTCGCCACGTTCACGCGGCCGGTGGGGTTCCTCGCGCTGGCCGCGACCCTACTCGGCACCTGGGCCTCGTTCGAGCCCAGCGACCGCACCGTGCGCGCGACCCTGGCCGTCTGCGCCTCGCTGTGGGTGGCGCACAACGCAATCATCGGCAGCCCCGTGGCAACCCTGATGGAAGTCGCCTTCCTCGCCAGCAACGCAATCGGCTGGCGGCGCTTCCACGGTCGCGCGAAGATGCACGCTGCCCCCGTGACCCGCGTCCCGACCAACGATGGAACCAGTCCAGAAAGCGGCGATTGAACGGTTCGTGCGCGGCACGCTGGGCTGCCAGTGTCCGGACGAGGTGTTCCGCAACATGGAGGTCGTCCCACTCGCCCTGCCCGGCGGCAGCGGAACGGGCCACCGGCTCGTGATCGGTGATCGGTTGCTGATCCACATCTTCACCGCAGCGGAGCAGACGGACCGACCTCTGCGCATCGAGGAACTCGCGATCGCCGGGCGCGACGAGCGAGACCGCCGGGGCTACAACCGGTTTCGACTGGTCATTGGGATGTGCGGGGCGGGCGAGGCGGCGTCCCTCGAGCAACGCTTCGCCGGCGCGCTCGCGGGCGACGACCGCGCGCACCTGCACGTGGTGGCGGCGAACCAGCTTCCCATCGTGTAGATTCCGCCCGCATGAACGACCTCACCCGCCGCGATTTCGTCCTCGGCTCGACCGCCCTCGGCCTCGTGCTGTCGGCGCGAGCCGGCCTTGCCGCCACCCGCGAGCACGCCCTGCTCTACGACGAGATCGAGCGCCGCCACGACGAGTCGGTGCAGCGCCTGCAGGACTGGATCCGCAATCCGACGATCGCCGCCGAGGGTCGCAACCTAGAGGAAGGCTGCGCGCACATGATGCGGCTGCTCGGCGAGGCCGGGTTCCAGCGCGTGGAGCGCATGCCCACGGACGGCGTGCCGGGCGTGTTCGCCACGCTCGACGCCGGCGCGAAGCGCACGCTCGGCGTGTACTTCATGTACGACGTGAAGCAGGCGAACCCGGACGAGTGGTCCTCGCCGCCCTGGGATGCGCGCTTCGTCGATATGCCCGAGCTCGGCAGCGTCATCATGGGTCGCGGCGCCACCAACCAGAAGGGCCCGCAGTCGGCGTTCCTCGCGGCGCTGCACGCCTTCAAGGCCACGGGACGCAAGCTGCCGGTGAACCTGGTGCTGGTGGCCGAGGGCGAGGAGGAGATCGGCTCGCCGCACTTCCACCAGGTGGTGCGCTCGCCGGAGGTGGCCGCACGGCTCGCAAAGAGCGACGGCGTGGTCATGCCGTTCCCGTCGCAGGGCCTCGACGGCAACATCACCATCAATCTCGGCGCCAAGGGCATCGTCGAGCTCGAGCTGGTGTCGAGCGGCGAGCGCTGGGGCCGCGGCCCGGGCAAGGACGTGCACTCGAGCCTGCGCGCGATGCTCGACAGTCCGTCGTTCCACCTCGTGCAGGCGCTGAACTCGCTCGTGACGCCAGAGGGCGACCCGGCGATCGACGGGCTGCTGGAACACGTGAAGCCGTTGTCCGCAGCCGACCGTGCCCTGCTCGACACCGCAGCTAGCCGCATGGACGAGGCCAGCTACAAGCGCAGCTACTCGATCCAGCGCTTCGCGCACGATGCCGACTTCCGCCAGGCGCTTGAGAACCTGGTGTCGAGGCCCACGGTGAACATCGAGGGCCTGGTGGGCGGCTACACGGGTCCGGGCGGCATGACCGTGCTGCCGACCCGCGCCACCGCCAAGCTCGACCTGCGCCTCGTGCCCGACATGATCTTCGACGACACCGTCGCGAAGCTCAAGGCTCACCTCGAGCGGCGCGGCTTCGGCGACATCGAGGTGAAGGTGGGCGGCGGCTACGACCCGACCACCACGCCGGCCGACTCACGACTGATCCAGTCGCAGGTCGCGGTGTATCGCGCTGCGGGCATCGAGCCCATTCTGTGGCCGCGGCTCGCGGGCTCGTGGCCGGGGTATCTCTTTACCGGCGCGCCGCTCAACCTGCCGGCCGGCCACTTCGGCCTCGGTCACGGCGCGCGCGCCCACGCACCGGACGAGTACTTCCTTATCGAGTCGCGCAACCCGAAGGTGTCAGGCTATGGCGCGGCGGTGAAGTCGTACGTGGACTATCTTTTTGCGCTGGCCTGAGCCCGCCTTCGCCGTGACGCGTTGAGCGCAGTGACCGGGCGACGGGCATCCAACTCCCTGGAGCAATCTCATGAATCGAACCCATCCGCGCGCGGTGCCGCTGTTGCTCGCGATCCTTGCCGCCGCACCGGCGCTTGCTGAGCCTGTGCCCGCCGCCTCGCCGGGCACGCTCGCCTACCCGCCGACCCGCGGGGGCGACGTGGTGGACGACTATTTCGGCCGCAAGATCGCCGACCCCTACCGCTGGCTCGAGGACCTCGACGCCGCGGAGACGGCAGCGTGGGTCACGGCGCAGAACAAGGTCACGTTCGCCTACCTCGAGTCGCTGCCGAAGCGCGAGGCGATCCGCAAGCGCCTCACCGAGCTGTGGGACTACCAGCGCACGAGCGTCCCGGTCCGGACGGCGGGCCAGATCTGGTTCCAGCAGAACAGTGGCCTGCAGCGGCAGTCACCGCTGTACCGGCAGGCCGACGCCAAGTCCCCACTGCAACTCGTGCTCGACCCGAACACGCTCTCGCCAGACGGCTCCGTGCAGATGGCCCAGTGGGCTCCGTCACCGGACGGCCGTTACCTCGCCTACTCGCTCGCGCCCGGCGGCTCGGACGTGCAGGACGTGCGCGTGCGCGACCTCGCAATTGGCGAGGACCTGCCCGGCGTCGTGCGAAACGTGAAGTTCACCGGCCTCGAGTGGACCCGGGACGGCAAGGGCTTCTTCTACGCCCGATTCCGCGGCACCGAGGCAAGCGCGAGCTTCGCCGACGCCATGGACGTTCACCAGGTCTGGTATCACGCGATCGACGGGCGTACGCCGGATCGGCTGGTGTTCGAACGTCCGGACTTCCCGAAGGACTTCTCCGGAGCCCAGGTGAGCGACGACGGCCGCTGGCTGTACCTCACCACCGGCAGCGGCTCGCTCGGCAACCGGCTGTGGATCGCCGACCTCGGCTCGCCGACGGCTCCCGACCTCGCGGCGAAGCCGATGGTGGTCGCACCCGAGGAGGACGCGTTTCACACGCCGCTCGGCGTCGTCGGCCGCACGCTTTACCTGCACACCACCTACGGGGCTCCCCGCGGGCGTATCGTGACCGCCGATATCGGCGATCCCGACCGCTCGAAGTGGCGCACGGTGGTGCCGGAGGCCAGGGACGCCATCGTCGAGGGCGGCGTCGAACTCGTGGGCGACCGCCTCGCAATCGTGTACCTGGCGGACGTGCAGAGCCGCGTGCGGCTGTTCGGCCTCGACGGCAGCCCCAAGGGCGAGATACCGCTGCCCGAGCCCGGCTCGGTCACGGGTACGTCGTCCAGCCCCAGCGGCCTGAGCGCCACGAACGACGGCCGCGACCTGTTCCTGAACTTCGTCTCCTTCCTGCGTCCCGCGACGATCTACCGCTACGACCTCGAGAAGGGATCGCTCGAGCCGTTCCACCCGCCCAAGTCGCCGTTCGACGCCTCGAAGTACGAGACGCGCGCGCTGTTCTTCACCTCGAAGGACGGCACCCGCGTGCCGATGTTCGTGACGCTGAAGAAGGGCGCGAAGCTCGACGGCAGCCACCCGACGGTGCTGTTCGGCTACGGCGGATTCAACATTCCGGTAGTGCCGAACTTCTCCCCGGCAATGGCGGGCTGGCTCGAAATGGGCGGCGTCTACGCCGTCGCCAACCTGCGCGGCGGCGGCGAGTACGGCGCGGAGTGGCACAAGGCCGGCACGAAGGAGCGCAAGCAGAACGTGTTCGACGACTTCATCGCCGCGGCCGAGTTCCTCGTGCGTGAGAAGTACACCACGCCCTCGCGTCTCGCGATCCGCGGGGGCTCGAACGGCGGACTGCTGGTGGCGGCCTCGATGATCCAGCGACCGGACCTGTTCGCAGTAGCGCTGCCAGCCGTGGGCGTGCTCGATATGCTGCGCTACCACAAGTTCTCGGCCGGCCCATTCTGGGCGGCCGACTACGGCTCGGCGGACGACCCGAAGGCGGTGGACTACCTGCTCGCCTATTCGCCGCTGCACAACCTCAAGCCCGGCACCTGCTACCCGGCCACGCTCATCACCACCGCCGATCGCGACGACCGCGTGGTGCCGAGCCACTCGTTCAAGTTCGCGGCGGCGTTGCAGAAGGCGCAGGGCTGCCCGCGGCCGACGCTGATCCGCGTCGAGGTCGCGGGCAGCCACGGCTACCGGCCGACCGACCGGGTGATCGCCGAGTTCGCGGACCTCTGGGCGTTCACGCTGGCCAACATGGCGCCCACGGACTGACCGCCGACGAACGAAGCGGTGCCGGCGGACCGCGGCGTCCGCCGGCACCGACGCGTCACTTCAGCTTCAGGCCACAGGTGTCGTAGTAGAACGAACCGGTCGCATCGCCCGGGCCGAACGCGCGGTAGAGGCCGATCATCGTGAAGCCGCCACCCTGCAGGTCCCAGCCCGATCCGCCGTGGCAGTTTTCACGCTGCGTCGTTCCGGTCTCGTTGTCCTTGTAGGAGTAGCTCGTCACCCGGCGATCCTGGTACTTCGGCGCCAGCATCGTCGCCTCCAGCGTCTGGATTCCGGTGTAGAGCCACGGCACCGAGCTGTACTCGGGCTCGTAATTGACCATTTCGCCATAGCCGAGGCACTCGGGCGAGTCGGCGTCGAACGTCGCCTCGACGAACGCCTTGTCGGGCATCACCCGAAGCGCCTGGCGCGGCACCGGACATTCGACATGACGGTACCCGTAGCCGCCCGGCCAGTTCCGCCACTGGTCGAGCCGGGCGACGGTCTGCCGGTACTTGCCCGACGGCTCGCTGGTCGCCACCACCGAGAAGTTCCGGCAACGCACGAGGTCACCGACCTGGCTGCAGAAACCCCCGTCGGCACTCTCCATCACGCGCTGGCTGTGCACGACCGGCGACTTCGGCACGTCGGGAGGACCCGCCCACGCCGCAAGCGTGCCGAGCAGGAGCGTTGCGCATCCGAGAAATACTGCACGTCTCATGGAACCTCCTAGCGCCCGGAGGCCCGGCTCGTCGCGGGATGGCGCCGAGGGAGCCTCCCGAGCAGGGACTACCCTTCGAACCCGCGGGGTGCGGCATCGATGGCAATCCACAAAACAAATCTATTCCGACTGGCACCCGCCGCCATCGGGAATAGTTGACAGTCAAGTACGAGAAAATGCGTTCGATGAACGCTACCGACGCAGCCGTGCCCGCGTGCGCTTCATGTGCGTGGCGTGCGTTCCATCGCGGGCCACCTCGGAGCTGCCCTCCTCGGCGGGAAGGTGGACGTAGCTGCCGTCGGACTGCATCTGCCACGCGTTGCGGCGGTCCTCAAGCTGCACCACGAGGTCTTCCCACAGCCGCTCGCGCAGCGGGCGCAGGCGCACGGGCGTGACAGCCTCCACGCGACGCGACAGGTTGCGGTCCATCCAGTCGGCCGAGCCGATGTAGAACTCGCCGTCGAGCGGATCGGCCTCGCCGTTCGCGAAGTGGAACAGCCGTCCGTGCTCGAGAAACCGCCCGACGATCGAGCGCACCCGCAGGTTCTCGGTCCAACCCTCGACGCCGGGACGCAGGCAGCAGAAGCCGCGCACGATCAGGTCGATCGGCACGCCGGCCTGCGACGCCTCAGACAGCGCCTCGCACACCGGCAGGTCCTCGAGCTGGTTGATCTTCACGACGATGCGGGCCGGACGGCCGGCACGCTGGTGCTCGGCCTCACGGAGGATCATCTCGATGAAGCGCTCGCGCATGTTCAGCGGCGCCACCAGCAATCGCTCGAACTGCGGCTCGCGCGAATAGCCCGTGAGGTGGTGGAACAGGTTGACGACGTCGCGCGTGATGACCGGGTCGCAGGTGAACAGCCCGTAGTCCGTGTACATGCGCGCGGTCTTGACGTGGTAGTTGCCGGTGCCGATGTGCGCGTAAGTTCGCAGGCCGTCGCCTTCCCGGCGCACGACGAGCGCGAGCTTGGTGTGCGTCTTGAGTCCGCGCATGCCGTAGATGACGTGGTCGCCGGCCTTCTGCAGCTCGTTGGCCCAGTGCAGGTTGCGCTCCTCGTCGAAGCGCGCCTTGAGCTCGACGAGGCAGGCGACCTGCTTGGCGTTCTCGGCCGCCGTGATCAGCGAACGCACGAACGGCGTGTCGTCGCCGAGCCGGTAAACGGTCATCTTGATCGTCGTCGTGCTCGGGTCGTTCGCGGCGTCGCGGATGAAGCGCTCCACCGTCGCATCGAAGCTCTCGTACGGATGGTGGACGAGCACGTCGCCGGCGCGGATCACCGCGAAGAGGTCCGATTCCTCGTCGAGGCCGAGCGGCACCATCGGCGCCCACGGTGGGTCGCGCAGCTCCGGGATGGGGAGCGAGGCGAGCTCGAACAGCGCCGTGTAGTCGAGCAGCCCGGCGAGTTCGAACACGTCGCTGTCGCGCAGCTCGAAGCGGCCCATCAGCCCGTCGCGGATCTCGGGGCGCGGCGCATTGCCGAACTCGAGGCGCACGACCGGCTGGAAGCGCCGCTGGCGCACCTGCTCCTCCACGAGCTCCCGGATGCTGTTGTCGGTGTCCTCCTCGATCGCGATGTCGGCGTTGCGGGACACGCGGAACAGCGTCGCGTGCTCGATCACGACGCCCGGGAAGAGCTTGTGCGCGTTCTGCCGCAGCAGGTCCTGCAGGCCGACGTAGCAGCGCTCGCCGTTCGACACGCCGGTGCGCAGCGGGATCCACTGCGGCAGGGTCGTCGGCACCTTGACGCGCACGTTCACGGCCTCGAGCGTCTCCGGGTCGCGCAGCACGAAGCCCCACGACGTGGACAGGTTCGACATGAACGGGAACGGGTGCGAGGGGTCGAGGCTGAGGGGCGTGAGCGCAGGCGAGACATGCTGGTCGAAGTAATCGGCGGCCTCGCGACGCTGCGCCTCGTCGAGCTCGGCCCAGGCCGCGAGGCGTACGCCCTGCTCCGCAAGCAGCGGCCGCAGGCACTCGAAGCAGGCCGCCTGCTGCACGAGCATCGGGAACAGCGCCGCCCGCAACCGCTCCATGTGGGCGTGGAACTGGTCGATGCTGACCGGGTTGCGGCTCGCGTAGGCGCGCGTGCGCATCGCCCCGACGCGTTTCATGTAGAACTCGTCGAGGTTCGAGGTGAAGATCGCCAGGAACTTGAGCCGCTCGAGCAGCGGCGTGCGATCGTCGAGCGCCTGGCTCAGCACGCGGCGGTTGAACTCGAGCCAGCTCAGGTCGCGATCGACCCAGGCCTCGCGCAGCAACGCCTTCCTTCGCGACCGGTCATCCTGGCTCAACGCTCGTCCCTCCATCCGGGCCGTCGCCCGCCTCCGCCATCGTGCCGACGGCGGGTTACGGGCGCGTGCCGTCCATGATCCCACAGTGGAATTTCCCGCGGTAAGCAACATGAAGGGCCGCGGCGACCTTGCATGCCTCGCCGCCGCATCGGATCCGACGCCGGGCCAGGCGGGCCCCGGGGCCCGCAGGCCCCCCAGGGATGTGCCTTCGATCACACTTCGACGCGCTCGTCCCGCCGCCGGCTGTCTGCGTCCGACGTCATCGCTTACCTTGCATCTGGAAACAGGACAAGAGGAAGGGAGCCCAGTGGCATTCGTCATCGTCTCGGCCGGACACCTGACGGGCTCCCGCCTGCGCACACTGCGAATGCTGCCGCTGCTGGTCGCTGCGGGTATCGCAATCACCCTGCTCATGGCCGGCTGCATCGGCCTCGGCTACCAGCTGGCCCGGCAGGCCGCCCCCCCGACCGTCCTTGCTGCCCCGGACTCCGACCAACCGGAATTCCGCGTCCTGGTGAACCGTGTCGGCTCGCTGGCAGGACGACTCGTCCAGCTCGAGGGCGCGGCCGCTGCCCTGGCCCAGCGGCTGGGAACCACGCCGCTGGCCGCGCACCTGCCTCGCCGGGACCCGCTCGATTCCCGCGGCGGGCCGCTGGTACCGATCGAGGATCTCTCCCGGCTCGAGTTCGACGTCTCGCGTCTGGAGAGCACGTTAGCCGACCTGTCCGACGCCGCCACCGAGCAGGAGTTGAGCGTCATGGCGTATCCGGCCCACATGCCGGTCATGGGTGCACGCGTCAACTCGCATTTCGGCACGCGCCGCGACCCGTTCACCGGGCGGCTGGCCCGCCACACGGGCCTCGACATCCCGGCTGGACACGGCACGCCGATCCTTGCGAGCGGCGGCGGCCGGGTGATCTCTGCCGGCTACAAGGGCGCGTACGGCCAGGCGGTGGTGATCGACCACGGCGACGGCCTTGCGACCCTGTACGGGCACGCCTCGAAGCTGCTGGTGCGACCGGGCGAGATCGTGATGCCGCAGCAGAAGATCGCCCTCGTCGGCTCGACCGGCCGTTCCACTGGCCCGCACCTGCATTTCGAGGTCATCCGCAAGGGCCAGCGCGTCGAGCCGCGCCAGTACCTTGCCGGCGTGCTCGAGCACACCGGGCAGCCTGACGGCCGGTGACCTGGCCTGTGTCCACCCGGCGGCTTGCCTCCGAACGCGTCGAACTCGCGTCCGACGTTCGCGCGCGCGCGCTGCTGAGATCGGTGCTGGTGATCGTGCTGGTCGCGCTCGCCGCAATTGCGGGACAACGCCTGCTGTCGGAAGGCGCGGCGACCGGCGCACGACGGGCTGAATTGCAGAGCGAAAACCTCGCCCTGCGGGCCGAGGTGGCCCGGCTGCAGACCGAGTTCGATCTCGAACGGGCGACCCGCGAGGCCCTGAGCCAGCAGGTCGGCGAGCTGAACGAGCGTATCGCCGACCTCGACAGGCAGCTCGAGTTCTTCCACGCGCAGAGCGGTCGTCCACGCAAGACCGCGGCGTCGAACTGATGACGGAGACACGCACATGAAATTTCGACGGAAGTCGGACCAGTCCATCGAGGTCACCAAGCTCTCCAGCCTGATCGACGGCGGTGTGGAGATCGTTGGCGACGTGCTCATCACGGACGGCCTGCGCATCGACGGCCGCGTCCAGGGCGAAGTCCGCAGCCGGCAGGATGCCCACGGCCTGCTCGTGCTGAGCGAAAAGGGCAGCATCGACGGCTCGGTCAAGGTCTACGACGCAGTGATCAACGGCACGATCACGGGCGACCTCGAGGTCGAGCATTTCCTGGAGCTGCAGCCCGGTGCGCGAGTCCGCGGCAACATCAGCTACCGCAAGCTGCGCATGGAATGCGGCGCATTCGTGGACGGCCGCCTGCAGTGCCTCGGCGAGGCCGCGGCCGAGCGAACGGGCGCGGACAACGTGGTGACGCTGCCGCGAGCGCAGTCCGCCGAGGGCTGACACCCCGGGTTCGTACCCGTGCTCGGGGTTTTCCGCGGTGCCCGCCGAACGGTCGGCGACCTATAGTCGGCAGCCTCAGCCGGCGTCTTGATCCGTGTTGCCGGCTTCCTCCCGCAGTCCTGACAGGTCGCAGGAAACCGCAACATGAGCGAGAAGATCCACCAGACCATGGGCCAGCAGTCCGGGCGCCGTTCCTGGGCCGAGCCGTGGAAGATCAAGATGGTCGAGCCGCTGCGCATGACGCGGCGCGAGGACCGTGAAGCTGCGCTCGCCGAGGCCGGCCACAACACCTTCCTGTTGCGCTCGGACGACGTCTACATCGACCTGCTCACCGACAGCGGCACCAGCGCCATGAGCGACCGGCAGTGGGCCGGCATGATGCTCGGCGACGAGGCCTACGCCGGCAGCCGCAACTTCTACCGCCTCGAGGAGGCGATCCAGAAGCACTACGGCTACCGATACGTCGTGCCGACGCACCAGGGCCGCGGCGCCGAGCACCTGATCAGCCAGGTCGCCATCCGCAAGGGCCAGTACGTGCCCGGCAACATGTACTTCACGACCACCCGCCTGCACCAGGAACTGGCGGGCGGCATCTTCGTCGACGTGATCGTGGACGAGGCGCACGATCCGTCGAGCCTGCATCCCTTCAAGGGCGACGTTGACCTCGGCAAGCTCGAGGGGCTGATCGCCGAGCAGGGTGCCGACAACATCGCCTACGTCAGCCTCGCCGACGACCGTGAACATGGCCGGCGGCCAGCCGGTGAGCATGGCGAACGTCAAGGCCCTGCGGGCGCTCTGCGACCGACACGGCATCAAGCTGTTCCTCGACGCCACGCGGCTGGTGGAGAACGCGTTCTTCATCCAGGAGCGGGAGGCGGGATACGCGGACTGGTCGATCGCCGAGATCGCCCTCGGAGTTCTGCGGCTGCACCGACGGCGCGTGGTCGAGCGCCAAGAAGGACAGCCTCGTGAACATCGGCGGCTGGCTCGCAGTCAACGACTGGGACCTGTTCGAGGAGCTGCGCAACCTCGTCGTCGTGTACGAGGGCCTGCACACCTACGGCGGGCTCGCGGGCCGTGACATGGAAGCGATGGCGATCGGCGATCGTCGAATCCATGCAGGACGACCACGTGCGTTCGCGCATCGGGCAGGTGCGCTACCTTGCCGAACTGCTCACGGACTGGCAGATCCCGATGGTGCTGCCCGTGGGCGGCCACGCCATTTTCCTCGACGCACGGGCGTTCTATCCGCAGCTCAAGCAAGACCAGTTCCCGGCGCAGACCCTCGCCGCCGAGTTGTACCTCGATTCCGGCATCCGCTCCATGGAACGCGGCGTGGTGAGCGCCGGGCGCGATCCCGGACCGGCGGGCATCATTACCCGAAGCTCGAGCTGACGCGGCTCACCATCCCGCGGCGCGTGTACACGCAGGCCCACATGGACGTGGTGGCCGAGTCGGTCAAGGCCGTTTACGACGCCCGGACCGCGGCCCGCGGCCTGCGGATGGTGTACGAGCCGAAGTACCTGCGGTTCTTCCAGGCGCGGTTCGAGCCGCTGTAGTCCGGGCGCCTAGAAACTGTGCCGGGTCTCGACGAGGATCTGGACCGAGTCGATCCCAGGCTGGCGCACCAGGGGCACGGCCAGGTCCACGTGCAGCACGTTGCCGAGACCGGAGCGGGCATTGCCGATCCGCAGTCCGACGCCGGCATCCGCAAGCCAACCGAGCGGCGCCTCCCCCGCGACGTCCCGGCCCCAGGTGCGCCCGGCGTCTGCGAAGACCGCCGCGCCGATGTGAAACAGGCGGAACGGATACCAGTCGGTGTAGAAACGATCCTCGACGGTCAGGATCGCGCTCTCGGAACCTGACTGGTATCGCAGTGGATACCCCCGCAGCCCGTTGTCGCCGCCGAGCAGCAGCTGGTGGTCGAGGTCGGGGTTCGCGACCGCGGTGCCGCGGCCGCTGGCGAAGAAGAGGGCGTGGGTGCCCTGGCGCTGGTAGAAACGCGCCTCCCCTTCCAGCAGCGCGTCGTGCAGGCCGTCGTTCTCCCAGCGCCCGCCGAGGTTACCCGTGAAGAACACGGACCTCGACGGCCCGAATCGCCGGCCGGCATGGCCCTTCAGCGCGAAAATCGCAGCCGTCCGGTCGGCGCCCCACGCCGGCGCGGCGAGCCCGAGCTCTGCCCGCAGCGACCGGCCGAACTGCAGGTCCTCGGTACGGACCAGCTGGTCCTGGTTGCGGGCGGTCACGAAGTCGTCCTCGATCCACTCGAGCCCCACCCACGGGTAGACCAGCTTGCGATCCTCGGGCAACGCGGCCACGGGCGCGGCGTCGCTGGCCTCGGCGAACTCGCTGCGCTCATAGCGAACACCGGCCAGCCGGCGCCGCGCCCATCCGCCGCTCAGTCCTTCCGAGCGCCCGCCATACACCTCGAAGCGATCCGTGCTCTCGGCAAACGTGTCGAGCACCTTGCCCCGCTGGTAACGCGAGTCGATGCGATCGCCGGCCAGGATCCGCGTTCCTGCGCTCCAGCGCGTGTCGAGCGAATAGAACGGCCGGCCCAGCTGGAAGTCCGCCAGGCTGCCGTCGCTGTTGTCCGAGTAGGCGACGCGTCCTCGCCACCAGCTGCCGAGGATCTGCGGGTCCGTGTACTCGAGGATCAGCGTGTCGCGATCGACGTTGCGCCCCCACTCGACGGACACGCTCTCGCCGCGACCGAGGAAGTCCTGGTCCTCGACCCCGAAACCCGCATTGTTGACCCCGCCCTTGCGGTTGAACGAGAAGCCCGGGTTCAGGCTCCAGACGTCGCGGACCCGGACTTTCAGGTCGACGGTCTGGTCGGCGGGGTGATAGCAGGTGGGCTCTATCCAGGCGTCGTACAGGTAGGCCCGGCTGCGCAGCAGGCGCTCCGTCTCGGCGACCTTCTGTCGCGAATACGGCTCGGTCTCCTGGAAAAGCAGTTGCGAGCGGATCACTTCGCTCCGGGTGCGGGGGTGCAACCGGTTCGCGAGGCGATAGGGAAGCGCGCTTTCCCCGGGCTTGTCGGGATCGAAGATGTCCTCGACCTCGATGTGGATGGCGCCGACCCGGGCGCCCTGCCCCTCGAGTTGCTCCGGCGCCGGCAGGTCCGGCGGGCCAACCGATCCGGTCGCCTCGCACGAGTCGGCGGACGCTTCAACGGGCGTGCCGACGGCCAGCAGGGTCGCCAGAACCGGCATCGGCAGCCAGTGGGTTTTCGTACGCACGCTGCGTTAGACGGCGGCACACGGCCAAACCAATCGCCGCTGGGGATCTGGCGATTCCGGAGACCGTCTCGCGTGCGCCCCTACGTTTTGGCTGCGGGCGGAACGTCGGTCGGACGTCCCTCGAGCAGCGGCGTGGTGTCCCGGATTTCCGGGCCGCCCTCGGTGCAGACCGCGTATCTGTTCGCGTAGAGGGACACCCCCGCGAATTCGCCGCGCGCGTTGACGATGTAGAAGCTGACGTTGAACTGCGGCGTGCCGCGAGCGTTCAGCAGGCGCGGCTCGACCGTGTTGTCGCGGATGCGCCGCAGCGCCTCCATGCCGGCATCGAGCGGGCTTCGGCCCGCGGCCATGCGCTCGACGATGAGGAACGACGAGAGATTATAGAGGTTGGCCTCGCCGCGGCCGGTGGAGCCCGCCGCACCGGCGGCGCCGTCCACGTACAGTCCGGCGCCGAGGATCGGCGAATCGCCCACCCGTCCCGGGATCTTCCACGCGAGCCCGCTGGTGGTCGTGACGCCGCAGACCTCGCCCTTCGCGTTCACGCCGTTGCAGTTGATGGTGCCGTAGAGGTGCTCGGCGTCCACCAGCCCGTCGCGCACCATCGAGAGCCCGGCCTCGAGGCTCGCCTGCGCCCGCCTGGCCGGATCGAGGTAGTGCTCGGGATCGACGCGCCGCTTCCACTCGAGCCACTTGGAGCGCGAGTTGTCGGTGTTGAGGTCGGATTCGATCTCGAAGCCCATCTGACGCGCGAAGGCCTGCGCGTCGCGCCCGACGACCAGGTGGTGATCCGTGTGCTGCATGACCGAATGCGCCACGTTCGAGGGCGTGCGCACGCCCTCGAGGCAGGCCACCCCACCGGCACGCTTCAGCGGCCCGTGCATGCAGCAGGCGTCGAGTTGAACGACACCGTCGGCGTTCGGCAGCCCACCGAAGCCCACGCTGTCGTCGAGCGGATCGAGCTCGACGATGTTGACGCCCGCGATCAGCGCCTCGAGGACGTCGCCGCCGGCGGTCATCGCCGTGAATGCCGTCTCGACGCAGCTCTTCGTTCCGCCGTTGGTGAACTTGTGGCCGTTGGCGGAGGACACGACGACGGGCTTCGCCCGCCCGGTGCGCACCGCGGGCGCCGGGGACTCGGCGGCGGTGCCGGATCCGGCGGCGACGCTGGCGGCGGCGGCTGCGGAAAGCTTGACGAAGCTGCGACGGTCGAGGGTTCGGGGCATGGGCGTCGTCCAGTGGGGGTCAGAGGAATCTATCGATTGCCGCGTGCACGTTCACCCGGGCGTGCAGCTTCGCGCAGATCAGGAAGGTGCCGATGAGCTTGCGGTGCAGGAAGATCGTCTCGGGCGGCGGCGAACGCAGGCCCTTGCCGAAGGCCACGGCGAGGCCGAGGTCGCGGGCCCGGACCATGAGCCCGGATCCGGCGAAATCGTAGGGCCCGCGGTGCGCGAGCGGCTCGCAGGCGAGGCGCACGATGTCGATCGAGTTGCGCGTCATCGCCTCGGGATCGTTGGGGTGGGCATAGCCGATCTCGAACACCGCATCGCGCAGCCCCGTCTCGTCGCCCGCGAGCACGGCACGGCAGGCCTTGCGGTAACCCTCGACGAGCGCCTGCGGGTATTCCCCGACGGCACCGAGGTCGAGCAGCGCGACCTGGTGCGTCGCGGGCAGGTAGAGGTAGTTCGCGATGTTCGGGTCGGTCTGCATGAAGCGGAACTCGAACAGCTCGCGGAACATCAGCTCGTACAGCGTTCGTCCGGCCGCGTTGCGGCGCGCCTGCGGCACCGCTTCGCTCGCGAGCGCCTCGAGCGGCTCGCCGTCGATCCAGTCCATGGCGAGCACGTGCCGCGTCGTGAGCGTGCGGTCCACGCGCGGCACGACCACGTCGGGCATGTCCGCGACGAGGCGCCGGTAGCGTTCGAGGTTGCGCGCCTCGCCCTCGTAGTCTGTCTCGAGCCTGAGCTGGCGCTTCGCCTCGGCGGTGAGCAACCCGACGTCGAGTTGGACCGGGATGAAATCGAGGCGTCGCAGCAGGCCCGCGAGGTTGTCGACGTCGCTGTCCACGCTGCGCGCGACACCGGGAAACTGGACCTTGAGCGCCAGCTCGCGGCCGCCGTGCTTGCGCGCCCGGTGGAGCTGGCCGATCGAGGCCGCCGCCACCGGCTCGTAGTCGAAGCGCGCGAACTTCTGCTGCCAGCCCTTGCCGTACTCGCGGCCGAGCACGCGCCGCAGCTGGGTGTCCGGCATCGCGTAGCCCTGCGAACGGAGCATCGCGAGCGCGCCGCGGAATTCCTCCGGCACCAACTCGTCGCCCGACAGGGACAGCAGCTGGCCCACTTTCATCGCCGGGCCGCGCAGCGAGGCAAGCCGGCGCGCCAGCAGGTCCGCGTTGCCCGGCGTGAGGACGGCGGAGGCGAGGTCGAGCGGCTTGCCCGAGGACCACTGCCGGGCCGTGCCGATCGCCGTGGAGAGCGCCAGCTCGCCGCTCAGCAGGCCGAAGCGCAGCATGCGCCCCATGCGGGTCGTGGGGACGGAGCTCTGCTTGCGCTTGGATTCGACGGGCATGGTGTTCGAACGGATGGGCATCAATACCACCAAGTCGCATCGCCCATGCGATTGGATGCGTCCGGAGTCAGCTTCCTCCCAGCACGCCGCGGCGTTCGCCGTCGTCGAACACCAGCTCGCGGTCGGGCCAGCGCAGCGCAGCGAGGCGCGTCTGGTACGGCGGCTTGCCGCCGCGCGCCCGCTCCGCATAACGTCCGCCCACGGAATAGTCTACGCAGAACACGTTGCGGCGCGGCCCCATCCAGTCGTAGGCCCCGTAGTCGCCGAGCGGGTAGTCCCAGTCGCCGGTGACCTCGGCCGGCACGGCCCGCTCGTCGCGGCGCCAGTAGTGGCCCACCACCACGGCGGGCGCGTCGCGGTAGCCGTTCCACCAGCGCGCCCGGCTGGTCATGCGCCAGCGGCCGCCCGCCCAGATCGGGCGCTCCGACGGGCCCTCGAGCCCCGAGGTGACCACCTTGAGCGGGTTGGCGTTCTGCAGGATGGTCGCCTCCTCGGCGCAGGCCGGCAGCATCGGCAAGTCGGCCTCGCGGCACTTGAAGGCGCGGCGGTAGGCCTGCACCTCCCGGGCCGCTCGCGCGGCGATGCCGCTGCCGCGCAGCAGGGCGCGGGCGCGCGAGTCGAGGTCGGCGTGGACGTCGCGATAGGCGGCTCCGTTGCCGAGCAGTCCTCGCAGCGTCGCGAGCGCGGCGTCGTCCCAGCAGGCGTGCACCACGCGCAGGTCGTCGCGCACCAGGGCCAGCGGCAACCGCCCGAGGAAGGCGGTCCACGCGCCGCGCCGCTCGGCGGTCGCGGCCTTCGAGTGCAGGAACTCGCCGTTGGCGAGCTCGTGGTTGCGGTCGAAGAACCAGCCGTTGCCGTGCTTGGGCTCGCCGAGCAGCACGTTCAGCTCGTGGTTGCCGAGCACGCACTGCGCCCGGCCGGCCTGCACCCAGCCCATGACGAGGTCGAGCACGGCCGGGCTGTCCGGGCCGCGGTCGCACAGGTCGCCTACGAAAACCGCGCTACGACCGTCGGGGTGGCCACCGTCGGCGGCATAGCCGAGGTGCCCGAGCAGCGCCTGAGCGCCTCGGCCTCCCCGTGGACGTCGCCGATCAGGTCCAGCGGCCCGTCGAACAAACGGGCAACCGGGCGGTCAGAGAGGTTCGCGGTTTCCTGCAACATTCCACCTGCATCTTTACAGAACGGCGCAAGAGCGGCGATCGTGGTTGACTCTGACGCACTTGCGGCCCCGAACAGACGGATTCGATGGACTCCCTGACCCAGATTGCCCTTGGCGCCGCCGTCGGCACCGCCGTGCTCGGCCGCAAGGTCGGCGCCCGGGCCGCCCTCTGGGGGCGGCCGTCGCCACCCTGCCCGATCTCGACGTCCTGTTTCCCTACGGCGACCCGGTGAAGGATTTCACCTTCCACCGCGCGGAGAGCCACTCGCTGTTCTGGCTGACGGCGGCCTCCCCGCTGCTGGCCTGGCTGCTCGCGACACTGAACCGGCGGTCCGGGGCCGGATTCCGCGACTGGTGGCTGCTCACCTGGCTGGCGCTCGTCACCCACCCCCTGCTCGATGCCTTCACCGTCTACGGCACCCAGCTGCTGCTGCCGTTCTCGGACTACCCGGTGGGCGTCGGCAGCGTGTTCATCATCGATCCGCTTTACACGGTGCCGCTGCTGGTCGGCGTGATCGCCGCGCTGCTGCTGCGCTCCCGCGACCCGGACCGTGCGCTGCGCTGGAATGCCGCCGGGCTCGCGCTCAGCACGCTCTACCTCGGCTGGACGGTCGCGGCCCAGGCCCATGTCGAGGGCGTCGTGAATCGAACGGTCGCCACCACGCCGCTTGCGAACGCGCGGGCGCTGGTGACGCCCACCCCGTTCAACAGCCTGCTGTGGCGCGTGGTGGTCATGGACGACGGCGGCTACCACGAAGGCTTCTACTCGCTGCTCGACGAACGTGTCCACGTGCGCCTCAGGCGTCACGCGAGCGACACGGCGCTGCTCGAGTCGCTCCGGTCCGACTGGAGCGTGCAGCGCCTCGCGTGGTTCTCGAAGGGCTTCTACGGGGTGAGCGAAGCCGCCTCCGGTACCCGCATTGCGGCGGGCTCCGCCAGCACGGTCGAGCAGCTGCTCGGCCTGGTGGACACCGCCGCGGCAGTCGAGGCGCTGCCCGAACCGGGCGGGGTGCCCGTGGTGATGACCGACCTGCGCATGGGCCAGACGCCGTGGTTCGTGTTCTCGTTCGTGGTGGCCGAGCGCGAGGATGATCGCGTTGCGAGCGTGCCGGCGCAGCAGGTGCCGAGCGAGCGCCCGCCCGCGAGCGCGCTGCCACGGCTCTGGCGACGCATCTGGAGCGAGGACGTGCCGCTGTAGCCCGAAGCGGCGGCGGCCCTGCCGAGCGTCGAGGACGATCGCTACGTGATCTTCTGCACGCCCTACGCGTTCTACTTCGGCCGCGACGCGGGCGAGTTTCGCCTGCTCGAGTTCATGGCCGACGGCGAGTCGCTCGAGGAATAGACGCCGCGCCAGACGATCAGCTGGTTGTTCGCGGGCATGGCGTGATCGGCCAGCAGCTCGAGGCCGGCGAGGGCGGCGAGCGCGTTCACGGCCTCGAAGTCGCGCACGCCGCTCTCGGGATCGCGCTCGCGCAGCATGGCGTCGAACGCCGCGTTGCTGGACGCGGTGTATCTGCCGCGGTACCTGAACGGCCCGTAGATCGCGAGCACGCCGTCGGCGGCAAGCACGCGGGGCAGTCCCGCGAACATCGCCTCCACGGCTTGCCACGACATGATGTGCAGCGTGTTGGCGCTGAACACGGCGTCGGCCGTCAGGGCGGGCCACGGCTGGCGCAGCACGTCGAGATCGAGCGGCGGCATTACGTTCGGCGGCCCTTCGGCCGCGATGCGCGCCGCGAGCCCGCCCAGGTACTCGACGCGGTCCGTCGGCTGCCAGACCAGGTGCGGCAGGCTCCGCGCGAAGTGCACGGCGTGCTGGCCCGTCCCCGCGCCGATCTCGAGCGCGCGCTTGCAAGCGGCGAACGCCTCGCGCAGCACCTCGAGGATCGGGCCCTTGTTGCGCTCGCAGGCGTCGGAGTACGGCAGCATCCCGGGCCTTATATCAGCCGCGCCGGTTGCCTGCGCGAATGCGCTAAGCTTGCCGGCCGCTGACGTTGCTGCGGGTGCCGACGATGATGACGACCGCAAGGGCAACCGCCCTGCTGATCCTGCTGCTGGCTGTCGGCGCCTGCCGTAATGCGGCGATCGCGCCCGAGCCGCCGGCCCGGACTCCGGCACCCGCGCCTGCAATCCCCCACGCGGCGGGCGTTGCCGCCGCCAACCCCCGCGCCGTCGAGGCGGGACTCGCGATCCTGAGCGCGGGCGGCAGCGCCGTGGACGCTGCCGTCGCGGTCCAGGCGGCACTCGGCCTAGTCGAGCCGCAGAGCTCGGGGATCGGCGGCGGCGCCTTCCTGCTGCACTACGACGCGGAGAACAGCCGCGTCACGGCGTACGACGGCCGCGAGGCGGCGCCCGCGGGCGCCACGCCCGACATGTTCCTCGATGCCGCGGGCCAGCCCCTGTCCTACGCCGATGCCGTGACCAGCGGCCGCGCGACCGGCGTGCCGGGCGCCATGGCGATGCTCGGCCTCGCGCACGCGCGCCACGGCAAGCTGCCGTGGTCGGCGCTGTTCGAGGAGGTGGCGAAATCGGCCGACGACGGTTTCGTCGTCCCGAAGCGACTCGCGCGTTTTGCCAACAGCCAGTTCCGCCAGGCGACGCTGCCCGACACGCGCGCGCTGTTCGGTCTTCCGGAAGGCGGCACCGTGCAGGCCGGTGACACGCTGCGTAACCCCGCCTACGCTGCCAGCCTGCGCGCGCTGGCTGCAGGCGGGCCGCGCGCCCTGCTCGACCCGCCGATCGCCGACGCCATCATCGCCCGCACCCGTGCCGAGCCGCTGCCGGGCACGCTCGTCGCAGGCGACTTCGCGGCCTACCGCCCGCGCGAGGGCACGCCGCTGTGCCGCCCCTACCGCATCTACGTCGTGTGCGTGCCGCCGCCGCCGTCGAGCGGCGTGTCGCTGCTGCAAATGCTCGCGATCCTCGAGCGCACCGACATCGCCTCGCGCGGTCCGGCCGATCCGCAGGCGTGGTTCCTGTTCGCCGAGGCGAGCCGACTGATGTACGCCGATCGCGACCGGTACGTGGCCGACCCAGCCTTCGTGCCGGTGCCGGTGAACGGGATGCTCGACCCCGAGTACGTGGCGACACGCGCGCGGCTCATCGGCGAGCGCGCCGGCGCGCCACCCGCGGCGGGCGACCCGCCAGGGCGGATCGCGGCGCGATTCGGCACGGATGCGACGGTCGAAGTCGCCGGCACCAGCCACTTCGTGGTCGTGGACGCCCAGGGCGACGTCGTCTCCATGACCACTTCGGTCGAGTCGCTGTTCGGCTCGGGCCGCGCAGTCGGCGGGTTCTTCCTCAACAACCAGCTCACCGACTTCTCGTTCCGCGCGCTCGACGACGGCGTGCCGGTTGCGAACGCCGTGGCGCCGGGCAAGCGTCCGCGCTCGTCGATGTCACCCGTGATCGTGCTCGATGGCGACGGCCGCGTGCTCGCGGCGCTCGGCTCGCCCGGCGGGTCCGCGATCCTCGCCTACAACGCCAAGACGATCGTGGGTCTTCTGGACTGGGGCCTGACGATGCAGCAGGCGATCGAGCTGCCCAACCTGATCGCGCGCGGCAAGGATTTCTTCGGCGAGGCCGCCAAGTTTCCGCCCGGGGTGCTGGCGGACCTCGCCAATCGCGGCGTCGAGGTGAAGCCTGGCCGCGGCGAGGAGTCAGGCCTGCACGGCGTGGTGCTGCGCGATGCCGGCCAGCTCGAGGGTGCGGCCGATCCGCGCCGTGAGGGGCAGTGGCGACAGCCGTGAGCAGACCGGCGGCGCGGCTGCGTCCAAGCACTGTCGCCGAGCGCGTAGCTGGCTCGCCCGCCGTCGGTAGTTCTTGAACCCCGCCGCCCGGCCTATGCAAGTGTCCACGGTACGTTCGTGACGCTGGTGATATGCGGTCAACTCTTTGTTGCGGAAGCTCTCGCTTCGACTGCTTTCGACCTATTGTGTTGAAAAACTCCTGAACGTCCACCGTCGTTTGCGGTCTCAAGTAGAGGCTTGCAGGGAGATCGCAGCGGCATGATGGGACAACACGGCGGCAACCAAGACCGGCTGTTTTATTCCCTCAACCTCGACTTACACGTTCCGGCGGACCATCTGCTCCGCGGCATCGATCGATTCCTCGATATCGATGAACTTCGCAAGAACCTGGCAACGTTCTACAGCCACACCGGCCGTCCTTCGATCGACCCGGAGCTGATGGTTCGGATGTTGTTGGTTGGGTATTGCTTCGACATCCGCTCCGAACGCCGACTGTGCGAGGAAGTGCACCTGAACCTGGCATATCGCTGGTTCTGCCGCCTCGGCCTCGAGGATGCAGTCCCCGATCACTCGACGTTCTCCAAGAACCGGCACGGGCGATTCCGCGACAGCGATGCGTTCCGCCAGCTCTTCGAGACGGTCGTCGAGCGCTGTATCGGTGAAGGGCTAGTCGGCGGTGAAGGCTTCGCGATCGACGCGAGCATCATCCGTGCCGACGCGAACCGCCGCCGAGGCGTGCCGTCGGCCGAGACTGTCAATGGCCAGCGCCGGAGCAGCGCTCACGTGCAGTTCGCGAGTATCTGGCCGCCCTCGACGAGGCGGAGCCGATCGGCGCCACGCCGAAGTACCTGTCGATGACCGATCCGGCCGCACGCTGGACCGCCGCACCGGGATGCCCGGCGTTTTACGCTTACTCGACCAACTATCTAGTGGACATCGAGTCCGGCGTGATTGTCGACGTCGAGGCGACCGCCGCACATCGAACCGAGGAGACTGAGGCCACAAAGACGATGATCGAACGCGTCGCCGAGCGACACGATCTCAAGCCGCAGCGACTCATCGGCGATACGGCCTACGGCACCGGGCCAATGCTCGAGTGGCTCGTCGCGGACAAGGGCATCGAACCGCACGTGCCAGTGTGGGATAAGGCTGTTCGCGACGACGGCACGTACTCGGTGAGCGACTTCCAGTGGGACGAGCAGGCCAACGAGTACCGCTGCCCGCGGGGCGAGCCGCTGCGCAGCCAATGGCGCACCTTCAGTAACCCTCGAGGGCTCAGGATCACCCGCGCCGATACCATCGTCTACCGCTCGACTCAGACAGCTTGCGCCGCATGTCCGATGAAGCAACGTTGCTGTCCGAACACACCAACTCGCAAGATCGGTCGAAGTCTGTATGAGAAGTCACGCGAAGTGGCACGCCAGGTTGCCGACACGGCTGCTTACAGGCAGTCGCGCAACGATCGGAAGAAGGTCGAGGTGCTGTTCGCGCACCTCAAGCGCATCCTGAAGCTCGACCGACTGCGATTACGCGGGCGCCGCGGTGCTCGCGATGAGTTCTTGCTGGCCGCGACAGCGCAGAACTTGCGGCGGATGGCGAAGAAATGGATGCAGACGACGATGATCGAGCCGATCGCGACGACATGAGGTCGCCCGGGCCACGCTGACTTCGAATTCCCGACGAAATCGCGGCTAGAATCGCGATGAAGGGCCACGCGCCGGTCAATCTGGCACTGAGTTTTTCAACGGAATAGACCCGAAGCAGAAATTCATCGCGCCACAAAGCGGACGCTCTACGCCATTGCCGAGTCGAGTGCCGCTCGGACGTCAGCTCGAACAACTTGCTAGCGGTCCTGGACACGGGGCCGCCAATAGCCGGGCTCGCGACTTCCGTGAGCGACGGCGACAATGTAGACGACATCCGATGCGACTGCGTACACGACAGAGAACGGGAACCTGCGAAGCACAAAGTGGCGCAACTCGTCGTCCAGCCGCGAACCGAGTTCCGGGTGATCAAGCAGCAGTCGGATTACGCGTTCGACTTCGTCGGCGAAACGAAATCCGAGCTCCGATACTTCCGATTCGTACCGCGAAGCGGCCTCGTTCAACTCCTGCTCCGCCTCGGGATGAAACTCGTACTTCATTCGGCCAAGCGTTTGCGTAGCCGATCAAACACCAATGGCCCGGGCACGCCTTTGACTTTCCCTTCGACCAGTTCGCGATACCTGCGCTGCGATGTCTCAAGCCATGCGCGTTCGACATCGGCGTCGGCCGGCGCGTCGAGGTCGGCGATGAGCGAACGCATGAGCTCGGCTCGTTCTTCGGAGCTGAGCCCGCGAATTTCCCGCTCGATGTCTTTCACTGCTTTCGCCATGTTGTCCACCGTCTCTTGATGCCCGGAGTCTAACCCCGCCGGCTTCTTCACCGCCAACCACCATCCGGCCGTACCAATTCGCCGCCGACCGCTTCACAGTCGAGTGGTAGGCCAGCGGTGCATCCACGCCCGATAGCGGACGCAGAAACCGCAGTGCCGACCCAATCCGGACCTCCACGTACGACTCAATCTTCCTCGATGGGGCCCTCGCAGATCGTGGATCATTGTGAGGGCAGCGCGCTCATTGCTTCGCCCCGACCGGCGGACACGCAAACGGCAGCGGCACCGGCGGCGGTCGCTGCACCTTCTCGCGCTCGAGCATCCTGAGCAGCGAGGGGAATGGCGCTGGATCGAAATGCGGATAGACGAGAAACCCGGCCAGCGCAAAGGTGTTCCCGGCGCGCTCCAGCGGTTGCAGCAATTCGGCGGCCTCGCGGGTCCGGCCCAGCAGCATCAGCAGGTGCCACTGCTGCGAGATGTCGCCCTCGGGGATTTGGGCGAAAATGGCCTCTGCGGCGGCGTCCTGCACCCGACGATCCCACAACAGGGCGCGATGGATGTGGTACCGGAGCGCCGGCTGGTCGGGCCAGCGCTCAAGCAGTTCCAGTGCCCGATCGGCCGCATTGCGCCGGTCGAGGTTTTGATGCGCATAGAAGAGCTGCGCCGAGGCCACTTCCTGGCGCACCAGCGCCTGCGGCCAGATGTCGTCGAGGACCGCCGTGGCCAGTTCGCGGTCGCTGACCTTTGTTGCCGTGGCGAGCAGGAGTTCGATGGCGTCGCTATCGCCAGGTCGATGCGTTCGCCGAACAACTGCGCGATGCGTTCCGGCGTCTCCCGGGTGAGGTCGCTCTCCACTGCGGTCGGGTCGAGTTGCACCAGCCAGAAGTCGGCGGCCCTGGCGTGCGCGGCGGCGAAGTTCGGATCGAGCGTCCGCGCCTGTTCGAAGTACCCGTAAGCGACCTTGAGATCGGAGGCGTCCAGCGTCAGCGTCTTGACGACGCCGCGGATATAGGCCTGGCAGGCCTCGACCGAACGGGTGCCCACCCCGGCCATGGCGGAAAGCGCCTTCGGATCCATGCTGGTCTGCATCGCTACCGCGATCTGCCGCGCGAGGTCTTCCTGGATCTCGATCATGTCGGCGACGTCGCGGTCGTAGGTCTGCGACCACTGGTGGAAACCGTCGGCGGCGCGGATCAACTGCGCGGTGACGCGGATGCGCTGCGTCGTGCTGCGCACCGAACCCTCCAGCACGTGCGCGACACAGAGCACTTTAGCGATCTGCGGGATCGCCAGTTCGCTGCCTTTGTAGCGGAACGACGAGGTGCGCGCGCTGACCAGCAGATCGGGCGTGCGCGCAAGCGCGTTCGGGATTTCCTAGGCCAGGCCGTCGGCAAACCAGCCCTGGTCGCTGCCGGCGCGCTTGCTGCCGGTGCAGTTGCCAGGGAAGTCGGTGGCGCGGCCGCGTCCCGCGTACCGAACAGTTGCCACAACAGCATGGCGCCGACACCGAGCAGCAGCAAGATCAACGCCAGGTCGAGCTTGCGCGCGTTGTGGCCGATGATGCCCTGCGAACGGTCGACCTCAGCAAGTCCGTGTGAAGACAGCTCGATCTTCACGCGGCACGTACGGCCGCTGCTTGTGCAGCCGGCTTGAGATCTGCCGGGCGATCGATGGCGCTCAGGTAGTATCTGCCGGTGTTTCATGCCGATCCACGCGGAATTCTCGCACTCATCGCCATCGCGATGTGCTGGACGCTTGCGGTCGTGCTTCATCGCGTCGGGACGCCTGGCAGCGTAGCGCGCAAACTCGCGCTGCTGCTCGTCGTCGAGGGTGTGACCCTAGGATCGAGCAGTTCGCTCGAGTTCCTGTTGATTTCGCCCTCCGAGGCGTATCGCCTGTATCGGTCGTGGTTCGACGTACTGTTCATCATCCACACGCTCGGCGACTGCGCGATGCTCGCGCTGTACCCACCCTTTCTCGCGGCCGCCCTGCAGACGCCCATGACGCGTCCGTTCGCGGACAAGCGGGTGCAGTTCGGTCTTGCCATGGCCGCAACCGCGCTCTTCCTGGTAGTCCAGGCAGGCCCGCTGGAGATCGGGGGCACGCTGCTCTACCTCGCGCTCGCCCTGGTCTTCTGGTACGCGCTCGTGGCCTCGATCCATGCCTGGCGCGTGTCGAGCGGCGCTGCTCGTACGCGGGCTCGCGCCTTCGCGCTTGCCTTCGGAATTCGCGATGTCTGCTGGGGAATTCTCTATAGCAAGGCGGTCTGGGACCTGTGGTTCGGATCGTATTCCATGATTACGGACCCGACAGACCCCGTGTACCTGGTCTACGCGCTCGGGACGCTGCTGGCGATCCCACTAATCGCGTACGGCATCCTGCGCACGCATCTCTTCGACATCGACCTGCGCATCCGCTGGACGATCAAGCAGTCGACACTCGCGGCCGCCGTCGTGACGATCATCTACATGATCTCCGAAGGCGCGGACCGGTTCCTCTCGTCCGAGCTCGGGAACTTCGTCGGCCTGCTGGCTGCGGCGGTCGTGGTGTTCTTCCTGGCTCCGCTGCAACGCTTCGCCGAGCGCGTCGCCAGCGCGGCCATGCCGGGAACGCAAAACACGCCCGAGTATGCCTCCTTCCGCAAGCTGCAGGTCTACGAAGCGGCGGTCGCCGAGGCCCTGCAGGGCGGCGGCATTTCGCAGAAGGAACGTGCGTTGTTGTGCCGCCTGCGCGACTCGCTCGGCATCGTCGCGGCAGACGCCGAGGCGCTGGAACGCGACCTGCAAGCTCGCAACGAAGCTCGTGGGCCCGAGTGACCGCTACCGGGCACGGAGGATGTTTCCACGTCAGGCCGCTCCTGGCCGCCAGTGGATCCATGGTGCACTCAAAGAATCGCGATAGTTAAACCTATCGACCGCAGTCGACACCACCGCGACGGGCAATCGCCTCCACGACCTCGGCACGCGCGGCCAGCCCGTGCACGGGCAGCACCAGCACGTCGCCGGGTCGGGCCCAGTCGAGCGCGAAGCGCGCCGCCGCGACCTCGTCAGGCTGCTGCGGCAGCGCGTCCGCTGGCAGGCCCGCGCGCAGCAGCGCATCGCGGAGGATGCGCGGAACCTCGCCGGGCGCACGGCCGCGCAGGTAGCCCAGGAGTTCCTTGAGCACGACCACTGCCGGCGCAAACTGGGCCGCGACTTCGGCGAGGCGCTCGATGTCGGCGTCCTCGCGATTGCCGGCGTGCCCCAGCATCATGCCGAGACGCCCGCCGTCGGCACGCAAGCCCGTGGCCACCTCCAGCAGGCCCCGCAGTCCCTCGGCGTTGTGGGCGTAGTCCACGATCACCTGGACGCCGCCGGTCTCGAAGCGCATCAGCCGGCCGGGGTTGTCCTGCGGGTCCGTGCCGAAGCTCGCGAACACGTTCGCGACAGTTACGGGCGCGACGCCCATCGCGGCCGCCGCAAGCGCAGCAGCCGCCAGGTTGGCGACGTTGTACGCAGCGCGCCCCCCGATCGCGATTGGCATGCCGGCGACCGGGCCGAGGTCGTGCTCGATGCCGTCGTGTGCGAGCAGCAGCCGATTGGAACGGACACCGCAGGTGGCACCGCCCGCCCCGCGGTGCTGTACCAGGAGGACGTCGTCCGCATCCTGTGCGAACCAGCCGAGCGGCAGGTCGCGGCCGTAGCGTTTCACGAGGCCCGCTGCCTTCGCGCGCAGCGTGGCGTCATCGGCGTTCAATACCAGCAGTCCGCGGGGCGGCACGACCGCACTCACGGTGAGCTTCACGTCCGCGAGCGAATCGAGATCGTGGATGCCGTACTCGCCGAAGTGATCGGCGCTGACGTTGGTGACCACCGCCACGTCGGCGCGCGCCATGGCGAGTCCACGGCGCAGGATGCCGCCGCGCGCCGTCTCGAGCACGGCGGCCTCGACGCGCCGGTCGCGCAGGACAGTGCGGGCGCCCACCGGCCCTGAGTAATCGCCGCGCTCGATCCACTCGCCGTCCACGAACAGTCCGTCGGTGCAGCTGTAGCCGGGCCGGCGACCCTGCGCGCGGTTGCAGGCTGCGATCAGTCGCACGGTCGTCGTCTTGCCGTTGGAGCCGGTCACCAGCGCGGTGGGAACGTCGTGCAACTCCGACCAGGGCAGGTCGGTTGCCCGCGGCAGAGCATCGAGCCTGTAGCAAAGGCTGCCTGCACCGGTGCCGATCGAGAGTTCGTCGTCGTCGAGCAGCCACGGCAGCCCTCGCGCGCGCGCCGCATCGGTCAGTGCGCGCAACGGCCACCGGCGTTCGGCCTCGGCGAGTCGTGCGAGACGCGCGAGCGCCGCCGCCTCGTCGAGCACGGGCGGCCCCGCGTCGGCAGGCCCGTGCGATTCCTCGAGAGCGGCCGCCGCAAGCGCCTCGCATAGCCCTGGCCAGCGCGCAGGATCGCGGGCCTGCAGTGCCGAGCAAAGCGCCCATTCGTTGACCTCGGTCGCGGTGAAGAGCTGGTCGAACGGGACGGCCAGCGCCAGCGTGATGCCGCTGCCGTGCCGACGCGCCGCAATGCCGGCATCGGTTGACCAGCCGAGCCGTGCCCGCGCCCGCCCGACGCGCGCAGTCCAGTCTTCGACGAGCGCCGCGTCGGCTTCGACTCCGACGACCTCGAGCACCGCGCCCGGTGAAGCGAAGAACAGGTTGGGCCCGGTGAGGCGCCTCGAATCGACGAACGGCAGTGGACTCGGCGCGCTCAGTCTTCCGTCTCCGGCGCGACGCGGATGCCGCGCTCGTCGCGGATCAGGCCCTCGAGGTTGAGGGCGGGTTCGCCGATCGGTGCGATCCCGGCGGCATGGGTCGCGGCGTCCGCCGGTCCGTCGCCCGGTCGCGGTTCACTCGTGCCCATTCGCGTTCTCGCCGCGGGGGCGGCGAGCGAACCCTCGTCCGCGACCGCCGTGGACGGCTCTGCGTCGGCGGCGCCGTCCGGCTTGAACTTCGTGATCTGCTTCCACGACCGCACCAGCGCGTCGGCGAAGACGAGCAACAGGTCGCCCGGCTGGCCCATGCGCAGCGCGGCGTCGATCGCCTCCTGCTCGTCGGGAATGATCGAGATCGCCTCCTCGGGCACGCCGGTGGCGCGCAACGCCGCCGCCTGCAGCCGCGGAACCTCGTCCGACGCGCGGTCGCGCAGGCTGTCGTCGCGGCGGCAGACATAGTGGTCGAAGCGACCGGCCACGGCGTGCGCGATGGCGACGAGGTCCTCGTCGCGCCGGTCGCCCGGGCCCGCCAGCACGACGATGCGCCGGCCCATCACGTCGAGCCGCTGGGCGAGATCGGCCATCACGCCGACGGCGTGCGCGTTGTGGCCGTAGTCGAACAGCACCTTGAACGGGTGCTCGTCGTACACGTTCATGCGCCCGGGCGCCTGGAAGAACGTCGAGCCGAAAGTGCGCAGCCCCTGCCGAATGGCATCGAGCTTGATGTCGAGCGAGAAGGCCATGGCCGCGGCGAACATCGAGTTCTGCACGTTGTGCAGCGCACGGCCCTCGAGCGTCGCCGGGATGAGGTGCGTCCAAACCAGCGGGATGTGCCGGCCCTTCTCGTACAGCGTGATCATCTGGCCGTTCACGCCCGCCTCGAGCGCGCAGGCCCGGCCGCCGGCGCGGACGTGCTCGCGCACCAGCGCGTGCTGCGGGTTCATCGTGACGTAGCACACGTTCTTCGCCTCGGTGTACCCGGACATGCGCAGTACCAGCGGGTCGTCGGCGTTCAGCACCGCGCAGTCGGTGGCGACCTCGACGACGATGCGCTTCACCTCGGCGAGCTGCTCGAGCGTGTCGATGCCCTTGAGCCCGAGATGATCGGCCTGCACGTTCAGCACCGCGCCGACGTTGACCTCGCTCACGCCCATGCCGGCGCGCAGCAGCCCCCCGCGCGCCGTCTCGAGCACCGCGATGTCGATCTGCGGGTCGGCCAGCACCATGCGGGCGGAGACGGGGCCCGTCATGTCTCCTTGCACGGTGCGGTGGCCGTCGATGTACACACCGTCGGTGGTGGTCAGGCCCGGCGTATAGCCCGCCATCTTGGTGATGTGGGCCAGCATGCGCGCGGTGGTCGTCTTGCCGTTGGTGCCGGTGACCGCGGCGATCGGCACGCGCGACGGCGCGCCGGCCGGGAACAGCATGTCGATCACCGGTCCGGCCACGTCGCGCGACGCGCCGTCGCTCGGCGCGACGTGCATGCGGAAGCCCGGCGCCGCGTTCACCTCGCAGATGCCGCCCCCGATCTTGCGGTAGCTCTGCGTGATGTCGCTGGTGAGGAAATCCACGCCGCCCACGTCGAGGCCGATCGCGCGCACCGCACGCTCGGCCATCTCGCGGTTGTCGGGGTGGATGACGTCGGTGACGTCCGTGGCGGTACCGCCGGTGGAGAGGTTGGCGGTGGAGCGCAGGTACACCGCCTGACCCTCGCCGGGCACGGATTCGGCGGTCAGGCCGGCGCGCGCGAGCATCTTCGCGGCCTGCGCGTCGAGCTCGAGCCTGGTGAGCACCTTCTCGTGGCCGACGCCGCGGCGCGGGTCCTGGTTCACGATGTCCACGAGCCCGGCGACCTTGTGCACGCCGTCGCCCACGACGTGCCCGGGCGTGCGGCGCGTGGCGGCGACGAGCTGCCCGTTTACGACAAGCAGTCGATGATCATCCCCCTCGAGGAAGGTCTCGACGATCACCGATCGCGAGTGCTCACGCGCGGCGAGGAAACCCTGGGCAACCTCCTCGTCCGTCGTGAGGCGGATCGAGATGCCGCGGCCGTGGTTGCCGTTGTAGGGCTTGGTCACGACCGGGAAGCCGATGCGACGCGCCGCGCGGACCGCCTGGCCCTCGCTCTGCACGAGCTCCTGGCGCGGCACCGGCAGGCCGAGCGTGGCGAGGATCTTGTTGGTCTCCTCCTTGTCGCTCGCGAGCTCGACGGCGATGTGCGGGGTGCGCCCGGTGACGGTTGCCTGGATGCGCTGCTGGTAACGGCCGTGGCCGAGCTGCACCAGCGACAGGTCGTTGAGCCGCAGCCACGGGATGCCGCGCGCCTCCGCGGCCTTCACGAGCGAGGCCGTCGAGGGCCCGAGCGCGCGGCGCTGCGCGAAGCGGATGAACTCGTCGCGGGCCTCGGGCCAGGTCCAGCCCTCGGGGACGCTGTCCGACGGACGGATCGCCTCCGGCAGCAGCGAGCACAGCAGCCGCAGGCCGAGCTCGCCCGCCGCGATGCCCTCGTCGCGCTGCGCGTACTCGTACACCACCGTGTACACGCCGGGGCGCCCGGCACCGCGCGTCTTGCCGAAGGTGACGTTCTCGCCGGCGACATTCTGCAGCTCGATCGCGACGTGCTCGAGCACGTGGCCGAGCCACGTACCCTCGTCCTCGCGCATGCGACGGAAGAAGCCGCCGGGCTCGCCGTAGGAGCAGCCGTGCTCGGCAAGCCCGGGCAGCGCCTCGGCGAGTGCGTCGACATACCCGGCGCCGAGCCGCCCGGTCGGCCAGGCTTCGAGTTCACCGAGATCCAGCTCGAGACGGATGACCGGGAAGTGCGCGTACAGGGACGGGCCGACGTAGACCGATCGGTCGAGGATGCGCATGCCGGCCTACTCCTTCGGCTGGAGCAGCGAGCCGGCCGACGCGACCCGCGTGTGCAGGTTGAACGTCGCGCCCGCGACCAGCACGTGCAGCCGCAGGCCGAGCATGCAGACCGGCTGGCCCTCCACGACGCTGTCCATCGACGAGTAGCTGACGTCGGCCGCATCCACGATCGTGACGCCGCCGCTGCCCTCCACCTCCACGGTCTCGTCCGGGCCGATGAAGGCGGCGGTGTCCTCGTCGAGCCCGATGCCGACCGCGAACGGGTTGTAGGCGAGCGCGGTCAGCAGCCGTCCGAGGCGATCACGCTGGCGGAAGTGCTGGTCGATGATGAACCGGTTGGTGAGCCCGAGGCCCGGGGCGAGGCGAACGCTGCCCGAAATGACGGAGGAACCCTCGTCCCCGAACGCGATCATGTGCTCGCTCAGGATGCTGGCGCCTGCGCTGGTGCCGCCCACCGTCACGCCGCCCGCGTTGCGCGTTCGGACGAGCTTCGCCACCGGCGTGCCGCCGAGCAGCGTCGTGAGCCGGAGCTGGTTGCCGCCGGTGAAGAAGATGCCGCTCGCCTCCTCGAGGCGCTTGAGCCGGCCGGGCTCCTGGCAGTCGCGGCGCGTGTCGAAGTCCATCACGTCGACGCGCGCGGCACCGATGCCGCGGAACAGCTTCTCGTAGCGGGGGCCCGTCTCGTGGAGCCGGCTCGCGGTGGGAATCACGACGATGTCGGCGTCACGCCCGCCCGCGCAGCGGATGAAGCGCTCGAGGATGTGGCGGTCGTTTTCCTTGTTCTCTGCGCCGCCGATGGGAATGATCCAGCCGCGACTCGCGCCTTCGGGGACGATGCTCGGCATCCGTGACAACTCCAGGTTGGGCGGTCGGTATCTTATCGCCTGTGCCGGGCGGCAGCGGGTTCAACCGCCGCCGGTGCCTCGGCGGGGCTTGATGAGGCCGAAGTTTCGCAGCTTCCGGTACAGCGTGCGCTCGCTGAGGCCGAGCGCGGTCGCAAGCTCGCGGCGACTGCCGGTGTGTCGCGACAGTGCGTGCGCGAGCGCGTCGCGCTCCGCCGTCTGCAGCGCGCGGCCAGCCGGGGCGCCGTCGGCACCCCCGGCGGGCGCGCCGACCGCGGGCGGCGCCTCCGTGACCTCCGGCGGGAGGTGCCCGGGTTCGATCCGGTCGCGGTCGGCGAGCAGGCTCGCACGCTCGACGATATTGCGCAGTTCCCTGACGTTGCCCGGGTAGTCGTACGCGAGGAGCGCGCGCCGCGCGGCTTCGCTGATGAGGAAGCGCCGGCCGGGATGCAGCCGGGAAAGCAGCGAGTCCGCGAGCAGCAGGATGTCCTCGCGCCGTTCGCGCAGCGTCGGCACCTGCACCGGATAGGCGCTGATGCGGTAGTAGAGATCGCTGCGGAACTTGCCGTCCAGCACCATCCGCTTCAGGTTGCGGTGCGTGGCAGCGACCAGGCGGAAGTCCGCCCGCAGCGGCGAGACGCCGCCGACGCGCCGATAGGTGCCGCTTTCGATCAGTCGCAGCAGCTTCACCTGCTGCGCGAGCGGGATGTCGCCCACCTCGTCGAGAAACAGCGTCCCGCCGCTTGCAGCCTCCACGAGTCCGAGCTTGCGGACGGTGGCGCCCGTGAAGGCGCCCTTCTCGTGCCCGAACAGTTCGCTCTCGAACAGCGTCTCGGTGAGCCCCGAGCAGTCGACTGCGACGAAGGGGGCGCTCGCGCGCCGGCTGCTCTCGTGCACGAGCCGCGCCACCATCTCCTTGCCGGTGCCCGTCTCGCCGAGCAGCAGCACCGACGTTTCGCTCGCCGCCACGCGCCCCACGAACTGCAGCATCTGTCGGAAGCGCGGCGCACGGCCGGCGAGGCCTTTGGACGAGGCCGAGGCGCGGGCAGTGGGCAGCGACTGCATGCGCTCGACGAAGTACGCGACCGCCCCGGATGCATCGCGCACCGGGTTCAGTTCCACCTGCACGTGCTCCTCGCCGCGCGGCGTGTGGTGAATGTGAAGGACGTGCTCCGTGCGCCCCGAGGCGAGCGCCGTCTGTCGCGGGCAGGCCTCACCGGCCTCGTCGCAGGGCTGCGAAAAGTGATGCGAGACCTCGTGGCAGTGGCGACCGACCACCGACTCGCTGGGCGCGTACGCGTCCCGGTAGGCCTTGTTGGCGGCCAGGATCCGGTAATCAAGGTCCATGAGGATCCGCGGCTCGTCCATGCTCTCGATGAAAGAGACGAGTTCGGGCAGTAGGTCGTGGCCGGTGCGACTCATACGTGAAATCCGCTGCCAATTCCTGCCAAAGTGACGACCTGGATTCTGCCATTAGTGGCAGGCAAGCGCTGCAGATTCGCGGACTCACTCCGCCATTTCGCTTTGGACGCGAGCTACCAGGCCATCCTCAGCGCGACTGCTCGTTGGCACGGGACGTGCAGCGGCTCCGGCATGGGGAGTCTCTGGCAGAACCGCGGTGGACTGCACCTCGCGACCGCGCGACCCGAAACCCGCGTCCTGGGCGGGTCGCCCGACCATGGCAGGGCCGGCTCGTGACGATCTTCCGGCAACTCTACGATGCGCCCCACCGGGCCTTCAGTTACCTGCTCGCGGACCGGGCGGGAGGCACGGCCGTCGCCGTGGACCCGGTGCCGGAAGGCATCGCCCTGCCGCTGCTCGCACTGGCCGACGAACTCGACCTGGAGCTCGAATACCTGCTCCTGACCCACGTGCACGATGGCGAGCAGCCGGCCCTTGAACGCCTCAAGTCGCGCATGGGCGCGCGGCTCGCGGCCAGCGAGCGTGCGCCGGTCGCCGCCGACGTCCGCCTGCAACACCGCGACACCCTCACCTTCGGCCACGAGACCATCCAGGTGATCGGCACGCCGGGCCACACGCCGGGGTGCCTGTCCTACCTCTGGGGCGGTCGCGTGTTCACCGGCGATGCGCTGCTGATCCGCGGCTGCGGACGGACCGATCTCCCGAACGGGGACGCAGGGCAGTTGTTCGACAGCATCACACGCCTGCTGGTGCTGCCGGGCGACATCCTGCTGTTCCCCGGCCACGAGACGCACGGACGCACCGTCTCGACCATCGCGGAGGAACGCGCACACAACCCCTGCATCGCAGGCCTCAGCCGCGACGAGTTCATCACCTTTCGGAGCCAGGCATGAGGATTGCCGTCACCAGCCCGAACCGTCGCTGCAAGAAAGCGCAGCGCTGGCCTGGCTTGGCGGCGAGCCGGCGCCCTGAGCGCTGCGGCCGGTCGGCGTTCGGCGGTCGGACTGCGCCGGCGCTACCGCGCGAAGCAGTAGAAATTGAGCTTGTTGCCGTCCGGGTCGCGGAAATAGCCGGCGTGGAAGCCGGGCAGGAGACGCGGACCCGCCGGACCCTCGTCCGTCGCACCGAGTTCGATCGCCTTGCGATGCAGTGCCTCGACCCTGGCCGGGGAGTCCACCTGGAGGGCAATCATCGTTCCGTTCCCGGCGCTGGCCACCTTGCCGTCGTAGGGGATGAACACCCCGAGCGCCGGCTTGTCGGGGGCGACGGACCACATGACGAAGCGCTCGGTCTGCATCATGCGCTTCGCGCCGATCTCGCCGAGCAGGGCATCGTAGAAGCGGGCGGCACGGTCGAGGTCGTTCGTGCCCAGCGTGACGTAGCCGATCATGCGGTCTTCTCCCGGTAATCGTTGATCTGTCTCGGAGCCGGCGGCATTGTACCTGCCGGACCAGCCCGCCACGGACCCGACATGAACCCGCCCAAGCTGCCCGGTGCACCGGAACGCGGATCGCTGCTCTCGCACCTCGATGAGGCCGAGAAAGCCTTTCTCTCGGGCCGCCGCTCGCGCGAGGCCGACCTCGAGAGCGCCGTGCGGTTCTTCCTCGAGTTCCTGCGCGGTTTCGAGAGCTTCGCGTTCGACCGTCCGTGCGTGACGGTATTCGGCTCGGCGCGCTTCGACGAGTCGCACCACTACTACCAGCGCGCGCGCGAGATCGGCGGCGCGCTGGCACGGGCCGGGTTCGCAGTCCTGACCGGCGGCGGCTCGGGAATCATGGAAGCGGCGAACCGCGGCGCGCAGGAGGCCGGCGGGCTGAGCCTCGGCTGCAACATCACACTGCCGCGGGAACAGAAGCCGAACGCCTACCTCGACAGGTTCATCCAGTTCGACCACTTCTTTGCGCGCAAGGTGATGCTCGTGAAGTACTCGACGGCATTCGTGGTCATGCCGGGCGGCTTCGGCACCCTGGACGAAGCCTTCGAGATCGCGACACTGATGCAGACCGGCAAGCTCGAGCGCTTCCCGCTGATCGCCGTGGGCGGCGACTTCTGGGACAAGCTCGTGGGGTTCGTGCGCGACACGATGCTCGCGCAGGGCACGGTGAGCCCCGAGGACGTGCAGTTCATCCACCGCGTGGAGACCGCGGAGGACGTGGTCCGGGTGATCCGCGAGGCAGGACTGCTGCCTGCGGCGCGCCCCGCTGCCGAGGACGCCTAGGCCCGCTGCGTGCACGCCGGGGGGGGGGTTGGTCGACTGACGCCCTACCAGGGCAGCGGCTGGCCGTCCGCGTGGTGGAAGCTGCCGCTGTGCTCGAGGCCCAGCGAGTCGATGCGCATGATCAAGTTTGCGGCCGATTCCTCCACCGGAATGCCGTGCCGGCCCGTCATCTCCGTCGCCACCATGCCCGGATGCAGCAGCAGCACGGCGATGCCCCGTTCGCGCAGGTCGTGCGCCAGGCTCACGCCCGCCATGTTTACCGCCGCCTTGGACATGCGGTAGCCGTAGTAGCCTCCGCTGCCGTTGTCGGCGATCGAACCCATGCGGCTCGTGATGATCACCACCTTCGATCCCAGCCCGAGGTTGGGCAGGAGGGCGCGGGTCACCCGCAACGGCCCGAGCGCGTTGACTTCGAACTGGCGCCGTATGCGCTCGATATCGAGGTCGTCGAGCGATTCCCGCGAGAGGATTCCGGCGTTGTTCACGAGCACGTCGATGCGCTCGGCGGCGAGCCCGGCGGCGAGCCGCTGGAGCGAAGCGTCGTCCGTGACCTCGACGCCCTCGACGATTCGACAGTCGAGCGCGCGCAGCTCCGCAGAAGCCTTCCGGCACACCGCAATGACATTGTCGCCGCGCGCTCGCAGCTGGCGGCACAGTTCCAGGCCGATGCCACGGCCCGCGCCGGTGACGAGGCAGGTCTTCACGTCAGGACGGCCGTCAGGCGGCCACTTTCCTGGCCGCTTCCGCCGCGCGCTCGCCGGCTTCGGTCGCCGGGTGCTCGTAGTCGTTCTTCTCCCAGTCGCGGTACTTGGGCGGGATCGGGTTGATCGAGCCTTCGGCGAGCCAGTCGAGCTTGCCGTCCATCAGCAGGCCCGCCACCTTGTTGTACGAGCGATTGAAGTTGCTCTTCACCTCCCGGAAGTTGCCTGCGATGCGACGCCGCGCCTCACGGCAGAACAGGTCCGCGAGCTCCTGGGGCGACTGGTCGGCGGGGTTCGTGGCGACGAGGTGGTCCGCGTACGACAGCGTCGAGGCCATCACGAACAGGTCGACGCCGATGTCCACGAAGTTGCCGAGGATGATCTGCTCCCTCTCGAGCTTCGGACCGTACTTCGCCATGGTCGCGAACAGCCGGCGCGCGAGCAGCTTGCTGGTCTTGGCCGCGTACGCGAGGTGCTTGCGGTTGCGCTCGCTCAGGTGCTTCGCCTCGAGGTGGCCTCCCGTGTCGGGCATGAACAGCTTCGGCAGCCACGTGCCGTAGAAGCCTGCCGCCTTCATCATGGCCTCGCTCTTCGAGACCTTCTGGCCGGGCTTCGGCTGCAGGATCGGCATCACGAGCTTGAAGTGCGTGTCGAGCGCCTCGCGCGCCATGATCAGGTGCATGACCTGCGACGAGCCCTCGAAGATGCGGTTGATGCGCGCGTCGCGCAGTCCCATCTCGACCGCCGTCGGGCGCTCGCCGCGCTCGTACAGCGACTTGGCGTTCTCGTAACCGCGCCCGCCGCGCACCTGCAGGTAGTCGTCGTACATCTTCCACAGGGTCTCGGAGCACCAGTACTTGGCGGCCGCGGCCTCGAGACGGATGTCGGCGTTCTTGTGGTCGGCGAACGCGCAGGCGACGCCGACCATGGCCTTCATCGCGAACAGCTGCGCCATGTAGCCGGAGATCATCTTCGCCACGGCCTGGTGCTTTCCGACTGGCTGGCCCCACTGCTGCCGCGTCGAGGTCCACCATTTCGCGTCGTCCACGAGCGCCATGCCGCCGCCGATCGCCGCCGCCGGGATCCCGAGGCGACCGACATTCAGCGTCGCGAGCGCGATCTTCAGGCCCTCGCCCGGCTTGCCGATCAGGTTCTCGGCGGGCACCTTCACATCCTTGAACGCGACGACGCCGTTGGCGATGCCACGCAGGCCCATGAAACGCGAACGCCGCACGCGCTCGACGCCGGCCCAAGCGGTCTCCACCACGAAGCAGGAGATCTGCGGCACCGACTTGCCGTTCGGCAGCACCTTGTCTGGCGTGCGAGCCAGCACCGCGATCAGCGTCGTCTTCGGGTCCGTGACGTTGGTGCACCAGAGCTTGTCGCCGTTCATGACGTAGTGCGTGCCGTCGGCGGACGGCGTGGCGACGGTCGTCATCCGCGCCGGGTCGGAGCCCACGCCGGGTTCGGTGAGCGCGAACGCAGAGATCTCGCCCTTCGCGAGCCGGGGCAGGTACTTGCGCTTCTGCTCCTCGGTGCCGAACTCCTTCAGCGGCTGCGGCACGCCGATGCTCTGGTGCGCCGAGATGAAGGCGACCGTGGACGCACAGTAGCCGCCGAGGAAGCCGAGCACGCGGGCGTAGTTCGTGACGGAGAGGCCGAGCCCGCCGTATTCCTTCGGGATCTTCATGCCGAAGAGACCGACCGCCGCCATGGCCTCGAGCGCCTCGCGGGGGTACTCGCCGTCCTCGTCGATCTGCCACGGGTCGATGCTCCGCTCGATCACCGGGCGGATCTTCTCGATGTAGTCGTCGCCGATCTTCCTGTCTTCCGCCGACTGCGCCGGGAACGGGTGCAGAAGGTCCCAGCGGAAGTTGCCCTTGAACACCTCGGCCGTGAAGCTCACGGCCTCCCAGTCCGCCTGGCGGGCGTCCTCGGCCATCTGCATTGCGACGTCTTTCGCCTTGTTGTCCATGATGCGTCCCCAGGGCTGGCGGGAATGTGAAAACCGGTGTTTCGCTCGACAGGCACCAAACGGCCCACGCGGACCTGCGTTCTGCACCTGCAATCCGCGCCAATATCGCCCATTACTGCGGTAGCAGGTATTGCGGAAAACAGCAGTAATTTAGGGGCTCACCGGCGATCCGCCGCATGGCGCAGCCGGCGGTGCGCTCTTTCCCGCGATTGTCCCCGGGTTGGATCCGGCTTAGCATGAAATCGACGAGTTCATCGGGCCTGCATCGGGCCCGTCACGTCGGGAGCACGAAAGCAATGACAGACCAAGTAACGACTGCAACCCTCAAGGCCGACCTCGCCACGGTGATGCGCGATGCCGAGGCCCTGATCAAGGCGTCCGCCGACCAGGGCGGCGACAAGATGAACGAGGCGCGGAGCAAGATCCGGGACTCGCTCGAGACCGCCAAGACCCGGCTGCAGGAAGCCGAACGGGTCGCGCGTCGCCACGGCGAGGACGCGGTGATCGCGACCGAGGACTACGTGAAGCACAATCCCTGGCAGGCGGTTGGCATTGCCGCCGGCGTGGGACTGGTGATCGGCGTGCTACTGGCGCGCCGTTGAGCCGCCCATGAGCGGCGTGGACGAATCGCCGGGACCGGCGACGAACCTGCTTCGGTCCCTGGTCCAGCTCGGCGGTACGCTGCTCGCGACCGTGCAGACGCGCGTCGAGCTGCTCACCACCGAACTCAGCGAGGACCTCGAGCGCGGCGTACGGATCCTGCTGTGGGGATTCGTGGCCCTGCTCGCCGGCATCCTCGGTGCGCTGCTCGCGGGCGTCACGCTGATCATCTATTTCTGGGACACGCATCGGCTGGGCGCGTCCGTCGGGGTGACACTCGTGTTCTTGGTGGTGGCGGCCGTCGCGGGCTGGATCGCGCGCGAACGGCTGCAGGAGAAGCCTCGGGTCCTCGATGCGTCGCGCACCGAGCTCAGGCGCGACGTGGTGGTCCTGCGGAGCGAGCGATGAATTCGCGCCTCGTCGCACTGACGGCGCGGCGGGCTGCCCTGCAGGCGGAGTGCGCGCTGCAGCGCGACGATGCGGCGCTCGCTTACGGCGACATCGAGCAGGGCGTGGCGAAGGTCGACCGCGTGGTGGCGGGGGTGCGGCGAATGGCGCCGGTGCTGCTCGTGGGTGGCGCGGTCGCGCTGCTCGCCATCGGACCCGCCCGCGCGCTGTCACTGGTCAGCCGCGGCCTCGCGTTCGGCCTGTATGCCCGCGAGGCGCGACGACTGCTGCGCTGAGACCGCCCTCGGCTCGAGTCGGCAGCGCACTGTCGAGACCGCGCGCCCGTGCCGGCAGCGACCGCGGGCCGTCATGAGCCGGAGCCGTTGCGACCTATCGGAGCTCCTGGCTGGAAGCCGCGTCACCTTGGCCACGAGGCGTCCGTCGTCCCGCAGCGTCGACATCAGCGTCAGCCCCAGGACCCGGGCGATCGCGTCGGCGAGGGACAGCCCGAGTCCCGCGTGGGAACCCATGCTCTCCCTGATCGATGCGGTAGAACCGTTCCCCGAGGCTGCGGCACATCCGCGGCATCGAGGTGCGGCGCCGGGTTGGCCAGGCGGAGGTCGCCATTGCGGCCCAGTTCGACGCGCACGGTGGCTCCACGGGGCGAGTGCGAGACGGCATTGCCGAGCAGGTTGGCGAGCAGGCGCTGCGCCAGCGCGCTGTCCGTGTGGACCCAGACCTCGCCGGGAAGGTCGAGCGCAATCGTCGAGGCCGCGCTGCTCGGCGGCAACGCCTGCTTCTGCACCTCGTCGGCGTAGCTCGGCCGACCAGGTTGACCGGTTCGGGCTGCGGCGACTCGAGCCCCGACTCGTATCGTGTGAGCGCCATCAGCGCATCGACGATCCGCTCCATCTCGGCCGCCGCGGATCCGATGTCGCGGATCGACCGCCTGACAGGCTTCCGGCTCCTCGCTGGCCGAGCCCACGTCGGCCAGCAGCCGGATCTCCGCGAGCGGGTTGCGCAGCTCGTGGGCCACGTTGCGCGCGTATCGCTTCTCGCGCTGCCAGCGCGGCGAGCAGGCGTCCCAGCAAGCCTCGAGAAGCTCAGCGCGACCGGTTGCAGCTCACTGGGCAGCGGCCCGGTTTCGAGGCGCGCCTCCGGATCCTCCGGATCCACGCCCTCCAGCGGATCTGGCGAACGAGGCGACCGGCCGCAGGCCGCGCAGGACCGCATAGTGGGCGATCAGCAGCATCGCGACGGCGGTCGCGACCGCGATCACGAGCAGCAGATGGTGGATGCGGTTCTCGAGCTGGTCGAGGTTCTCGACTTCCTCGGCGACGACCACGGTCAGCAGACGGCGCGGATCATCCGGCTCGCATCGCGAAAACGTCTGCGATACCGCCCGACCGCGGTGTCCGTCCGGCAGCACCAGGTCGTGGTAGGTCGCCACACCGACTGCGGCTGTCAACTGAGTCGCAGGTCGCGGCCGGCGCTGGAGTCCGAGCGCGCCAGCGTGCGGCCAGCGCCATCCCAGCACCTGGAAGAAATCCTCGTGCGCCCGCGTCCTGAACTCGGGGCATGAACTCGCTGACCACGTTCCCGTCCCGGGATTCGCGGCAGCGTACTCCGCGATCGCCCTCATCTGGCCGAGCATGTCCTCGTCCGAGGTGCCGATACAGCTCGTTGCGGATGACCACGGTGGAGGACGATGAAGCTGAGCGCTCAGCACCGAGCAGCGGCGCCGGCCACCACTCCAGTGCCAGGCGGGCCGCGCAGCGAATGCGGCCAACCCGTCACGCCACGACATAACCGAAGCCGCGACGGGTCTCGATCAGGTCATGCAGCCCGACCCGTGCCAGCTTCGCGCGCAACGTGCTCATCAGTACCTCGATGACTGCGTCGGAGACGTCGCTGTCGCTCTCGTAGAGCCGCTCGAAGATGTGTGGCGCGGCTCAGGACGTGGCCCTTGCGATGGACCAGCAGCTCGAGCAGGGCGTACTCCTTCGGCGTGAGGGGCAGCGCGGTGTCGTCCACGCGCGCCAGCCGCGAGGCCGTGTCCATCATCAGGCGGCCGCACGTGATCTCGGGCGAAGCCTCGGCGACGCTGCGCCGTCCCAGCGCAAGCAACCGCGCCAGCAGTTCCTCGAAGGCGAACGGCTTGACGAGGTAGTCGTCGGCACCGAGGTTGAGCGCGTCCACGCGATCCTGGACCTGGTCGCGCGCCGACAGCACCAGGATGCGGGGCTTGGCAATCTTCGACCTCAGTGCCTGCAGCACCTGCATGCCGTCCATCCGCGGCATCATCAGGTCGAGCACGATCAGGTCGAACGGCAAGGCATTGATCAGCGACAGGGCTTCGGCACCGTCCGCTGCGGTTTCCACCGCCATGCCGCGCGCCTTCAGGCCCGAGGCCAGCGTCTTGCGCACACGCTCCGAGTCGTCCACGACGAGGACACGCATGTCGGGACTCTGCATGTCCGCGGGCGCGGGTTCCATCCGTATCGAAGGCAATGCGGCGGGTGGGTCGAACATATGTCAAAGGCCGGGCGGGACGCCGTTCGGCGCCCCGCCCCGACTCGCCTTCCTCCGGCCGGTCGCTTCCGGGACCGGCGTCAGTCGTCGCTGATCTTGATCTCGACGCGCTGGGCGCTCAGCACCGGCGCGCTCCAGGTGCCCCACGCCTCGACGAGTTCGCCCGGCGCCTGGCTGAAGAACTCGGCCGAAGTGATGCGGACGTTGCCCTCCAGGACGAACCGGGTGGCATCGGAGGTGCTCACCAGGACCGACAGGATGTCGAAGCTCGGCGGCGCCGGATCGCGGAACGGGCCGCGCAGCGCGCACGCCGTCCGCCGGGTCGATGCGCACGACGTGAGTCGCGACGACCCTGCCCGATGCAGCCGGCTCCTCGTAGCCCCGGACGTCGAGCCAGGTTCCGACGACCACGTCGTCCAGGCCGAAGTCGCGCAGCGCCAGCACGGACATGTCCCGGTAGACCGTCGTGTCGGTCGTCGCCACGTCGAGGCCGAGCAACAGCAGCTCGCCATTTGGCGCGATGGCGCCCGACCTGCGCGACGATGCGAATCTCGCTCACCTCGCGGAATGCGATCTTGCGAGCCGACCAGCACCCCGTCGCGTCGGTGACTCCCTTCACGAGAACGTGCACGCCATTGGCGAGGTTGGCCGACGTGCCGTGCTCGTATTCAGTCGTCGCCGTGGTCGTCACCTTCCAGTCGGCCACCTTGAAGTTGGTCACGGACACGAAGTCGGCGACGATGCCCTCGACCTCGACGAGATCGCCCCGGTCGGCCACGAGCCGGTCCTCGGAGCGCAGCTCGACGCGAATGGCGAGGAATGCGCCGTCGGCGAGGAAGGTGAAGCCTTTCACCAGCACGAGGTCACCCGCGGCCGGGTCACCCGTCGTGAAGTCCTCCATGTTCGCCGTCGAGTAATCGACCACGAGTCCATTGAGGTCGAAGCGGTGCGCAACGACCGAGACCCCGGTCACGTAGCCGGTGACGTCGTACGGGCCACCGTCGGGCTTGAGGTCGATGCGCGTGGCATCGACCACACCGTCCTGCGGCACCACTCCGCTCACCTCGACGACCTCGCCCACGGCGAGACCTTCGACCGAGGCCGGCGTGATGTCGTCGCCGAAGACGGTGTCGAACGTTGCCTGGACGGTCTGGCCCATCGCCACGAACGATTCCGCACCGACGTCGATGCTGCTGATCGGGCCTTCCATAACGTTGTGATAGCGGATCACGTCGGCATCGAGGTCCCCTGCACCGTGCCGGTGGCCCTTGAGTTCGACGTACTGACCCACCCGCAGCTGCGACATGTCGGCCGCCTGGTCGTCCATGGTGACCGAGGCGTCGTTCGTGCCGTAGCGCTCGCCGTTCAGGTACACGCTACCGAAGCCCGTGATCACCCCGGTGCTGAGGACACCGGTGGTTGCGGGCGGCGGTGGCGGCGGCGTGACGTCGTTGTCGTTGGAGTCACCGCTGCTGCAGGCGCCGAGCGCCAATAGCATGCGCGGAAACCGTCAACACTCCGATTCGACTGGCCGGGACCTTCATGGGCCCTCCTTGCGCGCTGGCGCGCGATCGCTCCTGTCCCATTCGTGCGACTCTCACGATAGGCCGTCGACCTGAAGAAGGACTGAAGTACCCTTGCGCCTTTCCGAAACGACTGCAGCGGCTCGCGCCGCTGCAGTTTTCGCGGTCAGGAACCGGCGGCGTTCAGTAAGCGACGGCCTCTTCGTCGAGGAACCGGGCGACATAGACGCCGGCCCAGCCGGTGTCCTCTTCCGACTCCTCGCCAGCGGCGGCGGCCCCTGCGGAGTCGCTTGCGACCAGCATGCTGACGTTGACTGCCAGCCAGTTACCTCGGAAACCGTCGCGCTCGATGCCGAGCGCCGTAATCACGGCTCCGTCCGGCGCCTCCGGGTCCACCGTTGCGCCGAGGTCGCCCGTGCGCAGCAGCGGCACGAGGTCGCCGAGTCCGGACGGCTTCACGTCACGGAGCAACAGCGCATGCTCGTCGTCGATGCCGTTGTCGTCGTCCACGAAGCGCGCCTTGATCACCGACATACCGGGCGCACCCGTGCCCGAGACCGCGCCGAACGACGTCGACCGCCAGCGCGCCATTTCCAGGGTCTCCTCGGGGTCTTCCTCGCCCCCGTGGCCCTTCCCCGGCACGCGACCGGAGAAGTTCCAGTAGACGAAGTCTTCGATCTCGCGGTCGTCGACCATGTCGCCGGTCTTCGCGATGACGGTCGTCGTCTTGCTCTGCATGTCGCGCAGGAAGAAGCCCTGGTACTCAGGCACTTTCCCCATGGTCCCTTCCGGCGTAGCTTCTTCACACGCGGCCCGCACGGCGGCGTTGCCCTCGTCCGGGCAGATCAGCGGCACTTCGACCGTGCCGCCCCAGCCGCCCCAGAACAGCACGTGGCGCCCGTTGGACGACACCGAGATCGACTCGCCGAACCGATCGAAGGTCTCACCGTCCGTTCCCGGCACCGGGTCGCCGATCTTCACGACCGTCTCGAGCACGATCGGCTTCTTGCCCAGGCGTGTGCGGTAGATGCCGCCTTCCGTGGGCGCTTCCTCGTTGTCGTAGCCGGCGAATACTGCGTACTTGCCGCCGGCACTCGGCGGCGCGGTGGAACCGAACAGAGTCGTCGAGCCAGGAATCTGCGTGAAGGAACTCGCGATCAGTTCGACGGGCGACTTGCCGCGCCTCGCGGCGATGTCACGGTAGAACACGCCTGTCTTGCCAACTCCATCGACTGCGAAATTGCCCTTGAACACGGTCGTGTTGCGCTCCGTGACGGCAGGCGACCCCGGGAACTGGTCGAAGCCGGTACCGGTCGGCACGGCGTCGTGCACCGGCACCTGGAAATACGGGAAGGTCTGGACGCCGCCTTCGAACACGTCGCCGAGCATGCTGGCACCCGTCGTCGACACGCCATTCGAGCCGACGTAGATACCCGCCGTTCCGGTTCGCGTCTCGGAGCCGTCCGGCAGCATGTAGGTCCACACCGGCGTCGACTGCCCGCGGGTCGCGATCGTGTCGGATCCTGCGTCGATGCGCGGCACCGAGGGGAACTCGTTGAACGATGCGAGCTGGCCGGCATTCCCGGTCGTGGTGTTGTTCGGTTGCGGCACCGTTCCGCGGCGCCGAAACACGACGAACAGCGGCCCCTGCTCGGCCAGGTTGCGCATATAGATGCCGCGCTCCGGCTCGCCCTGGCCCGGGCCACCGCCCTCGCCGCCTCGGCTGCGCGCGCGGAATACGATCACGCCCTCCTTGTTGATAGCGGGCTGGTTGTAGCTGTTGAAGAACTTGGTGCTGACCTCGGCTGGCATCAGGTCGCCGTTGTTCGCGGCCGTGTACCACTCGTAGGTGAGGTCGTCGCCCACTGCCGGCTGCGCGGATGAAACGCACAAGCACGCCACTGCGGTGGCGAGAATTGCCTTGTTAGTCATGGTGGCCCCCAGAGTTGATCGAATGCGTCAACCGAGCATCTCCCAGAAACCCACCCGACCGGCCGGAGCGACCGACCGACCGGGGGGGTGATCCGTCGGCTCAAGGCCGACGGCTGGGGGCTCTTATTCGCCGGCGCCCGGCGGCTTGCCGCCGCCCTTGCCGCCTCCTCCACCGCCGCCGGCTACGACCACGATATCGAGATATGCCTCGCTGCCGTCGCAGGTACCGGTGTTGCAGCCGCCCGCAAAGTTGACGTTATTGAACGTGTAGGTGATGCGGTAGTCTCCCGCCAGCCCCACTCGCAGGTTGTATCCGTACACAATCTTGCCGGTCGAGTTGATCTCACCGCTTGCGGTACCGTTGTACACCGCGGGGCTTACCGGGACTCCGTCTTCCAGGCGCTCGATCCTGAGCCTGGCGGTAGGATCAAACACGATGGCCGCGAATGTGCCTTCGTCGGGCAGGGTGTCGCCAACCGTATACGGGACCGGCGCAAAACCCGCTTCCGCGGATCCGTCTGCCCAGTGGCCATAGTCAGACTCGCGATCGAGCTCGCTCGGTTCGAGCTTGATCACGAAGTAACCTTCCCGCCCATCTGCTACGCCCAGGTCCAAAAGCACGAGCTCAACCCGGATCGGGCTGCCGACCTTCAGGCTCGCCGAGCCCCCCGCGAGGTTGTCGCCCCATTTGCCCAGGACGTCGATGGGAACACCAATGGCCGTGATGCACGGCGCCTGCCACTTCGCGTCACGCTGGACGTAGTAGTAGCCCTCGGCGACGCAGACCGGTCCGCCTTCGTCCTTGGGTGGGGCGCACTCCTCCGGGTAAAGCACCGGGGCCTTGTCGGGCGGCACCAGTGCCGTGAATCCCCCAGTAGGACAGTCGATGGCAAACGTGTTTCCGCCGCCAGCCATGATCGCCGGCACCGACAGGTTGTTGCCGACCTCCGATGTCGGCTTGTTACCCTTGCCCTCCGGCGGGCCCTTGATGCCGCCTGGGGCGGCCACTGCGACCGCGCTCGCAAGCAACGTCAACCAGATTGCAGATTTGAGGTTCTTCGATGTCATGTCGCTCTCCTTGAGTTACCGGTCGCATTCCCTGTGCCGTTGCCGGGCAGGACCAGCGACCGTCGAGCGGCGTCCACGCTTTTTGTGCTTGCTTTCAACGCCCCCATTCTTCCCAACTCCTTGCCGATTGCGCCCGGGTCGCATTGCCTGCAGCCGGGCCGCCAGCGGCCAGTTGTCCCTCCTCGTCGCGTCGGTCCGCCCGGCGATCCCTGACTCGAGCGCCCCCAGGAGCGCCGCGGACCCGACAGTTGTTTTTTTACGCGACCGGGCTTAAGCCGCACTTAAGCCGGCTTGCGGCTTTCGCGTGCTTGCGGGGAGAGCGGTTGGTTCAGGCTTGCGGCAGGACGGCCGCGACATCGACGGGCAGTTCTTGCTCGACGCGATGCAGCGCCCGGCACAGGGCTTGGATCTCGTCGGTGGGAATGGCGGGCCCACGGCAGGGCGCGCCGACGTACGTCGGCGCGCTCAACGCCTGGGTCGCACTCGAATGGCGGTCGTCGCGCTCGGAGGCGCCCTCGGCGACCGTCGGGGGCACCCTCGGCTTGCCCGCGCTAAACGCGCTCGATATGGTGGCGATGCCCTGCCCGAGCCCGATGCACATCGTGGCGAGGCCGACCTGACCGCCCTTCTGCTCGAGCGTGTTGAGCAGCGCCGTGGTGATGCGGGCACCGGAGCAGCCGAGCGGGTGGCCGAGCGCGATCGCGCCGCCGTTCAGGTTCACCGTCTCGTCCATGCGATCCATGAGGCCGAGATCCTTCACGCAGGGCAGCGACTGCGCGGCGAATGCCTCGTTGAGCTCCGCCACCTGGACATTCTCGATGGTCATCCCTGCCCGCTTCAGCGCCTTCTTGGACGCCGGCACCGGGCCGTAGCCCATGATCGCCGGGTCCACGCCCGCCACGGCCATCGAGACGACCCTCGCACGCGGCTTGAGGCCGAGCGCCTTGGCGCGCTCCCAGCTCATCACCAGCATCGCGGCAGCGCCGTCCGAGATCGCCGAGGACGAGCCTGCGGTGACCGTGCCGTTCTTCGGATCGAAGGCCGGCCTGAGCCCGGCGAGCGCCTCGAGAGTGGCATCGGCGCGGATCACCTCGTCGATTTCGCACAGCACGCGGAAGCCGTTGGCATCGTGGCCCTCGATGCCCACGATCTCGTTCTTGAAGCGCCCCGTCTGGGTCGCCTCCCAGGCCTTGACGTGCGAGCGCAGCGCGAACTTGTCCTGCATCTCGCGGGTGATGCCGTGCATGCGCCCGAGCACCTCCGCGGTGAGGCCCATCATGTTCGAGGCCTTGGCGTACTGCTTGGACGCCGACGGGTTCAAGTCGATGCCGTGCATCATGCCGACGTGGCCCATGTGCTCGACGCCACCGATCACGAACACGTCGCCCTGGTTCGTCATGATCTGCGCGGCCGCCGTGTGCAGCGCCTGCATCGAGGAGCCGCACAGCCGGTTGATGGTCTGGCCGGCCACGTGGTGCGGCAGCCCGGCGAGCAGCAGCGCATTGCGGGCGATGTTCATGCCCTGCTCGAGCGTCTGGTTGACGCAGCCCCACAGCACGTCCTCGACCTCGTTCATGTCGGCCGCTGGATTGCGCCTGAACAGCGCCTTGATCAGTTCGGCCGACAGCACCTCGGCCCGGACGTTACGGTACATGCCGCCCTTGGAGCGGCCCATGGCAGTGCGCACGCCATCGATGATGACGACATCGCGAGGATTGAGACTCATGTTTGATCTCTCCCGAATTCGTGGTGGCCGCAGGGGTCAGCCGAAGAACTTCTTGCCGGAGGCCGCCATGTCGCGCAGCAGCTTCGGCGCCTCGTAGAGCTTGCCGAAGGAGGCGAACTTGTCGGCCAGGGCGACGAAGTCGGCGATCCCCATCTGGTCGAGGTAGCGGCAGGCGCCGCCGCGGAACGGCGGGAAGCCGATGCCGTAGATCAGGGCCATGTCGGCCTCGGACGGCGAGGCGACGATCTTCTCCTCGAGGCAGCGGGCCACCTCGTTGATCATCGGCACCATGCAGCGCGCCACGATCTCGTCGGGCGCGAACTCCTTGCGCTCCGCCACGACGCCCTTGATCAGCTCGTAGGTCTCGGGATCCGGGCTCTTCTTGGGCTTGCCCTTCTTGTCGGGCGCGTAGCTGTAGTAGCCCTTGCCGGTCTTCTGGCCGTAGCGCTTGTGCCCGACCAGCACGCCTGTGGTGTTCTCGAAGTCGGGCTTCATGCGATCGGGGAAGCCTTCGGCCATCACGCCGGCGGCGTGCACGGCCGTGTCCATGCCGACGACGTCCATGAGGTAGGCCGGGCCCATCGGCCAGCCGAACCGCTCCATCGCCTTGTCCACGGCCATGAAGTCCGCGCCGTCTCGCAGCAGCATGTGGAAGCCGGCGAAGTACGGGAACAGCACGCGATTGACGAAGAACCCCGGGCAGTCGTTCACGACCACCGGAGTCTTGCCCATCTTCTGCGACAGCTTCACGGTCGCCGCGACCGCCTCGTCCGACGACTTGCTGCCGCGGATCACCTCCACCAGCGGCATCATGTGCACCGGGTTGAAGAAGTGCATGCCGACGAAGTTCTGCGGGCGCTTCAGTCCCTCGGCGAGGAAGCTGATCGAGATCGTGGAGGTGTTCGAGGCGATGATCGTGTCCTCGCGCACCAGGCCCTCGACCTCGGCGAACACCGCCTTCTTGACCTTCGGGTTCTCGACCACGGCCTCGATGATGATGTCGACGTCCTTGAAGTCGCCGTAGTTGAGCGTCGGGCGGATGCGCGCCAGCGTGGCGCTCATCGCCTCGGCCGTCAGCCGGCCTTTCTCGACCTGCTTGGAGAGCAGCTTGCCGGCCTCGTTCATCCCGAGGTCGAGCGCCTCCGGCCGGATGTCCTTCATGATGATCGGCAGGCCCTTCGAGGCGCTCTGGTAGGCGATGCCGCCGCCCATGATGCCGGCGCCGAGCACCGCCGCCTGGTTGATCTCCTTGGCCGTCTTGCGCGCCCACGCGCCCGCCGTCTTCTTGACGGCCTGGTCGGCCATGAACAGCCCGACCAGCGCGGTCGCCTGCGGCGTGACCGCCGCCTTGGCGAAGTACTTCGCCTCGATGGCGAGCGCATCGTCGCGGCCCTTGGTCGCCGATTCCTGCATGCTGCGCAGCGCCAGCATCGGCGCCGGGTAGTTGGGCCCGGCCTTGCCGCCCACCAACGCCATCGAGCTCGTGAACGCCATCATCTGCTCGATCGCGTTGAGCTTCACGGGGGCGAGCTTCTCGGCGCGCTTGGCCTTCCAGTCGAGCTTGCCGGCGATCGCCTGCTTCACCAGCGCGAGCGCCGCGTCGCGCAGCTGCTCGGGCGCCACCACGGCGTCCACCGCGCCGTCCTTGAGCGCCGCGTCGGGCTTCTTGTCGGAGCCGGTCGCGATCCACTCCACGGCGTTATCGATGCCGATCACGCGCGGCATGCGCACCGAGCCGCCGAAACCCGGGAAGATGCCGAGCTTCACCTCGGGGAATCCCATCGAGGCGGCGGTCGAGGCCACCCGGTAGTCGCAGGCGAGCGCGAGCTCGAGCCCGCCGCCGAGGCAGATGCCGTTGATCGCGGCGACCGTCGGGACCGGCAGGTCCTCGAAGCGGCACAGCATGCGATTGACCTCGAGCACGCCCTTGGCGACCGCTTCCTCGCCGGCCGCGAACATGCCGGTGAACTCGGTGACGTCCGCGCCCACGATGAAGACGGGCTTGCCCGAGGTGACGATCACGCCCTTGACCGACGGATCCTTCGCGATGGCCTGGGTGGCCGCGTCGAAGTCCCGCAGCGCGGCGGCATTCAACTTGTTGACGGAGTCGCCGGCCAGGTCGAATTTCAGTTCGACGATGCCTTCGCCCAGCGTCGAGGCGCTGAAAGCGGGTCCGGTATAGAGCATGAGCAGTTCTCCCTTCGATGGGTCCACGCGGGCGTGAGCCGCAGTTTGCGGCACCGCAACAGAATTGTTAACAGGAGTTTCCGAGACGGGCCCGCCCGGCACGGGACCTGCCGGGCGACGGGCGCGCGACCCGGCCGCCCGCGGGCGTCGTCCCGGTAAACTCCACGGATGACCCGAAATCATCCCGCCCGGACCGCAGCCCTGCTGCTGCTCGCCGTCCTCGGCACGGCGCAGGCCGATCCGCTGGCGCCCGCCCGAAACGAGTTCATGGCCGCCTACGAGCGCGTCGGCAAGTCGACGACCGAGCCCGCCGCCGACGACAGCGACCAGCTGCGTGGCTACCCGCTCTATCCCTACCTGCAGGCGGCCCGGCTGCTCACCCGCCTCGAGGACCCGGTCGCCGCGACGGACATCGAGGCCTTCCTCGCGACCCACGGCGGCGCAGCGGTCGCTCGCCCGCTGCGCCGCGCCTGGTTGATGTCGCTGGCGCGGCGCGAGGCGTGGGAGCCCTACCTCGCCGCGTACCGGGACGACGTGGACGACTCCACGGCCGCCCGCTGCCACGCCCTCGCGTCGCGTGTCGTCCTCGGTCGTACCGCGGGCCTGGCCGAGGCCGTGACCGAGACCTATCTCAGCCCGCGCAGCCTGCCACCGGCCTGCGACCCCGCCTTCGACTGGCTGCGGGCCGAGGGGCACCTCACGCCGGACCTCGTCGAGCAGCGGGCCCGGCTCGCGCTGCCGGCCGGCGAGGCGGGACTCGCCCGGTATCTCGCCCGGTCGCTGCCCGCGGAGCGGGCCGCGCCGATCGAGCAGTGGGCCGCGCTCATCGAACAGCCGCGCTCGTCGATCGAGGCGCTGATCGAGCAGCCGTCCCGCAACGTCGAGCCGGCCGCCCTGCTCGACGGCTGGTGGCGCTTCGCGCGCGCCGACGCCGAGGCCGCTGCCGCGCGCTATCCGGATTTGCTCGAGGCCCGCGGCCTCGACGCGCGGGCAGCCAGTCCGTTCGCGCTCGCCGTCGCGCAGGCGCTCTCGTGGAGCCGTCTGCCGCGATCGCTGGAGTTCTTCGCCCTCGGGCACCCCGACGATTTCGACGAGCGCGCCCACGAGTGGCACGTCCGCGCGGCACTGTGGGCCGGCGACTGGGCACGCGTCCGGCAGGCGATCGCGGCCATGCCCGAGTCGCTGCGCACGCAGCACCGCTGGCGCTACTGGGCGGCCCGGGCCGACGAGCAGCTCGACGAGCGCGAGGCCGCACGCGCGGGCTATGCGGCCGTGGTCCCGAGCGACAACTGGTATGCCGCGCTCGCCGCGGCCCGCCTCGACCAGCGCTTCACCCCGACGCTCGAGCCCCTGCCTCGCAACGAGCCGATGCTCGATCGCGTCGCCGCCGAGCCGGGCCTGGTGCGCACCCGCGAGCTGGTCCTGTGCGACATGCAGAGCGAGGCAAACCTCGAGTGGCGCGTCGCGCTCGAGGCGCTCACGCCCGAGCATCAGACCCAGGCGGTCCGGCTCGCGTCGTCGTGGGGCTGGCACCTGCAGGCCATCGCAGCCGCGGCGCGCCTCGGCCTGTTCAACGATTACGAACTGCTCTACCCGCGCCCCTTCGACGACGAGGTTCGCCGCGCGGCGCGGGCGAACCGACTGCCGCCCTCGCTCATCTACGCCGTGATCCGCCAGGAGAGCCTGTTCCGCGCCGACGCCGCCTCGGGCGCAGGCGCGCTCGGGCTGATGCAACTGCTGCCGGCGACGGCGAAAATCACGGCTCGCAAGGCCGGGTTGCCCTCACCCTCGCGCAGCGAGCTGCTCGAGCCGTCCGTCAACATCCCGCTCGGCTCGGCCTTCCTGCGCGATCTCATCGACCGCGCCGACGGGCAGCAGCCGCTTGCCGTGGCAGGCTACAACGCAGGACCGGCGGCGGCCCGCCGCTGGCTGCCCGCCGCGCCCATGGAGACCGACGTGTGGGTGGAGAACATCCCGTTCAACGAAACCCGCGCCTACGTGCAGCGCGTGCACTGGCACGCGCTGGTGTTCGACTGGCTCGAGGACCGAAAGCCTCGCGACGCCGGGGCATGGCTCGGCCCGGTTCGCCCACTGGCCAGCTCCCCCGTGCCGTCCGCCAGCGACTGACGGTGAGCGACCGGCGGCTCGCGAAGGAACGGCGGCCAGCCCCCTGCCCGCTCAGGCCGCGCGCGCCGCCCGGCCGCCTTCGACGGCGGCGAGCAGCGCGCCACGTTCCCGTGGCAACGGCCCGTCGGCGACGAGATCGAGCCAGTCCTGCAGGAACCGCGCGGCGAGTGGGCCCGGCACTGTGCCCTGGGCCCGGCAGGCCGTCTCGACCTCGTTGGCCGACAGGCCCAGGCGCAGCGGCACCAGGCACACGCAGGCGCGCTCGTCCTCGAGGGCGAGCAATGCGCCGAATACTGCGCCGCGATTGAGCGCGAGGCCGCGCCGCACCCACTCGACCGCATCGGCCAGCGCCGCCTCATGCTCCCTCGCGGTTGCGGCCGATGCGACGTACGCCCGAGTGGCGGCGGCGACGACGCCTTCGTCCGCGTCGCCCAGCGCGTAGGGCAGCAGCGCGGAACGCACTTCGAGACCGGCGCACACCCGGTCGCGCACCGCCTCCAACGAGCGGCGGCGTGCAGCGGCCGATTCGGCCGGCAGCCTGAGCCAGTAACTGATCAGGGCATTCGTCATCGGCGACATGGTCAAACCTCCAGGCCCTGGCAAGGGCGTTGCAGACCTGACCGGGGGTCAAACGAGCGGCGCGCGACGGGCGGGAGGCGGAGACGAAAAACCCTCCGCGCCACGTGTCGAGCGCCGGAGGGTTCAGAAAGCTCTTACCCGCTTCGTTGCCTTCCGGCCGCATCCGCGCCTCGCGGCGCGCACCACCTTGCCCGGGGAGGCAGGTTGGCGGGGCGTGAGCCCCTTTCGTGATGCTGGGCGCGAGTATAGTGGGCCGGCGCCCGGACCGGCAACAGAAGCTGCCGGCCCTCAGCCGCCGAACCAGATCCGTAGCAGCCAGTCCGTCGGGACGAACACGAACAGGACGAACCCGACGAACAGCAGCGGCACGAAGATCCAGCCCGGCCAGCGCACGCGCTGCGCGCCGAAGCCGTAGGTCCAGTTGATGTTCTTCTCGGGCGTGCTGAGGATCCGGCTCCAAGGCAGCACCACCGCGCCGAGCGCGACCGCGCCCGGCAGCCCCACCGAGGCGTCGTAGCCGTACGCCGCGATCATCCACAGCAGCACCAGCGGCAGCGGCACGTGGAACAGCGACAGGCCGCGCAGCTGCAGCAGGCGGTCGGGCTCGAACATGTAGTCGGTCAGACCCGTGATCCGCCGCCGCAGCGCCAGTCGAAGCGCGTAATCGACGTTCCACAGCAGTTCCGGTATCAGCACCGCCACGGTGAGCACGCTCGCGAGCGCCGCACTCTCGAGCCACATTGCCGGCACCGCGCCGATGAACGCGATGTCTGAGAACCAGAGGAAATTCTTCCAGCCGTAGTGCTTCCACCACACGGCCATCACGTACAGGACGAAGGCCGTGTACGCGAGCTTGAACCACAGCGGAATGGTCACGCGCTCACCAGCCCATCACGGAGAAGTACACGAGGTACACGATACTCCAGCCGGCGGCCCGCAGCGTCCACAGCACCCGGTCGGCGCGTGCGGCCCGCGCGCGGACGGCGACGGTTCACGCGTGCAGTTCGAGCACGTCCCCGTCCGCGAGGCGGTGTTCGCGGCCGACGTGCTGGCCGTCGGCCGCGACCGACGCTCCCCAGACGCGGGCGAACCTGAGCGTGCGCGCCATGTCGCGGTGGACGAGCCGGGCCGCGTCCGCCACGGTTTGCTCGCCGGCACGCAAGGTGAACGGACGATCGCGCTCCGCGGGCTTGCCGGGCGCCTTCGTGTACACGCGGATCAGCCCGAGCGCGCGCCAGAGCCGGGACCCAAGCCCGCCGAGCCCGAGCCCGGTCTGCGCCGAGACGAGCATCACGGGGAAGTGCGGCTCCTCGAGTTCGGCCAGCACCTCGAGGTCGGTCTCGGGATGCTCGAGCAGGTCGGCCTTGTTGGCGAGCAGTAGCGTCGGCAGCCCGAGGGCGAATACATCGTCGTCCGCGGCGGATGCCGCTGTGACGGTGCCGCAGTCGCCCGGCTCGCCGGGCCACCGGGTCACGAGGTTGGTCCTGCGCTCCGCGAGCTCCGCCTGCACGGCGGCGACCTGCTGCAGGCATTCGGGATCGGCCAGGTCCACGACCAGCAGGCATGCGTCGGCGGTCTGCAGGCTGCCTGCCAGCCAGGGCAACGGATGCTCGGCGGCAACGGGCGGCAGGTCCACAAGCTGGAAGAGCACTTCCTCCCAGCGCAGCATGCCCGGCTCGGGGTACTGGGTGGTGTAGGGATACGGGCCGCTTCGGGCCCCGGAGCCCGTGAGCCGGTCGTGCAGCAACGACTTGCCGCTGTTCGGCGGGCCCACCAGCGCGATCTGCGCAGCGCCCTCGGGCCGCACCATCAGCGCCGGCCCGCCGCGGGCGCCGCCCTTCTTCGGGCCCGCGACCTCCTCGTCCAGTTCCTTGATGCGTCGCTTGAGATCGGCCTGCAGGTGATCCGTGCCCTTGTGCTTCGGGATCACGCGCAGCATTTCGCGCAGGTGCTCGAGCCGCTCCTGCGGGTCGCGTGCCTTGCGGAAGGCGTCGGCGGCAGCTTTGTACTCGGGTGAAAGATTGGCAGGCATCTTCGGTTCGCCGGGACTGGGGCTCGAGAGGTCGGCGGTTACGAACCGGTCCGCGATCACCCGGCTTCGGACATCGCAACGATACATGGAGACGCCAGCGTGATCACCGTGGGGATTGGGGGGATCAGTATCGGGAGACGATCATGAGGTACCGGATTCTCGACCGGCGGCGGTTGGCGGGGCGCGCGGCGGTCGCACGGCGGGGATTGCACACCGGCCGTGGAGCCGGTATCCATCGGCCTGCGAATGGCCGGGTATCCCACCCTGGAGCGAAAGATCGTGCAGACCCCATCCGTGGCTCCGAGCGATGCGCTGGTGATCTTCGGCATCACCGGCGACCTCGCGTACAAGAAGATCTTCCCGGCGCTCGAAAATCTCGAGCGGCGCGGACGCCTGCCGGACATCGTGGTGGGCGTGGCACGCGGCGGCATCACCCGCGACGCGCTCATCTCGCGGATGCGCGAGAGCCTTGCGCAGAACGACACCCATACCGACGCCGAGGCACTCGGCCGGCTCGAGGCGAAGCTGCAGTTCGTGGACGGCGACTACCGCGACGAGGCGACCTTCGCGGCACTGCGCCGCGCACTCGGCAACGCAGCCCGACCCTGCCACTACCTCGCGATCCCGCCGAGCCTCTTCGCTGCCGTGGCCGGGAAGCTCGGCAGTTCGGGCTGCGCATCGGGTGCGCGCGTCGTGGTCGAGAAGCCGCTCGGCCGCGACCTGTCGAGCGCCCAGACCATCAACCGCGCGCTGCAGCAGGTCTTCGACGAGGGCTCGATCTTCCGCATCGACCATTTCCTCGGCAAGGAGCCCGTCCAGAACCTGCTCTATTTCCGCTTCGCCAACTCGATCATCGAGCCCATCTGGAACCGCGTGCACGTCGAAAGCGTGCAGATCACCATGGCCGAGAAGTTCGGCGTGGAGGGCCGCGGGCGGCTCTACGAGGAACTCGGTGCGGTGCGCGACGTCGTGCAGAACCACCTGCTCGAAGTGCTGGCGATCCTCGCCATGGAGCCGCCGGTGGGAGCGGCCTCGGAGGCCCTGCGCGACGAGAAGACGAAGGTGCTGCGCGCGGTCCAGCACCCCGAGCGTCGCGGCATCGTGCGCGGCCAGTACGCGGGCTACCGGCACGAGGACGGCGTCGCGTCGAACTCGGACGTCGAGACCTACGCCGCGCTGCGCTTCGACATCGACTCGTGGCGCTGGGCGGGCGTGCCGTTCTTCGTCCGCTCCGGCAAGCGCCTTCCGGTGACCGCCACCGAGGTCATGGCCACGTTCCGCCAGCCACCGCAGCGCCTGTTCGACGAGTCGCTGCCGGCCCGCCCCAACTACCTGCGCTTCCGGCTCGGGCCCGATCGCGTCGCGATCGCGCTCGGCACGCGCGTCAAGTCCCCGGGCGAGGCGATGGCGGGCCGCGAGATCGAGCTCTACGCGTGTAATTCGCACGCCGACGAGATGACGCCCTACGAGCGGCTGCTCGGCGACGCGATGCGCGGCGACACCACGCTGTTCGCAAGGCAGGACTCGGTCGAGGTCGCCTGGGACATCGTCGATCGCCTGCTCGCAAGCGGCCCGCAGGCCGAGCCGTATGCGCCGGGCAGCTGGGGTCCCGCCGCCGCCGAGCGCATGGTCGAGCGCTTCGGCGGCTGGTACGACCCGCCGGCGAACGGCGACGCGCAGTGCGACTGACTGGGCCCGACCCGTCAGCGAAGGACGAGTCGCGATTCCGATCGCAAACGCTTGATTTCCTTTGCGGTGCGGGGTGGGCGGAGACGCCGGTACGCGACTCCTAGATCCGGTCGGTCTCCCGGATGAACCGCGCGAGGTCGTCGCGGTACTTCTTCATCGACGGCCCGTGCAGGTACATCATGTGCCCGGCCTGGTAGTACTCGACCGCGATCCGCTCGCGCGCTTCCGGCGCGATGCGCAGGTGGTCGAGGTCGTGCTTCATGATGAAGTGCGGCGTGGCGAGGTCGTACCAGCCCTGCTGCACCAGCACGTGCAGTCCCGGGTTCATGGTCAGCGCGCGCGCGAGGTCGGGCACGGTGTTGGGGGCCGGCGAGAACCAGTCCTCGGTGCCCGGCTGCTTGTGCTTCCAGTCCCACTCCACGTCGAAGGCCGAGACGCGATACTCCTCGTCGCGGCCGAACTCGAGTTCGTTGTGCAGGTAGTCGAGGAACGCGGCCGTGTAGGCCGGCCCGACGGCCGGGAAGAACGGGTCGTAGTTCATGTGCTCGGCGAGCGGGTTCATCGCCGGGCCCACGAAGCGCGAGTCGATGCGCCCGGCGATCTGGCGCTGGTCGCGCTTCAGCTCCTGCAGGAACTGCGTGTGGGTGACGCGCAGGTCGGCCTTCTCCCAGTAGTCGGGGCGGGTGCCGGTGTAGGCGGCGAGCTTGGCGGCGACCGCGCGCTTCTCCTCGGCGGAGATCGTGTAGCCGCGCGTCAGGGCCGGCAGGTACTCGTCGTAGGCGAAGCGCTCGACCTCGGCCATGTACGCCTCGAGCGAGGCGGGCTTGTTCGCGATCAGGCCGTGGTACCAGGCCGTCGCGGCGAACGTCGGCAGGTACAGCGCGTGCGGCAGGTCCACCTCGATGCCGTCCACGCCTGAGCTCGAGTTCAGGAACGGCGACACCAGCACCACGCCGTTGAGGTTCATGCCGTGCACGCTCTGCAGGTGGTCGGCGAGGCCCGCCGAGCGCATGCCGCCGTAGCTCTCGCCGAGCAGGTACTTGGGCGACGCCCAGCGCCCGTTCTCGGTGACCCAGCGCTTGATGAACGCGCCGACGGACTTGATGTCCTGGTCCACGCCCCAAAAGTCGGCGCCCTTCGCCTCGCCGAGCGGCTTGCTGAAGCCCGTGCCGACCGGGTCGATCATCACGATGTCGGTGACGTCGAGCACGCTGAACTCGTTCTCGACGCGCTGCGACGGCGGCGGCGGCGAGAACGCGGGATCGCTCACCACGACGCGCCGCGGCCCGAGGATGCCCATGTGCAGCCAGATCGACGAGGAACCCGGGCCGCCGTTGTAGGCGAACATCACCGGACGGCGCGACAGGTCCTCGACCCCGTCGCGCGTGTAGGCCGTGTAGCCGAAGCGCGCGATCGGCTTGCCCTCGTCGTTCTTCATGATCAACCAGCCCGCCGTGGCGGTGTAGCGCACCACCTCCCCGCCGATGCGAACCTTGTGCTGCGTGCGCGAGGAGCGGGGCTCGGGCGGCGGTCCCGCGTCAGCCGAGGGCTTCGCGGCCGCGTCCGGACTTGCGGTCTCGACGGCCGGCGCAGGTGCGGCCAGGGCGAGCAGCAGCGCGGCGATCGCGATCGCCGGCAGAACGCGTGTGTACAAAGGTCAGCCTCCCGAGTTGTTGCGCGTGACGGCGTGGCCGCCGAAGGACTGGCGCAGTCGTGCCAGCAGCCGGTCCGAATAGTCGCCGCGGCCCTGGCTGGCAAATCGCTGCATCAGTGCGAGCGTCATGACCGGCGTCGGCACGCCGAGTTCGACCGACTCGATCGCCGTCCAGCGCCCCTCGCCCGAGTCGGCCACCACCGGGGCGATGGATTCGAGCCCGGCGTCCTCCGCCAGGAACTCGGCCATGAGGTCGAGCAACCACGAGCGGATCACCGTGCCATGACGCCAGGACTCCGCGATCTTCGCGACGTCGAGTTCGAGGTCACCGCGGGCGCGGAGCAGCGCGAAGCCCTCGGCGTAGGCTTGCATGAGGCCGTACTCGATGCCGTTGTGCACCATCTTGGTGAAGTGTCCCGCGCCGCTCGGACCGCAGTGCAACCAGCCCGTCTCGGGACCGGGCGCGAGCGCGCGCAGGAAGGGCTCGACACGCTGCACCGCCTCGACGGCGCCGCCGACCATCAGCCCGTAGCCATTCACGAGGCCCCACACGCCGCCGGAAACTCCGGCATCCACGTATCCAAGGCCCAGCGGTGCCAATTCGGCGGCGCGCCGTATGCTGTCGCGGTACCAGGCATTCGCCCCGTCGACGACGACGTCGCCCGGCGCCAGCAACTCGCACAACTCCGCGAGTGTCGCCTCGGTCGGTGCACCGGCCGGCAGCATCATCCACAGCACGCGGGGGGCCGCCAGCGACTCCACGAGTGCGGGCAGCGTCCCGGCCACGGTCACGCCTTCCTCCCCCGCGAGGCCGGCCCGAGCACCCGCGGCACGGTCCCACGCCGCAACCTCGAGCCCGGCGCGGGCGATCCGACGGGCCATGTTCCCGCCCATGCGACCAAGTCCGACCATGCCGATCCGATCTTTCATGCGATTCCCCCTGAGTGGCTGCGGCGGGTCGGCGGATGGTGGCTTGGGACGACGGCCCGCACAAGGGGCGCGCACGCCTGCGAGAATCCGCGGCCCGGCAAAGAGATCCACGTATTTCCCGCGGCAGTGCACCGGGGTATCACTAACGCCGCCGGGGCCCGGCGGTCGGGCCCGACGAGGGATCCCGATGACCACCAGTGAACGAAAATGGGTGTATGCGTTCGAGACCGGCGACGGCAGGAACAAGATGCTGCTCGGCGGCAAGGGCGCCAATCTCTGCGAGATGACGCGCATCGGGCTGAACGTCCCTCCCGGGTTCGTGATCACCACCGAGGCCTGCCTGGCCTACCTCGAGGACACCCAGCGCCGGCTGCCCGAGGGCACGATGGACGAAGTGCGCGCCCACATGCGGGCGCTCGAGCAGAAGACCGGCAAGAAATTCGGCGGCAGCGACGACCCGCTGCTGGTCTCGGTGCGCTCGGGCTCGGCCATGTCCATGCCCGGCATGATGGACACGATCCTGAACCTCGGCCTCAACGAGACCACGCTCGCCGCGCTCATCCGCCGCACCGGCAACGAGCGCTTCGGGTACGACGCGTGGCGACGCTTCGTCCAGTTGTTCGGCAAGGTCGCCCTCGGCGTGCCGGATGCCGCGTTCGACGAGCAGTTCGAGGCCGTCAAGGCGCGCGTCGGCGTCAAGCAGGACGTGATGCTCGGCCCCGACGACCTGCGCGACATCGGCGAGCGGTTCCTCAAGGTCGTTCAGCAGCACACCGGGCGGCCCTTCCCGGCCGACCCCTACGAACAGCTCGAGATCGCGATCAAGGCGGTGTTCAACTCGTGGATGGGCAAGCGCGCCATCGACTACCGGCGCGAGTTCAGGATCACGCCTGCCATGGCGAACGGCACGGCGGTGAACGTCGTCACCATGGTGTTCGGCAACATGGGCAACGACAGCGCCACCGGCGTGGGCTTCACGCGTAACCCCGCGACCGGCGAGAACCAGATCTACGGCGAGTACCTCACCAACGCGCAGGGCGAGGACGTGGTGGCCGGCATCCGCACCCCGAAGCCCATTGCCGACCTCTCGATGGAGATGCCGGCGATCTACACGCAGCTCGTGGACCTGCGCAATCGCCTCGAGCGGCACTACCGCGAGGTGCAGGACTTCGAGTTCACCATCGAGCGCGGCACCCTCTACTGCCTGCAGACGCGCAACGGCAAGATGAACGCGGCCTCCATGGTGCGCACCTCGGTCGAGATGCACGAAGAAGGGCTGCTGTCGCGCGAGGACGCGATCCTGCGCGTCAACCCCGCGCACCTCGAGCAGATGCTGTTCCCGCGCCTCGATCCCAGGCACAAGGCTCAGCCGCTCGCGACCGGCCTGCCGGCCTCGCCGGGCGCGGCGAGCGGCCAGGCGGTGTTCGACGCCGACCGCGCCGAGACGCTCGGCCGGCAGGGATCGAAGGTCATCCTGGTGCGCGAGGAGACCAAGCCCGAGGACATCCACGGCTTCTTCGCGTCGCAGGGCATCCTGACGAGCCGCGGCGGCAAGACCTCGCACGCGGCGGTGGTGGCCCGCGGCATGGGCAAGCCCTGCGTGGCGGGCGCCGAGGGCATCCACGTGGACGTCTCCGCCCGCCTCGCGTTCGTCGGCGACCAGGTCATCAAGGAAGGCGACGTGATCACCATCGACGGCAGCAACGGCCGCGTGTTCCGCGGCGAAGTACCGACGGTCGAGGCGGATTTCTCGCCCGCTCTCGTGAAGCTGCTCAGCTGGGCGGACGCGTTCTCGCGACTCGGCGTCCGCGCCAACGCCGACACGCCCGACGACGCGGCCCGCGCCATCCGCTACGGCGCGAAGGGCATCGGCCTGTGCCGCACCGAGCGCATGTTCAACGCCGCCGACCGGCTGCCCGTCGTGGTGGACATGATCGTGGCCGACACCCCGGAGGAGCGGCGCGCTGCGCTCGATCGCCTGTTGCCGATCCAGCGCGCCGACTTCGCCGGGATATTCAAGGCGATGGCCCCGCACCCGGTCACCATCCGCCTGCTCGACCCGCCGATCCACGAGTTCCTGCCGACCGAGCGGCAGCTCGAGGAGGACATCGCGCTGCTCAACGAACTGCGCGGTGCCGCTCGCGGCATGGAGGTGCTCACCGAGGCGGCGCGGGCCGTGTCCGCGGACGGCAAGCTGCCGGCGACGCTGCGCGACCTCGCCGAGACCCGGCTGATCGACAGCGTCGTCGCGCGCAAGGAAGCCGTGCTGCGCAAGGCGCGCGCGCTGCGCGAGGTGAACCCGATGCTCGGGCACCGCGGCGTGCGCCTGGGGCTCACCTACCCCGAGATCTACACCATGCAGATCCGCGCGGTGCTCGAGGCCGCGGCCAACTGCATCCGCGCGGGCATCGAGGTGTACCCCGAGATCATGGTGCCGCAGGTCTGCACCGCGCAGGAGCTCAAGCTGGTGCGCGACTACATGACCGCCGTGCAGCGCGAGGTCGAGATCACCTACGGCGTGCCCGTGCCCTGCAAGTTCGGTACCATGATCGAGGTGGTGCGCGCCTGCATGCGCGCCGAGAACCTCGCCGAGGTCGCCGAGTTCTTCTCCTTCGGCACCAACGACCTGACCCAGGCCACGTTCTCGTTCTCGCGCGAGGACGCCGAGAACAAGTTCCTGCCCATGTACAACGAACGAGGCATCCTGCAGGACAACCCGTTCGAGGTGCTCGACGTGAAGGGCGTGGGGCGGCTCATGGCGCTCGCGGTCGACTGGGGCCGCGCGAGCCGCGCCGGACTCAAGGTCGGCATCTGCGGCGAGCACGGCGGCCATCCGGCCTCGATCCGCTTCTGCGACTCGATCGGGCTCGACTACGTGTCGTGCTCAGCGCCGCGAGTGCCGATCGCGCGGCTGGCGGCGGCGCACGCGGCGATCGCGGGGGCGGTGGCGGCGGACAAGGCGGCCTGATCCAGCACAAGGAGCAATGCGCATGAGACTACCGATCTTTCTCCTGGCTTCGGGCCTGCTGATCGCCGCGGCCCCGGCCGGGGCCGTCGACCGCGGCTTCTACGCCGGCGCCGGCCTCGGCCAGATGAACACCGAGGTGGACGACGTACTCGGCCTGAACTATGACTTCGACGAGGATGACACCGGGTTCAAGGTGTTCGGCGGCTACCGGTTCTTCCCGTGGCTGAGCGTCGAGGGCGCGTACATCGACGGCGGAAACCCGTCGATCAAGGAGTCCGAAGGCGGCGACACGGTGAAACTCGGCATCGATGTGCAGAGCCTCGTGGCGGCAGCCGTATTCGCGCTTCCGATCGGCGAGCGCTTCGAGCTGTTCGTCAAACCGGGCATCGCCTACTGGGACGCCGAGACGAGCCTGAGTTTCAGTTCCCAGACCTTCTCGGACAGCTTCAGGGAGGACGACGACGGCAGCGCGTTCTTCCTGGGTGCCGGCGCAGGATTCGACGTTACCGAAAATTTCGGGCTGCGCCTCGAATACGAGTGGTTCGAAGTGGCACCGGAGTGGGACAGCGACAACGACGAATTCATCGACGAGCTGGATGCCAACGCGGGCTTCTTCTCGGCGAGCTTCCTCTTCAGGTTCTAGGCGCTGCCGTACCGTCGGCCGATCCGCACGGGGGCAAGCCCCCCCGTGTGCGCCGTCCACCGCGTTGAGTTGCAGACGGCAAGCGATCATGCTCTCCGGCCAAATGCACGTGCCCCGCGGTTCATGACTTCCACCGGACACAGCCGGCATCGCGCGGACTTCAGGATCGATCCTGACCATCCCGCCCTTCCTGGACACTTTCCCGGCCGACCGGTAGTGCCAGGCGTGCTGTTGCTGGACGGCGTCATCGAGACCGCCGCCCGCTGGCTCGGCGTTCCGATCCAAGTGCGCAGCCTGCGCCAGGCGAAGTTCATTTCGCCGCTCCTGCCGGGCGAGGTGGCATGTATCGAGCTGGCGCTGGCCGGCGATTCGATCGACTTCGCCGTCCAGCGCGACGGCACGATTGTCGCGAAGGGCTGCCTGGTCCTCCACCAGGCGATCGATTCGTGACGAAAGCCTGGCTCGAACGACCCGAAGGGGGCAGCGCCTGGGCCCTGAAGCTGATCCTCCTCGTCGCCTTGCGACTGGGGCGGTCCGTCTCCCGGCTGGTCCTCGTCCCGATCACCTGCTATTTCCTGGCGCGCCGGGCACCGGAACGCCGGGCCTCGCGTGAATACCTGACGCGCATATTCGGCCGCGCGCCCACCTGGCTCGAGGTGGCGAGACACTTCCACACCTTCGCGGGCGTGACGCTCGACCGCGTCTACTACCTCACGCAAAGACCGGATTATTTCGACACCCGACTCGTCGGCATCGAGCAACTGCATCACGCGATGGACCTCGGGCGGGGCGTGCTGCTGATCGGCGCGCACGTGGGCAGCTTCGACGCCTTGCGCGCCACGAGCACGCTGCGGCCCGACGTCACCGTGAGGGTGGTGCTCGACGCCGAGCACAGCCCGATCCTCTCGGCCCTGCTGCGGCAACTCAACCCGAAGATCGCCGAGGGCATCATCAATCCGCGACAGGACGGCACGGCGGTCGCGCTCGAGATCGGCGCAGCCCTGAACTCCGGTGCGCTGGTGACGATGCTCGGCGACCGCGGCCGCCCCGGCAATGCGACGGTCAGCGCGGAGTTCCTGGGCAGCCCGGCCGAGTTTCCGACGGCGCCGTGGCAGATCGCCGCGGCATTGCACGTGCCCGTCGTGCTCTGCGCCGGGCTGTATCGCGGCGGTCGGCGCTACGACCTGCACTTCGAGCTGGTCGCCGAGCGGCTGCACGTGGAGCGCAGCCATCGCCAGCAGCAGCTGCGCGTGCTCGTCCAGGACTACGCCGACCGGCTGGCAGCGCTGCTGCGCTCGGCCCCGTACAATTGGTTCAACTTCTATGACTTCTGGAACCAACCCGGTCCCGGCGATCGTCGCCGCCCTGCTGGCGCTCGCGACGGTCACGCTGCAGGCGGCTGAGCTCGATGGCGAGGCGCTGATCGCCAGCCTGGCCCGTCCGGCGCCGGAGTCGACCGGATTCGTCGAGGTGCGCCACTCGGCGCTGCTCGTCGAGCCGATGGTGGTCGCGGGACATCTCGAGCATCGCGTCGACGGCACGCTCGTGCGCCGCGTCGAGTCCCCCTTCCAAGAGACCACGGAGCTGCGTGGCGAGAACGTCGTGGTCGAGCGCGAGGGCAACCGTCCGCGACGGTTCTCGCTCGATCGCGCTCCCGGGCTGCGCGGTATGCTCGCGAGCTTCGGATCGCTGCTCTCCGGCGACGCCGCCACGCTCAGGCGACATTTCGTCGTCGCCGTCAGCGGCGAGGCGGACCGCTGGCAGATCGAGCTGACGCCGCGGGACGACAGGCTGCGAGCACGCCTCGCCAGGATCGTGGTGGACGGCACCGCAGACCGCGCCTCCTGCTTCACGCTCACCGAGCCCGACGGCGATTCGACGATCATGGCGATCGGCGTGGACGACCGGGCCGCGCTGCCAGCCTCGCTCGAGCGCGACGCCCTCCGGGCGTGGTGCGCCGGCGCGGCGGGGCGCTGAAGCGGATGTCGCCCGCCGGACGGGGCCTGCTGCTCGCCGCCTGGATCGCCGTGCTCGCCCTGTTCGGCGGACTCGTCGAACGCAGGCTCGAGGTCGGGACGGACTTGCGGCTGTTCATGCCGACGCCGCGCACGACGCAGGAGCGGCTGGTGCTCGAGGAGATCGGCGAGGGTCCGGCGTCGCGCCTGCTGCTGCTCGCCATCAACGGCCCGGACCCGGCGGCAGCGGCGACCACCTCCAGCGCACTCGTCGCCCGCCTGCGGGGCAGCGAGCAGTTCCGGTGGGCCACCAACGGCGAGTCCGATGTCGGGAGCCTGCCCGAGGATCTGCTCGCCTACCGCTACCTGCTGTCACCGACCCTCGATGATCAGCGACTCGATGCGCCTTTCCTGCGGGCGCAGCTCGAGGAACGGCTGCGTGACCTCGCCTCGCCCGCCGCGGGCTTCCTGGAGCCGTGGCTGCCGCGCGACCCAACGCTCGAGCTGCTGAAGCTCGCCGAGTCGTGGCAACCATCGAGCCAGCCACATCTGCTGCACGACGTGTGGTTCGACTCGACCGGCCGGCAGGCGCTGCTTGTGGCTGAGACCCGCGCGGCCGGCTTCGATCCACAGGGCCAGCGCGAGGCCGCCGACGTGCTGCAGCGCTCCTTCGAACAGGTCCGCACCGATCCGGCGCTCGAGCTGGTGACGAGCGGCCCTGGCGCATTCTCGGTGCTGATGAAGGAACGCACCCAGCGCGAGGCGCAGAGGCTTGGGGGCCTCGCGACACTCGGCATGGCAGTGCTGCTGCTCGTCGCGTACCGCAGTGCCTGGCTGCTCGTGCTCGGCCTGCTGCCGCTCGCCAGCGCCGGGCTGGCCGGCCTCGCGGCCGTGAGCACCGTGTTCGGTCCCGTGCATGGCATCACGCTCGCGTTCGGCTTCACGCTGATCGGCGTGGCCCAGGACTATCCGATGCACCTCTTCAGCCACCAGCATGGCGGCGTCGACCCGCGCCACAACGTGCGCGCGCTCTGGCCGACGCTGGCCACGGGCGTCGCCAGCACCTGTGTCGCGTATCTCGCCTTCCTGTTCTCCGGCGTGCGCGGCCTGGCGCAGCTCTCGGTGTTCACGGTCGCCGGCCTCGCCGCCGCCGGCCTCACGACGCGCTTCCTGCTGCCCTTCCTCGTCCCTGTCCGGGGCACCGACGCCGCAGAGTCAGCGGCACTCGGACGGCTCTGGGATCGACTCGCAGGCTTGCCGCGCCCGCTGTGGCTCGGCGTGGGTGCCGCGGCGGCTTGCGTCGCGGTGCTCGCGCTGTCGCCGCGTCCGTTGTGGCAGGACGAGCTCGGCGGCCTGACGCCGGTGCCGCGGCACCTCATCGAGCAGGACTCGACCCTGCGCCGCGAGCTCGGTGCGCCCGACGTGCGCTACCTGCTCCTGATCCAGGACCGGGATCCGCAGCAGGTTCTCGCGCGGGCGGCCGCGCTCGATCCGAAGCTCCAAGGACTGGTGGCGACCGGTGCGACTTGTGGGCTTCGATCATGCGGCGCGTTACCTGCCGACGCTCGAGCAGCAGGAGCGACGCCGGGCGGCCCTGCCGGCTCCGGTGGAGTTGCGGGACGCGCTCGATGCCGCCGCGGCCACCACCCCTTTCCGGCCCGGCGTGTTTGCGCCGTTTCTCGAGGACGTCGAGCGTGCCCGCCACCTGCGGGCACTCGGCCCGCAGGACCTCGCCGACACGCCGCTCGAGGCCCGCGTCGGCGGACTGCTGCTCGAGAGCGGGGCCCACTGGACGGGCATCGTCACGCTGACCGGGCTCACCGACCCCGCCTCGGTCGGGCGCGTCGTCGCCGACACCGACGGCGCGACGCTGCTCGACCTCAAGCAGGCCGCCGAGGACCTCGTCGCGAATCAGCGCACGCGGATCCTGTGGTGCCTCGCAGGCTCGGCCTTCCTGCTCGTGCTGGTGGTGTCCGTCGCGCTGCGCGACGCTGGACGCGTCTGGCGCGTGCTCGCACCGATGGCCCTGACGACGCTGGTCGTGCTGGCTGCGCTGCACGCCAGCGGCCTGTCGCTCAGCCTGTTCCACCTGATTGCACTCGTGCTCGCGGCGGGACTCGGGCTCGATTACGCCCTGTTCTTCGAGCGCGCCGCCGACGACCCGGCGGAGCAGCGCCGGACGCTGCATGCGGTGCTGGTGTGCTCGCTGTCGACTCTGATGGTGTTTGCGCTGCTCGCCACGTCGAGCCTGCCCGTGCTGCGCGCCATCGGCGTCACGGTCTCGGTGGGAGTGGTCAGCAACTTCGTGCTGGCGCTGATGCTCACGCGTCCGGGGCGCGCCGCGTGACGATCGAGCCGCGCGTCGCGACGCTCGTGCCGCATGCCGGCAGGATGTGCCTGCTCGAGCGCATCGTGTCCTGGGACGACAGCCGCGTGACCCTCGCCACGACCACGCATCGCGACCCCGCGAACCCGCTGGCGCGCGCCGGCCGGCTGCGCGCGATCCACCTCTGCGAGTACGGGGCCCAGGCCATGGCCGTGCACGGCGGCCTCGTGGCGACGGCACGGGGCGAGCGGTCGCGGCCGGGGCTGCTGGTCTCGCTGCGCGACGTCGTGCTGGCCTGCGACTACGTCGAGGACCTCGACGGCGAGCTGCTCGTCGAGGCCAGTCGCGTGCACGGGGGCGCCGAGGCCTGGCAGTACGACTTCCGGGTCTCGCATGCGGGCCGCCCGCTCGCTCACGGTCGCGCGATGGTCTCGCTCGGGTCGGCGACCTGAGAATCGGAGCGCCCGCTCAGGCCGCAGTGTCGAACAGCAGGCTCGCTGGCGCCGAGGGTGATGCGTCGAGCAGCGCAAGCACCGCGTCGGCACGGAGGTTCGGGTGCCTGGCGCAGGCGGTCCCGACGATCTCACGCGCAAGCTGCCGCAGCAGCGACGTGGTCGTGCGCATGCGCAGCTTGAAGGCGTCGTCGTCCAGCGGGTCCCGCAGCCCGCGGTTGAGTTCGGCGAACCACTCGAGCCCGGCCTGATCGAGCAGCGTCGCCGGATTGCGATGGTCGCTGACGGCCGACCACTCCCTCAGGAAGTCCTGCATCGCGGCATTGAGGGCCTTGCTGCCCGCAAGCTCATCCCGCAGGCGCGACAGCATGGTGAGGTCGGCAAGCCGGCGCTGGAAGCACAACTGGCACAGCACGCCCCAGTAATACGCGTAGTCCCACATGACCTTGACCGGAAGCACCTCCGGGTCGCCGAAGATCGCGTACTGGTTGCGGTACAGCGACATCGTGCTGTCGTAGAACGACATGAAGAACTGCTGGTAGATGCGCGCGTAGGACGCAACCGGCTGGCCGGCGCGGTCGTGCGCGATCAGCTCCGTGATGTAGGTGTTGGCAATGGCGATGAAGTCGCTGCCCGGGGAATAGAACGGGTCCAGGAACACGCCCGCCTCGCCCGTCATCGCCCAGCGGTCGCCAGAGAAAACCTGCCTGCAGCCATGGGAAAAGTGCTTCAGGAACGCGAAGTCCTGCAGCAGGTGACGCTTCGACTCCAGGTCGTCCGCCAGGCGAGGCTGGAACTCCCGCAGCCACTCCATGGCCCGGGCGAAACTGTTGATGCGCTGCCACGGGTGCAGGCGGCCGTCGGCGACGATGCCGACCGAATGGGAGCCCGAGGCCAGCGGGATCAGCCAGACCCAGTAGCCCTTGCCGACCAGGTGGTTGGTCGAGAGCCAGCGATCCGGCGGGTCGCAGCGCTCGAGCCAGGCACGGTCGTCCGACCACTCGTTGACGTCGATGCGGGCACCGATGCGGAACCAGCAGGCGTTCACGTCGTGGTCGTTCTCGACTTCCAGGTCGAGCTGGCGCTTGAGCAGGCCGGCGCGGCCCGAGGCGTCCACCACCCAGCGTGCATCGAACTCGAGTGGGGCGCCGTTGCGATCGCAGCGCACCCGGTGGACGTCGTCGCCCGCGCCGAAATCGACGCCGCGCACGGTGACGCCGTCCAGGAACCCGGCACCGGCCGCGCGCGCCCGCTCGCCGAGGAAGTTCTCGAAGATGCCGCGATCGATCTGGTAGCTGGGAGTCGAGAGGTAATGGCTCGCGCCGAGCTCGAGCACCTGCTCGATGTCGCGCCGGCCCTCGGAGAAGAAGAAGCGAAAGCCGAACTTCTTCAGCTGACGGGCGACGAGGTGATCCTTCAGGCCCAGCACGGTGTCGAAATAGTGGGCGGCGATCTCCACCGACGACTCGCCCACCTTGTGCGTCGCCTCGGGCACGGGATGCCGCCGGCGCTCGAGCACCACCACCTCGACGTCAGGGAAACGCTGGCGCAGCTGCAGGGCCAGCGTCAGCCCCGCGAGCCCGCCGCCGAGGATGGCGACGTCCACGTGTTCCCGTCCGGCCACCCGCGTCTCCGGCCCGGTTATTGCGGGTCGTACCCGGTCGGGCCGCCGACAGGCTGCTCGTAGTTCATGAGCAGGTACTTGTTCGTCAGCAGGACGATCCTGTGCATCATGTCCTTGTCCTGGCCGCCGACCGTCCAGGCTCCGCTCATGGCGGCGGCACGCTGGTAGAACTCGGGCTCGCCGAGCACGGTACCGCTCGGCTGCTCCACGATGCGCAGCTTAATCACGACGTACGAGTCGCCGGCAAACGCGCCGGCCCAGAATCGCGCCCCGCCACTGACGACCTTGAGCTTCTCGATGTGCGGCTCGAACAGCAGGGTCTGTCCCCGCGTGCTTCCCGCGGCGTCGGTGTTCCACTGCGCGATGATCGGGCCGGTCTCGTTGTTCATGTGTTCCTGGATCTTCCCCTTGGCCTTCTCCTTGCCGGCGTCGCCGGCAAGCGGCGGACCCATCGCGATCGGTGCCAGCTCATAGGCGTCGTAACCCCCCAGCGCATTCAGCGGCGGCGGATTCTGCGGCTCGGCGACGACCGCCGCACTGACCGTGAGCATCAGGATGCACGCGAAGATCATTCTCATGGCCAGGGTTCTCCAGCCGACTCAGGGGAAATCGAACTCCATCTCCAGCAGCAGGGCAGGACTGAGTCCCACCCGGATCGTCCGGGGCTGCCGCAGTGCCACAGCTTCGCAGAACGGCAGGCAGGCCGCCATGGCGTTGTCCGCGACTGCCGCGAGGTTACGCGCGAGCGGTGCGGTCCGTTCCGTCCCGCGTGCGGTGCGCCAGCGCACCCGTGCCAGCGTCCCCGGACCGGGCGCCGGCGCCAGCACCACCCCCATGCCGAGGACACCGTGGCTCGTGACCACCGTGGCGAGCGGGCCGCGCGCCTCGATGTCGTACGCGACCAGCAGCGTCGGGCGTCCGCCCGCCTCGGCCTGGGTCATCGCCTCGAGCAGGCCCTCGCCGAACGTGTCCTCCCAGGCCGTGAGCGCGGTGCAGGACTGCATCGAGCCGATCCCGATGCTCCAGTAGCCCGCGGCGGCGTTGAGCACGGAGTTGTGGAAGCGGATCGGCGATACCAGCGCTGGCGTGCGCGCCAGCGTCTCGCTCATGTAGTCGTTGATGGCCAGGTCGCCGTGAGTGGTTGCGAACACGCTGGCGACCTCACGCGGTTCGACGCCCGCGCTCTCGCAGGCGCGTGCCGCGACCTCCAGTGCGATGGCCACGGTATCCGGCGCGCGGCGACGCTCGGTCGCCGCGAGCATCGTCGGCGCCGGCCTCGTGGCCTGCGGCTCGGGCACCGCCGCCTCGCCGCGCAGCACGGGCGCCGCGACGGCCCAGCCCGGCAGACGTGGTGCCCAGAGCGAGATCCCGGTCACGTGGACCGTGTGCGGCTTCATGGCGACCTCAGTCGATGCGCTCGCGGCCGAACAGCAGCGCGCAGTTGCTGCCGCCGAAGCCGAACGAGTTGCTGAGCGCGACCCGCACGTCCGCCCGCTCCGTGGCGAGGCGAACCTGCGGACCGCAGGCGGGGTCCAGCGTCCCGGTGTTCAGGGTGCCGGGCGCGAAGCCCTGCTCGAGCGCGATGAATGCCACGATCGCCTCGACGATTCCGGCTGCGCCGAGCGTGTGCCCGGTCCAGCCCTTGGTCGAACTGGCGCGCGTCGTCGCCGGGAAGATCTCGGCGATCAACCTCGCCTCGACCTCGTCGTTCTTCTGGCTCGCCGTGCCGTGCAGGTTGATGTAGTCGACGGCTTCGGGCCCGAGCGAGGCGCAGCCGAGCGCCGCCTCGATCGCGAGCCGCGCCCCGAGGCCCTGCGGGTGGGGCGAGGACATGTGGTGCGCGTCGCTCGACTCGCCGTAACCGAGGAGCCACGGACCGGCCTCGCCGTCGCGCTCCAGCAGTGCAAAGCCACCGGCCTCGCCGATGCTGATGCCGCGGCGGGCCGCGTCGAACGGGCGGCACGGCTCCGGCGAGACGAGTTCCAGTGAACTGAAGCCGAACAGCACGCTGCCGCACAGCGTGTCCACGCCGCCGACCACCGCGGCGTCGGCGATGCCGAGCCTCAGCAGCCGCTCGGCGTGGGCGAATACCTTGGCGCTCGAGGAGCAGGCCGTGCTCACGGTCACCGCGACGCCTTCGATCCCGAGGACGACGCGCACGAAGTCGCCCAGCGAGTGTGGCGTGTGCACGATCGGACGACGCAGATCCTCGGGGTAGCGGCCGTCCGGGAGCAGCCGCCGATAGGCCTCTTCGGTCGCGCCGATGCTGGAGGTGGAGGTTCCGAGCACCAGCGCGACGCGATCGGCGCCGTAGCGCTCGCGCGCTGCGAGCGCCCGCTCGCGGAAGCCGTCGCAGCCCAGCGCCAGCCACGCCAGGCGATTGTTGCGGCAGTCCCAGGCCGCGAGGTCCGCCGGCAGGTCGCAGTCCTCGACCCCTGGCACCCGGCCGATGAAGGTCGCGAGCGGTGCTTCGGTGAAGTCGTTGGCGCGCAGTCCGCTACGGCCCTCACGCAGCGCTGTGGAGAGCGCGGGCACGCCCGCACCGCACGCGGTCGCCACGCTGCAGGCCGTGATTCGCAGGGGTCGCATCACATGGGGACTTGCGGCGGGAACCGCCGATCCCGTGGCAATCGGTCAGCCTCCCTCGGCCTGCGACTGCGCCAGGGCAAGTTGCACGGTGATGTCGTTCCCGAGGTTGGTCACCCACTTCGGGTAATTGCGATGTATGTACCGGTTGCCCTTCTTGACCTCATAGTCGAGGTTGGTACTGGCGAGGTAGGTCAACTGGATCGACTTCGTGTCGTACTTCGCGCCGACCTTAGCCATGTGGGTGCGGATGTTCAGCGTCAACTCCATGGAGCCCGGGTCCTGGCGCGTGACGATCCAGCCGCGCTGGGCACCACCGAGGCGGATCGCCGTGGCGACCGCCTTGTCGTCGAGCCCGGCCGGCACGGGAATGGGTGCGGGGTCCACCAGCGGTGTGGCGGCCATCAGCAGCAGCGCGACGGGCAGCAGCCACAGCGCCCTGAGCCTGTTTGCGATCATGAATGACAGCCCTCTCTCTGGGTGGACCTGGAATGCTGCAAGGCGCTGGCCCACGGGCGCCCGGATCACGCGGCGCGCTTGCCCACGATGTAGTCCGACAACGCCCTGAGCGACGCGAAGATGCGCTTGTTGTCCTCGTCGTCCGCCTTGAGCTGGACTCCGTAGCGCTTCGAGATCTCGAGCGCCAGCTCGAGCGCGTCGATGGAATCGAGCCCGAGCCCGGAGCCGAACAGGGCCGCGTCGGGGTCGATTCCGGCCGGGTCCACTCCCTCGAGGTTCAGCGCGCCGACGATCAGTTCGGCGAGTTCTTTCTGCTCTGCTGTCTGGGGTGCGGCCATGGGTCCGTTGGCGCGGGCGCGCCGCTTTCATGCACTCTCGAAAGTGTATCATGCGGCCCGCGACTAGCCAGAGCGCGAACCCGTGTCGAGCAGCACCGCGCCCTCTTGTACAAGGCCTCCATCGCAGTGCGACGTGATCGTCGTGGGCGGCGGTCCGGCCGGCTGCACGGTAGCCACGTTCCTCGCGCGGCAGGGGTGGTCGGTCACGCTGCTCGAGAAGGAACGACACCCGCGCTTTCACATCGGCGAATCGCTGCTGCCTATGAACCTGCCGATTCTCCAGCGCCTCGGCGTGCTCGAGGCGGTCGAGCGCATCGGCGTACGCAAGATCGGCGCCGACTTTCCGGCGCCCACGCCCGACGGTTACAACGTCTTCCGCTTCGCCCGCGCGCTGGACCCGAGCTGGCCGCATGCCTTCCAGGTCCGTCGCGACGAATTCGACACGCTGCTGTTCGAAAACGCCCGCGCTGGCGGCGTCAGTGCCTGGCAGGGTCACCGCGTCACCGAACTCGACCTCGGCGCGGACGCCGTGACGGTTTCGGGCCAGTCGGATGACGGCGTCCAGTTCGCTTGCCGAGCGCGCTATCTCGTCGATGCCACCGGCCGCGACACGCTGCTCGGAAACCGGCTGCGCCTCAAGCGCCGCAGCGGGCGGCACCAGAGCGCGGCCCTGTTCGCGCACTTCCGGGGCGTCGAGCGTCGCCCCGGCGACGACGCCGGCAACATCAGTATCTACCGCTTCGGGCACGGCTGGGTCTGGCTGATCCCGCTGCGCGATGGCATCACGAGCGTCGGCGCGGTGTGCTGGCCCGACTACCTGAAACAACGCCGCGGGGACAACCGTGAGTTCCTGCTGCAGACGCTGCAGTCGATCCCGCAGCTGTGGCGGCGGATGGAACACGCCGAGATCACCGGCAACCTTCACGCCACCGGCAACTACTCCTACGCGTGCACGCGCATGGCCGGGCACCGCTGGATCATGGCCGGCGACGCCTATGCGTTCGTGGACCCGATCTTCTCGAGCGGCGTGTACCTGGCGATGCACGCCGCCGAGGAAGCGGCCGGAGTCGTCGATGGCGCGCTGCGCGACCCGGCCTCCGAGCGCGCGCGGCAACGCGCGTACCGCCGGCAGGTCGAGCACGGGCTCGCCACGCTGTCGTGGTTCATCCACCGTTTCACCTCGCCGGCGATGCAGAAGCTGTTCGACAATCCGCGCAACGACCTGCAGCTCGAGCAGGCCATGATCTCGATGCTCGCCGGCGACGTGTTCCGCGACTACGGCGTGCACTGGCGCCTGCGCGTGTTCAAGGCGATCTACTTCGCGACGGCACTCGGCGACCTGCAGGCCCAGTTCCGCAGCTTCCTAGGACGCCGCCGCCAGGCCGGTGCGCTCTTCAGCGGTGGCACCACCGGGCAGGACCCCGCCTGACATGCCGTCGCGCCCACGGCAGGCGGGCGACCTGCGTGCCAGCTACTCGACGCTCGGCACGTCAGCGCTCGCCGACGACGTCCTGGCGGCCGCCGTATTCGGCGCGGGGACTGCGGCGCCCGCCGACCCGCGCTGCCTGCGCATCGACCTCGCGCCCCTCGTCGGCGCCGGACTGAGCGAGGTCTGGCAGGGCGATGGGCGCATGCGCATCGGCGCGGCCGGCCCGATCCGTTACGTCGAGGACGGCCGGCATCTCGCCGGGTGGATCGACCTGGAGGAGGCAGGGTTCGACGGGCTCGACGAGACCGCCGAGGCCGCGTACCTCGGTCTGCTGCAGTTCCACGCGACCACACCGTACCGCCATGTCTGGCGCATCTGGAGTTTCGTCACGGGGATCAACGAGGGGATTGGCGACGACGAGCGCTACAGGCAGTTCTGCCTTGGGCGTGCCCGGGCCTTTGCGGCGGTGCATGCGGCGCTGCCCGGCAACGGCTATCCGGCGGCCACCGCGGTCGGCAAGCAGGCCGGTGCGCGCAGCCTGCAGATCTGCTGGCTGGCGGGGCGGGATCCGGGCGTGGAGATCGAGAACCCGCGCCAGCTCGCTGCCTACCGGTATCCGCGCCGCTATGGCCCGGCCGCACCGAGCTTTTCCCGGGCGATGCTCGTGCCCGGGCCGCTGCTGCTCGTGTCGGGCACGGCCAGCATCGTCGGGCACGAGTCCGTTCACCCCGGCGACACGGTCGCGCAGCTGCACGAAACGCTCGACAATCTCGATGCGCTGCTGCGGCGCGCCAGCGAAGTGTCCGCGCGCCCCGTCGCGCGCCTCGGCCCGGAGAGCCTGCTCAAGATCTACCTGCGGCACGCCGAGGATGTGACGCCGGTCGTGCAGCAACTGCATGCTCGTCTCGGTGTCGAACTTCCGATCGTCATCCTGGCCGCGGATATCTGCCGCGAGGAACTGCTGCTCGAGATCGAGGCTATCGTTCCGGCGTGAGGCGCGCGGCGATCCGCGCGCGCAAGCTCAGCGCCCGAGGGCGGCGAGCAACTGCTCGCGCGGCAGCTTGCCCATTTCGTTGCGCGGCAGCCGAGAGACGAACACCAGGGGCCGCGGCAGGAACACTGGGTCCATGCCGGACGCAAGCTGCTCCAGAACCGCGGTTTCGGACAAGCCCTCGGCGACCACCAGTGCCGCAAGACGCTGGACCGGGGCGTCGCCCACGCGGTCGGGCTGGAAGACGACTCCGTCGCTGACCCCCGGCACGGAAAGGAGCCGCCGCGTCAGGTCCGCGAGCGACGCGCGCTTGCCGCCGACCTCCACCATGTCGGCGTTGCGACCACGCACGACGAACGTGCCGTCGGCGCCCACCTCGAGCGCGTCCTGCAGCAGCGTCGGGGCCGCGAACCAAGGTGCGTTGACCTCGGTGCACGCTTCGACGGGCCGCAGCGACACGCCCGGGTACGGACGCCAGGCGACCTCGTGAGCGCTGCGCCGCGAGGCGATCACGCAGGTCTCCGTAGAACCGAAGAACTCGACCAGCGCCGTGCCGTAGCGCTGCTCCACGCGTCGCGCCACCTCCGGCGCAAGTGGCGCCGTCGCGGAGACGACGACCGCGACAGGCGGCAGGTCGATATCCGACTCGAGCAATGCCCGCAGGTGCACGGGCGTCGTCACGAGGATCCGCGGCTCCGGCAGCTCCGCGAGCGCCGTCGCGATGTCCGCCGGAAACAGCGGATGCGCGGCGTGGAGCCCCATGTCGGCGAGCAGCGGCAGGAGCACGGCGGTCTCAATGCCGTACATGTGCTGGGAGGGAACGGTGGCGAGGATCCAGGGCCTGTGAGCGGAGTGTGCAGCCGGGATTGCTTCGCGGATGCGTGCCGCGTTTAACCCGGTCGCGGCGACCAATGTGGCCCATGTCTTCGGATTCGGCTGCGGTCTGCCGGTGCTTCCTGACGTGTAGCCGACGAGCACGCTCCGCTCCGGAGCGATCGCATGCAATTCGACCCGGGTCGTCACGATCGCCGCGCTGCCGCGATCGACGACAGCGTCGTCGACGCAGTGGCAGCCGGGATGCTCTCTCATGACCTCCTCGATCACCGCCGGTGCACGCGAGGGCGGCAGCAGGCATGCCTGGTCACGTATCAGCAGCGCGACGATTGCTATGAGGAAATTGCCGCGATGCTCGCACAGGTTAACCGCACCAGGCGCCGGCGGCAGCGTCGAGGCCAGCGTCGCAGCCCGTGCCACAAGCTCCGGACCGCTCACCGCGCCCTGGGATGTAAGGAGGAGATCGCGGTCCACCGCCATCCGCTGCGCAAGGGCGAGCACGTCGCATTCCGCATGCGACCGGCGAACATGGCCAAGCGATTCAAGCATGTTCCCGTTCTACGTATTGAAGCGGTCGGCAGGGAGGCGAAACATAGCGCTGGTCTCCATGGAAAGACCGCGAATCTAAAGGAGTCTACGATGAGATCCAACACGAGCCGACGGCTTCGCTCCGCCTTGCCCGCCGTGATCACACTGCTGGCGGCGTCGCTGCTCGGCGGCTGCGTCACGCCGATACCACTCGAGAAGGAAGCCCCCGACCTGTCCTACAGGGCGACGACCACCGTCGTGGTCTCGGTCCTGGATGAACGCGACGTGCTCGCGGACGGCAAGCCGCCCACCTTCATCGGCCGTGCGCACTCGATGTTCGGCATCCCGACGGACATGCAGGTCTACCCGTGGTTCGTCAGCGACAAGGCCCGCAAGGATCAGACGCTGGCCCAGGCCCTGGAGGAACGGATCGTCGTCGGCCTGTCGGACGAAGGGTGGCAGGTCTCAGGCGCCGGCAGCACCGCTGGCCTGGCGCCTGACGAGGTCGTGTCCATGCTCGCCTCGCGGGGCGCACAGCGCATGGTGGTCCTGTCGATCACGAAGTGGTTCGCGAGCATCAACCTCAACTGGGTCACGGCGTTCAACTTCGACTGGGGCTACCGCATGGACGTGCTGGATGCACAAGGCCGCATGGTCGCCAGCGTCGCCGATACCGGACGCGACGTCGTGGACGAGAAGTCGGACCAGTCGCCGCAAAACATGCTCAAGCTGGCGTTTCGGGAGCGCCTGATCAAGATCCTGGAGCGACCGGAACTCAAGGCCGCACTGCAGCCCTGATTAGGTGTCAGCCCGGCCAGCGACGGAACACCAGCGACGTGTTGACCCCGCCGAACGCAAAGTTGTTGTTCATCGCGAACTCCATCTCGAGTCCGCGGCCATCGCCCGTGATGTAGTCGAGCTCCCCACACCGCGGGTCCACGTTCTCGAGGTTCACCGTCGGCGCGAACCAGCCGCTGCGCATCATTTCGATCGTGAACATGGACTCGAGCGCGCCGCAGGCGCCGAGCGTGTGCCCGAGGTAGCTCTTCTGCGAGCTGAGCGGCATGCGCGGGCCGAACAGCGCCGACGTGGCGCGCGTCTCGGCGATGTCGCCCTGCTCGGTGGCCGTGCCATGTCCGTTCACGTAGCCGATCGCGTCCGGCTCGAGCGCCGCGGAGGCGAGCGCGAGTTCCATCACGATGCGCATCGTCTCCTCCTCGGGGCGGGTGACGTGCGTGCCGTCCGAGTTGGTCGCGAAGCCGACGACCTCGGCGTAGATGCGCGCTCCACGGGCCTGCGCGTGGCCAAGCTCCTCGAGCACCAGCATGCCGCCGCCCTCGCCGATCACGAGGCCGTCGCGATCGCGGTCGTAGGGACGCGGCGTCGAGCCCGGGTCGTCGTTGCGGCGACTCGTGGCGTACAGCATGTCGAAGGCCATCGCCTCGCTCGGGCAGAGTTCCTCGGCGCCGCCGCCGAGCATCACGTCCTGGTATCCGTGCTTGATCGCCTCGTAGGCGAAGCCGACGCCCTGGCTGCCGGACGTGCAGGCCGTCGAGGTGGGAATGATCCGTCCGCGCAGGCCGAAGAAGATGCCGACGTTGGCGCCGGTCGTGTGCGGCATCATGCGCACGTACGAGTTGGCGTTGAGGCCGGGCGCATCGCCGCTGAGCAGCATCTGGGCGAAGTCGCTGATGTCCGGGGTGCTGCCGATGGACGAGCCACAGGCCACGCCGACGCGACCCGAGCGCAGCAACGGGTCGCCGAGCAGGCCGGCATCCTCGAGCGCGATCTCGGCCGCGCGCACGGCAAGCTGCGACACGCGGCCCATGCTGCGCAGCTGCTTGCGGCTCCAGTGCGCCGGCGCCTCGAAGTCGGGGATGGGGGCTGCCAGCCGCGTGTTGAGGTCCTTGTAGACGTCCCACCCGGGCATGTGCCGGACAGTGTTTCGGCCACGGCGCAGTCCGGTCTCGATCGCGGGCCAGTCGGATCCCAGCGCGCAGAGGCCGGCCATGCCGGTGACCACCACGCGGCGCATCAGCACAGGCCTCCGTTGACGGCGATCACCTGCCGCGTCACGTACGCCGCGTCCGGCGACATCAGGAAGGCGACGACCGCCGCCACTTCCTCGACCGTGCCCATGCGTTGCGCGGGCACGGCCTTCAGGATCTCCTCGATCGGCGCGTGCTCCGCGGTCAGATCGGTCTCGATCAATCCGGGCGCGACGCAGTTGACCGTGATCGCGCGCTTCGCCAGCTCGACCGCGAGCGCCTTCGTCGCGCCGATCACGCCCGCCTTCGCGGCGCTGTAGTTCACTTGCCCGCGGTTGCCCACCAGCCCCGACACCGAGGACAGCGTGACGATGCGTCCCGGTGCCCGGCGACGCACCATCGGCATCACCAGCGGCTGCAGCACGTTGTAGAAGGAGTCGAGGTTCGCGCGGATGACGGTGTCCCAGGCCTCGCCGCTCATGGCCGGAAACGCGGTGTCGTGCGCGAGACCGGCGTTGCACACGACGCCGTAGCAGGCGCCGTGCGCGGCGACGTCGGCCTCGAGCAGCTCGGCGCAGCGCGCACGGTCGGCCACGTCGAACTGCAGGCAGCGCGCGCCACGGCCCAGCGCCCGGACCTCGGCGGCCACGGCCTCCGCCTCGGCGAGCCGGGTGCGGCAGTGCACCACGACGTCGTAGCCATCACGCGCGAGGCGCAGCGCGATGCCGCGACCGATGCCGCGACTCGAGCCCGTCACCAGTACCGTCCGTCCGTCAGTCATCGCGAGCGCACTCCCGATCGAGGAACGAGTCGTCCGCCGGCTGGAAGACGGTCAACGTCCCCGACGCGACGACCTGGCCGCCCGTTCGAATGATGCCGTCGAACACCGCACGCCCCTCCTCGTCCTCCGACGATTCGACCACCTCGACGTCGAGTTGCTCGCCCGGACGAAACTCCCCCGCGGTCGCCGTGTAGCCGCGTACGCCGAGCAGCAGGCCGATCCCGGCGGCGCGTCCGTTCGCTTGCAGCGAACGGTAGCCGGACAGCGCGGCGATCGCCTCGGCCATGATCTCGGGTCCGACCCAGCCCGGCAGGCTGCCCGACCCGTCACTGAACGCCGTTCCGGGGCGAACGACGAGGCGGGCGGTGAGCCGGTCGGCTTCGGCCCCTGTGATCACGTCGAGCAGCACTGCGTCGTGGCGATGCGGCAGCAGCTCGGCAGGCCGCGGCAACGAGGCGTGGCTCACGCGGCCTCTCCTTCCAGCGCAGCGCGCACGGCCGCGAGGAAATCCGGCGGACTCGCGAACTGCAGCGCCCCGCTGCCGCCGTCCACCGCCACCTGCACGGTGCGGGCCCGCAGGATGCGCACGCCGTCGGCTGGACGGGAGATCAGGTAGTTGATGCCGATGCGGTTCTCCCACTCCGTCAGCGAGGCGCGCACGCGCAGCCGCTCGCCGAAGTGCGCCGTGCCCACGTACCGCGTGTGCAGATCGACGATGGGCCAGGCGAAGCCCGAATCGATCATGCGCTGCAGGCCGTAGCCGAGGTGGTCCATCAGCGCCCAGCGCGCGTTCTCGAGATAGCGGACGTAGTGGCCGTGCCAGACCACGCCCACCATGTCGACGTCGTGGAAGGCGACGTCCACGTCCAGGTCGATGTACAGCTGGCCCTGGGATCTCATGGGGACGCGCCGGACCGTGCCGTGGTGGCCGGACGCGAGCGCCGCGCCAGCAGTCGCGGCGACCGGCGCAGCATGCCCGCGAACATGCGCAGGTGCATCAGCGTGATCAGCCAGTTGTCGCGCACCAGGCGGAAGTGCGAGACGCCGTCGGCCGGATAGCTCACGCACGTCGACAGCCAGTGCATCGGCACGCCGTGCCAGTGAAGGCGAACCAGCGTCTCGATGTCGAAGTCCATGCGCCGCCCGGGCGGCTCCGCGGCGAGGACCGGGACCACGACCTCGAGGGGATAGACGCGCAGGCCGCACATCGAGTCTCGGATCTCGAGCGACAGCGTGTTGAGCCACACCATCGCGTGCGTCAGGTAACGCAGGACCAGGCGATGACGCGGGATGGAAGCGTCGAACACCGGCTGCCCGCAGACCAGCGCCCCGGGATCGGCGAGCGCGGTGGCGACGAACCTCGGTATGTCGGACGGATCGTGCTGGCCGTCGGCGTCCATCTGCAGCACGTGGCTGAAGCCCGCCTCCGCGGCGGCGGCAAATCCCGCCATCACGGCACCACCCTTCCCCTGGTTGACGGGCAGGCGCACCAGTCGCACCTGCGGATCCACCGTTGCGAGGCGGTCCAGCTCCGCCGCGCACGCCGGCCCCGAGCCGTCGTCGACGAGGATCACCGGCAGGCCGTGGGCGCGCAGGCCGGCGACCGTGCCGGCGATCGCGTGCTCGTGGTCGTAGACGGGCACGACGGCGCAGACGCTAGGCATGCGCGTCCCCGAACTGAACGCGGCCGCCGGAGACGGCCGTCGATCCCAGCGAATACTCGAAGTGCAGCTGCCGGCTCAGGTCGTGGCCGTCGAGGCGCAGGCCGAGGTTCATTCCGGGCTGCAGGACGCGCCGGAACTTCGCACCGCTGATCCCGGCGAATGTCCCGTTCACCACGCCCTGTGCCCGAGCGATGTCCACGGCCCAGCCGATCTGGACGACGCCCGGGACGATCGGCCGCGACGGGAAGTGGCCGCGCAGCACCGGCAATTCGTACGGCACCCGCACGCGGCAGGTGAGCGATGGTCGCTGGGCATCGCGGATGAGGTCGCTGACGATCGGTACGGTCCGGGAAGCGTCGACCTTGGCCTCGTCCTCTCGCCCGGCAAGTGGCAGCGCGTCCACCAGCCACAGGTCGAATGCCGGCGCCGGACGTTGCCCCGTGCCGCTGAGGAAGGGCTCCCACGCAGCGACGAGTCGCTGCTTGCCGCCGAATCGCAAGGCGCGCACGCCCTCGGCGCTGGGCACCACGAATGCGGTGGGCCGCTCCGACTTCGCGTCTCGGCGCACGTCTGCTGCCGCGAGGAACAGCCGGGCCTCCCGCACCCACGGGTGCGCACGCAGTCGGCTCGCCAGGTCCTCCAGCCGGCGCTCAGGAGATTCCAGGGCTGGGGACCCGGGTCTCACGCCTGCACGAGCGTGCAGACCGCGTCGACGAGGTCGCCGACGGTCCGAACGGTGCGGAAGCTCTCGGCCGAGATCTTCCGGCCGGTCTGGCGACGCAGTCGGTCGATGAGGTCGACCGCGTCGATGCTGTCAATCTCGAGGTCCTCGTTGAGCCTGGCGTCGGGGGTGATGCGGCCCGGATCGATCTCGAACAGCTCGACCAGCGCAGCCGTGACGTGCTCGGTGACTTCTTCCTTGCTCTGCATAGGACCCCGCTCGCCCGGCTCGATCACGGTTGTGGGCAGTGCGGATCGTCCGCCTCCCTCACTCGGCCGGTGTCATTGCGCCGCATTATACCCAGCTGCCCGCCCAAGCCTGGCTTCGTAATGCGACAGCAGCCACGCATTGAGCTCGCGGGACGCCCTGGGCGGCGGCGCGCGCCGATACGGTTCGAGGTCGATGTCCTCGCCCACGACGAAGTCGAGCTGCGGCGGGCGTGGCGGCACCCGGTACCACGGCTGGGCCTTGTGCAGAAGGGGCTGATCGACCCGGATGTAGACCGGGGTGAGCACGGCCGCGGCCTGGACCGCGATGCTGGCCACGCCACGGTGGAAGTGCAGGGGCTCGCCCGGGCGCGTCCGGGTACCCTCCGGGAACATCACCAGGCAGTCCCCGGCGCGCAGGGCCGCAGTCGCCTGCTCGATCATGAGGTCCGTGGGAAAGTTGCTGGTATAACCCGCGGCACTGACCACCCAGCGGGTGAACGGGTTGGCGAACAGCGCCGCCTTCACGACGCAGGCTGGCGAGGGCGTGAAGGCGACGATGAAGACGACGTCGATCAGTGTCGGGTGGTTGGCGATGATCAGCTGGCCCGGGCGCCCGAGGCGCTCGCGACCCTCGAACCGGTAGCGGAGCCCGCGCAGTCCGCTCATAACGGCCACGAACATCCGGAAGGATTTCTGGACCAGGCGGCGCGTGCGGATGCGGCGCCCCGTCGGCCCGCCGGGCAGCAGCAGTAACATCGGCAGAACCAGCAGGCCGAGGACGAGCCCACCGATGCCGAACAGTACGAAGCAGGTTCCGGTGACGAAGACACGCCACAGATACGTTTGCCTCGCTCCCATGTCGCCCGGGTGCTCCGTCAATGCCGTCGGCTCCTGTCGTCTCGCGACAGGCCACGATGAAGTGCACCGTCCAGCGATGCAAGCGGCCGCTGACGCCGGCAGCGGATGATGCCTCGAGCCTTCGCTGCCGCCGCGGAAGTCTGGCTTGCGACGCCGGCCGCAGCCCGTGCATTCGACCCGTCGAAACTCGGAGCCGCTGACCGGGCCAAATGGGACGCCCTGCACACGACTCGACGCCGGGAAGACTGGGCGTCGAGCCGGGCCCTGCAGGCGGCCGCGCCCGTGTCTGCCGGTGACGCCAGCAGCCTGTCCCACAGCCGCGGGTTCGCCGCGCTCTTGCGCGCACCGCGGCAAGTCGAGGTCGGCGTCGACGTCGAGTGGCTGTCGGCGCGCGACTTCCTGAGCATGGCCCGCACGGCTTACTCGCCGGCCGAGGCCGACGAACTCGAATCACTCCGGGATCCGACCGAGCTACGCGCGCGGTTCTACGAGTCCTGGACCCTGAAGGAGGCTTTCGCCAAGGCCCTGCGCCTGCCCCTCGCCGACGCCCTGGGCCAGTGCTGCTTCGGCGTCGCGCACGAATCCGTGACGGCGCGGGTCCCGACGACACGATCGTGGTCGGCGACGGTGTTCGCCCCGCGGCCGCAGTTGCGAGTCGCCGTCGTCATGGTCGCCGACGACAGCGCCGCCCTGCCGCGCGAACTGCGCACGTTGGAGTGGCCACCCACCCTCGCCGTGGCATGGCCCGTCGTCCGAAGCCTCGTCAGCGGCGCCGCTGCGGCGACATGCTAGCCTCCGGGGCCCAACGCCCATGAACACTCCCGCGGCAGTGCCGATCCGAAAGCCCGTGCGCACGGGGACCCTGCTGCTCATGGGAGCGTCATACCCGGTGCTTGCCCATGTCGCCGCGCTGACCGGCCGACCCGCGCTGATCGCCGCGAGCCTCGGCCTGCTGATCTTGCTGGTGCTGATGCCCGCGTTGCTGAACGGACGACCGCTGGCCTGGATGATCCTCGCGATCGCGACGTACGGCGTGTACGTCGCCGTGGCGTCGGGAAAGGCGGTGTCCCTGCTGATGCTGCCCCCGGTGCTCCTGAACGGCTTCATGGCATGGCTGTTCGGACGCACACTTCGGGCAGGGCAGATGCCGCTCATCGAGCGGGCGGCCCGCGCCATGCGCGGACCCGGGGCAGTCCTGGCGCCCGAGGTCGTTGCGTACGCACGGGGCGTCACGCAGGCCTGGACCGCGCTGTTCGTCGTGCTGGCGGTCGTGAACCTCGGCTTGGCGGCGCTCGCCCGCCCCGGGGGCCTGCTGCTCGCCGCAGGCTTCGAACCCGGGGTCTCGGTCCCGCTCGGCGCCTGGTCGCTGTTCGCCAATGTGCTCAGCTACCTGTTCATCGGCGCGCTGTTCGCGATCGAGTTCATCGTGCGCGGCCGCCGCTTTCCTCACCAGCCCTACAGCGGGCTGGTCGATTTCGCGCGTCGGCTGGCGGCGCAAGGCCACTTGTTCCGGCCCGGGGCAAGCCGCCGCGGTCCCGGCACCGAGCTTGGACCGAAGGGACCCGGCGGTTAGCATCCCGCGGCCATGCGCATCGCCTTCATATCCGCCAATCGGGAGAACATGCCGGATGCAGTCATCCCGATCGGGCTGCTGCAGGTGATGGCCGCGGTGCCGGAGCGGCACGAGAAGCTGTTCTGGGACCTGTGCTTCGAGAGCGATCCCTTCGCCGCGGTCGCGGACAAGCTGCGCGAGCACCAGCCCGATCTCGTGGCGATCGGGCTGCGCAACATCCAGAACATGGACTACACGAACATCACCGTGAACCTCGACTACTACCGGCGGCTGATGGCCACGGTGCGCGCGCACTCGGCCGCGCCCGTGGTGCTCGGTGGCGGCGGGTTCTCGGTCATGCCGCGCGAACTGATGGATGTGCTGGGCGCCGAGTACGGCATCGCCGGGGAAGGCGAACGGGCCTTTGCGGAGCTGCTCGAGCAGCTCGAGCAACCGTCACCGACCCTCGGGCACATCGAGCGCCTGCACTATCGCGTCGACGGGGTCCTGCGCAGCAACGCCAGCATGCCCGAACCGCTGGACCTGGATGGGCAGCTGCGGGCCGACCGCAGCGTGCTGCCCGAGCGGTATTACAGCGAGTGCGGGATCGAGTCGCTGCAGACGAAGCGCGGCTGCCCGCTGCACTGCGAGTACTGCACCTATCCGCTCATCGAGGGCGCCCGCAGCCGCATGCGCGACCCCGCCCGGGTCGCCGATGAGTTCATGCAGATCTGCACGCGCAAGGGTGTCGAGCACGTGTTCATCGTGGACAGCGTGTTCAACCTGCCGCCGCGACATGCCAAGGCCGTCTGCCGCGAGCTCGTCGCGCGCGACAACCGCACGCCGTGGACGAGTTACGTCAACCCGATCGCGTTCGACGACGAGCTTGCCGGGTTGATGGTTGGCGCCGGGGCCGCGGGGGTGGAGATCGGCTCCGACAGCGGCTGCGACGAGGTGCTCGACCGACTCCGCAAGGGATTCCGGACCGACAAGATCCGGCGACTCGCACAGATCTGCAGGACCCACGCACTCAAGGACTGTCACTCTTTCATCCTCGGCACCCGGGGCGAGACGCTGGACGACGTCGATCGGTCGCTCGATTTCGTCGAGGAGCTCGGACCCTTCGCCGCGCTGATGCTGGTCTGGGTCGAGGACCGCGAGGTGGTCGACGCCGGCACCGAGCGCGATCGACGCGCTTTCCGCGACGCGATCTACGCGCGCCTGGCCGAACGGGCGTCGCGCCAGCCGCGCTGGTCGGTGCCGAGACTCGGCATCCGCTTCGACCCGCGCAGCTTCGCCGTATTGAGAAAGTTCGGGCTGCGCGGGCCGCTGTGGCAGCACCTGGACCGGGTGCCGACCGAGCGGCTCGCTTAGCACGCGGCGTCCTCGGGTGCCGTCGGTCCCCGCAGCGACCGAGGGTCGGCCTTCCTGCCCGCTCTCCGCCGGTCGCCGACGGCTCAGAGCCCGCCGATCTGGCGCCCGATGTCGTCCGGCGTCAGGTAACCGTCGCCGTCGCGATCGAGCAGCGCGAATCGCGCCGCGAGCCCCGGGAATGCGACCTGCGCTTCGGCGAGGTCGAGCTTGCCGTCGCGATTCACGTCGGCGGCCCGCAGGCGCTCGATCACGCGCTGGCGCACCAGCTCGCGATCGCGCAGCTGGGCGAGCTCGGCCAGGGACACCTGACCATCGCCATTCGCGTCCACGAACTCGAAGTGCTCGTAGAGGCGCGGCGTTCCGGCTCGCGCTTCCTCGCGGCTCAGCTGGCCGTCGGCGTTCACGTCCGCGGCCCTGAACTGCGCCAGCAGCCGCGCGCGGGCCTGCTCGCGCACCTGCTCCGTCCACGCGGTGATCTCACCGCGGCTCAGCTGCCCGTTCCTGTCGGCGTCGATCGCGTCGAAATGCCGGAGCACCCAGGGTTCGCCGTTCGCCGCCGCAGCGCCGGCAGCGCCCGGGACCACCGGTGCAACCGCCGGCACGACCGCCGTCACCGGCGCGGGCTGTGCGGTGCGCTTCTTCTTTTTCGGCCCCTTCGCATCCACATCGCCGGCGGCCAGGAGCGCCGCGCACACGGCGGCGGTCAGAATGAACCCTCTGGAAATCGCCATGTCACTTACCTCTTGCCGGGAATTCGGCCGTTCGATCTGTTGCAACGCGTCGGAGTCCTGCGCGTTGACGCGCGCCGATTCCTTGAGTTCATCCGCCGCGGTCGGCGGTCACGCCCATCCAGTCGAGGACGGCCGTCGTCGGCTCGTCCACGGGCCGGTAACGGAACGTGGACACCCACTCGCGCAATGCCTGCTGCACGCAGCCCTCGCCCGACTCGGAGGCGACCGACTCGACGCGACCGTCCGGCCGCACGACGAATGCCGTGCGGTACACCGCACCGCTCTCCGGGTCGCAGTCCGGCGGGACCTGCAGCGTGCCCGCGTCGACCAGCTGCAGTTCCGCGGCCGGAGGCCGTGCGGGCTGAGTGGAGACACATCCGCCGAGCAGCACGCCAGCGCACAGCGCGAGCGCGCAGGCGTGCCGGGAACTGCGTTCGATCTCACCCTGTCCAGCGACATTGCCCACCCGCGTCATGGCTTCGCCCTCCATCACACGATCCTGGCCGTCGGGAAGGTCATGCGGAACGACTCGACCTCGAGGACCGCCAGCACCCGGGCATCCGCAAGATTGGGAAACAGCCTCGCATCGAAGCGCCACCCGACCAGCCGGCCCGGCCGCACCCGGCCGCGCGCCTCCGGGGCGTAATAGTACGTCCGTCCGCGAAGCCGTTGCGCGAGGGTGCGCAGTCCCGCCGGCAGCAGGCCGCCGTGGATCGGCAGCGGCGGCGCCAGCCGTGCCGCAGCGAAGCGCAGTTCGCACAGTTCCCGTCCCTCGCTCGTCACCCGCACGCGCTCTTCGCGACGCGCGCCGGCCGGGCGCTCGACCTCGAAGTCGGCACGGTCCTTCGGAATGCCCCAGTTGTTGCGGCCGTTGACGACGCTTTCCCAGGTCGACACTAGGATGCGCCCGATGGTGTGGTGGCGCCGCCCGTCCTCGAAGGGGAAGGACCCGGGAATGAACAGCAGCTCACGGTAGGGCCCGCAGCCCGACTCCGCGTAGTCCACGTACATGAGGAACGATGCGAGCCCGCGGCCGCGGCCGGCCAGCTCCGGGGGCAGGAAGGCGTCGCGCGCTGGCGACCTCGGTGGCAGCTTGAGCGCGACGATCCAGCCCGAGCCCCGGAGGTCCCAGGGGGCGGGGCTGAGCGGAACGTCGGGCAGGCTCGAGTCGGGCTGCAGCATGGTCGCTTACACCAGCGCCGGTGTCGTGGCGATCAGGAGCTGCGCCGCGTAGTAGAGCGGCAGCCCCCAGGCGCGGTTCAGGAATTCATGTCGCACGAAACGGTCGCGCGCCACGGAAATGTCGGACGCGGTGAACGCGAGCGCCCCGACGGCCACCGCCCAGGGCCCGCCCGCCGCGCTCACGCCGCAGGCCAGCGCGGACATGACGCCGATCACCAGCATGTAGATCCGCACCGGCCCGACCATGTCCGCAGGCAGCGCGGGCCCGAGCCAGCGCAGCACGGCCAGCAGCAGGATCGCGAGCAGCACGGCGCCGACCGCAAGGCCGAGCGGATCGAGCGGTCGGGTCAGGAAGGCAGCCGAATACGCGAGGTGCCCGGCGAGGAACGCGAACACGCCGGCGCGGAACACGGCGGGTCGCTCGAGCGGGATGAGCAGCACGTCCCCGAGCAGGCACAACACGAGGCCGAGCAGCACGAGTTGCCCATAGCCCGTCTCGAGCGCGCCCATGGCGATCGCGACCCAGAGGAAGGCGAGCGAGGCAACCGGCTTGGCGAGCCACAGGCCCGTGCGCGAGCCCCGGCGCTCGGCCCACAGCAGGCCCGCGACCGCGGCCGCGCAGAGCAGGTACGGACCCCAGTTGCCCACGCCTCGACCCGATCCGTCACCGCCGCAATCCGGCGCGAGGAAGCATGACGCAGCGTCGTCCATTGCGCCATGTGCGGGTTCCTTGCGCGCGCGTCGCCGGCTTACAGTCGGCCGCATGTCCGCAGGCCCGATCCTATTACGCCGCGACCGCGCACGAGGCGCCCGCACACCCGGCGCTCGCGGGCGATGCGAGCTGCGACGTGTGCGTGGTGGGCGCGGGCCTCACGGGTTGCGCGGCGGCGCTCGAGCTCGCGGAGCGTGGCTATCGCGTCGTCGTGCTGGAGGCCGAGCAGGTCGGCTGGGGCGCTTCGGGTCGCAGCGGCGGCCAGGCGATCGTCGGCTACGGCACGAGCCAGGCCAGCCTCGCTGCGCAGGTCGGCATCGAATCGGCGCGCCGCATGTGGGACGTCTCGGTCGAAGCCCTCGACTGGGTGCGCGACCGGGTCGCGCGCCACGGCATCGACTGCGACCTCAACTGGGGCCACCTGCACGTAGCCACCCGGCCGCGCCAGCGCGGCGAGCTGCTGGACCTTCAACGCGAACTGGCGGACGTGTACGGATACCACTCGCCGCGATTCATGGAGCGCAGCGACGTCGAGTCGCTGCTCGCGACGACGCGCTACTGCGCCGGGCTGTACGACCCGAGGAGCGGCCACCTGCACCCGCTCAACTACACGCTGGGCCTGGCACGCGCCGCCGTCGCCGCCGGGGTCGTCATCCACGAGGGATCGCCGGTCGCGCGCATCGTGCAAGGCGATCCGCTGCGGCTCGTCACGCCCCGCGGCACCGTCACGGCCCGCCATGCAGTGCTGTCGCGCGGTGGCTATCTCGCCGGCTTGCGCACGCCCGCCGACTGGCGCGTGATGCCGGTGGGCACGTACGTCGTGGCGACCGAGCCGCTGGGTGCAGAGCGCATCACGGCGCTGATCCGCGAGAACGTCGCGGTGGCCGACGTGAACTTCGTCCTCGACTACTTCCGCCGCTCGGCCGACCACCGCCTGCTGTTCGGCGGGCGGGTCAGTTACTCGGGCATCGACGCGCGCGACACCGGGCGCGCGACCGGCGCGCGCATGCGTCGGGTCTTCCCGCAGCTCGCGGGCGTGCGGCTCGACTACGTCTGGGGCGGCTACGTCGACATCAGCATGAACCGGGCGCCGGACTTCGGCCGCATCGGCGGCAACCTCTACTACCTGCAGGGGTTCTCCGGTCACGGTGTCGCGCTGTCGGGGATGGCCGGGCGGCTCGCGGCCGAAGCGATCGCGGGCCAGGCAGGGCGATTCGACCTCTACCGGCGGCTGCACCACCGCCCGTTCCCCGGCGGGCGACTGCTGCGCACGCCGGCGCTGGTGCTCGGGATGCTGTGGTACCGGCTGCGCGACCTGCTCTGAGCAGCCGGCATTCCGGCCCGGCGCGAAATCCTCTAGAGTCCCGGACGCTCAGCCCCGCCGTTTCGTGCGCAGGTACAGCACGTAGGCGATCAGCACCACGATGAGCAGCAGCAGGATCTTGGTCATGATCGGGATTACCTCGTCGCTCGGCGGGATCATACCCGCGGTGAGCATCGACTCGCTGGTGTCGTTCCGGGCCGGTCCGGGCGCCCTCGCGCACGTGCGCGATCGACGGACTCGCACCGGCCGACATCGCCTGCATCCCGGCCGCGGCCGGCGGCCCGAAGGGGCTCGCGCTGCTGCCGCTGGACCGGCTGCTCCACCGCGAGTGGCTGCAGCCGCACGCGATGGAAATCGAGTTGATGGGCGCCTCGATCGGCGCCTGGCGCATGGCCGCGCTGGCGCAGCCCGACGCCGGCGCGGCGCTCGACCGGCTCCAGCACGCCTACGTACGCGACCAGGACTACCCGTCGAAAAGCCGTCGCCCGACGAAGTCGCCGCGACCTGCCGGCGCATCGCCCGCGCGGTGCTGGGCGGCCGGCCCCTCGAGGTCCGTGAGGGCGTGGCGCTCACCGTGGTCACCGCGCACGCGCGCGGTCCGCTGCACGGGACGGAGTCGAAGCTCGCCTTCGCGCGGGCGACGCTGAGCAACGCCATCGCGCGTGAGCGACTCGCCCCGTACCTCGAGCGCGTGCTGTTCGAGGCCGGCCGACCGGGGTTCCTGCACCAGCCCTTCGACGCGTTCGGGCTGGTGCGGGTGGCGATGGATGCGGGCAACGCCGAGGACGCGCTGCTCGCCTCGGGCACCATTCCGCTCGTGTGCTCGCCGGTGCGCGACATCGCCGGCGCGCCGCCCGGCAACTACTGGGACGGCGCGCTGGTGGACTACCACCTGCTGCTGCCCTACCCCGAGCTCACCCGCGCCGGCGGGCGCCGCCGCCTCGTGTTCTACCCGCACTTCAACGACTACGTGACGCCCGGCTGGCTCGACAAGCACCTGCCCTGGCGCAAGGCGCCGCGCGGCCACCCCTGGCTCGAGGACATGCTGCTCGTGGCGCCCTCGCCCGCCTTCCTCGCCGGCCTGCCGGACGGCAAGCTGCCCGAACGGCAGGACTTCTACCGCTACGGTCCGGACCACGCCGCGCGCATCCGCGCCTGGGAACGGGCCATCGGCGAGTGCGAGCGCTTCGCCGAGGCCGTGCTGCGCTGGCTGGAGCGGCCCGATCCCTCCCTGCTCCGGCCGATCTGAACGGCTATCATTTCCCGATGTCGAGACCCGGTCCACGCTGCGTCGAACTGCTACGCCACGCCGGCTCGCCGCCGTCCGGCGTGGTGCGTCGCATCGACGTCGAGATCTCGACGACGCGCGAAGGCGCGCTGCGCCTGCGTTACTTCGTGGACGGCGACGTGCGCCGGATCGTGGTGCCGCCGCCGGCCCCGGCAAAGGCGGCCGACGGCCTGTGGCGCCAGACCTGCTTCGAGGCGTTCATCGCCGGGCAGGCCTCGACGGCGTATTTCGAGTTCAACTTCTCGCCGTCCTCGCAGTGGGCGGTGTACGGGTTCACCAGCTATCGCGAGGGCATGGCGCCGCTCGAGCACGTCCTGCCGCCGCAGGTGACCGCGAGCATCACCGACGACCGCATCGCGCTCGAAGCCGTCGTGCATCGCGAGACCCTGCTCGGGCTGCCGGGCGCCGCGAGCCTGCGACTCGGGCTGGCGGCCGTGATCGAGCGCTCCGACGGCGGTCTGTCGCACTGGGCGCTGGCCCACCCCTCGGAGCGACCGGACTTCCATGACCCGGAGGGCTTCGTGCTCACTATCAACCGCGCCCCGCCATGGTGAGCTTCGGCCTCGACCGGCTGATCGCCGAGCCCGGGCTGCGGCGGCCGCTCGCCGGCAGGCGCGTGGCGCTGCTCGCCCATCCGGCCTCCGTCACCACGGACCTCACGCATGCGCTCGACGCGCTCGCGACACTGGGCGACCTGAAGCTGACGGCCGCCTTCGGCCCGCAGCACGGCCTGCGCGGCGACAAGCAGGACAACATGATCGAGTCGCCGGACTTCCTCGATCCGGCGCACGGCATTCCGGTCTTCAGTCTGTACGGCGAAGTGCGGCGGCCGACGCCGGCGATGCTCGACTCCTTCGACGTGCTGCTGGTGGACCTGCAGGACCTCGGCTGCCGCATCTACACCTTCATCACCACGCTGCGCTACGTGCTCGAGGCCGCGGCAACCCGGGGCAAGTCGGTCTGGGTGCTCGACCGACCGAACCCCGTCGGCCGCCCGGTCGAGGGCCTCACGCTGCGCGCGGGCTGGGAGAGCTTCGTGGGCGCGGGCCCGATGCCCATGCGCCACGGCCTCACGCTCGGCGAACTCGGTCACTGGTTCGTGCGGCACCTGAAGCTCGACGTGGACTACCGCGTTATCGGGATGCAGGGGTGGGAGCCTGATCGCGCGCCCGGCTACGGATGGCCGCTGGGCGAACGCACCTGGGTGAACCCGAGCCCCAACGCACCGAACCTGTGGATGGCGCGCTGCTACCCGGGCACCGTGATGCTCGAGGGCACGACGCTCACCGAGGGCCGCGGCACGACGCGCCCGCTCGAGCTCTTCGGTGCGCCGCATCTCGATGTCGGAGCGCTCGTAGCCGAGATGCGGCGGTTCGCACCCGACTGGCTGCGCGGCTGCGCGCTGCGTCCGTGCTGGTTCGAGCCCACCTTCCACAAGCACGCGGGGAAGCTGTGCGCCGGTTTGCAGGTGCACGTGGAGGACGCCGCCTACGACCACGAGGCGTTCCGTCCGTGGCGCGTGCAGGCGCTCGCCTTCAAGGCGCTGCATCGGCTGCTCCCGGACTACGACCTGTGGCGCGACTTCCCCTACGAGTACGAGCACGGCCGGCTCGCGATCGACCTCATCAACGGCAGCGACCTGCTGCGACGCTGGGTGGACGATGCGGCCGCGACGGCCGACGACCTCGACGCACTCGCCGCACCCGACGAGCGGGCGTGGCGCGAGCAGCGAGAGGAGTTCCTGCGCTACCGTTGAGCGCGGCGCCGTACGTCCGCTCTAGAGATCGCGCATGTGTCGGATCGACCGATGTCGGACATCATGCCGCCGCGCGGCAAAGCAGTTGCCGACGATCCGAAGCGGGCGTTTCACGGCCGCTGCAGCCGGCACGGGACGTACTGACATTTCGGCCCCGCGCGTTCACAGTCTCACACGTGCCACCTGGTTTCATCTCGTGCAATATGCTTCAGTGAGATAACGTGTCGAAAAAGCGATGGTGGAAAAGGCTGCTCATTGGCGCCGGCTTGGTGCTGGGGCCTCTGGCGGTGCTGATTGGCGTCTTCGTCGCGCGCTTTGTTCCATTCCCGCCGGATGCGGACTATCCGCCGCCTGCCGATCGGATCGAGGCGTTCCGCCAGGATCTCGACTTCCTGCGACGCTATCCTGAGTACGACTGGTCGTTCTCAGACAGCGAAGAGGCGGCGTTCCAGGCCACGATCACGGAACTCGAGTCGAGGCTCGACTCTCTCACACAGGCAGAGTTCGAATTGGGTGTCGCCAGGGCCGTGGCCCACGCGAACAACGCTCATACCAACGTCTCGCCGATTTCGCGACGCGCTCGCGTCAATGCACTGCCGTTGCGATTGGCCTGGTTCGACGACGGTCTGTACGTCGTGCTTGCCGACGCGGCGTACGCTGATCTGCTTGGTGCCAGAGTCGTCGGCATCGAGGGACGGACTCCCGACGAGATCGCAGTGATCTTCCGGCCGACCTTTGGCGGCCATGCCGGCCGTTCGCGCTGGATCAGCAGCCTGAACATGGAATCGCCGGATCTTCTGCATGCTGCCGGCGTCACCGCAGACCCGGAGCGTGTCGAGATGCAATTCGATCTAGCCGATGGCCAGCGGACCTCACGCACGATTGCCAGCATACCGGCATTCACCGACGTAGCGCTGCGGCGTTACGGTGGAGATCTGCTTGAGTATGTCGTTCCGGAACCGGTCGCCAGCGATTGGCACCACGTGATGCAGGGACAGACGCCTCCGCTGTACCTGTCTCAGCCCGATGCACCGTTCTTCGCCGAGTGGATCGAGACCCGCGCGGGGCCGGGGTTCTACATGCGACTGGAGATGACGATGGACGTGGGCGGACACATCCTGTCGGATTTTCACGCCCGAGCGCTGGACGCCTTGGAGAGTCGCGACGCGCGGTTCGTTGTCGTCGACCTGCGCCACAACGGTGGGGGCACCGTCGACGCGGGATTTGCCACGGCCGTCACAAGGAAACTGGCCGCCGACGACAAGGTGTTTATCGTGACGTCGCCGCAGACTTTTTCTGGCGGCATCACGGAAGCTGCCTACTTCAAACACTACGGCGGCGATCGTGCCCTCGTGCTCGGCGAGCCGGTGGGGGATGATCTCGTGTTCTGGGGCAATGCCGGCACACCGATGACACTGCCCAATTCACAGATATCGGTGCAGATCTGGGTTGCGAAAGAGGACTGGGAGAACGGGTGCGACGACTGGTGGCTGTGCTTCTGGCCAACGATGCTCACCGACGTCGGCGTCGGCACCTTGGAGCCAGACGTCCGCGTGCCGATGACCTTCGCTGATTACCGCGCCGGACGGGACCCTGTCATCGAGCGCTTGATCGCCATCGTAGAGGCGGACGGACGGGCCTTGGCCGAGGAGTGAGCAATCGCGTCAGTGCTTTTACCCCACGCACGGCCTCGCGGCGATCATGTCCGGCTAACCGCCACGCCATCGCGTGCTTCCGTCGCTTGGATATCAGCTTCCTGACTCGACCTTGCGCATTTCGCGCAGCGTCACGAACTCCTCGGCCGCGGTCGGGTGGATGGCCACGGTCGCGTCGAACTGTTCCTTCGTGAGCCCCGCCTTCACCGCGATCGCAATGCCCTGGATGATCTCCGGCGCATCGGGCCCGACCATGTGCGCGCCCACCACGCGCTGGCTCGCCTCGTCCACCACGAGCTTCACGAGCGTGCGCTCGTTGCGCCCGGAGAGCGTGTACTTGAGCGGACGAAAGGTGGTGGCATAGACCTCCACCTTGCCGAACGCGGCTTCCGCGTCCGCCTCCGACAGTCCGACAGTCCCGACAGGCGGCTGGCTGAACACGGCCTGCGGCACGTCCCGATGATCGACCGCAACGCGGCGGCGGCCGAACAGCGTGGTCGCGAGCGCCGCCCCCTCGCGGATGGCGACCGGCGTGAGGGCGATGCGATCGGTGACGTCGCCCACCGCGTGGATGTTCGGCACGCTGCTGGTGGAGTACCCGTCCACGGATACCGCGCCCTGCGCGTCGAGGACGACACCCACCGCTTCGAGTCCGAGGCCCGCAGTCGCGGGCCGGCGACCGACTGCAAACATCACGGCGTCGGCCTCGACCTGCTCCGCTCGCCCGGCGGTCGTGAGCGCGGCGAGGAGCGAGCCGTCCGCACGTCGCTCGATGCGGGTGAGATGGCTCTGCAGTCGCACGTCGAGGCCCTTCAGAACGAGCTCGTGGTGCAGGTGCCTGCGCACGTCGTCGTCGAAACCGCGCAGGATCTGCTCGCCCCGATAGGCCAGCGTCACCCCGGCGCCGAGGCCGTGGAAGATCCCTCCGAACTCGACGGCGATGAAGCCCCCGCCGACGATCAGCACGCGACCCGGGAACTCGGGCAACTGGAACGCTTCGTTCGAGGTGATCGCCAGCTCGGCACCCGGAATCGCGGGACGGACCGGCTGCCCGCCCGTGGCGATCAGGATGTGCGCGGCCGTGAAGCTCCGCTCCGCGACCTGCACCGTGTGGCGGTCGACCAGCGTGGCGTGCCCCTCGATGAGCGCGACACCGGCCGCCTTGAGCAGCGTCCGGTAGATGTCCTCGAGGCGGGTGATCTCGCGGTCCTTGTTGGCGATGAGCGCGGGCCAGGAGAAGCTCGCCTCGGCGGTCCAGCCGTAGGCCGCCGCGTCCTCGAGGTCGTCGCGGAAGTGAGCGGCGTACACGAGCAGCTTCTTCGGCACGCAGCCGCGGATGACGCAGGTGCCTCCGGGCCGGTAGGACTCGGCGATGGCGACCCGCGCGCCGAACCCGGCCGCCACGCGGGCCGCCCGCACGCCGCCCGAGCCGGCGCCGATCACGAACAGGTCGTAGTCGAACTGCGCCGGCCCCGTCACGACTCCTCGGCACCGAACGTAGTGAGCAGCCGGCGCGCACCCGCCTCGATCTGGTCCATCATCACGGCAAAGCCGTCGGCCTCGCCGAAGTACGGGTCGGGCACCTCGCGGTCACCGAGGAAGAGTTCCATGCGCACGGCGCTCCCGGCCGGTAGGCGCTGCTCGAGCTGCCGCAGGTTGTCGCGGTCCATCGCGAGTATCAGGTCGGTGGTGGCGAAGTCCTCCGCGGCGATCTCGCGGCAGCGAAAGGCGCCGAGGTCGTAGCCGCGCGCCTCGCAGGCCGCGATGGTTCGCGGGTCGGCGGTGTCGCCGGCGTGCTTGTCCTTGAGGCCGGCGGAGGCGAACGACACGCGCCCTTCGAGAGTCGCATCGCGGGCCAGTTTGCGGCACACCGCTTCCGCCGCCGGCGAACGGCAGTAGTTGCCCGCATCAACGAACAGGATCTTCATTTGACTCCTCCGTCGTTCTGCTCACACGCGGTCACCGCCGCGTCGAGGCGCTCCAGCCATTCGGGACCGTAGCGATTGGCGTACCAGTCGCGCAGACCCCGGGTAGCGGCGCGGAACTGCCCGCGCTGCTCCGCCGTGATCTCGTCCACGGTACCGCCCGAGGCGCGAAATGTCTCGAACGCCGGCGCCTGCCGGCTCGCGGCGGCCTCGCGCGTGGCGAGCGCAAGCACTCGAAAACCCTCGGCCACGACGGGCTTGAGATCCTCGGGCAGCGACTGCCACTGCTTTTCCGAGTACCACCACATCGCGCCCATGTAGCTGTGACGGTCCACCAGCAGGAAGCGCACGTGCTCGTGCAGCTTCATGCCCACCACGTCCTGCACGCTGTTCTTGGTGCCGTCGAGCAGCCCGGCGGAGAGCGCGTAATACACCTCCGACCACGGCAACGGCGTCGGGCTGCCGCCCAGCGCCCGCACCATCTCCTGCTCGAGGGCCGAGGGCAGCGTGCGGATCCTCAGGCGGTCGAGGTCCGCGGGCGAGCGGATGCGCTTGCGGGTCGTCGCAAAGCTGCGCCAGCCGCCCGTGTTGCCCACGGCCATGAGCCGCAGGCCGAGGCCCTGGCCCAGGATCGACTGACCTATCTCGTCGAGCAGCGGTCCGTCCATCACGCACTCGGCCACGGCGTCGTCCGCGAAAGTGTAAGGCAGGTCGAGCACCTGCGCGGGCCCGAACAGCGCCGCGAGCCCGCCGAACGTCGTCTGGTGCATCTCGAGCATGCCGCCCTGCAGCGCCTCGATGCACTCGCGCTCGCTGCCGCAGTACTGCCCCGACGGGAAGACCTGCACAGAGACCCGGCCGCCGGCCGCCGCCTCGACGCTGTCCTTGAACGCCATGGCGCCCACGTAGTCCTCGTCGTCGCTGGAGGCGAGGAAGGCGATTCGGATCGTGATCTCGGCGCGCTCGGCGCGCGACGTGTACACGCCCGCCGCGCAGACGGCCAGGATCAGCAGGAGCAGCACGCGCATGAGCACCGGGTTCGTCACGGCGCCGTCACTGGATCAGCCCGAGCCAGCGCGGCAGCGCCAGCGTGAGCGGCGGGAAGAACGTGACGAGCAGCAGCACCGCGATCTCGACGGCGAGGAACGGCAACATGGCGCGCACGATGCTCTCGACGCGCACGCCGGCCACCGAGGAGGTGACGAACAGCACCAGTCCCATCGGCGGCGTGGCGAGCCCGAGTGTCAGGTTGATGCACATGACCAGCGCGAAGTGCACCGGGTGAACGCCCATCTCGACGAAGATCGGCGCCAGCACCGGCCCGAGGATCAGGATGGCCGGGCCGGCGTCGAGAAACATCCCGATCAGCAGCAGCAGGACGTTGACCAGGAACAGCAGCACCGTTGGGTCGTCGCTGATCCTGAGCATCGCACTGGCGATGCCTTCCGCCATGCCGGACACCGTCACCAGCCACGCGAAGGTGACCGCGGCGCCTACGAGCATCAGGATGACGCCCGACTGCATGGCGGTGGCGACGAAGATGCGTCGCATCTCGGCGAAGTCGACGGTTCGAAGGACGAAGGGCGCGACGATGATCGCGTAGCCGGCCGCGACGGCGGCAGCCTCGGTGGCGGTGAAATAGCCGGAGAGCATGCCGCCGAGCAGGATGACCGGCATCACGAGTGCCAGCGCCGCCTTGCGGAAGGCCAGCCCGCGCTCGCGCCAGGTTGCGCGCGGCGACGCGACGGGGAGGTCGTTCCGCGTTGCGAGGATGCGCGTCGTGAGCATGAGCCCGAGGCCGATCATGATCCCCGGCACCACGCCCGCGGCGAACAGCGCGCCGATGGATACGTTCATCACGAAGCCGTACAGCACCATGATGCCGGACGGCGGGATGATGGGCCCGATCACGGCCGCCGCCGCCGTCACGGCGGCCGCGAAGCTGCGCTTGTAGCCGTTCTGCTCCATCGCCGGCACCAGCATCTTGCCGATGGCGGAGGCATCGGCGACCGCCGAGCCCGAGATGCCCGCGAACAGCATCGAGGACAGTATGTTCACCTGCGCGAGTCCGCCGCGGAAGTGGCCGATCAGCGACTGGCTGAAGTTCACGATCGAGCGGGTGATACCGCCCGAGTTCATGAGCTCGCCGGCGAGGATGAAGAACGGCACGGCGAGCAGCGGGAAGCTGTCCACGCCGTTGTAGAAGCGCGAGAGCAGCGAGGCGAAGAACTGCCGCTGGTCGTCGAGCACGAGGCTCAGGCCCGGCCCGATCAGCAGCGCGAAGACGACCGGCGTGCCGAGCGCGAGCAGCGCGATGAACAGCCAGAAGAAGGCCGTGGACACCGCCCTCAGTCCTCGATCACGGCGGGCATGGCGCCTTCCATGACGATTCCGGAGGGCCCGCCGGCAAGGTGCAGCAGCAGCCGGCCGATGAGTTCGATGCCGACCAGGATCAGCATGGCGAACGCGGTCGGAACGATCGCGTAGATCCACGCCATCTTGATCTCGAGGGTCGAGGCCATGATCTCGAGTCCGCGTCGCCAGAAGGCGAAGCTCTCGATGAAGAGCACCGCGAGGATCCAGACGATGAGGCCGTTGAGCACGAGGCTGGCGAAGGCGAGCAGCCGCGGCGGGAGCGCTTCGGCGAACGACACGATCGCGACGTGTGCACCCTTGCGGTAGGCGAAGGGCGCGACCAGCAGCACCGACCAGACCAGCGCCACCCGCGCCAGTTCCTCGGCCCAGTCGAGCGAGTAGTGGAACACGCCCCGGGACACGATCTGGGCGAGCGCGAGGAGAAGCATCACCGCGAGCAGTGCGCCGGCGAGGTTGCGGGCGGCCAGCGCGAGCGGGCCGTTCACGCGGCCGAGCGCCCGGACAAACCCCGTGAGCAACGATTTCATGCGCCGGGCCACTCCCCCGCGACGGAACCCACCGACAACGCGGGCCGCCCGGGGGCGGCCTGCGCCGGATTATGGGCCAGGCCGCGCCGGGGCGACGCGGCCGACGTCGTCAGCGACCGCCGCCGAAGCCGACGCGGAACTGTGCGCCGAAGTAGCGGTCGGCCTCGCGCGGGATCTGCAGGCGCCGGCCGCCGGCCGGGCCACCGCGCGTGATCAGCGCCGCGAAGTTCTCGTCGCTGAGGTTGCGGCCGATGATCGTCAGGCGATAGCGGTCGGACTTGTCCGCGAACGCCACGGACAGGTCGATCGTGGTGAAGGACGGGATCAGCACCTGTTCCTGCACGGCCGGCAGGGTCCGGCTGATCAGGTCCGCGTACTGGTCGTCGGTGTACACGAACAGCAGGCTCGGCGTGATGTCGAGCCGGTCGAGCTCGATGCGGTAGTCGGCGTTCAGGGTCGCCTTCCACTCCGGCGCGAGCGGCAGCGGCGTGCCGCTGGCGATTCCCGCCGAGCCTGGCGGCGTGAAGAACTTGTCGACCTGGGCGTCGGTATAGGCGATGCCGCCGCCAAGCGAGAGCCCGTCGAGCGGGCGGGCCAGGAAGTCGAGTTCGAAGCCCTCGGTCGACACGGTGCCGGCGTTGGTCAGCGTCGTGATCAGGACGCCGTTCAGGATCAGGAAGTTGTTGGTCTGGAAGTTGTCGTACTCGGCGGAGTACACCGCGCCGTTGAGGAGCAACCGGCCGTCCGCCAGCGTGGACTTGATGCCGAGCTCGTAGGAGTCGGCCGTCTCGCCTTCGATGACCTCGGAATCCCGGACCCGCATGTTGAAGAAGACGTTGTATGCCGGGCCCTTGTAGCCGCGGGCGTAGCTCGCATAGGCCATCAGGTCGTCGGTGAAGTCGAACTGCACGCCCAACCGGCCCGAACCCTCGTCGGAGCTGTTGCTGCCGCTGATGGTGCGGGTGTTGCCGGGGCACAGGCTGATCACCCCGTTGCACTCGGTCTCGTTCGGGTCGGCGCTGCTGCGGATTCCCGGCCCGGTGATCGGCGAGAAGTTGTACGTGTGATCGAACTCGAGGTCGTCCCAGGTCCAGCGCAGGCCGGCAATCACGCGGAAGCGGTCGGTGAGGTTGAAGGTGCCGTCGCCGAACACCGCGAAATTGTCGAAGTCGGCGCCGAAATCCGCGTTGGCGGATGGGAACTCGATGACCGAGGCCGCCGGCGTGCAGGGCCTCAGGCCCGTCGCGTCCGGCGCCAGCGTGCTGGAGCGGCACACCTCCGTATCGCGCTGGAAGTAACGGTCGGCGCTGGTCGTCGCGTAGTACAGACCCGCCACGTAGTCGACGAACTGTCCGCCGGGCGAGGCGATGCGCAGCTCCTGGGAGAACGTGTCCTGCTCCTGCGGGCCGATGTCGTGCAGCTGGTTGATGCCGACGTAGGCCGGGCCGGCATCGAGCCAGTCGCCCTCGCGGATCTCGGTGGAGTCCCAGGTGCGGTAGGCGGTGATCGAGGTCAGCGTGTAGTCGCCGAGGCCGATGTCCGCCTGCAGCGACAGGCCCCAGGCTTCCTCCTCGGAGGTCATCTCGAGGTTCTGGCGCACCTTGCGGCTCGAGAAGCCCTTGTCGTAGTCCGTGCCCTCGAGCAGCGAGGCGACCGCGGCCGCCTGGCCGCCCGAAAACGGACCGGCGATGACCTCGACGCAGCAGTTGTCGTCCGACTTGCGGTAGTCGCCGATGAACGTCAGCCGGACGTTCTCCGTCGGGTCGGCCTCCCAGATCGTGCGCACGCCCCAGCGGTCGTAGCCGTTGAGGTCGCCACCCGCCTTGGTGTCGCTGATGTTGTCGATGTAGCCGTCGAAGTCGCCCCAGGTCGCGGTGGTCCGGGTGCGCAGCTTGTCGGAGATGGGCGCATCGAGCGCCGCCTTGAGCCGCACCTCGTTGTCCTCGTACCAGCCGACGTCCACGTAGCCCCCGAGCGTGTCGCCGGGCCGGGTGGAGACGACGTTGACGACGCCCGCAGAGGCGTTCTTGCCGAACAGCGTGCCCTGCGGGCCGCGCAGCACCTCGACGCGCTCTACGTCGTACATGTCGCCGAAGGCCTCGCCGGCGGAGGACATCACCACGCCGTCGAGCACGAAGGCGACGCTCGGCTGGGCGGCGATCGCGAAGTTGATGGTGCCGACGCCGCGCAGGAACAGCGCCTGGTTGAGCTGGGTGTTCGTCTTGCGGATGTTGAGCGAGGGCACGAGCTGGCGCAGCGACTCCACGTTGAACCCGCCGGTGGCCTCGAGCGTGCTGCCGCTGACGACAGAGACGGCGATCGGCACCTCCTGCAGGTTCTGCTCGCGCTTCTGCGCCGTGACGATGATCTCCTCGAGACCGCCGGCCGTGGTGCCAGTCTCCTGTGCGTGCGCAGCAGGGGCCACCGCGAGCGCCGCGAGGACGGCGACGGCGACTGGGCTCATGGAACGGCGGGTCGGGCGGACGTGCATGGTCTGATCTCCCCCAGGACTGTTGTCGATGTATTGCGCCGCTGCCGCTGGCGCGGCACGGATTCCTGATACGAATAACGTAGCATGAGATTTCTATGTCTTACAACCCTTATATAAGACATCTGAGACCAGACAAGCGCGTCGTTGCCGGCCTGACCGCGCAATCCAGTCGCGCGGCGCCCGGCCGGCGACGGCGTCGGCTCCACTCCAGTGAAAGTGCAGGCCCCGTCTGCGGGCGGCTGCGGGTCGATGCTAGACGGCGCGCCAGGTCTCGACGACCTCGGGCAGCTCGCCGAGCTCGCCCGTGTGGCGCACCGTGGGGCCGAGCGGGATCTCGGCGCCGCGCCGCGCGAATACGGCGAGCTCGTCGAGCGCGAGCACGAGGTCGTGGGTTCGCCCGCCCTCGAGAGGCTCGCCGCCCGCAAAGCGGCGCCACTCGCCCTCGGGCAGGTAGACGCGCACTCGCCCGCCGGGGTTCAGGCAGGGCGCGACGAGCAGATCCTCCCCGCAGAAGAACTGGTGGTCGAAGCCCCAGGCCTCCGGCTCGTCCGGGCAGGCCAGCGCCATGGCGCGCTGCATCGGCAGGCCGGTCGCACTCGCCTCCTCGACCGTTCGCCACAGGTACGGCAGCAGCCGGTAGCGCAGTTCCAGCGCAGCCATCGCGGCGCGCTCCGCCTCCGGGCCGTAGGACCAGGGCTCGCGGGCGCCGATGCCGTGCAGGCGCATGTGGGCGGAGAACACGGACGCCTGCGCCCAGCGCACGTACAGCTGTGGATCGCGCCGGTCGCCGTAGAAACCGCCGACGTCGGTCGCGTAGAACGGCGCGCCGGTGAGGCCCCACGAGAGGCCACCGCGGATGCTCGCCGCGAGGCCGCCCCAGTCGGCCTGCGGGTCGCCGCCCCACTGCGAGGGATAGCGCTGAGAACCCGCCCAGGCAGCGCGGCTGAACAGGAAGGCCCCGTCCTTTCCATAGCGGCTCGCCGCCTCGTACACGCAGCGGTTGTAGAGCAGCGCATAGACGTTGTGCAGCGCGTCGCCCTGCGCGCCGTCGGACGCCACCATGTGCGGCTCGACCTGCTCGCCGAAGTCCGGCTTGATCATGTCCACGCCGAGCTCGAACAGCTCCCGGTGGCGATCGCGCCAGTAGGCATAGGCGTCGGGTTGCGTGAAGTCGAGCAGGCCCGACTCCGGCAACGGCGTCAGTACCGCGCCGAAGGGCTCGAGGTCCCACTGGTAGCGATACGCTTCGCCGCTGCGGGCATCCTTGAGCAGCCAGCCCTTGTCCGCCAGCTCGGCGAACAGCGGGTTGCGCACCGACACCAGTGGGTACTCCCACACGCACACGCGGAAATCGAGCGTCTTGATCTCGGCGATTACCGCCCGCGGATCAGGGTAGCGGACCGGATCCCACTCGAACGCGAAGCGCGTATCGGTGTCCTGCCAGGCACGCCCGTCGAAGGTGATCGTGTCGCAAGGCATGCCGCGCTCGCGCACTTCCCGCGCGACCGCGAGGATCTCCTCGGCGGTGCGGTAATAGGCCTTGGAGAGGATCACCCCCAGGCTCCACAGCGGCGGAACGGGCGCACGCCCCGTCAGCGCGGTGTACTGGCCGAGGACCTGGGCACCGTTCGCGCCGTCGAGCACGAACAGGTCGAGCGAGGGTGAGTCCACCTTGAGGGCGTAGGCCCGCTGCGACCACGGCGCGTATCCCACGCCGTGCACGACCGGGGCCACGGTGTGCACGAACACGCCCCAGCCTTCCGGGCTCCAGGCGAAGGGCGCGTTCTTGTAGCTCGCCTCGGCGTTCACGCCGAGCGCGTCGTGGTTGTACGAGCGCACGAGCTGCCCGCGCCGGTCGAGGCGACCCCACTTTTCGCCGAGGCCGTACACCGGCGTGTCGTGGCCGAGCTCGAGGCTCACGAGCCAGCCGTCACCGAGCCGTGCGAAGGGCGGCAGGCGGAAGCGGCGCACGAAGTGCCCGTCGCCCGGGGACGACTGCACGGCGCGCCCCGACACCGTCAGCGCAAACGAGAGCGGCGCATGGCCGATCTCGAGCACACGCTCGCCGGCCACGAGCCGCGTGCCACCCTCGATGGCTTCGACGCGCGACGTGAGCACCGCGGGCTCGCGAACGAGTATCCCGTAGTCGCGTGCGTCGGGCCCGAGGCGCAGGCGCAGGCCGGACTCGAGCATCGCGACCCGCAGGATCCCGGCATCCGTCGGAATCGCGACGCTGCCGTCCGGCTGCACGGCGGGGGCGGCGGTCACGTGCACCGGCGGGATGCGCCCCCAGTTCGGCGCCTCGACGTCGAACGCGCCCACGTCAGGCGAGCTCGAGCACGGGCAGGTTCCAGCGCGCGGCGATGGCCCTGAGCGCCGGCTTGTGGTCGCCGTACGCGAGCGCGAAATGGTGTTCGAGCCCCTCCTCCATGATGGTGCGGCCCACGTCGGCCGCCGGCCGGTCGAACCTGACCGTGCCCGAGCATCCCGTGAACGCCATCGGCGCGCGGATCACCTCGGCTCCCGCGATCATGAGCTTGGTCTCGTTGCGCGCGCGCGAGAGCCGCGCCAGCGTCACGCGGCCCGGCTTGATGGGGAACTGGTGCAGCAGCGGCATCCTGCGGTTGGTGTGGATGGTCGCTTCCGCGTGCGCTTGGGGATCGCGCATGGAGATCGGGGCGAGCCCGCAGTGCCAGAGCACCGCCGTGTCGTCGGCGGGCGTGATATCCACGAGGTCGGCCATCCAGGCGGGCTCGCCGGCGAGTTCCTGCAGCATCAGCTGCGACAGCGAGCCGTGCACGTCGGCCTCGCAGGCCGCGGGCACCTGCTTCTGGTTCATCATCGCCATCGGGCCGCAGGCGGCGCAGCCGTACTCGGTGAACATCTCCGGCCAGCAGCGCACCGCGAGCCCGCTGGCGTGGCTCTCCTGCTGCACGTCCTCGAGCGCGCAGAAGACGCGGAACGAGCGGTCGAGCTGCTCCTGGTCCACGTCGTCGAGCCCTTCGAGCTCCGCCGCGGCGCCGGCGCGCGCCGCGCCGACCCGTGCCGGGTCCATCGCGCGGGCCTTGTCGAACAGCTCCCCGAGCTGCACGGTCTCGACGCGCATGCCGGCGAGGTCGAACAGCAGCTTTTCGTCGTATTCGCAGGTATCGAAACCGTCGGGATGCCTTCCGACGACGGCGATCTTCGCGCCGCGCAGCGAGTCGAGCACGCGCTGGGCCGCGGGGTCCGCACTCGCCTGCGCCGGACGCGCACGCGACGGCACGCTCACCGCCGGCGTGGCAAGCGCGCGCAGGCTGGACGCGAGACCCGGCGCGTCGGGCGCCGCGTACAGCCAGCCGTGCGGCACGCCGGCCCGGCCGAGCGCATGCGCCGCGAGGTTGAGCCCGCAGTAGGCATTGAGACGCAAGCGTCCGCCGATGCGCGGCTCGGGCACGGCCCAGATCGCGATCGGCGTGGTCGCCTCCTTCGCGAGCTTCACGGTCATCGTCGCGTCCGTGAAAGTGATCTGAAGGATCAGCAGCAGGTCGATCGGCCCCGCGGAGCGGATCTGCGCCACGGCCCGCTCGGCCGCGGCGCGGTCGAACAGCAGCTCGCGCGGACCGACCGTGCGGATGCCGGCCGCCTCGAGCGCCGCGAAAGCCCGCGTCTTCATGTCCTCCGCGAAGGGGACGTCGAATGTGGGGCGCGCCAGCACCGCCACGCCGTAGGTCAGCGACATGTCATCCTCCAAAGCCGGCATATGCGTGCCGGAAGCTCGAGTCCGCGGGCTCGACGCGCGCGCCGCCCGGCCCGAAACAGGGGTGCGCGTGCCACGGCCTCGCCGCCGCGTCGGTCAGCGAATTGAGTCCGCGCATGTAGGGGACGGCTTCCCCGCGAAGCTCGTCGCGTATGCCGTCCCAGTCGGGAAACCGCTGGAACGCCGCGAGCCAGATCGCGCGGCCCGCCAGGTAACCGGACGCACCCGCCGCGTACGCGTAGTGCAGCACGCGCTTGAATTCGTCCATCCCCGCTCCGGCCGACAGCATCACCCAGGGGCGGCCCGCGGCGTGATCGAGCTCGTGGAACAGTGCCTGCACGGCCTGCGATCCCGGCGCGCCGGGCTCCGGCACGTCACCCGCCGGCACCGGGCTCTCGAGCTTGAACAGGTCCACGCCGAAGCGCGGGTCGGCAAAGGCGCGCACGCTGTCGATGACGAGCCCGGCCTGCTTCGTCTTCATCTCGACGTAGTCACGCGTCTGCTCGGCGTCGCCCGCGAGCGGGTACACGAGCAGCTCGAAGACGAAAGGAATGTCGTAGCGCCTGCAGGCCTCGCCGATCCGGCGAGTGAATTCCTGCTGCGCGGCGCAGACCGCGGGGTCGCCGTCCGGACGGTACCAGGTGAGCACCTTCACGGCGTCGCCGCCCGCGCGCTTGATCTTCCCGACCGACCAGTCGTCGATCTCCGAGGACAGTCGGCCGCCCGCCGTCTCCTGGAAGATCGAGTCCTCGAGGGTGAGGATGAGTCCGAGCCGCGCGTCGAGCATCGTGACGCCGCGCGGATAGGCGTAATGCGGGTCGAGCAGCATCGCCGAGGACTCGCCCTGCAGCTCGCGGATCAGCAGCTCCTTGAAGCGCGCGACGTCCTCCCACGGAGCCTCGGGCGTGCCGCGCTTCGCCCTGATTGGATTCTTGATCGGTGGGCGCTGGTCCACCGCCGTCATCTTGTAGCGCCCGGCCGCATCCGCCATGCGGCGCATGCCCCAGTACTTGCCTGCGGAAACCGTCATGTGGGCCCCTTGCGTGTCGTGTCAGGCCGCGGGATACGCCGCGAGGAACCCGTCGAGCTCGGCGCGCGTGGGCGCGCCCGAGCGCCCGCCGGTCCGCTGCACCTTGAGTGCGGCGGCCGCGGAGGCGAAGCAAACTGCCGCGGCCTCGTCGCGGCCCTCGGCCAGCGCCAGCGCGAAGGCACCGTGCCAGACGTCGCCCGCACCGAGCGTGTCCACCACGGGCACCGCGAAGGCCGGGAATCGGCTCAGTTCGCCTTTGTCGAGCGCGTACACGCCCTCGGCGCCCGCGGTGACGGCGCACCAGCCCGGCAGGTCACGCCCGACCTCGACGAGCGCGCGCGCGGGATCGTCGATGCCGCTGAAGTCGGCGAGCGCGTCGGCCGAGAAGGCCACGTGAGAGGCCTCCCGCAGCAGCGCACCGTCGGCCGGAACCGGGCGGTCGGCGTCGAGCACGCCCGGGAGGCCCGCGGCGCGGGCCTCGAACAGCGCCGCGAGCGCACCCTCGGGCCAGCGCGTGTCGACGAGCACCACGTCGGCGCCGGTGACCCACGGAGCCGGAAGCCAGTCCGGGTCGGCTGGCAGAGCGGCATCGAGGTGGTTGACGATCATGCGCTCGCCGCGGGCGTCCACGATCACGGCGGAGACGGACGATGCGCAACCCGCGCAGCGCCGCACCAGCGTGCAGTCCACGTCGTACGACTGGAGCTCGGCGATGATCATGTCGGCCGCGGCATCCTCGCCGACCCGCGCGGCCAGCATCGCGCGCCCGCCGAGCAGCGCGATTGCTGCCGCCGCCGTCGCGGCGGGCCCGCCGCCCACGCTCTCGAAGCGCGTCGCCCGGAACTTCCTGGCCTGTTGCGGCAGCTCGGGCACGGTGAACACGAAGTCCTGCACTGCATGGCCAACGCACAGCACGGTCGGCATGGAAGCGTCCCTCAGGACAGGGTGACGGCGTACACGAGTTGCGTCGTGTCGCAGCGGCTCGCGCGCCATTCCACCCGCACGCCTTCGAGCGACAGCGCCACGCGGTCGATGTGCAGCAGGGGCGAACCCGGCTCGAGCTTGAGCCGGCGACAGTCCTCCTTGCGGGCGGTATCCGCTCGCAGTTCCTCCTCGGCCGAGACGATGTTGACCCCGTACTCGCGCTGGTACAGCGCGTACAGCGCATTCGGCAGCGGGGCGTGTTTCTCGAACCCGGCGAACACCGCCGCCGGCAGGACGATCTTCTCGAGGACGACGGGCTCGCCGTCCACGAGCCGCATGCGGTTGATCTCGAACACGTCGGCTCCGGGCTCCAGGGCGAGCCGCGCGACGTCGGCGGCGCGTGCCGGGCGGCGCTTGAGCGTGTCCCCGGCGCTCGTCGGCACGGCGCGCGATCCGCCGCCGGGCCGGGTGAGCCGGAAGAAGCGGAACAGCGCCCGCTCCTGCGTGTGTTCGGCGACGTACGTGCCCTTGCCCTGCCGGCGGTCGATGAGGCTGTCGGCCGCGAGCGCGTCGAGCGCCTTGCGTACCGTGCCCTGGCTGACGTTCAGTCGCCCGGCGAGCGCCTGTTCCGAGGGCAGCGCCTCGCCGGGGCCCCACTCGCCCGTCGCGATCTGCTTCACGAGGAACTCGTAGACCTGCTGGTAGAGGGGCCGGTAGCGTGGTGACTCGTCCATGGGCGGTTCTCCCGGACCGAGCCCGCATCGTACGCGGCCGCTTGCGCCTGTGTCCATCATCTGCTGTATAGTATCTTATATAAGACTAGACGGCCCATGCCGGCCGTCCCCTACGGAGGACCCTGCGTGACCACCCCCCACCTGCTCGTGCACGACCCGAAGGACAACGTCGGCGTAGTGGTCGTCGAGGGCCTCGAGGCCGGCACCGAGATGCTGTGCGTCGTGACCCACGACAATTCGGACTTCCGCCTCGTGGCGCGGCAGGCGGTGCCGATCGGCCACAAGGTCGCGCTCCGGGACCTCGAGGCGGGCGACACCGTGATCAAGTACGGCCAGGACATCGGCCGCATCGTCGCCGACGTCAGCCAGGGCGAGCACGTGCACGTCCACAACCTCAAGACCAAGCGCTGGTAAACGGAGGCCCACCATGAGCACGGGCAAGAAGATCTGGGCCTACCGCCGCGAGAACGGCCGCGTCGGCGTCCGCAACCACGTCGCCATCCTCCCGGTGGACGACATCTCGAACGCCGCCTGCGTGGCTGTGGCGAACCACATCCAGGGCACGATCGCGCTGCCCCACGCCTATGGACGCCTGCAGTTCGGCGAAGACCTCGAACTGCACTTCCGCACCATGATCGGCACCGGCGCCAATCCGAACGTGGCCGCCTGCATCGTGATCGGCATCGAGCCGGGCTGGACGCAGAAGATCGTCGACGGCATCGCCGCCACCGGCAAGCCCGTCGCGGGCTTCTGGATCGAGGGCAATGGCGACATCGCCACCATCGCCGCCGCCTCGCGGAAGGCCAAGGAGTTCGTGCACCAGACCTCCGGCCTGGTACGCGTCGAGTGCGACCTCGAAGAACTGTGGATCGCGGCCAAGTGCGGCGAATCCGACACGACGACCGGGCTTGCCTCCTGCCCCACCGTCGGCAACATGTACGACAAGCTGGTCCCGGCCGGGCTCTATGGCTGCTTCGGCGAGACGTCGGAACTGACCGGCGCCGAGCACCTCGCCGCCGCGCGCGCCGCGACCCCGGAGGTGCGCGAGAAGTTCATGAAGACCTGGCAGGCCTACCAGGACGACGTGATCGAGGCGCACAAGACCTCCGACCTCTCCGACAGCCAGCCCACCAAGGGCAACATCGCGGGCGGCCTGACCACGATCGAGGAAAAGGCGCTCGGCAATCTCGAGAAGATCGGCAAGAAGGTGAGCTTCATCGACGTGCTCGAACCCGCCGAGGCGCCGGCGCGCGGCCCGGGCCTGTACTTCATGGACACCTCGTCGGCCGCGGCGGAGTGCTGCACGCTGCAGGCGGCCGCGGGCTACGTGCTGCACATCTTCCCGACCGGCCAGGGCAACGTGATCGGCAACCCGATCATGCCGGTCATCAAGGTCACGGGTAATCCGCGCACGGTCCGGTTAATGTCCGAGCACGTGGACGTGGACGTCTCCGGGATCGTGCGCCGCGAGATGACCATCGACCAGGCGGGTGACGCGCTGATCGACATGATCGTGCACACCGCGAACGGCCGCTACACGGCGGCCGAGGCACTCGGCCACCAGGAATTCGTGATGACCAAGCTTTACCGGAGCGCCTGACCCGCGATGAGCGAGCCCGTCCGACTGGCTCTCGCAGAGGCCGAGGCGCTCGCCTGCGAGGCTCTCGCCGCCAGCCGCACGAGCACCGCTAACGCGCAGGCAACCGCGCGCGCGCTGGTCGCCGCGGAAGCCGACGGCCAGGCCGGCCACGGCCTGTCGCGCGTGCCCTCCTACGCGCTGCAGGCGCTGGCCGGCAAGGTCGACGGCCACGCGACGCCGCGAATCGCGCAGGTCGCAGGGGCCGCGCTGCGCGTGGACGGCGGCTTCGGCTTCGCCTACCCGGCCATCGACCTCGCGATCGCGGCGCTGGCGCCGCTCGCGCACGAGCACGGCATCGCGGTCGCCGCCCTCCACCGCTCGCACCACTTCGGCCAGGCGGGCGCGCATGCCGAGCGGCTGGCCGAACGCGGCCTCGTCGCGATCGTGCTCGGCAACTCGCCCAAGGCCATGGCCTTCTGGGGCGGCCGGCGGCCGACACTCGGGACCAACCCCCTGGCTTTCGGCGCGCCCCTGCCGGGCGGCGCCGATCCGCTCGTGATCGACCTCGCGATGTCGGTGGCGGCCCGCGGCAGGATCGTCGCCGCCGAAAAGGCCGGCAAGCCGATCCCGGGCGACTGGGCCGTCGACGCGCAGGGCCGCCCGACCACCGACCCGAAGGCCGCGCTCGGCGGCACGCTGCTGCCGATCGGCGGCGCCAAGGGTGGCGCGCTGGCACTGATGATCGAGATCCTCGCGGCAGCGGTCACGGGCGGCGCCTTCGGCTGGGAGGCGAGCTCGTTCTTCGACGACCAGGGCGGCCCACCGAACATGGGCCACGTGCTGATCGCGCTCGACCCGGGGCGGCTGTCCGCCGGCCGGTACGATGAGCGCATGGCGACCCTGCTCGCGGCCATCGCCGCCGAGCCGGACGCCCGCCTGCCGGGCACACGCCGCCTCGCGAACCGCGCGCGTGCGGCGGCAAACGGCATCGCCATCCCGGCAGCGCTGCACGACGAGATCCGCGCACTCGTCGAGCGGCCCGCCTGAACGCCCCGGCCGCGCCGGTTCGGAGACCCGTCATGCCCGAGATCGTCATAACCGAATTCATGGACGAGGCTGCCATCGAGGCCCATTTCGCCGGGCGCGACGTGCTCTACGACCCGAAGCTCGTCGACGACCCGACGCGGCTCGCCGCCACCCTGCGCGAGGCGCGCGCGCTGATCGTGCGCAACCGCACCCAGGTGCGCGGCGCGCTGCTGGGGTCCGCCGTGCGGCTCGAGGTCGTCGGGCGCCTCGGCGTCGGCCTCGACAACATCGACGTGCGCGCCTGCGAGGCGCGCGGCATTGCCGTGTACCCGGCGACGGGCGCCAATGACCTGTCGGTGGCCGAGTACGTGATCACGGCCGCGCTGATGCTGCTACGCCGGGCGTGGTTCGCCACGGCGCGCGTTGCGGCGGGCGAGTGGCCGCGCACGGAACTCATGGGTCGCGAGCTCGCCGGCAAGCGGCTCGGGCTCGTGGGCTACGGCGCCATTGCCCGCGTGACGGGACGCATGGCCCGCGACCTCGGCATGAGCGTCGGCGCGTACGACCCGCTGCTGCCCGAGGGTCACGACGCGTGGGCCGGCGCACTGCGCCAGTCACTGCCGGAACTGCTGTCCTCGAGCGACGTGGTGAGCCTGCACGTACCGCTCACCGACGCGACGCGCAACATGATCGACTCTAAATCGATCGCCGGCATGAGGCCGGGCGCGATCCTCGTCAACGCGGCGCGCGGCGGCGTTGTGGACGAGGAGGCCCTGTGCGCGTCGCTGCGCTCCGGGCACCTCGGCGGCGCGGCCCTCGACGTGTTCGCACGCGAACCGGTGGACGCGACCTCGGGTGCGCAGTTCGCGGGCCTTTCGAACCTGATTCTCACGCCGCACGTCGCCGGCGTCACCGAGGAATCCAACGTGCGCGTGAGCGCCGTCACGGCCGAGGCGGTCGCGCGGCACCTGGACGCATGAGCCGGGAGCCGGCGAGCTACGACCTGCTGGTCGTCGGCGGCGGCATCAACGGCGCGGGCATCGCCCGCGATGCCGCGGGACGCGGCCTGCGTACCCTGCTCTGCGAGCAGCACGACCTCGCCTCGCACACCTCCTCAGCGAGCACGAAGCTGATCCACGGCGGGCTGCGCTACCTCGAGTTCTACGATTTCGGGCTCGTGCGCAAGTCGCTGCGCGAGCGCGAGGTCGTGCTCGCGGCCGCGCCGCACATCTGCTGGCCGCTGCGCTTCGTGCTGCCCCACGACGCGCACCTGCGCCCCGCCTGGATGATCCGGGCGGGCCTGTTCCTCTACGACCACCTCGCCCGGCGCCGCTTCCTGCCCGGGTCGAGTGGCGTGAACCTCCGCCGGCACCCCGCCGGCGCGCCGCTCGAGGCGCGCTACACGAAGGGCTTCGTGTACTCCGACGCGTGGGTGGACGACGCGCGTCTCGTGGTGATCACGGCCATGGACGCGCGCGAGCACGGCGCGACCGTGCTCACCCGCACGCGCTGCGCGAAACTCGCGCGCAGCGGCGAGCGCTGGATGGCGACGCTCGAGCGCGAGGGCGGCGGCACGCTCGGGGTCGAGGCGCGTGCGGTGGTCAACGCCACCGGTCCCTGGGTGGACCGTTTCCTCGACGGCGCCACGCCCCTTCAGGCAGCGCGCCACCCGCGCCAGGTCAAGGGCAGCCACATCGTCGTGCCGAAGCTGTTCGGCCACGAGTTCGCCTACATCTTCCAGGGCGCGGACGGCCGCATCGTGTTCGCGATCCCCTACGAGGGCGACTACACGCTGATCGGCACGACCGAGATGGACTACACGGGCGACCTCTCGACCCCCGCGATCGCCGAGTCCGAGATCGAGTACCTGCTCGCCCTCGCCAACCGCTACTTCTCGAGCGACCTCGGGCGCAAGGACGTGGTGTGGACCTTCGCGGGCCTCGGCCGCTGCTGGCCGACCCGAAGGACCGCGCCACCAGCGTGACGCGCGACTACGTCCTCGACCTCGATACGAGCGGCGCGCCGCTGCTGTCGATCTACGGCGGCAAGCTCACCACCTGCCGGAAGCTCGCCGAGGACGTCGTGGACGCGCTGGCGCCCCGCCTCGGTTGCACCGCCCGGCCCTGGACCGCCGGGCAGCCGTTGCCCGGCGGCGACATGCCCCGAGCCGATTTCGACGCCTTCCTCAAGCATCTGACGGCACGCTACCCCGGCCTGCCCCGCGCGCTGCTGCACCGCTACGCCCGCGCCTACGGCACCCGCGCCGAGCGCATCCTTGCGGGCGCGGCCTCGCCCGCCGAGCTTGGCGAGGAGGTGCTGCCCGGGCTTCACGCCCGCGAGATCGACTACCTGCGCCGCGAGGAGTGGGCCCGGGACGCCGAGGACATCCTCTACCGGCGCAGCAAGCTCGCGCTGCACGTGCCGGCCGACGGCGCGGCGCGACTCCAGCAATGGATGCAGTCCCACCCGGCCGCCGCGCCCGGAGCCGGGACCGTGGTGTAATCTCGCGGCCGACGAGAGGTTCCCATGACACGATTCGTGCTCGCCCTCGACCAGGGCACGACCAGCTCGCGCTCCATCCTGTTCGACCACGACGGCCGGATCGTCGCCACGGCGCAGCGCGAGTTCACCCAGCATTTCCCGCGCTCCGGCTGGGTGGAACACGACGCCGAGGAGATCTGGGCCACGCAGGCCGCGACCATCGCCGAGGTGCTGGCGCGGGCGCGGGCCACGGTCGAGGACGTCGTGGCGGTGGGCATCACCAACCAGCGCGAGACCACGGTGCTCTGGGACCGCGCCTCCGGCCGACCGGTCGCACCGGCCATCGTGTGGCAGGACCGGCGCACGGCCGACGCCTGCGCACGGCTCAAGGCCGAGGGCCACGAGCCCGAGGTGACGCGTCGCACCGGCCTGCTGCTCGACCCGTATTTCTCCGGCACCAAGCTCGCGTGGCTGCTCGACAGCGAACCCGGGCTTCGCGCGCGCGCCGAGCGCGGCGAGCTCGCCTTCGGCACCATCGACAGCTGGCTGGCGTGGAAGCTCTCGCGCGGCGCGCAGCACCTCACCGACGCCACCAACGCGAGCCGAACGCTGCTGCTCGACATCGGCACCGGCGAGTGGAACGAGCACACGCTGGAACTGCTTCGCATCCCGCGGGCCGTGCTGCCGCAGGTGGTGCCGTCCATGCTGGCCCATGGCGAGGCGTTCGCGATCCTCGGCGGACGCGAGATCCCGCTGGGCGGCATCGCGGGCGACCAGCAGGCGGCACTCTTCGGCCAGGCCTGCTTCACGCCCGGCATGGCCAAGAACACCTACGGCACTGGCTGCTTCATGCTGATGAACACGGGTCGCGAGGCGCAGCGCTCGGCGAACCGGCTGCTGACCACCATCGCCTGGCACACCGACGGCCGCCACTACGCGCTCGAGGGCGCGGTGTTCGTGGGCGGCGCCGTGGTGCAGTGGCTGCGCGACGGTCTCGGCTTCATCGAGAACTCCGCCGACGTCGAGGCGCTGGCCGCGAGCGTGCCGGACTCGGGCGGCGTGTACCTGGTGCCCGCGTTCACGGGCCTCGGCAGCCCGCACTGGGATGCCTACGCGCGCGGCACCATGGTGGGCCTGTCGCGCGGCACGACCCGGGCGCATATCGCCCGCGCGGCGCTCGAGTCGATCGCGTTCCAGAGCGCCGAGGTGCTGCTCGCCATGCAGCGCGACGCGCGCCAGCCGCTCGTCGAGCTGCGCGTGGACGGCGGCGCCACGGCCAACGACCTGATGATGCAGTTCCAGGCGGACCTGCTCGGCGTGCCGGTGGTGCGGCCGAAAGTCACCGAGACGACGGCGCTCGGCGCGGCCTATCTCGCCGGGCTCGCCGTGGGATTCTGGGGCTCGACCGACGAGGTCGCCGCCAACTGGCAGGTGGACCGCCGCTTCGAGCCCGCGATGCCGCGCGAGGCAGCCGAGGCGCGCCTGCGGACCTGGGAGCGGGCGGTCGAACGCTCGCGCGACTGGCACGTGGAGGATGCCGCTCCGCTCAAACATCGCGAGGTCTAGATGCCAGTCATTCGCCCCCCCGATCAGCACATCGAGAAGATCGAGCACTTCGACAAGGAGCACCCTAACCTGGAGTGCTGGCTGACTGAGCCCGGCCGCCTGACCCAGTTCGGAGCGTTCATCCACGTCCTCCAGCCCGGGACTCGGTCGTCAATAAAGCACTGGCACAGTGACGAAGACGAACTCGTTTACGTGCTGGAAGGAGAAGTCACGGTCATGGAAGGATCGACCGAGTCGCAACTGCAAGTGGGCGACGCGGCCACATTCAAGGCCGGAGAGCCTGCCGGCCATTCGCTGTGGAACAAGTCTGCAGCGCCGACAAAGGTCCTGGTGGTCGGAACCAGGGCACAGACTGATCGTGTCACGTACCCGGACCACGACCGCCAGCTGCACCGGGACCAATCCCAGCCAGAGGACAAGTGGACCGACATGCTGGGCAATCCCGCCTCAAACCCATACGCGGGATGGTCGTGAACCGCTCGGCGAAGGCCAACCCCTCGTTCAAGCTGACTCGCTACGGCAGGCGCTGCAAGCCCGGCCCGGGCCAGCCGGACTGTCGTCTCTGTCCGGGCCTGCAGTACCTACCGCCGCGGGCAGCCTAGCTCGAACGTTCGATCGCTGGAGAGGTGATGAAGCTTGCACTCGACAGCAAGGCTCAAGAGGAGATGCGCGAGGCGTTTTACGACGGCGCTCCCGGCATTTTAGTCTCAGGGCTGGTTTGGGCTGCCGCGGCACTGATGTGCCACTTGCATGGCGTGGCGACGGGCGTATGGACCCTGCTCATCGGCGGCGCACTTATCAGCCCGGCCGCAAATCTCTTGACCAGGGCACTCGGTCGCTCAGCCGCCTCTTCCAAAGGCAACCCGCTGGCAGTACTGGCTGTTGCCTCGACGATATGGTTGATCGTCTGCTGCGCAATGGCGTTTGGGCTGTCGCTTCATGATCCGACATGGTTCTTCCCGGCCATGATGGCCGTCATAGGCTCCCGGTACATGGTGTTTGCAACGATCTTCAACCGCGGCGCGTTCTGGGCGCTTGGATGTGTATTGGTGTTCGCTGGCGTTGCGGCAAGTTGGTTACGTCTTGAGCCGTCGCATTCGGCGGCAATCGGCAGCCTGATAGAAATCTCCTTCGCAGTGGTGGTATTCGGGTCAGCTGCCAGGCGACGTGCGATCTAGCCGTGCAACGATTCCGAAGTCGGATCGGCCCCTTGCCGAGAACCGGGCGTCTGCCGCTGGCAGGGGTCATGACGGCGTTGGGGATCGCATCATGCGCAGAAGCGTGCACTTCTTCTGCGGCAAAGCCGGGGCGGGCAAATCCACCATGGCCACGACCCTGGCCCGAGAGCTCGACGCCGTGCTCCTGACCGAAGACGTCTGGCTCTCGCGCCTGTACGGGGAGCAGATTCGGCTCTTCGAAGACTACATCCGCTTCGCGCAGGCCCATGACAGGCACGTACTGCACTTCCTCCAGACACCCGACCAGATCTGCCTGGAGAGGATCGGAAGGCGAAACCTCGAGATGCCGGAAGGTGCAAGCATGCTCACCGAATCCGACTACTGGCACGTGACGGGGTACTTTGAGCTGCCAGAGGACTCAGAAGGGTTTCACGTGCAAGCGTATCCGCCGTGACGGGGTTCGACGTTTCCTGAGACGATTCAAGCGGTCGGCCGCTCGATGCGGCCTCATACGTGACGGGCGGGTATCGGAATGCTGAGGGAGCTGGCGTGGCTCGAGATCGCGGCATCGATGGTCCTGCTTGCCTTGGCCATCTGGCCATTCTCGGATCATTGCTCAGGCAGGTTCATGGGCCTCGATTGCGAGAGCCGGGCGATCATCGGCGTAAACATTCTCGGTCCCCTGGGAATCATGCTGTTCGTCTGCGCCATCTGGTCATGGAGGCGCGGATCATCAACGCCACAGGTGTTCCTGGCCTTAGGAATCGTGTCAGCCATGGTCTTCTGGATTTCTCAGGCGGCAATGCATGGCTGAGCTCGATGAGGCACATGACCATGCGATGCAGCGGACTGGAGGCGACCGGTAGCTCTGTATCCGGCCGCACCGGGTGACTCTACAATCAAGACCGAGGACTCGCCGCGACGACCTGGACCAACCGCCGCCATGGGCAAGACGATCGCACTAGCCACCCCCGTGTTCTTCGCGCTGATCGCGCTCGAGTATGCGATCGGCCGTGCCCGCGGCCGCAGCAACTACCGCCTCAACGACGCGGTCAACAGCCTCAGCCTCGGCGTCATGAGCCAGGTGGTGGGGCTCTTCACCCGGCTGCTCGCGGTGGGCATCTACGCGGCGGTGTACTCGGTCGCCGCGATCTGGCAGCTGCCCGCAGGCGAGTGGTGGGTGTGGGCCGCGGCGATCGTCGCCTACGACTTCTGCTACTACTGGAACCACCGCCTCGGCCATGAGAGCGCCATCTTCTGGGCGGCGCACGTCGTCCACCACCAGAGCCAGGAGTACAACCTCTCGACGGCCCTCAGGCAGACGAGCTCGGGCGCGCTGCTCGGCTGGATCTTCTACCTGCCGATGGCGGTCGTCGGCTTCCCGCCCGAGGTGTTCCTCGTGGCCGCGGTCGTCAACCTGCTCTACCAGTACTGGATCCACACCGAGCAGATCGGCAAGCTGGGCTGGTTCGACCGCTGGTTCGGCTCGCCGTCGAACCACCGCGTGCACCACGCGGTCAACGACGAGTACCTCGACCGCAACTATGGCGGCATCACCATGCTGTGGGACCGCCTGTTCGGCACCTTCGTCGAGGAGGGCGAGAAGTGCGTGTACGGCACGCGCGCGCCGCTCGACTCGTGGGACCCGCTGTGGGCCAACGTCGAGGTGTATGCCGACCTCGCGCGCAGGTCGTGGCGTGCGCGCCGTTGGCGCGACCGGCTCGCGGTGTGGCTCATGCCGCCCGGCTGGGAGCCGGCGCCGGCCGGCGGCACGCCGTGGCGCAAGCCCCACTTCGACGTGAGCCGCGTGCGACGCTACGACCCGCCCATGAGCCGCGGCGTGCGCGCGTTCGCGTTCGCCAGCTTCAGCGTCGTTCTGGTCGGGTCCACGGCGCTGCTGTGGTACGCGTCAGTGCTGCCGCTCGAGGCGCTCCTCGTGATCGCGGCGGCGATCCTCGGCGTGCTGTGGATGATCGGCGCCGTGATGCAGGGCCGGCTCGGCCTGGCCACCGCCGTCGGCCTCGAAGTCGCCGCTGTGCTGCTCGTCTCGGCCGCGGTCTCGGCACGGGCGGAGACCGTACCGGTGACACGTGCGGATGCGCGGGTGCAGGCGGCTGTTGAGTCGGCGCGCGCGGAGTTCCTCGCCGGCGTCGAATTCGACCGCATGCACGTCACCACCCTCGTCGCCGATTCCGACGGCGCCTGGCTGCGCGGCAGCGTCGAGGGCGACGTGCTCGCCTACCCTGCGAGCTGCGTCAAGTTGCCGATCCTGGTCGCGGCGGTGCACTGGTGTGCCGAACAGGGTCGCAATCCCGACTGCCTCGACGAGCACGTGCGACCGATGATCGTCGAGTCCGACAACGTGGCGACCGGCCGCGTCGTGGACGCGATCACCGGCGCGCCGAACGGGCCGGCCCGCGGCGCCGACGTCGAGGACTGGATCGAGCGACGCCGCTACGCGGAGCGTGTGCTCGAGGCACAGGGCCTGTTGCGCGGCCAGCGCTTGCTCACGAAGACGTATCCGACCAATTCCGGCGAGGAGCCGGAGGGCCTCGAGCGCCTCGCCTGGGAGCGGCTGGGTCGCAATGCCATGTCGGCCGACGCCGCGGCCGACCTGATGCTGGCGGTCGTGAGCGGCGCGATCGAGCCGCAGGCCACGGCCTACATGCGCAGCCTGCTGCGGCGCGCTGCGAACTCGGACCACAGCGCGCTCGGCGCGGGACTGCCGCCGGGCTCGCTGCAGGAGAACAAGGTCGGCACCGCGTTCGACACGCTCGAGGACGTCATGTACGCGGAACTGCCCGAGGGCCGCCGGTTGATCGTCGCCGCGTTCACCAATGGCTGGGATCCCTCCATCCCCGCGCCCGGTGACGTGGCGAGGCTCGGGCGATTCACGGAACTGCTGGTCGCACGACTCGGCGAAATGGTTCCCGGCCCTTAGCCTCGCGGTCGTCTCGGATTTCCAGACTGGCGGGTGGCGCCCACGCCGCCACAATTGAAGCGCTGCGTCGCGGCCATCCGCGCCGCGCGCAAACGCGCTGCGCGCGAATTGTCGCGCCGGGCGATCGCAGGCCAACCCAGCCACGGCGAGGAGGCGCTTGAGTGACTGATCCGCGCACCTGGCACGAGCTGCCGCAGGAACGGGTTCTTGCCGCGCTGGAAGCCACGCCCCGGGGCCTCCGCGAAGCCGAGGCGCAGCGGCGTCTCGCCCGCCACGGACCCAACCGGCTTCCCGACCCGCCGCGCCGCAGCGTGCTGCTGCGCTTCCTGCTGCAGTTCCACAACGTCCTGATCTACGTGCTGCTGGGTGCCGCCGTCGTCACCGGGCTGCTCGATCACCTGATCGACACCGCCGTCATCCTCGGCGTCGTGCTGGTCAACGCCGTCATCGGCTTCGTGCAGGAGGGCAAGGCCGAGCAGGCCATGGAGGCCATCCGCGGCATGCTCGCACCGCGGGCCGTCGTGCTGCGCGACGGACAGCGCCAGACCGTGCCGGGCGAGCAGGTGGTGCCGGGCGACGTCGTGCTGCTCGAGGCCGGCGACAAGGTGCCCGCGGACCTCAGGCTCCTGAGTATCCACGGCCTGCAGATCCATGAAGCGATCCTGACGGGCGAGTCGGTCGCGGTCGACAAGCAGGCACCGCCGGTGGGGCGCGACGCGGCGCTCGGCGACCGAAGCTGCCTCGCCTTCAGCGGTACGACCGTCACGAGCGGCCAGGGCAGCGGCGTGGTGGTCGCGACGGGCGCCGCGACCGAGATCGGACGCATCAGCGGCATGCTGGCCGAGGTCGAGCAGCTCACGACGCCGCTCGTCGAGCAGATGGCGGTGTTCGCCAGGTGGCTCACGTTCTTCATCCTGGTGATCGCCGGACTGATCCTCGCCGTCGGCTACTTCGTGCTGCACCACGACTTCACCGAGCTGTTCATGGCCGTGGTGGGCCTGTCGGTCGCCGCGATTCCCGAGGGCCTGCCCGCGGTGCTCACCATCACGCTCGCCGTCGGCGTGCAGGCGATGGCCAGACGCAACGCGATCGTGCGACGCCTGCCGGCCATCGAGACGCTGGGATCGGTGTCGGTGATCTGCTCCGACAAGACCGGCACGCTCACCCGCAACGAGATGAGCGTCGCGTCGTTGGTGACCGCGGACCGGAGCTACGAGGTCGCCGGAACCGGCTACGAGCCGGCCGGCGAGATCCTCTACGAGGGTTTCGTCGTCGCAGTCGCCGATCAACTTCTGCTCGCGGAACTCGGCCGCGTCGCCGCGCTGTGCAACGACGCCGAGCTCGTGAAGCACGAGGACACGTGGACGGTGGACGGCGATCCCATGGAGGGGGCACTGCTGGCGTTGGCCCGCAAGACGGGCCTCGACCTGGCAGAGCAGCGCCGGCATTGGACGCGGACCGACCTCATCCCCTTCGACTCGCGCCACAAGTTCATGGCCACGCTGCACCACGACCACGAGGAGCGCGCCGCGATCCTCGTCAAGGGCGCGCCGGAGGCCGTCCTGGCGCTTTCACGCGAGCAGCGTACCGCAGACGGTGCGGCTGCTTCGCTCGACGAGGCCTGGTGGCGCGAGCAGGCCGATCGGATCGCGTCCAGCGGCCAGCGCGTGCTGGCGCTCGCGCTGCGATCCGTAGCACCCGAACATACCGTGCTCGAGCACGAAGACGTCGCCGGCACGCTGACCTTTCTCGGCATCGTGGGCCTGATCGACCCGCCCCGTCCCGAGGCGATCGAGGCGGTCGCCGACTGCCACAACGCCGGCATCCGCGTGAAGATGATCACCGGCGACCACGCGACCACCGCAGCCGCGATCGGCCGCAGCATCGGGCTCGAACATCCGGACAGGGTGCTGACCGGCCTCGACCTCGACCGGCTAGACGACGCCGGGTTGCACGCCGCGGTGCTCGACACCGACGTGTTTGCCCGCACCAGCCCCGAGCACAAGCTGCGGCTCGTCACCGCGCTGCAGGCGCACGGCCTGACGGTCGCGATGACCGGTGACGGCGTCAACGACGCGCCGGCCCTCAAGCGTGCCGATGCCGGCATCGCCATGGGCCGTAAGGGCAGCGAGGCCGCCAAGGAAGCGTCGGAGCTGGTGCTCGCGGACGACAACTTCGCCTCGATCGCCGCGGCGGTCCGCGAGGGCCGAACCGTCTACGACAACATCAAGAAGGTCATCAGCTGGACCCTGCCGACCAACGCGGGCGAGGCCTCGACCATCATCCTGGCGCTGATGCTCGGCATGGCGCTGCCGATCACGCCCATCCAGATCCTGTGGGTCAACATGGTCACGGCCGTCACGCTCGGGATCGCGCTGGCCTTCGAGCCGACCGAGGAGAACACGATGCGCCGCCCGCCGCGGCCGCGGAACAAGCCGCTGCTGACCGGCACGCTGCTGTGGCACATCGTCCTGGTGGCGGCGCTGTTCCTCGCCGGCGTGTTCGGCATCTATGCCTATGCCGTGGACCGGGGCTACTCGGTGGAACTCGCCCGCACGCTCGCGATGAACACGCTGGTGGTGATGGAGATCTTCCACCTCTTCTTCATCCGCAACATGTACGGCACGTCGCTGACGTGGAAAGCGGTGCGCGGCACCCGGGTGGTCTGGGGCGCGGTGATCACGGTCACCGTCGGCCAGTTCGCGATCACCTACCTGCCGGTGCTTCAGACCATCTTCGCCACCGAGCCCGTGCCGTTCCTCGACGGCGTGCTCATGGTGGGCATCGGCATTGCGCTGTTCGCGATCATCGAGATCGAGAAGCAGATCCGGCTCAGGCTCGCGCCGAACGCGGGATTCTGAAACCCGCGCCACGGGAGAGCCTGCGCCGCGGTCAAAGGTACGGCGACAGCAGCCGCGTCAGCCCGTCGCGCAGCCGGGCCGGCAGCGGGCGTCCCTCGATTCGTTCGCGGTTCTCTGGGCGGGACGTCGCGATCTTGCCGTCGATGATCGCGTCGAGGCGCGCGGCGAGAGCGCGGTCGTAGCACTCGAGGTTGTACTCGAAGTTCAGGCGCAGGCTGCGGGCGTCCCAGTTGGTCGAGCCGATCAGGGACCACGCGCCGTCCACCACGAACAACTTGCTGTGGTCGAAGGGGGCGGCGCTGCGATGCACGCGGCAGCCCGCCTCCAGCAGCCACGGCAGCTGCGGCACCGTGGCCCAGTCCATGAGCGGCACGTTGCTGCGCTCGGGCACCACGATGTCCACCTCCACGCCGCGCATGGCCGCCACCTGCAGCGCGCGCAGCAGGCCGTCGTCGGGCAGGAAGTACGGCGTCACGACCCGAATGCGCCGGGTCGCAACCGACAGTGCGCCGAGGATGAGGTGCGGGATGTTGTCGAGGTCGCCGTCCGGACCGTCCGGCACGCCGCGCGCCGAAACCGGCCCGGATTCGCCGGCCGGCGCAAACCAAAGCTCCCCGGCGAGGCGCTCGCCGGTGGTGAACGCCCAGTCAGCCACGAAGATCTCCTGCAGGTCGGCCACGACGGGACCGTCCACGCGGAAATGCACGCAGCGCACCTGGGTCTCCGGCAGTCGCCCGCGCCAGTGGCCGGCGCGGATGTTCATGCCGCCGGTGAAGCCGGTGCGCCCGTCCACCACCATGATCTTGCGGTGGTTGCGCAGGTTCGCGTACTTGAACAGCCGCGGTATGCGTGTCGGCAGGAAGGCGGCGACCGGCACGCCCGCGGCATCCAGTTCGCTCACCATGGTCGGCTTCGTGTAGCGCGAACCGACGTCGTCGATCAGCACCCGCACCGCGACGCCGCGGTCGCGCGCCCGCACCAGTGCGTCGCGAAACGCCTGGCCGGCGAAGTCGTTGTCGAAGATGTAGCTGACGATCGTGACGGAGCGCTCCGCAGACTCGATCGCCGCGAGCATGGCCGGGAAGGCCTCGTCACCGTCGACCAGCGGCTCGATGCGGTTGCCATCGAGGAGCGGCCGACCCGTCGCGCTTTCGCCGAGACGGGCGAGACCCTCGAATCCGGGGTGCATCGCCTCGAGCGCTTCGCCTCGCGCCGGCCCGGCCGCTGAGGCTGGCGCCACCGGCCCGCCGGCAGCCGCCTTGCGCTCGAGCGCACTCGCGCTGCGACGGATTCTATTGATGCCGAGCAGGTAATAGGCCACGGCCCCAACCACCGGCGCGAGCCAGGCGAGACCGACCCAGCCGACGATGGCAGGCACGTGCCGCTTGCGCAGCACTGCATCCGCGGTGACCCACGTCGCGCCGGCGACGTAGGCGATCGAGACGAGAACGGGCCAGATTTCGCGGGCCCAGGCGAGGATGCCCTGCATGCGTGTGCGACGCCGCCAGCGCGGTGTACGAAGGACGCGCGGAGTCTACGCGACTCGGCGCGGGATGGGCGGGCGCCGCACCCGGGCGGTAATCAAGTCAGCGGAAGCGCCAGCCCACGGAGACGCCGACCGACACCGGGTCGGCGCTGAGGAGCCCTTCGGCGCTGCGCAGCAGGACTGCGTCGGTATCGATCTCCGCCCAGCGCAGCTCGGCGTTCACCATCAGCTGCCGACTGACGCGGTACTCCGCGCCGACTTCCGCGGCCGCACCGAGCGAACGGGGGCGATCGCGGCGCGTGAGCAGGGTCGGACCGTCACTGGCCTCGGCAAGATAGCCGGCCTGGTTGAGGCCAGCACCGGCATAGGCGCGCACGGCACCGCGCTGGGCGAGCGGATAACGGAGGGTGAGCAGATCGGTGCCGTCGCGGCGATCCTGCTGCACGACGAGCTGGGCGGCGTCGGCGCCCGGGTGCGTGCCCGGATCGAGCTTCTCGTGCGAGAGATCGACGATCCAGTCGGGATCGTCGCGGCGCGCCATCGTCAGCTGGCGTCCCAGGAATTCCCGCAGCTCGTGGAGCTTCACCTCGCCCTGCTGCCACAGGTCGCGGACCCACGGTCCGTCGGTTCCGTCTGCGGAGGCGAGTGCCGGCGCCACGCAGCCAGCGAAACCGCAGACCAGCACATGAAAAAATCGTACGGCCATCTTGCACTCCGCCTGATGTCCGGCAACCCCGCTTTCCCCATCGGCCGCTGTCGGCCGGTCGTGGACCGGAGGCTTTGCGTCCCCGCCTCGCGGCGGGTTTGCCAATGGAGCCGACCATACTCCTGACCGGGACGGCGTGAACCGCGCCGGACCGACCGCTGCGCGGAATTGTGACGGGCTGCGCGCTCAGCGCCGACGGATGTGCAGGTGCTTGTGCGGCGCGGCGTGGGCGGCGCCGTGGGTGTGGGTTTCCGTGCGCTCCTCCACCGGCACCAGCACCAGCCGGCCATGGCGCACGCCGCGCTCGGCGATGACGTGGTCGGCGAAGTGGCGCACCTCGCCGACCGCGCCGCGCAGCACGGTCACCTCCATGCAGCTGTCATGGTCGAGGTGCACATGCAGCGTGGCGAGCGAGAGATCGTGGTGCTCGTGGGCGGCGCGCGTGAGGCGGCTCGACAGTTCGCGCGCCTCGTGGTCGTACACGTAGATCGCGGCACCGAGGCACTGGGCCTGCGGCGAGGCTTCGAGCGTCGCCTGTTCGAGGCCGGCGCGCACGAGGTCGCGGATCGCCTCGGAGCGGTTCGCGTACTGGCGCTCGCCCATGAATTCGTCGAGCCGGGTCATGAGGTCGTCGTCGAGGGAGATCGTGGTGCGCTGCATGTTGCGTCCCGTCGCGGCCGGGCCGCGGTCTGCACTCAATTTTACGAACGTCACATTCTCCGCTCGAGTCCGCGGCGCAATGCATCTGCGACACGTCTCGGGCGCGATCTCATGATGATCAACGAAGCCGGACTGCGCAATTCGTTGGCCCGGCGACTGACGGTTGCCGCGGCACCGGTCCTCCCCGGCGCGGTGGGGGCCTCAGGCATTCCCACGGCAAGCCAGCTCGAGGAGATTGTCGTCACCGCTCAGCGCATCGGACCTTGCATCACGTGTCGCTCACCAGCTCCCGGACGCGCCACCGCCGCCGGATCGGCCGCCACCACCCGAAAATCCGCCCGAAGAGCTGGACGAACCCGACGACCACGAGCCCCCGCCGCGACCGCTGCCAGTCGTCATCACGACGCCGCCGATCGTGGCGCTGCCCGTCTTCGCGAGCTGGTCTTTCGCCGAACGGTACCAGCCCTTGCGCGCGATGATCAATTTAGCAACAGGGAAACCCACCACGTAGGTCACCAGCAGCACGAGCGCACCGCGTACGCCCACGACGACGATCGGGAACATGGCCCAGAACGGGATCAGGAACAGGTAGAGAAACCACCCCATGCCCGGCGTCAGCAGGCCGATGATCGTGAAGAGCCCGATGATCCCGAAGATGAACGCGCCGAGCAGGATGCGCATCGGCCATGGCGGCAGCTCCTCCGCGAAGCCCTCCAACACGTCATCGTTCGAGGGGTCGTCCAGCGTCGGGGAACCCTGTGCGGGCATCGCTGCCGATTCGCGACCTTCGAGCGTATCGACGATTGCGTCGATCCCGGCGGCGACGCCGTCGTCGTAGCGCCCGTCCTTGAACAAGGGCGTCATCCGGTCCCGAATGATCCGCGCCGCCTGCAGGTCGGTGAGCGTTCCCTCGAGACCGTAGCCCACCTCGATGCGCATCCGGCGCTCGAAAGGCGCGACGATCACCAGCACGCCGTTGTCCTGGCCCCGGCGGCCGAGCTTCCACGACTCGAAGACGCGGACCGCGAAGTCCTCGATGCTCTCGTCGTCCAGCGATTCGACCGTCAGGACCACGACCTGGTTCGTGGTCGCCCGCTCGTGCGACGCGAGCTTCGCCTCCAGCGCCTCGCGCGACGCGGCCGAGAGGATCTCGGCATTGTCGACGACGCGGCCGGTGAGGAAGGGCACGTCCGCGGCCGGCAATGCCACGGCCGCGAGCAGCAACAAGGCGAGCGCGAACGGCGCGCGACGCGCGGCGAGGTTCATTCCTGCGACTCCCGCGGCGGTGGGCCCTGAACCAGCGCATCCGGCAAGAACCTGCCGGCCGGACTTCCCGCGAGGTCCTTCGCCGCGAGCACTTCCTCGATGGCGTCGAAGCCCGCTGCAAAGGCCTGGACCAGTTGCCCGCCCGCGAGCGGCGGCGTCATCCGCTCGACCACCGGGCGCCACTCCTCCTTCGAGACCCGATCGCGGTACGCCACGTCGGGGACGACCACGACGAGGCGCTCGAACCGGCTGACCAGCACCAGGATGGCATTGCGGCCCGGAGTCGCGAACAGTTCGCGCTGGAGGAAGACGACCTCCGCTCGCTGCCGCACTTCCTGCCGCATGCGCCTCCGGCCTGCGAACAGTCGCCCGACGCCGGGCACCAGTACGGCCGCCAGCGCCGCCACGGCACCCGTGGCGAAGATGCTCGCCGCCTGCGCGAGCAACGCGCCGGGCGTCGTCCAGCCGCTAAGGATCACGATGCCGACGAGCACGGTCGAGGCCGCGAGCGACGCGCCGAGCGCGAACGCCCGCCACGGCACTTCGGGGTAGAGGTCGGAGCGCGTCTCGACCGCCGCCACGATCTCGACGCCGGTCCGTGCTTCGAACTCGGCGACACGTCGTTCTATGTCCGCCGCCTCGGCGGCGGTCACCACCGACATCGCGCGTTCTCCTCGCGGCAGGCGGGCCGCTGCAGCGCGCACGACCGCCGCCGCAGGATTGTCGGACGCGGTTGTTTCATGCTTCGTCCCCTCGTCACACCGGATCATACGTGGACACAACGACCATGCAATGCAGAGCGCAGCGGCCGACCGCTGCGGTACGCGCGGCCGGAACGGCGTCTGCGCCAGTGGCGCTCACTCCGACGAGCCGCGCACGCTGCGCGCCACCGTTACGGTAAGCTTCCGAGGGTGCGCTCCCTCCAGCCCAGCACCCTCCGCATCGGCCACCGCTATCGCCCGTCCCGCCTGAACGGGCGTTACGACGCGCTCGTCATCGGCTCCGGCATCGGCGGCCTGACGACCGCGGCCCTGCTCTCGGAGCTCGGCCGCAAGGTCGCGGTGCTCGAGCAGCACTACACGGCGGGCGGCGCCACGCACAGCTACGAGCGCGCCGGCTACGAGTGGGACGTGGGCGTGCACTACCTCGGCGACATGGGCGCTCGCACGACCGTGCGCCGACTCATGGACTTCCTCACCCAGGGCAACCTCGACTGGGCGCCCATGGACGCGCACTACGACCGCTTCTTCATCGGCGATCGGGTCTACGACGCCGTCGCCGGACGCGAGGCCTTCCGCGAGAACCTCGTCGGCTACTTCCCGCGCGAGGTCCAGGCGATCGACCGCTACCTCGAGTTGCTCGGCGAGGTCTCGCGCGGCATGCGCAGCTTCACGCTCGACCGCACGCTGCCCCCGTGGGCGGCCGCGGTCGCGGGGCCCTGGCTGCGGCGGCGCCTGCCGCCGAGCTTCCACCGCACGACCTGGGAGGTGCTCTCGGAGCTCACGGACGACCCCGAGCTGATCGCGGTGCTCACGGGCCAGTGGGGCGACATGGGCCTGCCGCCGAAGCGCTCGTCGTTCGTGATCCAGGCGTTGATCGCCAAGCACTACCTTCACGGCGGCTTCTATCCGGTGGGCGGCGCGTGGCGCATCGCCGACACGATCCTGCCGCGGATCCGCGCGACCGGCGGCGAGGTGTTCACCTACGCCCGCGTCGAGGAGATCCTGGTCCGCGACGGCCGGACGCGCGGCGTGCGCATGACGGACGGCCACGAGATCGAATGCGACTGCGTGATCTCCGACGCCGGCGTGGTCAACACCTTCGGGCGGCTGCTGCCGGCGGAGGTGTCACGCGCACAGGGCTACGACCGCCTGCTGCCGACCGTCAGGCCGAGCATCGGGCACCTCGGCGTGTACGTCGGCCTCCAGGCCACGGCCGCCGAACTCGGCCTGCCGAAGACCAACTTCTGGATCTACCCCGGCAACGACTACGACGGCGCGCTGGACCGCTTCCTGGCGGACCCGGGCGGTCCTTTCCCCGCCGTGTACCTCTCCTTCCCCTCGGCCAAGGACCCGGACTTCGAGCGACGTCATCCTGGCAAGGCGACGATCGAGATCGTGGCACCCGCGCCCTACGAGATCTTCGAGCCCTGGGCAGGCAAGACCTGGGGCAAGCGCGGCGAGGACTACGAGGCGCTCAAGCGTTCCTACGGCGAGCGACTGCTCGAGCACCTCTACGACAGGCTGCCGCAGCTTCGCGGGCGCGTGGACTACTGGGAAGTATCGACGCCGCTGTCGATGCAGTGGTTCTGCGGCTGGGAGCGCGGCGAGCTCTACGGCCTGGACCACGACCCGGCGCGAATGCGCCAGGGCTGGCTGCGGCCACGCACGAAGTTCCCCGGCCTGTGGCTGACAGGCCAGGACATCATGTCCTGCGGCGTCAGCGGCGCGATGATGGGCGGGCTCGCCTCGGCGACCGCCATCGCCGGCGTGAGGCGCATGGGGCCGGTCATGAAGCGCATCTTCGGGTGAGGCGGCGCGCGTGACGGACCGTGGCAGCCGACCGACGCCGACGGGCGACCTCGATGCAGACGTGGCGCATGCCGAGCAACTGGCGCTCGAGGGCGAGGCAGAAGCGGCCGTCGAGACCCTGACGCAGGCCGCCGACCGCGGCCACGCATATGCGTCGGCGCTGCTCGGGGCGTGGCAGACGCTCGGCCACCTGATGGAAGCCGACCCGACGGCCGGAATCGCGCGCCTGGAGAGCGCAGCCAGCGCCGGCGAGAGCGCCGCCGGCGCCTTCCTCGCCAACCTGTACGCGGGTGGCCTGCAGGTCGAGCAGAGCTGGCCACGCTCCATCGACTGGCTGCTGGCCGCAGCGCGCCTCGGCAACGCACGTGCGCTTGCGGGGCTCGCGCTGATGGCGCAGGGCCCGGCGCCGGACCCCTTGCGAATCCACCTGCTGATGGCAGCCGCAACGCGGGATTTTGCACCGGCGCAGTACCTGCTGGGCCGCGAGCTCGCCGCGTCCGACGATCCACAGCACCGGGAGGTCGGCGCGGCATGGATCGGGACCGCCGCCGCCGCCGGGAACCCGTCGGCACGCGCCGAGGTGGCTCCCGATCAGCCCGTGGCATGCAGTCGCGGCGCCATCCCCGTCGAGGGCTACGACTGGCCGCTGGTGCGCCAGCGCTGCGATCCGCTGGCGATGCTTGCGCTGCCCCTGGGCGCGGCGGCCCGGCCCGTGCCGCAGGCCACCACCCTCGAGCGGCTCATTCCGGAATCGTGGTGCCACTACGTCATGGGGCTCGCGGCGCCACGGCTGCAGCGCGCCACGGTCAACGACATCGCGCGGGGCGCCGTGGTGCACGAGATGCGCACCAACTCGACCACCTGCTTCCCGGCCGCCGATTCCGACCCGCTGCTGCAGCTCGTCAACCACCGCGTGGCGCAGGCCTGCGGCCTGCCGCTGGCTCACCAGGAAGTCATCGCCGTCCTCCACTACCGGCCCGGGCAGACCTACGAGGACCACTTCGACTTCATCGACCCGGACGTGCCGCGCTTCCGGGAAGAACTGGCCCTCCGCGGCCAGCGCGTCGCGACCGTCCTCATCTACTTGTCCGCCGGCTACGAAGGAGGCGAGACGGATTTCCCGCTGCTGGGCTGGCGTCACAAGGGACGGATCGGTGACGCGCTGGTGTTCCGCAACGTGACCGACGCGGGTGACCCGGACCGTCGCACGCTGCACGCGGGCCGCGCGCCGGCGAGCGGCGAGAAATGGCTGCTTTCCAAGTGGGTCCGCAGCCGCCCACAGGCCGTGCGCGATCGCGGCTGACAACTCGAGGGACTGCGATGCGCATACTCATCACGGGCGGCACCGGCTTCATCGGCCAGGCACTCGTCCCGCGGCTCGCAACGGCCGGTCACGAGATCGTGCTGCTCAGCCGGCAGGCGAAGCCGCGGATGCCGACGGGCGCCGCGACTTCCGTGACGCGGCTCGACGAGCTCGACGCCGGCGAGTTCGGCGGCGCGATCAACCTCGCCGGCGAGCCGATCGGCGAAGGGCGCTGGACGCCGACCCGCCGCAAGCTGCTGCTCGATTCACGCATCGAGACGACGTCGAAGCTGGTCGAGTGGATGCGGCGCGCGAAGCGCCCGCCCCAGGTGCTCGTGTCGGCCTCGGCGGTCGGCTACTACGGCGAGCAGGGAGAGCGCGAGATCACCGAGGACACCCCTCCGACGCCGGGCTTCACGCACGAGCTGTGCGCGGCCTGGGAACGGGAGGCCGGGCGGGCGACCGAGCTGGGCGTGCGCCTGTGCATCGCGCGCATCGGCGTGGCGCTCGATCGCGACGGCGGCGCGCTGGCGAAGATGCTGCCCGCCTTCCGCCTGGGCGCAGGCGGACGGCTCGGCTCGGGGCAGCACTGGTTCCCGTGGATCCACCGCGAGGACATTGCGGCGATCCTGCAGTGGCTGCTCGAGACTCCCGCGGCGAGCGGCGCGTACAACGCGAGCGCCCCCAACCCGGTCACCAACGAGGCGTTCACGCGCGCGCTCGGCCGCGCGCTCGGCCGCCCGACGGTGCTGCCGATGCCCGAGCTGGCGCTCAAGCTGCTGTTCGGCGAGATGTCGGAGCTGCTGCTCGTGAGCAGCCGCATGCTGCCGAAGCGACTGCTGGACGAAGGCTTCCGGTTCCGCTATCCGGAACTCGACGGCGCGCTCGCGGCGATCTTTGGCGGCGCCTGAGCACACGGGGTTCGCCGCTCACGCGCGGCGCACGACCGGGCCGCGCTAGGTTGCAGGCTGCAGCCGACTCGGCTGGCCATCCGGATGGCGCCACTTCCAGCTCAGCTTGTGCAGCTCCATCACGATCAGCAGGCTGAGTGCCATGGCCGGGAACACGGCCCACTCGTCGGCAGTGATCGGCCCGACGGCGAGTACCCGCTGCATCAGCGGGACGTGCATCGCACCGACGTGCAACAGCAGTGCGATGGCGACGCCGACCGCAAGCAGCGGGTTGTTCGACAGCGGATTGCGGAACACCGAGAGCGTCTCGGAGCGGGCATTGAAAGCGTCCACGTTCTGCATCAGCACCATCAGCAGCAGCAGGTGGCTGCGCGCCGTCTCCACCGGCAGGCCAGCCTGCAGCATCAGCACGAAGGCCGCGAAGCCGACCGCGGCCATCCAGGCCCCTGCCAGCAATCCGCGCTCGATCATCAGCCGGTCGAACACCGACTCGTCCGGCCGGCGCGGCGGCACGCCGAGCACGTTGCCGTGGCCGCGCTCGAAGGCGAGCGCGACGTACTGGATGCCGTTGGTGACGATGTTGAGCCAGAGCAGCTGCGCCGGCAGCATCGGCAGGGGCAGGCCCACCACGACTGCGAGACCCAGGGTAGTGACCTCGGCGATGCCCGCCGCGATCAGAAGGTAGATCACGTTGCGGATGTTCTGGTAGGCGACGCGCCCTTCCTCGATCCCGCCCACGATGGTGGCAAAGTTGTCGTCGCTTAGAACGAGGTCCGAGGCTTCGCGGGCGACGTCGGTGCCGCTCCGACCCATGGCGATGCCGACGTTCGCGCGGCGCAAGGCCGGCGCGTCGTTCACGCCATCGCCGGTGACGGCGACGAAGTGACCGGCCGACTGCGCGATCTCCACCAGCTCGAGCTTCTGCGCCGGCGTCACCCGTGCGAAGACGGTCACCGTGTCGAGCGCCGCCTGCAGCCGCGGCCCCGAATCACCCTCGAGTTCGTGGCCGGTCAGCAGGTGGCCCGGGCCGTCCCCGATGTCGAGGTCGCGGGCGATGGCAAGGGCGGTGAGCGGGTGGTCGCCCGTGACCATCACCACCCGGATGCCGGCCTCCCGGCAGCGCCGGATCGCCTCGCGTGCACCCGGGCGCAGCGGATCGATCAGGCCGAGCAGCCCCAGGTACTCGAGATCGTGCGGCTCCGCAGGCGTCTCCGACGGACTGAACCTCTGCGGCATGCGGCCGCTGGCCAGCGCCAGCACGCGGCAGCCGCAGGCCGCCAGGCGGGCGGCGGACTCCAGCGCGGCAGCCCGCACGGGCCCGTCGCCACGACACATGCCGAGCACACGCTCCGGCGCGCCCTTCACCGCCACCCAGGTGCCGCCATCGGTCGTGTGAAAGCTCGCCGCGAAGCGATGCTCCGGCTCGAAGGCAATCATCCCGACGCGCGGCCGGTCGAGCAGCAGCGGATCGCGGCTCACGCCGGCCTTTCGGGCGAGCACGAGCAGCGCGACGTCCGTCGGGTCACCCCGCCAGCTCCAGCCGTTCTCCTGCTCGAGGAGGTCGGCCTCGTTGCAGGCGACCGCGACCTCGAGCAGTGCATGCAATGCCGCGTCCGCTGCGGAAGGCTCCGCCGCGGGCGCGTTCGGCACGATCTCGCCCTGTGGGTCGTAACCGGCGCCGGTCACCTCGAAACTGCGGCCATCGGCCAGTTGCACTGAGCGCACGGTGAGCTCGTTGCAGGTCAGCGTCCCGGTCTTGTCGCTCGCCACCAGCGTGCAGCTGCCGAGGCTCTCGACCGCCGGCAGCCGGCGCACGATGGCCCCACGATTCGCCATTCGGCGTGCGCCAATGGCGAGCGCGACCGTGAGCGCCACCGGCAACCCTTCCGGTATGGCCGAAACCGCCAGCGCGACGCCGAACATGAACATCTCGGCCACGCCCCGGCCGTGGACCAGGACCCCGACGGCACCGAGCACGATCACGGCCCCGAGCACCGAGAGCGCGATCGCCTTGCTGAAGCGCTCCATGCGCTCCACCAGCGGCGGCGTACCGCGCTCCGTCTCGGTCATCGTGATGGCAAGGCCGCCGACCACCGTCGCAAGGCCGGTCGCCACCACCTCGCCGTGTCCGCGCCCGCGGGTGACGGTCGATCCGGCAAAGGCCATGTTCCGTCGCTCGGCGGGCTGGGCCCCCGGGGGACCGCTCCAGCGAGCGTCCTTCAGGACCGGCAGCGACTCGCCGGTGAGCAGCGACTCCTCGATCTCGAGCGCGTGCGTCGCGAGCAGCCGCAGGTCCGCCGGGACGCGCTGCCCGCTCTCGAGTGCCACCACGTCGCCGGGCACGACCTCCTCGGCATCGACCTCGACGAGGCGACCGTCGCGCAGCACGGTGGCTCTGACGCGCAGCATCCGCTGCAGAGCCTGGCTCTGCAGCTCGGCGTTCCATTCCTGCCAGCCGCCGATGCACGAGTTGACCAGCAGCACCACGCCGATGAAGCCGGCATCGCCGAAGTCGCCGAGCGCCAGCGCCGCGACCGCGGCGGCCAGCAGCACGTAGACAAGCGGGCTCTTCAGTTGACGCAGGCCGATCTCCAGCACCCCGGGCCGCGGCTCGGAGGGCAGAACGTTCGGGCCGTGGGTCGCGAGGCGCGAGCTTGCCTCGGTACTGCTCAGACCGCCGGGAGGGGTGTTCACGCCGCGATTACAGGTCAGGCGGGGACCGGGCGGAATAGCGGTTTCCCGCCGCCGCGCGGGTTCAGTACGCCCGCTTCTTCGTATCCATCATCCTCAGGATCAACGGCGTGAGGATGATCTGCATCGCGAGCGGCAGCTTGCCGCCCGGCAGCACCAGCGTGTTGGGCCGCGACATGAACGAGTCGTGGATCATTGACAGCAGGTAGGGGAAGTCGATGCCCTTCGGATTCGCGAAACGCACGATCAGGAAACTCTCGTCCGCCGTCGGGATGTCCTTGGCGATGAAGGGGTTGGAGGTGTCGACGGTGGGCACGCGCTGGAAGTTGATGTGCGTGCGGGAGAACTGCGGCGCGATGTAGTTCACGTAGTCCGGCATGCGCCGCAGGATGGTGTCCACCACCGCCTCCGTGGAATAGCCGCGGCGGCTGCGGTCGCGGTGCAGCTTCTGGATCCACTCGAGGTTGATCGAGGGGGCCACGCCCACCAGCAGGTCCGGATACCGGGCGACGTCGTGCTCCGGCGTCTGCACCGCGCCGTGCAGGCCCTCGTAGAACATCAGGTCCGAGCCCTCGCCGATCTCGGCCCAGGGCGTGAAGGTGCCCGGCTCGCCGCCGTACTTCGCGCCCTCCTCGGCGTCGTGGATGTAGGTGCGCGAACGACCCTTGCCGCTCAGCGCGTAGCTCCTGAACAGCGCCTCGAGATCGCCGAACAGGTTCGATTCGGGCCCGAAGTGGCTGAAGTTCTTGTTCCCCTGCGCCTCGGCCTCCTTCATCTTCTCGCGCATGGCCGAACGGTCGTAGCGATGGAAGGCGTCGCCCTCGACGATCGCCGCGTCGATCTTCTCGCGGCGGAAGATCCACTCGAAGGTGGTCTTGACGGTGGTCGTCCCCGCGCCGCTCGAGCCGGTCACCGCGATGATGGGGTGTCTCGCCGACATTGCGTTCTCTCCCGTAGCTGGGGGTCAGGCGTTGCGGAACAACGACCGCTCGCCGAACAGCGGTGAGCTGTAGGGCTTGTCCTCGCCCCGGTCGTACTCGGCGTGGTAGCGCTCGATGCGCTCGACCTCGCCCCGCGAGCCGAGGATGACGGGCACGCGCTGGTGCAGGCGCTCCGGCTCGACGTCGAGGATGCGACGGCGTCCGGTCGAGGCCGCGCCGCCGGCGTGTTCGACGATCATCGACATGGGGTTCGCCTCGTAGAGCAGGCGCAGCCGGCCCTCGCGATTCGCCTCCTTCTGGTCGCGCGGATACATGTAGATGCCGCCGCGCAGCAGGATGCGGTGCACGTCGGCGACCATCGAGGCGATCCAGCGGGTGTTGAAGTCACGGCCCCGCGGGCCCTCCGCCCCGGCCTTGCACTCGTCCACGTAGCGCGTGATGGGTGGCTCCCAGAAGCGGCGGTTCGACGCGTTGATCAGGTACTCCGAGCCCTCCTCCGGGATGCGCAGGTCGGGGTGCGTGAGCACGAAGTTGCCGATCTCGCGGTCGAGCGTGAAGCCGTGCACGCCCTGGCCGACGGTGATCACGATCTGCGTGGCCGGCCCGTAGATTGCGTAGCCGGCAGCGAGCTGTCGCATGCCGGGCTGCAGGACCGCGGCGGTGCCGCGCCGCGTCTCGGGCAGCGCGAGGATCGAGAAGATGGAGCCCACGGGCACGTTGAGGTCGAGGTTCGCCGACCCGTCCAGTGGGTCGAACACCAGCGCGAGGCGGCCGTGGCCTTCGACGAAGTGCACGTCCTCCATCTCCTCGGAGGCGAGCGCGCCGACGAGCCCGCTCCACTCCACGCCGCGGGCGAACAGCTCGTCGGCCAGCAGGTCGAGCTTCTTCTGCGGCTCGCCCTGGGCGTTCTCGGTGCCCGCGAGGCCGGCGAGGCCGACCAGGGGGCCCTTCCCCACCGCGACGGAGATGGCCTTGATCACGGCGGCGACGTCCACCAGCAGCGCGGCCAGCTCGCGGCCGTGCGGCCCCTCCGGCACCTGCTGGATGAGAAACTTCGAGATCGTCGTGTAGCCGGGGTTCAGCGCAAGCTCGTGCGGGTTCAGCATGGATCCTCCTCGGGGGCGCCGGCGGCACGCGTCGCGTCGAACACGCGGCTGGCGCGGATGTCGGCCGCCTCGATGGTCATGAGCATCGCGGCGTCCACCTGCCCGGCGTCGAGCAGGCGGCGTGCCTGGCGCAGTCGCGCGCGGTCGAGCGCGTTGCGCACCGAGCGGGCATTGGCGAAGTTCGGCTGCACGCGGCGCAGTTCGAGGTACTCGGCGAGCGCGACGCGCCCCTCGGGCGAGAGCCGCAGCCCGAGGCCCTCGACCATCTTCTCCGCGATCGCGCCGAGCTCGGCGGTCGAGTAGTCCGGAAAGTCGATGTGGTGCGCGACCCGCGAGCCGAGCCCGGGGTTGCTCTGGAAGAACGTGTCCATGCGCGACTTGTAGCCTGCGAAGATCACCACGAGGTCGTCGCGCTGATTCTCCATCACCTGCATCAGGATCTCGATCGCCTCCTGGCCGTAGTCGCGCTCGTTCTCGGGGCGATAGAGGTAGTACGCCTCGTCGATGAACAGCACGCCGCCCATCGCGCGCTTGAGGACTTCCTTGGTCTTGGGCGCCGTGTGGCCGATGTACTGGCCGACGAGGTCGTCGCGCGTCACGGAGACGAGGTGTCCCTTTCGGACGTGGCCGAGGCGGTGCAGGATCGTCGCCATGCGCGTCGCGACCGTGGTCTTGCCGGTGCCGGGGTTGCCCGTGAAGCACATGTGCAGGGCGGGCTTCGCGCCCTCGACGCCGAGCGCCGCGCGTGCCTTGTCCACCACCAGCAGCGAGGCGATCTCGCGCAGGCGCAGCTTCACCGGCGCGAGACCGACGAGCTCGCGGTCGAGCTCGTCGAGCACCTCGCCGACGCCGGACTCGGCGAGCAGCGCCTTAAGGTCGATGGAACCGGCCGTGGTCACGATGCGTCCGGCGGCTCAGGCGCGCTCGAGCGTGTATCGCACGAGCCGGCTCTGACCCTCCTCGCGACGCAGCCTGTAGCGGGCCTCTTCGGCCGGCCGGTGCACGATGAACGACAACCGCATGGTCTCGAAGCCGCGCGTGGAGTCGAACGCGTTGAGCTTGATGTAGCAGTCGGCGTGCGCCTTGCGGCATTCGCGAAGCTCGCCCATCAGGCCCGCCGCGTCCTTGAGGTCGAACATCGGCATGCCCCACAACTCCCAGTACACGTTGCGGGGATGCGGATCGTCGGTGAACTCGATCGAGACGGCCCAACCCTGCTGCAGGGCGTATTCGACCTGCTTGCCGACCTGCTCGTCGGTGAGGTCGGGCAGGAACGAGAAAGTGCCTTGTGTGATGCGCATGTCGGGGCTCCTCAGGCGACGCTCGGGGTCGGGACGAAGTCCGACGTGTCCGTCGAGGCGTAGTTGAACGTGACGTCCTTCCAGGTCGTGAGCGCGGCCTCGAGCGGCCGGCAGGTCTTCGCCGCGGCGGCGAGGATCTCGGGCCCTTCGTTGGCGATGTCGCGGCCCTCGTTGCGCGCGAGCACCATGCACTCGAGCGCGACGCGGTTGGCCTGCGCGCCGGCCTGGATGCCCATCGGGTGACCGATCGTGCCGCCGCCGAACTGCAGCACGACGTCGTCGCCGAACAGGTCGAGCAGTTGGTGCATCTGCCCGGCGTGGATGCCGCCCGACGCGACCGGCATGACCTTGCGCAGGCCCGCCCAGTCCTGGTCGAAGAACAGGCCGCGCGGCAGGTCCTTGACCGTGTAGGAGTCGCGCAGCACGTTGTAGAAGCCCTGCACCGTCAGCGGATCGCCCTCGAGCTTGCCGACGGCGGTGCCCGCGTGGGCGTGGTCCACGCCCGCGAGGCGCAGCCACTTGGAGATCACCCGGAACGAGATGCCGTGGGTCTTCTGCCGCGTGTAGGTGCCGTGGCCCGCGCGGTGCAGGTGCAGGACCATGTCGTTCTGGCGCGCCCACTCCGAGATCGACTGGATCGCCGTCCAGCCGATCACGAGGTCGATCATCACGATGCACGAGCCGAGCTGCTTGGCGTACTCGCCCCGTCGGTACATCTCCTCCATGGTGCCGGCGGTGATGTTGAGGTAGTGACCCTTCACCTCGCCGCTCATCGCCTGCGCTTTCTGCACGGCTTCCATGCAGAAGGCGAAGCGGTCGCGCCAGTGCATGAACGGCTGCGAGTTGATGTTCTCGTCGTCCTTGGTGAAATCGAGCCCGCCGGCGAGCCCCTCGTACACGACGCGGCCGTAGTTCTTGCCCGACAGCCCGAGCTTGGGCTTGATGGTCGCGCCGAGCAGCGGACGGCCGTACTTGTCGAGCCGCTCGCGCTCCACGACGATGCCGGTGGGCGGTCCCTTGAAAGTCTTCACGTAGGCGACCGGGAAATGCATGTCCTCGAGCCGCAGCGCCTTGAGCGGCTTGAAGCCGAATACGTTGCCGATGATCGAGGCCGTGAGGTTGGCGATGGAGCCTTCCTCGAACAGGTCGAGGTCGTAGGCGATGTAGGCGAAGTACTGCCCGGGCGAGCCGGGCACCGGGTCCACCTGGTAGGCCTTGGCCCGGTAGTGCTCGGCCGCGGTCAGGCGGTCGGTCCAGACCACTGTCCACGTCGCGGTGGACGACTCGCCGGCGACGGCGGCGGCAGCCTCTTCCGGATCCACGCCGTCCTGCGGCGTGATGCGGAAGCAGGCGATCACGTCGGTGGGCTTGGGTTCGTAGTCGGGCACCCAGTAGCCCATTTCCTTGTATTTCAGCACGCCGGCCTTGTAGCGGGCCGCGGTGTTGCCGGTGGTTCTCTGGCCGGCGCCGCCGGCCGTCGCTGGGGTCTGGGTCATGGTGTCCGCCTCCTGCCGCGATGAGCGATGGCTGGACTGTAGGCCGGGCCCTTGATAAAAAAATACTTAGTATTTATTGGCTGACCTTTAAGATTTGCTTATGCCAATGCGACACCTGAGCCTGCGGCAACTGCAGGTCGTCCGCACGATCGCCGACCTCGGTTCGATGGCCCGTGCGGCCGCGGCGCTGCACATGACCGGACCCGCGGTCTCCCAGCAGGTGCAGCAACTCGAGAAGACCCTCGGCGCGCCGGTCTTCGACCGGCTGGGGCGGAAGCTGCGCCTCACGGTGGTCGGCGAGCGCGTCGCCGACGCAGCCGGAGACGTGCAGGTCACGGCTCGGCCTGCTCTACAAGGACCTCGACGCGCTCCGCAAGCGCGACGACGGCACGCTGCACCTCGGCATCCTCGGCACCGGAACGCACATCCTGCCGCCGCTGCTCGCCGAGTTCCGGCAACGCTCGCCGGGCATCGCCGTGCAGATGGTGGTGCTGCCCCGCGAGGAACTCGCGCGCCGGGTGCTCGACGGCGACGTGGACCTCGCGCTCATGGGCCGCGGCGCGGTGCCGGCCGCGGATGCCGCCGGCCCGAGCGGAGCCCCGCTCGCGCTCGAGCCGTTCGCGGACAACCCGCACGTGGTCATCGCCTGGCCGGGTCACGCACTCGCCGGCGCGCGCGGCGTGCCGGCCATCGAGCTGCGCCACGAGAGCGTCGTGCAGCGCGAGCCAGGCTCCGGCACGCGTGCGATGCTCGATGCGTTCCTCGGCATGCACCGCATCGTGCCGCGCGAGCGCATCACGGTGACGGGCAACGAGATGGCCAAGCACGCGGTGATGTCGCGGCTCGGCATCAGCCTGACTTCCATGCACACGCTGTTCCTCGAACTGGAGACCGGCGCACTGGTGCGGCTCGACGTCGACGGCACGCCGATCGTGCGCACCTGGTACGTGGCGCACCATGCCGGCCGCTGGCTGCCGCCTGCGGCCGCCGCGTTCCGGGACTACCTGCTCGAGGAAGGCGCACGCAAGGTCGCCGACCGGACCCGGGCGCTGCTGTCGGCGACCCATCGCCCGACGTGAACGCGTGCGCCACCCGAACCCGCGAGGCGCGTCCGACGCCTCGGGCCTCGAGGACACGCCGGCGCTGCGCGATGCGCTCCTGACGCTGGCCCGGGAAGCGGGCCGCGACGAGCGGGCGGTGCTTCGCGAGGCCCGCCGCTACCTCGACGAGCTGCGCACCTCGCACGACCGCCGCATCCATCGCCTGTGGGTGCGGGCGGGCCGGGCACTGATCGGCGCCGGCTACGCCGGCATCGACTACGACCTGGCGCAGGTCGAGCGCGTCCGCGCCGTGCTCGCCGCATCGCCCGCGGTCGTGCTGTCGAGCCACAGGTCGTACCTCGACGGCGGGGCCCTCACCGTCGGCTTCCACGACCACGGCCTGCCACCGCTCACCGTGTTCGGCGGCATCAACATGGCGTTCTGGCCGCTCGGTGCGCTGTGGCGACGCAACGGAATGGTGTTCATCCGTCGCGGCGAGCGAGGATCCCGTCTACCGCTGCACGCTGCGACACTGGCTCGCGCACCTCGTCGAGCCAGCGCCGTCCGCTGCAGTGGTTCATCGAGGGCACGCGCTCGCGTACCGGCAAGCTCGGCCCGCCGCGGCTCGGGCTGCTCGCCTACCTCGTCGATGCCTAGCGCGAGGGACGCATCGACGACCTGCAGCTGCTGCCGGTCGCCGTGTGCTACGACCAGCTGCAGGAGGTCGCCGAGTACGCCGGCGAGGCGCGAGGCGTCGCCAAGACGGCCGAGTCGCTCGGCTGGCTGCTGCGCTTCGTACGTGCCCAGCGCGGACGCTTCGGCCGCGTTTACGTGCGCTTCGGCGCGCCCGTGTCGCTGCGCGAGTCGCTCGGACCGCCTCGAAGCGCGCAGGCGCGGCCGCCCGCGCGAGCGTCGCCTCGAGCTGCAGAAGCTCGCCTTCGAGGTCGCCTGCCGCATCAACGACGCCACGCCGATCACCGGCGCCGCCCTGGTCACGCTCGCGCTGCTGGGCGCGCGGGGCCGCGCACTCACGCTCGCGCAGATCGGCGGGTCCGTGCAGGGCTACCTCGACTTCGCGGACCGCCGCTCGCTGCCGCTCGCTCCGACGGCACGGCTCGACTCCGACACCGCGGTCGACCGCCGTCCTCGACGGTCTCGTCGCCCAGGGCGTCGTCCAGGCTGCATCGCGACGGCCGCGAGGCCGTGTTCGGCGTCGCGCCGGGACAGCACCTCGCAGCGGCCTGCTACCGCAACTCCATCGCGCACTTCTTCCTGCTCGGCGCGATCGCGGAAATCGCGCTGCTCGAGGCAGCGGATCAGCGCCGCCGCGCAGCGAATCGAGGCCTTCGACGCGTCGGCGCTCGAGCTTCGCGACCTGCTCAAGTTCGATTTCTTCTTCCGCGAGCGCGAACCGTTCCTCGCGGCCGCGCGCGCCGAGCTCGACCGGCTCGCGCCGGACTGGCGCGGAACGGCTCGCGGCAGGACCCGACGGCGTGCGAGCGCTGCTCGACTGCTGCCGACGCTCAGCTCCGACATGCTGCTGCGGCCGTTCTTCGAGGCCTACGCGATCGCAGCCGATGCGCTCGTGGCGCACGGTGCGGCGAGTGCGCCCGAGCCGCGAGGGCTGGCTCGACGAGTGCATGGGCCTCGGCCGGCAGTACGAGCTGCAGCGGCGGCTCGGCCACCCGGAGTCGGTGTCGCGCCACCTGTTCGCGACGGGACTCGAACTCGCCCGACACCGCGGCCTGTGCGAAGCCGGCGAGACGGCGCCGCGTCGCGATCCGCGTTCGCGGAGCAGTTGCGCGTGGTGCTGCGTCGACTCGATGTCGTCCATGCGATCGCGGTGCGTCGCGTCGAGGCCGCGCTTGCAGGCCGGTCCGGCGCCGACTCAGCGGTGAAGCTCGATCCAGACCTCGAGGTCGGCGATCACGCGGTCGCGCTCCGGCTCGTTGTAGATCTCGTGGAACAGGCCTTCGTAGGTCCGGATGGCCCGCATCTTCGGCTGGCCGAGGGCTCGTAGATCGGACGATTGTCGTCTAGGGCACGAGGCTGTCGGCCGTACCGTGCTGCACCAGCACCGGAATGCGCAGCTGGTACATTGCCATTTCAAGGCCTCAAAGAGCTGGAGAAAGCTTGAGTGAGTCATTCATACATCTAATTGCTTTTAATAGATGTTTCCAATCTGTCATATAGCCAATAGAGCCTGGTTTGATTGTCAGCATAGAAAGGTTCCAGAGAATAGCACAATTTTGCCACCATCTGGCTACTTCCAACCATCAGAACAATGGTAGTTGCTGCCCCCATTGGTGTTTCTGCAGCATCACACTGCTCCTCTATAAGTAAACTACCATTGCCCCCAGTTGAACAATCAAAATCAGCCCATAGTGTACTTACAGAAAACTTTGAGGTAGACTAGGCCATCATTTGACCATTGCCAATGCTAGAAAAATGCAATATCTGCACCCTTCTATAGACTCTCACAACTGGAAGAAGCACCAAGTACTCCACAAGTGTACTGGAAAGAAGGGTCATCAACTTTCAGCACAGCTGAAGGGTTTGTTCTAAGGTGATGGTTGATTTTGCAAAAGGGTTGATAAGGTTGCCACCATTCCTTTGCTCTGTGGCTCCATTAAATAGCTGTATCTCTGTCTGGCAGGGGGAGCCTGAGGATGACTGGTATATGTCTACCCATGTTTTCGAAAATGTAGATTCAGAATCTGGGGCTCTAAATGTTTATTTAAGCATGTTATAAAGCTATTTTACTTGGGTAAATGTTGGGTGTTAAGGGTGCTATAGTAGAAAAATACATCCCACAGATTAATTTTGACACTCCACAGATTAACTCATTTTAGGGAATCGGGACTACCAAAATGCTAGTCTTGTCTCTTTACCTACTCTACCATGTTACTAGGATTCCATTTTTATTGGGATGGGAACAAAATCCCCCAAAATGCAAGCCAAGCTTTCCATTGAGCAAGATAGTATAAATTTTGTGGGTGTATATAAGTTATGATACTTGACTGGTGCAATGCCAAAAAGATGATTGCTGTTCATTTTTCAACCATTGCAGCAATTTCAAAGGGTCACCATGGGATTCTAGGGCTATTGCGCTACAGGCAAGCCCACTTGTAGGCTAGGGTTGTGTGCCATAGGCATGACCACTTGTAAGCTAGGGTTTTTGTGCCACAGGCATGCCATGGGTAGGGTAAGTATCAGTGTTTTTGTTGTCTTGATAGATTGCTGATGTCACACAGAATCTCACGGATGTCTCTTCCTTTCTATGTCCTCCTCCCTGCTTTTCCTATCTCTTATGCCCCTCTTCATCCTTTGTCTCTGTTGCTTTGTTTGATTGTTGTTTGCTGCTCTTTTTGACCCTTTTGTTGCATCATTCTTGGGTTCCTCTTGCCTCTCTCTGTTTGCTCTCTGACTTCACTATTTTTTTGGCATGGCTTTTTTCTTTCCTTTGCCCTGCCGTGCCTGCTCATTGAACATAGATATATTAAAAATTGTATAAAATCGAATACTATTAAGTCAAAAAAGAACTACATAGTAGTAGGAATCTCAATGGAAAGTTTGGCTTGCATTTTGGGAGATACAGGAATCCCAGAGTGTCGGAAATTGGACAGGAGACAACCACTACCAATTCCTTGCTCAAAGATTCCTCAAAAAAGTTAATCTGTGGGATGTCATAGTTAATCTGTGGTGAGCCGGTTTCTTGCTATAGCACCCCACACCAACAAAGGGATAATAGTTTTCACACAAATACTGATTTGCTTATGCTACCAGCTTTCAAGAGAGCTATGCTCTGGCAACCAGGGAGTTCAACCCCCTGCTTTCAGAAAATGTATGGTTTGCTGGAACTGCGAAGCCAACCACAGGCTTATTAATTGCCAGCATTTTCTCTATTGAGTCTGGCATACAAGTATCTGTGCCCACCCTCCTTCTCTCTCCTCATGTGCATGCCTTACCCATACCAGCACACATTGTCAACCCATGGTATCAGGGCTAGCATTGGTTTTCTCACTAGTTACTGTATATTTTTCCTAGTTATTTTGATGCCCACCACCTGCACGTTCTAGGTTGTGGCTGACCAGTTACAGGAAGGTTGGCATTCATTATAGAGTTTTCACACAAATATGATTTGTGCTACCAGTTTGTAACCACTTTTTCTCATGCACCACTTCATGCAAAATGGCACTTTCCAACTCTATCCATGACACCATTTATAATATCCTTTTACTGGCTCCACTCACAAGAGTCATTTGCTCCCCAGTTGATGTCCAACTGGAAACCCCCAGCCTTGTTCCTTTGGCATTTTCTCACATACATCTGGCAAATGTAGGCTTGGTTCTCCTGCCACCACCAGGCTCTCCTTATGCAAAATGCTACCTTGCCATTGACATAACCATCCCCCAACCCCCACCATGCCCTCACAGAACAACCCACCAGTGCCTCCTGGTTTTCCCAACACCTACCTCCAACACACCCATTGGGTTCATGAGGTGAGTGCTAGGGCCAAATTTTGTGTAGCACATGCTTTTGTTGGGAGAACGGCTTACATGCAAAAGCTGTGAGTAGTTGCAACACTGGTGCAAACAAAATAAAGCTGCTCAACTCAGAATGTTACCTCACCTTATCAAATAGAGACTTAACAAATTCAATAACAACAAAGTAGATTATTTTAAAGAAGTGAGAACAAAGTCTTGTTTACATAATTTTCTCCAAATGAATCATTTTGAGACTCCCATCTGATTTGCTCATAAAAGGCATTACACTTCAATGAGTGTCCCATTTAACACATAGACATATATAAGACACTGGGGCTTATTCCCAAGACATCTTCTTTTGGCATAAACAATCAAATCACAAGCCATTCACATTCCATTCACATTCACTGCAATTCCATCATCAATCACAATTAATCACAAGGCAATCAAAATATATGCCCGTGTATGTCCAAACAAGTCACAGACACATTGACACAAAAACATGAAAAATAACTATGGAACAAGTCTTCTATTCCCAACACACTCCTGTGATGCAAAGTGTAGTTCACCATGGTGGTTAAGAAGGAAGGTTCATAATGAGATGATGAAACTTCAAAAAGAGTTCACCTTGGAGGGGCTTCATAAAAAAGTCACTGACCATCTCTCTGGTTGGGCAATATTCAATGGAAAGGTCTCCAGCACTGATTCTGTTGGTTATAAAGTAATAGTAACAGTTGAGATGTTTAGTCTGCTTGGAGCTGGACTGCATGCCATTCTTCTCAAGTAAAATAGTGCTCTGGTTATCCTGGTACAAAATAGTATCCAAGGTCTTGTAGTCTTGTACTTCCAAAAATAGATTCATCCACAGTATCTGCAGCATAAAGCACTCATAATAAAGTAGAGCCACTTTCATGATTCCATAAAGCACATTCAATAGATGCACATATAAAACCAATTCACCCTTAGAGTCCACACTCACATACTTGGAGTAGATCTCAGGTGCCACTTTGACCATCAGCTTGGCGAGTTTTCTGCGTAGCCTCATCAAAACTTTATTGCTGTTGTCATCAAGTCTTGTCTGAACAAAAGCATTTGGAATATTGATAGTAGCAACATCCCATCCTTCTGCTGCATCAATCATAGCCATCAAAAGAACTGACTCAAGAGCAACAGTAGGAGAAGTAGCATCTTCTTTTGTGATAGAAGTTTGCTGCTTGCTGCCATCTGTGACCATTCTTCCCTTGATGGAATCATCACATTTTTGCTTCAAAAATAAATGCAATTTGAGTGCTTCTTGGAAGTCTTCACTCATCATCATCTTTGGGTCCACCAGTTCAAATGTGTCACGGTGATGGAGCTGCTGTAATTCCTTGGAGACAGCTCCAGTTCCATGCTCACCCCAATGCTTCATACCAGCCTTCATAGAGAGCTGGGTCATCACAATATGTGTTACATGAGCTGCATTAAAATCCAAATGTGCATCAGGATGTTGCACATTCACATTGGCCATTTCTTCATAGATCTGGCTGCTTAAAGAAGGGACAAGTCATGCAGGTTTCTTTTTCTGCCACAAGGAACATCTTGGAGCTGCAACTGGGGCAACCTCCTCCTCCTCTAAGTCTTCTTCCTCTGATACCATTTCAACTTTAATATTGGGTTCAGGTTTGAGATCAATGACTTCACCTTCAAAGGGGTCCAAG
>CAVQJL010000013.1:0-90925 GCA_963712815.1 uncultured Gammaproteobacteria bacterium
TCCACTCGCGCCGGGAAGTCCTTGATCGCGCCGAGCAGCTCCGCCAGGGTTCGAGCCGGAATCGAGCCCCGGTGCACGAGCGGATCCTGCTCGTAGGCGCGCACCACCACCGGATCGCGACTGATGCCCGACGCCGGCAGGGTGAGCGCGCCCACCCCGGGGGCCACCGCGGACAGCAGGCGGACCAGCCAGGACTTCAGACCGGACGCGGCGTCCCCGGCCGACAGCGCCGGCGCCGAGAGCACCAGGCCCTTGAGCGCGTCCGGGTACTGCAGCGCGCAGGCGAGCGCGATCGCGCCGCCCATGCTGTGGCCGATCAGCAGTGCGGGATGCCCGGGGTGCTGGCGCTGGGCGCGGCCGACGAAGGTGCCGAGGTCGGAGACGACGTAGGCGAAGCGCTCGATGTTGGCGCGGCCACCGGCGGAGCGCCCGTGCCCGCGATGATCGAGCGCATACACCGCATAGTTCCGCGCGACCAGCCGCTCCGCGAGCGCGCCGTATCGCCCGCCATGCTCGGCGAGCCCGTGGGAGATGACCACGACGGCGCGCGGCTCGCCCTCCGGCAGCCACGCCTGCGCGTACAGCGTCGTCTCCCGCATGCCCGGAAACTGCAGTTCCCTCGATTTCATTTGTGCCTCCTTGCCGAAGCGCGCCGCGCGACCGGGCGCGGCCAGTTCTCGAGAGTATTCACGAAAAGCTGCCGCACGTCGGCAACGCGCCGCTCGAGGTCGCGCAGCGTCCAGTCCGCGACCGGAATCGGCGGCAGCACGACCACGTCCACGACTCCCGGGCGCATGGTGCCCGATGTGCGCGAGCCGATGTCGTCGGCATTGCGGATCACGATGGGAACGATCGGCACCTTCGCGGCCATGGCCATGCGGAAGGCGCCCTTCTTGAACTCGCCGATTCCCTCGCCCGCCATCCGCGTGCCCTCGGGCGCGACCAGCATGGAGATACCCTCGCCCAGCAGCCGCGTCGCAGGCTCGAGCGCCTCGACCGCCGCGCGGCTGTCCGAACGGTCCACGAACGCGATGTGCATGAAGCGGCTCGCGGCCGCGAACAGCGGCGCTTTCTCGAGCTCTTTCTTCGCCACCGCGCCGAAGTCGCGCTGGACCAGGCGCCCGACGATCTGCGCGTCCAGGATGTTGCGGTGGTTCCAGATGAACACCGCCGGACGCGCGCTCCACAGGTGCTCCTCGCCGGTGACGTTGAGCTTGACCTTGCCGAGCCCGAGCGAAATCTCGGTGAGGGTCGAGGCCAGGAAATTGGCGGCTTCGCGCTTCTCGCCGGTGAGTGCGCGCATCGCCGCTGCACCGAGGAACACCGGCACGGCGCTCGCCGTCGCGAGCGCACTGCGCAGGTAGGCGTCGGCACCCGGCGTGCCGCGGCTGGTGAATCGCTGGACCGGCCAGCCCTCGCGCCCGGCCTCGAGGGCGAGCAGCGGCCGCGGGTTGGTCGGGCGCGGATGCCCCACCGCCCGCATCAGCGCGATCTCCTCGTCCCCGTCGGCGTAGAAGTAGCTGCGCCGCAGGTCCAGGCGATGACGGAGCGCGAACTCGCGCACCGCCTCGGCCTTGGCGCGCCCCCACAGCACGGGTCCGCTCGACTTTCCGGTCAGCAAGCCATCGCGTTCCTCGAGCCGCGTGCACAGCACGTGCTCGATGCCGAGCTCGCGGGCGACCGCCGCCACCTGGAACGGCGCGGCCGAGGTGGCAATCGCGAGGACGTGGCCCTTCCGGCGGTGTTCGTCGACCAGCGCGCGCATCTCGGGGTAGATGCGCGCGCGCAGCTCGCGCTCGAACAGCCGCTCGCCAAGTGCGTCGAGGTCGGCGAGCCGACGGCCGTTCCACTCGTGGATGCCGCGGCTGATCAGCTCGCGGCTGTCGATCTGGCCGAGCGCGGACTGGGCGACCGAGACCGCCGTGCGCAGCAGGTCCGCCGCGCCGAGCTCGCGCCGCCGCACGCGCTCCTTGAGGAACGCGAGGATCGAGTAGCCGGCGATCAGCGTGCCGTCGTAGTCGAAGATCGCCGCGGTCCGTGGCGCGTTGGGCATGAGTGGATGATAGCGCCGGCCGCCGCGCGGCACCCGGCCGATGCCGCGCCCGGCCTCAATCGCGAAACGTCAGCAATCGCCGAAGGCGGCGAGCGCGGCCCGCGCCACTTCCTCGCCGTGCTCCTGGACGAAGTGCCCGGCCTGGGGCAGCTCGAGCGGCGACGGGCAGCCGCGGATGACCGATGCCAGCACGTGCATCACCGGCGGACCGAGCACTGGGTCCTGCATGCCGATCGCCATGAACGTCTGCCCCGCCCAGCTGTCGCGGAAGAAGCGGGCCGCCCGCTGCGACACCTCGACGCCGTCCATCATGGGATCCACGGGCACGAGGGCCGGGAAGCGGCGGACGCCGGCGCGGTATCCGGCGTCCGGGAACGGTGCGTCGTAGGCGGCGGCCTCGGCGTCCGTGAGCCCCGCCACCGAGCGCTTCATCAGGGTGCCGATACGGAAGTCCGGGTTCGAGGCGACGAAGGCCTTCCACGCGTCGAAACCGGGCCCCGGCGAACGACCGACGCCAAGGCCGGTGTTCATGATGAGCAGGCGATCGATGCGATCCGCGTACTCCATAGGGAGCGTCAGCCCGAGCAATCCGCCCCAGTCCTGCACCACCAGTGTCACCCGTTCGAGGCCGAGCGCCTCGATGAACCGCATGAGCATTTCGCGGTGATAGCTGAAGGTGTAGACGGCATCGTCCACGGGCTTGTCGGAGCGGCCGAAGCCGAGGAAGTCGGGCGCCACGACCCGGTGGCCGGCGGCGACGAAGAGCGGGATCATCTTGCGGTACAGGTAGCACCACGTCGGCTGGCCGTGCAGGCACAGCACGACGCGGCCGCTGGCTGTGCCCGCGGGACGCTCGTCGAGGTAGTGGACGCGCAGCGACTCGTAGCCCGGCAGGTTCTCCACGTAGTTTGGCGCGAATTCGAAGCCAGGGAGCCCGACGAACCGATCGTCCGGGGTGCGCAGCGACTCGAGTGCCGTGGTCATGGGCGTGGCTCCACAGGGACGACCGGGCCGGCCGCCCGGTGATCTTAACTCGACCTCGCCGACGGCGGCGCGCGAACGCCCGCTCGCGCCGTCCTCAGGGCTCCCGGGCCGCCACTTTCTCGCCCTTCGGGCCCGCGAATCGGAGCGCGGCGAGCTCGCCCTGCCGCGCGTAGTCCACTGCCTCGCCGAGCACCATGGCCGCTTCCTGCGGAGCGTGGAAGCCCATCGAGTTCTCGGCGGCGATGAAGTCGAGCCGCCACTGCGCCTTGCGCTGGAAGTCGAGCGCCTCGGCGAGCTGCGCCTCGGTGGCGCCAGCGGCCTTGGCGGCCTGCACGGCGTCCAGCAACGCCACGATCGCCGTGCCGCCTCGCTGCAGCAGCTCGAAGTTGCGCTGCTGGATGACGTCCACGCGGGCGAGCATCTCCTCCTCGGGCTGGTGGTGGCAGGTCTGGCAGGCGCGGTTGACGTTGAGCAGCGGGCTTCTCACCCAGTGGTCGGAGACCTTGGTCGCGCCGTCGCGCTGGTAGGGCATGTGGCAATCCGCGCAGGAGACGCCGCTGCGCGCGTGGATGCCCTGGCTCCACAACTCGAACTCGGGGTGCTGTGCCTTCAGGACCTTCGCGCCGCTCTCGGCGTGCTTGTAGTCGAAGAACTGCTCGCCGTCGGGGAACTTCGTTTCGTTCCAGAACTTCTCCGTATCCGCGGCGCGCAGGCCCTGCCCCCAGGGGAACGTGAGCGGCATCTTGCTCGAGCAGTAGTACTCGACGTGGCATTGTCCGCAGACGTAGGAGCGCATCTCGTTGCGACTGCCGTCCACGTTCGGGTCGTAGGGCTGCGCGCGGCTGCCCTCGCGCCACTGCTCGATCGACGGCAGGTGCGGCACGGGCGCGTCGGAGGCGGCGAGCGCCTGGATGCCGTTGATGAAGCCCGGGCGCGTGACGCGCAGCTTCATGGTCTGGGAGTCGTGGCAGTCCACGCAGGAGACCGGGTGCGCGTGGCCGAGGTCGTGCAGCTTGGCGTTGAGGTCCTGGTAGGAGAATTTGTAGCTCTCCTCGAAGCCCTTCATGGCGTCGCCGCCGCCGAGCTCGCGGTACAGCGGCATGATCGAGGCGTGGCAGTGCAGGCAGGAGCCGGACTGCGGCTTGGTGAGCCGCTCGGTCTCCTCCTGGTCCTGGAGCATGTACGCGTGGCCGCGGCGGTCGCGGTAGTCGATCGAGAACGCATAGCCGAGGAACATGCGCTTGAGCCACGGGTCGCGCTCGATCTTCTGGTCGGGCAGGGCCTCGCTGCCGCCATGGCCGCCGAAGCGCGTCCGCGTCGCGATCGCGGTGCGCTGGTACGAGTCGTACTGCTTCGGCCAGTTGACGCCCCACTTGGCCGGATCGGTGGTGTCTTCGTCCACCTCCACGAGTCGCACAAAGGGCGTCTTCGCCTCGCTCTTGCGCTCGGCGACGTTCATCAGCAGTGCGGTGACCGCGGCCGTGGCCGCGCCCACCACCAGCACCAGGGCGATGATGCCCGCCAGCGACCAGCCTTTCTGAAGCTTCTTCATGATGCGTTATCCTCGGTCTCGTCCTCGCGCTCCGGGCCGCCGAGGCCCGCCGTCTCGCCGTGGCCCACCGACGAATGGCAGTGCACGCACTGCACCTCGTCGGGCTCGCCGTTCACCCCGCTCACCAGCTCGTGCACGAGGTCGCCGTGGCAGGCGAGGCAGTTCGCCTGCAGGATCGCCGCGTTCTTCGGCTTGATCATGATCGGCTCGTGGAAGTCCTGCAGGGTGAACCCCTTCGAGTGATGCCAGCCGTTCTCGGCCTTCGCGACGTACTTGCCGATGAAGTCGTGCGGCAGGTGGCAGTCCACGCACTTGGCGACCGCGTGGTGGGAACTCTTCTGCCAGGAGTCGTACTGCGGCCGCATGATGTGGCAGTTCACGCAGGCCTTCGGGTCGGAGCTCATGTACGAGAGCCCCTCGGCATAGAAGAACGTGTAGCCGCCGACGCCGAGCAGCACGCCCACCAGCGCGCCGAGCACCGCAAGCGCCGCGGCGCCCGACATCAGGCGCTTGCGCGGCATCCGCTCGTGATTCGCCATTGACCAACCCTGTCGTTCAAGGCCGCCCGGTTGCCACTTGATACTTGACCCTGGGCCGCCCATGGGATCAGTGTTTACCCTGACGAGGAGAGGCGCCTTGACCCAGGTCAAGCGCGCGGGTGTTTTGCGGCTCGCCGAACTAGGATTCCGCCCGTGAACGGCCCCAGCACCCTGTTCGACAAGCTCTGGAAGGCGCACCTGGTGCGCGACCTCGGCAACGGGGTCGGCCTGCTCGCCGTCGACCGCGTCTTCCTGCACGAGCGCACCGGCTCGATCGCGCTCAAGAGCCTCGCGCAGTCGGGACGGACGGTCGCCGACCCGGCGCGGGCGTTCTGCACGATGGACCACATCGTCGACACCCTGCCCGGCCGCGGCGACGACACGCGGATGCCGGAAGGACGGGCCTTCGTCGTCGAGACCCGCGCAGCCGCCCGCGCGGCCGGCATCCGCGTCTTCGACGTGCTGGACCCCGACCAGGGCATCGTGCACGTGATCTCGCCCGAGCTCGGCATCGCTTTGCCGGGCACCACGATCGTCTGCCCGGACAGCCATACCTGCACGCAGGGCGCGATGGGCGCGCTCGCCTGGGGCATCGGCTCCACCGAGGCCGAGCACGCGCTGGCCACCGGGACACTGCGCGTCCGGCGTCCCGGAACGATGCGCGTCCGCTTCGAGGGACGCTTGCCGGACGGCGTGACGGCCAAGGACCTCAGTCTCGCGCTGCTGCGGCGCCACGGCGCGGCGGGCGGCAACGGCTGTGCAATCGAGTACGTCGGCGAGGCCGTCCGCGATCTCGAGGTCGAGGCACGGCTCACGCTCTGCAACATGGCGACCGAGTTCTCGGCGATGACCGCGATGATCGCCCCGGACGACAAGACGTTCGAGTACCTGCACGGTCGCCGTTACGCGCCTGCGGGGGCGGCGTGGGACGCCGCGGTCGCGAGCTGGCGCCGACTCGCGAGCGACGAGGGAGCGCGCTTCGACCGCGAGATCTCGGTTCCCGCCGGCGACCTCGCGCCGATGGTGACCTGGGGCACGAGCCCGCAGCATGCCGTGCCGATCGACGGCCGCGTGCCCGGGCTCGAGGACAGCGGCACGACCGGCGAGTCCCATGAACGGGCCCTCGCCTACATGGACCTGCGCCCGGGCATGGAGATGCAGTCGCTCGCCATCGACGCGGCGTTCATCGGCTCGTGCACGAACAGCCGGCTCCCGGACCTGCGTCGTGCCGCCGCCGTGCTGCGCGGTCGCCGCGTCGCGCCCGGCGTACGGGCCATCTGCGTGCCGGGCTCGATGTCGGTGAAGCGGGCGGCCGAAGCCGAGGGACTCGACCGCGTGTTCCGCGAGGCGGGCTTCGAGTGGCGCGAATCGGGCTGCTCGATGTGCTTCTATGCCGGGGGCGAGAGCTTCGGTCCGCGCCAGCGCGTGGTCTCATCGACCAACCGCAACTTCGAGAGCCGGCAGGGACCGGAGACGCGCACCCACCTGGCGAGCCCGGAGACGGTGGCAGCGAGCGCGATCGCCGGTCACCTCGCCGACGCGCGGCGGCTGCGCGGCTGACACCGCGTTCGCGGCGTCCTCAGTCGTACCGGTGCAGATCCTGGTCCGCCATCGCCGCCGGATCGCCGAGCGGCTCGAGATGCGTGTCGACGGTGACCGGCGGCAGCGCGCGACGGATGTCGGCCTCGATGCGCTCGAGCAGGTCGTGTCCCTGCTGCACCGACCACTCGGGCGGCACGAGAACATGCACCGACACGAAGCGGCGGGCGCCGGACTGCCGCGTGCGCAGGGCGTGGTACTCGATGCCCTCGGCGGCATAGCGGTCGAGGAGCTCGCGCAGCAGGCTCAGTTCGCTCTCGGGCAAGGCGGCATCCATCAGGCCCGCGACCGAGTCGCGCAGGATGCGAGTGCCGGTGACCACGATGTTGACGGCGACCGCGAGCGCGACCAGCGGGTCGAGCGCCAGCCAGCCCGTCAGCGTGACCGCCACTACGCCCACGAGGACACCGGCGGAGGTCCACACGTCGGTCAGCAGGTGATGGGCATTGGCCTGGAGCGTGGCCGAGCGGTGCGCCCGGGCCGCCCGCAGCAGCACCAGCGCCACGCCGAGATTCACCACCGAGGCCGCGACCGAGACGAGGAGTCCCAGCCCCACCTGTTCGAGGGGGCGCGGGTGCAGCAGTCGGTCCACCGCCGCGACGGCGATGGCGACGGCTGCGATGACGATCAACGCGCCCTCGACGCCGGCGGAAAAGTATTCCGCCTTGCCGTGCCCGTGCGGGTGGTCCTCGTCCGGCGGCCGCGCAGCCACCGTCAGCATCGCGAGCGCCATGACGGCGCCGGCAAGATTGACCAGGGACTCCATGGCGTCCGAGAGCAGTCCCACCGAACCCGTGATCCAGTAGGCCAGCGCCTTGAGCGCCATGGTGGCGAGCGCCGCGGCGATCGAAAGCCACGCAAAGCGGGTGAGTGAGCGGTTCTTCATGGACAGGCCAGGCCGCTACGTTAGCGCAGCCGGACGGACGGCGGCACCGTGGCGCATCGCAACCGGACCCGGCAGTACAATGTCGACCCCGAAAACCCACGCCCCGCTGTCCCGGCACCCCGACGCCATGCGCAAGTTCGACGTACTCACCGGCGTGGCCGCGCCGCTGCTGCGCGCCAACGTGGACACCGACGCGATCATTCCCTCGCGGGAGATGAAGAGCGTGTCGAAGCGCGGCCTCGCCGACGGGCTGTTCGCGGGCTGGCGCTACCTCGCGATCGGCGGGCGCGAACTGAACCCGGAGTTCGTGCTCAACCAGCCGGCGTACGCCGGCACGCGCATCCTGCTCGCGGGCGAAAACTTCGGCTGTGGCTCCAGTCGCGAGCACGCGGTCTGGGCGCTCGACGAGTACGGCATCCGCGCCGTGATCGCACCGGGCTTCGCGCCGATCTTCCAGGGCAACTGCGTGCGCAACGGCCTGCTGCCGGTGCGTCTCGACGCCGGCGCCGTCGCCGGTCTCGCCGCGGCCGTCGCCCCCGACCCGCAACACCGACTGGTCACGGTGGATCTCGTGCGCCAGCGGGTGTCCGGACCGGACGGCATCGACCTGTCCTTCGACATCGATCCCGAGTCGCGCGACATGCTGCTCGAAGGCCTCGACGCGATCGACCTCACGCTCAAGCATCGCGACGCCATCGACGCCTTTCTCGCCCGCGACCGCGTCGAGCGCCCGTGGATCTACCTGCAGTGACGCTTCCGGCGGAGTGACGGCATGACCATCGACGTGCTCGTGAGCGAGGTGGGCCCGCGCGACGGCCTGCAGAGCATCCAGCCGGTGATGCCGCTCGAGGCCAAGAAGGCGTGGATCACGGCCGAGGCTGCGGCCGGCGTGCGCGAGATCGAGGTCGGCAGCTTCGTACCGGCCAGGCTCCTGCCCCAGCTCGCCGACACCGCCGAGGTGGTCGCCTTTGCACGCACGATCCCCGGGCTCACCGTGGCGGTGCTGGTGCCCAACCTGAAGGGTGCGGACGCCGCCGTCGCAGCGGGTGCGCACAAGATCACCCTGCCCCTGTCCGCCTCCGAGACCCACAGTCTGAAAAACCTGCGCCGCACCCACGCGCAGGTGCTCGAGGAAGTGCGAGGAATCGTCGCGCTGCTGGGCGCGCTGCCGACCGATCGGCGACCGAGATTCGAGGGCGGACTCTCGACCGCGTTCGGCTGCACGCTCGAGGGCGAGGTGCCCGCGGACCGCGTCGTGCGGCTGGCCGAACAACTGATGGCGGCGGGCTGCGACGAGGTCGGGTTGTCCGACACGACGGGCTACGCCAATCCGGCCCGGGTGAAGGATCTCGTCCGACGCGTCCGGGCGGTCGTGGGCGAGCACGCGCTCGCGGGCCTGCACCTGCACAACACGCGCGGCCTCGGGCTCGCCAACGTGATGGCCGGACTCGAGGTCGGCATCCGCACCTTCGACAGTTCGCTCGGCGGACTCGGCGGCTGCCCGTTCGCGCCCGGGGCGTCGGGCAACATCGTCACCGAGGACCTCGTGTTCATGCTCGAGGCCATGGGCCTTCGCACCGGCATCGACCTGCAGAAGCTGCTCGAAGTGCGCCGCGTGCTGCGCGAGGCATTGCCGGGCGAGGCGCTGTACGGGTTCACGCCCGACGCGGGTCTGCCGCTCGGGTTCCGGCCGGCGAGCGCCGCGGGGGCGGTCGGGTGAGCGCCGCGGGTCACGTTGACGACGCGTCCGCGCCGGCGGGGACGGCGCCGGCCCCCTTGCAGGGACTTCGCGTGGTCGAGTTCACGCACATGGTGATGGGTCCCGCGGTCGGCGCGATCCTCGTCGAGCTCGGCGCCGAAGTCATCAAGGTCGAGCCCGTCGGCGGCGACGCCACGCGGCAGCTGCTCGGCTCGGGCGCGGGCTACTTCGCGATGTACAACCGCAACAAGAAGAGCGTGTGCATCGACCTCAAGCACCCGAAGGGCCTCGCGATCGCCCGCGATCTCGCCGCCAGCGCCGACGTGGTGGTCGAGAACTTCCGCAGCGGCACGATGGATAAGCTCGGCCTCGGCTACGAGGCGCTCGCGGCGCTGAACCCGCGCCTCATCTACTGCTCTGAGAAGGGCTTCCTCTCCGGACCGTACGAGCACCGCACGGCGCTCGACGAGGTCGCCCAGATGATGGGCGGCCTCGCCTACATGACCGGCCCGCCCGGGCGGCCGCTGCGCGCCGGCAGCTCGGTAATCGACGTCACCGGCGGCATGTTCGGCGTGATCGGCATCCTCGCCGCGCTCGAGGAGCGGCACCGCACGGGGCGCGGCCGCAAGGTGGCGAGCTCGCTGTTCGAGACCACGGTGTACCTCGTGGGCCAGCACATGGCGCAGCAGGCTGTCACCGGCCAGGCGGCGAAGCCGATGCCCGTGCGCATCTCGGCCTGGGCGATCTACGACGTGTTCGAGACCCGCGACGACGAGCAGGTGTTCGTCGGCGTGGTGTCGGATGCGCTGTGGGAGAAGTTCTGTGCCGCCTTCGAGCTGAACGAGCTCGGCGCCGACCCGCAGTACCGAACCAATGCGCAGCGCGTGCTGGCGCGCGAGCGGCTGCTGCCGCAGGTGCGGGCGCTGTTCAAGGGCTACGACAAGGCCGAGCTCGTCGCGAAGCTCGAGCGTACCGGCCTGCCCTTCGCACCCATCGGCCGTCCCGAGGACCTGTTCGACGACCCGCACCTCGTGGCGAGCGGGGGCTTGGGCGAGGTGACGCTCGCGGATGGCACGCTGACGAAGCTGCCGTTGTTACCCGTGGAGCTCGACGGGCAACGACCCACGCAGGGCGGCACGCTGCCCCGCGCCGGGGCGCACAGCGAGGAGATCCTGCGAGCGCTCGGTCTCGGCGAGGCCGAGATCGAGGCGCTGGTCGCCGACGGCGTGGTCCGGTAGTCGCGCCCTCGCCGGGCCCGGCTCAACCCCTGCCGGCGGGCCGGCAGACGTAGTCGAGCAGCTCGCCGAACACCGTGCGCTCCTCCGCGGGCTGCCACTGCATGTTCTTGTCCTTGGACGTCGCCTTCCCGACGACCTCGCCCTGCAGGTCCGCGCCCTCGTAGAAGCGCAGCTCCTTCATGCCGATCTTTCGCTGGGCGCAATCAAAGCGATAGATGCTTCGCGTCGAGAGGTAGCTCTTGTCCTTCTTCGCCGCGGGCTGCGCCGCGGCGTAGTTCTGCTTGACCCGGGCCTCGATCTGACCGTCGACAGTCGTGATCGATGACGTGTTCACGAACGCCTCCTGGTTGTCGGTTTTCGCGACCGACTGCCACTTGTCACCCGACGCGGCGTCCTGCGCCAGGCCGATGCCCACCGGGCAGGCCAGCGCGAGCGCGACGACGGCCACCGACAAGAAATTTCCGTACCGCATGACAGATCTCCTCGCGCCAAGCGGGCGCCGGCGACAAGTGTACGGCCGGACTCGTATGCTGCGAAGCTCGCCGGAGTCTACGGCCAGCCGCGCCGCGCCACCGGCGCATCGAATACTTCGAGGAGACGCTATGGACGACATCCTGCTGACCGACATCCGCGACGGCGTCGCGACCCTGACCCTCAATCGCCCGCGACAGATGAACGCGCTGTCCGCGGAGCTGCGGCGCCGCTTCGGCGCGGCGCTCGAGGCGCTCGGCAAGGACGAGTCCGTGGCGGTCGTGATCATCACCGGGGCCGGCGAGAAGGCCTTCACCGCCGGCGTGGACCTCAAGGAACTGGAGACCGCGCCGCTCACCGACGAGGAGCTCGGGCCCGACGGCCCCGTGAGCCGCGCTTTCAGCGCACTCGGCAAGCCGACGATCGCGGCAGTCAACGGTTTCGCGATCACCGGAGGCATGGAACTTGCGATCAACTGCGACATCCTCGTCGCCTCGACCCGGGCCCGATTCGCCGACACGCACGCGCGCGTCGGCATCGTGCCGGGGTGGGGGATGTCGCAGCTCCTGCCGCGGCTGATCGGGCCGGTGCGCGCCCGCTACATGAGCTACACGGGCAACTTCGTGGACGCGGCGACCGCCAAGGCCTGGGGACTCGTGCTCGAGGTGCTGCCGCCCGACGAGCTGCTGCCCTTCTGCCGCAAGCTCGCCGCCGAGATCGCGAGCTGCGACCGGGCGACCCTCGCCGACGTCCGCCGGGCCATCAACGGCGGGCTCGAGACCACGCTCGAGGCCGGCATGGCGCTCGAGGGACGGCTCAGCAAGGCGGCGACGCTGCGCATGGACCGCTCGAAGTTCGCCGCTACCCGCGAGGCCGTGATGTCGCGCGGCAAGGAGCAGTCGAGCTGACCGGCGGCGGGATCGCGGCCGGCAAAGTGTATAGTGTCACTCGACATGAAGCCGACCGCGACCCGACGCCGACCCGTTGGTGGCAAGAGCCGCCGCCCGCCGGCCGATGCGGCAGAACGTGCCACTGCGCCTGAATCCTCCGTCGCTACCCAGCCGCGGCTGCGCATGCGCGACCTCGTCCGCGAGAGCGGCCTGCCGCGCGAGACCATCCACTTCTACAAGCTGCAGGGCCTGCTGCCCGACCCGGTCAAGACCGGTCGCAACACCGCGCTGTACACGCAGGAACACGTCGAGCGCCTGCGCCGCATCCGTGAGCTGCAGGAGCGGCAGTTCCTGCCGCTGAAGGCCATCCGCGCCATCCTCGAGGACACCGAGGAAGCGGGATTCACGCGGGAGCAGGAGGAACTCGTCCGAAAGGTCCGCGCAACGCTGTCCGGTTGGACCAGCGCGCAGCAGCGACCGGCCGTCGCCCTGGCCGAGTTCGTGCCGGGACGCGTCTCGCGGCGGGAGCTCAAGGAACTCGCGACCGCCGGGCTCGTGACGGTCCACGCGGCCCCGGGCGGCGCGCGCCTGTCCGGGGACGACGCCGTGATCCTCGAGTGCTGGGCGCATTTCAAGGAAGCCGGGCTCGTCGAGGAGCAAGGACTGAGCCCGGCCGACCTGCGGCTCTACGACGACGCGATGGAGCGGCTGGTGGCCCGCGAGGCGCGCATGGTGCTGCGTGCGCGGGGCGGCGCGCCGGCCGAGGAGCTCTCGCGCATGATCGAGCAGATCAGCCCCGTGACCGAGCGGCTGCTCGGCGCCATGCACCGCAAGCGCATCCGGCAATTCATCGCCGAGACCGGCAGCCGCGGCGAGGGGGAGTCGGACTGAGTCCTGCGCTCGGCACCCGAGTCTCCCGTAGGCACGCCAACTTCAGCGCTGCCCCGCGCACACCTTCGCCGCGTGCGGGTCGGTGGTCTTGAGTTTCTCGACCACCGCCACGAAGCGTGGCTCGCAACGGATCGGGTCCAGCACCGGCAGCATGATCGTCCAGTCCGCATAGCCGTTGGGGACCTCGGCGAGACGCTCGAGATAGTCCAGCGCCAGTTCGCGCTCGCCGAGCAACACCAGGATGGGCGGGACCACGTCCCCGGGAAGCGCGTTGCCGCTGCCCGGGTCCAGATTGCTGTTGATCGGGAAATCCGCCAGTCGCCGGGCGAATGCCTGCCGGTCGGCGCGGCCCGTGAGGGCATCGAGGAGTTCGGTGGCCTGCGCACCCGCACTCGGATTCTCGGCGGACACGAACCGTTCGAGCAGCGGTCGCGCTGCCTCGAAGTCACCCGAATAGAGTGCCGGCCATGCTGGCGATTCTCAGGCAGCCCGCGAAACGTCGGCGCGAACTCGAGCGCCTCCAGGCACCGCGCCCTGGCTTCGTTCATTGCGACCCAGGCTCAACAGGACCGAGGCATGGTTGTCGGCAATGATCGGGGAGCGCGGGTCCAGCATCGTTGCTCGCTCCAGCGACGCGAGGCCGCCCGCGAGGTCTCCGCTGGTCATCAACCGCGTGCCGAGCCATTGGTGGGCCGTTGCGAACGAGGGCCGCAGGTCGACGGCGCGCTCGAGCAGCGCAACCGATGTCGATCGTCGACTCTCCCACAATTCGCTTGCAACGTTGCCGAGGGCCGCGTACGCCTCGGGCAGCATGGGATCCAGCGCCAGTGCCATCTCCGCAGCGTCCCTGGCGCGGGCCAGGTTTCTGCGAACGGAACTCGAGCGCTGTAGCCGCCGACCACCGAGTAGGCCAATGCCAGTCCTGCGAAGGCCTGGGCCGATTTCGGATCGAGGGCGGCCGCTTCTTCAAACGCGGCGATGGCGTCCCACAGTTCCTGCTCGCCGCGCGTGTGCCACAACGCCATGCCGCGCAGGTAAAGGTCGTGGGAGGCCAGGTTCGGCGGTCCACCCGCGCCTTTGCCCTCCCTGGAAGACCCGGCGATCTTCACCTTGAGTTCCTCGCCGATCGCCCGGGCGATCTCGTCCTGGATCGCGAAGATGTCCTCGAGCTTGCGGTCGTAGGTCTGCGACCAGACGTGGAAGCCGTTCTGCGCGTCGATCAGCTGCGCGGTGATGCGAACCGTGTCGCCCTGGCGGCGGACGCTGCCCTCGAGCACCATGCGCACGTTGAGCGCGGCGGCGATCTCGGGCACCTCCATCGGCTTGCCCTTGAACGAGAACGACGAGGTTCGGGCCGCGACCTGCAGCTCCGGCGTGCCGGCGAGCACGTTCAGGATCTCCTCGGAGATCCCGTCCGAGAAGTACTCGTTGTCCGGGTCGCCGGACATGTTGACGAACGGCAGCACCGCGATCGACCGCTCGGACGCGAGGATTGCCGGGACCGGCGTGACCGCCGGTGGCGCCAGCACTGCAGCTGCGCGGACGACGATACGTCGCCCGACCGGTCGTAGAGCCAGAAGATCCCTCCGCCGACGAGAAACAGCAGCGTGATGATGGCCAGTTCGATGGCACTGACCCGCTGCCGGCCCTGGTCGCCGTGGTACCAGGCGAGCACCAGGACGACGGGCAGGCCGATCAGCATGGCCAGCGTCGCGGACTGCAGGATGGCGTCCGGCCAGTGAAAGGTGTCGGTGACGTACTCGAGTCCCTGCAGGAAACCCCAGGCGCCGGCAGCGTAGAGGATGCCCCACTGTCCCACCTTGCGGCGGCGCAGCTTAGCCCACGGGCCGGCGTCCTCAACCACGGATGGCTTGCCAGTCGCTTGCGGGAGGCTTCGTCACGGGCGGAGTCTAGCGACAATGACTCGTTCAGGGACAGCGGGCAACCGCGTCATCCCAGGGGTTTCGCGACGTACGAGACGGCAAACAGCATCACGAGCGCCAGCAGCACGGCCTGCATCGCGTGCACGCGCGGGTTCAGAGTGATGAGGCCGGGGACCAGGATCACGGCCATGGCGAGACGCACGGCGCGTGCGCCCGTGACGTCGAGGCGACCCTCGACGACGACATGGGTGAGCGCGCCGGCCACCACCACCCCGAGCATCAACCCCTGGATCCAGCGCGCCTCCCGGTAGTAGTAGTCGCGCATGTCGTGGACGCGATCGTCCTCGAGTTCGGGCACCGCGAGGTGGCTGATCAGGTACAGCAGGATGGGCACGGCGAGAAGCAGCAGCGCCTCCAGCACCGTCCACGGCTCGTGCCTGGCGTGGCTCCACAGTACGAACCAGCTGACGACGTGCCCGACGAAAGTGAGGGCGATCCAGCAGCTATGCACCCAGTACAGGCGCACCCGGTCGCGGGCCTCGATCATCTGGCCGATGCTGCGCACCAGCAACGACAGGCCGAGACCGGCGACGATGGCATACAGGGCGAGCAGGAATTCGAACTGGCTCACGCGGCGATCGGGCGCTCGGACGGCGGGGACGAATCATAGCCCACGCTGGCGGTAGCGCAGTGGTGCCCCGCTTGCGCGCCGCGGCATTTCTGTATAGTGTTTATACACACTTTTGACCAGAGACCAGGATCATGCCGCGTGTCGCCGCCTTCGTGCGGAGCTGGTTCGCCGAGCCCCCGCCCCCGTTTGAGCTTCGTGAGGCCAGTGCCCGCTGGGGCCGCGGTCGCCCGCAGCAGGCGCGGCGGAAGCTGCGTATCGCCGAGGTGATCCAGGAGACGCCCTCGACGCGCACGTTCGTGCTCGCGGGCCCGGACGGTGGCGCGCCGGCGCTCGAATACCGGGCCGGCCAGCACCTCACGCTGCTGGTGGACGCGGATGGCGCGGCCCAGCGGCGCTGCTACTCGTTCTCGAGTTCTCCCCTCGCCGGCGCGCTGCCGGCCATCACCGTCAAGCGCACGGCCAACGGCGTGGTCTCGCGCTTCCTGCACGAGCGCGTGAACTCGGGCGACACGCTCACCGTGCTCGAACCCACCGGCGATTTCACGCTCGACACCGACCCGACCGCCTCCCGCCACGTCGTGCTGGTCGCAGGCGGCGTCGGCATCACGCCGCTCGTGAGTCTCGCCGAAACCGTGCTGCGGGCCGAGCCCGCGAGCTCGGTCACGCTGTTGACCGGCAACCGCTGTGAGCAGGAGATCATCTTCCGCCAGCGTCTCGATGCCCTCGAGTCCGAGTTCCGCCCGCGCCTCGTGGTACGTCACGCGCTCGACGACGCCTCGGACGGCTGGACGGGCCTGCGTGGTGCGCTCGACGGTCCGCAGGTGCTACGCGCGGCCGGAAACGAGCCGGTCGACGCCTGGTTCGTCTGCGGCCCCGAGCCGATGATGCAGGACGTATGCGCGTCGCTGGCCGAGGCCGGCGTGCCGCGCGAGCGCATCCGCACCGAGCGTTTCGCGTACGCCTCGGCGAGCACGACGCGCATCCCGGATCACGCCGCGGAGCTGCATTTTGCGAAAAGCGGCCGGCGCGTGACCGCCCGGGCCGGCCAGACCCTCCTGCAGGCCGGCCTCGAGGCCGGCATCGACCTGCCGTCGAGCTGCACCATGGGCGGATGCGGGGCCTGCAAGGTCCGCAAGCTCCAGGGGAGCGTGGTCATGAGCGAGCCCAACTGCCTGAGCGAGGCCGAACGAGAGGCGGGCTACGTGCTCGCCTGCTGCACCTACGCCGACACCAACGTGGTCATCGAGGGACTTTGAACATGCTTCCAGATCGCGCACTCGAGTCCATGCCGAGCCCGGCCCGCCGCCGCATCCAGGACGTCTTCGACGCCATGAAGCTGGCGAGCCGCGTCGAGAACAAGAAGGTACTGGTGGACCTCGCGCCTTCCGTGATGCGCGGCCTGATGCTCAAGGAGGGCAAGTCGGGCGAGCCCGTGGGCATGCGCGCGAGCCACGACGCGTGGTTCGATTTCCGCTACGGGGGCGATTACCCGGAGATGTACGACCTGTACCGCCGCGCGGTCGAGAACCAGTGGGACGGCGACCGGCAGCTCGACTGGTCCACGGACGTCGACCCGCGCAACCCCGGGAAGCCGGTGTTCCCGATCGAGCTCGTGCCGATGGCGGGCCTCGCCGAGCACGGCATCCGCCTCAACCAGGACGAGCAGATGCGCTTCGTGCACGACTTCTCCTCGTGGCTGCTCAGCCAGTTCATGCACGGCGAGCAGGGGGCACTGTTCGCCTCGGCGCAGGTCACCGAGAGCGTGCGCTGGGTGGACGGCAAGTTCTACGGCGCCACGCAGGTGATGGACGAGGCGCGTCACCTCGAGGTGTTCCTGCGCTACCTCGAGAGCAAGCTCGGCAAGCTCTACCAGGTCAACGACAACCTGTTCACGATCATGGACGCGCTGATGCGCGACTCGCGCTGGGACATGAAGTTCCTCGGCATGCAGATCATGATCGAGGGCCTCGCGCTCGGCGCCTTCAGCATGATGCACCACGCGACGCGCGAACCGCTGCTGAAGGAGCTGCTGCGCTACGTGATCCAGGACGAGGCGCGCCACGTGCACTACGGCGTGCTGGCGCTCAAGCGCCACTTCGCGGAGCTGTCCGACGCCGAGCTGCGCGAGCGCGAGGACTGGACGTTCGAGGTCGCCTGCCTGATGCGCAACCGCTTCCTCGCTCACGAGATCTACGACGAGTGGTTCGGTGCGCACATGAAGCGCGCCGACTGGGACCGGATCATGTCCGAGTCGCCGTTCATGCTCGAGTTCCGCCAGACCATGTTCAAGCGGCTGGTGCCGAACCTCGAGTACATCGGTATTTTTTCCCCGCGGATTCGCAGACACTACGATAAGGTTGGACTGACGAAGTACGCCGGGGGCCGCAATGCCTCCGAGCTGACCGCAGAGGACCTCCTCGCCGCCTGAACCGGGACGGCGGGGACTTGGGGGAGAAGACCATGTCCACGCCGATCCCGATGCTCGACCTGATGTTCTTCCTCACGGAGACCGTGGACAACCCGCGGCACGTGGGCTCGGTGCTCATCCTCAAGCGACCTCGCGGAGGCGGCGAGGTCGTGCGCGAGATCGTGGCGGCCTATCGCGCCGCGAAGCCGCTGCCGCCCTTCAACCGCATCCCCGTGTTCAGGAAGTCGGGCATGCCGCTGTGGCAGGAGGTCGAGCGCATCGACCCCTCGCACCACGTGCTGCACCTCGCCCTGCCCTCGCCCGGGTCCGACCAGCAGCTGCACGAGCTGATCGCCGACCTGCACGCGCCGATCCTCGAGCGGCATCGCCCCGGCTGGAAGGTGTACGTGATCGAGGGACTGGCCGGGAATCGCTTCGCGATCTACCACAAGGTCCACCACGCGCTGGTGGACGGCGAGTCCGGCATGGCGATCCTGCGGCGCTCGCTCGTGGACTCCCCACGCGACCGCCACATCCGCCCGACCGTGGCGCTGGCAACCGCGATGCGACCGCGACCGACGCCCCATGGCATGCGCGAGACCCTGGAGCTGGAGGCCCAGCGATTGGCGCGTCGCACGCTCTCGATCGGTCGCAGCTCGATCCGGATTGCGGAGCAAGCCCTCGGCGGCCTGCTGGGCTACTCGCCCGCGCACGCGCGCGCTTTCACCGCGCCCCGCACGCCCATGAACGAGCCGATCTACAATGCGCGCTCGATCTCGCACGTGGCACTGCCGCTCGCGGGCATGAAGGCCGTGGCACACGCCTGGGACGCGACGCTCAACGACGTGGCGCTGTGCCTGGTCGATGCGGCCGTGAATCGCTACCTGCGGGCGATGGGCCGTGCGCCCGACCATCCGCTGGTGAGCATCTGTCCCGTCTCCCTGCACGACCCGAAGGTGAAACAGGCGACCACCAACGTCTCGGCGATCTGGCCGGGGCTCGGCCCGGCGTCGGCGCCCATCGACCGGCGCCTGCGGACCATCATGGCCAACACCCGCGCTGCCAAGGCGCAACTCAACGACCTCGGCAAGGATGCAGCCTATTCCTACGCGGTCATGGCCTTCGCGCTGTCCGAGACGCTCACCATCGCGCGACCCGAGGCGCTCGGCCTGCTGCCCGCGAACATGCTCGTCTCCAACGTCCGCGGCCCCGACCGGCCGCTGTACCTCAACGGTGCGCGGCTCGAGGCGCTGTTTCCCGTCTCGACGCTGATCGCGGGTGTCGGGCTCAACGTCACGTTCATGTCCTACGCCGGCCGCGTCGTGTTCGGCTTCACGGCGAACGGCTCCGCGCTGCCGGAGCTCGAAAGCATGGCGCGCTACACGGGGGAGTCACTCGAGGCGCTGCAGCGGGCGTCGAGCAGGCGCGTCCGCGCGCGTGGCAAGGGAACCCGCAGGCGGGGCCCGTCTCACCGGGCGCCGACCACCGGTAATTCGAGGTAGCTCGCCTGTCCGGGCGCAAGCCAGATGCGGTGCGTCGCGCTGCGGTAGTCGTCGGGATCGGCCTTGGCGACGTTCTCGACGAAGGTTTGCGGGTTGCGGTCGTACAGCGGGAACCAGCTCGACTGCACCTGGACCATGATTCGATGCCCCGGCAGGAAGGTGTGGTGTGCCTCGGGCATGCGCACCCGGTACGGCGCGACCGCTCCGGGCTCGCTGGGCTTCGGTTGCTCCAGGCTCTCCCGATAGCGGCCGCGCAGGATGTCGGCCGACACCATGAGCTGGTAGCCGCCCAGCTCGGGGTTCGAGCGCACCTCCGGCGGGAACACGTCGATCAGCTTGACCACCCAGTCCGCATCGGTGCCGGTGGTGGACGCGAACAGCATGGCCGCCACTTCACCGCTGATGCTGAGGGGTTCGGTCAACGGCTCGGTGACGAACACCAGCACGTCGGTCCGGTCGGCGAACGGTCGCTGGTCGTCGACCAGCCAGCGGCCCCAGGTCGAATCGGCGTCGTACATCGGCAGCACCGGTCGCACGCGGTAAGGCACCGGCTTGGCGGGATCGGACACGTACTCTGCATAGGGCCGGGCAGCGGCGTCCGGCTCCGCAAAGCGCAGACCGCCGTCCGGCTGCAGGTACAGCCTCGAGGCCGACGCCAAGCCGTCCGCCGGCCAGCGCTGGAAGGCGCGCCACTTCCTCAGGCCCGTGTCGAACGCGAGCACCGGCGGGATCGGGCTCGCGGGCGCCTCACCCTTCAGGTGCAGGTTCCAGAAGGGCAGCAGGACGTTCTCCCGAAACCACAGGCTCGTATCGGCGTTCCACTTGAGCGCGCCCAGCCCCGAGCCCTCGCGCTGTGACTGCCCGTGGTTCCAGGGACCGACCACCAGGTGCACGAGCGTGTTGCCGGCATCCTTGGCCTCTAGCGACCGGTAGGCTGCGATTCCGCCGAAGCTGTCTTCCTGGTCGAAGAGCCCGTGCACGACCAGCACCGGCACCCGCATTGGCCGCGTTGCGAGGATGTCCTGCACAGCCTGCCCACGCCAGAACGCGTTATAGGTCGGGTTGTCGACGACCTTACGCCAGGTCGGCAGCTGGTCGGCCTTGTAGCGACGGGCCATTGCCTCGGCGGATCCGGCCGACAGGAAAGCCTCGTAGAGATCGCGGTAGCCGTACGGGACCACGTGGTCGCCGCTCTTGTGCGCCCCCATTTGGTAGATCCACTCGAGCATGGTCTGGCGGAACGCGCCGTTGTGATAGAAATCGTCGCCGATCCAGCCGTCCACCATCGGGTACATCGGCACGGCCGCCTTGAGGGCCGGGTGCGGCTCGACGAGGCCCATCAGCGTGAGCCAGCCGCCGTACGAGACGCCGGAGAGCCCGACGCGGCCGTTGTTTCCCTCGACGTTCTTCAGCAGCCACTCGATCGTGTCCCAGGTGTCGGTCGCGTGATCGACCTTGCGGCGATTGAGCTCGCCGCGCAGCGGCAGCGTCATCACGTAGTCGCCCTCGCTGCCGAACCGGCCGCGCACGTCCTGGTAGACGCGGATGTAACCGGCCTCGAGCAGCGGCTCGTCGGCCGGTGGCAGCACCATCGCGGCGTGCGGACTGCTCGACTGCGACGTGGGCTTCTCCACCCCGTAGGGCGTGCGCGTGAGGATGATCGGCGACTCGGTCGCGCCCTTCGGGATGACGACCACGGCGCGCAGCTTGACGCCGTCGCGCATCGGAATCATGACCTCGCGCCGCTCGTGGTCGAACTGCGCCGTGATCGGCGAGAAGTCCTTCGGGATCTCGGTCTGCGCCAGGGCGCTGCGCGCGAGGAACGCGGCCGCGACGAACGCCAGCATCAGCAGTCTCGATCCGGACTTCATCCTGGGTACCTCATGCTCGCCAAAGTCGCTAGCGCGCATTGCAGAGCGTTACGGACAAACCGGGGATCCTGATCAGTCCAGCAGGGAGATCGGCGCGAGGCCCTCGATCAGGAGCTTGCCGTCCTCGATCCGGACGTGCTCCTCGGACCGGACCTCGTGATCGAAGCGGTAGACGATGCTCGCGGTTCCCTCGGTCATCGCACGGTCCCACTCGGCCGCCGCCTCCAGCACGGCTTCATTGCGCTGGCGCCAGGCCGAGAGCGCCGCTGCGCCGTGCCGTTGCTCGAGCCACTGCGCCACGATCCGTGGCGAGACGACGGTCGACGTCGCGTTGTTCCCGCCGAAGCCCTTGGCGTTCAGGAAGGCTGCATCCCAGTCCGCCGGGGACCGCTGCAGGTGGCGCGGCGAAAATCGCAGGTGATCCTGCTGCACGTCGGCCGCCACCTCGTCGATGGTCGTGATGCCCGGCAGGATGCCGTGCGCAAATACCCCGAGGGTCGAGGCGAGCTGGTCGCCCCCGGCCGCAGCCATCGTGTGGCCGACGAAGCACTTGATCGCCGCCACCGGCCAGTCCTCGATCCCGAACGCCCCGGCGACTCCGCTCAGGATCTGCGACTCGGTGGTGCGGTTCTGCGGCGTGCCGGTGCCGTGCGCCTGCACGAAACTTCGACGACGAATCGAGTCCTCGCCCACGTCGCGAACCGCGCGGGCCACGGCCTTCGCGAACGAGATGTAGTTGCCGACGCCGGGCGAGGAGATCGACTTCTTGTAGCCGTCGGCCTGCACCTGCACGTCGGTGACCGCGCCGAGCATCGTCGCGCCGAGTTCGACGGCGAGCGCATCGTCGAGCAGCACGGCGAACTGGCCGCCTTCCGCGATGGTGAAGCCGCAGTTCTCGGCGAACGGCCGACAGGCGCGGCGCAGGTCGGGTTCGCTGGCGTTGCGGTGCCGGTCGAGCTCGAGCAGGGCCTTGTCGGTGCCCAGGGCCCCCATGGTCGCGAGGCCCTCGATCACGTCCGGGCATAGGGGCGCTTCCATGCCGCCGACCAGCGCGATGCGGGACCGACCCGACTCGATGTCGAACATGCCGTGCCGCAGGTTGTAGAGGAAGGTCGCGCAGGCACCCATGTTGTGGCCGGTCTGCCCGACGTTGCCGAGGACGTAGGCATTGACGAAGTCCGCCGGCATCTCCGCAAGGCCCATGGGCACCTGCCGCGAGGTGGGCCGCAGTCCGCGCTGACGGGATGCGAGCAGCCCGCCGTTGCCTTCCTGGTCGAGCTGGCCCATCGCGCTGCCGGCGTACACGCTCACGCGATCCGGGGCCACGTGCTGCATCAGCGTTTCCCAGCGGATGCCCAGCGACCCGAGTGCATCGTTCGCGGCAAAGAGCGCGATCTGGACGGCCCTGGGGTGACCGCGACCGGCATACAGTGCCTTCGGATCGAATCCGCTCGGCAGCTGGCCGGCGGCGCTGACCTCCAGCGCACGCGTCACTGGCAGCAGGACCTCCGCATCGCCGGTCACGTCGATGCGAACGCGCCCGGCGACATCCTCGCTGGCCTGCCAGCCCTCCGGCAGGCGGGCGGGCAGGTCCCGCTGTGACACGACGAACGAAACCGGCCCGTGCCCCGGCACGAGCCGGGCCTTGCAGTTCCACGAGACGTCACCCGGGTCGAGGTACGCGGGCTCGAGGCCGCGCACGAGGGTGTGCTCGAGGATGTACCGACGCTTGTCCGCATCGATCGCGCCGGTGATGCCCATCAGGCCCGCGAGACTGCGCATCGTCCCCGCCGCGAGGCTTTGGTCCAGTACGTCGATGACCGACCGCCGGTAGCCGTGGTGGGCGGAGCTGCGACCGGCCGCATTGATGCCACCGATGCCCGCGATGACTGCGAGGGGCTTCATAGGCGTGGGATCCCTGGTGTGCTCATGTTCCCGGCCGTCGCGGCCGCTGCACGGCCGCGACGCCGGCGGATCACTTGCGGAACAGCACCATGCCGGTGCGCTCCTTGTCCTGCCAGCTGAGCGCGAGCTGCTCGGCCTGGTACGTGTAGCGATTGACGAGCGCGAGCTGCGCGAGGAACCGCTCCTCGAGTTCCATCTTGTCGGGCGGGCAGGCCATCCTGGTTCCGGCTGCCGGGCCGATCACGATCTCGCCCGGCTTCGATTCCGTGACCGTTGCATTGAAGCGATTGCAGCCCGCGAAGCCGCGCACCGCCGCGCGTTCGAAGTGGATGAGCGGCGCTTCGACCCCGGCCGGCAGCGGCTGACCGTCGATCTCGACGAGCTGCCACTCGTTGGCCGCGAGCATGCTGAGCGCAAGCACGCCACGCACCTCGCTCGAGAGCTGCTTGAACTCCCCGCCTTCGATGCCGTAGGTCTTCCGTGCCACCTGCGTCGGGCAGCAGGCGGCGTCGTCCGGACCGGCCTCGATCACGTCCATCAGCACCTTCCCGCGCTCCAGCCACAGGCTCTGCAGCTTCGTGCGGTCCCCCACCGCCGCGGTGCCGAGGTTCGCGAGCGCACCGTCGCGAACGCCGAACACCGCCACGTGCACGAACTCGCCGCTGCCGCCGCCGCTCGAGCTCAACATCGCGACCGCCTCGCTGCCCTCGGCGCCGTCGATGTCGCCGAAATGAACCGTCGACTCCCAGAGCTGGAGACGCGGTCGCGAGGCCGCACCCGGCTCGGCGGGCTCGCCCTCATAGACGCCGCCCGAGAGCGTGACCGGAGCTTCGAACACGCCGGAGACGGTCGCGGCGCGCAGCTGATCGACGGTCGGAGTCGGCGGCGGGCCCGCGGGCTCGGTGGGCCCAGACGACGCCGGCGGCGCCTTCTCTCCGCAGCCGGCGAGCGCCAGCACGGCGATGAACGGCACGAGGTAAGTGGACGGCTGAACCATGCGCATTGGTGGACACCCCCGGTGGCTTCGACGTTCGAGGCAGAAATCGTAGCTCATTCTACGCAGCCCGTTGCGGAGTGCGGCCGCGCGGCCTCTAGACTTCCGGCGGATCGCAGTGGAAGCTTCCGCGCTTGCTGCGCCCGACCCCTGGGGGAAATCGACAGTGAAAAGAGCAGGATGCTGCCTGGCCGCGCTGGCGGCCTGGGCAGGCGGCGCCGTCGCGGCGCAGGACCCGTACCCATCGACCTACCAGCCGCTCGCCGCGGCCCCGACACTGATCCGCAACGCCACCGTGCTCGACGGTGCCGGCCGGCGCTTCGACGGCGCCGACGTGCTGATGCGCGACGGCAAGATCGTCGCGGTCGGCCCGGGTCTCGCCGCCGACGGCGCCACGGTGGTGGACGCGCAGGGCCGCTGGGTGACCCCCGGCCTCATCGACGTGCACTCGCACCTCGGCGTGTACGCGAGCCCGGGCGTGGAAGCCCACCAGGACGGCAACGAGGCGACAGACCCCGTGACCTCGGGCGTGTGGGCCGAGCACGGCGTATGGCCGCAGGATCCGGGCTTCCAGACCGCGCTCGCCGGCGGCGTGACTACGCTGCAGGTGCTGCCCGGTTCGGCCAACCTGATCGGTGGCCGCGGCGTCACGCTGCGCAATCGTCCGGCCACGACCATGCAGGCCATGAAGTTCCCGGGCGCTCCGCACGGGCTGAAGATGGCCTGCGGCGAGAATCCGAAGCGCGTTTACGGCGGCATGGGCCGCGCGCCTTCGACCCGCATGGGCAACGTCGCGGGTTACCGGCAGGCCTTCGCGGATGCCGAGGACTACCGCCGCCAGCACGAGAAGTACCAGCGCGAGCTCGCCGATTACGAGTCGGGCCAGTCCGGCAAGTCCGGCAGCCGCCGCAAGGGCGACGACGACGCCAACCCGCCCGTGCCGCCGAAGCGCGACCTGCGCCTCGAGACGCTCGTGGCCGCGATGGCGGGCGAGATCCAGGTGCACATCCACTGCTATCGCGCCGACGAGATGGCCATCATGCTCGACCTCGCGCGCGAATTCGGCTTCAAGGTGGCCGCTTTCCACCACGGGGTCGAGGCCTACAAGATCGCCGACCGCCTCGCCGCCGAGGGCGTGTGCGGCGCGCTGTGGGCGGACTGGTGGGGCTTCAAGCTCGAGGCCTACGACGCCATCTGGGAGAACCTCGCCTTCGTGGACGCGCCCGACAAGGGCTGCGCAATCGTGCATTCCGACTCCGAGGAGGGCATCCAGCGCCTCAACCAGGAAGCTGCCAAGGCCATGGCGCGCGGCCAGCGCGCCGGGCTCGACATCCCGCCCGAACGCGCGATCCGCTGGGTGACGTCTAATGCGGCTCGCTCGCTCGGCATCGAGGGCGTGGTGGGCACGCTCGAGCCCGGCAAGATCGCCGACGTGGTGCTCTGGGACCGTGACCCTTTCAGCGTGTATGCGCACGCCGAGCGCGTCTACGTCGACGGCGCACTCGTCCACGATCGCGCGGCGCCCGCGGCAACGCCAGCCTCGGACTTCCTGCTCGGCCAGCCGGCGGGAGGTGCCCTGTGATCCGCCGCGCAGCCCGTAGTGCACTCGCTGTCGTGTTCATCACGGCAGCGGTTGCATCCACCGCCACGGCGCAGGACCTGCTGATCCGCAACGCCACCGTGCACACCGTCACCGGGCGCGGCACGCTCGAGCGCACCGACGTGCTGGTGCGGGGCGGCCGCATTGCCGCGGTCGGCACGGGCCTCGCGGCCTCCGGCGCCACCGTGGTGGAAGCGAACGGCCGGCCGCTGACGCCGGGCCTGTTCGGCGGCATCACCGGCCTGGGCGTCGTCGAGATCTCGCTCGAGCAGAGCACCGTCGATTACGCGCCTCCGCAGGTCGGCGAGGGCCACGGCTCGGCAGCCGAATCGCGTCCCGAGTTCGACGTGACCCTCGCCTTCAATCCTGATTCGGCCGTGATCGGCGTGAACCGCGCAGACGGCGTGACCTTTGCGATGGTGGCGCCGGACGCCCAGCCGGGTGCCGCCGTGCTCGCGGGTCAGGGCGCCGTGGCGCGGCTCGACGGGCGCGCGGACGCGTTCGCGGCGCCGAGCCGCACCCTGTTCGCCGACCTCGGCGTGGGCGCGCCCGCAGCCGGCGTGGGACGGGCCGCCCAGTTCATGCTGCTCGAGCAGGCGGTACGCGAAGCGAAGGCAACGCCGCAGACGCGCGACAGCGACTTCCGGCTGCTCACGCCCGCCGGGCGCGAGGCGCTGGCGCGCTACCTCGACGACGGCCGCATCGCCTTCGGCGTCGATCGCGCCAGCGACATCCGCCAGGTGCTGGCGTTCGCACAGCGCCACGGCGCTCGTCCCGTCGTCGTGGGCGGCGCGCAGGCGTGGCAGGTGGCAGGTCTGCTTGCGCAGGCGAAGGTACCGGTGGTGCTCGATCCGCTGGTGAACCTGCCGGGCTCCTTCGACCAGCTCGGCGCCTCGCTCGAGAACGCAGCACGGTTGCATCGCGCGGGCGTGCGCATTGCGTTCACTTACTTCAACGACGGCACGCACAACGCCCGCAAGGTTCGGCAGGCGGCGGGCATCGCGGTCGCGAACGGGCTGCCCTGGGAAGCAGGCCTCGCGGCGATCACGGCGAACCCGGCCGATATCTTCGGCCTCGGCGCCGACCAGGGCCGCATCGCCCCGGGCCAGGTCGCGGACCTCGTGCTGTGGTCGGGCGACCCGCTCGAGGTCACGTCCGTCGCCGAGCAGGTGTGGATCGACGGCCGGCCGCAGCCCATGCGCTCGCGGCAGACGGCGCTGCGCGACCGCTACCGGCCGCGTACGCCCTGACGGCGACCGGCGATCGCGGCGGCGACCGCGTCCCAGGTCGCCTCGAAGCCCTCCGGCGTGAAGCCGGCACCCGAGGGCAGCCAGTCGCCGGCCCGCTCTGACAGCGTGTAGTGGCCGACCACGTCGAGGTGGTCGGCCAGAGCCACGTGCAGCAGGCGACCGTGCAACTGGCTCAGCGTGGGGACCACGCCGTCGTTGGTGCCCGGCGTGACCTCGAACCCGAGGTCGCGCGCGAGGCGGCGCCGTACGGCCGCCGAGGGCTTCGGATACGGGTAGTGGGGATGGGGCCGCGCGGCAAGGCCGTGCAGCAGGCGGAACAGCCCGCGCAGCGCGACACGCTCCGGCTCGAACAGGGCCCGCGTCGAAAACCGCTCGCGCGGCGGCGGCACGCCGGCCACCACGCTCGCGTAGTCCACGTCGGGCCGGTCGGCGACGGCTGCGTCGAACAGCGCGATGCCCTCCGGCGTGAGCTGCAGCACCGCGCCCTGGTCGCGCTTGATGTCCTCGAGGAACTCCCAGGCAGCCTTGCCACTCTCGGTCCGCAGTGTCCTCAGCACCCACTCGACGACGCGGTCGAGCAGGCTGTTGTCGATGCCGGTCCAGTCGTCGAGACGCGCGGTCAGGGCAATGGCGCGCGTGGCGGCGAGGAGCGCGCTGCGGCCTCGGCCGGAGGTGGCGAGCGCGCTCAGCAGCAGCAGCAGCGTGTGGCCCTGCAAGGTGAGAAAGTGGTTGGCGAGCGGCGTGCCGAAGTGCGGCGTCGTGACCGAGATCGCGGTGCGCGTGCGCCGGGCGATGCGCTCCTCGGTGTTACCTTTCGCGATGCTCACGTCGGGCGTGAGCAGCATGCGCACGTCGAGCCCGCCCGTCGAGTGGCCGACGAAGTGCAGCTCGCCGGCCTCGAGGCCGCCGTGTGCGATCACCTGCTTGCGCAGGCGGTCGGCCCGCCTGGGAATGGACGCCGTCGGCTGCGTCGCGCAGCGCACGATCCGCGCCTCGATGCCCCGCCTTGCGAGCGCGCCGCCGAGCGCGGTCTCGACGTCCTTGAAGTAGCTCACCGCCCCGACCGAGGTGAATCCGAAGAAGCCGGGAACCAGGAACACCAGTCGCTGCTTTGCCATGGCAATCTCCCAGTCGCGCAACACTTCAGTCGGCCGGCCGGCCCGTCTCGACGATCTTGCGGGCTTCGTCGATGAATTTCCCGGCTCCCCCGCCCTCCTCGAGGCGCGGCGGTCGCGGCGGCACTTCGATACCGCGCTGGCAGGCGGGCCGCGACGCGAGCTGATCGACCCAGCGCTGCAAATGCGGCAGCCCGTCGAGCGTCACGCCCGACCACTTGTGCGTCCGCACCCACGCCCAGTTCGCGATGTCGGCGATCGAGTAATCGCCCGCGAGGTACTCGTGCTCCGCGAGGCGCCCGTCGAGAACCTCGTACAGCCGCCGCACCTCGCCCTGGTAGCGGTCGATCGCCGGCTGGATCTTCTCGGGAAAGTAACGGAAGAACACGTTGGCCTGCCCCATCATCGGCCCGATGCCGCCCATCTGGAACATCAGCCACTGCATGACCAGCGAGCGCCCCTTGACGTCCGCGGGCATCAGCCGCCCGGTCTTCTCGGCGAGATAGACGAGGATCGCGCCGGACTCGAACACGGCGAAGTCGCCGGCCTCGCGATCGACGATCGCGGGAATGCGGCCGTTGGGGTTGATGCGGAGGAATTCCGGCCGTCTCTGGTCGAGCCTGCCGAGCTGGAGGGCGTGCACCGTGTAGGGCAGTGCGAGTTCCTCGAGGGCGATCGAGATCTTGTGCCCGTTCGGGGTGGCGGCCGTGTACAGGTCTATCATCGCGGTGACCGGTCCGGATCTGTCATGGGAGTCCTGAAGGATGATCGAATTCTTCTTCGATTGCTCGAGTCCGTGGACGTGGCTCGCGTTCCGCAACCTCCAGCCGCTGGCCCGTGAACTGGGGGTCGAGGTGAGCTGGCGGCCGGTGCTGGTGGGTGGCATCTTCAACGCCGTGAACCCGAGCGTGTACGAGTTCCGCGAGCGCGGCGTACCGGCCAAGCAGGCCTACCTGCGCAAGGACCTGCAGGACTGGGCGCGGCAGGCGGGCGTTGCGATCAGGTTCCCGCCGAGCGTGTTCCCGGTGAACAGCGTCAAGGCCATGCGCGGCTGCATCCTGCTCGAGGCGCAGGGCCAGCTCGTGCCGTTCGCCGAGGCGGCATTCGAGGCGTACTGGACGCACGACCTCGACATCTCGCAGGACGCCGTGCTCGCGGGGCTCTGCGAGCGCATCGGCGTCGAGCCACGGGGCTTCCTCGAGGGCATCGCGCAGCCCGCGATCAAGGCCCGGCTCAAGGCCAACACCGACGAGGTGATCGCGCGAGGCGGCTTCGGCTCCCCCACGATCTTCGTCGGCGGCGACGACATGTACTTCGGCAACGACCGCCTCGGGCTGGTGCGCGAGGCGCTGCTGCGCCGCCTGGAACTGCAGCGTGGCGCGGCGGTGCCTCCCGGCAACTAGCGCCGCACGATCGACTTCGCGAGCGTCGCCTTCCCCTTCGCGTCGACGGTGAGCCGGTAGGCTTCGTTCATGCCGTCCTTGCCGCTGTGCGTGAAGACGAGGATCCGCTCGCCGTCGGTGCGGATGTGGACGATCCCGAAGTTGGTGCGCTCGAAGCCGAAGTAGTGGCGCTTGCCGTCGTCGGTCCGGGACCAGCCCCGCAGCTCGAAGAACGCGGCGAGTTCCGTGCTGAAGACCAGCGAGACGTCCGTGCGGGCGATCCGGCCGAGGGCGCCGAGCAGCGTCGCCCGCGGGTGCATGTACTCGGTGCGACTGCTCTCGTCACCCGAGGAGATCAGCGAGATCACGGGCGCGATGCTCCTCAGCAGGCGGAAGTCGAAGTCGGCCGAACCGTGGTGGGGAATTTTCAGGATCTCGCTCGCGAGCTCCGCATTCGAGTACCTGGCATTCATCGCGGCCATGGCCTGCTGGTTGAGATCCCCGCCGAGGAAGAACCGCACGTTGCCGTAGCGCACCCGCAGCGTGACCGACTGCCCGTTGATGGTGTGCGACGCGCTGAAGGCGCGCGGCGCCGGATCGAAGCCCGCCACGGAGATGTTGTCATCCTTCGGCGGCTCGCGCAGGAACTCGAGCACCGAGTGCCGGCGTCCGTCGATGGTGACATAGCGCGTCCCCGGCCCCAGCACGTCGACCTCGATGCCCTCGTCCTGCAGGAACCCGAACGCCTTGCGGTCGCCGCGGACCAGCCGCCTGAACTCGATCGGGCCGCGGCCGGCCCAGTGCAGCAGCGCCTTCTTCCAGCGCCGGAACGGCGTGTTGAGCCGCCCGTCCTCGACCGCCGACGGATCGTCCACCAGGCCGCGTATGCCGAGCCCGCCGTCGGGCAGCGGCACCGTGGTGCCGAACATTTCCTCGTCGGGAACGCGCTTCGAATCGCGGGTCGTCGGTCCCTTGACGAGCCCGTTGTGAAACACGCGCTTCGGGTGGATGAACAGGCGCTTGCGCAGCGTCTCGTGTGTTTCCGAGTCGCGGATCTCGCTCAGCCCGTCGAAGTGATCGGCATCGCCGTGGGTCACCACGATGGCATCGACCTCGAGCGGCCGCTCGGCGCTCGAGCCGCCGAACCGGGCGGCGGCAAAGCGAGCGAACAGCTCGTTGTCGCCCCCGTCGATGAAGATCTTCCGGCCCGCCGGCGTGACGAAGATCAGGCCGTCGCCCTGCTGGACGTCGATCATCATGAATTGCAGCGGACGCTTGTCCTGGGTGGGCAGCTTGCCCGCCACGCTGCCCGGGATCGGTCGCGATCCCCGCTCGAGCGCCCTGAGTTTCGTCCGGCCGCCGGCGTGCTCGATCACCTCGACCTCTTCGCCCCAGTACAGGTTGAACGTCGTGCCCCGGTCGGGCGTGAAGCGGACGATGTCCTCGGCGATGAAGGGCATGGCGTGACTCCTCGGTCATTGCTGCCGCAAAGGCGAGCGATCGGCCACCCGGCGTCGCAATGGCGGCGCCGGGGACGATCTGCCACCATTCTCGGTACGGAGATGGCCCAGGTGAAGTTCCGCCGATGTTGACCGCAATGCAACTGGTGCCCGCGCCGCTGCGCCGCCGGGTGCTCGATGGCGCGGAGATCCCGCGCGACCTTGCCGCGGTCACGTCCGTCGCCGCCGACGAGCAGTCCCCCGGGCTCGCCGGGATGAGGCGGGCGGACGTCGCGGCCATCTGGGGCGCAGTCGAGCGTCTCTATGCCACCGGCATGCATCCGGGCATCTCGATGGTGCTGAGACGGCGCGGCCGCATCGTGCTCAAGCGGGCCATCGGTCATGCGCGCGGCAACGGCCCGGGCGACGCGGGCGAGTCGCGGGTGGCGATGACGCCGCAGACGCCGGTGTGCCTGTTCTCGGCGAGCAAGGCCATGGCGGCCATGCCGCTGCACCTGCTGTCGGAGCGCAAGGAGCTGAGCCTGCTCGACCCGGTGAGCCACTACCTCCCGGAATTCGGCCGCAACGGCAAGCGCGACATCACGATCTACCAGCTGCTGTGCCACAAGGCCGGCATTCCGACGATCCCCACGGACGGCGTGGACGTGGGCGAGCTGCTGCTCGACCGCGAACGGATCCTGCGGATGATCTGCGCGACGGCGCCCGACAAGCCCGGGCAGCACCACGCCTACCATGCGCTCACCTCGGGCTTCGTCGTGGCGGCCCTGGTCGAGAAGATCAGCGGGCGAAGCTTCCGCTCGTTCTTCCGCGAGCACATCACCAGGCCGCTCGGGCTCGGCTCGCTCGACTTCGGCGCACGCGGGGCCGCGCTGCGGCGGGTGGCACGCAATTACGCCGTGGGCCTGCGACGGCACGGCCCCGAGGACCTGTTCCTGCGGCGCGCGATCGGCACCGGGCTCCGGCAAGCGACCGACCTCAGCAACGACCCGCGCTACTACCGGGCGGTGATCCCGGCCGGCAACGCCGTGGCGACCGCCGACGACTGCTCGCGCTTCTTCCAGTGCCTGCTCGACGGCGGCGCGCTCGACGGCGTGCGCGTCTTCGAGCCGCTCACGGTGCGCCGGGCGGTGGCCGAGGTCGGCAAGCCGGAGGTCGACCGACTGCTGCTCGCGCCGCTGCGCTACTCGGCCGGCATGATGCTCGGTGATCGTCCCTTCGGCCTCTACGGGCCCGACACGGCGCAGGCCTTCGGTCACCTCGGCTTTGCCAACATCTTTGCCTGGGCGGATCCCCAGCGCGACATCTCGGTCGCACTGCTCACGACCGGCAAGCTCGTGATCGGCCCGCACCTGGCTGCCCTGTGGAACGTGCTCAGCCGGATCTCGCAGCACTGCCCGACGCTCACCGCCGCGCAGCAGGAGTCGCGCCTGCGGGCGGTCGGCATGTGCTGAATGCGCGCCCGGCACCGCCGCGCGCGTCCGACGCGCGTTCAACACCCGCCTCGACTGTGGCATAAAGCGATCGCGCAACCTCAGGAGATAGAACGGCGATGAACCTCGAGAAAGTGATCTTCGGCTTCTTCATCGTTCTCGCCGCGACGCTCAACCTGGGCTTCGTCTACGGCGATCCGGCCGACCCGGAGCATCATCACCTGTGGGAATTCTTCGCCGCGTTCGTCGTCAACGTGATCGCCACGGCGCTCAAGTTCGGCGACCGGACCCAGATCGGCGCCGTGCACCTCGCCACCAGCCTCGTCGCCGTGCTGCAACTCGCCGCCGCGGCGCTGGTGTGGTTCTTCGCCCCGGCCGGCCCGCTGCCCGAGGCCGCGATCGTCAGCATCGTCTCGCTGTCGGCCGGCGCACTGCTCGCGAACCTGGTCTCGATCGTGATCCTGATCGTCGAGACGACGATGATGCGGAGATGAGGTGAACAGCACGCTGCTGCTCACCCTGCGGCGCCTGCGCGCGCCGATCGTCCTGCTGATCGTCGTGTTCGCGGTCGGGATGGTGGGCCTGGTGCTGATCCCGGGCGTGGACGAGCACGGCGAGCCCTGGCACATGTCGATGTTCCAGGCCTTCTACTTCACGAGCTACACCGCGAGCACGATCGGCTTCGGCGAGATTCCCCATCAGTTCACCGATCGCCAGCGGCTGTGGGTCACGGTGATCATCTACGCCTCCGTGATCGGCTGGGCCTACCTCGTGACCAACCTGCTGTCGCTGGGGCGCGACCAGGCCGTTCGCAAGGCGCTGATCGAGGGGCGGTTCCGCCGGCGCGTGGATGCGCTGGTCGAGCCGTTCCACCTCATCTGCGGCTTCGGCGAGACCGGGCAGCTCATCGCCCACGCGCTCGACCTGCGCGGCCGGCGCTTCGTGGTCGTGGAGATCGACGAGACCCGCGCGCAGGAAGTGGACCTCATGGACTTCCGCCAGGTACCGCTCGCGCTCGCGGGCGATGCGCGGCTGCCGGACAACCTCGAGGCAGCCGGTTTGCGCCGGGACCAGTGCCGCGGTGTGCTGGCGCTGACCAACGACGACCAGGCCAACCTCGCCGTCGCGATGACCGTGCGGCTGCTGGAGCCCAACCTGCCCGTGCTGGCCAGGGCCATGACCAGGGAGACCGCGGCCAACATGGCGTCGTTCGGAACCCACCACATCATCAATCCGTTCGCCCGCTTCGGCGAGCAGCTCGCGCTCGCGATCTCCGCCCCGGCCAGTTACCGGCTGGTCTCGTGGATCACCGGGTTGCCGGGTACCCGCCTCAACCCGGAAAACGCGCCGCCGCGCGGTGCCTGGGTAGTGTGCGGCTACGGGCGCTTCGGCCGCGAGGTCGTGCGGGCATTCCACGCGCAGGGCCTCGAAGTGACCATCATCGACCCCAATGCCCCGGACGACCCGGCCATCCCGAGCGTGCGCGGGCTCGGCACCGAGGCCGAGCCTCTCACTGCCGCCGGCATCGAGACGGCAGTGGGCATTGTCGCGGGCACGGACGACGACGTGAACAACCTGTCGATCGTGGTGACTGCGCGGGAGCTCAACCCGCACCTCTACACCATCGTGCGGCAGAACTGCACGCCAACCGCGCGTTGTTCGACGCGTTCGACGCCGACGTGACCATGGTCTCGAGCGAGCTGATCGCGAGCGAGTGCCTGGCGGTGGTCCGCACGCCGCTACTGGCGCCGTTCCTGGAGATCGCGCGCGACCGCGACGCCGAGTGGGCCCATGCACTGATCGCCCGCCTGCAGGCGGCCTGCGGCGAGCCGGCGCCAGCAGTCTGGAGCGTGACGCTGAACATCGCCGACGCGCCGGCGTTCTATCGCCTGCTGATGGACCACGGGCGCGCGACGGTCGGCGACCTGCTGCGCCAGCCCGCCAATCGCGACGAGCAGCTGGCATGCGTGCCGCTGTTCCTCAAACGCACGGACGAGTCCGTCGAACTGCCCGACGACGACTTCGCACTGCAGCCTGGGGACCAGCTGCTGTTCGCGGGACGCAGCTGGGCCCGCAACCAGCAGCAGTCGCTGCTGCGCAGCGAAAAGGTGCGCGACTACGTGCTCACGGGCCGCGACCCGCCGGTGGGCTGGATCTGGCGGCAGCTGCAGCGTCCTCGATCCACGCGTCCACCAGCTCCTCCAGCACGGTGAGCGGTACGGCACCGTTTTCCAGCACGACGGTGTGGAAATCCCTGAGGTTGAACGCTTCGCCGAGCACGGCGCGCGCCTTCTCGCGCAGCTCCAGGATCTTGATCTGCCCGACCTTGTAGGCCGTCGCCTGGCCCGGGCAGCGCCATGTAGCGCTCGACCTCGGAGGTCACCTCGCTCTCGCCGAGGCCGCTGGTGCCGACCATGTACTCGATGGCCTGCTCGCGCGACCAGTCCTTGGCGTGCAGGCCCGTGTCCACGACGAGGCGCACGGCGCGGAACATCTCCGCCTGCAGGCGACCGAGATCGCCGAACGGATCGTCGGCGTACAGGCCGATCTCGGCCGCGAGTCGCTCGGCATACAGCGCCCAGCCTTCGCTGTAGGCGGTGTATATGGGCTGCTTGCGGATCAGCGGAAGGCCATCGAGTCCCTGCGCGGTGGCGATCTGGAAGTGGTGGCCCGGGATGCCCTCGTGGTAGGCGAGCGTCTTCATGCCCCAGGTCGGCATCTCGCCGGTGTCGCGCAGGTTGGCGTAGAAGGTGCCCGCACGCGAGCCGTCCATCGCCGCCGGGCTGTAATAGGCGCCCGCCGAGCCCTTCTCCGCCGAGGCGGGGATGCGTTCGACCGCGAGCGTGCCGGGCGGGATGGTGCGGAAGTACTCCGGCGTGCGCGCCGCCATGTCGTCCAGGATCTCGCGGTAGCGGACCAGCACCTGCCCGCGCCCCTCGTCGGTGTTGGGCAACAGGAAGCGCGGGTCCTGGCGCAGCGACGTCATGCGCTCGGCGACCGTGCCTTCCTCAAGGCCCTGGCCGCGTAGCAGCGCGTCCATCTCGGCGTCGATGCGCGCCACCTCCGCGAGGCCGAGCGCGTGCACCTGCTCGGGCGTGTAGTCCGTCGTGGTGAACTGCGCGAGCATGGCCTGGTAGAAGGCCGCGCCCTCGGGCAGCCGGCCGACGCCGTCCGCCGTGCCCTCGGCCTTCGGCCGCTCCGCGACCAGCGCGGCGCGCATGCGCTCGTAGGCGGGGTACACGCTGGTCTTCACCGCTTCGATCGCATCGGCGCGAAGCGCGGCCTGCAGGGCCTCGTCCAGCCCCTTGGCCTTCGTCATGCGCTCGACGAAGGTCGTGACGAACGGGCTCTCCTCCGGCAGCGGTGCGATCGTGTCGTCGATCACCACCAGCGACTTCTCCAGCAGCGAGGGCGGCAGCACCACGCCCGCGGCCGACTGGCGCTGCATCTCGGCAGTGAGGCCGTCGAGCTTCGCGCCCATCGCGTGAAGGCGGGAAACGTAGTTGCGCGCGGACTTCTCGTTCTTCACCACGTGGGTGGTCTGCATGAAGCTCGCGAGCTGAACCTGCGTGCCGAACATCGGGCTGATCGGGTAGAGCCCCTCGGAGGACAGCCAGTCGAACTCGCGGAACTTCGCCTGCCTGCCGTAGAAGTCGAGCAGGATGTCGTAGGTGATCTGCTCCTGCGGATCGAGGCCTGGCGCGGTCGAAGCGCCTGACCTCCTCGAGCGCCTTCTGGCCGAACTGGTAGTCCGCCTCGCGCTTCTCCGGCCCGACCGGCGCGAGCTTGCCGGAGTGCCGGTCGAGCGGCGTGCCGTCCACGGCGCCGATCTGGCTGAAGAGCTCGGGGTTGCGGACCAGGAAGAAGAACGCCTGCCGGTTCGCGAGCTGGTTGAGCGTGAACGGCTCGCCCCAGACGATGCGGTAGCCGGCCCAGGCGCCGACGAGCAGCAGCACCAGCAACGACCAGCCGAGGACCTTGAGGAACTTTTTCATGGGGTGACCTGCCGCACGAGGTGCGCGGAGGCTATACGCGCGGCGCGGCAGCGACAAGGGCTGGCCGGCGGCCCGCCGGTCGCTCCTGCGGCGGGCCGCAGGCTGCTACGCTGGCGGCCGCCCGCCGCTACGGAGACCCGAACATGCCGACCACCGCCGAGTTCCTCACGCCCGTCCTTGCGCTCGTGTGCTGGACGCTCGTGATGTGGGCGTGGATGTACGCGACCCGAATCCCGGCCATGAAGCAGGCCGGCATCGACCCGCAGGAGGCCGCCTACCCCGGCACCTGGGCGCACCGCCTGCGCCCCGGCGTGCGCTCGGTGGCCGACAACTACAACCACCTGCACGAGCAGCCGACGATCTTCTACGCGCTGATGTTCTTCGCCGCGATGACGGGGGGCGCGGACGCGACCGCGCTCAAGCTCGCCTGGGCCTACGTGGCGCTGCGCGTGCTGCACTCGCTGGTGCAGGCGACGATCAACCGCGTCGTCGTGCGCTTCAGCATCTTCGCGATTGCGACTCTGGTGCTGGTCGCCTTCACCGTTCGCGAGGTGCTGCGGATCCTGGCCTGAGTCGCGCCGCGCGCCGGGCGTGCGCCGGTCGCTTCACTCGCGGTAGTGGGCACCGCGGCTGTCGGAGTTCTCCCAGGCCGCCAGCGTGACGATCAGCGCCACGCGCACCGCGTTGCGCAGCCCGATCAGCTCGTCGGTCATGGCGGCGGCGCGGTAGAAGCGCTCGATCTCGACCTCGAGGTTGCGCAGGTCCTGGATGGCGCGCGCGAGCCGCGGCGTGGTGCGCACCAGCCCCACGTAGTTCCACATGATGTGCTTGATCGAGCTCATGTCCTGCGCGACCAGCGCCGGGTCGGGCACCTCGCGGCCCGTGGGCTGCCAGGGCGGGATGTCGTCGTAGGGCAGGCCGTCGCGGGCGGCGAGCTCCCGCGGCGATGTGCCGGGCCGAGCGATGGCCCCAGACCAGGCCCTCGAGCAGCGAGGTGCTCGCCAGCCGGTTGGCGCCGTGCAGGCCGGTGCAGGACACCTCGCCCACCGCGTAGAGCCGCTCGATGGTGCTGCGGCCGTGCTCGTCCACCCACACGCCGCCGCAGGAATAGTGCGCGGCCGGCACCACCGGCAGCAGGTCGCGCGTGATGTCGAAGCCGTACTCGAGGCAGCCGCGCGCCATCCCGGGGAACTCGGCGCGGATGCGCTCGGCGGGGATGTAGGAGCGCAGGTCGAGGTACACGTTCGACACGCCGCGCTTGAGGATCTCGGAGTGGATGCTGCGCGCCACCACGTCGCGCGGCGCAAGGTCCTTCCACTCCGGGTCGTAGCGATCCATGAACGGCGTGCCGTGCTCGTCCACGAGCCGCGCGCCCGCGCCGCGGACCGCCTCGGTGATCAGGAAGCACGGCGCGTTGCGGTGGTAGAAGGCCGTCGGGTGGAACTGCACGTACTCGGTGTTGATCACCCGGGCGCCGGCGCGATACGCCATCGCGAGTCCGTCGCCGCGCGAGCCCACGGGGTTGGTGGTGCGCAGGTAGATCTGGCCGAGCCCGCCGGTGGCCAGGATGGTGGCGCGGGCGAAGCAGCGGATGATCTCGCCCGAGGCCTGCTCGAGCACGTAGGCGCCCACGCAGGACAGCGGGTCGTAGATGGCGCGGCGGTCGCGGCCGTGGTGGGCCGGGGTGAGCAGGTCCACCGCGGTGTGCGAGGTGAGGAAGCGCACGCGCGGGTGCGCGGGCGAGCGCGGCGATCAACGCATCCTCGATGGCCCGGCCCGTGGCGTCGGTGGCGTGCAGGATGCGCGGCAGCGAGTGCCCGCCCTCGCGGCCGAGCGCGAGTCGGCCGCCGGGCTCGCGGTCGAAGGGCACGTCCAGCCGGTCGAGCAGGATGGACTGCACGAGGGCGGGCCCGCTCTCCGAGAGCAGTGCGACCGCCTGCCCGTGGCACAGGCCGTCACCGGCGTGGATGATGTCCCTGGCGAGCAGCTCGGGCGAATCCCCTTCGCCCTTGAAGATGATCCCGCCCTGCGCCCAGTAGGTGTTCGACTCCTCGGCGCGGTCGGCGCGGGTGACGATCACGACCTCGAGCCCCGCCTCGGCGAGTTCGAGCGCAGCCGTGCCGCCGGCGATGCCGCAGCCGAGGACCAGGACGTCGGTGTGGATCGGTTCGCTCAATCGATCTTCGGTCCCACGGCCAGCATGCGCTCGACCGAGCGCAGCGCCCGCACCCGGATGTCCTCGGGCACGTCGATCTCCCAGCGCATGTACTTGAGCGAGTCGCGCGTCTGCTCGAGGGTGATCTCGTGCATGTGCGGGCAGCGGTGGCTGCACAGCCGCAGCATCTCCTTCTCCGGGTTGGCCGCCACGATGTTGTCGCCCATCGAGCACTCGGTGAGCAGCAGGTAGCGCTTCGCCGTCGATTTCTCCACGGCCTTGATCATCGCGGTGGTGCTGCCGGAGAAGTCGGCCTTGGCGACCACCTCGGGGCTGCACTCGGGATGGGCCAGGATCATGACGTCCGGGAACTGCTGGCGCACCGAGTCGATGTCCTCGGGCGTGAAGAGCTCGTGCACCTCGCAGCGGCCCTTCCAGGCGATCATGGTGCGCTCGACGTCGGTGCCGACCGGGCCCGCACCGGGCTTCGGCAGCACCGACGGCACGATCACGTGGCAGCCGGTCTCCCGGGCGACGTTCTTCGCGAGGAACTCGTCCGGCAGGAAGATCACCGTGTCCGTCTTGAGCGACTCCACCACGGCCACCGCGTTGCTCGAGGTGCAGCAGATGTCGCACTCGGCCTTCACGTCGGCGTAGGTGTTGATGTAGGTGACGATCGGCACGCCCGGGTACGCGGCACGCAGCGCGCGCACGTCCGCCGCGGTGATGCTCTCGGCGAGCGAGCAGCCGCCCTTCGCGGTCGGCAGCAGCACGGTCTTCTTCGGGTTCAGGATCTTGGCGGTCTCGGCCATGAAGCGCACGCCGCAGAACACGATCACCGACTTGTCCGTCTCGGCCGCGCGACGCGAGAGCTCGAGCGAGTCGCCGTGGAAGTCGGGCACGGTGTGGAACAGCGCCGGCTCCATGTAGTTGTGGCCGAGGATGACGGCGTCTCGCTCGACCTTGAGGCGCATCACCTCGGCAGCCACCTCGGCCTTGAGGATGATCTCGGCCTCGGGCATCACGTCCCCGAGCTTGCGTTTGAGGTCCTGGTAGATGGCTTCGGCTTGCATGCTCTCGGGTCCTGCGCTGGCATCCGGCTGGACGGGGTCAGGGGCGGGATTCTATGACATGCTGGCGCTTCCCGCTGACCGAGGCCAACCATGCCAGCCACCCGCGACCGCCCCACCCACGACCTCATCGTTTTCGGCGCGACGAGCTTCGTCGGCCAGATCCTCACCCGCTACCTCGCTGAGGAGTTCGGCACGCACGACGGCCTCAAGTGGGCCATCGCCGGGCGCTCCGAGGCCAAGCTCGCGGCGCTGCGCAACGGGCTCGGCCTGAAGGCGGGCAAGCTGCCGCTGCTGGTCGCGGATGCCGCGGACGAGGACGCCCTGCGACGGCTGTGCACCGGCACTCGCGTCGTGGTCTCGACCGTGGGCCCGTATGCCCTTTACGGCGAGCCGCTCGTGAAGGTCTGTACCGAGACCGGCACGGACTACTGCGACCTCACCGGCGAGGTGCAGTGGATCCGCCGCATGATCCGGGCCTACGAGAAGGCTGCGAAGAAGTCCGGCGCGCGGATCGTCCACTGCTGCGGCTTCGACTCCATCCCCTCCGACCTCGGCGTGCACTTCCTGCAGCGCGAGGCCAAGGCGCGCTTCGGCGAGCCCTGCACCGAGGTCCGCATGCGCGTCAAGGCCATGCGCGGCGGCTTCTCGGGCGGCACGGTCGCGAGCCTGCTGAACGTCGTCAAGGAGGCCAGCGCGGACCCGGCGCTGCGCCGCGAACTCGCCAACCCGTACTCGCTGTGCCCCGAGGGCTATGGGTCCGGGATCCGCCAGCCGAACGTCCGCGGACCGCAGTACGACGCGGACTTCGAGTCGTGGGTGGCGCCCTTCGTCATGAGCGCCATCAACACGCGCATCGTCCAGCGCAGCAACGCGCTGTCGAAGCAGGCCTACGGAGAGGACTTCCGCTACGACGAGGCCATGCTCACCGGCCGCGGCGTCGCGGGGCAACTCGCCGCCGCGGGCGTGACGGCCGGCCTCGCCGCGACCATGGTCGCCGGAGCAGTGCCGCCGGCGCGGTGGGCGCTCGGACGCTTCGTGCTGCCGGCACCGGGCGAAGGCCCGAGCCCTGAGGCGCAGCGCACGGGTTTCTTCGACCTGCGCTTCCTCGGTCGCACCGACGGCGGCAGCGAGCTGCGCGTGAAGGTCACCGGCGATCGCGACCCGGGCTACGGCTCCACGGCCAAGATGCTCGGCCAGGCCGGCGCGTGCCTGGCGATCGACTTCGCGGAATCGGGTCGCGGCGGCGGCTTCTGGACGCCGGCGACGATGTTCGGCGACCGGCTGATCAGGCGCCTCACCGAGCACTCGGGGCTCGCCTTCGAGGTGCTCGAAACCTAGCCCCCGGTCGGCCAGCGCATGGCGCAACCGTGACGCTGCGCGATGCGCTCGAGGTCCTCGGGAAAGTCCACGTCCTCGACGTAGTGCAGGTTGTCGCTGTCGAGCCACGCGACCTCGTCGGGGTGCTCGTCCAGCCACTCGCGCGCACCGTACCCGGCATTGCCCCGCAGGATCTCCGCGCACGCACCGGCATCGAGCATCACGGGGTGACCGCGCCGCTGCTGCACCCGCGGCACCACGGCGCGCGCCGGAGCGCGGTGCGCGAAGGCGTCGATGACGACACTCACGTCGGCCGCCTCGAGCAGCGGCTGGTCTGCGAGTGCGACCAGGACTGCCGTGACCGTCTCGGGCATCGCGGCGAGTCCCATGCGCAGCGACCGGACGTGCCCGGCCGCGTAGTCGTCGTTGATGATTACCAGCACGGGCAGGTCGTTCACCACCCACGCCACATCGTCCGAACGATGGCCGACCACGACTACGACTTCGTCGACCCCGGCGTCGAGCAGCGCCTGGGCCACGCGCCGCACCAGCGGCACGCCATCGCGCTCGATCAAGGGCTTCGCGCGCCCGTTCATGCGGCGGGCCTCGCCGGCGGCGAGCACGACGGCGCCAGGCACGGTCACGGGCGTTGCCGCCATCAGGCGAACGTGTACCGCGACAGCGGCAGCTCCCGGATCGGCCGGCCCGTGAGGGCTACGAGTGCGTTCATCACCGCAGGCGCGATCGGCGGCAACGGCGGCTCGCCGACCCCTCCCATCGCCTCGCCCGATTCGATGATGATGGTCTCGATGCGCTCCGGCGATTGCGTGATGCGCAGCAGCGGATAGGTGTCGAAGTTGCGGTCTTTCGCCTTGCCGCCCTCGATGCCCACGGCCTCGCCCACCGCGGCCGACAGGCCCTGCACGATGCCGCCCTCGACCTGCGAGCGCACGCCGTCGGGCAGCACGATCGAGCCGCAGTCGAGCGCGCAGACCACGCGGTGCACGACCAGTCGCCCGTCGCGCAGCGACACCTCCGCCACCTGCGCACACAGCGACCCGTAGCTCTCGACGTACGCCATGCCGCGCGCACGGCCCTTCGGCAGCGGCTGGTCCCAGCCCGCCGCTTTCGCGACGGTGTCGATCACCTTGAGCGCCCGCGTATCGTGCGCGAGCAGCTCGCGGCGCAACTGGTAGGGATCGCGCTTCACGGTGCGAGCCACCTCGTCGATGAAGCACTCCATGAAGAAGCCGTTCTGCGTCGCGCCCACGGAGCGCCACGGCGCCATCGGCACGGGCTGGTCCACGCGCACCCACTCGACGTGGAACGCGGCGGGCTTGTAGCGCGAATCGCGGATGGTCTGCACCGACGAGCCGTCGAGCTGGCCGGCCGGCAGACCCTGCGGGCTGAAGGAGTGCGACAGCGACGGCCCGGCCGTACGCACGCGCAAGCCGGTGACGCGGCCCTCGGCGTCGAGCGCGGCCTCGAGCCGCGCCGCCTGCGCCGGGCGGTACCAGCCCTGGCCGAATTCGTCCTCGCGGCGCCAGAAGAACTTGACCGGCTTGCCGACCGCCTTGGCAGTGACGACCGCCGCCGCGATGCCGTCCGAGCCGAGGCGTCGACCGAAGCCGCCACCGAGCAGCGTCGTGTGCAGGCGGACCTTGTCCGGCGGCACGCCCGCCGCCGCGGCCGCCGCGTTGCGGTTGCGGTCCTGGGTCTGCACCGGCGCCCAGATGTGCACGACGCCGTCGGCGTCGATCTCCACCGTGCAGTTCCACGGCTCCATGGGGGCGTGCGCGAGGTACGGGGCCTCGTAGTCGGCGCTGACGACGCGGCTCGCCGCCTTCGCGACGGCGGCCCAGTCACCGTCCTTGCGCGCCTCGATCGCGCCCGCGTCCGCGCTGAGTCCCGCGCGCATCTGCCGCGAGATGGTCGCCGAGTCGAGCCCGTCGTGCGGCGTCGGCTTGAAGCGGATCTCGAGCGCCTCGGCGCCCTGCATCGCCGCCCAGCTGTGGGCCGCAATCACCGCCGCGCCACCGGGAATCGCCACGACGTCGAGCACGCCTGCCACCGGCTTCACCGAGTCGCGCTCGAAGCCCTCGAGTTCGGCGCCGAACACCGGCGACAGCACGGCACACGCGTACACCATGCCGTGACGCTCGACGTCCGAGGAAAACACGGGTTCGCCGCGGACCTTGGCGCCGAGGTCCACGCGCGGCACCTTGCGGCCGGTGTAGCGCAGGTCGGCCTTCTCGCGCAGCGGCGGGTTCTCCGGCAGCGGCAACGCGGCGGCCGCGGCGGTCAGCGTGCCGATGCCCAGCCGGCGATTGGACGCCACGTGCACCACCTCGCCGCGCTTCAGCCGGCACTGGTCGGCCGCGACGCCCATCTGCGCGGCGCCCGCTGCGATCAACACCTCGCGCGCCTGCGCCGTCGCCTTGCGCAACGGCTCGTACCAGTAGCGCACGCCCCAGGAGCCGCCCGAGCCCATCTGACCGTTGCGGCGGAACGGGTCGGCCGGCTCGGCGGTCACGACGCTCACCCGCTCGATGTCCACGCCGAGCTCGTCGGCGATGATCACGGCATGCCCGGTGTGCGTGCCCTGCCCCATCTCGGTGGTCGGCGAGTGCAGCAGCACGCGTCCGTCCGGGGAGACCTCGAGGTACGCGGTGACGAACTGCGGCGCCGCCTCGGCGCCGACCGCCGCGTCGGCACGCAGCGGCAGCGACACCGCCACGGCCAGCGCCCCTGAGCCCAGCATGAAATCGCGTCGCGTGAGCATGGTCAGCCCTCCGCCTTCGGCGCCATGGCCTCGGCGGCGCGCTGCACCGCGGCCTCGATGCGCGGATACGTGCCGCAGCGACAGAGCACGCCGTTCATGCCTTCACGTATCTGCTCCGCCGTAGGCCGTGGGTTCGTCTCGAGCAGCGCCACGGCCTGCATGATCTGGCCGGTCTGGCAGTAGCCGCACTGCGGCACCTGCTCCTCGAGCCAGGCGAGCTGCACGGGGTGCCCGCCGCCGAGCCCCTCGATGCTGCGGATCTCGAGGCCCACGACGGAGCTGAGCGGCACCACGCAGGAGCGCATGGCACGGCCGTTCACCTGCACCGTGCAGGCGCCGCAGGCGCCGATGCCGCAGCCGTACTTGGCGCCCTTGAGGCCGAGGAAATCACGCAGCGCCCACAGCAGCGGCATGTCCGGGTCCGCGTCGATCGAGCGCGACTGGCCGTTGACCTTGAGTGTGATCTGCATCGCCTGCCCTCATCGGGGTATCTGGTTTGGAGTATGTACAAGATGCGTTTTGCCAGCATGCCTTGCATCTTGCAAACACGAGGACTCATGCGGGCAGTGTGCGGGCTCCAGCGAGATGTCGCATGTTCGCGCCGATGCGACTAGACAGCGACCACCCGCAGGCCGAACCGTGCGGCGGCGGAACCCTGCCGCGCGTCGGCCGAGACGAAGACGTCGGCGCCGCAGACCAGCGCCCCTCCGATGTGCACGGCGTCCATGCCCCGCAATGCCGTGACTTCGAGAGCGTCGACTGCCCGCTGTACCACTTGCGGCGAGACATCGCACAGCAGCGCATCGGCAAGGTCTGCCCGCAAGTCAGCCTTGAGCTGCAGGTACTGCAGTTCGGTCAACCGCCCCTCTCGCACCAGGCGACGAAGGGCGGAGATCAGCTCGGGAACCGCAATGACCGAAAGCGCCAGCTCTGTCGCCTCGTCACACCAGCCGAGGACCTCGGCCGTGCCAGCCTCGTCGATGTAACGTTTGACCAATGCCGAGGAATCGAAGAACACACGCATCGGCGGGACTGCCTTCGTCCACCTGAGTTCAATCGCCGCGGTCGTCGGCGATCAGTCCACTGACCGGGGCGCCACCCACCACCAGCGGCCGCGCGGCTCGCCGTTTCCACGACGGCAGGTCGCGAGGGATCGGGTGGATTTCGGCAATGGGCTTGCCGTTGCGGAGCACCCGAACGATCTCACCCGACTCGACCAGGTCGAAGAAGTGCTTGGCCTGGTTGCGCAGCTCCGTAAAGGTCGTCTCTCGCATGTTCATGTTCTCGGCCTTTTATGTACATCCAACTGTACAGAAAACCGCGTGCGCGCGCTGTGTCTGCGGGCCGGTAATGAAGAGACGGCCTGCAGGATCCACGCTAGCGATTCACGGCGCCGAGGTCGCTGCTGTTATCAGCCGTGAACGACCCAAAACTCGCGCGACCATCCAGGTTCGCGGGGCGAGCGGGACGCGTCGTCGAGCACCTCGGCTCGAACGACGCTCAGACCCTGCTCGCTCAGGGCGCCGCGGCGCCCGTTCCCCCGACGTACTTGTCGAGCCAGGCCTTCACTTCCGCGTACCACACCAGCGAGTTGCCGGGCTTGAGCACCCAGTGGTTCTCGTCCTTGAAGTACACGAGGCGCGTCGGCACGCCCTTCTGCAGCAGCGCGTGGTAGAGCTCGATGCCATGGTTGACCGGCACGCGCAGGTCGTTCTGGCCGTGGACGACCAGCGTGGGCGTGGCGAAGTTCGCGGCGCCGTAGTGCGGCGAGGCGGTCTTGAACACGGCCTGCTGCTCGGGCGTCCAGAACCCGCCGAAGCGCGGCATCTCGTACGCGTAGTCGGCACCGACCTGGGTGTACCAGTTGTACACGGCGGCGTGCGCCACGAGTGCCTTGAACGGGTGCGGCCGGCCGAGAATGATCGAGGTGAGGTAGCCGCCGTAGCTGCCACCGCCCGCCACCATGCGGTTCGAGTCGATCCACGGCTGCTGCGCGAACCAGTCGGCGGCCGCGATCACGTCCTTGTAGGGCAGTGCGTCCTGCTGCGGGTTGATCGAGTCGGTGAACGCGTTGCCGAAGCCCGACGAGCCGTGGAAGTTCGGCCAGGCGGTGACGTAGCCCCAGCTGCTGAACACCTGTGCGTTCCAGCGGAACTGCATGGCGTTCGGGATCGCGTTGTGCGGACCGCCGTGGATCAGCATGAACAGCGGGTACTTCTTCGACTTGTCGAAGCCCGGCGGGTAGTTCACCCACATCTGGATCGGCTTGCCGTTGGCGCCCGCGTAGGTGACGCTCTCGTAGGTGCCGAGCGCGGTGCCGGCGAGCAGCGCGTCGTTGAGCGTGCTGAGCTTCGTGACCTTGCCCGCCTTCGGGTCGATGCGCACCACGGTCGGCGGCTCGAGGAAGGTCTGGCGCAGGCCGACCATCGTGCCGGCCTGGCTGGCGATGGCGAGCGAGGAGAACGTCTCGTCACCCGTGACGAGCCGCGGCTTGCCCTCGAGCGGGATCTCGTAGACGCGCACCGAACCGGCGTCGTCGATGGTGCCGTAGAGGCGCTTGGAGTCCGGCGCCCAGACGAGGCCGTCGGCCGAGCGGTCCCAGGCGTCGCCCACCACCTCGCGGATGGTGCCGCTGCGACGGTCGATCAGCATGAGCCGACTGATGTCGCCGTAGAAGCCCGGGGTGCGCTGCTGGGTGAACGCCAGCCAGCGACCGTCCGGGCTGTAGCGCGGCTCGCCGTCGTCCGCCGGATTGGTGGCGCTGCGATTGGTCACATCCTTGCCGCCGATCGGCCACGGTGTACACGTCGAAATTGCTGTTGTTCGACGGCCGGATCGCTGTCGGCGACGAAGGCGAGTTCCTTGCCGTCCGGCGAGATGTCGTAGAGCGCCGAGTTCAGCTGCACGGCCGGGCGCGGCAGCTCGAGCCCGGTGCCCGCCGTGAGGTTGACGGCTCGCCGCCCTCCACGCCGATGCTGAACACGTGCATCTGGCGATCGTCGAGCCAGGTGTCCCAGAAGTAGATCGGGCCGACGTCCCAGATCTGCGCGCTGGTCTTGGCGTCGGTGCGTTCCTTCTGCCGCGCGCCCTGCTTTTCCATGGAGTCGAGGTCGGACCAGATCCGGCTCACGAAGGCGATGCGGCGGCCGTCCGGAAACCACCTCAGCTGCCCGACGCCCGTGGGCACGTTCGTGACGCGCGAGGGCTCGCCGCCGGCGAGCGGCAGCATGTAGATCTGCGGCGCGGTGTCGCCGTTGCGCTGGCTGACGAAGGCGAGGATGCGGCCGTCGGGGCTGATGAGCGGCGACGAATCGGAGGCCGGGTGCGTCGTGAGCGCCCGCTGCATCGTGCCGTCGGCCGACCAGAGCCACAGGTCGGTCAGGCCCTTGTTCTCCTTCATGTCGAAGCTGGTGACCGGCGCGATGACGGTCTTGCCGTCGGGCGTGATGGTCGGCGAACCGATGCGCTGGATCTGCCACGAGCGCTCGGCACTGAGGGGCACGCCGTCGGCGAGGACGGGCAAGGCGGCGCCGAAGGCGAGCACGGCAGCCAGGACACGAAGATGCATCATCGGTGACTCATGGGGTGCGGGCGGGACCGGCACGATAACTCAGCGAGTCAAATTCATCCAGATCAAGGGCTTACATCGCCGCCACGAGCGCCGCGCGGCCACCGGGCGGTTCCGTCAGTACGGCCGGCCCAGGCTGTAGGCCACCGCCGTCACCGCGATGAGGATCGCGATGACGATCGCGATCCAGTCCGTGCCGGCGGGCGAGCCGGTCCCGCCGTGACCGTGCCGCCGGATGCGTCGGTGGCGGTGCGCCAGGAACAGCGGCATGGCGAAGCTGATGCCGATGAGCGTGCTCGCGAGGAAGTATCCCCACAGCCACGCGGACGCGATGCCGAGCCGGCGCCCCTCGGCGAACATCCACAGGAACAGCGCGGCCGCGAGCACCAGCACGTCCACGGTGATGAAGGTGCTGGCCGGCGTCGCGACGGTCTCGCGCCAGAACGCGACGTTGCCCGCGACGAAGCCGTCGCCGAGGTAGCCGAAGGCCTGGGCCCAGGTGCCGGCGAGACCGAGCACGCCGAGCCCGATGAAGAGCCACTCCATCGGCACGAAGGATCGCGATGTGTCGTTCATGAGTCCCCCCGATTCCAGTCAGGTCGTCGATGGCTGGCGACCCGCAGCAACGCCACTACTGGTCTTCTGTGTATCCCGCTTCCCGCTGATGCCTGACCGCCAGGATTAGCATGACATCCTCGGCCGGCAACCAACGATACTTTGCAATGTAGCCGTACTTGCCACGGGACAGCACGAGCTCGCGTCGACCATCCTCCGCTATCCGACCCAGCAGCGGGTGATCCGCCAGAACTTCGAAAGCTGCCCGTACGCTCGAGACCTGCGCCAGCGCCCGATCGGGGTCGCTTTCGGCAACGAAATCGAACAAGCGCTCCAGATCGCGGAGCGCCCGGATGCTTACTTCGACGCGCGCCACGAACGAGCCCGCGGGCGTCGTGGGTTCTTGCCAGCAACTCTATCGGCCAAATACTCGAACGTCGCGGCCAGAGAATGGGCCTTGCCGCTGCCGAGCGCCTCGCGTTCCGACTCGGCCGCCTCGGCTGCGAATCGCTGTCGCAGCTCAGACCGCTCCGCTTCGCGGGCCAGCGCATCGATCATGAACGCGTGAGGCGTCTGCCCGCTGCTGGCGGCGAGCCTGGCAATGCGGCGCTTGAGGTCGTCTGGGAGCTTCAGGCTGGTTGCGGACATCGCCGATCCTCGCGAGGGTAGTCAGAATGTACTACCACGACGACGGGGATTCAACTTCGCGCCATTTCCGTGAGACGGCCCAATAGCAGACCTCGAACGGGGGTGCCGACCCGGAGACGACGTGGCAGCCCTCTAACCCACCACCGGCACCATTAGACGAAACGCATTGCAGTTGCGAACAGCGCCATAGCCACAAGCAGTGAGCCGGAAATGCGGGTTCTGCGTTCATTCGCATACGCAAACCCACCGCTCCAGTAGCTATTCGACCACCCCATGCGTCCGCGCCAGCGGACGACCGCGCCCGGGCGTACGAGGCAAAAGATGCCCATCGCGAAAACTGCCACAAGAAGAAAAGCTGGGAAGAACTCGTTCATGGAGAGTCGCCGGTGACCGTCCGCTCCTGGCCGAACTGAGAAGTTGACGAACGTCCGCTTCCCACGGCCTCGCAGCGACTAATCCGGCATGTCTCGCTGCATTGAGCGATTGGCTCTTGCCATCAGCCTCGCCGCAGACGGCCGTAGTCGCCGAACTTCTCGATCACGCGCTCGAGTTCCTCGTCCTCGAGCACCACGGGCTCGAGGCCCGCCGCGAGTAGCGCGAGGTACTGCCGGGCCAGGTTCTCGACCTCGATCGCCACGGCACGGGCGTCGCGCAGCGAGGCGCCGAGCGCCACGACGCCGTGGTTCGCGAGCAGCGTCGCCCGCCGGTCCTCGAGGCCACGCACGGCCGTGACGGCGAGCTCCGCGGTGCCGAAGGTCGCGTACGGCATGCAGCGGATGTTCGCCGCCGGCGAGCGCGATCATGTAGTGGAAGGCGGGAATGCCGCGCCCGGCGCAGGCGAGCGCGGTGGCGTGCGGGCTGTGCGTGTGCACGATGGCTTCGGCATCCGGCCGCAGCGCGTAGATCGCCTCGTGCATGCGCCACTCGGAGGACGGTCGCGGTCCGCTCGAGGTCCGGCGAGCCGTCGGGCGAGAGCTCCACGATCTGCCCCGGCTCGAGCTCCGCGTACGGAACGCCTGCCGGCGTGATCAGGAAACCGTTCGCCGAGCGGCAGGACACGTTGCCGGACTTGTTCGGCACCAGTCCCGCCGTCGTCGAGCGCGCGGCGTGATGGCGATGATGGCGCGCCGAAGTTCGCGATCGGTGTCGGTCATGTCGGTGCCAGTCCTCTCCGGGTATAGCGCCGGCAGCCCCTCACGGCTCGCCGGCGCCACGCCGCGCTCGGTGATGATGCCCGTCACGAGGCGCGCCGGCGTGACGTCGAACGCGGGATTCGCGACCGGGCTGCCGGGCGAGACGACCTCGACCTCGAGCAGCCGGCCGTCGTCGGCGCGGCCGCGCACGTGCGTGACCTCGCGCGCGCCGCGCTCCTCGATGGGCACGTCGCGCACGCCGTCCTCGATCGTCCAGTCGATGGTCGAGGACGGCAGTGCCGCGTAGAACGGCACGCCGTTGTCGCGGGCCGCGAGCGCCTTGAGGTAGGTGCCGATCTTGTTGGCGACGTCGCCCGTGGCCGTGGTGCGGTCGCTGCCGACGATGCACACGTCGACCTGCGCCGTGCTGCATCAGGTGGCCGCCCGCGTTGTCCGCGATCACGGTGTGCGGAATGCCGTGGGCGCCGAGCTCGAAGGCCGTGAGCGCCGCGCCCTGGTTGCGCGGACGGGTCTCGTCCACGTACACGTGCACGGCGATGCCCGCCGCGTGCGCCGGCGTACACCGGCGCGAGCGCCGTGCCCCAGTCCACGCAGGCCAGCCAGCCGGCATTGCAGTGCGTGAGCACGCGCACCGGCCGGCCGTCGCGGCCGGCGCTCAGTCGCTCGAGCAACTCGCAACCGTGCCGTCCGATGGCGGCGCAGGCGGCCACGTCCTCGTCGGCGATGCGCGCGCCTCGGCGTAGGCAACGGCCACGCGGTGGCCGGGCGACTCGCTTCGCAAGCACGGACTGCATGCGCGACAGCGCCCAGCGCAGGTTCACCGCGGTGGGACGGGTCGCGCCGAGCAGTTGCACGGCGCGGGCGAGCCCGGCATCGCTCGGATCGTCGCGCATCCCGAGCGCCACGCCGTAGGCGGCGGTCACGCCGATCAGCGGCGCGCCGCGCACCACCATGTCGCGGATCGCGTCGGCCGCGTCGGCGGCGCTGCCGAGGTGGCGCAGCTCGAAGGCGAACGGCAGGCGCGTCTGGTCGATCACCGCGACGGTCGACGCCGTCGTCGGCGACGAAGATCGTGCGGTAGTCCTGGCCGTGAACACGCATGGTCGTGCCGTCCCCCTCAGCCGCCGCCGAGCACGCGGCCGGCCACGGTGCCGAGCTTCGCCACCAGCGCCGGATCCCGCGCCTCCGGGTGCGTGATCACCGCGCCGTCGAGCGCCCGGTGCGAGCCCACCGGGCACGGGATGCGCTCGGCCGGGAAATCGCGTGCCAGCCGCGCGAACAGCCGCTGCGCCTTGCCGCTGTTCTCGTGCATCACCGCGATCAGGCTCGCCACGTCCACCGCGCCGTGCACCTCGTGCCAGCAGTCGTAGTCCGTCACCATGCAGACCACCGCGTAGGTGATCTCGGCCTCGCGCGCGAGCTTGGCCTCGGGCATCGAGGTCATGTGGATCACGTCGTAGCCGAGCGCCTTGTAGGTGAGCGACTCGGCCAGCGTCGAGAACTGCGGGCCCTCCATGCACACCGCCGTGCCGCCGCGGCGGACACGGAATGGACTCGGCCTCGGCCGCGCGGGCCACGAGGTCCTGCAGCGCCGGCCCGACCGGGTGCGCGAGCGAGACGTGCGCGACGCAGCCCGTGCCGAAGAACGAGCTCTCGCGGCGCACCGTGCGATCCACGAAGTTGTCCACCAGCACGAAGGTGCCGGGGCTCAGTTCCTCGCGGTACGACCCGCAGGCCGAGAACGACACGAGGTCGGTCACGCCGAGCATGCTTCGAGCGCGTCGACGTTCGCGCGGTAGTTGATTTCGGAGGGCGGGATGCGGTGGCCGCGCCCGTGGCGCGGCAGGAACACGACCTCGGTGCCGCCGACGCGACCGACGCGCAGCACGTCGGAGGGTTCGCCCCACGGCGTGCCGATGCGCTCCTCGCGCACGTCCGCGATGCCCGGCATCTCGTAGATGCCGGAGCCGCCGATGATGCCGAGTACCGCCTGGGTCATGTGCCGCACCTGCCGCCGGGGGACGGCAAAGGTTACCCGAGACCGCCCCGGCCCGGCACGAATCGCGGGGCGTTACCATGTACGCCTGGCCCACCCGCGACTTCGCGCAACGCAGGAGGTCTTTGCACATGCAGCCCTCGCCGCTCTCCTCGCCCCACCTCAACCCGAACGTGTTCGGCCTGCAACCGTCCGTGACGCTCGCGATCAACGAGCGGAGCGACCAGCTGATCGCCGAGGGCCGCAAGATCTTCAAGCTCGGGCTCGGCCAGTCGCCGTTCCCGGTGCCTCGCCGTCGTCGTCGACGCCTTGCGCATCGCGGCGCCGGAGAAGGACTACCTGCCGGTGCGCGGGCTACGGCCGCTGCGCGACACGTTTGCCGAGTTCCTGCAGCGGCGCCATCGCATCGAGCGGGCCCGACGCCAGGTGCTGGTCGGGCCCGGCTCGAAGGAACTGATCTTCATCACCCAGCTCGCCTACGCAGGTGAACTGCTGGTGCCGAGTCCGTCGTGGGTCTCCTACGCACCGCAGGCGCGCATCATCGGGCGGCGCGTGACCTGGCTGCCGACCGACCTCGCCCACGACTGGAAGCTGCTGCCCGGCACGCTCGACGCGCACTGCCGGGACAACCCTGGGCTGCCACGCCTGCTCATCCTCAACTACCCGAACAACCCGACCGGCGTCTCGTGCAGCGAGGCCGAACTGGCCGCGCTCGCCGACGTCGCGCGGCGCCACCAGGTGCTGGTGATCTCGGACGAGATCTACGCGGACCTCGACCACGAGGGACGCTCGGCCAGCATTTCGCACCACTACCCGGAGGGCACGGTCGTCTCGACGGGGTTGAGCAAGTGGTGCGGAGCCGGCGGCTGGCGCCTCGGCCTGTTCTCGTTCCCGGCCGAGCTCGAATGGCTCTGCGCGGCGATGGCGGTGATCGCCAGCGAGACCTTCACCTCGGTGAGCACGCCGGTGCAGTACGCCGCGATCCGCGCGTTCGAAGGCGGCGAGGAGATCGACGCTTACGTCGCGCACTGCCGCTCGATCCTGCGCGCGCTGGGACGGCACTGCGATGCCCTGCTGCGCGAGGCGGGTTGCGGCCTGCCCACGCTCGACGGGGCGTTCTACCTGTTCCCGGATTTCGCCGCGCATCGCGAGCGACTGGCGGCACGCGGCGTGACGGACTCGCCGAGTCTCGTGGAGCGCCTGCTCGAGGACACCGGCGTCGCGTCGCTGCCCGGCCACGCGTTCGGACGCCCGCGCGAGGAACTCACGCTGCGCCTGTCCTACGTGAACTTCGACGGCACCGCCGCGCTCGCGGCTGCAGCCGCGGGCGAGACCGTCGACGCCGCCTTCGCCCGCCGTTACTGCCCCGAAACGGTCACGGCATTCGAGCGGATGGCGGAGTGGCTCAGATGAACAGCTTCGCGCGCTCGAGCAGTCCCTCGAGGCCCGGTTCGTCCGGATCCCACGGCTTGCCCGGATGGATGATCGACAACTGGCAGCTCTCGGCAGCCTCGACGAGCTGCTTGTACGTGCCCGCCTTGAGATCGGCGATGTAGGCCTGCTTGTTGCCGTCGTAGGCGAACATGCGCGGGTTCACCAGCGTGCACTCGTTGCAGCTCGAGCAGCGGATCGTCTCGATGTAGGCCTCGTCCGGGTTGCGCGCCGGCTCGGCCTCGACTGCGGCCGGTGCGGCGGCAACCGGCTCGGGCGCGGTCGTTGCAGCGGCCGCCGCCGCCGCACTGTCCGTCGCAGCAGCCGGTGCTGACGGCCGCCGCGGCGGCCAGCTCGCGCTGGCGCGTCTCCTCCCAGGCCTGACGTTCGCGCGCGAGCAGCCGTTCGGCGCGCGAATCGTGGATGCCGCCGAACTCCTGCAGCCGGTGCCAGTCCTCGCGGCAGCGCAGCGCCGCGCGCATCAGGCGTTCGTCCACGACCAGGCGGCAGAGCAGGTCGCCGTCGTCCACGGCCAGCACGTACGGCACGCTGCCGGATGGGTCAGGCGACGCCTTCGCGATCCACTGGTCCGCCGGGATCATTCCCTCGCCCCAGGCCGCGCGCGGCGCCGGCTCGAAGTGGTCGGCGCAGCGGGCGTCGCAGGCGGCGAAATCGGCGAACGTGAACGCGACCTCCTCGCTCACCGCCTGAAGGTCCGGGTCGGCGTATTCCAGGCGCTCGAGCGGCCAGTCGAGTTCCGGCTGCGGGTTGTTCTCGAGCGAGAAGCGCGACGCGAGATCCGGGCCTGCGCCCGGGTCGTAGCTGAACGCCGGAAAGGCCCTCGACTGCATCGCCGCGGCCGCCTGCAGGTAGCCGGGCACCGCCCCGCCGTCCGGCGCTGCGTAGATGCTGAAGAGCGCCGGACCCGCGTGCTGCAGGCCGCGCTGTACCCGCTCCTTCAGTTGCAGGAGGTTGGAGGCCGCGGACTGCAGGACGAACACGTCGCCGAAGCTCATCGCCGAGCTCGCGAGCTGCGAGGCACGCACCCCGAAGGCGAACCGGCCCCGACCCAGGGCCGATTCCTCGAGCAGGTCGCGGCGTGCACGACGACCTTGAGCGGGACGCCGGACGAAAGCGCCTCCGCCAGCGTGCCTTGCGCACCGGGATCGCCGGCCTCCAGGCACACGAGGTAATCGGGAAAGAACTGCAGGTCCCCGGGCGTGACCGACTCCTCGTCGAACGCGTCGAAGTACTCGTCGTGGACGGCCTCGACGTAGCCGCCCTCGACCTCGAGCTCGGCGATCCGCAGCGCCTTGAGCAGGCGCGCGAGCTCCGGCAGCCGCTCGCCGAATGCGGCGAGCGCCGCGGCCACGCTCGAGAACTCGAACCGATGGACGTCGGCGTCGGCCGCTGCGTCCGGCGGCCCGAAGAATCGTTGTGCACTGAGGTCGGCGAGCGCCTCCTCTACCCGTCGCCTGCGGCGCTCGCCGAGCCCGCCGCGCAGGTCGCCGCGCGACAGTAGCCTCGACATGGCCTCGAAATCGAACATGCCGTGGTGCGCGGCGCCGAACGAAGCCTGCAGGGCCGGCTGGGTGAGGGCGGCTGCGGAGCGCGCGTGGTCCGCGCGCAGGATGTTGCCGAGCCGGACCGCCAGGTTCGCGATGCGCTCACGCGCCCTGTTCGACTTCTGCTCCTGCACCGCCGCCCACGCGTGGCGCAGGAAGCGTGCCGGCAGTGCCGCGTTGCAGTCGGCGACCTCGCCGTCCACCGCCAGCGCGCGGCGCAGCTTGCCCGCGTCGTGCAGGAACGCGGCGTCCCCGGCAGGCGCAAGCTCCTGCACCGCCCGATCCCACAGCTCCGCGAGCGTGCCTTGCGCGCCCGCGGCCGCGAGCCGGCGGATGCCGGCCTCGATACGGATCGCTCGTCGCCGCAGCGCTTCGCCGGTCACGCCGGGCGGCGCGATCGCACGCAGCGCCGCATCGGTCGCCGCCGTCAGCGACTGGACGTATTCGTCACCGCCGCCCGCAAGGATCACCGGGAAGTCGTAGCGCAGCGAGTCGAGATTGCGGTAGGCGGCCATCAGCGCCGGGCGCATGCCCTTGGTCGCTGCGGCCGCGGCCTCGCCTTCCGCGTGACGACCGGTGAGGTGGAAGACGACCTGTGCCCTGAGTTGCTTGTCCATGCGCGTTACGGCCAGACCGTGAACTTGTCGAACTCCGCCTCGAGCGAGCTGCGGATCGAATCGGACGTGCGCAGCATGCCCGCGCGCCGCAGGTCCTCGTAGCAGGGCACCGCCGGGTTGTGGTACAGGATGCCGACCGGGATCGGGTCCTCGCTCGAGGCGATCTCGCGGGCCCGGTCGATGTCGAGCGGATCGTGCACGATCTGGTTGCGGTAGATCTTCTGCAGCGCCGGGCTCAGCCGGATGCCCTTCTCGTGCGTGAGCATCTGCATGCGCTCGGGGTCGTGCACCCACGGCTCGAACATGCTGCCGACGAACTCCGGGCAGCGCTGCAGGATCCGGACGAACGACAGGCCGCGGTGGCGGAACGCCGCCGTCACGATCTGGAACAGGCTCTCCGGGATCCAGTCCACCGCCTGCGCGACGAACGAGGCGTTCTGAATGCCGAGCGTCACCGTGAGCGGGCTCATCGCATCGAGGTAGGAGCCGCGCGGCGTCGTGTTGCTCTTGGTGCCGAGCGGCGAGGTCGGCGAGGCCTGCTTCTTCGTGAGGCCGTAGATGTGGTTGTCGTGCAGCAGCACGGTGAGGTTCATGTTGTAGCGGATCGCGTGGATCCAGTGCGCGGCGCCGATGCTGCAGCAGTCGCCGTCGCCGGTGTTCACGAACACGTGCAGGTCGGGGCGCGCGAGCTTGATGCCCTCGGCGATCGGCAGCGCCCGGCCGTGGATGCCGTGGAAGCCGTAGGTGCGCATGTAGTGCGGCAGTCGGCTCGAGCAGCCGATGCCCGACACGAACACGGTCTTCTCGGGACGCAGCCCCTCGTCACGGCACAGGCGCTGCACGGCCGCGAGGATGGCGTTGTCGCCGCAGCCCTTGCACCAGCGGGGCACGCCGACCTGGTAGTCCTCCAGCGCGTGCTGTTCCTCGACGAGGTGGTGGAGGCAGGAGGTGGCGGTGCTCATGAACGGTCTTCCTTTCTCGCGAGGCGCTTGCGCAGCACGTTGCAGATCGAGCCGGGCTTGATCGGACGACCGCGGACCTCGCTCCAGCAGTCGATGTCCACGAGGTAGCGCGAGCGCAGCAGCATGGCGAGGGCCGTGTAGCGGCGGTTGGTCTCGTCGATCAACGGATCCTCCGGGAGGTCGGACCAGTTGGCCTCGATGGTGATCACCTGCTTGAACCGGTGCAGGATCTCCTTGATGCCGGCCGGCATCGGCTGCAGGAAGGTCAGGTGCATGGAGGACACCTTGTAGCCCTCGGCGCACAGCCGCTCGACGGACTCCTCGATCGCCCCCTGGGTGCTGCCCCAGCCGACGACCAGCAGGTCGCCCTCGGGTTCGCCGAAGACCGTCGGCGGCGCGAGCATCTTCTGCAGCGCCGCGAGCTTAAGGCTGCGGGCGTGCATGCCCTGCTCGTTGATCTCGGGGTCGTAGGCCACGCGGCTCGAGCGGTCGTGGGCGAGGCCGGTGAGAGTGTGCATGCCGTTCGGCTGCCCGGGCAGGAAGCGCCGCGACAGGCCCGTGACCGGATCCCAGTCGTAGGGCTTGGCGCCGTCGGGCACCGGACTCTGGTCGATCGGCGGCGCGAGCCAGTCGGCGCTGAACTGCGGACGGGGAAACGGCTGCTGCGCCGTCGCGAGACTCGCGTCGGAGAGCACCACCACGACCATATTGAAGGTCTCGGCGATGCGCCGGGCCGTGATCATCGAGTAGAAGCAGTCCTCGATGGTGCTGGCCGCCATCACCACCTTGGGCGCATCGCCGTGGCTGCCGAACATCACGGTGAACAGGTCGCCCTGCTCCACCTTGGTCGGCTGCCCGGTGCTCGGCCCGCCGCGCTGCACGTTCACGACCACGAGCGGGATCTCGGCCATCACGGCGAGCCCGATGCCTTCCTGCTTCAGCGAGTACCCCGGGCCCGAGGTGATCGTGACGGCGACCTTACCGGTGTAGGAGGCGCCGATCGCGAACGCGCAGGCCGCGATCTCGTCCTCGGCCTGGTGCACGAGGCCACCCGCCCGCTCGAACACGTCGCTCAGGTAGTGCGAGGCCGAGGTGGCCGGCGTGATCGGGTACATCGCGCAGATGTCCATGCCGGAGGCGAGCACGCCAAGCGCGACCGCGGTATTGCCGTTGATGACGAGCTGCGGCTCGGTGGCGCGGGTCGCCGGCACGCGGAAGCCGAAATCGAGGTTGTGCTCGGCCCAGGCGTGGCCCGCCTCGAGCAGCGCCACGTTCGACCGGATGATCTTCTCCGACTTCTTGCCGAAGATGAACGCGATCTGCTCGCGCGCGAGGTCCATGTCCAGGCTGTAGAGGTTGCAGAGCATCCCCAGCACGAACATGTTCTTGCCCTTGCGCGGGTCGGAAACGAGCTTGTGGCACTCGCTTTCCATCGGCACTTCGTGGACGCGGTAGCCCTCGGCGAGCAGCCGGTCGAGCGTCTCCCGGTACTGGGCGGCGATCCTGGGGTCGGCACTGGTCGCCCACATGCACTCGAGCAGGATGATGCAGCCGGGCTTGAGCTCGCCGGCGTTGACGCGGCCGAGCAGCACCTGCTCGTTGAAGGCGATGGCAAGGTCGGCCTCGTCGCCGCCGTTGGTGATGCGCTTCGAGCCGATGCGGATGCGGTTGCCGCTCGCACCGGCCACGCTGCGTGCCGGTGGCTGGATCTCGGCCGGGATGATCTCGACCGTCCACACCCCGTTGCCCATGCGTGCCGCGATCGAGCCGAAGGACTGCCCGCATTTCTGCGCGCCCTCGCCCGAGTCGCTCATGATCTCGACGATGGCCTCGTCGAGCGTCACGACCTGCTTGGCCGTCGGGCCCGGGCCCATCATTTCCACTGCTGCGTTCATTGGATCACCTCGGCAGGCGCAGGCGCGTGTACCCGCGCTCGGCGCGGTCGATGCCGAACAGCGTGGCCACGGAGCCACCCGGCCGTTCCTCGTAGACGGAATCGGTGTCGCGCAGGCCGAGGTAGGCCTTCATGCCGCGCGCCGCGCGCCGTCCCGCCCCCATCGCCTCGATCACCGTGGCGGCGCCGGTGACGATGTCGCCGCCGGCGTACACGCCGGGAATCGAGGTGGCGAGGTTTTCGTCGGTGGCGATGTAGCCGCGCTTGTTGAGCTTGAGCTTCGAGGTCTGGCCGATGATCGGGTTGGCGTTGGTGCCGATCGCGTACACGACCATGTCGGCCTCGATCTCGAACTCGCTGCCCGGCTCCGGCACCGGCCGGCGACGGCCCGATTCGTCGGGCTCGCCCAGGGCCATGCGCACGCAGCGCACCGCGCGCACGCTCTTGTTGCCGTCCTCGAGGATCTCGACCGGGCTCACCAGCCAGTGGAACGCGATGCCTTCCTCCTCGGCGTGGTGGATCTCCTCGGCACGGGCCGGCGCCTCGGCACGGCTGCGCCGGTAGAGGCAGCTGACCGATTCGGCGCCGAGCCGCAGGCAGACCCGCAGCGCGTCCATCGCGGTGTTGCCCGCGCCGATCACCGCGACGCGCCTGCCCGGCTGCATCGGCGTGTCGTAGTTCGGGAACTCGCGGGCGTGCATCAGGTTGCAGCGCGTCAGCAGCTCGTTGGCCGAGAGCACGCCGTTGAGGTTCTCGCCCGCGATGCCCATGAAGCTCGGATACCCCGCGCCGGTGCCGACGAACACCGCGTGGAAGCCCATCTCCTCGATCATCTGCTCGATGGTGAACAGGCGCCCGACCAGCGTGTTGCACTCGAAGCGCACGCCGAGCTGCCTGAGCTTCTCGATCTCGGCGTCCACGATCGGGTTCGGCAGGCGGAAGTCGGGAATGCCGTACTTGAGCACGCCGCCCGGCTCGTGGAAGGCCTCGTAGACGACGACCTCGCAGCCGGCCTTGGCCATGTCGGCGGCGCAGGCCATGCCGGCGGGCCCCGAGCCCACGATGCCGATGCGGAAATCGCTGGGCTCGATGTACGGGATGTTCGACCAGCCTTCCTTGATCGCGAGATCGCCCACCCAGCGCTCCAGGCGCCCTATGGCCACGGGCTCGAGCGACTCCCCGACCGTGCAGACGCCCTCGCACTGGCTCTCCTGCGGGCAGACGCGGCCGCACACCGAGGGCAGCAGGTTCGAGGCAGTGATCACGTCGTAGGCGCCGCGGTAGTCGCGATCGGTGATCTTCTCGATGAAGTCCGGGATCGCGATGTTCACCGGGCAGCCCCTCACGCAGGGCTGGTCGGCGCACATCAGGCAGCGCTCGGCCTCGAGCTGCGCGTCCTCGACGAGGTAGCCGCAGTTCACTTCCTTGAAGTTGCGCGCGCGCTCTTTCGGATCCTGTTCGCGCGCAGGCGTCCGCGCCTGCGGGATCATGCGGATGGTCTTTTTCTTCTTCCTCGGCCCGCTGGCGGTCTCCATGGTCAGGCTGCGCCTCCCGTCGCGTCCGGGATGCTGCGCATCCGGCAGTTCTCGTCGAACTTCTCGGCTGCCTCGCGCTCGGTCGCCTTGTAGCGCTGCAGGCGGAACATCAGGTCGTCGAAGTCCACGAGGTGGCCGTCGAAGTCCGGGCCGTCCACGCAGGCGAACTTGACGATCTCGCCGATCTTGACGCGGCAACCGCCGCACATGCCGGTGCCGTCCACCATGACCGGGTTGAGGCTGACCATGGTCTTGATCCTGTGCGGGCGCGTCGCCTCGGCGCAGCCCTTCATCATGATCGGCGGCCCGATGGCCACGCACTCGTCGATGTCGGGGTGCTTCGCGATCGCCTGGGCGATGCCCGCGGTGACCAGGCCCTTGATGCCGGCCGAACCGTCGTCGGTGCAGAGGATCAGTTCGTCGCAGCAGGCGCGGAACTTGTCCTCCCAGAACACGAGGTCGCGGTTGCGGAAGCCGAGCACGCCGATCACGTAGGCGCCGCTCTCCTTGAAAGCCCGCGCCTGCGGGAAGACCGGCGCGACGCCGAGCCCGCCGCCCACGCACAGCACCTTCCGCGCCTTGCCGATGTGACTCGGTATGCCCATGGGGCCCACCAGCGCGACGAGCCGGCTGCCGACCGCGAGGTCGCGCTGCATCTCGCGGGTGGTCTTGCCGACCGCCTGGATCACCAGCGTGATCGTGCCCTTGTCCCGGTCGTAGTCGGCGATCGTGAGCGGGATACGCTCGCCGTGGTCGCTTGCCATGACGATGACGAACTGGCCCGCACGGGCCGCCTTCGCCAGCATCGGGTGGCGAACCTCGAGCAGGAAAGTGACGTCGGAGAAGTCCTGCCGCGCCACGATCTCGTAGCCAGCCGTCGGTGTATCGTTGGTCATTGGTGTGTCCTGGTGTGGTACGCATTTATCCCGAGGCGCCGCCGCCCGCAATCGGGGCAATTGCGGACGGGACTCGACCCCAGGCCGCCGGCTATGGCCGATCCCCCTGCAGCAGCACGGCACGGAAGTCGTTTACGTTGGTGAGCGTCGGCCCGGTGACGACCGCGTCGCCGAGCGCACCGAAGAATCCGTGCGCGTCGTTCGCGTCGAGGCAACACTGCGGATCGAGCCCGCGAGCCGCGGCACGCGCCAGGGTGTCCGGACGCCAGACTGCGCCGGCCACCGGAGCCATGCCATCGACCCCGTCCGTGTCGCCCGCCAGTGCGTACACGGCCTCGCGGTGGCCGAGCGCCAGCCCGAAGGCGAGCAGGAACTCGACGTTGCGCCCGCCGCAGCCGTGGCCGCGCACCGTGACTGAGGTCTCGCCGCCGGACAGCAGAAGACAGGGCAGACGGCGCGGCCCGGCGCGATCCAGCACGCCGCGCACCCGCGCCGCCATTTCGTTTCCCACCTCGCGCGCCTCGCCTTCGAGGCGATCGCTCAGGATCACGGGCTGCACACCCCGCCCCGCCGCAATGTGTGCGGCCGCTTCGAGCGACGCCTGTGGCGCGGCGACGATGCGGAACTCCGAACCCACCAGTCGCGGATCGCCCGGCTTGACCGACTCCCACTGCCCGCGCTCCAGCGCGGATCGCGCTGCCGCGGGGACGGCGATGCCGTAACGCGCCAGCACCGCAAGGGCATCGGCGCAGGTGCTCTCGTCGGGCACGGTGGGACCGGATGCAATGTCGGACGGATCGTCACCCGGCACGTCCGAGATCGCGAGCGTCACGAGTCGCGCAGGGGGCAGGCGGCGCCGAGGCGGCCACCCTTGATGCGCGAAAGGTGCCGGCGCACGGTGTTGATCTCGCCGATGGTCGCACCCGATCGCAGCAGCGCACTCGTGAGCGCCTGCTTGTCCTCGAGAGTCAGTACCTCGGCGGGCAGCGGCAGCAGCGCCGAACCGCCGCCCGACAGCAGGCACAGCACGAGGTCGTCCTCACCGAGCCCGTGAACGCGCTCGTACAGGCGCTCGGCGGCGCGCTGCCCGGCGGCGGCGGGCACAGGATGTGCGGACTCGAGCACCTCGATGCGCTCGCAGGCCAGCGCGTGGCCATAGGGCACGACGACCGTCCCGCCGAGCTCGCCGTCCCAGTGCGTCTCGACGGCGCGCGCCATCGCCGCGGCTGCCTTGCCGGCGCCGACGACGACGGTGCGGCCGGCCGGCGGCGACGGCAGCGCCGGTGGCACGCACCGCGCGGGGCTCGCCGCTTCAATGGCAGCCGCGAAGGCGGCGCGCAACAGGCGTTCGGGGTCGACGTCGGGATCGAGGATCGGCATGGCCGGTGACCACAGTTCGGTGTCGGTGAAGTCTGCCTGAATCAGCAGGCCGTCGCGGCGACCGGCCAGGTCACCGCCACGACAGATGGACGGGCGGCTTTGCGAGGCTGGACAGGCCCGCCGCCGGTGAAGTCGCGCGGCTTCCGCCGCATCTCGCATTGATGACTGCCCAATGGCTACATCGGGGTGGCCGGAGCCTGATGACGGGCCTCTTCTTCTGGGTTCCCAGCCAGTTCCCGCGGAGCGACCGTGCGGCAGCCAACGCACAATCCGCAGATTGTGGGTTCGTGCCGGGTCGACCCGATTCCACATGCCGGAAGCACGAAGCGGATCGTCCACCGTTTCTTGGCGCCCGGAGCCTAACCCCGCCGACTTCCTCACCGCCAACCACCATCAGGCCGTACCTGTTCGCCGCCGATCGCTTCACAGTCGAGTGCCAGGCCAGCGGTGCATCCACGCCGGATAGCGGACGCAGAAACCGCAGTGCCGATCCAATCGGACCCTTTGACTGCCAGTGTCAAGCCTCATGCAGTCCTCTGGCGTAGCGTCACAAGGCCTTCCCGCGACGTTGAGTCCTTGCAGATATCTGGTTCCTCCGGCGTCCACTATCGAATAAGCTTGTCTCGACCAGACTCAGGTTTTTCTCGAGCCGACTCATCGAGGGGGACTCGAAATGACTCGCACCGCACGTGTTCTCGTAATATTCACGACCTTCGCAATGTCGCTGGGTTGGGCTGTTGGTACAAGCGCCGCTGTCGTGCCGGAGATACAGCCGGACAAGGGCCTGGTCGTGTTCTACCGACCGAGGAAGACGGCAGGCTCGGCCATACGATTCAATGTCAATTACGCGCAAGGCTCGTTGGGCATGTTTAACAACGGCACGATGCTGTTCAACTACTTCGAGCCGGGGGAATATCATTTCTGGTCCCAGGTCATTTCGCAGGATGGCATCACGATCAACGTGGAACCGGGCAAAGTCTATTTTGTGGAAGGCGCAACAAAAATGGGGATCTATGCGGGTCGGCCAAAATTTACGCTTGTCGACGAGGCGAAAGGACGCAAGGAAGTCTCTCGCCTGTAAGACCACGCGGCGTCCACCGGGTCCGTCGCTACGCACTGGACTTGCCTCGCTGGCTTTGATGCCCACGTCCGCTTCTGGCCGGGGCTGTGTGGAAACTCGTCGTTAGCTGGCATCGGCTCGAGCAGGAAGCTCGCCGCAACCTCTAGCTGATGTGGTTGACCGGACGCCCGGCGCCCGACTTCAAGACCCTCGCGGACTTCCGCGCCGGGACACGGCGGCGACCAAGAGCGTGTACCGCGAGTTCATCGTGCCGTGGCGACGCTGGCAACTGGTTACCGAGTCGACAATGACGATCGACGGCAGCAAGTTCAAGGCGGCGAACCACCGCGACCGTAACTTCACCAGCGCCAAGATGAAGACGCGGATGGCACTGATCGAGGAAAGCGTCGCCGAGTACCTGGTGCACCTCGATCGCAAGGAAACGCCTCGCAATCCGCGCAAGGCGGTACGGTTACAGGATCGGATCGCGACGCTGAAGGACGAAATGGCGCGGCTGGCGGTCGCTACGAGAAATGGGGCTTCACCTACTTACCGAAGCGCGACGCCTATCGGTGTCCGGCGGGCGAGTATGCGATCCGAAACGACGCCACTACTGGTGGTCCGTGTATCCCGCTTCGCGCTGATACCAGACCGCCGGGGCCAGCACGACGTCCTCGGCTGGCAACCAGCGATACCTTGCGATGCAGCCATACTTGCCGCGAGATAGCACGAGCTCGCGCCGATCAGCTTCCGTCACTCGCCCGGGCAGCGGGTGATCCGCAAGAACCTCGAGTGCCGCCCGTATGCTCGAGAGCTGCGCCAGCGCCCGATCGGGATCGGCCTCGGCAACGCTCTTGCCGCGGGTCGTTGGCCGCTGTTCGAAGATTCATTGTCGACCGCCGGTTCCAGGTCATCGGGCTGATCGTCGAGTTACAGGACCGATTGCTCCCTGCCATTGCGATTCGCGCTAGGCGCGTGCGCCCTCGCCGGGCTTACACTGCCGTCCAGCACCTCGAGTCCAGCGGGCCGTGCGCCGGCATCGGAGGATCGCCTCATGAGCACCCTGACCAAGTTCGCCCTCGGCGTCATGGGACAGTTGCGACCACGGCCAGTCCGCGGCGACGCGCGAGCGACCATCAAGCTGCCGGCGCCGGACAAGCGCGGTGGAATTCCCCTGATGCAAGCGTTCGGCAAGCGCGGCTCGTCGCGCGAGTTCCAGCGCAAGCCGCTGCCGCTGCCCGTGCTGTCGAACCTGCTCTGGGCGGCCTTCGGCGTGAACCGCCGCGGCGGCGGACGCACGGCGCCGTCGGCACTCGACGCCCAGGAGATCGATGTGTACGTGGCGCTGCCGGACGGCGCCTACATCTACGACGCGCGGACGCACACCCTGCGGCTGGTCGCGGCAAGCGACCTGCGCCGCGTCACCGGCTACCAGGACTTCGTGGACGAGGCGCCGCTCGACCTCGTGCTGGTCGCCGACCACGCGCGCATGCGCATGGTCCCGGCGGCACAGCGTGAGAGCTACGCCTCCGCGGCCGCCGGCGCCATTGCCCAGAACGTGTACCTGTATGCTGCGAGCGCGGGGCTCGCCACCGTGATCCGTGCCTGGATCGACCGCGCCGCGATCGCGGACGCGCTCGGCCTCACGCACGACCAGCAGGTGCTGCTGTCGCAGACGGTGGGGTATCCGCCGAAGCCACGCCGCTGACTCGCGCGGCCCGGCGCCGGCGGCGCAGTCGCCGCGCTAGCGGGCCGGCATGCGCGCCGCGATAGCCTCGATCTCCACCAGCGCACCCGGGATCGGCAGCGCGGCGACCTGCACGGTGGTGCGGGTCGGCAGCTTGCCCTGCGAAGGCGCGCCGAAGTAGCGGCCCCAGGCCTTCATCAGTCCCGCGAAATCCATGGCCCCGCCGTTTGCGGGATCGCCGACCAGGAACACGTTCATCTTCACGACGTCGGCCATCGTGAGCCCGGACGCCGCGAGTTCCTTCGCGAGCTTGCCGAGCACGCTGGCGGCCTGGGTCTCGGTGTCGCCCAGCCGCTCGACGCTGCCGGCGGGCGCGTCGGGCTTCGCGACGTCGGCGAGCGTGCCGCTCAGGAACACGAGCTCGGTGCCGGCGGGCACGACGATGCTGCTCGCGATCGGAAAATCGCCGAGCTGGCGCCGGGTGATCTCCCCGGCGTTTGCCGGCAGCAGGAACGCGGCGGCGAGCAGGCCGGCGAGACAGGCGTGCGAATTCATGGCGGGCTCCTCCTGGGTTCGGTCCGGGTGCGACACATGGTCGCAGACCCGACGCGAAACTTCGATGGCCAGCACCGGAGGTGCAGGCCATACTCGGCCCGCAAACGACCTCGGGGGAAACGAGATGAACGAGCAGAACACGTCGCGCCGGCAGTTCCTGCAGGCCAGCGGCGGGGCCCTGGGCGCGGGCTGGCTGGCGCTGCACTGGCCGCAGGTCGCGGCCGCAGCGCAGCACGCCCACGCGGCAGCCACGGGCGAGGCGCCTCGCGAGTTCAAGCTGCTCACGCCCGCCGAGGCGCGCGACGTGGAGGCCATCGCGGCGCAGATCGTCCCGGGCGGCGACACGCCGGGCGCGCGCGAGGCAGGGGTCGTGTATTTCGTCGATCACATCCATGCCGGGTTGTATGCGGCCCAGGCCGATGCGTTCCGCGCCGACCTCGCCGCATTCCAGCAGGCCGTCGCGAAGGCGCACCCGGAGGCCGGCTCCTTCGCCGAGCTGCCCGGTCCGCAGCAGCTCGCCTACCTCAAGGGCATCGAGCAGACGCCGTTCTTCGGGCAGATGCGTTTCCTCACCGTGCTCGGGCTGCTCGCGCTGCCTTCGTATGGCGGCAATCGACAGAAGTCTGGCTGGAAGATGGTCGGCTTCGTGGACCAGCACGCGTGGCAGCCGCCCTTCGGACACTACGACGTCGATTACCCGGGATTCCAGCCGTACACGACGGAGCGCCAGTCGTGAGCGCCCGCCGGTTCGGGCCGAACGACACGGTCGACTTCGTCGTGGTCGGCTCGGGCGCTGCGGGCGGCGTGATGGCCCGCGAGCTCTCGCAGGCGGGCTTCGAGGTGCTGGTGCTCGAGCAGGGTCCGCGCTTCAGCGCGGCGGACTTCAAGCACGACGAGCTGGACCACTGGTTCAACAACGCGCTGCTCAACAGCCCGGAGACGAGCCCGCAGACCTTCCGCAAGACCGCCGCGGACAAGGCCGAGCGCGTGCGCGACTTCCCGTCGCTGTGGTACGCACGCATGGTGGGCGGCAGCAGCAACCACTTCACGGCCAACTACTGGCGCTTCCACGAGGTGGATTTCAGCGAGCGCAGCCTGCTCGGCGAGATCGCCGGTACGAGCTTCGCCGACTGGCCGATCGACTACGCCGAGCTCGAGCCCTACTACACCAAGGTCGAGTGGGAAGTGGGCGTGTCGGGCCTCGCCGGGGCGAGCCCGTTCGATCCGCCACGGTCCAGGCCCTACCCGATGCCGCCACTGCCGGTGAAGTCCTCCGGCGTGCTGCTCGAGCGCGGCGCCCGCAAGCTCGGGCTGCATCCGTTCCCGGCCCCGATGGCCATCGCCTCGGTGCCGTATCGCGGCCGCCCGGCCTGCGCGCACTGCGGCTTCTGCATCGGCTTCGGCTGCGAGATGTCGGCGAAGTCCTCGACCCTCTACACGATGCTGCCGGAGGCCGAGGCCACCGGGCGTTGCGAGATTCGCAGCGAGAGCTACGTGTTCCGCGTGGACACCAACGACAAGGGTCGCGTCACCGGCGTGAGCTACTTCGACGGCGAGCGGCGCGAGCACTTCCAGAAAGCCCGCGCCGTCGTGCTGTGCGCGAACGGCGCGGAGAGCGCCCGACTGCTGCTCATGTCAGCCAACGCGAAGTTTCCGGACGGCCTCGCCAACTCGAGCGGGCTCGTCGGCCGCAACCTGATGTTCAACACCTACGCCGAGGTGAACGCGGTCTTCGAACACGAGCTCAACGAGTACAAGAGCGTGCAGGTCACACGCATCGTGCACGACTTCTACGACGCGGATCCAAAGCGCGGCTTCTACGGCGGCGGGGGCTTCGACGGCCGCATCGGCCCGAACCCGATCGCGTGGTCGCTGTTCGCGCCGCCGCCCGACCGCGCCTGGGGCGCGGAGTTCAAGGCGCTGCTCGAGGCCATGCCGCGCGCCATGATCGTGGCGACGCACGGCACCTCGCTGCCTCTCGAGACGAACCGCGTGGACCTCGACCCCGAGCTCAAGGATGCCTGGGGATTGCCCGCCATGCGGGTGACCTACAAGGACCACCCCGACGACCTCGCCTTCTGCCGCTTCCTGCAGGACCGCGGCACCGAGGTCATGCAGGCCGCGGGAGCGCAGCAGGTCTGGAAGGGACCGGTCGCCGAGGCGCCGGGCAGCCCGCACCTGCTCGGCACCTGCCGCATGGGCAACGACCCGAAGACCTCGGTCGTGGACCGCCATCACCGCACGCACGACATCCCGAACCTGTTCGTCTGCGACGGCTCGAGCTTCGTCACCTCCGGGCGCGGCCAGCCGACGATGACCATCCAGGCGCTGGCGTTCCGCGCCGGCGAGCACATCGCCGGGTTCGCCCGGCGCGGCGAGATCTGAACGAACGGCGACAAGCGAGCCCGACCATGCCCGTGAAGAAAGACGCCCCCGACCTCGCGCGCCTCGACAAGGTCGTCGCCGACGCGCGCCGTGCCCGCGACGAGCGCGACAAGAGCTACCGCGGCCAGGCACTCAAGATGTACCCGTGGATCTGCGGCCGCTGCGCGCGCGAGTTCAATCACGCAAACGTCCACGAGCTGACGGTCCACCACAAGGACCACAACCACGACAACAACCCGCCGGACGGCAGCAACTGGGAACTGCTGTGCGTGTACTGCCACGACAACGAGCACCAGCGCCAGCTCGAGCAGCACGGCTCGCTGACGACACGCCCCGGCGACGGACCTCGCTCGACGCACGCGCCCTTCGCCGACCTCGCCGCGCTGCTCGGCAAGGACGACTGATCCGCGAGCGCTATCGCGGCTTCACGGCGAGCACGCCGTCGCCCTCCAGCTCGGCATCGAACCCCGCGTGCCGCAGCCGCTTCGCCACTTCATTCGGCACGTCGCGGCCACTGGTCAGCCTGTTGGGCGTGCCGGTGTAGTGGAACAGCCGGCCGCGGCGCTTCAGCACCCTCGCGAGGTGATCGTAGAACACCTGTGAGTACAGTTCGCCCGCGGTGCCGAAGCGCGGCGGATCGTGCAGTACGGCATCCACGGACTGGTCGGGCAGTCGAGCGACCTCGACGGCGATATCGGCCTCGGTGAGCGTCAGTCCGTCGCACGGTGGCGGCGACCACGGATTCAGGCTGCGCAGCCAGATCACGTCTGGATTCTTCTCGAAGGACAGCACCTGCGCCGCCTTCCCCTGCAGGCACCACGCGGCGAAGTAGCCGAGCCCGCCGCAGGTATCGAGGATCACCTTGCCGGCCGGGCGGATCAGCTCGACCTTGCGCCGCGCGTCCTCCCAGGGCGAGACCTCGGCGGTCGGCAGCATCTTGATGCCGTCGATCTCGAAGGTCGGCGGGCCCCACTCGGTGGGCACGAGCTTCACGAGCGAGCGCGAGTAGCGCGTCACGGGCTCGAAGGCATCACCCGACCAGTAGTAGATCGTCCGCGGCTTGCAGGCCTGCAGGTAGGGAAACGAGCGGCCGCCCCATTTCCACTCGCCGGCGCTGACCTCAACCGTGGTCGTGGTGCGATCGAGGTCCAGCGAGCACTCCACCGCGGTCACGCCCGCCCGCGCGGCCGCCACGAGGATCTCGTGGACCTGCGATGTGAGAAGTGGCGGCAAGGATCTCCTGGGCCGTCAGCCGGCGAGACCCGCCGCCCAGTCGTCGACCACCCGCGCCAGCACCTCGAGCGGCATCGCCCCACCCTCGAGCACCGTGTCGTGGAACGCGCGCAGGTCGAAGCGAGCGCCGAGCCTCGCCTGGGCCGAGGCACGCAGGCGCACGAACTCGAGGTGGCCGATCTTGTAGCCGCAGGCCTGCCCCGGCCAGACGCAGTAGCGATCGATCTCGCTTTCGACCGCGCCACGCGCGAGGCCCACCGTCCCGGCCATGTAGTCGGCGGCCTGCTCGCGGCTCCAGCCCTTCCAGTGCATGCCGGTGTCGACCACGATCCGCACGGCCCGGTATAGGAAGGACTGCAGCATGCCGAGGCGGCCGAGCGGGAGTTCCCGATACATGCCGATCTCGTCCGCGAGCTGCTCGGCGTACAGTGCCCAGCCTTCGATGAAGGCGTTCATGAGCAACGTCCGGTGCAGCATCGGAGTGCCCTCCGCCTCCAACGCCAGCGTGAGCTGGAGGTGGTGCCCGGGCAGGCTCTCGTGGTAGGTCAGCGTCGGCAGGGCCCACTTCGGCCAGGTCCCCGTGTCCTTGAGGTTGATGTAGTAGGCGCCCGGCCGCGAACCGTCGAGACTGCCGGTCTGCGCATAGCCACGCGGCGCGCCGAGCTCGATGTCGGGCGGCACGCGCCGCACCTCGACCGGCGTGCGCGGCAGCGCGGTGAAGAGCTCGGGCAAGCGACGGCGGATCGCCTCCACCTGCACGTTGAGGTCCGCGAGCAGCGCAGCGCGGCCCTCGTCCGTGTTCGGATAGAGCCAGCGCGGATCTGCCGTGAGCGCCGCGAGGCGCGCGCCGACCGACCCGTCGGCGTAGCCCTGCGCCCGGAGCAGCGCATCGGCCTCGGCGGAGATCTCGGCGACCTGCGCGAGCCCGATCGCGTGGGTCTCGTCCGGCGTCGCGCGCGTGGAGGTCTGGTAGCGCAGGCACAGCGGGTAGTAGGTCTCGCCGCCCGGCCGGCCGCGCACGCCCGCCTCGTGGCTGGCACGGGCGCGCTGCCCGGCCACGAGCGCGATCTGCGCATCGAGCGCAGCGGCAATCGGCCCGTCGACGATGCGCGCGGCGCGCTTGCCCCAGTCGCCCGCGATGCCCTTCGCGCCGGTGCGTCGCACCAGCGAACTTGCGAATCCGGACGCCTCTCCCGATTGCGCACGCAGTGCCTTCAGCTGCGCCAGCGTCTTGTCGCACACGAAGTCCGGCGGGATGGTGCCTCGCTCGAGGTCGTCGCGGGCCCGGGCGGTGTCGTGGCCCAGTTCCCGCGCAAAGGCATCGAGTCGGGCGAGGTACGCCTCGGCGTCGGCGGTGGCTTCGATCGGGTGCTTCGAGGCGAGGAAGTCGGGCGTGGACTGGTAGACGCCCGTCAGCTGGCTCACGACGTAGGGCACCGGGTAGGCGTAGGAGTCGATCCCGCCGAACGGGTGGGAGTCGATCTCGCGGCTGATGGCCGCGATCCACGCGACGGTCTCGAAATCCGAGCGGTCGCGCCCGGCGAGACGGCCGGCGTCGATGGCCTGCAGCTGCGGCCATGCGCGGATCAGGGGTGCGAGCTCGCGCATGCGCCCGGCGGAGGACCGGTCGTCGAGCCGCGAACGCGCAGCGGCATGCTGGCCCGTGTCGAGCCCGAGCGACGTCGCGGTCTGTGGGGAGGCGACGAGCAGGTCCGCGAAGATCGCGTCGTAGAGCGCCCGTGCACGGGCCGCTTCCGTGTTCGCGTCGGCCGCGATCCGCGGAGCACCCAAGATGCTGGCCACGGCCAGCCCGACGCCCGAGGCGAGGAACTCCCTGCGATCCATGATGTATCTCCCGATCGGCGATGGTCGTGGCGCCGCAGTGTGGAGACCGGCGGCTCGCCTGCCAAGCCGGGCGAGGTCACCTGCTCCGCTGGCCCAGCTCGCGCCGACAGCAGTCCAGCAGCGCCGCGGCGTCGTGCGCGCCGTCGGCGCAACGGCGCCCGATCCGATTGGCGTCGACGTCCTCGCGTGATGCATCGCCGTCACCGAGCGCGTCGCCTGCCTCCTTGCCCCAGCCGGCCAGCCAGGCCTCGAATCGGCTGCACTGCTGCACGATGCCGGCGGAAGCCAGGCAGTGCTTCTCGCGATCGTCGAGGCCGGGCGGCAACCGTGCGACCACCGCCTCCGCGCAGCCGACCGTGGACGCCGCCGGCCGTTCCGGGCTCGCAGCACAGCCCGACAGGCCGACCATCGCGAGGCAGGCCGCCCAAAGCGTGATTTTCATTGCCACGCCCCATGATAGTTCTACGCGACCTCACCATTGGCCTCGGCGGGCGCCTGCACGGCGGCGCACCCTCACAAGCTTTGTTTCCTGCTAGGCTTCGGCGGACCCTCGTCGGGCCCATGAGCATGGCTGCAACCTCGATCCAGGCTTTATCACGCGCGGGGAGCGTCCCGGAGTGAGTGACGACGCCGCGGCAATCGCCCGTCCCACACCGTGGTCGGGCGAGCTTCTTTACGGACTGCTGCTGTTCACCGGCGCGCTCGTCGCGCTCGGCCTCGCGCAGCCCGGCAACCGGTTCGAGGGGACGGACTGGCCCGAGGCACTGTTCTTCCTGCTGTTCGGCCTGTTCACGATCTCCATCGGCTACGATCAGCCGAAATTCGGCTACGTCTCATTTGATCGCGTGGCGCAGGTCTCGAGCATCCTCGTGCTCGGGCCCGTGGAAGCGGCCTGGATCAGCGGGCTCGCTTCACTGATCTACCCCTGGCACCGGCTGCGCAAGGGCGTACCGCTGCGGGCGGTCGTCAGCGCCGCGTTGACCAATTCGGGCCTGATGACGCTGATGGTGCTGGCCGGCGGCCTGATGTACGTGGCGCTCGGCGGACCGCTGCCGCTCGTGCACCTGGATCCGGGGTCGTTCGGCATCGTCCTGCTGATGCTGCTGGCGATGCAGGTCATCAACGAGGGCGGATTCATGGCGCTGGTCCGCATTCGTGGGCAGGTGGCCCGGGACTCGCTGAGCCTGTTCGACACCGCCACGGAACTGACCGCCGGGTTGATCGCCGTGCTCGTCGCAATTACGTGGAACAGCCTGGAGATCGACGTCCTGCTGCTGCTGCTCGTCGTGCTGGTGGCCGGCATGCTTGCCCTCAAGCGCTTCGCCGAGATGAGGCTCAAGCTCGAGCGGCTGGTGGCGGAACGGACCGAGGCGCTGCAGGACAAGACCCGTCAGCTCGAGGAGCTGGCCGCGCACGACACGCTCACGGGGCTCTATAACCGCCGTCGAGCCGACGAGTTCCTGCGCCGGGAGATCGCACGGGCCATGCGCACCGGGCACCCGCTGTGCGTCGCGCTGGCCGACATCGACCACTTCAAGCAGATCAACGACGGGCACTCGCACGGCATCGGCGACCGGGTGCTCGAGCGCGTCTCGAAGATCTTCGCGGAGCGGATGCGCGAGTCGGACCTCGTGGCACGCTACGGTGGCGAGGAATTCCTGTTCTGCTTCGTCGGTGCGCGCGAGGCGGACGCCGCGCGAGTCTGCGAAGAACTGCGGCTCGCAGTGGAACGCGAGGACTGGGACCGCCTGGCGACGGGACTTCGGGTGACCATGAGCATCGGCATCGCCGCCTGCGAAGGCGAGTCGGAGGCGCAGGGACTGCTCGATCGCGTGGACAGTCGTCTCTACGACGCCAAGCGACTCGGGCGCAATCGCGTGATCGCACGGCCGGAGCGTCTTGACTCGGGGGAAGTGGAGATGCCGTTGTCCGGCCTATAAGACCGTTGTGACGCTCAGCCATCCGGGAGATCATGCTCGGCCGGCCGGCCTCCCAGGAATTCTCCCATGCGCTCCACCCAGGCACTCTCGCTGCTCGTACTGCCCCTGCTATCCATCAGCCTCCCGTCGGCGGAGGCGCAATCGGTCGAAAGGCCCGCCGCGCTCGTCGCGGACGGCATTCCCGAAGTGCCGGTCGAACTCGCCGCGCGGACCCGGCCCTACATGGAGTTCCGCACCGCCACCTTCCTCGGCTGGCATCCCACCGACCGCTCGATGCTGATCGCCACGCGTTTCGGCAACACCAACCAGGTGCATCGCGTGGCCCGGCCGGGCGGCGCGCGTACGCAGCTCAGCTTCGAGGAGGATCGCGTCCAGATCGCCAGCCACGCGCCGCGCACGGGCGACGTGACGCTGGTCGCGAAGGACGTGGGCGGCGGCGAGTTCTACCAGATCTACACGCTCGCCGACGGCCGGCTGTCATTGCTCACCGACGGCAAGAGCCGCAACCAGCCGGGCGCATGGAGCCGCGACGGCGGGCTCGTCGGCTACTCGTCCACCCGTCGCAACGGCAAGGACACCGACATCTACGTGATGGATCCACGCGACCCGAAGACCGACCGGATGGTTGCCGAGCGCAGCGGCGGCGGCTGGTTCGTCTCCGGCTTCTCGCCGGACCGGTCCAAGGCCGTCGTCACCGAGTACGTCTCCGTCACCAAGTCGAACCTCTGGATGCTCGATCTCGCTTCCGGCGACATGACGCCGATCGGCGACCACGCCAAGCCCATCGCCTACGACGGTGCCCAGTTCGCGGCCGATGGCACGCTCTGGGTGAGCTCGGACGAGGGCTCCGAGTTCCAGCGCCTCGGTACGCTCGATCCGGCGACCGGCCGGTTCACGCCGCGCACCCCCGAGGCGACCTGGGATGTGGAGATGTTCGACGTCGCCGACGATGGCAGCTTCGTCGCGTACGTCCTCAACGAGGCCGGGCGCAGCACGCTGCGCCTGCTCGACCCGAAGAGCGGGGCGGTGCGTACCGTGCCCCTGCCGGCCGGCGTCATCGGCGGGCTCGACGTCGCGCCCTGGGGCGAGATCGGGCTCACCTTCACCTCGGCGCGCAGCCCGACCGACGCCTTGTCGGTGGATCCGGCCACGCTCGCCGTCACGCGCTGGACGACCAGCGAGACGGGCGGGCTCGACCCGAACGTCAACGTCGAGCCCGAACTCGTCGAGGTGAAGAGCTTCGACGGCCTCGCGATCTCGGGTTTCCTCTACCGGCCCGATCCGGCGCGATTCGAAGGCCGGCGCCCCCTCATCGTCAACATCCACGGCGGTCCCGAGGGGCAGTCGCGCCCGGGCTTCCAGGGCCGCAACAACTACCTGCTGAACGAACTCGGCATCGCGATCTTCTACCCGAACGTGCGCGGCTCGACGGGCTACGGCAAGCGCTTCGTCGGCCTCGACAACGGCCCGTTCCAGCGCGAGGACTCGGTCAAGGACATCGGCGCGTTTCTCGACGCGCTGGCGAAGGACCCGCGGCTCGATCCGGAGCGCATTGCCGTGACCGGCGGCTCCTACGGCGGCTACATGTGCTACGCGAGCTCGGTGTTCTACGGCTCGCGCCTCAAGGGTGCCAACTGCGTAGTGGCGATCTCCAGCTTCGTCACCTTCCTCGAGAACACGCAGGACTACCGCCGCGACCTGCGTCGCGTCGAGTACGGCGACGAGCGCGACCCGAAGCAGCGTGAGAAGCTCGTCGCGATCTCGCCGCTCACCCGGGTGGACGAGATCCGCCTGCCGATGATGGTCGTCACGGGCGCCAACGACCCGCGCGTGCCGGCGAGCGAAGCGGACCAGATCGTGAACGCCATCCGCGCCAAGGGCGGAACCGCATGGCACCTGCTCGGCCGCGACGAGGGCCACGGCTTCGCCAAGAAGGCGAACCAGGACTACCAGTTCTGGACCAGCCTGATGTTCTGGGAGCAGACGCTGCTCCAGGAACGCAAGTGACTGGCTCACGGCGGCGCTGAGAACACCTTCGATGCGGCTCGAGCGCTTCGCCGGCAAGGTCGTTGTCGTCACCGGCGGTGCGAGGGGCCTCGGGCGCGGGCTCGCCGAGGCCGTGGCGCGCGGCGGCGCGAAGCTCGTGGTCGGCGACATCGACTTCGGCGCAGCGAGCGCGCTGTGCGACGAGTTGTCGCGCGCCGGCCACTCCGCCACCGCCCTCGCAGTGGACGTCACCGATGCCGCGAGCGTCGAGCGCCTCGTCGCGCACGCGGTCGCCCTGCACGGGCGACTCGACTACATGATCAACAACGCCGGCATTGCCGCCGGCGGCGAGTTCCAGGACGCGTCGGCCGGCACGATCCGTCGCGTGGTGGAGATCGACCTGCTCGGTGCCGCCTACGGCACGCTCGCGGCCTACCGCCAGATGCTGGGACAGCGCAGCGGGCACATCGTGAACATCGCCTCGATGCTGGCGCTGTTCCCGAACCCGCTTTCGGCCGCGTATGTCGCGGCCAAGCACGGGCTCGGCGGACTCACGCATTCGGTGGCCGCGGAGGGAGCTGCGTACGGCATCTCGTTCACGCTCGTCTGCCCCGGCTACATCGCGACCAACCTGTTCCAGGCCGGCACGTTCGAAGGCAGCCTGCGATCGGACAACGTGGTCGAGCGCATTCCCTTCCGGCTGATGGACGTGGACACCGCCGTGGCGCGCACGTTCGAGGCCGTGCTCGCGGGCCGGTCGATCGCGGTGTTTCCGTTCTACGCACGCGCGCTGTGGTGGATCCACCGCCTGTCGCCTCGGCTCATGGACGGGCTGCTGCGCCTGATGATGCGCGATCAGCGGCGCAGGTTCAGTGCGAGTGACCGGGATTAGCCGCAGCGCTGCAATCGTCCTTGCAGCGCTGCAATCGGCCTGCGTCAGCCAGTGGTCGAATCCGCCTGCACCGACCGTCCGGGCCGCCGCCGAGACGGCGCCGGTTTCGTCCTTCGGCGATGCCGCGGACGACCCGGCGATCTGGGTGCACCCGACGGACCCGGCCCGCTCGCTGATCGTCGCAACCGACAAGCGGCGCGGCCTCGAGGTGTACTCGCTCGACGGCTCGTTGCGCCAGAGGCTGCCGCTCGGCCGCATGAACAACGTCGATCTGCGTGACGGGTTCGCGCTCGGCGGAAACCGTGTAACCGTCGTCGCCGCCAGCGATCGCGACCACGACGCCATCGCGCTGTTCGCGATGTCCGCCGACCGGCCCGAGCTGGCCGACGTGGCAGACGGGCTGCGCACCACGGGCCTCACCCGAATCTACGGCCTGTGCATGTTCGCCGATCGCGCGCGCGACCGGCTCTACGTCTTCGTCAACGGCAAGGACGGCCGGTTCGAGCAGCACGAGCTGCTGGCCGACTCCGGGCGGGTCGGATCGCGACCCGCGTGGTGAGGGAATTCCGCGTCGCGACGCGACCGGAAGGCTGCGCGGCCGACGACGAGCTCGGATGGCTGTACGTCGGCGAAGAGAATGTGGGGTTCCACCGGGTGGCGGCGGCGCCGGACGCTCCGGCCAATCCCGAGCTGGTCGATCGCGTGGGTGGCGGCCGGCTGGTTGCCCACGTGGAGGGCATCGCGATCCGCCGGCAGGCGGACGGCCGCGGCCACCTGATCGTCTCGAGCCAGGGCGACGACGCCTTTGCCGTTTACCGGCGCGAGCCGCCGAACCAGTTCGTCGGTCGCTTTCGGGTCGCAGACGGGCTCGTGGACGGTGCGTCCGGGACCGACGGCCTCGAAGTCACGAGCCAGCCGCTGCCGCCCCCCTACGAAGAGGGACTGCTGGTCGTCCAGGACGGCCTCAACACGGCGCCGCTGGCCCGCCAGAACTTCAAGCTGGTTCCGTGGAGCGAAGTGCGGCAGGTGCTGCACGAGCCGGTCGAGTCGCAGCTGCGATAGACCGAGTCCATGACGGGTGGACGTCGTCCTGGCAAGCGGGCGAGAGCTAGCGTTCCGCGCTAGCCGCCGACTTCAAGCCCCAATGGTGAGTCCGGCAATCGGAGAGTAGCGTCAGCAGCTGACGGGAGGGCGCCGGGAGGACGCCGCCCGATCACCCGCGGTCGCTCAAGGAGGGCGCGCCATGACGACGAAAGGGGTCATCACCGCCGCAATCGGCTTCACCTGCCTGATTCTTGCGACCCCGGCGCCGGCGGCGCTGCACGGCCGCGACCTCGACAACGATCCCGCGACCTTCGAAGCCTGGTACGACGATGTGCTCGACATCACGTGGCTGGCCGACGCCAATTTCGCCCGCACCTCGGGACGCGATACCGACGGCATGATGGACTGGCCGACGGCCACGACCTGGGTCGGGAACCTCGACTACTTCGGCATCACGGGCTGGCGGCTGCCTGCCGTCGCGCCGCTGGATGCTTCGTCGTACGACCACACCTTCAGCAACAACGGCACGACGGACGTGGGTTTCGGCATCCGCGGCACCCACTCGGAGCTGGCGCACCTCTATTACGTCACGCTCGGCAACAAGGGCCTTTGCAAGCCGGACGACGCCGATCCAGGCACTTGCGTCGTGCAGACCGGATGGGGCCTTAAGAACTCCGGCCCGTTCGTCAACGTCGGCGCGATCGCCGGACACTGGACCGGGTCGGAATCGATGTGCCCCTGCGGCAGCCTCAAGACCTGGCTGATCGACATGACGACCGGTCGCCAGAGCCAGCTGCCTGGATCGAATCTGCAGGGCGCCTGGCCCGTCCGCGACGGCGACCTTGCGCCGACGACGGGTGGCCTCGCGAGCCTGACGCTGAAGACCTCGGTCGTGGCGGGTTGCAAAAGCGTGACCGGCACGGTGAGGCTCTCCGGGGTGGCGCCGGCCGAAGGCGTCGTCGTGCAACTCGCGGACACGCTCGCCTCGGCGAGCACGCCGGCCACGGTGAAGATCCTCGCCGGCGCCAGTTCCAGGACTTTCACGGTCAAGTCCGCGCCGGTCGTGAGCGCCGAGTCCGGCTCCATCAGCGCAACGCTCGGCAGCACCACGTTGACGCAGGACCTCACGGTAACGCCGATGGGCCCGTACTCGGTGACCCTGTCGCCCACCTCGGTGGCGGGCAGCAATCCGGTGGCCGGGACGATCAAGCTCGTCTGCAGCGCAGGCCCGGGGCCGATAACCGTCGAACTCGGCAGCAGCAACGCCCCGGTGGCGAGCCCGGTGACCCAGACCGTGTTCGTGCCGCAAGGACTGAAGTCTGCGACCTTCGACCTCGTGACAACGCCGGTGCCCGCCAAGACCGCCGTGACCATCACCGCCACCGCCAACGGCTCGTCCAGGACAAAGACGCTGACGGTCACCGCGATGGCTGCGGTGAGTCCGACGACGCTGAGATTCGGCAGCCACGTCCTCGACACCACGAGCCCCGTGCTGGCGGCGACGCTCGTCAACCGCGGCACGATGCCCTTTGCGGTGACCGGAATCACCCTCGGAGGCACGGGCGCGAAGCACTTTTCGCAGTCGAACGATTGCCCAGCCAACCTCGACGCCGGTGCGTCCTGCGCGATCGAAGTGAGCTTCACGCCGACGACCAGCGGCAACAAGTCTGCGAAGCTTTATGTCGCCACCAGTGCAACCGGCACGCCGATCGGTGTCGCCCTGTACGGCAAGGGTGTGTTGCCCCCGTGACCGTGGCACACGAAACCGCCTGAGACCCAGGCGCGGCGCGGACGCGACCCCGGCCTCTCGCCGGGGTCCTGCGTTTCAGGGCCCGGCCGATGCGAAATATTCCCGGGCGGTGCACGGTCTGGTTACATAGGGGCCACGTGCGCGGGGAAGATCCTCGCGGACGGACCTCTGTAACCGATAAACCCAAGACCACGAACCTCTGGAGGAATCACCGTATGAACCTGAAGAACCTGGCCCTCGCGGCCGCTGTGGGCAGCCTGGTCAGCATGGGCGTGACGAGCACGGCTTTCGCCGGCGAGAAGGCCGACAAGGAGAAGTGCTACGGCGTCGCCGCGGCTGGCAAGAACGATTGCGCTGCCAACGGTCACTCGTGCGCCGGACAGTCCAAGATGGACAACGATCCCACCGAGTGGAAGTACGTGCCGAAGGGCGAGTGCGAGAAGATGGGCGGCACGACCGCGCCCGGCAAGAAGATGTGAGAGCCTGGTGAGTTCGAGCCCCACGGCGAACTCGAGCGGGCCGGTCCCGGCAGGTGCCGGGATCGGCCTGCGCTCTGCCCACCACGAGGCGCTCGTCCGCGAGCGGCCCGCGGTCGGGTGGATCGAGGTGCACACCGAGAACTACTTCCACGCCGGGGGCCCGCACCTCGCCGCGCTGGAACGGGCGCGCGAGCTCTACCCGCTCAGCCTGCACGGCGTCGGGATGGGCCTGGGATCCGTCGATCCGCTCGACCGGTCGCACGTGGCCCGCGTCGCCCGCGCCATCGCGCGCTTCGAACCGGCGCTCGTTTCCGAGCACGCGTGCTGGGGCAGCCATGGCGGCGAGCACTTCAACGACCTGCTGCCGCTGCCCTACACCGACGAGGCGGTCGAGCACCTCGCCGGCCGCGTCACTGAGGTGCAGGACCTGCTCGGTCGACAGATCCTCGTCGAGAATCTCTCCTGCTACCTGGGCTACGCCAGCTCCCGTCTCACCGAGTGGGAGTTCCTCGCGGCGGTCGTCGAGCGCTCCGGCTGCGGCCTGCTGCTCGACGTCAACAACGCCTACGTCAACTCGGTGAACGTCGGGCTCGACGCGAAGGCGTTCATCGACGGCCTGCCGGCGCGCGCCGTGCAGGAGATCCACCTCGCCGGCCACACGCGCCGGCAGGTCGGAGAGCGCACCATCCTGCTCGACGACCACGGCTCGCGCGTGCCCGAGGCCGTGTGGAGCCTGTATGAGTATGCGATCCGGCGCTTCGGAGCCGTGCCGACGCTGATCGAATGGGACACCAACCTGCCCGAGCTGGCCGTGCTCGCGGATGAAGCGGCACGGGCCCGGCGACGGATGGACGGGGCGCATGGCCTCGCTGCCTGAGATCCAGGCGCGCTTCGCGTTGGCGCTGCGCGGCGACCCCGGACCGCTCGAGCCCGACGTGCTGGGGGACGGGCTCGAGGCGGCCGGGCGCATGAACATCTACCGCAACAACGTCCGTGCCGTGTTCGAAGGCGCACTCGAGCGCACCTACCCGGTGCTGCGCCGACGCGTGGGCGAGGACTACTTCCGGCAGCTGGCGCACGGCTATCGCGAGCGCTTCCCGTCGCGCAGCGGCGACCTGCACTGGATCGGCGAGCACTTCGCCCGCCACCTCGCCCAGACCGAGGCAGAAACCGGCTACGCGTGGCTCGCGGAACTCGCAGAGCTCGAATGGGCCTGCGAGTTGGCGTTCGTCGCCGCGCGTGAGCCGCCCGTCGAGCCGCAGGCGCTCGCAGGTCTCGCACCGGAGCACCTCGGCCTCGCGCGCCTCCGGCTGCAACCGTCGCTGCGTTGCGTGGCCTCGTCGTTCCCGGTCCTCGACGTGTGGCGAGCCAACCAGCCCGACGCCGACGGCCACGCTGTGGACCTCGCGCGCGGCGCACAGTGCATCCTGGTGAGCTGCGGCGTTGACGACCTCGCGCTCGTCGAGGTGTCCGCGGCCGCGCTCGCGTTCACGAGGCACCTGCAGGCGGGCACTCCGCTCGAGACCGCAGTGGACGAATCCGGTCTCGATCTTGCCGCGCTGCCGGGCGTCCTTGGAATGCTGTTCGCGGGCGGCCTCGTCACCGGAGTCACCGGACCCGTAATGGAGAGCGACCCGAAATGATCCGCCTGCAATCCGCCAACCGGCTGGCCGAGCGCGCCACCCGGCCCTTCGAGCCGCTGCTGCTGCTGGCCACGCGCGTGTACGTCTCGTGGCAGTTCCTCAAGTCCGGCTGGCTGAAGCTCGGCGACTGGGAAACGACGCGATTCCTGTTCGAGGAGGAATATCACACGCCGTTGCTGCCGCCCCTGGTGGCGGCGATCGCCGGCACCGCCGGCGAACTGGTGTTCCCGGTGCTGCTGATCGTCGGCCTGCTCAGCCGCTATGCGGCGACGGGCCTGTTCGTCGTGAACGTCATGGCCGTCGTGTCGTACTCCCACGTGCTGCTCACCGAGGGCTTCGAGGCCGCGCTTGGCCAGCACTACCTGTGGGGGTTCATGCTGCTGGTTCTGATGGTGCTCGGACCGGGCCGCTGGGCCCTCGATTCAGCGGTTGATCGCCACCGCGCGTGAGCTGCGCTCGCGTCCGATGGCCTCGTGCAAGGCCGTCCAGCGCGGATCCGGGTGCAACGGCCGCAGGAACGGCGACAGCGGGATCATCCAGCCGACGGCCGATGGCGAGACCGCCTGCAATCCACCAGGAGCAGCCTCGAACGACCCGAGCAGCCACCGGAAGGCCTCGTCGGCTTCACCGCGATAGGCATGCACCTCGGCGATTCGCATCTGATCCATGTCGCTTGTCGATTCGCTCAGGGCGCGCAGCGCGGCCTCGGACTCCCCGCCGCGGCCCAGGCCGTGCAATGCCATGGCCAGGACCATGTTGCGACTCGGCCCGTCGGGCCAAGGCTTGGCGAGCTCGACGGCCTCGTCGAATCGACCCCGCAGCACCAGCACGCGGCCCAGCACCTCGTTCACGTACTGCGGCAGCGGGTTCAACTCGCGCACCTTGCGCACCTCGACCTCCGCCTCGTCGAGGCGCCCGGCGAAATAGAACATCGACCCGAGGTTGTAGCGAGTGACCCCCGACAGTGGGTCGGCCTCGACAGCGCGGCGCTGCAACACGATGGCCTGGTCGAACCGTCCCTCGTGTAACTCTTCCGAAGCGAGCGTACCGAGCACCAACGGATCGTCCGGATCGAGCTCGAGCGCCCGGCGCAGGTGCTCGGCGTATCCACGCCGGTCGCCCACCTGGCTGAGGTAGATCGCAAGCCGCAGGTGTGCCTCGGCCAGCCCGGGATCGAGTTCGATCGCTTTCTGTGCGGCGTCGCGCAGCAGAGGCAGGCCCTCGGCGGGCGGCGTCCGTCCCTCGACCGTGTCGAGCCAGTAGGTACCAGCCAGCCCCGCCCACGCGCGGGCGAAGCCTGGATCGGCTTCGATGGCCGCCCGGTAATACTGCCGGGCGAGCGCGATGTCTCCCGGCGCACGGCGATGGAACAGGAACTGGGCTCGCCGGTAGCTCTCGTTTGCGCGCGCGCCAGTGGACGCCTGCGGCCCGGCAGACTCGATGCGGAAGCCCTCGACCCGTGACGTCCACACCGCTGCCGCAGCGGACACGACCACCAGCACGGCCGCGGCCGCCGGCCACCAGCGCGTTCGCGGAGGTGCCGTGTCAGCCGCCGCCCTTGGCAAGGGTTCGACCGGGGCGGTGCTCGCCTCCTGCGGCACGACGACGGGCTCATCGAGGCGTCCGATGAATCGATAGCCGCGCCGCGGAATCGTCTCGATGTACCGCGGCCTCTCCGCGTGGTCCCCCAGCGCCGTGCGCAGGCGCCGGACCGCGCTGTTGAGCGCCGTGTCGAAGTCCACCACGCCCTTCGGCCACAGCCGCGCGATCAGTTCCTCGCGCGTCACCAGTTCGCCTGGGCGTGACAGCAGTTCCTCAAGGACCTGCAGCGGTTGCGTCTGCAGGCGGATCCGCGTGCCGTCGCGCAGCAACTCGCCCGACCGGCGCAGCAGCGTCCAGCCATCGAAACGAATCTCGGCGCACCGGTCCATTTCAGCTTCTTTTCCGGAGGCGGCACCGTGGCCGTGCCTCGGTTTCCGAATCTACCCCCTGCGAACGACGCCCAGACTACGCGATCGGGCGGCGCGTCAGAAACATGTCAGGCACCGGTCAGGCGCAATTCATGGTCAGCATGCCCCCCGCGCTCGCAGGATCGATCGTCGGGGGCTGACGACCGGTTTGCCCCCGACCCGTCAGAAAGAAAAGCAATTCGGCAATGGAGGAATCCGCCATGACCAAGCACACCGACCGATCCGTCAGGCTACCCGGAGCGACCGGAGGCGGCCGCAAGGCACTTCGATCGTTGATGATCCTGGGCCTGTCGCTGGCCCCGGCCGCCGCCATGGCCGACCTCGGAGACGCGAAGACCATCGCTTCCGGGCTCGCCAACCCGCGCGGCATCGCCTTTGCGCCCAACGGCGCCCTGTACGTGGTCGAAGCCGGCAAGGGCGGGCCGGGCCCTTGCATTCCCTCGCCGCCGAATCCGACGGTCAGTCGCTGCTACGGTGAGACGGGCGCCGTGACGCAGATCCTGCCCGGCGGGGAACTGAAGCGGATCCTCACGGGCCTGCCGTCGCTCGCGCTGCCGGACGGCACGGCCGAAGGCGGCGTCACCGACGTATCGTTCTTCGGCATGACGGCGTTCGTGACCATGGGTCTCGGCGGCAATCCGTCGTTCCGGCCGGGGCTCGGCGGCAAGGCGCACCTGCTCGGCAAACTGCTGCGCGTCACGCCTGCCGGAAAGTACCAGGTGGTGTCGGACGTTTCCGCATTAGAGGCGCGCCTCAACCCGGCCGGTGGCAACGTCGATTCCAATCCCTACGGCGCATTGGCCCTGCCCGGACGGACCCTCATTGCCGATGCAGGCGCGAACACGCTGTTCGAGGTACCGGCCTATGGTCGTGGTCGAGTCTTCGCCGTGCCGCCGAAGCTGCCGGGCCTGCCGCCGTTCCCCGCCGGCCGCGAACCGGTGCCAACCTCGGTTACCCAGGGTCCCGACGGCGCCGTGTACGTCGGGCAGCTGACGTCGTTCCCGTTCTGGCGGGGAACGGCGTCGGTCCTCCGGATCTCGAGCGACGGGAGCAGCATCGAGACTTTCGCGTCCGGCTTCACGGCCATCGTCGATCTGACGTTCGACGCGGGCGGCGCGCTCTACGTCCTCGAGGTCGCATCCGGTCAGGCTGGGTCGTTCCCGCCGCCGGCCCCGGGACTCGGCGCGGGTCGTCTCAAGCGCAAGTGCCCCGGAGCCGATCCGACCGTGCTGCTCGACGGCCTGACCTTTGCGAGCGGTGTCGCGATCGGCCCCGATGGAGCGGCCTACCTCACCAACTACGGTACATCCGCCGCCGCCGGCGAAGTGCTGCGGCTGCCGCTCACGCCCTGCCCGTAATCCCGCGCGCCCGGGTCGCACGGATTGCGGCCCGGGCGCGCTTCTCGTAGCCGTGACGCCGGGCTACCCTGCCCGACGCGTGAACACCTGGGATGTCATCGTCATCGGCGCCGGCGCGGTGGGCAGCGCCGCGCTGCGTGCGGCGGCCGAAGCCGGCGCCCGTGCGCTCTGCCTCGAGCACCTCTCCCCCGCCCACGAGCGCGGCTCGAGCCACGGTCACTCGCGGATCTTCCGTCACGCCTACTTCGAGCATCCCGACTACGTGCCGCTGCTGCGCCACTCGACGGCGCGCTTCGAGTCGCTGGAGCGCGAGTCGGGCGTCGCCCTGCTCCACCGCTGCGGCATGCTGGTCACGGGAGCAAGCGACTCGACCGTCGTGCACGGATCGCTGGCCTCGGGTCGCCGCTGGGACCTGGCGGTGGAGGCGCTCGATGCGAACGCGCTGGAATCGCGCTTCCCGTGGTTCGACCATCCGCTCGACTCGATCGGCGCCTTCGAGGCGAACGCCGGGCTCGTTCGTCCCGAGGCCACCGTTCACGCCGCGCTCGGCGTCGCCGAGTCCCGCGGCGCCGAACTGCGCACCGGCACCCGCGTGCACGCGCTCGTCGAGGACGCGTCTGGCGTGTGGGTGGACACCAACCACGGTCGCGAGCGGGCGACGAGCGTCGTCGTCGCCGCCGGTGCCTGGAGTTCGCGGCTCCTGTCCGAGCTGACCAGGCAACTGACGGTCACCCGGCAGGTCCAGGCCTGGGTGGCGGCGACGCCGGGCAAGGATGTTTCGACCCTGCCGTGCTGGTACGTCGATCGCGGGCCTGGCGAACGCCCGTTGTACGGACTCCCGCCCGATCCGGCAGCGACCGCGCAGGATGGCGCGGCCGCGTCACGCTCGCGCCACCCCAAGGTCGGCTTGCACGGGTCCGACGTCGTCGTGAACCCTGACGCCGGCGCCGCCGGGGTGGACGACACGGACCTCGCGAGGGTCTGGCGCGCGTATCGCGCCGTTGCGCCCGCGCTCGCAGGGCCGGTCGTGGCCGCCGCGACCTGCCTCTACACCATGTCGCCGGACGGGCAGTTCATCGTCGGCACCCGCCCAGGCTCACGGCGCATCCAGGTCGCGGCCGGGCTGTCCGGCCACGGCTTCAAGCTCGCCCCGGCACTCGGCGATGCCCTCGTGGAACTTGCGATCCACGGCCGGACGGAGCTGCCCATCGAGTTCCTGTCGCCGGCAAGATTCGGGGGCGCAGCCCGGCAGCGGGTGAGGCTGCGCGCCGGCTAGCGGATCAGGCCATCGTGGCGCAGCCGGTCGGCAATCGGCCCCGTGATCGCCGCGAGGCCGGTGTCGCGCGACTCGAGGTTCCCCACCGTCACGTCCATCGTGTAGACGTGCGTCGGACCCTTGGTCTCCCAGACCTTCGTCGTGACGCGCGCGGTGCCCTTCACGGTGGTGATCGACGAGGCCGTCTGGAACTCGCCGTACACCACCGGCACGCCATAGACGCCGTAATAGCCGGTCGCATATCCGGCATCTGTCGCCTTGTACATCCCGCCGCCGCGATCGTCGCGGCCGGCGCCTTCCTTCGTCCCCCAGTCCATGGAAACGAGCGTGGTCGCCACCACGGCATCGGCCTGCTGCGACGCGACGGCCTCCTCGATGCTCTCGCGCGTGAGCGGGTTCTTCGCCTTCACCACGTCGCAGCTGGGTATGGCCTTCACCGAGGCGCTCATGATCCGCGAGGCGAGGAAGTTCTCGAACGCGCAGCGCTGGTTGATGTCCGGGCTGACACCGACGATCAGCACCCGGGAGAACGACTGGTTGTGGGACGCGCCTGCCTGCCACGCGCTCGACACCGAGGGCTGGCTGGCGCAGCCGGACAGCCAGGCGGCACCGATGACGAGCAGAGCGCTCACGGAGGCTGCGCGGACGAAAGGCAGGGGACGGTCGGGGCGGGTGGTCAATGCAGGCTCCTGGGATGTTTGGGATCTCGGCAGTTCGGTCCTGCCGGCGCCCGGCGGGTCGGCCGGGAAAAGCGGAGCGCAGCATAACCGATCGTGCTCATTCCCCGGTCGCCGACACGACGGTCGACGACCGGGGAGGGCTGAGCGATCCGCCCTACTTCTTGCCTACCGTCGATTTGGCGGCGCTTCCAGTGGACTCCTGGCTGTCGGCCTGCAGCAGGAACCCGGCCTTCACGTTGGCCGCGTTCACCCGCACGACCTGCGAAACGTACTGGCCGTGGTTGCGGTACAGCCCGGCGAGCTGGGCGTCCGTGAAGGGGACGTGGGTACCGAACAGCCCGCAGAACAGGCTTCCGGGGCTGGCATCCGCCGGCGCGTTGGTGGCGGAGTTCTCGGCGGTGGCCACCTCATGCTCCGACAGGCGGATGCCGCCGAGCGCGTTGCCGAAGGCATCCCGCGCGATGGTCGCCCCGGCAAAGGTGATCCGCGGCGCCACCGGCGGCAACTGCCCCAGGCGCACCCAGTCGTCCATGAGGTTCCACGCCGCGTTGTACACGTAGCGCTTCGGGATCCGGCTAAGCGGCGGCCGGACGCAGTTGGTGGGGGTGCGGAACGCACCGTCGCGATCGAGCAGCGGCTGGATGTTGTCCGTGAAGCCGGCGTCGGCGTGCGAGGCGCCGGCCACTTCCCAGTGGCGGTAGTTCGCGGCATCCGGCGGCGCGAAGTCCGGCCGGACGTCCACCTCCGAGAGCAGCCGCAACACCGGCACGGCGAGGTCGGTGCGCAGCGCGCCGCGGGCCTCACCGATGAAGAACGCATCCACCACGGGCTCGTAAAGGGGCCAGATCGAGTTGTGGTACGCACCGAGGCGGCCGCCCGACTGCGAGGTGCCGACCGCGATCACCACCTCCGGCGACAGCGGCCCGAGCGGACCCGTGCCGGCGGGTGCGCGCAGCGCCTTTAGCGCCTGCGAGAAGATGTCGTAGGAGATCTCGTCGAGGTTGGGCAGCGTGCCGCCCGCGGTCACGTCGAGCGAGCCGTAGCGCAGCGGGCTCCAGTTCCTGAGCACGTTCGGGAACAGCAGCGGGTTGGCGCCGACGTTGGGCTGGATGCCGAGCCGCTGGGCCGACACGCCAACCCAAGCGTAGCCCTCGCGCATGATGTGCTCACTGGACTCGAGCCAGTAATGATCGATGTCGTACTGGGCCGTCACGTTCTGCCACTCGGCGAGCACCGTGCCGTTGAACGCCTTGGCGCTCGCGGGGCGACGCACGACGATGCGCGTCCGGTACGGGAAGCCGCAGTCACGAACGGTGCCGGTGGCCAGGCCGACGCCGCTGTAGCGGCAGGCCGTCCCCGAGATGAAGAACTCCTCCTCCACGTATCCGCGCGCAGCGAGATCGATGGAGGTTGCGAGGAACGGGTAGTTGCGCGACGGATCTCCCGGCGTGACGGCTGGTATCGGCCCCTCGACCGTGGGCAGGGGCACCGGCAGCGCGGCGTCCGCCAGCGACGGCGACAGGGCCAGCACGACGGCGGCGGATGCCGCGGCGGTGCCGGCAAGCAGGCGACGTGTAATTGACATAATGTGGATCTCCCCAGGCAGTCTTCGTTGGTGAGTCGCGACGACGGTCCGAGTCCGACGATCGCGACGATCGAACCTACCACGAACGCCGGGGACCGGGCATCGACGTCAGGGTTCGCTCGCCCGGCGTGGACTAGATTCGGAACGTCGCCAATGCGACCGTTTCTCCGTAGCATCGCGCCGCAAAGCAACGGGGGTTCGATGAACGCGCTCTCAGGCTTCATCCGGGGTGTGGACGCACTCAACGACTGGATCGGTCGCGCGGCGTCGTGGCTCACGCTCGGCTGCGTGCTGACCTGCTTCGCCGTGGTGGTGCTGCGCTATGCGTTCGACCTCGGCTTCCCCTGGCTGCAGGAACTCTACGTCTGGCAGCACGCTGCAGTGTTCATGGCCGGGGCCGGCTACACGATGCTGCACGGCGGGCACGTCAGCGTGGACGTGCTCTACGGGAACGCCAGCCCCCGACGCCGCGCCTGGATCGACATCGCGGGCACGCTCGTGTTCCTGTTCCCGTGGCTCGCCGTGGTTGCGAGCGCCTCGGCACCCTTCGTGCTCTCCTCGTGGAGCATCCGCGAGGCCTCGAGCACGGCCGGCGGCATGCCGGCGCTGTACCTGCTCAAGTCGCTGCTGTGGGTCTTCTGCGCCCTGCTGTTCGTGCAGGGGCTCGCGCTGATCGCCCGGCGGGGCCTGTTCCTCGCCGGGCACGGCGCGCCGGACGCCGACGCGACGCGATGAGCACGGTGCTGATCGGCGAGATCCTGTCGGTGGCGATGTTCCTCGCCACCATCGGTGCCGTGCTTGCCGGTTACCCGGTGGCCTTCACGCTGGCCGGCGTCGCGCTCATCTTCGCGGCGATCGGCATGGCGACCAGCGTGTTCGACCCGGCGATCCTGGCGGCGCTCACCGGGCGCTACTTCGGCACCATGACCAACGAGACGCTGGTCGCCGTTCCGCTGTTCGTCTTCATGGGCGTGATGCTCGAGCGCTCGAAGATCGCCGAGGCACTGCTCACGACCATGGGCGAGCTGTTCGGCGCGCTGCGCGGCGGCCTCGGCTACTCGGTGGTGATCGTCGGCGCGCTGCTCGCGGCCTCGACCGGCATCGTCGGCGCAACCGTCGTCACGATGGGCCTGCTGTCGCTGCCCGCGATGATGCGCGCGGGCTACGACCCGAAGCTCGCGACCGGCACGATCTGCGCCGCCGGGACGCTCGGGCAGATCATTCCGCCCTCGACCGTGCTGATCTTCGTCGGCGACATCCTGCAGGGCGCCAACCAGCAGGCGCAGCTCGAGCTCGGCAACATGGCGCCCGCACCGATCTCGGTCGGGCAACTGTTCGCCGGCGCGATCATCCCCGGCCTCGTGCTGGTGGGCCTGTACCTCGCCTGGATCCTCGTGAAGTCGATCTTCGATCCGCGCTCCTGCCCGCCGCTCGAGATGAGCGACGAACGGCGGGCCGGCCTCGCCCGACGCGTGGCGGGTGCGCTGGTGCCGCCGCTGCTGCTCATGCTGGCGGTGCTGGGCTCGATCCTCGGCGGCATCGCGACTCCGACCGAGTCGGCCTCGGTCGGCGCCATGGGCGCGATGCTGCTCGCCGCCGGCAAGGGCCGCTTCGACCTGCCGCTGCTGCGCGACGTGATGCGCACGACGCTCGGCATCAGCTCGATGATCTTCGTGATCCTGCTCGGCGCGAGCGTGTTCAGCCTGGTGTTCCGCGGGCTCGGCGGCGAGAACCTCGTGCACGACGCCCTCGCCTCCCTGCCCGGCGGCGTCGTCATGGCCGTCCTCGCGGTGATGGTCGTGATCTTCCTGCTCGGCTTCTTCCTCGACACGTTCGAGATCATCTTCATCGTCGTGCCCATCACCGCCCCGGCGCTCATCAAGCTGGGCGTGGACCCGATCTGGCTCGGCGTGATGATCGGCATGAACCTGCAGGCGAGCTTCCTGACGCCACCGTTCGGCTTTGCGCTGTTCTACCTGCGCGGCGTGGCGGACACGCTGGTGCGGACGGTCGACATCTACAGGGGCGTGGTGCCGTTCGTCGCGCTGCAGCTCGTGGGCATCACGCTGGTCGCGCTGGCGCCCGGCATGGCCACCAGCCTGCCGGCGCGGCTGTATGCCGAGGAGAGCCCGGCGCTGGATCGTCGCGTGCCCGCAGCCACGACCGCGGCTCCGTCCGGATCGCCGGTAGCGGACGACTTCAGCGACCTGCTCGAGGAACCCGTGCCCGGGCGCAACCCGCCTTACCGCGACGACTTCGAGGACCTGGTGACCGACTGACGCCGGTGCCTCATCGTCGCTCCGTGGGCGCCCGCCGCCTGCAAGACCGATTCATTTCGTCAGGCCCAGAAACCAACGACCCGCTGCACGGTCCAGAAAGCTGCGGCCGAGCCGATGGCGTACGCAACCGGCGTGCGGATCAGCGACTCCGCGTGCCACGGACCGTGATCGCGCGAGCCCTGCCCGCGCAGCAGCCTCGTCAGGATGGAGAACACCGCGATGACGGCCGCGACGAACAGCAGCTGCCCGACTTCGACGCCGACGTTGAAGAACAGCAGCGCCAGCGGAACGTCCTTCTGCGGCAGGCCGATCTCGCGCAATGCGCCCGCGAAGCCGAACCCGTGCAGCAGGCCGAATACGAAGGCCACCAGCCACGGCGCTCGAGCGGCCAGCCGCGGCCGGCCGTGTGCACCGTGAATGATCTCCGCTGCAACGAACATGATGCTAAGTGCGATGACCGCCTCGACCGGCGCCTGTGCCACGTGCACGAGACCGAGCGTCGCCGCGGCGAGCGTGATGCTGTGCGCGACCGTGAACGCAGTCACCGTGGCGACCAGTCGCTTCCAGTTGCCCACCAGGAACATCAATCCCAGCACGAACAGCAGGTGATCGATGCCGAGCAGGATGTGCTCGACGCCGAGCACGAAGTAGGTCTTCGACACCGCGAGTGCGCCGGGCGCCGCCTGGGTCACGAACGACGTCTGCTCGGGCGTCAGGCGGACGGCCTGGGTCGTGCCGTCCGACCACTCGATTCGGGCGAGCACGTCGGTGCGCGTTGCGCTCAATCCCTCGATGTCGATCGATCGACCGGCCAGTCCGCCGGGGCAGGTCGCACGCCACCGCTCGACGAATGCACCCCCGACGAACGATCCTTGATTTGGTGCGCCCGTGCACTCCTTCGGCAGGCGCGCATGCAGCCTGAGGCGATACTCGCCCTTCGCTGGCACCTTCCAGAGCACGTCGAAAGCCTCGGCGTCGATCTGCCGCACCTCGAGGTAGCCCGGGCGCACTTCGTGCGCCTTCGCACTGGGCCAGGGGGCAATCGCCAGCAGGAACAGCAGCGCGAAGCCGCGGCGCAGTGCAGCGCTCATTTGCCTGGATTTCCGCCGCGGCCGGCAGGCTGTTCAAACAGCGCGGCGGCCTCGCCCTCGACGCGGATGTCGTATCGGGCTCTCAGGCCGTCGAGGAATGCCTCGTTGAATTCCGTCCGCTGCCCGGACTGCCACTCACGCAGCACCAGCGGGCGGATCTGCTCGAACGCGGGCATCGCGTCCGCCTTGCGATCATCCACCCGCACGAGGTGCAACCCGAACCCGGATTGCAGCGGGCCCGTCCATTGGCCGACTGGCGCCTCGAGGATCTGTGCGGCGAATTCGCTGCCGAAAGTGTTGGCGATCACCTGGGGCGACGCCGACTGCATGTCGCCCGGCAGCAGCGTCGGGTCACCGGCGTCCGAAAGGATCGCCGGGCCGCGCCCAGCCTGCAGCTCGGCCAGCAGCTGCTCGGCCGCAGGGCGCGCCGCG
>CAVQJL010000014.1:0-116818 GCA_963712815.1 uncultured Gammaproteobacteria bacterium
GAGGATCGATCATGACCGAGGTACGAAGGGCCCTCCTGGCAGGCGGCAGTGACGGCCGCTTTCGTGTCGACCGCGCTCATCGCAGCAGCACCGCCCAGGCCGGCGGGCTGCTGCTCTACGAGTTCGGCACGTCTGAGCCAGGCCTGGCCGCGGCCGGCTATGCCGCGCGTGCGCAGGATGCATCGACGGCGTTCACGAATCCCGGCCGGCATGACGAAACTTGACGGCACGCAAGTGCTCGTGGGCGGCCAGCTGATGTGGCTGAACACGCAGTTCTCGGTCGATGGCGCCACCTCGCCCGGCCTGGGCAACGGCGACGGCGGCCGCGCGTTCGGCTCGAACGGTTACGTCCCGGGCGGCGGCGCCTTCCTGACGCATCGCGTGTCGCCCGATCTTGTGCTGGGCTTCGCCGTGGCGGGCAACTTCGGCTCCATGCTGGACTACGAAGACGACTGGGTGGGTCGCTACCGCGTGCAGGACGCCGACCTCGTCGGCGTATCCGTCATGCCGTCGATCGCCTATCGCGTGAACGACAAGCTGTCGCTCGGCGCCGGCATCAACGGCATGTACGGCATGTTCGACCAGAAGGTCGCGATCAACAACGCGGTGCCATCGCTCAGCGACGGGCGGCTCGAGATCGACGACGACACCTGGGGCTGGGGTGGCAACGTGGGCGTGCTGTACGAGCCGATGCCGGGCACGCGCTTCGGGCTCACATACACGTCGGCGATCGACCTCGATTTCAGCGGCCGTGCGAAGTTCTCGGGGATCGGGCCGATCCTGAACGCACTGCTGCAGTCGCGCGGCCTGCTCGATGCGCGCTTGGATGTCGGCGCCAAGGTGCCGCAGCAGGTGATGGGGAGCGTATACACCGAGATCGATGACCGCTGGGCCCTGATGGGCAACCTCGGCTGGCAGGACTGGTCGGAGTTCGGGGAGGTCGAGATCGGCATCGACAACACGCAGAACCCGGTCAGTCTCACCAACCCGCTGTCGTTCGACGACACCTGGCACGTCGCGGTCGGAGCGCAGTACCGCCCCAATGATCGGTGGAAGGTGAACGTCGGACTCGCCTACGACTCGGGCTTCCAGGACGGCAACGACGTCTCGCCGCTGTTCCCGGTCAACTCGGCGTGGCGGCTTGGCGCCGGCGGCGAAAAGCAGGCCAGCGAGTCGTTCAAGTGGGGGTTCACGACGGCGCTGCTCTACGGCGGCAACATCGACGTCGACAAGCGCAGCCCGCTGCCTCCGGTGCTGGGCGGGCGCGGCAATCTGGTGGGCTCCTATGACCAGACTCTGTCCGTCGTGCTGACCGTGTACGGCAACTGGACTCTGTGACCGGGCGGCCGTCCGCCGGCTACCGTTCGAGTCGTTGCACCCGTCGTCATCCTGGAGAACATCATGACCTGCCGAATTCGCGAGGCGCTCTTCGCCGGCGCAGTAATGCTGTGCGTCATCGTGCCGGTTCTGCCGTCGCTCGCGGACGAAACAGGTGGTGCGGACGAGTCCAGCCTCGCGATGCAGCTGTCGAACCCGGTCGCAGCGCTGATCAGCGTGCCGCTGCAGCTCAACTACGACCAGGACATCGGACCGGCCGACGACGGGGATCGCTGGCTGCTGAACGTGCAGCCCGTCATCCCGTTCGAGCTGAACGACGACTGGAACCTGATCTCGCGCACCATCCTGCCGCTGGTGCGCCAGTCGGACATCTTCCCGGGCGCCGGCACGCCAGACCGGCACCGGCGATATCGTCCAGAGCCTCTTCTTCTCGCCCAAGGCGCCGACGGCTTCGGGCTGGATCTGGGGCGCCGGCCCAGTGCTGCTGCTGCCGACGGGTTCGAACGACCTGCTGACGACCGACAAGTGGGGCGCGGGCCCGACCGCGGTGGTGCTCAAGCAGTCGAACGGCTGGACGCGCGGCATGCTCGCCAACCACATCTGGTCGTTCGCGGGTGACGACGATCGTGCCGACGTCAACGCAACGTTCCTGCAGCCGTTCCTCACCTACACGACGCCCACGCAGTGGACGTTCGGCCTCAATACCTAGTCGACCTATGACTGGGAAAACGAGCAGTGGTCGGTGCCGGTGAACGCCAGCGCGCTTGAAGTTGATGCGGTTCGGCAGCCAGTTGGTAAGCTTGGGCGGCGGCGTAAGGTACTGGGTCGACAGCCCGGACAGCGGGGCCGAGGGCTTCGGGCTCCGCATGACCGTCACGCTTCTGTTTCCGCGGTAATCAAGTCAAACAAATGGCGGTACCCGCATGAGTTCCATGCAACTGCGGTGGTGTCTGTTCGCGACGCTGACCTTGGGCATTGCGCCCGTCGCCATGGCCATCGAGCCCATTCCAACGACACCCGGCTGGCGCGGCTTCGTCGTGGTGGGTGGGGGTTATGCCGACCTCAAGAGCAACACCGTCGCCGGCAACAACCTGATCGACATCGGCCAGCCGGTCATCGACTCGGTGGCGCAGCGCCCGGGCAGCGACGACACGTTCCACCCCGTGATCACGGGCGAGATCAACTACACCTTCGAGGGCGGCTGGCAGGCCTTCTTCGGCACCTCGCTCGAGGACGCGGTGACGCTCGATGGCGTGACGCAGCTCGGCGTGCGCAAGGACCTGGGCTCCGCAGGCATCCTGCAGGGCGGCTTCCTGTTCAGCGGCATCCCCACCCAGGTCTGGGAGGATCCGTACGCGGAGGGCGTGCGGCGCAAGGAAACCGATCGCGACTCCACCGGCGTGCGCCTGGAGTGGGACCGCATCCTCGGGTCGGCGTTCGATGTCACGTTTTCCTACCGGGACATCTCGATCGACACCGAGCGCAGCGGTGAGGGCGTCACCAGCGTCGCTTGCGACGCGACCTGCCAGGACCTGCTCGTGCGCGACGGCGACCAGTACAGCCTCGATGCCTCTTACCTGTTCCGGTTGGGCGCGGGCCAGCGTCACCTCGTGCGGCCCATGGTTCGCTACACGATCGACGACCGCAACGGCGAGGCGATCAGCAGCGACGGCTACCGGCTGCAGCTGAGCTACGTGTTCCTCGGCCAGGGGTACACCGTGGCGAGCAACCTCGTCTACGGCAGCAGCAGTTTCGATGCCCGCAACCCGATCTTCGACGCCCGGACCGATGCGGACGGTCTCGTGGTGGACGCCACGTTGTTCTATCGGCTGCCGATCGAGAGCGGACGATGGCAGGCGGTCGGCAGCGTGCTGTGGGGCGAGGCCGATTCGGACGTCCGGTTCCACGACAACGAGATCTTCATGATCAACGCCGGGGTGATGTACCGCTTCGGCGCACGCTGAGGCGCGCAGTACAGTTTGCTCAGCCGGCGCAAACAGCCGGCAACGGGGGAAAGCATGAAACTCGAGTCGCGAACGGACAGGGGCATTCTTGCGCTGGCCGTGGTCGGTGCATTGCTGGTCGTTGCCCATGCAAGCCGTGCGCAGGCACCCGACGTGCCGGTGCGCGGCGTCGTTGAGGACACGGAAGAAGTCTACGTCCCCCTACCCAGCGGCCAGCCGTCGGCCCAGGCGAAGGGCTACTCGCCGTATGCCGGCCGCAAATACCCGACACGCGTGCTGTGGGGCGACACCCACCTGCACAGCGCCAACTCGGGTGACGCGTTCACGACCGGCAATCGTTTCACGCCCGAGCAAACCTACCGCATCGCCCGCGGCGAAGAGGTGATCTCCGCGACCGGGTTGCCGGCGCGACTGTCGAGGCCGCTCGACTTCGTCGTGCTGAGCGACCACGCCGAGGGCCTCGGGCTCATCACCGAGGTCTACAACGGCAACCCGAAGCTGATGGGCGACAGCACAATCCAGCGCTGGAGCCGCATGATCAAGGCCGGTGGCGCGGAGGCTTCCAGCGCGGTGACTGAACTGATCGGTGCGCAGGCGACCAACACGTTGCCGTCGGTGCTGACAGACCCCAAGGTCGCGGGCCCGCTGATGATGTCGGTGTGGCAGCGCGCCGCCACCATGGCCGACAAGTACAACGAACCGGGCAAGTTCACCACGCTGATCGGCTTCGAGTGGACGCCGACGCCGGGCGGCGACAACCTGCACCGCAACGTGCTGCTGCGCGACGGGCAGGCGCGCGCGAGCCAGGTGTTTCCGTTCTCGTCCTGGAACAGCGAGGACCCGCAGAAGCTCTGGGACTGGATGGAAGCCTACGAGCAGCGCACCGGCGGCCGCGCGCTCGCGATTCCGCACAACGGCAACCTGTCGAACGGCCGCATGTACGCGGCCCAGGCGTTCGATGGCAGCGCGATCACGAAGCAGTACGCCGAGCGCCGGCAGCGCTTTGAGCCGATCCAGGAAATCGTGCAGATGAAGGGTGCGTCGGAGAGCCATCCGAAGCTGTCCCCCAGCGATGAATTCCTCGAGTACGGCATCGCGGGCTGGGAACTCGGCAACCTGACGCTCGGCGGCAAGCTCACCCCGGAGATGATGCCGACCAGTTTCGTGCGCGCCGGATTCATGCGTGGCCTCGAGCACGAGGCGAAGCTGGGCGTGAACCCGTTCAAGTCCGGGATCATCGGCAGCTCCGACGCGCACAATGCGCTGCCGTTCGTCGAGGAAGACAATTTCTTCGGCAAGTTCCCCGGGCAGGAGCCCCGTGCGGATCGCTGGAAGGATCGTTCGAGCACCGGCGAGGGCGCGGGCGGCGCGGCGCGCTACACGTGGCAGTACCTCGCAGCCGGCTACGCGGCCGTGTGGGCCACCGAGAACACGCGCGAAGCGGTATTCGACGCGATGACGCGGCGCGAGACCTATGGCACGTCGGGCACGCGCATGACGGTGCGCTTCTTCGGCGGCTACGGCTTCACGCCAGATGACGCGCAGTCGCGATATCTCGCCGAAGTGGGTTACGCGAAGGGCGTGCCAATGGGCGGCGACCTGAAGCCCGCTAAGGGCGGCACGACGCCGACCTTCCTCGTCGCCGCGCTCAAGGATCCGCAGGGCGCGAATCTCGACCGCATCCAGGTCATCAAGGGCTGGCTCGATGCGTCCGGCACGGCGCAGGAGAAGGTCTACGACGTGGTGTGGGCCGGCGACCGCAAGCCTGGCAAGGACGGCAAGCTGCCGCCGGTGGGTGACACGGTCGACGTTGCGCGGGCTACGTACACGAATACGATCGGCGCGGCGGAACTCACGACCGTGTGGAAGGATCCCGACTTCAAGCCAGGCCAGCGCGCGTTCTACTATGCGCGCGTGATCGAGATCCCGACGCCCCGCTGGACGGCGTACGACCAGGCCCGCTTCGGCGTGAAGATGGATGACGACGTCCCGATGAAGCAGCAGGAAAGGGCGTGGACGTCGCCGATCTGGTACTCGCCGTGAGTGGTCGAATGGGGTGATGCGGAGCGAGTCGGCCCCTCTACCTGCGCTCCCCGGAAGTGCCGGGCGACTCCCGACAGAAGGGGGCACCTGCCTCGTTCTTCAGCTGGACCAGCACGCGGCGCGGGAGTGCCATCCGATCTCGCGCCAGCCTCAGAAGCGGAAGGTCACGCCGATCGCAGCGCCGCTCGAATACAACTCACTCAGGTCGTCCTCCCGCGGCATGTCGTAGTCGAGGTGACGCCACACCGCGCGCAGGTCGCCCCAGTCGAACGAGTAGCCGACCCCGAGCACGGCCTGCCAGGTGAGGTCCGAATCACCGGTGCCGATGTCGAAGTAGTACGGCACGAACCACGCCTGCGCCTGGCCCAGGTCGAACATGCCCTTCACGCCCACGACCGCGTCCCACCAGGTATTGCTGGTCTCGCCCCGCGCCGATCGCCCCGGGAGCGGCAGGCTGCCGATGTCGCCCGTGAAATCAAGCCTGGCCTCCACCGAGAGGTCGAGCATGCGGACCCCGCCCATTACCATCATGGGGCGGGCGACATCCTCGACGACCTCGTAGCCGACGCCCGTCGTCCAGATCCAGCCGCTCAGGCTCCCGTCCACCCTGAGCTGCACCCCGGCCGGAATCTGCTCTTCGCCGATCTCGAAGCTGCGTTCGTTTTTTCCGCTTCCCCCGAGATCCAGGTAGATCAGATCGGTGCCGATGGCCCAGCGACCTTTCTGCACTTCGGCCCACCCCTGGAACGTGAACTCCAGCGCGTCAAGCACGTCACCCGGGTCCATCTCGAAAGAGACGTCCCGGTTCTCGCGCAGCGGCACGGAAACCTCGCCACCCATGGTCGGCAGCCAGCCGTACAAGGAAACGGCAAACTTCCAGTCGTCGCTTCCGTCGGCATGCGCAGCAACCGGCATCGCCAGCCCGGCGGCCAAGGTGGATGCGGTGACGAGCATCAACCGGGACAATTTCATCGTGTCTCTCCTCGGGTTCCTGCAACGCTCCAGGCAATCAGGTTCCATTCCTCGTTGTTCGCGAACCGAACGACGGCCCGGGTCGAGCCATGCCGGATCGGCCGGCCGACAGCCAGATGCGATCCACAGTCGTCACTTTCCGAGGATCTCGTGGACCCGGATGGCATCGCGATCGCGTGAGAGGTTAGCACCGATGCCCGCGCGGATGAATGCCGGCAGGATTCGTGCGATCCACGAGCTTTGTTGGGACCCTCCGACAACGAAGCGGTGTTCAGCAGATGTTCCGGTTCGGCGTCCGTTGACGCGGGTTGTCCGACCGCAGGTTGGCATTGGCGTGCCAAATGGCGCCGGATTTGGCACGATGCCGGAACGCTGCCGCATCAAGGCCGCGCGGACAGACCACGGATGCGAGCCGACCGCGGGCCCGGCGGTGGCTCGCGCCGTGGCAGCCAGGCAACGTACCCTTCGGCGCGCGACGTGGAGGTTGAAGTGAACGGTCCGGGCAGTGACTTCGACTACGATTGGCTCGTCGTCGGTTCCGGGTTCGGCGGCAGCGTCTCAGCGCTGCGTCTGGCCGAGAAGGGCTACCGCGTCGGCGTTCTCGAGGCGGGCCGGCGCTACCGCGACGAGGACTTCGCCAAGTCGACCTGGGACCTGAAGCGCTTCCTGTGGGCGCCGGCACTCGGCCTGCGCGGGATCTTCCGCCTGACCCCGTTCAAGGACGTGTTCATCGCGAGCGGCGCTGCCGTCGGCGGCGGCAGTGTCGTGTATGCCAACACGCTCTATCGAGCCAGCCCGGAGTTCTTCACGAATCCGCAATGGCGTGCACTCAAAGACTGGGCGACCGCGCTTGCGCCGCATTACGACACTGCGGAGCGCATGCTCGGCGTGAAGGAGGTTCCCCGCGACAGCGACGGGCAACAGTTGCTGCGCGAGGTCGGGCGCGAATTCGGCGTCGAGGACACGTTCCGCCGCACACCGGTCGGCGTGTACTTCGGTGAGCCCGGCCGGCAGGTCGCGGATCCGTACTTCGGCGGCGATGGCCCGGACCGGACGGGCTGCACGTTCTGCGGCGCCTGCATGGTGGGTTGTCGCGAAGGCGCCAAGAACACGCTGCTCAAGAACTACCTCTGGTTCGCGGAGAAGCGCGGCGTGCGCATCCTGCCGGAGCGGGCGGTGGTGGACATCCGCCCGATCGGTGCCGAGGACGGCAGCGACGGTTATCTCGTGACCACGCAGCGTCCGGGCGCGTGGTTCCGCAAGGCCCGCGCGTACGTCAGGGCGCGCGGGGTCGTGCTGTCCGCAGGCGCGCTCGGTACGAACCACCTGCTGGCGAGGTGCAAACTCACCGGGTCGCTACCGCGCGTGAGCGACCGGCTCGGGCAGCTCGTGCGCACCAACAGCGAGTCGATCCTCGCGGTCACCATGCCGGAGGGAACGGCCCGCCCGTGGAACGACGTCGCAATCAGCGCCAGCATCCATCCGCGACCGGACACCCACATCGAGTTCGTCACGTACGGGCGGCAAGGGGATTTCATGTCGCTGCTGTACACGCTGCTCACGGGCGAAGGCACGCGGCTGACACGTCCGCTGATCTGGTTCGGCAACGTCCTGCGACACCCGCTGACGTTCCTCCGGACGCTCTGGCCGGTGGGGTGGTCCCGTCGCTCGGTGCTGTTCCTGGTGATGCAGAGCCTCGACAATGCCATTGCTTTTCGAGCCCGGCGTGGACTGTTCGGCCGCGTGTCGCTCGCCACCGAGCAGGATCCGGAGAAGCCCAACCCCACGTTCATCGAGGTGGGCAACAGGGCAGCCGAGTGGCTGGCGAAGCGCACCGGTGGCTATGCGCAGAGCATGGTGCTCGAAGCCTGGGCCAATGTTCCCACCACGGCGCACATCCTCGGCGGCGCGGTCATCGGCGCCGATCCCGCCTCGGGGGTGGTCGACACAGAGGGCCGATTGTTCGGGTACCGGAACTTTCTCGTGTGCGACGGCTCCACGGTGCCGGCCAATCCGGGCGTGAACCCGTCGCTGACGATCACGGCCATGACGGAACACGCGATGAGCTGCGTGCCGCCGGCGGCCGGACAGGGCCTCTAGTACGCGCCGGCGCCGCGCAGCGCGACGAGCTCGTCGTCGCCGTAACCGGCCGCCCGCAGCACCTCCTCGGTGTGCTCGCCCAGCCCGGCGAGACGGAAGTCCGCGCGACCCGGCTCGGCGGCGAACTTGATCGGCAGCCCGATGTGCTCCTGCCCGAGCTCGTCCACGAGCAGCATCTCGCGCGCCTGCGCCTGCGGATCGTCGAACGCCTCGCGCAGGTTCTTGACCGGCGCGAAGCACACCTCGCGGTCGCGGAACCACTCGACCCACTCGGCCTGCGTCCGGGTCTCGAACCGGCCCTGCAGGAACTCGACCACCGGTTGCTGGTGCGTCCCGGGGCCGCGCTCGCAGAGCGCCACGAGGTCGGGCCGGCCCCACTCGACGAGCAGGTTGCGTACGAACTTGAGCTCCTGGCCGCCGAGCACCACGTGGCGGCCATCGCGGGTGCGATAGATGCGGTAGAAAGCGCTGCCACCCCAGGTGCGCTCGTGCTGCGGCACGGGCGCACGCTTCTCGACAAAAACCGGGCCGAGCACGTTCGGCAGCCAGGCGAGCGCGGCGTCGTGCATGCTGATGTCGAGGCGGTCCCCGAGGCCGGTCTTCTCGCGCCGATACAACGCCATCAGCACGCCCGCAAGGCCCATCGAGGCGGCCGCGAAGTCGGCGACCGGCACGTGCGGCATCGCCGGCTGCCCGTCCTGGCCGAGATTCACGCTGACGGTGCCGGCATAGGCCTCGCAGGCGAGGTCGTGCGCCGGAACGTCGCGATAGGGCCCGCCCTGGCCGAAAGCACTGATCGAGCAATAGACGATGCGCGGGTTGCGCGCGCTTACGGTCTCGTAGTCGCAACCGAGCCGTGCCGCCACGCCCGGCCTGAACGCCTCGATGAACACGTCCACGTGCTCGGCGATGCCGAGCAGCGCCTCGCGCCCCGCGGCCGACTTGAGGTTCAGGCTGACACTCTTCTTGCCGCGGTTCAGGTTCCGGAAGAACACGGAGTGGCCGCGCTCGCCGAGGCCGATGTGCCGGCCCGGGTCGCCTTCGACCGGCGGCTCGAGCTTGATGACCTCGGCGCCGTGGTCCGCCATGAGCTGAGAGACGTGCGGACCCGGCAGGAACAGCGCGAGGTCGAGCACGCGCACGCCCTCGAGCTTCATCCGGCCGCTCCGCTGGCCCGGAGCGCCTCGATCTCGTCCGTCGAGAGGCCGGCGTCGCGCAGCAACTCGTCGGTGTGCTCGCCGAGCGCGGGTGCGCGGCGCGACGGCAATCGCTCACCGTCGAGCTTGATCGGGTTGGCGAGCACGCGGAAATCGGGTCGTGCCGGGTGCGGCAGCCCCCGCACCATGCCCACGGCCGAGGCGAACGGGTTGTCGAGGGCCTGCGGCAAGTCATACACCGGGGCCACGGGCAGCAACCCTTGCAGTCGCCCGAGCCAGTGCGCAGTGGTCTCGCGCCCGAACTCGGCGTCGAGGACGTCGGTGAGCGCATCCCGGTGCTCGCGGCGCGAGATCGCGTCCGCGTAATGCGGGTGCGCGGCGAGGTCCTCGCAGGCCAGCACGCCGAGCAGCGACTGCCAGAACTTGTCGGTCATGCACATCACGAAGATCCAGCCGTCGCGAGTGCGGAACAGCTGCACCGGCACGGCCGAGGGGTGCGAGCTGCGCGGCAGGCGCTCGGTGCGCAGGCCTTCGTTCAGGTACCAGTTGCCGGGATAGGTGAGCTGGTGCAGCGCGACGTCGAACAGCGACACGTCGATGTCGCCGCCGCGGCCGGATTTCAGCACGCCGACCAGCGAAGACAGGATCGCCACGGCGAGCGTGATGCCCGTCATGTAGTCGATGATCGACAGGCCCATGCGTGCGGGCGGCGTGCCGGGCTCGCCGGTGAGATGCAGGTAGCCGGCCTCCGCCTGCATCAGGTAGTCGTAGCCCGGCCAGCCCTTGCGCTCGTTGTCGCGGCCGTAGGCCGAGAGGTGCGCACAGAGAACACGCGGGTTGACCGGCCCGAGCGCGGCGTAGTCGAGGCCCGAGCTTCTCCGGCTGGTCGCCGCGCAGGTTGTTCATCACGACGTCGGCCGTGGCCGACCAGGCGGCGGAAGGTGGCGCGCCCCTCCGGCGTCTTGAGGTCGAGCGCCACGCTGCTTCTTGTTGAGGTTGAAGGTCTGGAAGAAGTGGCTGTCGTGCGGGCCCGAGGAAGTACGGCCCCATGCCGCGCGTGGCATCGCCGCCCTGGGCGCGGCTCTCGACCTTGATGACCTCGGCGCCGAGGTCCGCGAGGTACATCGAGCCGAACGGCCCGGCACCGAAGTTCTCGAAGGTCAGGACGCGGATGCCGCTCCAGCGGCAACGCTGCGCTCACACCGGGTTCCTCTCGACCGAGCTGCGGGCGATGATGATGCGCTGCATCTCGTTGGTGCCCTCGCCGATGCACATCAGCGGCGCGTCGCGATAGTAGCGCTCGACGTCGAAGTCGATCGAGTAGCTGTAGCCGCCGAAGATGCGCATCGCCTCGAGGCTGTTCTCGACCGCCGCCTCCGACGCGAACAGCTTCGCCATGCCGGCCTCCAGGTCGCAGCGCTCGCCGGTGTCGTACTTGCGCGCCGCCTGCTCGACCAGCAGCCGCGCCGCCTCGACCCGCGTGGCCATGTCGGCCAGCTTGAGCTGGATCGCCTGGTGCTCGGCGATCGGCTTGCCGAAGGTCTCGCCGCTGCTGCGCGTAGGCGAGCGCAGTCCCTGAGCGCGCCGGTGGCGAGACCGACGCCGCGCGCGGCCACGTTGATGCGGCCGAGCTCCAGGCCGCCGACCGCGTGCTGGAAGCCGCGGCCCTCGACGCCGCCCGACCAGCTGGTCGGCGCGGACGCGGAAGTTGCTCGAACACCAGTTCGGCGCTGTCGATCGCCTTGTAGCCGAGCTTCTGCGGATCTTGCGCCCGACCGTGAAGCCGTGGCCCTTCTCGGCGATGAACATGCTCATGCCCTTGTGGCGCGGCTCGGCCTCCGGGTCGGTCTTGACCAGCACGGCGAAGCAGGTGCCGTACACGCCGTTGGTGATCCAGGTCTTGGTGCCGTTGATCACGTAGTCGTCGCCGTCGCGCCGCGCGACGCTGCGGATGCCCTGCAGGTCGGTGCCGGCATCGGGCTCGGTGAGGCCGATGCCGCCGCGCAGCTCGCCGGTGGCGAAGCGCGGCAGGTAGCGCTGCTTCTGTTCCTCGGTGCCGTGGCGCTCGACGCAGGCGGCCATGATCAGGTGCGAGTTGAAGATGCCGGTGGGCGCCATCCAGGCCTGCGAGATGCGCGCTGACCAGGCTCGCGTAGGTCGAGGCGGAGAGCCCCAGGCCGCCGTACTCCTGGCCGATGGTCGCGCCGAACAGGCCGAGTTCCTTCATCTGCTCGACGAGTTCGGCGGGATACTCGTCCGCATGGTCGAACTTGCGGGCGATGGGCCGCACCTCGCCCTCGACCCAGCGGTCGATGGCCTCGAGCATCTGCGGCTTCGTCCTCGGCGGAGGCGCCGGCGCGGCGCTGTGAGTGGCTCGTCATGGCTCGTTCTCCGGTGGGCTCATAGCCGATCCGGTCCTCGACGCTGTGACCGCGCTTCGCGATCAGCATCGTTCGCTCGAAAGTGCAGACCACGGTGCCGTCCTGGTTGCGGCCCGATGGTGCTCACGGTGACCAGGCCCGCCTCGGGCGCGGCTCTTGGAGTCGCGCTTGCTCGAGCACTTCGCGACTCGGCGTACAGCGTGTCGCCCGGGAACACCGGGTGCGGTCAGGCGGATCTCCCGCCAGCCGAGGTTGGCGATCGCCTTCTGGCTGACGTCGGTCACGCTCATGCCGACCAGGATCGCCACCGTCAGCGGGCTGGCCACGACGGCTGCGGCCGAACTCGCGTGCCCTTCCGTACTCCTCGTCGAAGTGCAGCGGGTGCGTGTTCATGGTCAGCAGCGTGAACCAGGTGTTGTCGTTCTGGGTGACCGTGCGCCCGGGGCGGTGCTCGTACACGTCGCCGACGGCGAAGTCCTCGAAGCTGCGTCCGAAGGACTCGCGATAACGCTGGCCGCCCAGGGGACGGGCGTTCTGGACCATGGCGTTCTCCTGCTGGGAACCCGGGCGGCGCCGGGCCGGCCGCCTGTATAGCACCGCCTCCGCGCTGCGTACAATCGAGCACCGGGCCGCGCGCCGCTGGCCTTGCTTGCCGCGTGCTGCGATTGCTCGCTAGGCTTGCGTGTTGCCGATCTGGCGGAGGGAATTTCGATGCCGGGACCGTTGCACGGCGTGCGCGTGGTCGAGCTGACGAGCGTGGTGCTCGGGCCGTGGGCCTGCCAGATCCTCGCCGACATGGGCGCGGACGTGATCAAGGTCGAGCCGCCCGGGGGCGACAGCAATCGCCAGCTCGGTGCCGCGAAGCATCCCGGCATGGCGGCGCTGTACCTCACCTGCAACCGCAACAAGCGCAGCATCGTGCTGGACGTGAAGCAGCCGGCGGGGCGCGAGGCCGTGCTCGACCTCGCACGCACCGCGGACGTGTTCGTCCACAACAACCGGCCGCAGGTCATGACGAAGCTCGGCCTCGACTACGAGTCGCTCGAGGCCGTGAACCCGATGCTGATCTACTGCGGCTCGTACGGCTATGCGCGCCGCGGGCCCTACGGCAGCAAGGGCGCGCTCGACGACTCGATCCAGTCCATCGCCGGCATCGCGATGCTGAACGAGAGGGTGCTCGGCGAGCCGCGCTACCTGCCCACGATCGTCGCCGACAAGACCACCGCGATCACGGTCGTGTACGGAGTGCTGGCCGCGCTCTTCAGCCGCGAGCGCAGCGGCCACGGCCAGGAGCTCGAGGTGCCGATGTTCGAGACCATGGTCTCCTACGTGATGGCCGAGCACCTGTGGGGGATGACCTTCGACCCGCCGCTTGGGCCACCGGGCTACGTGCGCCTGATGAGCCAGCACCGCCGTCCCTACCGCACGAAGGACGGCTACGTGGCGATCCTGCCCTACATGAACGCGCACTGGGACACCTTCTGCGAGGTGAGCGGGCACCCCGAACTCAGGTCGGACCCGCGCTTTCGCACCATGGGCGACCGCACGCGCAACATCGACGACACCTACGCCGAGACGGCGCGGATCATGGCCACCCGCACCACGCAGGAGTGGCTCGATCTGTTCGCGCCGACCAGCGTGCCGGTCAACCGCGTGAACCGGCTCGAGGACCTCGCGGACGACCCGCACCTCGCCGCCACGGGATTCTGGAAGACCGTCGAGCACCCGACCGAGGGCCGCCTGCGCACCACCGGCTTCCCGGTGAATTTCTCCGCTACGCCGGCCGAGGAGACTCGACGCCACGCGCCGCGTCTCGGCGAGCACACGCGCGAGCTGCTCGCTGAGCTCGGCTACACCGGCGATCGCATCGACTCACTGGTGTCGTCCGGCGCGGCCATCGCCGCCGGCGACTGAATTACGAGGCAGCAGCCATGGGACTCGAAGACGCGGACGTGAAGGCGATCGACGCGGTCGTCAACCTCTGGACGCCGGAGGCGCTGTCGCACCGCCCCGACTGGAAGGACGGATTCTTCGCAGGCAAGGTCAAGGCAAGGAGCCCGATGTCGGCCGTGAGCCTCGAGCAGATGCTCGGGCGCATGGCGGAGGCGGGCATCGAGCGCGGCTTCCTCGTGGCGGCGCGCACCGGGCGCCTGGGACTGGCGGGCTCCTACCACATGCCCTACGAGGTGGTGGCGCGGGCCTGCGAGCAGTTTCCCGGGCGCTTCTATGGGCTCGCGGGCATCGATCCCACGGCCGGCATGAACGGACTGCGTGCCTTCGAGGACGCGGTCAGGAACATGGGATTCATCGGCGCGCACGCCTACCCGCACTGGTTCGAGACCGCGCCCGACCACGCGCGCTGGTACCCGTACTACGCCAAGTGCTGTGAGCTCGGCGTGCCGTTCCTGACGCAGGTGGGGCAGTCTCTGATCTACTCGCCCGAGCAGCGCCTGCGCAGCGTCGGGCGGCCGATCACGCTCGACGCCGTGGCCTGCGACTTCCCCGAGCTCAAGCTCTGCGGCATCCACGTCGGTATTCCCTGGCACGACGAGATGATCGCGATGGCCTGGAAGCACGAGAACGTCTACATCGTGGCCGACGCCCACAGCCCGAAGTACTGGCCGGACAGCTTCGTGAAGTACGCGGGCAGCTACGGGCGCGGCAAGGTGCTGTTCGGCACCGATTTCCCGGTGCTCGACTTCAAGCGCACCTTGGAGGAGATCGCCGCCCTCGGCTTCAAGCCCGAGGTGCGGCGGATGCTGCTTCGCGACAACGCGCTCCGGGTGTTCGGGATCGCCGAATGAAGCGGGGCTGGCGTGTTCGGCCAGCCCGCTCCGCAGCGCCTCAGCGCCTCGACTTAAGTGCCTCCACCTCGAACACGGCCAGCGTCTGGCTGACCTCGTTGCCGACCAGCAGCAGCGGGCGGCCATTCGGGCTGTCTTCGGCGCTCACGAAGGTCACGCCCTCGGCGCCCGAGTCGTCCTGGCCGGGCAGCCCGTCGTTGCCGAACGAGCGCGTGTTGAGGTACTGCACGAACTTCGGCGCGCGCGGGTCGGTGACGTCGTAGACCATGAGCGTGCCGACGCGCTCGAGGCCGACGAACGCGTAGTCGCGCGGACCTACGCGACCGACGGTCGCGCCCTCTGGCTCGGGGCCCTTGTTGTCGCTGCGGCTGTCGAGGTTCGTATCGGTGTTGCTGGCATTGAAGAAGGCCGGATAGACCGACGCCGTGATCTGCTCGAACTGGTCGCCGCTGTCCCAGACGAGGCCGGCGTTCGGGGCGGTCAGGGGCGCGGCAGTGGCCATCCGGGCCGGGTCCCACACCGAGAGCGAGCGCGCCCCGTAGGCGTAGATGCGCTCGAACTGCGGATCGTCGTCGACCTCGCGCGCGCCTAGCGTGTTCGTCACGGTCAGGCGGCCGAGGTTCGCGGCATTCTTCGGGTTGGCCGGGTTGCTGGTCGGCAGCAGGGCCCCGGGGAAGACCGCGGGGTCGAGCGCGAAGCTGCCGGAGCCGGCCCGGACTTCCTCGTTGAAGATGCCGCCCTCGCCGAAGCCCGGCACGATGTCGTCCCCGGTCGGGTACACGCGCGCGTCGCCCTCGTTGGCCGTCAGCAGGAACACTTCGTTGCGCACCTTGAGCGTCGCGATCGCATCCGGCTGGAACATGCCGTAGACCGGCCAGTTGGCTATATTGACACGCCCGGTTGCGCCCGGACCGTCACGGTCCGACGCGTCGAACCTGTTCGCAGGTTCCGAGTGGTCCTTGAAGCCCAGCGGCAGCACCGACTCGATGCGGGCCCGACCGATGTCGAGCACGGCGACCGCGTTGTTTTCCTGCAGCGTGACGTAGGCACGCGGCCCCTGCACGGCGATGTACTCCGGCTCGAAGTCCTGCGCCGCGTTCGACGGCACGCGCTCGACCGTTCCGTCGGGCTTCACGAGGCGCTGCATGCCGAAGATCCGGACCCCCCTGGCGCGCAACGCGGCCTCCTCGCCGACGTAGGAGGAGAAGTCGGCGGTGCGGGCCTGCGCTGCGGCGACACCGGCGCGCAGGTCGATTACCGTCACCGAACCCTCGGGATCGACTGAGTAGTCTTCGCTCGGCTCGCCCTCGTTCGCGACCAGCAGGTACTCGCCGTCGGGCGTGAACGTGACCATGTCCGGCAGTGCGCCGGCCGGCACCTGGCCGAGCACGTCGAGCGTCCCTGCGTCGAGGAACACGACGCTGCCGGGATCGGTCTTGGTGACCGCCTCCGAGGCGATCGCGACGAGGCCATCGTGGACTGCCACGCCGTTCACGCCGCCGCCGAAGGCAGAAAAGTCGAGCGCGGTGACCCGGGTCGGGTTGGCGGGGTCGGCGAGGTCCACGACGTCGACGGAGTTCGCGCCGGCATTGATCGCGAAGACGCGCTTCGACGCGCGGTCGTACGCGACGACCTCGATGCCGGTCGTGTCCGGAATGCCGGCCGCGCTGCCCGTGTAGGTGGCGAGCGAGTTGAGCTGGATCGTGAAGTCGGGCTGGCGGGCGGCGGCGGTGCCGCAGGCCAGGGCAATGGCTGCGGACAGAACGGAAAGCTTCAGATTCATCGGCGAGAACCCTCGTCGTCGGGTGGTGTCCAGGTCGGACGATCGAGCGAGGCTACGTGCCGGATCTTTCGTTTCCGTGACAGGCGCCGAACCGCGGGCCGGCGCGCCATGCAAGGAGGGCGAACGAAAAGGCCCGGGCTGCTTTCGCGGCCCGGGCCCATCACGGTCGCTACGCTGCGTCGATCAGAACCGGTAGTTCAGGTCCAGCCCGTACGAGCGCCCCTGCGCATCGTGGATGAACGACCCGCCGAACTCCGGCGCCGGGATGATCTCGGCGAGGTATTCCTCGTCGAGCAGGTTGCGGCTCCACGCCGTCACGCCCCAGCGCTCCGCCTGCAGCGTCATGCGCGCGTTCACCGTGGTGTAGGCATCGCGGCTCATCTTGGAGAATTCGCCCTGGCCGAACCCGAAGTAAGTGAACAGGTTCGGCAGGCGCTGCTCCTGGACCGGGTGGAACCAGGTCTCCCCCATGAAGCTCGCATCCACGCGGGTCACGAGCTCGAGGTTGGCGCCCACGGGGACGGTGAGCTCGGCGCCGAGGTTGCCGGTGTACTCGGGCGCGTAGGGCACCTCGCCGCCCTCGGTGTAGGGGCGCCCGTTGTACTTGTCGATCTCGCCGTCGATGTAGGCGAAGCCGCCGAACACGCTGAACATGTCGTTGGCCCGCCAGCGGAAATCCGCCTCGATGCCCTGGATCGTCACCTCGTCGATGTTGGTGACGACGCGCAGCAGCCCGAACGGACCGGCGAAGAAGTTGAAGAACTGCATGTCCTCGAGGTCGGTGTGGAAGATCGCCGCGTTCACGTTCAGCGTGCGATCGAGGAAGAACGCCTTCATGCCGATCTCCGCCGCCGTCGACACTTCCTCGTCGAACTGGTCGTTCACGTCCGAGATATTGAACACGGAGCCCGCCCCGCACACCGGCGGGTCGAACGATGCGCCGAGGCACAGCGGCGTGGTGCCGCCGTTTTCGCCGCGGTAGGCCTGGCCGATGGTCGCGGCGCTGCCCGACGAGTTGAATCCGCCGCTGCGGAAGCCGACGCCGTAGGAGGCGAACAGCGAGAAGTCCTCGGACAGCTTCCAGTTGGCCGAGAGCTTGGGCTGCAGCTGGTCGAAGGTCTCGCTGCGCCGCGGGATGCCGGCGGTGGCGAAATCGGGGTTGGCCGTGTAGGCCGGGTTGATGTATGGCTCCGAGTAGAAGCTGAACCCGAACGTCTGGGCCCGGCACGAGGTCGTGTCGGTGGCACTGCAGGTTGGCACGTTGTTCTCGACCTCGCGGTCCTCGCTGTCGTAGCGCAGCGCGAGCGCCACTTCGAGGTTGTCGAGCACGTCGTAGGCGAGCTGGCCGAAAACCGCGTACACGGTGCTCGAGAACGTGTCGTCGTAGAGCAGGTCGGTTGGGTTCGGGCCGGTCGAGGGCACGAACGGTCGTGCCTGCAGCCTGCCGCCGAGGTCCGCGCCCTGCGAGACCACCACGTCGCGCTCGATGTCGGCGAAGTACACGCCGGCGAGCCACCGCAGCCGCTCGTCGCCCGGGGAGGTGAGGCGCAGCTCGAAGCTGAGGTCCTCCTGGTCGCGTTGCTGGTACTGGTAGCCGCCGCAGGTCGACGGGCCGTACGGCGGCAGGAAGCCTGCCGCGTCGCCGCCCTCGGGAGTGAACCAGAGGCTCGATGGGATGCCGAAGAACGGCGCCTCGTAGCCCGGGTCGGTGAGATTGGCGTCGTTCGTGGCCTGGCAGGTGGCCGCGGCCTGGGAGTTCGCGTCGCCGCCGAGGTTTAAGGCGTACAGCAGGAACGCGTCGCTGGTGCCGTCGGTCAGGAAATAGTTGGTCTGGTCGTTGTAGGCCAGGTAGCTCGTGAGCGTGGCGAAGCCCACGTCCCAGTCGCCCTTGAGCGAGAGGTTCAGGTTCTCCTGCTCGTTGCGCGGCTTGACGTTGTTGATGTAGCGGAAATTGTGGTCGTTCGGGTCCGCGTAGAACGCCGGTCCGACGAACGGCGCGACGTCCGCGAGCGCGATCGCGGCGTTGAAATTGATCGCGCCGGCCTCGAGCTCCGAGTACTTGGCCTTGAGGTCGAGCTCGCCGCCCGCGAGCCCGAACAACAGCCGGCCGCTGAAGCCCGTCTCCTCGAAGTAGTCCACGCAGTCGTCGCAGCCGATCTTGACGTTGCGCCACTGCCCGTCGGTACTGCGGGTGTAGGCGGAGAGCGAGCCGTTGATCCCGTCGGCGAGCGGGCCGCCGACGAACAGCCGGCCGTTGTAGGAGCTGTAGTTGCCGACGCCGGCAGTGACGTCGGCCTCGAACTCGTCACCCGGCTTGCGCGTGGTGACGATGAGCGCGCCGGCAAGCGCATTGCGGCCGTACACGGCGCCCTGCGGGCCCTTGAGGATCTCGATCTGGGTGACGTTGGCGAGTTCCTGGTTGAGGGCGTTCGGATTGGTCTGCAGGACCCCGTCGATCACGAGCGCGAAGTTCGGCTCCGCGTCGCGGCCGGTGTTGATGCCTCGGATCGTGACCTGCAGGTCGCCGACCTCGGCGGTCTGCACCTGCGCCATGCCCGGCGTGAGGGCGATGAAGTCCTGCGGGCGCTCGATGCCGGCGCTGCGGATGTCGGCGGCCGTGAACGCGGTGATGCTCACCGGCACGTCCTCGATGCGCTCCTCGCGCTGCCGCGCCGTGACCACGATCTCCTCGAGCTGCCCGGCGGCCGGGGCCGCCTGCAGCACGGACGGAACCGCCAGCAGCGAGGCCGCGTGCGCCCCCGCGAGGGCCCACAGCCGAGAAGTCCTGTTGTGCATTTTTCCCCCTGCGATAGTTGATTGCGATTACCGGCCTTGCCGGCGACTCTCGTCGCGAAAGTACCACTCGTCGGTTCCAGCCACAAACGCACTCGTGCTGGGTTCCGACCCGGGCAGATGCGGCTGGCATCGGGTTCCCCGCGCCTTGCGTTGCTACATCGCAACACAGGAACCGAATACGGTCCGGTATCATTCGACGACCCTCCGGGACCCGGTTCAGCCGCGCAGCGCGTATCAACCCCAGCGAACGACACACCTCACCGCGACTCGCGGCCATGGCTCGAAAAGGCATCTTCTTCCCGCTGAAGGACGCGGCACTGCGCGACGACGTGCACGTGCTGGGCGCGCTGGTGGGCGAGGTGCTCAAGGACCAGTGCGGTTCGGAGCTGTTCTCGGCGGTGGAGGGCGATCGCCTGGCGGCCATCGGCCGCCGGCAGGGTGACGCGGACCAGACGGTCGAGCTCGTGGTGCGGACCCAGGGCCGCACGCCCGAGGAGGCCCTGTCGCTCGTCCAGGCGTTCTCAACCTGGTTCCAGGTGGTGAACCTCGCCGAGAAGGTGCACCGGGTCCGCCGCCGCCGCCAGTACATGAACGACAGCAGCACGCCCCAGCCGGGCGGGCTCGAGGAATGCTTCGCGCGGCTCAAGGCGCGCGGCCTGTCGCTCGACCAGGTGGTCGGCCTGCTCGGCCGGTTGCGCATCGAGCCGGTGTTCACGCCCCATCCGACCGAGTCCACGCGGCGCACGCTGCTCCGACAGCGCCAGCGCGTCGCCCGCCTGCTCATCTCGCGCCTCGACCCCAGCCTCACGCCGGGCGAGCGGCACTCGATCGTCGAGCGGGTGCGCACGGAACTCACCACCGGCTGGCAGACGGCGGGCAGCTCGCGCGAGCGACTCAGCGTGGCCGACGAGCGCGAGCACGTGCTGTTCTTCCTTGTCGAGGTGATCTACGAGGTCATCCCGGGGTTCTACGAGGAGGTCGAGGCGGCGCTGTCCACGGTGTTCGGCGCGGCCGCGGCTGGCCTGCACGTGCCCGAGATGCTCTTCTTCGGCTCCTGGGTCGGCGGCGACATGGACGGGCATCCCGACGTGCACGCCAAGACGATCCGCGAGAGCTGCGCGCGCCACCACCAGCTGATCGTCAACCGCTACTTCCTCGAGACCCAGACGCTCGCCGAGCGCCTCAGCCAGAGCACCAGCCGCGTCGAGGTGTCGCCGGAGATCGCGGTGCGCATCGAGCAGTACCGCAGCCTCGTTCCGGCGGCGCGCACCGCCACGCCGGCAAGTCACGACCGGATGCCCTATCGCGTGTTCCTCGGGCAGGTGGCCGAGCGGCTGCGCGCCACGTATGAAGGCCGATCGGGACACTACGAGCGCGTCGAGCAGCTCACTCGGCGACCTCGAGCTGATCGCCGACAGCCTGGCAGCGCACCGGGGCGAGTACGCGGGCCTCTTCCACGTGCGCCGCATGCTGCGCCGCGTGCGCACCTTCGGCTTCCATCTGGCCACCCTCGACGTGCGCCAGCACGCCGACGTGCACCGCGAGATCGTGGGGCGCGCGCTGGCGGAGGACGGCTGGAGCGGACGATCGCCGGAGGAGCGCCGGCTGCGCCTCGACGTCGCGCTCGAGCGCGACGAGTCGCCGGTCGCCGCCCTGGATGCCGCCGCCAAGCGCGCGCTGTGGGTGTTCGAGGCGATGGAGTTCTGCAGCCACCGCTACGGGCCCGCGGCGGTCGGGTCGTACGTCGTGAGCATGGCGAGCGAGGTGGACGACGTGCTGTCGGTGCTGCTGCTCGCGCAATGGGCGGGCCTGGCGGACGGGCCCGACGGCGTGCTGCCGCTCGACGTCGCCCCGCTGTTCGAGTCCGTCGCGTCGCTCGAGAACGCGGGGCCGATCGTCGGGCAACTGCTGGCGGACCCGGTGTACCGCGCGCACCTGCGGTCGCGCGGCGACCGGCAGGTCGTGATGATCGGCTACTCCGACAGCAACAAGGCGGCCGGGATCGTCGCCTCGCGCTGGCTGCTGCGCGAGGCGCAGTCGGCGATGCTCGAGGCCTGCCGGGCGGCGGGCGTCGAGTTGCTGGTTTTCCACGGACGCGGTGGCTCCGTCAGCGTGGGCGGGGGGCGGACCGAGGGCCTGGTGCGCAGCGCGCCGCCGGGGGCTATCGGCGGACGCCTGCGTGTGACGGAGCAGGGCGAGAGCGTGAACGAGCGCTATGGCCTGCGCCCGATCGCGATGCGCAGCTTCGAGCGCAGCGTGAACGCGGTGGCGCTGGCGGCGGCCGGCCAGCCCGCGCCCGCGGCCATCGACCCGCAGTGGCTCGAGGCGCTCGCGGTGCTCGCGGATGCGAGCCGGCGCACCTACCGTGCGCTGGTGCACGAGGACCCGTCGTTCGTCGATTTCTTCCAGAGCGTCACGCCCGCGGACGTGATCGAGCGCATGCAGATCGGCTCGCGACCGGTCACCCGCGCGGCGGGCGGCGGCATCGAGGCGCTGCGTGCCATCCCGTGGATGTTCGCGTGGTCGCAGAGCCGCCACATGCTTCCGGGCTGGCTCGGGGTCGGCAGCGGCATCGGCGCCTTGGTCCAGCGCTTCGGACCGGAGCTGCTCGGCGAGATGTACGCCCGCTGGCCGTTCGTCGCGACCCTGCTCGACGATGTCGAGGTGGTGCTGGCCAAGGCCGACATGGGCATCGCCGAGTTCTACAACCAGCTCGCGCGGCGGGAGCACGAGCGCTTCGGGGTCGCGATCCGGCGCGAGTTCGACCTCGCGGTCGAGCACGTGCTGGCCGTAAAGGGCTGCGCGCGACTGCTCGATTCGGAGCCCACGTTGCAGCGCTCGATCCGCCTGCGCAATCCGTACGTGGATCCCATCCACCTCATGCAGGTGGATCTGCTGAAGCGCTGGCGCGAGTCCGGCCGCGAGGACCGTCAGGTCTTCGACGCGCTGGTGGCGTCGGTGAACGGCATCGCGCAGGGGCTGCAGGGGTCGGGCTGATTGCAGCTTTCCCTTGTTGACTCCGCTGTGACGCTGCACTAGCGTCCGTGGCGAGCCGATGCATGCGCGGCGAGCGCCGCGCCCCGAATCAAACGAGGGAGTTTCAATGGCAGCGAAGAAAAAGGCGCGTCGCACGACGCACCGCAGCAGCAAGGGCACCAAGCTCTACGCGGTTCGCGATTCCAAGGGCCGCATCACGGACATCCAGACCTACAAGCGGTCGCACGCCGCGGACCTGAGGAAGTCCGCCGCGGCGGAGGGGGCCCCGAAGGCTGCCAAGAAGAAGGCTGCCAAGAAGAAGGCCGCTACAAAGAAGGCCGCCACGAAGAAGGTTGCCAAGAAGGCGACCCGCAAGGTCAAGGCAAAGACCCGGGCGACGAGCCGTGTGGCCAAGGCCAAGGTCAAGCGAGCCAAGGTCGTGACCCGCGCGAAGGCAAAGAAGACCAAGGTGGCGGCGCGCAAGACGGCTAAGAAGGTGCCATCGCGTGTCTCGAAGCAGGCCACCGCCGTGCGCAAAGCCGTGAAGAAGGCGCCGGCCCAGGCGCGCGCAGCGGTCAAGAAGGCTGTACGGCAGGCGAAGAAGATGCCGCCCAAGGCACGCAGGACCGTGGTCAAGGCCGAGAAGAAGGTTGCCAAGACCGTGGCAACCATGAAGAAGAAGGCCGCGGCGACCGCCAAGCAGGCGGAGTCTATGGCGTCCAAGGCCCAGGACTCGGCCGAGAAGACGGCAACGAGCCTGATGGACCAGGCCAAGGACCTCTTCCACAAGGCGAGCGACGCGGTCGAGACCGCCGTCGAGAACGTGATGCCCGGCCAGTCGAAGTAACTGCGACGGTCGGCGGCCGCCCCGTACGGGCGGTACGTTCAGCGAGGCCCCGGCGGCATTCCGTCCGGGGCCTTTCTTTACCTGCTCACCGTGATTCCCGACTGCGCGAGACCACGATGCAGGAGCGGCGCTGCAAGAGGTGCGGCGGGAAGCCGTCGGCTGACAGGCAGCCTTCGCCCGCTACGGTCGCGTAGCCCGGGTCCCACGGCATGACGACCCGGAACGCGTCGGCGCCGACCTCGATGCGCGGCATCACCGGGGGCGCCGCGCGACCCCGCTCGGCGGCGAGCATCGCCGCGAGGCTGCCGTGCCGGGCGTGGCTTTCCGCGAGGTCTTCGAGCGTCAGCAGCGTCGGCGGCACGACGCGGATCTCGCCGCGTTCGATCGCGTCGGGTGCGTGGGCCGGGCGGATCCAGGCGTGGTGCGTGAGCTCGGACAGGTCGGCGCTGACTTCCTGCCCGGCTGGTAGGGCGATCGCGAAGAACCGCGTGTCGAAGCGCTTCGGCTCGAGCGATGGCGTGATCCAGTGCGACCAGTACACGAGCCGGTCCACGTCGAGGCACAGATCCTCCTGCTCGAGCATTTCCACGAACGCGGCGGCATCGCCCGTCACCGCTGGCCGGCGCGACTGCAGGGCCGTGACGCGCGCAGCCTCGCATGGGCGACCTTGGGTGTCGCGGGCGAGCAGCACGCCGGATTCCTCGAACGTCTCCCGGCAGGCTGCCACCCGCAGGGCCACGGCCTGGGCGGCAGGCACCGGTTCGCCTTCCAGCGTCTGCAGGTGATCGCAATCGGTCGCACCCGACCCTGCCGCAAGGCGCCCGCAGGCGGATGCCGAGGCGTCCGCGGCGTCCACGCGGCCGCCCGGGAAGACCCACATGCCCGCCATGAACGACAGGCCCGCGCCGCGGCACATCATCAGCACCTCGAGCTCGGCCTCGACCTCGCGCAGCAGCAGGACCGTGGCCGCGGCGTGCATCAGACGAGCTTGACGAGCTGCTTGCCGAAGTTGCGGCCGTGCAGCAGTCCGATGAAGGCCTCGGGCGCGGCCGCGAGGCCGTCGGCGACGCTCTCGCGGTACTTGATGCGGCCGGTGGCCACCCCGCGGCCGAGCTCACCGAGCGCCGGCGGCCACGCATCCATGTGGTCGCTGACGATGAAGCCCTGCACCTTGAGTCGGGAGACGAGCAGGGCGCGGACGTTGCGCATGGGGATGTCCTGGCCGTCGTAGCCCGCGATCAGCCCGCACAGCGCGACCCGACCGAAGGGATTCATGCAGGCGAGGGCGGCGTCGAGGCACAGGCCGCCCACGTTCTCGAACAGGCCGTCGATGCCGTCGGGCGCAGCCGTTCGCAGCGCCTGCACCATCGACTTCAGGTCGCCGTGCTCGCGGTGGTCGATGCAGGCGTCGAAGCCGAGCTCCGACATCACGTAAGCGCATTTCTCGGGACCGCCCGCGATGCCGATCGCGCGGCAGCCGGCCTGCTTTGCGAGCTGGCCCACCACGCTGCCCACCGCGCCGCTCGCCGCCGAGACGAGGACGGTCTCGCCGGCCTTCGGCTCGCAGATCCGGTTGAGCCCGTACCACGCGGTGACGCCGGGCATGCCCACGGGACCGAGCCAGGCCGACATCGGGATCGCGCGCGTGTCCACCTTCATGAGTTGATTGCCGTCCGAGAGGGCGACCTCCTGCCAGCCGAGCAATCCCGTCACGGTATCTCCTGCCGCGAACCCCGGGTGATTGGAGACCTCCACCACGCCGACCGTTCCGCCGATCATGGTCTCGTCCAGCTTCTGCGACTCGGCGTAGGACTTCGTTTCCTCCATGCGCCCGCGCATGTACGGGTCGAGCGAGAGGTAGTGGTTGCGCACCCGCAGCTGACCGGGGCCGGGCTCGGGCACTGGCACGCGCTCGAGCCTGAAGTTGCCGGGCGCCACGGCGCCCTGCGGCCGGCTGGCGAGGACGATGCGCTGGAAGGTCTCGGTCATGGCGGTCTCCGGTGATGAGTCGCGTCTGCCTCTGTCATGCACGCCACTGTCGGGAGCGCACGTTCTTGAGCTGCCAGGGCTGGTCGGCGTCGAGATCCTCGTCGAACAGGTCGCCGCGGCCCTGCAACGGCGTCCAGTCCGTGAATGCCCCGACCATGCGCCCGAGGTACGGCGCCGCAACGGCGAGGCACTCCTCGAAGTCGAGGTCGTCCGCCTCGAGCACGCCGCGTCGCGGCTGGCGGATGGCGGAGACTACGGCCGCGAGAGCGCCTGCGGCAACCTGCAGCGTCGTGGCATTCGCATGCGGTACGGTTCGGCGCGCGTCCTCGATCGCGAGCTGCGACCCGAACCAGTAGGCGTTCAGCGCGTGGCCCGCCAGAAGGACGCCGAGTTCGTCCATGCCGGTGACCAGTTCGGTGGTGAGCACGCGGCGCGAAGGCTGCATCTGCCAGCCCCGGCCCTCGAGCTCGAGCGCCGAGAGCATCGCGTCGTCGCAGGGGTGGTACACGAACATCACGGTGGGCCGGTAGCTGAAAGCGCGTCCGTCGCGCAACGACAGGTAATCGGCGATCGAGAACACCTCGTCGTGAGTCATGAGCAGGCCCTGGAAGCCGCCGAGCGACGGCAGCCAGCTGCGTGCGAACGTGGCACCTCCCGGTCGGCGCAGGTAGACGGACCCGGAGCCTCGACGGTGCCAGAGTGCGCCGTTGGGCTTGCGAGGCTCGCTGCTGCCGAGCGAGAGCTCGGCAGGCTGCATGAGCTCGTCCACGAAGCCGTCGATGGACCACGTGTTCACGAATTCGTTGGGGCGCTTCGGCCGCTCCGCGGCCTGGGTGTCCCGCTCGGAGACCTGGATCAGGGTCACGCCAAGGTCGCGCGCCAGCGTGGCCCACCCGGTGCGCTCGACCGGCCGGCGCGCATCGCGGCCAAGCTCCGCCGCGAGGTCGAGCAGCGCCCGCTTCGCGAAATGCGACACCAGTCCCGGGTTCGCCCCGTGATCGACGATCGCGGTCGGCGCATGCGGGCCGAGCCGGCGTGCGAGCCGCAGCAGCCGTTCGCGGGTCAGGAAGTTGGTGCGCTCGCGCACCGTGAGCATCGGATTGTCGAAGACTCCCGGCCAGGGCTCGATGGACGTGTCCACGTAGAGCACGTCGTGGTCGGCGCACCATTCGATGAGATCCACGCTGGAGACGTCCACCGACATGTTCAGCAGCAGGTCGCCCGCAGACAGGTAACGCGCGAGCTCACGGTGAAACCCGCCGGGCTTGAGGACGCAGTGGATGAACCGCGCGCCCTGCGCGGTGGCCATGCCGCGGCCGCGTTCGTCGGCCGCGAGCACCGTCACGCGCTCCGCCGACTCGACATGCCTCGGCAGGATCGGCAGCAGGGCCTGGCCAATGCTGCCGCACCCGACCATGACCACCCTGCCCTGGAGCCGTGCGGTCTCGATGGCGGCCGGGGCGGCGACCGGCGCCGTCATGGTGCGATCTTGCATGGGCGGGAGCTCCGCAGGCGTGCCGTCCATGACCGTATCAGCCCCGGCTGCACAGGTGAACCCCGCCGTCCTGCGCTGGCAGCGTGAACGCTATGATGGACGCCCATCCAGGCGGGCGACGACATACATCGATGGACTTCACGATCATCCTGCTGCTGATCGCATTCAATGCGCTGTTCGCGCTGTCCGAGACGGCCGTCGTCGCCTCGCGCAGCGCGCGCCTGCAGCGCCTCGAGGACGAGGGCCGGCCGGGCGCCGCCGCCGCCGCGTCCCTGCGCCACGAGCCGTCACGGTTCCTCTCCACCGTCCAGATCGGAATCACCGCGATCGGTGTGCTGGCGGGCGCCGTGGGCGACTCGGCGCTGGCGAAGCCGCTCGCCGGGCACCTCGCGCAGGTGCCGCTGCTCGCAGCGCATGCGGGCGGGATCGCATTCGCCCTCACGGTGTTGCTCATCACTTACCTGTCGGTCGTGCTTGGCGAACTCGTGCCGAAGCGCCTGGCGCTGCTCGCGCCGGAGCGCGTGGCGCTGGTGGTCGCGGCCCCGATGCGCATGCTCGAGAAACTGGCGGCTCCGTTCGTCTGGCTGCTGTCGAAGTCGAGCGATGTCGTCCTCGCGCTGGTGCCGCGGACCGCGGCGCACGAGCCGCCCGTCACGGACGAGGAGATCGCTGTGCTGATGGAGCAGGGCGCCGCGGCCGGCGTGTTCCACGAGAGCGAGCAGGCCTATGTCTCGAACGTGCTGCGCCTCGACGAGCGCCGCGTGACCAGCATCATGACGCCACGCCAGGAGCTGTACGTCGTCGACCTCGACGACGACGCGGCGTCGGTGCGCGCGCGGGTCGCGGGTGCGCCGCATACGCGCCTCGTCGTCTGCCGCGGCGGCACCGACAACGTGCTCGGCATCGTCGAGGTCACGGACCTGCTCGCCGACGTGCTCGCGGGCCGGCCGCTCGACGTGGCCGCGCGGGTGCGCGACCCCTTGCGCGTCCCCGAGACTGCGACCACGACCTCGCTGATCGAGACGTTCCGGGCGGCCGGCCGCCAGGTTGCGCTCGTCATGGACGAGTACGGCGAGCTGCAGGGTCTGGTGACCGATTCGGACTTCCTCGGCGCCATCGTGGGCGAGATCGGCACCGCGGGTGCGCCCGCGCCGGCCGGCATCCTGCCGGGCGCGGACGGGTCATGGCTGGTGGAGGGTGGCTTGCCGATCGAGGAACTGCAGGACGTGCTCGAACTGGGGTCGCTGCCCGGACAGGAGGAGCACCAGTACACGACCGTGGCCGGCTTCGTGCTGCATCAGCTCGGCCGAATTCCGCAGGCCGCCGATCACTTCGACTGGGAGGACCTGCGCTTCGAGGTCGTGGGAATGGACGGCCGGCGGGTGGACAAGGTGCTGGTGAGAGAGTTGCCGGATCGCCGGCCGCACGCCTGATGCGGGGGGTCGGAATTCTTTACATTTCGGCGTGCCGTTCAGTTGGCGTATGCCCGGAAGTGCTTGAGTTTCCTTGAGATATCGACTTTTGGCGCAGATCTTGCAAGGAACGTTGCGACATCGATAAATCAAATAGAGGAGGGTGTTACCGTGGTTTCAAGCAAGGTTCTGAGCGTGGCAGTTGCTGGCGTCCTGCTGGCGGTCGGCCACTCCGCGTCGGCCGCGCTGCTGCCGGTCGGCATTTTCAACGGCAACGTCGCAGTGAGCATCGACGGAATCGGGAGCAACTCCAGCCCGGTCGGCAGCGTGCAGGCGATGGTGCCGGCCGGATCCACCATCCTGAAGGCCTACCTCTACAGCGCAGGAACGCCCTACCCGTGGTACCCCGATAGCCCTCGTACGCTCGCCGATTACAACACGGCGGGCATCAGCCTCGCCGGCACGCCGGTCAACAATTTCACGGCGCTGGTCGGGGCGATCAGCACGCGCGCCGACATCGGCCAGTGGTTCACCGCCCGCGCCGATGTGACGAGCCTCGTGCAGTCGCTGGTCGCGGCGGAGGCCGGACCGGACTACGCGTGGAGCGTGCAGGAAGGTACGAAGAACACCCGAATCGACGGCGAGGTGCTGGCGATCGTGTATTCGAATCCGTCCCTGCCCGTCGGCAGCGTCGCGTTGCTCGATGGTGGCCAGAATACGGGCGGTGAGACGACCAATGTGGCGCTTGGCGCGCCGCTGGGTGACCCGACCGCGGCGGGATTCGCGGCCATGATGAGCATCGCGAGCACGTTCAGTTGCTGCAGCCAGGCCTCGACGATTTCGGTGAACGGGTCGGTGCTGACGAGGTTCGCCGGCAATAACGACGACGGACTCTCGTCCTCCGACGGCTCACTCATCACGGTGGGCGGCATCGGCGACGACCCGTCGAACAACGTCGGCAGTTACGACGACGACGACGAGTTGTACGACCTGCGATCGTTCCTGGCCCTCGGAGATACGTCGTTCTCGATCTTCACGCAGAACGCGACGAACGATGACAACATCTTCTTCATGGGGCTGTACTTGACCGGCGACATCCGGGACATCAACCCGACGCCCGAGCCCGGCTCACTTGCACTGCTCGGACTCGGGCTGGCCGGCCTCGGCCTCACCCGGCGTCGCCAGAAGGGCTGAGCAGGGACTGGATCCGGTGTAAGAACGACGCCCCGCTCTGCGGGGCGTCGACTTTTACGAAGCAGGTTCGGCTGAGCGAGTACGGGGGTGTGAGGCCGTCGTTCGGCCTGGCAACGCCGGGCGCCGCGATCGCCCGCTTGCGGTTTCGTGCCCGCGTCGGGAGGATCAAGGTGGTCGGGATGAGAGGATTTGAACCTCCGACTCCTACGTCCCGAACGTAGTGCTCTACCAGGCTGAGCTACATCCCGTCGCCGTGTGCCGACCGGTCGGACCCCTCAGGTCAGTGCGTACGGCTGACCGCGAAGTCCGCAAGCGCTCGAAGCGACCTTGCGTGCGCCGAATCGGGAAGATCGGCCAGGGCCTCGATGGCGAGATCCTTCTCCCGCCGCGCGAGCCGGGCAGTGTACTCAAGGCCCCCCGATGATTCAATCATGCGTGTGATCGCCTCGAGGTCGGCGAGACCGCCTCGCTCGATCGCGGCCCTCAACCGCGCCGCGTCCTCGGGCGCCGCCCGGGACAGGGCATGGATGAGCGGCAGGGTGGCCTTGCCCTCGGCAAGGTCGTCGCCGATGTTCTTGCCGAGTTCCGCGCGGTCGGCGCGGTAGTCGAGCGCGTCGTCCACGAGCTGGAAAGCGGTGCCCAGGTGCCGCCCGTAGGCAACCATCGCCTGCTCCACGGCCGGGGTGGCCTTCGCCAGGATCGCCGCCATCTGCGCACCGGCCTCGAACAGCCTGGCGGTCTTGCGGTAGATCACCTCGAGGTAGCTTTGCTCGGAGGTGTCCGGGTCGTGGGCGTTCATCAGCTGCAGGACTTCGCCCATTGCGATGGTGTTGGTCGCTTCCGCCATGACGCCCTGGATCCGCATGTCGCCCAGGCCGACCATCATCTGGAAGGCCCGCGAGTAGAGGTAGTCGCCCACCAGCACGCTCGCCTGGTTGCCGAAGACCTCGTTGGCCGTGTGTCGGCCGCGTCGCAGCCCGGAGCCGTCCACGACGTCGTCGTGCAGCAGCGTCGCCGTGTGGATGAACTCGATGATGGCCGCGGCCTCGACGTGCTGCTCGCCCCGGTAGCCGCAGGCCCGCGCCGCGAGCAGGACCGACAGCGGCCGCAGGCGCTTGCCGCCTGCGCCGACGATGTACTGCGAGACCTGGTTGACCAGCACGACGTCGCTTGCCAGACGGGCGACGATGACCTCGTCGAGGCGGCGCAGCTCGTCGGCCACCGGTTCCCTGATCTGCTCGAGTTGCATTCCGCGCCGGGCCCTGACAAAGACGGCGCATGGTACCCGGACGTGCCGGGCCTGGGAATGGCCCGGATCCCCTAAGCGCTTGATTCGAACGGCCCGGACCCGTAAACTCCCGCGTCTTTCTGCCGGGGGTCAACCCTCGGCCCCTGTGGAGAATCCAAGGTCATGTACGCAGTCATTGCGACGGGCGGCAAGCAGTATCGCGTCGCCGAGGGCGACGTGGTGCGCCTCGAGAAGCTCGCTGGCGAGCCGGGCGCGGACGTCGAGTTCGACAAGGTGCTGGTGGTCGGCAAGGGCGCCGACGTCAAGATCGGCAAGCCCTATGTCGACGGCAGCAAGGTGACGGGCACGGTCCAGTCGCACGGCAAGAGCGACAAGGTGACGATCGTCAAGTTCCGCCGCCGCAAGCACTACATGCGGCAGGGCACGCATCGCCAGCAGTACACCGAAGTCAAGATCACGGGCATCTCGGGCTGAGCCCGCGCCCGAAGCAAGGAGTCTAGCCATGGCACATAAAAAGGCAGGCGGCAGCACCAAGAACGGTCGCGAGTCCGAGAGCAAGCGCCTCGGTCTCAAGAAGTCCGGCGGTCAGCGCGTCGTCGCGGGCAACATCCTCGTGCGCCAGCGCGGCACGCAGTATCGCGCCGGCGCCAACGTCGGCATCGGCACGGACCACACGCTCTTCGCGCTCACCGACGGCACGGTCAGCTTCCGCCGCAAGGGCGCCGAGCAGCGCATGCACGTATTCGTGGACCCCGTCGCCAGCTGACCGGGGCTTCCGCCCGCGAGCAGGCAAGGCCCCGGTATCCCCGGGGCCTTTGCTTTTTGGGCGGGGTGCTCCTAACTATCCGCCCTCTGCAGGTCATCGGTCGTATCCCAATGAAGTTCGTCGACGAAGCCACGATCACGGTCCAGGCCGGCAACGGCGGGCGCGGCATGGTGAGCTTCCGTCGCGAGAAGTTCATCCCGTTCGGTGGGCCCGACGGCGGGGACGGCGGCCACGGCGGCAGCATCTACTTCGTCGCGAACAAGGGTCTCAATACCCTGGCCGACTTCCGCTACCGGCGCAGCTTCAAGGCGGCGAACGGCGAGCCGGGCGGCAGCGCCGACTGCAGTGGCAAGGGCGGTGCCGACCTCGAGGTCGTCGTGCCGGTCGGCACGGTGATCTATGACACCGACACCGACGAGACGCTCGGCGACCTGACGCAGGACGGCGAGCGAATCCTCGTCGCCCGCGGCGGGCGGGGCGGCCTCGGCAACCAGCACTTCAAGAGCAGCACCAACCGTTCGCCGCGCCGGGCCACCCCCGGCTTCCCGGGCGAGCGGCGCGAACTGCGCCTCGAACTCAAGCTGCTGGCCGACGTGGGCCTGCTCGGCCTGCCGAACGCGGGCAAGTCCACGCTCATCACCGCGGTATCCGCCGCGCGCCCGCGCATCGCGGACTACCCCTTCACGACCCTGCACCCGAACCTCGGCGTCGTGTACGTGGGCGAGCACAAGAGCTTCGTGATGGCCGACATCCCCGGCGTCATCGAAGGCGCGGCGGAGGGTGCCGGGCTCGGCATCCGCTTCCTCAAGCACCTGCAGCGCACGCGGCTGCTGCTGCACCTGGTGGACATTGCGCCGCCCGATCCGGACGCGGACCCGGTCAAGGATGCTCGCGTGATCGTCGCGGAGCTCAAGCGCTTCAGCCCTGAGCTCGCCACGCGCGAGCGCTGGCTGGTGCTGAACAAGACCGACCTGATGACGGCCGAGGCGGCGAACAAGCGCTGTCGCGAGATCGTGCGGCGCCTGCGCTGGAAGGGGCCGGTGTTCCGGATCTCGGGCGCCACGCGCGACGGCACGCAGTCGCTGTGCCAGGCGGTGATGCGGCGGCTGGACGAGCTGGCCCTCGAGGCCCCGCCACCCGCGACAGAGCCTTGAGTCCGGCTGGCGACCTGCCGTCGTCCGCAGCGAGTTCAGGCGGCGCCAGAAACGAAAAAGCCGGCGAGGGGCCGGCTCCTTCGGGGGCGAGGCGAGGGCGCCTCAGCCGGTGGCGAGCGCCTTGACCTTGGCGTTCAGCTCGCGCTTGTGGCGCGCAGCCTTATTGGCATGGATGATGCCCTTGCTGACCATGGTGTCGATGACCGGCTGGGCTGCCTTCAGGGCGGCGACCGCGTCGTCCTTCTTGCCGGCGCCGACGGCGTTCAGCACCTTCTTGATCGAGGTACGCAGTCGCGAGCGGGCGGCCATGTTGTGGGCGCGACGCTTGACGGCCTGCTTGGCACGCTTTTCTGCGGACTTGATGTTCGCCACGAATCGGTCTCCAAAATGAGCCGCGCATTGTGGCGGAGGATGCGCAGGCGGTCAACCCTCGCTATAGTGCCGCCGGCATGTCCTGCACCCCGGCCGCCCGCGTCCTGACCGCCCCCGAGGAGCCCGCTTGAGCGGCGGCTTTTTCCGCAGCACCAGCATCGTCGGCGCCTTCACCCTGCTGTCGCGGGTGACCGGGCTGCTGCGCGACATGGTCTATTCGCGCATGTTCGGCGCCGGCGTCCTCATGGACGCGTTCCTGGTCGCCTTCAAGATCCCGAACTTCATGCGTCGGCTGTTCGCCGAGGGCGCGTTCTCGCAGGCCTTCGTGCCGGTGGTCTCCGAGTACAAGGTGCAGAGGTCGCACGACGAGGTGCGCGAGCTGATCGACGGCGCGGCCGGGACGCTCGCGTGGTTCCTGACGGTCGTGACGATCGTCGGCATCGTCGCCGCGCCGCTGCTGGTGCTGATTTTCGCGCCCGGCTTCCGGGCCGACGAGGGCAAGTTCGACCTGACGGTCGAGATGCTGCGCTGGACCTTCCCGTACCTGCTGTTCATCTCGCTCGCGGCGCTCGCCGCCGGCGTGCTGAACAGCTATGGACGCTTCGCGGTGCCGGCGATGACCTCGACGCTTATGAACCTCGTCATGATCGTGTTCGCGGCCCTGATCGCCCCCTCGTTCGATCGGCCCGGGATCGTGCTCGCGATCGGCGTGTTCGTGGCGGGCATCGTCCAGCTGGCCTTCCAGCTGCCGTTCGTCGTGAAGATGGGGCTGCTGCGGCGGCCGCGCTGGCGCTGGCGGGATGAGGGCGTACGCAAGATCGGCCGGCTCATGCTGCCGGCGATCTTCGGTTCGTCGGTTTCGCAGGTCGCCGTGCTGCTCGACACGCTGATCGCCTCGTTCCTCGCCACCGGCAGCATCGCGTGGCTGTATTACGCCGACCGCCTGATGGAATTCCCGCTCGGCGTGTTCAGCATCGCACTCGCCACCGTGATCCTGCCGGGCCTCGCGGCGCAACACGCCGCGCAGGCGCCGGAACGCTTCTCCGCCACGCTCGACTGGGCGCTGCGCCTGGTCGTCGTCGTGGTGCTGCCCGCCACGCTCGCGCTCGTGGTGCTCGCGGGGCCGCTCACGGTGACGATCTTCCATTACGGCAAGTTCGACGAGCACGACGTGCGAATGTCCTCGCTGGCGCTCATGGCCTACGCGTCCGCGCTGCTGGCGTTCAGCATGGTGAAGGTCCTGGCGCCCGGGTACTTCGCACGCCAGGACACCCGCACCCCGGTGCGCATCGGCATCCGCTCGCTGGGCGTGAGCATGGGGCTCAACCTGCTCGTCGTGCTGCCGCTGGCGTTCGCGTACCCGGGACGCCCCGGACTGCACGCGCTGCTGGCTCTCAATACCGGCATTGGCGCCTGGTACAACTCGACCATGCTCTACCGCGGACTGCGAAGCCAGGGCGTGCTGCACCACGCCGCCGGCTGGCGCCGCATGCTCGGGCAAGTGCTGGCGGGCAACGCGGTCATGGTGGCGTTCCTGTGGTGGGTCGCCGGCGACACGCAACGCTGGATCGAAATGGGCGCGTGGTCGCGCGCGCAGTGGATGACGCTGCTCGTGGTCGGCGGGGCGGGGCTCTACTTCGGCACGCTCTTCGTGCTCGGCATGCGCGTGCACGAGCTCAAAGTGCGCCCGGCGGGACCGCCGGCCGTTCGCGCCGAGCGCCCGCCTGCGGATTGAGTGCGCGCCACGCCGCGGGCACGGGTCGGTCCCGAACAGGCGCCGCGGCTGCTCAGCGGCGCAGGCTGTCGAGCAGCTTGCGCGCCTCGGCGGCTCCTGGGAACGACTCCGACATCCTGAGTGCACTGTCCAGCGAGGCGATCGCCTCGTCTTTCTGCCCGAGGCGTGCCTGCAGCGTGCCGGCGCGCGCGAGGTACATGGGGTTGTCCGGTTCCAGTCGCACGGCCTGCTGTTGCTCGGCCAGCGCCTTGGCGAGTTCGCCGCGCGCCGCGAGTATTTCAGCCAGCGTGTCACGGTAAGCCGCGCTGTTCGGCGCTGCGGCCACGGCTCGGCGCGCCAGCGCTTCGGCTTTCGCCGGCGCCTTGTTGAGCGTCAACTCGACGGCCGCGAGGTTGTTGAGGGCGGGCCCAAACTCCGGATCGATCTGGAGCGCCTTGTTGTACTCGGCGGCGGCCCCGGCAAGGTCGCCCCGGCGGTGCAGCAGCGCGCCCAAGTGAAAGTGCGGCGCGGCCACCTTGGGATGCGCCGCCGCGATCTCGCTGTACTGTCGCATCGCCTCGTCGTAGCGGCCGCCGGCCTCGAGGACCTGCGCGAGAACGAGGCGTCCCTGCAGCAGCCCGGGCTGCGCCTTCACGGCCTCGCGGGCATAGAGTTCAGCCTGCTTGAGATCGCCCGCGGCGGCGAACAGTTCGGCCAGACCGAGCGCAGGCAACGGGTTGCCGGGTGACAGGACCGCGGCGCGCTCGAACTCCGCGCGCGCCCCGGCGGCGTCGCCCGTGCGCGTGAGTGCGACCCCGAGCGCGTAGTGGGCCCCGGCGTGTTTCTCGTCCACGGCGATCGCCTCGCGGTAGAGCTCGATGGCGCGCCCGACGTCGCGCCCGGACGCGAGGTAAATATCGCCGAGGTCCACGCGCGGGCGCACGGCCTTCGGATCGAGCCGGATCGCCGCTTCGAGGGCAGTCACCGCTCCGGCCATCTGGCCGTTGACCGCACGCCAGCGTCCGAGCGACGCCTGCGCATGCGCATTGTCGGGCTCGACGGCCGCGGCCCGCTCGATCCACAGTCCGCTGGCTTGCGCGTTGCCGCGCTGGCTGGCCACCGTTGCCACGCCCAGCATGCAGGCCGCCGCCTTCGGCGCGACTTCGAGGCAGCCGCGAAACGACCGGTCGGCGTCATCGAGACGGTTCTCCGCCAAAGCCTTCAGTCCCGCCACGTAACTCGATTCGGCGACAGCGGGACCGGCCTTCGGCAGAGCCTTGAGGGGCAGGGTGGTCGGGTCGATCGGGAGGGCTCGGCTCGACATCGCGAACAGGCACGCTGCCACGGTCGCGGCAACTCCCGCGGCGAATCCGGCAATCCGAACACTCATGCGTCACTCCCGAAGTCGTCTGGCGGGCAGGCAAAAAAAAGCTCCCCCACCGAAGTGGGGGAGCCTAGCGTCACAAGCCGGGGAAATCGATAACCGGGGTCACATTCGGCCCCGGGGCTCGACGCCCCCTGGCAATCAGCTCCGGCGACGGCGCGCGGCGCCGAGGCCGAGCAGTCCGAGGCCCAGCAGCGCGAGCGAACCCGGTTCCGGAGTCGGGACGACCGGCGTGCCGCCCACACCCGCGAAGCCGAAGATGTAGGTTGCCGGTGCCCCGGTCCTCTGGCCACCGTTGCTCTGGCCGAACGAGAACAGTTCGATGCTCTCGGCCACGATCGCCGCTACTGCCGCTGCCTCAGTCGCTGCCGCGCCGTAGAAGATCGTGAACATGTATTCCGCACCGGCCTCCAGCGTGCCGAAGTTGAAGCGGAAGTACGCGCCGTGATCCTCGGGGCCCGCATCGGTGAAGTCCGTGTCGACGCCGCCGTAGCCGCAGCCGTTCGCGTCGCAGGAGGATCCGATCGGGTTTGCGGTGTCGAAGCCGTTCAGGTGCGACTTCTCGAGCAGCGTCGTCGTCGCGGTGCCGCGGATGGTGACGTACTCGTCGAACTCGGTCGGCGGCACGTCCCAGTCCATGACGCGGACGTACTTGACGTCGTTCACCGCCTCGGCGGTGTCGTTCCTGATGGTGACCACGACCTTGAAGAGCGCTTCGGGCGCGTTGTCCGCCGGCGAATAGGCGTGCCGGACCGTGAGGCCCGGGAGGCTCGTCATCTCGACGGTGGTCGTGAAGCTCGACGGAGTGCCAGCCGGCGCGCCGACGACACTCAGGTTCGTCACGCCGGAGTCCGTGTCGACGTTGGCGTATCCGGAGACCGCATTGTTGACCGACACGCCCCAGCCTTCGCAGAAGCAGCCCGGCGAAGTGGCATCTTGCCAGGTGGGACCTGCCCCGGCGTCTCGGACGAACTTGAATGCAAGTCCGGTTCGGCTGGAATTCTCGACGATGCTGCCGTCCGCGACGTTGAGGTGCCCCTCGTCGTTGATCCCGAGCGCCACCGTGGCCGTGTCCGCGTCGCCGGTGTTGTAGATCACCGCGGCCGAGGCTGGTGCGGCGATGCACAGCGCGGCCCCGCTCAGCACTGCGGCCGAGATCGTCCTGCGCAAATTGACGGAAAGATTCATGTTTCACCCCTTCGTGATTTTCTGTCGAATCAAGACTTACCGATATTGGCTTACCGATATTGCTGTTGTCCGTGCCGCACACCCGTGCTCTACACGAAAATTCCGGACCAGTAGGCGTCCTTGCCGGCTCTGCATCGTCCTGGCCAGGGGATCGATTCCTGGGCCGTGACGTTTGCGGAACCGTTCGGGAATATGGCAAGCAAGATTGATGCCAGCGGGAATTTATATCTTCAGATCAGTTACTTGAGCCCGACGCGCCGCCGACCCGTGCGCGTCACTGTAAATTTCTCCGACAGTGCGTCGGGGAGGGCACGGGCAGCGGCCTCGCGGCCGCCGGGATCTGCTACCGTCCCGCGCCATCGTCCCCGGCTGAGCCCGATTCCCGCCATGGACCTCGTTCGAGGCTTGCACAACCTCATGCCGCGACACCGCGGCTGCGTCGCCACGATCGGCAACTACGACGGGGTGCACCTCGGGCACCAGCACATCATTGCCGCGCTGCGCGAGCGTGCCTCGGCACTCGGGGTGCCGGCGGTAGTGGTCACGTTCGAGCCCACGCCGCGGGAGTATTTCGAGGGGCCGGCGGCGCCGTCCCGTCTCACCCGGCTTCGGGAGAAGCTCGAGGCACTCGAGGCTTGCGGCGTGGACCGCGTGGTGGTTCTGCGGTTCGACGATCGAATGCGGGGCATGGCGGCCGCCGAGTTCGTGGACCGCCTGCTGGTCGACGGCCTCGGCGTGCGTCACGTGGTGGTCGGTCACGACTTCCACTTCGCCAAGCGCAGGGAAGGCACCATCGAGACCCTGAGGTCAGCGGGCCGGGAGCACGGATTCACGGTGGAGGAGGTTGGCCGGTTCCTCGTGGACGGCGAGCGCGTCAGCAGCTCGCTCGTGCGCGAGGCGCTCAACCGCGGCGACCTCGACCGCGCGACCCGACTGCTCGGGCGGCCGTACCGAATGGCCGGCCGGGTGCGCCTCGGCAAGCGACTGGGCCGCCAGCTCGGCTATCCAACGGCCAACCTCGCCCTGCAGCGCAAGGTCGTGCCGCTGTGGGGCATCTTCGCCGTACGTGCCAGCGGATCGGGCCTGTCGGATCACCCGGCGGTGGCGAGCCTCGGCACCCGCCCGACGGTGGCTGGCACCGACCCCTTGCTCGAAGTGCACCTGTTCGACTGGGACGGCGACCTGTACGGCCGCTACCTCGACGTGGACTTCGTCGCCCGCCTGCGCGACGAGCAGAAATTCGAGTCGCTCGACGCGCTGGTTGCCCAGATGCACCGGGACGCGGCGGCGGCGAGGACAGTGCTCGGCATTTGATAAACTGGCCGGCCACGCGCCGACCGCTTCCCCAATGGCCGACTACAAGCACACCGTGAACCTGCCCGAGACGGCCTTCCCGATGAAGGCTGATCTTGCCCGACGCGAGCCCGAGATGCTCGGCTGGTGGGAGGAACGAGGGATCTACGCGAAGCTGCGTGCCGTGGCGAAAGGCCGGCCGCCGTTCATCCTCCACGACGGCCCCCCGTACGCGAACGGTGCGATCCACATCGGCCACGCGGTGAACAAGGTCCTCAAGGACATCATCGTCAAGTCGCGCACCCTCGACGGACACGACGCACCGTACGTGCCGGGCTGGGACTGCCATGGCCTGCCGATCGAGCACGCGGTCGAGAAGGCCGGGGGCAAGGAGACCAGGCTGCTCGACGCCCGGGCCTTTCGCCAGAAGTGCCGCGAATACGCCCAGGAGCAGGTGGAGGTCCAGCGCAGCGGCTTCGTCCGACTCGGCGTGATGGGCGACTGGAGCGCGCCGTATCTCACGATGGATGCGCGCTACGAGGCGGAGCAGTTGCGCGCGTTTGCCGGGATCATCCGCAACGGCCACCTCTACAAGGGCTACAAGCCCGTGCACTGGTGCCTGGATTGCCGATCCGCGCTGGCCGAAGCGGAGGTCGAGTACGAGGAGCGCACCTCGCCCTCCATCGACGTGCGCTTCGAGATCGCGGACCGGGCCGGGCTCGCGTACCGCTGCGGTCTCGTCGCGCTGCCCGAGGGCCGCGCGAGCGTGGTGATCTGGACCACGACGCCATGGACGCTCCCCGCCAACCAGGCGGTCGCGCTGCATCCGGATTTCGACTACTCGCTGCTGGCCGTGCAGTCCGCGGCGGGTGCGGAGCTCCTGGTGCTGGCGAGCGAGCTGGCGGAATCGGTGCTGCAGCGTGCGGGCGCGATGCAGACGACCGAGGTCGCGCGCGTCAAGGGAGCCGCGCTCGAGGGCCTCGCGCTGCGTCACCCCTTCTACGAGCGCGCGGTCCCCGTGATCCTCGGCGAACACGTGACGCTCGACAGCGGCACCGGCGCGGTGCACACGGCGCCCGGCCATGGCCAGGAAGACTTCATCATCGGCCAGCGGTACGGCCTGGCGGTGGAAAACCCGGTGGGCGGCGACGGGCGCTTCCTCCCTTCGACGCCGCTGTTCGCCGGCGAGAAGGTATTCGATGCCAACGCTCATGTCGTAGAGGTGCTGGCCGCGCACGGCACGCTGCTGCACCACGAGCCGTTCCGTCACAGCTACCCGCACTGCTGGCGGCACAAGTCGCCGGTCATCTTCCGCGCCACGCCGCAGTGGTTCATCAGCATGGAGCAGGCGGGCCTGCGAACCGCGGCCCTCGCCGAGATCCGCAGGGTGCACTGGATGCCCGACTGGGGTGAGCAGCGCATCACGGGCATGATCGCCGGTCGTCCGGACTGGTGCATCTCGCGGCAGCGACGCTGGGGCGTGCCACTCGCGCTGTTCACGCACCGCGAGACGGGCGAACTGCACCCGCGCACCGCCGAGCTCGTTGAGCAGGTGGCCGACCGCGTCGAGCAGGGCGGCATCGACGCCTGGTTCGACCTCGACGCGCGTGAACTGCTCGGCGCGGAGGCCGAGCACTACGAGAAGGTGCCGGACATCATGGACGTCTGGGTGGACTCGGGCGTCTCGCACCACTGCGTCACGAAGCTGCGGCCCGAGGTGCTCAATCCCGCCGACCTCTATCTCGAGGGCTCCGACCAGCACCGCGGCTGGTTCCACAGCTCGCTGCTCACCTCCGTCGCCCAGAAGGGCCACGCGCCGTACAAGGCCGTGCTGACGCACGGCTTCACGGTGGACGAGAAGGGCCGCAAGATGTCGAAGTCGCTCGGCAACGTCGTGGCACCGCAGAAGGTGGTGAGCACGCTCGGCGCCGACGTGCTGCGCCTGTGGGTGGCCTCGACCGACTACGCCAACGAGATCAGCGTCTCCGACGAGATCCTGAAGCGCATGTCGGATTCCTACCGTCGCATTCGCAACACCACCCGCTTCCTGCTCGGCAACCTCGCGGGCTTCGATCCGGCGCGGGACGCGGTGCCGCTCACCGACCTCGTGGACCTCGACCGCTGGGCGCTCGCGCGCACGCGCGAGCTGCAGGACGAGGTGACCGCCGCCTACCGCAGCTACGACTTCCACCTGATCTACCAGAAGGTTCACAACTTCTGCGTGGTGGACCTCGGCGGCTTCTACCTCGACGTCATCAAGGACCGCCTCTACACCACGCCGGCCAGTGGCGTGCCGCGGCGCTCGGCGCAGACCGTCATGTACCACGTCCTCGAGGCGATGGTGCGCTGGCTCGCCCCCGTGCTTTCGTTCACGGCCGAGGAGATCTGGCGGCACATGCCGGGCGAGCGGCCCGAGTCCGTGTTCCTCTCGACATGGTTCGTGCTGCCGGCGGCCGAGGCCTCCGCCGCATCGGTGGACTGGTCGGCGGTGCTCGCGGTCCGCGCCGCCGTGCTGCGCGAGCTCGAGCGGCTGCGCGTCGCGGGCGAGATCGGCGCGCCGCTCGACGCCGTGGTGGATGTCTACGCCGCGACCGGCATTCGCGCTGCGCTGGCGCCGCTGGGAGACGAGCTGCGCTTCGCGCTGATCACGTCCGAGGCGCACCTCCATGCGCACGGGGAGCGGCCCGCGGACGCGGTGGCGGGCAGCGCGACGGGTGGTGCGACCGACGGCTCAGCTGGCGATGCGGAGTTCTGGATCCGCGTCCGGCCCTCCGCGGCCGCCAAATGCGTTCGCTGCTGGCACAAGCGCGACGACGTCGGTTCGGTCCCGGCCCACCCCGAACTCTGCGGCCGCTGCGTGGTCAACCTGGATGGCACCGGCGAGAGCCGATGGTTTGCCTGACATGAACGGCGACGAACCCCTGGCCCCGATCCCGACCCCCGTACCCCCCGGCGTGCAGCGCACGCACCCGGCGGCATGGCTCTGGCTGTCGCTGGCGGTGATCGCGCTCGACCAGGCCACCAAGTTCCTCGCGACCCGCTTCCTCGAGCTCTATGAGCGCGTCGAGGTGCTGCCCGTCCTCGACTTCACGCTCCTGCACAACACCGGCGCGGCGTTCAGCCTGCTCGCGGGAGCCTCGGGCTGGCAGCGCTGGTTCTTCATAGGCCTCGCCTTCACGGTGAGCGCCGTGCTGATCGTGTGGATCTGGAGAACCCCGCGCGGCGAGAAGCTGCTGCCGCTGTCGTTGTCGCTGATCCTCGGCGGTGCGCTCGGCAACGTCATCGATCGCATCGTCCACGGCTACGTCGTCGACTTCATCCACGCCCACTGGGGCGCGGCATACTTCCCCGCGTTCAATGTCGCCGACAGCGCCATCACGATCGGTGCCGCACTGCTGATCCTCGACGCGTTCCGGGAGCGCCGGTGAAGATCCTGCTCGCGAACCCGCGCGGCTTCTGCGCCGGCGTGGACCGCGCAATAGAGATCGTCGAACGGGCGCTCGAACTGTTCGGCGCACCGATCTACGTGCGCCACGAGGTCGTGCACAACCGCTTCGTGGTGGAGCGGTTGCGCGGGCTCGGCGCGGTGTTCGTGGACGACCTCGACGGCGTGCCGCCCGACGCCACGGTGATCTTCAGCGCGCACGGCGTGCCGAAGGCGGTGCAGGCTGAGGCCCGCCAGCGCGGCCTGCGTGTCTTCGACGCGACCTGCCCGCTCGTGACCAAGGTGCACATGGAGGTCGCGCGCTTCGCTCGCGACGGCCGCGAGGTGATCCTGATCGGGCACGAGGGGCACCCGGAGGTCGAGGGCACCATGGGGCAGTTCGACGACTCGCAGGGCGGACGCATCTGCCTCGTCGAGGACGTCGAGGACGTCGAGCGGCTCGAGGTGCGCGATCCGTCGCGGGTCGGCGTCGTCACCCAGACCACGCTCTCGGTGGACGACACGGCCGAGGTGCTGGCGGCGCTGCAGCGCCGCTTCCCGACCCTTGCCACGCCGCGCAAGGAGGACATCTGCTACGCGACGCAGAACCGCCAGGACGCGGTCAAGGGCCTGGTCGAGGCTTGCGACGTCGTCGTCGTGGTGGGCTCGCAGTCGAGCTCGAATTCGAACCGGCTTCGCGAGATCGCGCAGAAGGCCGGCAAGCCGGGTTACCTCGTGGACGGACCGGAGGACCTGCGGCCCGAGTGGTTCGCGGACCGGCAGGCGGTCGGAGTCACGGCCGGCGCGTCGGCCCCCGAACTGCTGGTGCAGCGCGTCGTCGCGCGGCTGCGCGAATGGGGCGGCGAAGGGGCCGAGGAGATCGTCGGGCGCGAGGAGAACGTGGTGTTCGCACTGCCGCGCGAACTGCGCGCGCCGCGGCGTAGCTGAGCCCACGCCTCGGGCAGCGGAGGGCCGCCGCGCACGAGGCTAGCGGCCCCAGCACTCGGCGACGTTGTCCCGCCCGGCATCGTCCCAGGCAGACTTCCGACCGGTACTCGCAAGCCCGAGGCCCTGGCAGGGGCGGTCCGCGGATTGGGGCGGGCCCGCGGGCAGCGCTTCCGCCGTCCAGCCGCTCGCGTCGGCCGAAGTGATCCGGAGCGAGTAGCGACTCCGCTCGCTGCGGGCCGGGAACTCGAGGCTCGCGGCATCGCAGTCCGAGTCCTCGTCCGGATCGAGCCCGGCTGCGTAGTGGCGGCACTGGAGATGGAATTTCTCCTGCGCCGTCGCCAGGGCGAGCAGTGCCGCGCGGGCTTCCGTGCGGTTGGCTCGCAGCACGTGGCTGCGGTACGAGGGGATCGCGATTGTGGCGAGCACCGCGATCACCACGGCGACCACGACGAGCTCGATCAGGGTCAGGCCGCGCTGGCCCGTTCGAATCGGTCCGCATCGCGAAGGGATATCGCTCGATGGGTTCATTCCGCGCCGCGCTGCCGCCAGTAGGTGCGGCGCAGACCGGTCCCGGTGAGGCTACCGCAGCTCTCCACGCCGACGAGGCACAGCGGCGGGGGACGCGGAAGCGTGCCGGCCGCCCCGCCGTCCGCACGCGGGAACACGAACACGGGCTCCGGCGCGATGCCGGGCTGCCTGAGTCGCAGCGCGAGGCCGCCCGCGCCGATCTCGTGTGCGGTTTCCGACAGATGTCGGCCCGGGCGCGCGTCGAGAACGCTGACCTGGTAGAGGTGGTTGTAGCCGGCGGCCTCGGAACAGGTTTCGGCGCCGTCGTCGTCGCCGTCGTCACGCGGGGCCGGTACGAAGGTCGGAAAGAACACCGTGTGGTCCAAGGTCCGCGACGAGGAGATGGCCTTTTCCCCGGGCTGGCTGTCGAGCCGCAGCAGCCAGCCCGCGCTGCCAGGCGGCACTGGCGGCTGGACGCCCGGCGCCAACGGGTCCGGCGTAACGTCCACGAGGTCGGCTTCCTGCAGCGGTACCGCCCGTGACCAGTCGCGATGCAGGGCTCCGTGGTAATCGCGCAGGCTGTAGAACCGGTCGTTGGTCTCCCGATCGGACAGCGGCATCTCGCGGTGGCCCGAGCCAATCGCGACGTTGAGCCAGCGCTGGCCGTGCTGGATAACCGACGAGACGTCCGGCGAGGTAAAGAAACGGCGTGCGCCAGCGATGCCCTCGCCGCCAAGATCCGCGAGGATGCCACCGCTCGCGAGACCGGCCACCTCAGCCGCGGCTCCGTCGAAGTCGACGCGCCAGACGCGGCCCCGCAGATCGCCGAAATAGGCCGCATCCACGTAGCCGTCGCCGGTCAGGTCGAGTGCCGCGAGGTCGCCGGGGATCGCCGCGGTGAGGGCGGCGAGCCTGAGGTCGGCCCCGGCGTCTGGTCCGGCGCGCCACAGGCGACGGCCAGTGAAGGCGTCGAGCACGTAGAGACCGGTGCCGACCGTGTCGTCCGCGTACGGTCGGGGCCTGCCGTCGGGCGGATCCTGCGTGTCCGGGTCGTAACCGCCTGCGAACATGACGACCCGGTCATCCGTGCCGCGATGCCCCGGTACCTTCAGTCGGGTGACCACGGGCCGCGACCACGACTGGCCGGCCAGCGGGAGCTGCCGGTCCACCGGGATGCCGGCGTCGTCCGACGCTCCCGCGATCCACAGCAGTCGGGGCGCGTCCCCGGCCGGGTCGTCGAAGTCCACGTGGGTGACGTCCACGGCGTAGTAGTTGCGGCCGCCGCGACGCATTCCGAAGTAGAGGACCACGCGGTCTCCCGTGCCGTCCGCTGCCGGCTCGATTCGTCCGTTGCCGTTGCGATCGAGCGTGAGCGAGCGCAGCGGGCCATCGAGCCCGAGCTTTGTCCGCGGACGCGCCTCGCGGTCGCGATAGAGGGCCAGCATGCGGCCGAGTCGGTCCCAGGGAATGAAGGCCCAGCGCTCGCGGCCGGTCTGCGGATCGAAGGCATGCAGTGCGCCGTCGTTGGTCACCGAATACACGACGGCCCTGGGTCTGTCCGCATCGCCGCCGTAGCTCACGACCACCGGCCGGGTGTGCAGCGGGTCACCTAGGTCGTGGCGCGGTTCCGTGAAATCACCATTGCCGGACGGTGACTCCCCGGCGGCGGCCGGTACCGCGTCGGTCACGTCGGCGCCGCGGATCCACGCGATCAGGTGACAGACGGCCGGGTTGTCGGCGTCGCCGGGCACGTCGCCGGCGCGTTCGGGACAGGCGGGCGGCTCGAGACCGGCCGCCCCGTAGCCCAGTACTGCGGCCGCGTCGGCGCGAAGACCGACCCGCTGGACGGGGAAGGTCGCGAGCGGATGCGTGTTCGCGCCGTCCTCGTTGGTGTAGATGCGCCGCTCCAGCGGATCGGGCAGGGCGCGCGCGGCTCCGCCCGCCAACACGTCGTCGCCGTCGCTGATCGCCGGATCCGGCGGCCACAGGTTGCCCACCTCCGGCAGGAACCGGCCCGTCAGCGCGTTCACGGCCAGCGCGTCGCCCCGGCCGAGGATGTCGCCGTTCGGTGCGAGGCGGTACTTCTTCACGTTGCCCCGCCAGCGTTGGCTGCCGGCCGGCCGGAACACCGAGAGGTACAGCTCGTCCAGGTTCTCGGTCCGGTTGAACGAGTTGACCGGCACCGCGGGGGTCGTCAACGAGGCATTGGCGGCGACGGCTTCCCGGACGATGCCCGTCAGGATCGCTGCAAGCGCGTCGGCGGCTTCGGCGGGTGTGCAGTCGGCGCAATCCATCGCGTGGTGCTTGCCGCCCCCGGCACGGGCCAGCAACTGCAGCAGCTGGCGCGGCGCGTCCGCCGCGATTCCCGCGGCGCGCGTGGCAGCCGCGAGATCGAACTCGACCGTGTAGGTGAACACCTGCGCCGCGCGCTGGTCCGCCACGAAGCCACCCTTGCGCATCGAATAGACGAGGTCGTCCGCGCAGTCGCTGAGCGCCACGGTGGCGAACTCGCCCGTGACGGGATCCGCACGTCGAAAGTCGATGCCGGCATTGACGCTGCAGCCGTGCCGGCCGAGGCCGGCCGTCGTTCCCCGCGGGTCGCGGTAGGCCCTGAACCACCGGTCGTACGGGGCGGGATCGCCGGCGGAGTCCGCGATCGAGCCGGGACCCGAATCGTGACTGAGGTCCGGCGCCAGCACGCCATCGGAGATCACCACGAGCACGTTGCGCTGGCAGTCGCCGACCGGGCTGCGATATCGACACGCCGCCGCGTCGCCCCTGCAGTCCGCCGCAGCCACGGTCGCCGGGCCCCAGATCGACGGCGGATCGTAGGCGTGGCCGGGAAACGGGTATCCCGGGCCGATCCTCGAATGCATCCCCCAGGCTGGCCGGCGTCCTGCGAAATAGCGGTTCGCCTCGAACAGCATCTCCGCGAGCGGTTGCCCGCCGGGCCCGAGCCGATCGCTGCAGTCGGCCGCTCCGGCGTCGTCCAACGTGCAGAAGCCGGCGTGGTTCGTCGGAGCAAGCAGCATCTGGCCCGAGGCCGGGTCGCCGCCGTCCGGGACCACGCGCTGGCAAACCCGCGCGTCCATGCCGAACGGACAGATCCACCGCGCGAGATCGCCGCGGCGCTCCTTTGTGAGCGCCGCGACCTCCTGCGCGACGAAGCCGCCCCGGGCTGCGGCTGCACCGCCGCGACCGTCGTTGTTGCCGCGCATGAACCCGACGTTCACGGCCTCGTCCGCGAGCCGGTCGAGGGCCTGGCTGAGGCCCGCCTTCAGCACGTCCATGCGACTGTTTCCGTCCTCGACAGCCGTCTCGCAGGGCACGGTCGATCCGATGACGCACCCCATCGTCCGGCCTGCGGGCAGCACGAACAGGATGTTCGGCGCCGTGGCCCCTGCGGCCGGCTCGCCGCCGAAGAACACCTCGGTGTCGTCAGCCGTCGCGAGCGGCCCGGCTGACAGTCCAAGCGTGACGATCGCCAGGCGCGCGGCGGCGCACGCCCGTTGCGCGATTGCCGGTACCGACCGGCGGGGTTTCAGTCGGCTCTGGCGATCGCGTGGCAATGCATGGCGCATGGGTCGTTGCCTCCTTGCGGCGTGCACTCAGGGCTCCGCGGGACCGAGGATGTAGAAGCCCTGGGTGTGCTCGGAACGAGCGCCGGGGCCCGACCCGCCCGCGGCATCCACGATGAAGTGGTGCGCCTGCAGCCCGGCGCCGAGCGAATGACCGCCGTCCGGTGCCGGCGAGCCGGTCGCGCCGGAGTCGTAGTAGAGCGAGTAATCGAACGGGTCTTCGGTCACCGGCGTCGTGCACGCGTCGCGGCAGTCGGGCTTCACGGGTGCGGCGATGCTGCTCGAGGTGTCGAGTTCCGCGGCGAGCAACGCCTGCTCGATCGCGTGCTCGGCCGCCGCGAAGGCGCGCTCCTGGTGCTGTACGTTGCCCGCCATCCGAAGCTCGAGCATGGCGGTCACGAGGCCCGCGACTCCGAGCACCGTCAGCACCAGCAGCAGGAGCAGGGCGGTGACGAGCACGGCGCCGCGCTGGCGCGCCGACGCGCATTTCCACCGCAGCCGTTCGAGCGTCCTGTTCATGTGCCGCCTGAGTTCCGCAGGTGAATGGTCCGGCTGACGACCACGCGGCGGAACGCGCGCTCGGCTGCCGGGACGCGTTCGTCCTGGTTGGCGTACGCGTAGCGCACCGTGTCGTTCCACGCGGCGTCGCGCTCCGAAGCCCGCACGCGCAGCCAGACGCGGGCCGACACGACCGCGGTGCCGGCCGCGACGCCGTCGGCGTCCACGTAGCGATCGGCGCTGCCGTCCCCGTCCGCGTCCACGCCGTACCGCACCTGCAGATCCTCCACGCCGGGGATGATTTCCTCGTCCTGGACCGCCGGTCCGGCCACGAGTCGCTTGCGTCGCAACGACGGTAAGCCCGACGCTTCGGAGGAGTCCGCGCTGACGTAGTAGGCGTGCACGAGCAGCCGCCGCGTATCGGCGAGCGGCGGCGCCTCGGGTGGGTCGGACTGTGCAAAGGCCGCGGGGATGCGGCCCTCGGCGTCGCCCACGAAGATCAGCGCCGCCGTTGTGCTGCTGGCGACCAGCACGTGGCGGTGGTAGGCCTTGAGGCCGGCGGCCGTCTGCGCGATCCGGTCGGCGCTGGCCCGGCGGACAATGAGGCCGTCCGTCGAGTTCCGCCATCGGCCGCTCGGTCGGCAGGGCGCCTCCAGCGGCCACGCGCCGGCCGACTGGTCCCAGCCGCTCAGGGGATTCGACAGTTCGGTGGCCCAGTGCTCCGTGCAGCCCCGCAGTTCGACGGGGCCTCCGGCCGGGTCAGTGAGCGGCGCGTCGAGATTGGACACCAGCGCCGGTCGGCTCGTGAGGCCGAGGTGGCCGCTCATGCGCACGTCGCTCTCGATCAGGCCGAGTGCGTGGCGCGCGATCTCCTGCAGGCGGGCGGTGGTTTCCAGGGTCGCGTGGGTGTCGCGCGCCTTGAGGTAGGCGGTGAGCGTCCCGCCCAGCAGGACGAGACCGAGGGTCATCGCCACCAGCAGTTCGACCAGGCTCATGCCGCGGGCCTCGCACGGGCAATCGGGTCGTGGGCGGACGAGTGGCCTGCTCACAGGTCCACCACCAGCGTGCAGCTCGCGGGTGTCGCCGCGCCGGCCTGCGCCCAGCGAATGGTGACCGTGCCTCGATGCGCGGACTCGGCGAGTGGCTCGATTCCGACCTCGCCGCGCCCCTCAGGCAGCGCCTCCGCCACGGCATCCAGCCAGCGTCGAAGGTCGTTACCCGCCATCGCCGGGGCCGCGCAGGGGCCGGCTGCGTCCTCGCAGGCAGCGTCGAGGCGTGGATCGGGTGTGCCTTCCGCGGTGTCGTAGGCACGGCCGGCGGCCCGGTTGGCGCGCATGCGTTCGGCGATGTCGGAGGCGAGGTTGACCGCCTGCGTGTGCTCGAGCGCGCTGCGGCTGCCCCGCAGCCCTTCGACCAGCAGCACGGCCATGCCGAGCATCCCGACGGCCAGCACCACCAGCGCGACCAGCACTTCGACCAGCGTGAATCCGCGCGCCGACGCAGCGGCAGCGCGTGGGGCCGCGCCGCGGCACCCGCGGCCGCCAGTCGTCCGGCTGGAGCGTCGAGGTACTCCGGCTACGCGCACGTCAGTGGCGCTCCGGAGGCGTCGAACGGTGAGACCCGTGGCCGTCCGGTCTGGCTGATGATCACGGCCCGCGCAGCCCGGGGGCCACGGTCGTCGCAGAACGTGAAGCTGGCCGTTATTCCCATCTGCCCGAACGGGCGGAACGACAGCGTGTCGCGGTTGGCGAGGACCGAGCCCGATATCCACGGCGCGAACACCTGCAGCAGGTCCTCTTCCGGATCGCGTTCGGCGGGAGCGTCTCGATCACCATTCACGAAAACGATCCAGCCCGCGTCCCAGGGCGTGCCCGCCGGCGCACAGCGCTCGCCATCCGTGCTCGGGCAGAGGCTCACCACGCCGTTGCGCTTGATGGCCTCGTTACGGGCGAAATGCACCGCATGCACCAGCTGGTTCACCTCGCGGGTGCGTTCGGCGTTGCGGTGCAGGTCACGGAACGCCGGCAATCCCCAGCCGAGCAGCCCGGCCACGATGGCCAGCGTGAAGACGAGTTCTGCAAGGGTGAAGCCGCGTTGCCGTTCCATGGCAAGCTCCCGTTCGAATCCTCAGGACGACGAGGGTAGGGCGGCCGCCGAACAGCGTCCGTGCGGATTTATGCCGTGTTTGTGCGGAATTGTGGCTGGCCGGGCGTGCGGTCGTATAATTCCGTCCCATGACGACCTCGATCGCAGTTCCCGACGAGACCGCCGCCCGGGCCCGGGTGATCCTCGAGCGGCACGCAATCCGCCCGACCTCGCAGCGACTCAAGGTCGCCGGGCTGCTGCTCACCGCGCCGCGCCACATGACGGCCGAGCAGATTCTCGGCTGCCTGCGCCAGTCCGACAGCCGGGTGTCCAAGGCGACCGTGTACAACACGCTCAACCTTTTCGTCGCCCGGGGACTGGCCCGCGAGATCCACGCCGACCCGGAGCGCTGCGTCTACGACTCGACGATGGCGCCGCATCATCATTTCCAGAATGTCGACACCGGCGAGATGACCGACATCCGTCCCGAAGACCTGTCGTTTGCGCGCCTGCCGCAGCTGCCGCCCGGCACGGAGATCGAGAGCGTGGACGTCGTGATCCGCGTGCGCCGCAAGGCTTGAACTTCACGACCCGGCGCCGAGTCCGTATACTGCGCGCCCCTCGTGCCGGAGTAGCTCAGCTGGTAGAGCAGCGCATTCGTAATGCGCGGGTCGGGGGTTCGAGTCCCTCCTCCGGCACCACTCCCTCGCTCGCGGTCCGCGCCGCCGGCGTCGCGGGTCTGTTCCGATGATGAACCTCGCCTCGCGGCTGCCGTTGCCGCTGCTGTATGCGCTGTGCGGCACGCTGGCGTGGATCCTTCGCGTCGGCGGATGGCGTCGGCGGCTGGTCACCGACGGCCTGGCACGCTGCCTCGCGGATCGCGACCCGTCGGAGCGGCGCGCCATCGCGCACGAGTTTTACGCCGGACTCGGCCGCCTGGTGGCGGAATTCGTGCGTTCCCCCGCATCACGCCCGCCGAGTTCGAGCAGCGGCTGCGCTTCGAGGACGATGCGATCGTCCGTGAGGCCCTCGCCAGCGGCCGCCGGGTGCTCATCGTCGCGGGACATCACTGCAATTGGGAATGGCTGCTGCTCGAGGTTTCCCGACGCTTCGGCGAGCCGGTCGTGGTGCCGTACAAGCCGCTCTCGCGCGCCAGCGCCGACCGCCAGGTGCTGCGGATGCGCAGCCGCTTCGGCGCCACCATGGTTCCCGCGAAGGAGGTCGGAAGGTACCTCGTCGCGCGGCGCCGTCAGGTGCGGCTGATCGCGATGCTGGCCGACCAGTCGCCACCGGCCCGGAGCGAGCACCAGATCTGGCTGCCGTTCTTCGGCCAGCCCACCGCGTTCTTTCAGGGACCGGGCTGGATCGGCGCGCGTCTCGGCTTCGAGCCCGTGTTCATTGCGATGCGACCGGATGGTCCCGGACGCTACGTCGCGCGCTTCATGGCGCTGGCGGCGCCGGGGGAGCGGCTCGATCCCGAGCAGATTCAGGCCGCGTACGTGCGTGCCCTCGAGCAGCATATCCACGAGTACCCCGCGCAGTACTTCTGGGCCTACAACCGCTGGAAGCGTGCGAAGCCGCGCCATGACTGATGTCGCGGAGCCGTTGCCGCTGCGCGTGCTGTACCGACTGTCCGGGGCCGCGGCCTGGATCGCGTTCCGCCTGTTCCGGCTGAGGCGCGAGGTGATCCGCGGGAATCTCGCGCGCTCGTTTCCCGGGGAATCGGCGACGAGGCTGCAGGCGATCGAGCGTGAGTTCGTGCGCCGGCAGGGCGAGGCACTGGCCGAGCTGCTCTACACGCCGCGCCTCGATGCGAACGAGGTGCGCGCGCGGGTCGTGCTGACCAACCCGGAGGCGCTCGCCGGTGCGCCGCCGGGCCGGCCGCTCATTCTCGTCGGGGCGCACCACTGCAACGCGGAGTGGGCCCTGCAGCGCATGGCGCTCGAGTTCGGGAACGGGTTCGTCGGCCTGTACAAGCCGATTCGCAGCTCGAGCGTTGATGCGTGGTTCCGCCGGGTGCGCTCGCGCTTCGGCGCAAGGCTGGTGCCGGCGAAGACGGTGCTGAAGGAACTCGCGCGCAGCCGGGACGTGGCGGCGATCGGCCTGATCGCGGACCAGGCGCCGACCACCAGTCCCGAGAAGCACTGGACGCAATTCCTGGGCCAGGACACGGCCTTCTACATGGGGCCCGAACTGTTGGGGCGGGCGCTACGCGGCCAGGTGTTGCTCGGCCGCATGAGGCGACTGGGCCGCGGCCGTTACGAGTTCGGGTTCGAGGCGCTCAATGCGCCCGGCGAGCGGCTGCCGCACGGCGAGGTCACCGATCGCTACGCCCGGGCGCTGGAGGCCTGGATACGCGAGGACCCCGCCGGCTGGTGGTGGTCGCACCGGCGGTGGAAGCTCACGCGGGATACGGCCTGAGGCCACTGCCGGCGTGATCCGCGAGCCGCGCCCTTGCCGCTGTCTTCAGCCGCTGGCGAGCTTCTGCTCGAGGTGCTTGGCGAGCTGGCTGACCGTCGGGAAGTCGAACAGTTCGGTGAGGTCCACGACCCCCGGATAGATCTCGTCGATCTTCTCGTGAATCTGGATCAGCGCGAGCGAGCTTGCGCCGATCTCGAAGAGATTCTCGTCCACGTCCACGTGCTTGCCCGCCAGGACGTCGTCCACGATCGCCTTGAGCTGGCGCTCGATCTGGCCGGCGGCCGCGCGACCGTGGTCGTGCGAGGCCGACCAGGCCGCGTCGAACGCCGCGAGCTCGGCCGCGAATTCGCCATCCTCGTAGGCCTTGGCGAGTGCCGTGCGCTGCAGCTTGCCGCTGGTCGTCTTCGGTATCCGGCCCACGGGCACGACACGCGCCACCTCGACGCCGGCGTGCTCGTTCACGAGGTGGACGGCACGCGCCGCGATCGGGACGAATTCCGGCATCCCGCCCCGGTGCAGGACGAACAGCACAAGCTCGTCGCTTGCGCCTTGTGGCGGACGCACGCCCGCGGCCGCCACCTTGCCGAGCTCGAGCCCCGGCTCGCCCTGCAGCACCGCCTCGAGGTCGTGCGGGTAGTAGTTCTGGCCGTTGACGAACAGGATTTCCTTCGACCGGCCGGTGATATAGAGCTCGTCCTCGTGCCAGAGCCCGAGGTCGCCGGTGCGCAACCAGCCCTCCGCGTCGATTGCCGCCGCGTTCGCTTCCGGGTTGCGGAAATAGCCGCGCGTGACGTTCTCGCCCTGGATCAGCACGTGACCGACGTGATCCGGTGGCACCGCCTCGCCCGCATCGTCCACCAGCTTCACGCGCGTATAGGGAATCGGCCGGCCCTCGCACATGAGCCTCAGCGCGTTCGGATCGTCGCCGGCCACGACTCGCATGGGCGAGCCCAGGCCCAGCGAGCGCCGATCGACGGTCAGGTAGCGATGCCCCGAGCCGGGCGCCGGAAAGCTCACGGCGAGCGAGGCTTCCGCGAGACCGTAGACCGGGAACATCGCGTTGCGATTGAGCCCGTAGGGCGCCATGCGGTCGAGGAATTCCTCGACCAGTTCCACCGAGATCGGCTCCGCGCCGTTGAAGATCAGGCGGACGCTGGAGAGGTCCACGCCGTCGAGTGTCTTGTCGCCGAGCGCGCGCAGGAAGTGCCGGTAGCCGAAGTTCGGTGAGCAGGTGATCGTGACGCCCCTGGCCGCCGCGAACTTCATCCACAGGAGTGCGCGACGCACGAACAGCTCGGTCGGCATCAGGAATTGCTGCGAGCCGGCGTACGTCACCATGAGGTGGAAACCGATCAGTCCCATGTCGTGGGTGAGCGGCATCCAGCTCAGCGTGACGTCGTGCTCGTTGAGGCCGATCGCACGGGTCACGCCGTCCATGTTGGCGAGCAGGTTCGCGTGGGTCAGTACCACGCCCTTGGGCTCGCTGGTCGAGCCCGAGGAGAACTGGATGAAGGCGGTCTGGTCCGGCGCGACTCGCGCCGGGGTGCCCGCGCGAGAGATGTCGTCGAGCTGGTCGATCAGGAACGTGCGCCGTTCGAGGGTCGCCCACGCAGAGCCCTCGCCCTGCTCGGCGGCGAACGCGGCGAGCCGGTCGCGCAGCTTCCGGTCGGTGTAGAGCAACGGGTCGCCGAGCTGCCGTGCGATGCGCAGCAGTTTGTGCTTGTGCTCGTCGCTGATGCCCACGGCCACGGGAACCGGCACGATGCCGCCGTACATGCACGCCCAGTACGCGTCGAGGAACTGCTCGTTGCCCGCCACGTGCAGGATGAGCAGGTCGCCCGGCTCGGCCCCGATGCGCTGCAGGTGATGCAGGATTCCGAGTGCGCGCCGGCGCAGGTTGGCCAGCGTCAGCGTCTTCTGCGCGTTCTCGCCCTCCAGGTAACCGATGGCGAGCGAGCCGCGGCTGCGGTGGTCGAGCATCTCGGGAAGGGTCTGGAACTGGATCATGGACTTGGGCCCGCGGTTTCGTGTGGGATGCGCTGCGGGGCCGCTGGTAGCGGGCAGCGACGCGCCCGCGATTCTCCCAGATGGCCGGGCGCCGGTCACGCCGGGCGGCTGGCGGGCGCCGGCGTGCGGGCGGACAATCCCCGGCAATGGCCGACGTACTGGTACTTCACGCGACGCTGCCGCGCGACGACGATGCGGGTCTGGCGGCCAGTCTGCTCACGCGGATGCCCTATGGACGGCGCCTCGAACTCGAGCGTCGCGACGCCTCCGCGCGTCTCGCGAGCCTCGCCGGCACCGCGCTCGTGCTCGCCGGCGCGGGCCGGCTGCGTGGCAGGCACGTGGAGCTCGCGAAGCTGCGCTTCCCGCTGGGCGGCAAGCCCACGTTCGCGGGCGGACCGTGGTTCAGCGTTTCGCACTCCGCGGCCCGCCTCGCCGTCGCGCTCAGTGATTGCAGCGAGGTGGGCCTCGACCTCGAGGATGCGCCGGGCGGCACGGGCGCCGTTGGTCCCGCGGCAACCGGAACACTTGGGCGGTGGACGGCGACCGAGGCGGTACTCAAGGTGGTCGGCGCCGGGATTCGTTCGGCGGGCGATGTGCGGCTCTCGGCAGATCGCTCGGTCGCCCAGCTCGGCGGCGAGGTCGTGTACCTGCGCCCGCTGGCGCTCGCTGAGGATTGCGTGGCCTGCCTGGCGACCCGGGCCGCGGTGTCAAAACTGAGCGTCGAGGAGGTGGATGTTCCGTGGTCGTGAGCGCGCTGATCCACGACGCGGACTGCACGGACGATTGGCGGGACGGCGCCATCGATGTCGCGGCCGCTCCGGGTCGGGCTGCCTCCGATCAAGCGTCGCTTGCGAGCGCCGCGCGCGCCTCCGCCTGCAGCGCCTGCAGTCGCGAGGCCATCTCGTCCTGCAGACTCGCGAGTCGTCCGGTATCGACGCCTCGCGGTATCCTGACCGGCTCGCCGTACGCAATCACGATGCGGCTGAAGGGCAGCGGCAGCTCGAAGCGATCCCAGGTCCGGAAGCGGATGCAAGGCGAGGCCGCGATGCTGATCGGCAGGATCGGCTTGCCGCTCAATTGCGCCAGCAGCACCGGTCCGGGCTTGAACTGGTGCACCGGCCCGCGCGGACCGTCGGGCGTGATCGCGGGTGAAATCTCCTGCTTCACGATCGTCTCGTAGAAATCCCGAAGTGCCCGGGCACCCGTGGTGGTGGACGAACCGCGGATCACATGTCCGCCGATGCGCTCGACGAGCATGGCCGGTGCCGTGCCATCCACCGAAGGGCTGATCAGGAAGCCGGCCTTGAGCCCGTCCGGGCGCAGGTCCAGCAGCGCCTTAGCGCCGAACAGGAGGTGCTGGTGCCAGAATACCGGGATCACCGCGCGCGACTCGTGAACTGCGCTGCGCGCGGCATCGATACCGAGCGTGCGGCGTACGCGGCAGGACGCCCAGAACATGCGGCCCAGTTGCCAGGCGATCGCGACCGCCACGCGGTAGAGCAGCATGCGGCCGCGGGTCAGTCGCCTGCTGCCGCGAGTCACCTTTCGATACAGCGAGTTGCTCGGCGGTGGCTGCCCGGGCGGCGTGGACGGATCGCTCATCGGGTCTCGTGAGTCTGTGACTTTCGGCGTGGGCGGCTGGCCGCAGGGAAACCGGCCGGCATCGCGGGCGACTATACTAGCGTCCCCCCGGCCGAGCCCTCACCTTGATATCTTCGCCCGAAAGCGTGCCCGTGCTGAACCTGCAGGTCTCGGTCGTGATCCCGGTGTGCAACGAGCAGGACAACGTGCTGCCGCTGGCGCGGGAGATCCACGATGCACTCGAGGGCTGCTGCCGCCACGAGACGATCTTCGTGGACGACGGCAGCACCGACGGCACCGCCGCGGCAGTGCGTGCTGCCCGTGCCGATGGCATGCCGCAGATCCGCCTGATCCGCCATGCGGTGCGCTCCGGCCAGAGCGCGGCTATCGCGACCGGCGTGCGCGCGGCTCGCGCACCGTGGATCGCGACGCTGGACGGCGACGGGCAGAACGACCCGGCCGATATCCCGAAGCTGCTCGCGGTGGCGCGAAGTGCGACCTCGCCCAGGCTGCGGCTCGTGATGGGCAATCGCACCACGCGGCGTGACACCTGGCTGCGCCGACTGTCCTCGCGGGTCGCGAACAACGTCCGCGGGCGGCTGCTCCGCGACGGCACGCCCGACACCGGCTGCGGCATCAAGGTGTTCGACCGGGCGGTGTTCCTCGACATGCCGCGCTTCGACCACATGCACCGCTTCATGCCGGCGCTGTTCCTGCGCGAGGGCTGCGAGGTCGTGTCGGTGCCGGTGAACCACCGCGAGCGAACGCGCGGGAAATCGAAATACGGACTCCACAACCGGCTCTGGGTCGGCATCGTCGACCTCGCCGGCATGATGTGGCTGATACGCCGTGCCTCGCCCCGGATTCCGACCGACGAATCCTGAATGAGCAATTTGGGTGCCGTCGTGCCGAGCCTGCTCGATCGCATGCTGCGCCCCGGGCGGACGTCCGCGCGCGACGTGCTGCTGGACGTCGCCTTCCTGCTGGGTCTCGCGCTGATCCTGATCGGCGCGGGGCTCGGGCTGCGCGATCCGTGGCCTGCCGACGAGCCACGCTTCGCGCTGATCGCGCAGGACATGCTGAGGAGCGGCGACTGGCTGATCCCGCGAATCGGCGGCGACCTGTACGCCGACAAGCCGCCGCTCTACTTCTGGCTGCTGGCCGCGGCGATGGGGGTGACGGGCTCGTTGCGGATCGGCTTCCTGCTGCCGTCGCTGCTGGCCGGCGTCGGCACCGTGATGCTGGTGTACGACCTGTTGCGTCGCGCTCGCGGCCGCGAGGTGGCGCTGGCGGGCGCCTTCGTGCTGTTGCTGACCGTGCAGTTCACCGAGCTGGCGCGGGAAGCGAAGATCGACGGCGTGCTGTGCTTCCTGACGACCCTGAGTCTCTATGGCCTGCTGCGGCACCTGCTGCTCGGCCCGGCGCCCGGCTGGTTCCTGGCCGGCTGGGCTGCGGCCGGGCTGGGCGTAATCACCAAGGGCGTGGGCTTCCTGCCGCTGCTCGCGCTATTGCCCTTCGCAGTGCTCGCCCGTCGCGGCTGGCCGGCACCGGTGGCAGGAATCGGCGGCCTATGGCTGCCGGGCCTGGCCGCGATGCTCGTCGCCATCGGGCTGTGGTTCGTGCCCATGATGCTCGCCACGTCCGCGGGCGGCGACCTGCTCGCCTACCGCAACGAGATCCTCTTCAAGCAGACGGTGACGCGCTACGCGGATGCCTGGCACCACAACGAACCGACCTGGTACTACCTAACCAACGTCATCCCGGTGATGTGGCTGCCGCTCGTGGCGCTCGTGCCCTGGCTGTGGCCGCGCTGGCGCGCCGCGCTGCGCGAGCGCGACACCCTCGTCGCCGTGCTGCTTGCGTGGGTCGTGATCGTGGTGGCGTTCTTCAGCGCAAGCTCGGGCAAGCGCGGCCTGTACGTGCTGCCCGCCGTGCCGGCGCTCGCAATGGCGGCCGCGCCGTGGCTGCCCGAGCTGCTGCGGGCACGCGGGCCGCGCCGCCTCGCGTTCGGACTCGCGGTGGCACTGGTCGCGGGGGCGGCGCTCGGCGCCGCGTACTTCGCGCTGTCGGCGCCCGCTGCCGAACGAATGCTGCGCAGTTACGGGCTGCATCCCGTGCTGCCCCTGCTGATCATCGCGGCCGCAGGACTCGTGCCGATCGCGTGGCTGCGCGTACGCGACGCGTGGCTTGCCTACGCCGGCGTGCTGGCGGTGCTCGTGGGGACAGTGGGCCTCGTGATCTACCCTCGAATGGACGCGGAGCGCTCCGGGCGAGCCTTCATGGCGAAGGTCGAGCAGGCGAGCGCCGGCGTGCAGGAACTCGGCCTCGTCAGCGCCAAGGAGCAGTACCTGCTGCAGCTGCGGCGCCCGAGCGTGAACTTCGGCCATGCCCGGTGGCGCGAGCGCGAGGTCGAGGCGGCCGACGCGGCCGCGTGGCTGGCTGCGCGACCGGGCAGGGCACTGCTGGTCGACAGCAAGACGCGTGACGCCTGTTTCGGTGCGGCGCGGGCGGTGGAACTCGGCCGTGCCAACCGCGCGCGATGGGCACTGGTATGGGGCGAGCCCGATGCCGACTGCGTCGCGCGCGGCGACCGCTCGCGGGCCATTCTCTACCAGCCGCCCGATGTCCATTTGAATACAGGGGGTTAGCTTGAATTTCTAAATCCCTGTGACAGAATGCCTCACAAATCGTTGGCAGGTAAGAATTAGAAAAATGTGCAGCAGTTCCGTTGCAGCGTTTGGCGGACTGACAGACTGAACTGACATCCGGCACGGATCCCCAAGTACGCGATGGCCATTTCCCTACCCGAGGGCGGAAAAGAGCAGGACGGCACCGACCTCCTCTCGACCCTCGTTGTTTTCGGAAGTGGTCCGCACAGCAGCGTCGGACTCGACGTCCTCACGACCAAGGTCGCCGTGGACTTCCAGGCGCTGACCAGCGAGGGTGGCGACAGCTGCATCAAGCGCAACCTCGACGCGCTGCGCGACGCGACCGGGGTGGACGCGATCTGCATCGTCCTCTACGACGCGGCGCGCGAATCCATCGAGCGCGTGGCGAGCGCCACGGGCCTGCTCACGCCGTTCGATCCGCAGGTGCTGAAGGGCGAGTCGCTCGAGCGGTTGCCCGTCCTCGCGAGCGGGCTCGGCCACCTGCGCATCCTCGAGATCCGCGACACGCACGCGCCGCGGCGCGACCTCGCCGTGGACGCAGCCCGGTTTGCCGAACTCGGCATCCGCTCCCTGCTCGTCTGCGGTTTCGCCCTCAACGGCCGCGTGCATGGCTTCATGGCCTTGTGCTCGTCGCAACCGCGCGACGGCTGGGACGCCAACCTGCACCTGCTCCTCAAGCTCGTCGGCTCGAGCTTCGCGACCGGACTCGAGCGGCTGCGCGTGCAGCGCCACCTCGGCCGGCTCGAGGAGCGCAACGACCTGTCCCTGCCCGGCGCCAACGACGGCATGTGGGACTTCGAGGTCGAGAACAACATCGTCTGGTTTTCGCCCCGCTGGCGCAAGATGTTCGGCTACGACGAGCACGATCCGCACGTCTCGCCGGACTGGCGCCGGCTCGTTCACCGCGACGACATGGCGCGCGTGCAGGCGGCGATCCGCGACCATATCGCCGGCAAGACGTCGATGTTCGAGAGCGTGCACCGGATGCGCCACACCAACGGCGAGTGGCGCTGGGTGGTGAGCCGCGCCCGGGCGCGGGTGGACTCGAGCGGCCGGTTGCGGCGGCTGGTGGGCGTCGAGCTCGACATCACCGAGCGCAAGCTCTACGAAGATGCGCTCTTCAAGGAGAAGGAGAGCGCGCAGATCACGCTTCAGTCGATCGGCGACGGCGTGATCACCACCGACGCACGGCTCGTGATCGAGTACCTCAACCCGGTCGCCGAGGACCTGACCGGCTGGCGCTTCGAGGAGGCGCAGGGGCGCCCGATCGACGACATCTTCCGCGGCTTCCACGAGGAGACCTGCGAGCCGCTCGAGAATCCGCTGTCGGTCGCGATCCGCCGCAGCCGGGCGATCAAGTCGGTGCGCCCGACGCTGCTGATCAAGCGCGACGGCAACGAGATGTACATCGAGAGCACGGCCTCGCCCATCCGCGACGGCTCCGGCGCCGTCTCGGGCGGCGTGCTGGTGTTCCACGACGTGAGCGAGAGCCGCGAGCTCAACCGCAAGCTGTCCTACCACGCGAGCCACGACATCCTCACGGGCCTCGTCAACCGCCGCGAGTTCGAGCTGCGGCTCGAGCGCTCGCTCCGCAGCGCGCGCGCGCGGGAGACCTCCTACGCGCTGTGCCACGTGGACGTGGACCAGTTCAAGATCATCAACGACACCTGCGGCCACAGCGCCGGCGACGCGCTGCTCGGCCAGGTGGGCGCGCTCCTCAAGACCAAGATCCGGTGGCGCGACACGCTGGCCCGGCTCGGAGGCGACGAGTTCGGCGTGCTGCTCGAAAGCTGCTCGCTCGACGAGGCGCTGCGCATGGCCGACCAGCTGCGCGAGACCATCCGCAACTACAAGTTCGTATGGGAGGAGCGCACGTTCCGGCTCGGCTGCAGCGTCGGCGTGGTGCCGATCACGGGCGACAGCGAGGACGTCGCGGCGCTGCTGTCGGCCGCAGACAGCGCCTGCGCAGCGGCCAAGGAGGCCGGCCGCAACCGCGTCTACAGCTTCCAGGAGAACGACATCGACCTGATGCGCCGCCGCCGCGAGATGCAGTGGGCCGCGCGCATCAACAACGCGCTCGAGGAGTCGCGCTTCGACCTGTACCGCATGACCATCCAGCCGCTGCAGAAGGCCGACCCGGGCGCCCATTTCGAGCTGCTGCTGCGGATGCGGGACGAGGCCGGCAAGATCGTCTCGCCGGACAACTTCATCGCCGCCGCCGAGCGCTACGGCCTCACGCCCGCGATCGACCGCTGGGTGATAGAGAACGCGCTGCGCTGGCTGGTCTCCGAGGCGGACGAGCGCGAGCGCCTGGCGATGTGTTCGATCAACCTCTCCGGCCAGAGCCTCGGCGACGACAAGTTCCTGCCGTTCGTCATCGACCAGTTCCACCGCAGCGGCATCGATGCCTCGAAGATCTGCTTCGAGATCACCGAGACCGCCGCGATCGCCAGCTTCGCACAGGCGAATCGCTTCATCGCGGCACTGAAGGAACTCGGCTGCCGCTTCGCGCTCGACGACTTCGGCACGGGCCTGTCGTCATTCGGCTACCTGAAGCACTTCCCCGTGGACTTCCTCAAGATCGACGGCAGCTTCGTGAAGGAAATCCTCCACGACCCGATCGACCGCGAGATGGTCCGCTCGATCAACGAGATCGGGCACCTGACCGGCAAGCTCACCATCGCGGAGTTCGCCGAGAATGCCGAGATCATCAACATGCTGCGCAACCTCGGCGTCGATTACGCGCAGGGCTATGGCATCGCCTCGCCGCAGCGGATCTCGAAGATCGTGGTCAACGGCTGACGGCTGCGGGCGGTGGCTCGCGAGAATTCCGCGTTCGCGCCGGCCCGCTCGAAATGCGGGCCTCTGCGAACGCGGAATCCTCGCGGGACGCGCGGCGCCTGGGCGAGCCGGCTGCGCCGTCTCGCACGGCGCATGAAGCGTCCACCTGTCCTGATTTCGACCGCGCAGTTGCGAGAACGATTGCGGCTGCGAACCATCCCGCAGTTCGACCGTAGGACGTGAAGCGGAATCCCGTAGACGCTACATGCGCCGTGCGAGCCTGACGCAGTCGGGCTCGCCCAGGCGCCGGGTGTCAGCGTCGGATCAGGGTTCGCAGAGGCCCGCATTTCGAGCGGGCCGGCGCGAACCCTGATCCGACGCCACCTACCGACGCGTATGGTCCGTTGCGAACCCCGGCCGAACGCTGCCAGCGAATGGGGAAACTGCTCAGGCGCCCTGCGCGTCGAACTCGAAACGCATCGACAGGTCCACCGCCCGCAGGTGCTTCGTGAGCGACCCGATCGAGACGAAATCGACGCCCGTCTCCGCGATCGGACGCAGCGTCTCGAAGCTGACGTTACCCGAGGCCTCGAGCTTCATCGGACCGCGCGGATGGGCGCGGTTCATCGCCACCGCCGCGCGCAGGTCCTCGAGCGAGAACTCGTCGAGCAGGGCCATGTCGGCGCCGGCGTCGAGCGCCTGGCGCAGTTCGTCGAGAGTCTCGACCTCCACCTCGACGGGCACGCGGGCGCCGGCGGCCCGCGCGGCGACGACGGCCGCCGCGATCGAGCCGGCGGCCATGATGTGGTTCTCCTTGACGAGGATGCCGTCATAGAGACCCATGCGGTGGTTGCTGCCGCCCGCGCAGCGCACCGCGTACTTCTGTGCGCGGCGCAGCCCGGGCAGGGTCTTGCGCGTGTCGAGGATGCGGCACGGCAGGCCGGCGACCAGCGCGACGTAGCGTCGCGTGGCCGTCGCGGTGCCCGAAAGGGTCTGCAGGAAGTTGAGCGCCGTGCGCTCGCCGGTCAGCAGCGAGCGGGCCGGGCCCGCGAGCCGGCAGAGCCGCTGGCCCGGGGTCACCTCCGTGCCTTCCTCCGCCTCCCACGCGACGCGCACGGACGGGTCGAGTTGGCGGAACACCTCATCGACCCAGGGCCGGCCGCAGAGCACGGCGGGCTCGCGCGTGATCACGGTGGCGCTGCCGGCCCGGTCCCCGGGCACCAGCGCTGCGGTGAGGTCGCCGCTGCCGACGTCCTCCGCGAGCGCGCGGGCAACCTGGTCGGCGAGGTCCGTCGGCGGTTGGATCCGGCTCATCGGCGTGCGGCAGTCTTTCAGACGGGCAGTCCGTGCGTTGCCGAACCCATGCAGAGCAGCATCGGGATCGAGAGCACCAGATTGGTCCGCGAGGCAAGCAGCGCGACCCTGCGGGCGCGGGCCTTTTCCTCGTCGCTGGCGGCGACGAGGCCGAGTAACTTTTTCTGGCCGGGCCAGATCAGCGCCCAGACGTTGAACAGCATGATGGTGCCGAGCCACGCGCCGATGCCGATGATGAGCTGGTAGTAGTTGACCCCGTCACTGGCGAGGCCGAGCGTGAAGGCGCCGGTGAAGTTGCCCGAGCGACCGAGGTGCCACGCCCCCGTGAACCAGGTGGCGAGCGCGGCCCAGCGGAACCAGAAGAGCGCGCGCGGCGCGACGTAGCGGGTGATCGCGGCGCCGCCCGGGCTACCCTTGTCCTCCGCGGCGGCGGCGAGGGCGGGGATCTGCACGAGGTTGAAGTAGTAGAGGAGGCCGACCCAGAGGACGCCGGAGACGATGTGCAGCCAGCGGGCGATGCTCAACTCGCCGAAGGAGGTCGGACCGATCAGCAGGGACAGCACGACGGCCGCGACGAATCCGGTCGTGATCGCGCCACGAACCGTCAGCAGCGGATTCACCAGTGAACCTCCAGTGGGCGGATTCGGCAGCGCCTGGCCTAAGGATGCTCGCGGGCCTGCAGGGACATAGCGCGCAATTTGAAGAATGAGTCAGGCATCCCCATAATCCAACGCCCGGCGGGGCAAGGTCAAGGCGGCGAATGACGCGATCGGCTCCAGCTTCTCCCTGCATCAACGTCTGCGAGCTCGACGAGCGCAATTGCTGCAAGGGATGCCGACGCACGGTGGGCGAGATCGCCCGCTGGGGCCGGATGAGCGCCGCCGAGCAATGGGCCGTGATCGCACGGATCGAACAGGTGCGCGCCGCCGACCGGCGCGATTCAGTGGCCGCGGCAGGCGTGGCCGAGGGATAACAACGTGGACATCAATCAGCGCATCCAGGACCAGCTCAAGTCGAATCCCGTGGTGCTCTACATGAAGGGCACGCCGGACTTCCCGCAGTGCGGCTTCTCCGCTTCCGCGGTCCGCACGCTCGAGGCCTGCGGGGCGAGCTTCGCCTACGTCAACATCTTCGAGGACCCGGAGCTTCGCGAGGCCCTGAAGCGCCACTCCAACTGGCCCACCTACCCGCAGCTGTACGTGAACGGCGAGCTGCTGGGCGGTTCGGACATCATCACCGAGATGTTCCAGAAGGGCGAGCTGCAGCAGGTGCTCACCGAGGCCGGCGTGACCGCCAAGGCCTGAGGCCGAGCCGCTCGCCGCGGGTACTGGCGCCTCGACCGACTGCGGTCGCCGCGGCAGCGTCCTTCAATACTCCTGAGGCGGCGGATCGTCGTCCGCTTCGAGCCCGTTCGTTCGCTCGAGCGATTCCTCGTACATGAAACGGAACCGGTTGCAGATCGTGCAGAACAGCGCGGCGGTGCGCTCCGCATCGTAGATGGCCGAGTGCGCGCTCGCCGGGTCCCAGGCGAGCCCGGCCGCGGTGACGGCGCGCGAAAGCACCGTCTGGCCGAGCGCCACGCCGCCGAGCGTTGCGGTGTCGAAGCTCGAGAACGGGTGGAACGGGTTGCGCTTGATGTCCGTGCGTGCCACCGCGGCATTGAGGAATCCAAGGTCGAACGACGCGTTGTGGCCCACGAGGACCGCCCGCGTGCATTCGCTGTCGCGCACGGCCTTGCGCACCTCTCGGAACAACTGCGTCAGGGCTTCCTTCTCCGGCATGGCGGGACGCAGCGGGTGGTGGGGGTCGATGCCGTTGACTGCAAGCGACGCCGGGTCGATGCGCGAGCCGTGGAACGGTTGCACGTGGTAGCGGAACGTCGCGCCCTGGCGCAGCTCTCCGCCCGGTCCCATCTCGATCATCACCGCGGCGAGCTCGAGCAGCGCGTCGGACGAAGCGTGGAAGCCGCCCGTCTCGACATCGATCGCCACCGGCAGGAAGCCCCGGAAACGGTCGGCGATGCGCGGTGCCGCGTAGGGGGCGTTCACTCGCCCACCAGCCGCCAGCCAACCGTGCCACCCGCCCGCAGCGGCACGATCTCGTCGTCGCCGTACGGATAGCTCTGCGGCACGTTCCAGGCAGACCGCTCGAGCGTGACGTGACCCTCGTTGCGCGGCAGGCCGTAGAAATCGGCGCCGCGCTCCGACGCGAAGGCCTCGAGCCGATCGAGCCGTCCCGCCGCCTCGAAGACCTCGGCGTAGAGCTCGAGGCCCGCGTGCGCGGAGAAGATCCCGGCGCAGCCGCAGGCCGCCTCCTTCGCGCGGCGCGCGTGCGGGGCGCTGTCGGTGCCGAGGAAGAAGCGCGCGTCATCGCCCGTCGCGGCCGCCAGCAGCGCCTCGCGGTCACGTTCGCGCTTCAGGACGGGCAGGCAGTAGTGATGCGGGCGGATGCCGCCGTCGAACATTGCGTTGCGATTCATCAGCAGGTGCTGCGGGGTCATCGTCGCCGCCACCCCGGGGCGCGCCGAGCTCACGAACTCGACGGCCGCCGCGGTCGTGACGTGCTCGAAGACGACCCTGAGCCCCGGCACCCGCTCGACGACCCGGGCGAGCACGCGCTCGATGAACTCACGCTCGCGGTCGAAGACGTCCACCCCGGCGTCGGTCACCTCGCCGTGCACCTGCAGGACGAGACCGTGCTCGGCCATCGCCTCGAGCGTCGCCCACACGTTGTCGATCGAGGTGACGCCGGCGTCGGAGTGCGTCGTGGCGCCGGCCGGGTAGAGCTTGGCGCCGACCACGAAGCCGCTCGCGCGGGCGGCCGCGATCTCCGCCGGCGGCGTGCGGTCGGTGAGGTACAGCGTCATCAGCGGCTCGAAACTCATGCCGGCCGGCAGCGCGTCGAGGATCCGCGCACGGTAGTCGGCGAGCGCCGCGGTGGTCGTCATCGGTGGCTTCAGGTTCGGCATCACGAGCGCGCGGGCGAAGCGGGTCGCGGTGAACGGCAGCACGGCCGCGAGCTGGGCGCCGTCGCGCAGGTGCAGGTGCCAGTCGTCGGGACGACGCAGCCGGAGCGTGGTCACGTGCGCGATTCCGGGGCCGGCTGCAGCCGGTCGGGCAGCGTGCCATCGGCGAGCAACTTGGTCGCGAAACGCACGCCGAAGCCCGTGAACTCGGTGGGCACGTGGGCGAGGCCGCCCTTGCGATCGGAAGCGGACAGGTCGATGTGTGCCCACGGCAGGTCCGCGGGCACGAAGCGTCCGAGGAACCGCGCCGCGAGGATGTGGTCGCCCTTCGATTCCAGGCTGCACTGCATGACGTCGGCGATCGGGCTCTCGAGCTCCGCGTCGAAGTCCTCGTCCATCGGGAAGCACCAGACCCGCTCGCCGCTCGCGCGGCCGGCGGCCTGCAGCGGCGCCTCCAGCTGCGGCCGGTTGGTGAACGCGCCGCTGTAGCGGTCGGTGAGCGCATTCACGCAGGCGCCCGTGAGCGTGGCGAAATCGACGAGCAGCGCGGGCCTGGCGCGCGCGGCGAGTGCGAGCGTGTCGGCGAGCAGCATCCGGCCCTCGGCGTCGCTGTGCACGACCTGGATCGTGGTTCCGTTCATCGCCTGCACGACTTCCTGTGGACGGTAGGCGCGCGGGCCGATCTGGTTCTCGGTGAGTGCGAGCCAGCAGTCGATCTGGAGCGGGGCGCCGCTGCGCGCGAGCGCGAGCAGCGTGCCGACGGCCACGGCGCTGCCCTGCATGTCGCCGTGCATGAGGTACATGCCCTTGTGCGACTTCAGGTTGACGCCGCCCGTGTCGAAACAGACGCCCTTGCCGACGAGCCCGATGCGCCGCATGCGGCGTGACCTGGCCGGGCGGTAGGAGAGGCGCACGATGCCGGCGCCGCGGTGCGCGTTGCCGCGCGTCACGGCGAGGAAGGCCCCGGCACCGAGCCGCGCCAGCGCCCGCTCGTCGTAGAAGCGGAACGACCAGCCCTCGCGCCTCGCCAGCCGCTGCAGGGCGCGACGGTAGGCGACGCAGTCGAGTTCGTTGGCTGGCAGGGTCGTCAGCCAGCGCGCCAGGTGGTTGCCCCTCGCGATGGCGACGGCGAGGTCGAGATCGGGTTGCCGGCCGCCATGGACGTCGATCGAGCGCAGCCCGGCGGGCGGAGCGGGCCTCGACTTGCGCTGCGGCATCGGTGCCGCAGCGGCCAGCGCGGCGCTCGCGAGAGCCTCGAGTACCGCGGCGGATTCGTCCGCGTCGAAGCCCTCGGCGTGGCACTGCAGGGTGGCCATGCCCGGCTTGACGAGCTCTCGCATCATCCGTCCGGCGAGTTCCAGCCGCTCGAAGGCGCTCGCGCCGCCCGGCAGGAAGCCGACGGCCGCAAGCGTGTGGCGCGCGTTAGGCAGTCGCGACACCAGCAGCAGCGCCTTCGAGTGCCGGTCCGCACGCGAGTGGAGCGACTTCCAGAGGTCCGCGTGTGGCAGCGTGGCGAGCGCGGCGGCGGGGTCTCGACTCGACACGACGAACGCGGCGGTGTCCGCGCGCGCGACGCCGGTTTCGCTGGCAAGCTTGCGGCGCCGGCGGACGGCGATCTTGCTTTCAGGTGGAAGGATCTGCATTCGTGCTCGCCTTGACCCCCCGGGGGGCAGCGCGGATCATTGCGCGACCGCATGCTAGCAGGGCGTGCCCTTCAATTCATTACGTCACGCCGGGATCGCACATGTTCGAAGCATCGAAGATCGAGGATGCCGATCCGGACGAGACCCGCGAGTGGCTCGAGTCGATCGACTCGGTCCTGCGCGTGCACGGCGCGGAGCGCGCGCACTACCTGCTCGAGCGGATCATCGATCACACGCGGCGCTCCGGCGCCTACCTGCCGTTCCGCCCCAACACGGCCTACGTCAACACGATCTCGACCGCGCAGGAACGCGAGTACCCCGGCGACCGCGCGCTCGAGAAGCGCATCAAGGCGTACATACGCTGGAATGCCATGGCGATGGTGGTGCAGGCGAACCGGCAAAGCTCGGAGTACGGCGGGCATATCTCGAGCTATGCGTCCGCGGCCACGCTGTATGAGGTCGGCTTCAACCACTTCTGGCACGCGGCGGGCGAGGAGCATCCGGGCGACATGGTGTTCATCCAGGGGCACTCCTCGCCGGGCATCTACGCCCGCGCATTCCTCGAGGGACGCCTCACCGAGGAAAACCTGAGGCACTTCCGCGAGGAGGTCACCGGGCCGGGGCTGTCGTCCTACCCGCATCCCTGGCTGATGCCGGACTTCTGGCAGTTCCCGACGGTGTCGATGGGCCTCGGGCCTATGATGGCCATCTACCAGGCGCGCTTCCAGCGCTACCTCGAGCACCGCGGCGTCGTGCCGCCGAGCGACCGCCACGTCTGGTGCTTCCTCGGCGACGGCGAGACCGACGAGCCCGAGTCGCTCGGCGCGATCACGATGCCCGTGCGCGAGAAGCTCGACAACCTCATCTTCGTGATCAACTGCAACCTGCAGCGGCTCGACGGGCCGGTGCGCGGCAACGGCAAGATCATCCAGGAACTCGAGGCTGCGTTCCTGGGTGCCGGCTGGAACGTGATCAAGCTCGTGTGGGGCTCGCGCTGGGACCCGCTGCTCGCGCGCGACCAGCGGGGCCTGCTGCGTCGGCTGATGATGGAGTGCGTGGACGGCGAGTACCAGAACTTCAAGGCCAAGGGCGGCGCGTACACGCGCGAGCACTTCTTCGGCAAGTACCCCGAGCTCAGGGAGATGGTCGCCAACATGTCGGACGACGACATCTGGCGCCTCAACCGCGGCGGTCACGACCCCCACAAGGTCTACAACGCGTACCGTGCGGCGGTGGAGCACAAGGGCCAGCCGACCGTGATCCTCGCCAAGACCGTCAAGGGCTACGGGATGGGCAGCGCGGGCGAGGGCCTCAACATCACGCACCAGCAGAAGAAGCTCGACGACGCGGCGCTCAAGGAGTTCCGCGACCGCTTCAACATTCCGGTATCCGACGCGGACATCGCGAGCGTGCCCTATTACCGTCCGGCGGAAGACAGCGAGGAAATCCGCTACCTGCAGGAGCGGCGCCGTGCGCTCGGCGGCTTCCTGCCCCATCGCCGACGCGAGGCGCAGCCGCTCGAGGTGCCCTCGCTGGACGCCTTCAAGCCACTGCTCGAATCGACGGGCGAGCGCGAGATCTCGACGACGATGGCGCTGGTCCGCATCCTCGGCATCCTCGTCAAGGACAAGGGCATAGGGCCGCACGTCGTGCCGATCGTGCCGGACGAGGCCCGCACCTTCGGCATGGAGGGCATGTTCCGCCAGATCGGCATCTACTCCTCGATGGGACAGCTCTACACGCCACAGGACGCCGACCAGCTGCTGTACTACCGCGAGGACAAGAAGGGCCAGATCCTCGAGGAGGGCATCAACGAGGGCGGCGCGTTGTGCAGCTGGATCGCGGCGGGCACGGCGTATGCGAACCATGGCGTCGCCATGGTGCCGTTCTACATTTTCTACTCGATGTTCGGCTTTCAGCGCGTCGGCGACTTCATCTGGGCCGGCGGCGACATGCAGTCGCGCGGGTTCCTGATCGGCGGCACCGCCGGGCGCACCACGCTCGCCGGCGAGGGATTGCAGCACCAGGACGGGCACAGCCAGCTCGTGGCCACGACGGTGCCGAACTGCGTGTCCTACGACCCGACGTACGCGTACGAGCTCGCGGTCATCGTGCAGGACGGGCTGCGTCGCATGTACGTCGAGCAGGAGAACGTCTTCTACTACGTCACCTGCATGAACGAGAACTACGCGCACCCGGCGATGCCCGAGGGCGCGGCGCAGGGCATCCTGAAGGGGATGTACCTGCTGCGCACGGGCGGGCGGGGCAAGGTGCGCGTGAACCTGCTCGGTTCGGGCACGATCCTGCGCGAGGTGCTGGCCGCCGCGGAACTGCTCGAGCAGGAGTTCGGCGTGCCGGCGGACGTGTTCAGCGTGACGAGCTTCTCCGAGCTGCGGCGCGAGGCGATCGACGCGGAGCGCTGGAACCTGCTGCACCCGGGCGAGCCGCCTCGTGCCCCGTACGTGCGGCAGTGCCTCGAGGGGCGCGACGGCCCGTTTGTCGCCGCCACCGATTACATGCGCGCGGTTCCCGACCAGGTTCGCCAGTGGGTCCCGGGCCGCTATCACGTGCTCGGCACCGACGGCTACGGCCGCAGCGACTCGCGCGCGGCGCTGCGCGGGTTCTTCGAGGTGGACCGGCGCTGGATAGCGCTCGCCGCGCTCAAGACGCTCGCCGACGAGGGCATGCTCGACGTCGCGACGGTCGCCGGCGCCATCGAGCGCTTCGGAATCGACCCCGACAAGCCGAACCCCGTGACGGTCTGAGCGCGGCGCCATGGCCAGCCTGATCGAAGTTCGCGTCCCGGATATCGGCGACTTCAAGGACGTCGAGATCATCGAGGTCGCCGTGCAGCCGGGGGACACGGTCGCCGAGGAAGCGACGCTCGTCACGCTCGAGACGGAGAAGGCGACGATGGACGTGCCGTCCACCGCCGCAGGCATCGTGCGCGAGATCAAGGTGAGCCGCGGCGGAAAGGTGTCGCAGGGCGACCTGATCGCGCTGATCGAGGCCGAAGCGAGCGGGCCGGTCGCGGAGGCGGGCGCGGCGGAAGCGCCGCCGCCGCCGCCCGCGTCGCAGGTGCCTTCGGAAAGCCGATCGAGCGCGTCGCAGGTTGCCTCCGCCGCGCAGGCCGGGCCAGTCGCGCCACGGCGCCCGCCAGCGGCAGTCGTCGCCGGCGGCGAGCTGCGCGGCGCCCCGGTGGACGAGCCGGGATTCGCCCGCTCGCACGCCAGTCCCTCGATCCGTCGCTTTGCGCGTGAGCTCGGCGTGGACCTCGCCCGGGTCGAGGGCAGCGGTGCGAAGGGCCGCATCACCGGGCAGGACGTCAAGGCCTACGTGAAGCGGCTGCTCACCGCGCCTGGCGGGCCCGCCGGCGGCGCGCTGCCGCGCGTGCCGGCCGTGGATTTCGCCGCGTTCGGCCCGATCGAGCGGCGCCCGCTGACGCGCATCCAGAGGATCTCGGGCCCGCGCCTGCACGCCAGCTGGGTGAACGTGCCGCACGTCACCCAGTTCGACGAGGCCGACATCACCGACATGGAAGCGACGCGGGGCGGGCTCAAGGAGGAGGCCGCCGCACGCGGCATCAAGCTCACGCCGCTCGCCTTCGTCATGCGTGCCTGCGCCCAGGCACTCGCGGCCTTCCCTCACTTCGGCGCCTCGCTGGACGCGGAGGCGGGCGAGCTGGTGATGAAGAAATACGTGCACCTCGGCTTTGCGGCGGATACGCCGGGCGGGCTCGTGGTGCCGGTCGTCCGCGACGCCGACCGAAAAGACGTGTACGAGCTCGCGCGCGAGCTGGCGACGCTGAGCGAGAAGGCGCGCGCCGGCAAGCTCGCGGCCGCCGAAATGCAGGGCGGCTGCTTCACCGTCTCGAGCCTCGGCGGACTGGGAGGCACGGCCTTCACGCCGATCATCAACGCGCCCGAGGTGGCCATCCTCGGCGTGTCCCGCGCAAGCCAGCGGCCCGTCTATCGCGACGGCGCCTTCGTGCCGCGGCTGATGCTGCCGCTGTCGTTGTCGTACGACCACCGGGTCATCGACGGCGCCGACGCCGTGCGCTTCACGAGCTTCCTCGCCGCGGCGCTGGCCGACGTGGCGGGACTCCTGCGGGCGATCCCATGACGGCGGCCGTGACGGGGAGCGATGCCGCGTGAGCGCGCCGCGCGATCCGCAGAACGTGCTGCGCATCCCGGACCTCGGCGACGCCGCGGGCGTTACCGTGCTCGAGGTGCTGGTGAAGCCGGGCGATCGCGTCGAGCCGGAGACGCCGCTGGTCACGCTGGAGAGTGACAAGGCCAGCATGGACGTGCCGTCCGAGGCAGCCGGCGTGATCGAGCGCGTTCTGCTCGCGCCGGGGGACAAGGTCAAGTCCGGCACCGCAATCGCGACGCTCCTCGAGCGCGCGACGGCCGCGCCGCCGCCGGCCAGCGAGGAGACCATCACGCACGCCTCGCTGCGCGCGACGGAGCCGTACGGCGGCGAGCCGTATCTCGACACCGTGCCGATCCGGCCGATGGCGCCGCAGGCCGGTTCGGGCGCGACCGCGGACGCTGCGCCGGGTCCCACGGTCGCGCCGCCAACGATCGGGCCGACTGCCGCTGCGGGCCGTGAAATTGCCGGCGGCCGGCATGCGCACGACTTCGACCTCGTCGTGCTCGGCGCCGGTCCCGGCGGGTACACCGCCGCATTCCGCGCCGCGGACCTCGGGCTCAGCGTGGCGCTCGTCGAGCGCGGGCCGACCCTCGGCGGCGTGTGCCTGAACGTCGGCTGCATTCCGTCCAAGGCACTCCTGCACGCCGCACGCGTGATCGAGGACGCGCGCGCCATGGCGGGGCACGGCATCCGTTTCGGCGAGCCCGAGATCGACGCCATCAAGCTGCGGGAATGGAAGGACTCCGTGGTGGCACGGCTCACCAACGGCCTCGACGCGCTCGCGCGGCAGCGCAAGGTGACGGTGATCCGTGGCGATGCGAAGTTCGCCTCCGCCCATGAGCTGCAAGTCGACGCGGACGGCGCCGCGCGCCGCGTGAGCTTCGCCCAGTGCATCATCGCCGTGGGCTCCGAGCCGGTGCGCCTGCCCGGGCTGCCGGACGACCCGCGCGTCATCGACTCCACCGGCGCGCTCGAGCTCGACCTGCCCGACAGCCTGCTCGTCATCGGCGGCGGCATCATCGGCCTCGAGATGGCCACGGTGTACGACGCGCTCGGCGTGCGGGTGAGCGTGGCGGAGCTGACCCCAGGGCTGATGCCGGGCTGCGATCGCGACCTGGTGCGGCCGCTGGAGAAGCGCATCACGCGCCGCTACGAGCGCATCCTGGTCGGGACCCGCGTGACGGGCGTGGAGGCGACGGCGGAGGGCCTGCGCGTGAGCTTCGAGGGCGAACGAGCGCCCGAGCCGCAGCTCTACGGCAAGGTGCTGGTCGCCGTCGGGCGCAGGCCGAACGGAGGCCGCATCGCCGCCGAGACGGCCGGCGTGCGCGTGGACGAGCGCGGCTTCATCGCCGTCGACCGGCAGATGCGCAGCAACGTGCCCCACATCTTCGCCATCGGCGACGTGGTGGGCCAGCCGATGCTCGCCCACAAGGCGACCCACGAGGGCAAGGTGGCCGCCGAGGCGGCCGCCGGGCTCAAGAGCTTCTTCGACGCGCGGGTGATCCCGTCGGTGGCCTACACCGATCCTGAAGTCGCCTGGGTCGGCCTCACGGAGACCGAGGCGAAGGCGCAGGGCGTGGCCTGCGAGAAGGCCGTGTTCCCGTGGTCGGCCAGCGGTCGCTCGCTCGCGCTCGGCCGCGACGAGGGGCTCACCAAGCTGCTGTTCGACCCGCAGTCGCACCGCGTCCTCGGCGGCGGCATCGTCGGCAGCAATGCCGGCGACCTGATCGCGGAGGTCGCGCTCGCGATCGAGATGGGCGCGGACGCGGCCGACCTCGCGCTCACGATCCATCCGCACCCGACCCTGTCGGAAACCGTGGCGATGACGGCCGAGGCCTTCGAGGGCACGCTGACCGACCTGTACCTTCCGAAGCGCAAGGGTAGCGGCGCAGCGAGGCTAGGGACGTGGGACCCGGAGTCACTCGGACGCTGCGCCTGCTCGGGCTGCTCGAGCCCGTGCGCCGGGTCGAGTTGCGACGCCGCATGACCGAGCCGCGTTCGCTGCCGCGGGCCGTGATCCTGGGCGCGCAGAAGAGCGGCACCAGCTCGCTGCACTACTACCTCGTGCAGCATCCGGGGGTCGTCGCGCCGCTGCGCAAGGAGGTCCATTACTTCGACCTGAACCACGCGCGGGGGGAGCGCTGGTACCGGGCGCATTTCGGACGCGCCGGCGAACCCGGCCTCAATCTCGACAGCAGCCCTTACTACCTCTTCCACCCGGCGGTGCCCACGCGCCTGCACGCGCTGCTGCCGGACGCGCGGCTCATCGTCCTGGTGCGCGACCCGGTGCGTCGCGCCTATTCGCACTACTGGCACGAGCGCGACAAGGGACGCGAGACGCTCCCCTTCGAGGAGGCCATCGCCGCCGAGCCCGGGCGCATCGAGGCCGACCACGAGCGGCTCGCGAGCGGCTCGCTCGAGGTCAGCGCCGCGCACCAGCACTTCTCCTACCTCGCGCGCGGCCGCTACGCCGAGCAGCTCGAGCGCTGGCTCCCGCTCTACCCGCGCGAGCGGCTGCTTGTGCAGCGCTTCGAGGACCTCGTGCGCGACCCGCACGCGGTGCTGAACGCCACGCTCGGCTTCCTCGGCCTGGAACCGGCCGGATCGGTGCGGCTCGAGGCGCGCAACACGCGCCGCTACCCGCCCATGGCCGAGGATACGGCGGCGCGGCTGCGTGACTATTTCGCGCCCCACAACGCGCGGTTCGAGGCGCTGCTCGGCTGCGCCATGGGCTGGTGACGGTCAGGTGTCCAGCCGGCGCAGCGCCTCGAGGTAGGCCGCCTCGTCCGGCGGCCGGCCGGTGCGCTGGCTGAGCCACAGCGCCTCGCCCAACCGCTCGATCATCCGGTGTTCCGCCGCGTGCACGTCCCCGAGCCGCCGGCACAGCGCGCGGTGGATGGCGGCGATCCCTGCCGGCCGGTCCGTGGCCACCTGCTCGCGGATCGCGAGGTGCAGGCCCAGGTGCAGGAACGGGTTCGACTCGCCCGACTCCGGCGTGTAGTCGCGCCCGAGTGCCGCCGGCGCGTCCTCCAGCAGCGCGTGGTACTCCGGATGCTGCTCGATGACGGTGGCCAGCTGGTGCTCGAGCGGTTCGAGCGGCCGGCCCTCGCACCGCTTGCGCCACGCCTCGAGGTAATGGCGGCGAAGGCCGCTGCGGTCCTGGTCGTGGAAGAAGGGCATCGCGTCAGTGCCTGCGAGTCGGCTTCGTGCGCGGCGGCCGGGTGGGGCGCCGCGCCTCGGCCCCGGCGTCCGGCGCCGACGTCTTGTGCCGGTACCCGCAGAGGTCGGCGACCGGGCAATGCGGGCAATCGGGGCTGCGCGCCTTGCATACGTAGCGCCCGTGCAGGATCAGCCAGTGGTGGGCGTCCTGCAGGAACTCCGCCGGCACGCGCTTCAGCAGCCGCTCCTCCACCTCGCGAACCGTCTTGCCGGGCGCGAGGCCCGTGCGGTTGGCGACGCGGAAGATGTGCGTGTCCACCGCCATGGTTGGCTGGCCGAAGGCGGTGTTGAGGATCACGTTCGCGGTCTTGCGGCCCACGCCCGGCAGCTCCTCGAGGCTCGCCCGGTCAGCCGGAACCTCGCCGCCGTGCTGGTCGATCAGGATCCGGCAGGTGGCGACGATATTGCGCGCCTTGCCCTGGTAGAGGCCGATGGAGCGAACGTACTCCGACAGGCCCTCGACGCCGAGGTCGAGGATCGCGTGCGGCGTGTGCGCCGACGGGAACAGCCGACGGGTCGCGAGATTCACGCTGCGGTCGGTCGCCTGCGCGGAGAGGATCACCGCGACCAGCAGCTCGAACGGCGTGGAATACTCGAGTTCGGTCTTCGGGTGGGGATTGAGCGCGCGCAACCGCTCGAAGAACGCCTGCCGCTGCGATGCGTTCATGTCGGCGCTCCGGGCACCGAGGCGGGCTCGTGCCCGGGCCGAGGCTGCACGCGCCGCCGTGCCGCGGCGCGTGCGTTGCCGAGCGCGAGCATCAGGCCGAGCAGCACGAAGGCGCCGGGCGGCAGCAGTGCAATCAGCAGGCCGCGCGGCTCCGGGAACGCCTGCCAGCCGCGCCCCTCGAACTGCGCGCCGAGCAGCAGGTGCAGGTCGGCGCCGAGGCTGCCGCGGCCGAGCAGCTCGCGGCTGGCCCCGAGCGCGAGCAGGGCCAGCAGGAAGCCGAGCCCCATCGCCAGGCCGTCGAGCAGGGCACGCGGCAGTGGTTCGCGCGAGGCGAACGATTCGGCCCGGGCGAGCACCAGGCAATTGGTGACGATCAGCGGCAGGAAGATACCGAGCGATGCGTGCAGGCCCGGCCACCACGCCTCCATGGACAGCTCGACGGCGGTGACCGCGGCCGCAATCACGAGCACGAACACCGCGAGCCGTACTTCGCGGGGCAGGAACGGGCCGGCGAGCGAGGCCACCGCATTGCTCGCCAGCAGCACGGCAAGCGTGGCGAGCCCGAGTCCGAGCGCGTTTGCCACCGAGTTGCTCATCGCGAGCAGCGGGCACAGGCCGAGCAGCTGCACGAATCCGGGATTGCGGTCGACGAGGCCGTTGCGGAGGAGGGCGCGCGCGTCCATGGACGGATTCTAGGGCGTAGGCGACGGCGCCGCCGCGAACAGCTCGTCGCGGTGGCGCTCGGCATAGGTCAGGGCGTTGCGCACCGCGCGGACGACGGCGCGCGGCGTCACCGTGGCCCCGGTGAACTGGTCGAAGTCGCCGCCGTCCCGTCGCACCTCCCAGCGGTCCGCCGGCGGGTCGCCGAGCGAGAGGCCGTCGAAGCCGCGGATCCAGTCCGAGCGCCGCTCCTCGATGACGTCGCCGAGACCCGGCGTCTCGCGATGCCCGAGCACGCGCACGCCGAGCACGTGGCCCGCTTCGTCCACGGCCACCAGCAGGCGGATGGGTCCGGCGTAGCCGTCGGGCGCCACCATGTTGATCAGCACGGCGACCGTCGAGCCGGCGCGGCGCACCCGATGGGCTACCAGCGGCTGGTCGGTGCCGAGGAGTTCGGGGTCGCGCAGCAGCAGCGTGTCGGCGAGCGGGTCGTTGTCGTAGGCGAGGTCGCCGAGCACGGCGGTGAGTCCGGCGAGCTGCTGCGCGCGACGGCTCGCCTCGATCCGAGGCTGCGCCCGGTCGTGCACGACGGACACCAGTGCCACGGCGGCGACGGCCACGCTCGCCAGCACGGCGGCTGCGCGCAGTGCGCGCCGGGCGGCCGTTTCAGCGCTTCGGCTGGCCATGGATCCTCGGTACCGTGCCGCGGTCGAGCAGCGGCACGGCGAGATTCATCAGGAGCACGGCAAAGGCCACGCCGTCCGGATAGGTGCCCCAGCTGCGGATGATCCAGGTGAGGAGCCCGATGCCGGCGCCGTAGAACAGCCGCCCGCGGTCGCTGGTCGCGGCCGAGACCGGGTCGGTGGCGATGAAGAACGCGCCGAGCATGGCCGCACCCGAGGCGAGGTGGAACGTGGCGCCTGCGTGACCGCCCGGGTCGATGCCGTGCGCCAGCGCGGCCGGCACGGCCAACCCGGCCAGCACGCCCACCGGGATGTGCCAGCGGATGATGCGTCGCCCGAGCAGCCAGGCACCACCCGCCAGCGCCGCGAGGTTCACCCATTCGGCACCCGCCGCGCCGAGCCGGCCGAATGCGGCCCCCGCGCGCACTTCTTCCATCGTGTAGCCCTGGCGCAGGCCCGTGCCCAAGGCGTCGAGAGCGGTCGCGCCGGTGAGCGCATCCCACTGCGGCCCGGGTATCGGCCAGCGTGTCATCTCGAGCGGGAAGGACACGAGCAGCACCGCGTAGCCGACCATGGCCGGGTTGAACGGGTTCTGCCCGAGCCCGCCGTAGGCATGCTTGCCGATCAGCACCGCGACGGCCGTGCCGAATGCGAGCAGCCACCACGGCAGCAGGGGCGGCACCGCGAGCGCGAGCAGGATCGCCGTGACCAGCACGCTGCCGTCGCGCAGCGCCGCCTGGGATGACCGACGGCGCAGCGCGAGCGCGAGCGCCTCGCAGGCGAGGCCGGTCACGCAGGCGACCGCGACGAGCCACAGCGGTCCCGGGCCGAACAGATACACCTGCACGGCCAGCACCGGCGCGAGCGCCAGCAGCACCTGGTACATGACCCGCGGCACCGTGTATCCGGCGATCACGTGCGGCGAGGGCGCGGTCGGGAACTCCATCGTTCAGCCGCCCCCCGCAGCGTCGTCGCGCGCACGCCGCCGCGCATCCTCGAATTCGCGTCGTTCCGCCTCGGCCTGTTCCTCGAGGCGCAGGCGGTGCCGCTCGTAGCGCGCCTTCGCCTCGGCGGCGCGCCGGCGCTCCGCCTCCTGCTGGCGTTGCCGCTCACGGCCCGCGCGGAAGCGCGCCGTGAGCGGGATGACGCTCGGGCACACGTAGTCGCAGCAGCCGCACTCGATGCAGTCGGCGAGGCCGAAGCGTGCGAGCCCCGCCGCGTCGTCGGCCTGCACGGCGCGGTGCAGTTGCTGGGGCAGCAGTCGCACCGGGCAGACGGCCGCGCAGTCGCCGCAGCGTATGCACGGCATTTCCGCGGTGCGCACGGGCAGGTCGGCGGCCGCCGCGACCAGCACGCAGTTGAGGCCCTTCGTCACGGGCACGGCGTCGCTCGCGAGCGCTCGTCCGGTGAGGCTGCCGCCCGCGACGAGTCGCACGGGAGGCTGCCCGTCGTCGTAGCCGCCGCAGGCGGCGATGAGCTCGGCGATCGGCGTGCCGATCCGTGCCTCGAGGTTCATCGGGCGACGCACGCCGCTGCCCGTGACGGTCACGATGCGGTTGAGCGCCGGCCGGCCCGCGGTCACGAGGCGGGCTACCGCGGCGGCCGTGCCGACGTTCTGGCATACCACGCCGACCTCGGGCGGCAGTGCGCCTTGCGGTACTTCCCGGCCGCTCACCGCGGCGATCAGCAGGCCTTCGGCGCCGAGCGGGAACACGGCCGGCAGCACGACGACTTCGAGGCGCGCGTCGCCGGCCTCTGCAACCGCCTCCTCGAGCGCTGCGCGGGCTGCCGGCTTGTCGTCCTCGAGCGCAATGGTGGCGCGCGCCGCGCCGCAGGCGGCGAGCATCACCCGGGCGCCGAGCACGATGTCCGCCGCGCATTCGCGCATCAGCGCGTCGTCGCAGCAGATCCAGGGCTCGCACTCCGCGCCGTTCAGGAGCAGCAGCTCGACGCCGGCGGCACGCGCCAGCGCGAGCTTGCCTGCGGTCGGGAACGCGGCCCCACCGAGCCCCGCGAGCCCGGCCGCAGCCAGTCGCTCGATGAGCGCCGCGCCGTCGAGCGTCTCCCAGGCAAGCGGCGCGGTGCCGGGTTCGCACTCGTCGCAGCCGTCGCTGTCGATGACGATGCACGTGCCGGCGCCGCCGACGGTCGGTCGCGGCTCGACGGCGCGGACCGTGCCCGACACCGGCGAGTGCAGGTCGGCGGCCGCTCCGCAACCGGCCGCGACCGGGGTGCCGACCCGCACGCGGGCACCGGCGGGCACGATGGCGCGGGCCTCGTCGCCCGAGCCCTGGTCGAGCGCGAGCACGGCCGTGGTCGGCGCCGGCAGCCGTTGCACGGGCTGCTCGAGCGGACGCGTCTTGTGGCTCTCGAGCCGCAGGCCGCCGCGCAGGAGTGGACGGGCGCTCATGCGGAAGCCGTCGCTGCAGGCGGCAGCGACGCCGAACCGGGCGAGGGCCGCAGCGCGATGCAGTCGACCGGGCAGGGCGGCAGGCACAGGCCGCAGCCAGTGCACTGCGACTCGATCACGGTGTGCACGAAGCGCGGTGCGCCGACGATGGCGTCCACCGGGCAGGCGGGCAGGCACAGCGCGCAGCCGATGCAGCGCGCCTCGTCGATCACGGCGATCTGCGGCGGCCCGGTCTCGCCATACAGGGGATCCACCGGGCGCGGCTCGCGGCCGAGGAGCGTGGCGAGCGCGCGCGCCGTTACCTCCCCGCCCGGTGGGCAGCGGTCGGTGCCGGCTTCGCCGCGCGCGATCGCCTCGGCGTAGGGCCGGCAACCCGGGTAGCGGCACTGGCCGCACTGCGTCTGCGGCAGCAGGGCGTCGATGCGCTCGATCAGCGAGTCGGGGTCGGGGCGCAGCCGTGCGGCCAGCCAGCCGAGCGCGGTGCCGAGCGCGACCGCGAGGCCCGCCGCCACTCCCAGCGCCGGCAGCAGCGTCGCGGCGCTCATCGCGCGCCGAGGCCCCCGAAGCCCATGAAGGCGAGCGCCATCAGCCCGGCCGTCACCAGCGCGAGCGGCGCGCCGCGGAACGCCTCGGGCACATCCGCCGTCTCGAGCCGCTCGCGAATCGCGGCGAAGGCGAGCAGCGCCACGCCGAAGCCGGCGCCCGCCGCGGCGCCGAACACCAGCGACTCGAGCAGGCCGTGCTGCCGGTCGAGGTTGATCAGCGCCACGCCGAGCACGGCGCAGTTGGTCGTTATGAGCGGCAGGAACACGCCGAGCAACTCGTGAAGCAGCGGGCTCGATGCCCTCACCAGCAGCTCGGTGAGCTGCACGAGGGCGGCGATCAGCAGGATGAACACCAGCGTGCGCAGGTAGCCGAGCCCGAGCGGCTCGAGCAGCCAGTGCCAGGCGGCGTAGCTCGCGCCCGACGCGAGCGTCAGCACGAACAGCGTCGCGAGCGCCATGCCCGCTGCCGCCTCGAAGCGCCGGCTCACGCCGACGAACGGGCACAGCCCGAGGAAGCTCGTCAGGACGACGTTATTGACGAGGCTCGCGCCGAGCGCCAGCAGCAGCAGGTCCGACATGCCGGGAGTCGATCGCGCCGTGTAGGTGTCCCGAGAGACTACTTCACTTTCATGCCCGGCTGGGCGCCCGCGTCCGGGGCGAGCAGGAAGATGTCGGCGCCGCCCGGGCCGGCGGCGAGCACCATGCCCTCCGAAGTGCCGAAGCGCATCTTGCGCGGTGCGAGGTTGGCGACCACGACCGTCAGCCGGCCGACCAGCTGCTCGGGTGCGTACGCCTGGCGGATGCCCGCGAACACCGTGCGTCGCTCCTCGCCGAGGTCCACGACCAGCCTGAGCAGCTTGTCGGCGCCCTCGACCGCGGCGGCCTCGACGATCCGCGCGACGCGAAGGTCGACGCGGGCGAAGTCCTCGATGCCGATCGGCGCGGCCGCCGCCACAGCCTCGGTCGCAGCGGCGGGTGCAGGCCGCGGGGCGGTTGAAGGCGCGGCTGCCGTCGCTGCGGCGGTCGGCACGCCCGTGGGCTTCAGGCTCTCGGCCGCCGCCTCGAGCAATGCCTTCGTGGCCGCCGGGTCCACGCGCGTGGCGAGCGGCTGGTAGTTGCCGATGGCACGTCCGGCCAGGGACGCCCCGATTGCGTTCCACGACTGCTCCCCGAGCCCGAGGAAGGCCTCGGCGCCGGCGGCGAGCCGCGGCACGATGGGCTTGAGGTAGATCGTCAGCAGCCGGAACAACTCGAGCCCCTGTGTGCAGACCTCCTGCACCTCGGTGGCGCGCGCGGGGTCCTTGGCCGCAAGCCAGGGCTTGCGCTGGTCGATGTAGAGGTTGGCCCGGTCGGCGAGGGCCATCGCCTCGCGCACCACGCGCGCGAGATCGCGTCCCTCATAGGCCTCGGCGATGCTGTCCGCGGCCGCGACGAACGCATCGCGCAGGTCCGGGTCCGGCAGGCGGTGCGCGAGCCGGCCATCGGAGCCGCGCGTGATGAAGCCGGCGCAGCGGCTCGCGATGTTCACGAGCTTGCCCACGAGGTCGGAATTCACCTTGCTGACGAAGTCGTCGAGGTTGAGGTCGAGATCCTCTACGCCGGGACCGAGCCGCGAGGCGTAGAAGTAGCGCAGGTATTCCGCGGGCAGGTGGTCGAGCCACGCGCGCGCCGTGATGAAGGTGCCGCGCGATTTCGACATCTTCTGGCCGTTGACGGTCAGGAACCCGTGTGCGAACACGGCGGTGGGCGGACGGTAGCCCGCGCCGTGCAGCACGGCGGGCCAGAACAGCGTGTGGAAGTAGACGATGTCCTTGCCGATGAAGTGGTAGACCTCGGCGTCCGAGCCGCTCGCCCAGTAGCGGTCGAAGTCGGCGCCCGTGCGCCGGCAGTAATCGAGCAGGCTGCCGAGGTAGCCGATCGGCGCGTCCAGCCACACGTAGAAGTACTTGCCCGGTTCCCCCGGGATCTCGAAGCCGAAATAGGGCGCATCGCGGGAGATGTCCCAGTCGCGCAGGCCGGCCTCGAACCATTCGTCGAGCTTGGCGGTGACCGCCGGCTGCAGGCGGCCGGAGCCCGTCCACGCGCGCAGCATCGGCTCAAAGTCGCCGAGGCGGAAGAACAGGTGCTCGGAATCGCGCTGCACGGGCGGCGTGCCGCTCACGACCGAGACCGGGTCGACGAGCTCGGCCGGCGTGTAGGTGGCGCCGCAGCTCTCGCAGCTGTCGCCGTACTGGTCGAGCGCGCCGCAGCGCGGGCAGGTGCCGCGCACGTAGCGGTCCGGCAGGAACATCCCGGCCTGCTCGTCGTAGGCCTGGCGGATGGTCTCGCGGCGGATGTGACCACCCTCGACGAGGCGGAGGTAGATGCCCTCCGTGACCTCGCGGTTCTCGGCGGAGTGCGTCGTGTGGAAGTTGTCGAACGAGATGTCGAAGCCGGCGAAGTCGCGGCGCTGCTCGGCGCTCACGCGCTCGATGAGCGCCTCCGGCGTGATGCCCTCCTGGCGCGCCCTGAGCATGATCGGCGTTCCGTGCGCGTCGCTCGCGCACACGTACAGGCAGTGGTGGCCGCGCATTCGCTGGAAGCGCACCCAGATGTCGGTCAGCACGTACTCGACGATGTGACCCAGGTGCGGCGCGCCGTTGGCGTAGGGCAGGGCGCTCGTGACGAGGATCGTGCGGCGTTCGGCGGGACTCATGGGGCAGGCCGTCCAGGCGGGGGCCCGCGATTATGCCACGGCATGCGCCCGCACCCTGCGGCGCGCCGGGCCGTCGTCAGCCCATGTCCTTCAGGTGCTCGAAGCGCTGCTTGTTGGTCGACCGCTCGTAGGCTGCGCGGCCAGTGACCACGCCCTTGTCGAGCAGGTCCTGGATCGCGGAATCCATGGTGCGCATGCCGTGCTGCGCGCCGCTCTGCATGGTGTTCTCGAGCTGGTCGAGCTTGCCCTGGCGGATCAGGTTGGAGACCGCCGGCGTGTTGATGAGGATCTCGAGCGCCGCCACGCGCCCGCGCCGGTCGGCGCGCGGGATGAGCTGCTGGGAGATCACGCCGCGCAGCGAGGTGGAGAGCATGGTACGCACGTGCGCCTGCTTGTCGGCGGGGAAGGCGTTGACGATGCGGTCCACCGTGGCCGAGGCGCCGTTGGTGTGCAGCGTGCCCATGACCAGGATGCCCATCTCCGCGGCCGTGACCGCGATGCCCATGGTCTCGAGGTCGCGCAGCTCGCCGACCAGCACGACGTCCGGGTCCTCGCGCAGCGCGGAATGCAGGGCGTCGGCGAAGCTCGGGCTGTGTGCGCCGACCTCGCGCTGGCTAACCAGGCAGTTGCGACGCGGGTGCACGAACTCGATGGGATCCTCGATCGTGAGGATGTGGCCCTTCACCCGCGCGTTGATGTCGTCGATCATCGCCGCGAGCGTCGTGGACTTGCCGGAGCCGGTCTTGCCGGTGACCAGGATCAGGCCGTTGTTGATGCGGCACAGGCTGCGCACTGCCTCCGGCATGTTGAGCTCGTCCAGCGTGAGCGCCTTCGACGGGATCGCGCGGAACACGCCGCCGAGTCCGCCGATGTGCCGGAACACGTTGACGCGGAAGCGCGACACGCCGGGGATGGTGTAGGCGAAGTCCGCCCCGTCCTTTTCCTCGAGCCGGGTCACCGCCTGCCGCGGCATGATCTCGACGAGCATCTCGCGGGTCAGGTCCTGGCCGAGCGGCTCCTCGCGAAGCGTCTGCAGCTCGCCGTAGACGCGCACGCGGGGCGGGTCGCCCGCGACCAGGTGCAGGTCCGAGCCGCCCTTGGCGAGTACCTCGCGCAGCAGCCCGTCGATGCGCCGCACCGGGTGCGGGGCAGTCCCGGTGGCGGCGATCTGGCTGCCCTCGGTGCTCACGGCGCGAGCCCCTGCGTGACGTCGGCCTTCAGGATGAGCGTGCCGTCGGGCACGAAGCGCGTGAACGGCCGCTTGTCGAGCGCATAGTTGAACGCGTCCTCGGGATCCACCTCGCGCGCCTGGATGGCGGCGAGCAGTGCCTGGTCCATGGTCTGCATGCCCGCGTCCCGGCCGGTCTGCAGCTGGGAAGGGAGCATGTGGGTCTGGTCGGTCATGATCAGCTTGCCGATGGCGCGGTTCATCACCATGACCTCGCACACGGCGCGCCGGGCGCGCAGGTCGGGCGTCCGCACCAGCACCTGGGTCACGACGCCGATCAGTCCCTGCGACAGGAAGCTCTTGGTCTGCTCGCGCTCCTCCGAGGGCAGCGCGTCGACCATGCGGTCGATGGTCTTGACGGCGCTGGTCGTGTGCAGCGTGCCGAGCACGAGGTGCCCGGTCTCCGCGGCCGTCATCGCCCACCGCACGGTGTCCGCGTCGCGCAGCTCGCCCACCAGGATCACGTCCGGGTCCTCGCGCATCGCGGCGCGCACGCCTTCGGAGAACGACGGCAGGTGGGTGTGCAGCTCGCGCTGGATAACCTGGGACTGGCGGCTGCGGTGCACGAACTCGATGGGATCCTCGAGGCTGACGATGTTGAGCCGCCGCGTGCGGTTCAGGTGGTCGATCATCGCCGCGAGCGTGGTGGACTTGCCGGTGCCGGTCGAGCCCGTGACCAGCACCATGCCCTGGTGGAAGTCGCAGAAGCGCTTGACGATGGGCGGCAGGTTGAGCGAGTCGAGGGTCGGGACGTCGCTCGGGATGGTGCGGAACACCGCCCCGACGCCCGTGTCCTTGCGGAACAGGTTGACGCGAAAGCGCGCGCCGTCGCCGGAGACGTACGAGAAGTCGATGTCGTTGCCGTGGCGGAACTGCTCCTGCTGCGACGGGCTCAGGATCTCGGTGACGTACCCCTCGAGCTCGGCCTCCCCGAGGTCGCGGAACTTGATCGGCACGAGCTCGCCGTTCATGCGCAGCATCGGCGGCACCCCGACCGCGAGGTGCACGTCGGAGCAGCCCTGCGAGGCGCCGAGCTTGAGGAACGCGTCTATGCGTGCCATGGCAGGCTCACGGGTACTTCTCCAGCGCGGCGCGCAGCTCGTCCATGCTCTGGAAGCGGCGCGCCTTGTCCACGGACATCGCCTTGACCACGATCTCCGACAAGCCGGGCGGGATCGCCGGGTTGGCCTCGATCGGCGGCCGGGCCTTGCCCTGCACGTGCTGGTACATCACGGCCATGTGGTCGCCGCGGTGGTAGGGCGGCTCGCCGGTCAGCATCTCGTACAGGATCACGCCGAGGCTGTAGATGTCGGCCCGCTCGTCCACCTTCTTGCCGAGGATCTGCTCCGGCGCCATGTACTTCGGCGAGCCGATCACGTAGCCGGTCTTGGTGAGCTGCGTGTCGCCCTGGTGCTGCGCGGCGGCGACGCCGAAGTCCACGACCTTGACGAGGCCTTCGTCGTTGATCAGCACGTTGGCGGGCTTGAGGTCGCGGTGGATGATTCCGGACTGGTGCGCGACCGACATGCCGGTGGCGATGTCCGAGGCGTAGCGGACCGCCTTGTCGATCGGCAGCGGCTTGTCGTTCACCTCGTGACCGAGCGTGTGCGAGGGGAAGTACTCCATCGAGATCGCGTAGTTGCCGCGGATGAACAGGAAGTCGTAGATGCGGATGACATTGCGGTGCGTGATCTTGCGCGAGTAACGCAGCTCGTGAACGAACCGCTTGAGCATCTCCTCGTCCTGCGAGACGTTCGGGTTGAGGAATTTGAGCACCAACCGCTCGTCGACGACCTTGTCCTCCATCAGCAGCACCGTTCCGAAGGCGCCCTTGCCGATCTTCTGAACGTACGTGTAACGGCCCTCGAGCACGTCGCCGATCTGCATCGTCGAGATGTCCAGCCGCTGCTGCTCGCGCGACTGGCGCAGCATGCCGTCGAGCTCGGCACGCTCCGCGAGCAGCAGCGTGCGGGCGGTCTCCGCCGAGCGCGCCGGCACCGCCTGCGTCCGGCTGGTGCTGGCGAACACCGGCGCCGTGCCGGCGGCGAACCGGCTGCCGAGGTCCTCCGCCGCCCGCAGCGCGGCGTGGCACACGGTGGGGTCCGGCGCGGTCGCCCCGAGTTCCTCGAGCCGCGCGCGCACCGCTTCCGACGTCCGGTCGTCCACCAGGCGCGTCAGGGCGCCGATCGCCTCCACGCGCACTTCCTTCGACGCATGGTCGAGCAGCGGCAGCAGGCGGTTGACCTGCGCGGGGCCGCCAACCTTGCCGATCGCGCGCACGACGGTGGGCAGCGATCGCTCGTCGCCCGCATCGAGCATGCCGAGCAGCGCCGGCAGCGCGGTCGGGCTGCCGATCTCCGCGAGCGCATCCACGGCCCGTTCGCGCACCCACCAGTCCGGATCCTTCGTCGCCTCGATGAGGAACCGGATGGCGCGCTCGTCCTTGGTCTGGTTGAGGATCTCGATCGCCGCGCGGCGCACGTCCTCGTCCTCGTCGCGGATCAGCTCGAGCGCAGCGTCGATGACGCGCGGCCCGCCGATCTTCGCGAGCGCGTCGGCGGCGCGGCTGCGCACCCACCAGTCGTCGTCCTTGATCGACTGCAGCAGGAAGCGCACGTGCTGCGGCGTGCCAATCTCGTTGAGCACCTCCACGGCCGCCCGGCGGGCGCTCTCGTTCTCGTCGCGCAGCACCCCGGCGAGGTGCTGGATCGTGTCCGGATGGTTGACCCGGACAATCGCATCGATGGCCTTCTGCTGCGTCTCGACGTCCGGGTCGCGCAGCACCTCGCACAGCAGGGCGGGATCCACGCTGCCGCCGAGCCGGGCGAGTGCGTTCAGCACGGCCTGGCGGATGAACTTGTTGCCGTCCTTGAGCTGGGCCTGCAGCGCACGGGCGACCTCCGGCCGGTCGAAGCGCGCGAGGATGCTGATGATGTGAGTGCGCGCGACCGGGTCCTTGCCCTCGAGACGGCTCAGCAGCTCCGGCAGGAGGCTCGCGTCCGCGATCTCGGACACCATGCGGAACAGCGCGGCCTTTTCCGCGGCTTCCTGGCCGTAGGCGTGCTTGAGGATCTCGCGCGCGTTCAGTCGCGACTTCTGCGCCGCGATCACCGATACCAGCGGGCCCTTGGGAACGGCCGGGTCGTCCAGCATGGCGAGCAGCAGGTGCGGGTTGTAGTCGCGGCCGCTCGCGAGCGCCGCGGTCACCGCGGCGACGGTGCGCTGGTTGCCGTCCACCAGCCCCGCCACCACTGCCGGCAGGGATTTGTTGTCGAGCAGCGCGCTCAGCACGGCGACGAAGCCCGCGGTTTCCTGATTGTCGGCACTTGCCAGCGCGTCGATGATGCGCGGTATGGCCGAAGGACCGAGTGCGGCAAGCTTCTCGAAGGACCGGACCGCCTCCGGGGCATCCGGGCTGCCCGCCGCCCTGATGGCGGCGATGAGTCGCTCGGCACGCAGGTTGGTGATGAAACTCATGGAGGCGAGGTGGCTACCTTCCGCGGGCGGGTCCGGCGGGGTCAGCGCGCGCGGCTTGCGGCAGCGAGCCCGGGCGGGTCGCAAGTATGCCATGGTGCCGGCGGCGCACCGGGCGCCGTCGTGGCCGCGAGGCCCTCGGACAATTCCGCTACAATCCGCCGTCCTCGGCCCATGCCGTTCTCCCACCTTCATTGCGATTTCCAGCCATGACAGACGATCGCGTCAGCGAAGCCCGCCGTGTGGTCGGGAATTATGTCGAACCATTCCTCGGGATGCCTCTTTCGGAGGCCAAAGCTGTGACATCCGTCCGGTCCGAGGGCGGATCGACCGTGGTCGAGGTCGAACTGGGCTTCCCGGCCCGGCGTTACGGCCCCGAGCTCGCGGCCGGCCTCGAGCGCCTGCTGTCGGCCCAGCCCGGTGCCGGCCCGGTCCGCGTGAACGTCGGCTGGCGGGTCGCGCCGCAGGCAGTCCAGGGAGGATTGACGCCGCTGCCGGGCATCAGCAACGTGATCGCGGTGGCCTCCGGCAAGGGTGGCGTCGGCAAGTCGACCACGGCGGCCAACCTGGCGCTGGCGCTGGCGCTCGAAGGCGCACGGGTCGGCCTGCTGGATGCCGACATCTACGGACCGAGCCAGCCGCGCATGATGGGACTGCAGGGCGAGCGCCCGGTGTCGCGCGACGGCCGGAGGATCGAGCCCCTCGAGGCGCACGGCGTGAAGGTGATTTCCATCGGCTTCCTCATCGAGGAGGAGCAGCCGATGGTCTGGCGCGGCCCGATGGTCACGCAGGCGCTGACGCAGCTGCTCTCCGACACCAACTGGGGCGAACTCGACTACCTGATCGTGGACATGCCGCCCGGCACGGGCGACATCCAGCTCACGCTGTCGCAGCGCGTGCCGGTCAGCGGCGCGGTGATCGTCACGACGCCGCAGGACATCGCGCTGCTCGACGCCCGCAAGGGGTTGCGCATGTTCCAGAAGGTCGCCATCCCCGTGCTCGGTGTCATCGAGAACATGAGCACGCACGTCTGCTCGAAGTGCGGCCACGAGGAGCCGATCTTCGGCGCCGGCGGTGGGGCGCGCATGGCGGAGCAGTATGGCGTGCCGCTGCTTGGCCAGTTGCCGCTCGACATCCGCATCCGCGAGGAGACCGACGCCGGGCGGCCCACGGTCGTGGCCGATCCGGACGGCCCCGCAGGCCGTGCGTACTTCGACGCCGCCCGCCGCACGGCCGCCCGCCTGTCGGTCGCAGGTGCCGCGGCGGGACCGAGCATCACCGTCGAGGACACCTGAACGTGAGCATCAAGTCCGACCGCTGGATCCGCCGCATGGCCGAGGGCCACGGCATGATCGACCCGTTCGAGCCCGGCCAGGTGCGCACCGTGGACGGCCAGCGGATCGTCTCCTACGGCACTTCGAGCTACGGCTACGACGTGCGCTGCGCCGCCGAGTTCAAGATCTTCACGAACATCAACTCGACGATCGTCGATCCCAAGGACTTCGATCCGGATTCCTTCGTGGACTTTGGCGGCGAGGTCTGCATCATCCCGCCGAACTCGTTCGCGCTGGCCCGCACCGTGGAGTACTTTCGCATCCCGCGCAACGTGCTCACCGTCTGCCTCGGCAAGTCCACCTACGCGCGCTGCGGGATCATCGTCAACGTGACGCCGCTCGAGCCCGAGTGGGAGGGGCACGTGACGCTCGAGTTCTCGAACACGACGACGCTGCCGGCCAAGATCTACGCCAACGAGGGCGTCGCGCAGATGCTGTTCTTCGAGTCGGACGAGGTCTGCGAGGTGTCCTACCGAGACCGTGGCGGCAAGTACATGGGGCAGAAGGGCGTCACGCTGCCGAAGGCGTGACGGCGAGCTAGAGCCGCTCGAGGCTCACGAGCTTGAGCTGGGTCTCCAGCTGGCCCTTGCGGAACTGCACGGCCTGGACCGGTACGAAGCCGAGCGACGGGGCGTGCCAGACCTTGACGACGCGGTCCGAGCCGTCGCGCTGGTTCGCCCAGACGACCGTGTCGAACTGGCCGAGCGGGGTGACCACGGTGGCGCGACCCTCGCTCCAGTAGCGGTATTCACGCAGCCGCTTGCCCATCAGGATGGTGAAGCCCTTGGGTTCGCGGCCGGCCAGCAATTCGACGAGCATCGCGGCCTGAACCGAAGCCGTGTCCTGCGTGCCCGGGGCGACGGGCAGGTCGAAGGGTTCGCCCTGGGCCTGGCCCGCGACGCGGCCGGCGTCCCAGTCGAATGAGAAGCGCACGTCTTTCGAGAGGTCGGACTTGCCGTCGTCGAAGTGGAAGCTGAGCGGCCGCACCCCCGCGGGCGTCACTTCCATGGTCCCGCGCTCCCGCGCCTGCGGGCTCACCGCGATGCGGCCGAGCAGGTTGGGGTAGGCGCGCGTCTCGTAGATCCACTGTCCCGGCCGCTCGCCACGGCGCAGGCTGTTCTCGATCTGGCCGCCGCTGATGCCGCGAAACGTCGCCTGGAAGCGGACCTTGTACGGCTGCAGCCCGGCGTGCTCCGCTTCCTTTGCGAGCGCGTGCGGGGCGGGCCCGGCGAGCAGCGCCGCGCCGGCCAGCAGCGCGAGCGCGCGGCGCCAATGGCGCCGGTCAGGCGGCGACTTCATCGTGAGCCTCCCGCACCAGCGGTGCCTCGAGTTCCCGCCCGTCGAGCAGTACGCGCCCGTCGTGGCACGCGAGCCGGCCGGCGGCGAACCAGCCGATGCACTCCGGGTAGATGCGATGTTCCTGCGCGAGCACGCGGGCGGCCAGTCGGGCCTCGTCGTCGTCGTCCCGGACGGGGACGCGTGCCTGTAGGACCACCGGGCCGCCGTCGAGTTCGCGCGTCACGAAATGCACGCTGGCACCGTGCACCCGGTCGCCGGCCTCGAGCGCCCGGCGATGCGTGTGCAGGCCGCGGTGCTTCGGCAGCAGCGAGGGGTGGATGTTGAGCAGCCGGCCGTCGAAGCGATCGACGAATTCGGCGCCGAGCACGCGCATGAATCCCGCGAGCACCACGAGCTCGGGCGCATGCCGCTCGATCTCTGCGGCGAGGGCGGCGTCGAAGTCGGCGCGTTGCGGGAACGCGCGGGCGGGCACGACCGCGGTGCCGAGGCCGGCTGCCACGGCCCAGGCGAGACCGGGCGCATCGGCGCGGTCGCTGATCACGGCGCGGATCTCGACCGGCAACGTGCCGGCCCTCGCCTGCTCGGCGATGGCGCGCAGGTTGCTGCCGTGGCCCGAGATCAGGACGACGATCGGCAGCCGTCCGGCTGCGCCGTTCATCGCTCGATCACGATGCCGTGCGTGCCGGCACGGACCTCGCCCACCACGCTCGCCTGCTCGCCGCAGCGACGCAGGATGGCGATCGCCCGGTCGGCGTCTCCCGCGGCCACGGTCAGCGTCATGCCGAGACCGCAATTGAAGGTCCGGTGCATCTCGTCGCGCTCGATGCGTCCGGCGTGCTCAAGCCAGTCGAACACGGGTGGACGAGGCCAGGCGCGCTCCTCGATCACGGCCTCGAGCCCGTCGGGCAGCGTGCGCGGGATGTTGCCCGACGGCCCGCCGCCGGTGATGTGGGCGATGCCGTGCACGGGCAGCTCGGCCAGGACCGCCAGCACCGATTTCACGTAGATGCGCGTGGGCGTGAGCAGCAGGTCGTAGAGCGGGGTGCCCTCGAGCCTGGTGTCGGGCGTGGCGCCGCTCGTGGCGAGGAGCCGGCGGATGAGCGAGTAGCCGTTCGAGTGCGGCCCGGAGGAGGCGAGGCCGAGAATCACGTCGCCGGCGCCGGTCCGGCTGCCGTCGATGATCCGGTCCTTCTCCACCAGCCCGACGCAGAAGCCGGCGAGGTCGTAGTCGTCGCCCTCGTACATGCCGGGCATCTCCGCAGTCTCGCCGCCGACCAGAGCGCAGCCGGCCTGCAGGCAGCCCTCGACGATGCCCTTGATGACGCGCTCGGCGACGTCCACCTGCAGCCGCCCGGTGGCGTAGTAGTCGAGGAAGAACAGCGGCTCCGCGCCCTGCACCACGACGTCGTTCGCGCACATGGCGACGAGGTCGATGCCGATCGTGTCGTGGCGGCCGGTCTCTATGGCGAGCCGCAGCTTGGTGCCGACGCCGTCGGTGCCCGACACCATCACCGGTCGCCGGTAGCGCTCCAGCGGCACCTCCACGAGGGCCCCGAAGCCGCCCAGCCCCCCGAGCACTTCGGGCCGCATCGAGCGCTTCACGGCAGGCTTGATGCGCTCGACGAGCGCGTCGCCCGCGTCGATGTCCACGCCGGCGTCGCGATAGGTGGTCGGTCGGATGTCTGGCATCTGGGTCTCGCGCGGGCCGCTGGCCCAGGGATGGGATTCGGGGCTGTGCTATTTTACACGGCGCGTCCCCGCCGAGCCCGTTCCCCGACCGATGCGCCGATTCCCAATCCCCGCCCGTCACCACGCGCACCTCCTCGCGGCCGCGCTGGTGCTTGGTGCCGCGCTGTCCTCGGCCGGCGCCGACGCGGCGGAAGTGCCGCTGTACGAGGTGAAGGTGCCGATGCGCGGCGCCGGCGAGGCCGAGCGGGGGGGCGCCTTCGCCGAGGCGATCAAGGCCGTGGCGGTGCGCGTGTCGGGGCGACGGGACGCCGCGGCCAACGCGACGATCACGGCTGCCGATCCCGCCCGACACGTGCAGCGCTACGCGAGCGGCACCGACCAGACGCTGACAGTCGGGTTCGACGACGCGTCGGTGGATCGTCTGCTGCAGCAGGCAGGGCTGACCTTCTGGGCGGCGGAGCGGCCGCTCACGCTCGTGGACGCCAACGCGGACGATCGCAGCGCCGCAATCGACGCCGCACAGTGGCGCGGCCTGCCGATCGCCTGGCAGGCTGGCGCCGTCGCGATCGGCCCGGCGCAGGCCGTGCTCAGGGGCACGCCGAGCGGAACGCAGTTCGACTGGTCGTTCAGCCACTCGGGCGAGACCGTGCAGGCGCGCGGCTCGCTCGCGGACGGCATTCACCTGGCCGCCGACACGCTGGCGGCCCGCTATGCGCCGCCGTCCTCGCGGGGAACCTCGAGCCTCGTGCTGCGGGTGTCGGGCATGGAAGACTTCCGTCGGTATGCGGGCCTGCTGGACTACCTCGAGTCGGTCAGCCTGATCCGCGGCGTGACCGTCGAGGCGCTCGAGGGCGACGTCCTGCGGCTGCGGGTGTCGGTCCGCGGTGACCGGGAACTGCTCGGCCGCATCGCCGCGCTGGACGGGAAGCTCAGGCCGGTGGCTCGCGACGCCGAGTCGACCACTGCCGCGGACTTCATTTTCGAGCCATGAGCCTGCGGCACCTGCCGAACCTGCTTTGCCTCGTAAGGATGCTGCTGGTCTATCCCGTGGCGCACTGGATCCTGCAGGGGCGGTTTCCGGCCGTCATGGGACTCTTTGCGCTGGCGGCGTTCACCGACGCCCTCGACGGTTTCCTCGCCAAGCGCTTCGGGTGGACCAGCGAGATTGGCAAGGTGCTCGATCCGACTGCCGACAAGCTGCTGCTGATCACGGTGTTCGTCTGCCTGACCGTCGCCGGGCTCACGCCCTGGTGGCTCACCGCGCTGGTGATCCTGCGCGACCTCGTGATCGTTTTCGGAGCGCTCACGTACCGGCAGTTGTTCGGGCCGGTGCGCGGTTCTCCGACAGCGGCCAGCAAGCTCAACACGCTGTGCCAGATCGTCTTCTGCCTCGCGGTCGTGGCGACGGCGGCCTACGGCTGGCCGGGCGCGACGGCGGTAACGGCGCTCGGCGCGCTGGTCCTGCTAACGACCGCGGTGAGCGGCATCGACTACACGCTGATCTATGTGCGGCGCGCGACGGAGGTGGTCCGCGCGCGCACGCCGGCCGCCGGCTGATCCACGGTGCAGCAGCTTCCACTCGGAGTGCGACTCGCCGAATCCGCGCGCTTCGACGGCTTCGTCGCCGGCCCCAACCGCGAGGCGTTCGAACTGCTCACCGGGGGCTCGCCGCCGCGCGTGCTGTGGTTGTGGGGGCGGGTGGGGACCGGCAAGACCCACCTGTTGCAGGCGTCCTGCGCTGCGACCGGCCAGGCGGGCGGCGCCGCGGCTTACCTCGACCTCGAGACCGCCGGCACGCCGGAGCTGCTCGAGGGGTTCGAGGCGCTCGATCTCGTCTGCCTCGATTCGCTCGAGCGCGCCGCGGACGACCCCGCCTGGAATGCCGCGATCTTCAGGCTGCACACCCTGATGCAGGACGGTACTGGGCGGCTGTACGTCGCGAGCACGGAACCGCCCTCCGCGCTGGGTTTCCGGCTGCCGGACTTGCGCTCGCGCTTGCTGGCCACCCCGGTCCTCCAGCTGCATGAACTCGCCGAGGACGACCGGGTCGCCGTGCTCGAGCAACGGGCAGGGCGGCTCGGCCTGGTGCTGCCGAGGGAGTCGGCGGCTTACCTCGTGCACCGCATGCCGCGCGACATGCACTCGCTGTGTGCCGCGCTCGACCGGCTCGACGTGGCGGCGCTCGCCGCGCAGCGACGGCTCACCGTGCCGTTCCTGAGGCAGGTGCTCGAGGCTCAGGCCGCCGAGTCGCCCCGGGTGCCAGCTGCCGCCGTTCTCGACACGCGCAGGCAGTAAACCAGGCTCACGAACCAGGCGAGGCTCGCAAACAGGATCGCGCCGGCCATGACGCGCACAGCCGGGTTGGCGATCACCTCGGTCGTGCCGTAGGCGAAGTACGGGGCGACGCAGAGCGTCGCCCACGCGCAGGTGCGTCGTTCGCGGCGCCACAGGCCACGCAGCGGCAACAGCAGCGGAACCAGCAGCACGGCCAGCCACCCGAGGCTGGTCGGCCATGGCGCCGAGCGCAGCGCAGCCGCGGCGACGCAGGCCCCGGTCAGCGCCGCGCCCGCGAGCGTCAGGCGCCAGGCGCGGTCGAGGCGGGCCGAAGCGGCGCCGGACGTGCTCACGAACGCAGCGCCCGCGCGGCGACCGCGAGTTCGGCGACCCGGCGGCCGAGCAGCCGCGCGAGCTCGCGTTCCTCGTCGGTGAGCCGCGCCGGATCGGCACTGCCGGGTTCCGCCCAGTGGCTCGCACCGTAGGGAGTTCCGCCCGTGCGGGTGCGGTTGAGTGCCTCGGCGGTGAACGGCAACCCGACCAGGTACATGCCGTGATGCAGCAGCGGCACCATCATGGTGAGAAGCGTCGATTCCTGGCCGCCGTGCAACGAGCCGGTGGAGGTGAACACGCCTGCGGGCTTGCGGTCGAGGCCGCCGCTGAGCCACATCGCGCTCGTCCCGTCGAGGAAGTGCTTGAGCGGGGCTGCCATGTTGCCAAAGCGCGTCGGACTGCCGATCAGAAGCCCGTCGCATTCGCGCAGCTCGTCGTGCGTAGCGTACGGCGGTCCGGCGTCGGGCACGGCGGGTGCGACCGCCTCGCTCACCGGCGAGACCGGCGGCACGGTGCGTACGCGGGCGCTGGCCCCCGTGACCGATTCCACGCCGCGCGCGACCTGCCGCGCGAGTTCCGCCGTGGCGCCGTGGCGCGAGTAGTACAGCACCAGCACGTCGGCCATTTGTTCGGGTTCCTCGCCGGGTGGAGACGACGCGCCGGGCACGCGCGCGCCGGCGGATTCTAGGTCCGCCAGCCTTGACGGTACAGGGTGCAGTTGTTACGGTCCCGGCACCCCGCATCCCTGCCGTAAGCCGTTCATGCGCCGTTACACCTTGCCCCTGTTGCTCGCCGCGCTACTGGCCGGGGTGACGCTCGGCGGCTGCGCGGGGGCGCCGCTGCAGGAGATGAGCGACGCCCGTCAGGCGGTCCGCGCCGCGGAACGGGCCGGGGCCGAGAAACACGCCCCCGAGCCGCTCGCCGAGGCCCGCCAGCTCGTCGAGCAGGCGCGACTCAACATGCAGAAGGGCGAGTACAAGTCGGCGCGCGAGGACGCCGAGAAGGCGCGCGAGAAGGCCACGGAGGCCCGGCGTCTTGCCATGGCTGCCGCCACCCCGCCTGCCGGGACGTGACCTGGAATGAGCGACTGGGTCGCACGGCGCTGCTACGTGGCGGGGCGAGTGCAGGGCGTGTTCTTTCGCGCCAGCACGCGATCGCGTGCCGAGGCGCTGGGCTTGACCGGCCACGCTCGCAACCTTGCGGACGGACGCGTCGAAGTGCTCGCCTGTGGGGCGCCGTCGGCGGTCGAGGCGCTGTGCGCCTGGCTCTGGGAGGGGCCGCCGGCCGCGCACGTGACCTCGGTGGAGGTCGAGCCCGTGGCGAGTGCGGCGCTGCGCGGTCGGCCGGCCGCCTTCAGCACCGACTGACGCCGTTCACTGGTCGTAGCGCCAGCGTGACAGCAGCCGGTCGATGACGAGGTCGGAGTAGGTCGGGCGGCCGAGGCTGCCGTTGTAGCGCTGCAGCGCTCGCTGGTAGTTGCCGCGCTCCTTGCGAAGGTAGTAGCCGAGGATGGTCGTGCCCATGCGGACGTTGTCCGGGATGCGCACGAGCTGCTCGTTGCTCATGCCGAGCTCGCCCGGCCAGAACGGCATCACCTGCATTAGGCCCACCGCGCCGGCCGATGAGACCGCATAGCGGTCGAAGCGGCTCTCGACGTCCATGACCGCGAGCACGAGCTCGGGCGGAACGGCCACGCGGCGCGCCTCGCAGTGGACGTGGTGCAGGATCTCCTCGCGCTCGCGATCGTCACTCACGTACCGTTGCAGCCGCGGTTCCATGAATGCGAACCAGACGGCGCGCTCGTAGCGGTCGGCGAAGCAGTCCGTCGGCTGCAGCACCTCGGCGAGCACGCCGCGCAGCTCCGGGTCCATCTGCCGGTCGGCCTGCGCGGACGACGCGGACAGCGTCGCGACCATCAGCAGGGCCGTGAGCGCGGCAGCCTGCATGGCGCGTCAGCGGCCGCCGCCGCTCCGCTCCCGGAGGAACTGCACGACGGATTCGACCGGCACGTCCGCCGCGGCCCCGCCGGCGCGCGCCTTGTACTCGAGCGCGCCGCGGTCGAGGCCCTTGTCCCCCACCACGACGCGGTGGGGGATGCCGAGCAGCTCGTCGTCAGCGAACTTCACCCCGGGGCGCGCGTCGCGGTCGTCGAACAGCACCTCGAAGCCGGCGGCCTGGAGCTCGACGTAGAGGCGCTCGGCGACCTCGCGGACACGCTCGGACTTCTGCAGGTTGATCGGGATCAGGGACACGTGGAACGGGGCGATGGGCTCGGGCCAGAGGATGCCGCGCTCATCGTGGTTCTGCTCGATGGCCGCCGCCACGACGCGCGTCACACCGATGCCATAGCAGCCCATGAACATGGTCACGGCCTTGCCCTGCTCGTCGAGAACCGTGGCGTTCATCGACTCGCTGTACTTGCGACCGAGCTGGAAGATGTGCCCGACCTCGATGCCGCGGGCGATGTCGAGCGTGCCCCGGCCGGACGGGCTCGGATCGCCCGGCACGACGTTGCGGATGTCCACGACCTCGGGCTCGGGCAGGTCGCGTCCCCAGTTCACGCCGGTGAGGTGCAGGTCGCGGCGGTTGGCGCCGCAGACGAAATCCGCCGCGTGGGCTGCGGCGCGGTCGGCGTACAGCCGCAGCTTCAGCCCGACCGGGCCGATGAAGCCGGGCTCGCACCCGGTCGCCTCGCGCACCTGCTCGGCCGTCGCCATCTTGAGCGGTGCGAGAATGCCCGGCAGCTTCTGCGCCTTGACGGCATTAAGCTCGTGGTCGCCACGCACGACGAGGGCCACCACGCCGCCGTCCGTGCCCTCGACCAGAAGCGTCTTCAGGCACTGCGCCGCCCCGACCTTAAGGTACGACGTGAGCTCGGCGATCGTGCGCACTCCGGGCGTGGCCGACTCCTGCAGCAAGGCGGTCGCCGCGGCGCGCGGACCGGGCGGCGCGACCGCCTCGGCCATCTCGAGATTGGCCGCGTAGTCGTCGCCGTCGGAGAAGGCGATCGCGTCCTCGCCCGAGTCGGCGAGCACGTGGAACTCCTGCGAGGCGTTGCCGCCGATGCTGCCGGTGTCGGCCCGCACGGCGCGAAAGTGCAGGTTCATGCGCGAGAAGATGCGCGAGTAGGCCGCGTACATGGCCTGGTAGCCCTGCTCGAGCGAGGCCTCGTCGAGGTGGAAGGAGTAGGCGTCCTTCATCGTGAACTCGCGCGCGCGCATCACCCCGAAGCGCGGGCGGATCTCGTCCCGGAACTTGGTCTGGATCTGGTAGAAGTTGACCGGCAGCTGGCGGTAGCTCTTGAGCTCCCGGCGTGCGATGTCGGTGATGACTTCCTCGTGGGTCGGGCCGTAGCAGAACGGCCGCTCGTTGCGATCCTTGAAGCGCAGCAGCTCCGGCCCGAACTGCTCCCAGCGCCCCGATTCCTGCCACAGCTCGGCGGGCTGCACCGTCGGCATCAGCAGCTCGAAGGCGCCGGCACGGTTCATCTCCTCCCGGACGATGGTCTCGGCCTTGCGCAGCACGCGCAGGCCGATCGGCAGCCAGGTGTACAGGCCCGCCGCGAGGCGGCGGACCAGGCCCGCGCGCAGCATCAGCTGGTGGCTCACGACCTCGGCATCGGCCGGCACGTCGCGCAGGGTATTGATCGGATACTGGGAAAGGCGCATCGGTGGGTCACAGCCGGGGGGAGGACGGGGCGCGTATGGTAGCAAAGGGCCCCGCGGCCTCCGCGGCGTGCCGGTCCGTTGTGCCGCGCCCGCGCCCGACCTAGGATGGCGGCTTCCGCGACGCCGGGTAGGTGACCATGACGACCGATCCTTCCGCTTCCCCGGACGCCGCCCGGCCGGGTCCGCGCAGCCGCGGCATCTACCTGCTGCCCAACCTGTTCACCACCGCGGTGCTGTTCTCGGGCTTCTACGCCGTCGTGGCGGCGACGGACGGCAACTTCGACCGCGCGGGCATCGCGATCTTCGTCGCCATGGTCTGCGACGGCCTCGACGGACGGATTGCCCGCTGGACCAACACCCAGAGCGAGTTCGGCAAGGAGTACGACAGCCTCTCCGACATGGTGGCCTTCGGGCTCGCGCCGGCGATCGTCGCCTACCAGTGGGGCGTGGCACGCATCGCCGAGTACGGCAGCGTGTGGGGGCGCGTCGGCTGGCTCGCGACCTTCTTCTACGCGGCCTGCGCCGCGTTCCGGCTGGCCCGCTTCAACGCCCGCTCGGGCGGAGCCGACAAACGCTTCTTCGAGGGACTTCCGAGCCCGTCGGGCGCCGCGCTGCTCGCCGGCTTCGTGTGGATGCTGAACGACCTGCAGCGCGAGGGGCTGTGGGCGCTGATCCCCGCGTTCGCGGTTGCGCTCATCGCGGGCGGACTCATGGTGAGCCGCTTTCCGTACCTCAGCGGCAAGGACTTCAACCTCACCCGCCGCATCCCGTTCGCGTTCCTGCTGCTGGTGCCGCTCGGCTTCGTCGTCGTGGGGTCGAGCCCGCCCGAGATGCTGTTCGGCCTGTTCGGGCTGTACGCCGCGTCGGGTCCGACGGTCTGGCTGTGGCGACGCCTGCTGCGCCTGCGGCGATCGCCGCGCTCCGCCGGCGGCCGCCCGCCCGAGTGACGGGAGCCCGCCCATGACCGACAGTCGCAGGCTCGCTTACCTCGAGGCGCTCGGCGTGGACGTGTACGTGCGCCGTTCGCTGCCGTCCGCGGCGGTAGCGGCGCCCGAGCCTGCGGGTGATGCGGCAGTTTGCGCCGTCGCGCCTGGGCCGCCGGCGCCCGACTCGGGCCTCGACTGGGATGAGTTGCGGGCGACCGTGGCCGCCTGCACGCGCTGCGCGCTCAGCGAGACGCGCACCCAGACCGTGTTCGGCGTCGGCAACCCCAGGGCGCGCTGGATTTTCGTCGGCGAGGCGCCCGGCGCGGAGGAAGACAAGCGGGGCGAGCCTTTCGTCGGGCGCGCGGGCCAGTTGCTCACGTCCATGCTCAAGGCGATCGGCTTCAGGCGCGAGGACGTCTACATCGCCAACGTGCTCAAGTGCCGTCCGCCTGGCAACCGCGATCCGCGACCCGACGAGGCGGCGCACTGCCGCGGCTACCTCGACCGGCAGATCGAGCTGGTGGCGCCGGCCCTCGTGATCGCGGTCGGGCGCATCGCCGCGCAGAACCTGCTCGCGACCGACGTGCCGCTCGCACGGCTACGCGGCCAGATCCACGCGCTCGGGCCCCGCGCCTGGCCGCTGGTCGTTACCTATCATCCAGCCTACCTGCTGCGCAGCCCGGCGGAGAAGCGCAAGGCCTGGCAGGACCTGTTGTTCGCGCGGCAGGTATTCCAGCGCATCGAGCGCGGCGAGCGGGTGCTGCCGTGAGCGCCGCCGCGGGGGCGGGCCCGCACACGCGCCCGCGCCTGGTGCGATTCCGCGGCATGGCGCCCGGTGACCTGCCTGCGGTGGCGGCGGTGGAGCGGTCCACTTACCCCTTTCCATGGAGCGAGGGAATCTTCCGCGACTGCCTGCGCGTGGGCTACCTGTGCCGGGTTGCCGAACTGGACGGCGAGATCGTCGGCTACGGCATCGTCGCCATGGGCGCGGGCGAATCGCACCTTCTCAACCTCTGCGTGCGCCGCGACGTGCGCAACAGGGGCGTGGGCCGGCGGATGCTGCGACTGTGCATCGAGCGGGCGCGGCAGGCGGGCATGGAAGCGATGTTCCTCGAGGTGCGGCCGTCCAACCCACGTGCCATCGCGCTCTACGAGTCGGAACGCTTCGTCCAGGTCGGCCGGCGCAAGGGCTACTACCAGGCGGAGGGCGGTCGCGAGGACGCGCTCGTGCTCAAGCTCGACCTGGCCGCCGGCCGGGCGGGGGAGCCGGCCTGATAGAATCCCGCTCCCTTTCGCGACCGACCGGCCCCGACCGATGAGTTCCCTCCGCGACGAAGTGGCGCGCCGCCGCACCTTCGCGATCATCTCGCACCCCGACGCAGGCAAGACCACGCTCACCGAGAAGCTGCTGCTGTTCGGGGGAGCGATCCAGCTCGCCGGCACCGTTAAAGGCCGCAAGGCTGCGCGCCACGCCACCTCCGACTGGATGCGGCTCGAGCAGCAGCGCGGAATTTCCGTGACCTCGAGCGTCATGCAGTTCCCGTACGCGGGCCGGGTCGTGAACCTGCTCGACACCCCGGGCCACGAGGATTTCTCCGAGGACACCTACCGCACCCTCACGGCGGTCGACTCGGCGCTCATGGTCATCGACTGCGCCAAGGGCGTCGAGGAGCGCACCATCAAGCTGATGGAGGTCTGCCGGCTGCGCGACACGCCGATCATGACCTTCATCAACAAGCTCGACCGCGAGGGCCGCGAGCCCCTCGATCTGCTCGACGAGATCGAGAAGGTGCTCAGGATAAGCTGTGCGCCGGTGACCTGGCCGATCGGGATGGGCCGCGACCTGCGCGGCGTGTACCACCTGATCGAGGACCGCATCTACGTGTACCACGCCGGGGAGAAGGGGCGGGCGGGCACGACCGAGACCATCGAGGGGCTCGCCAGTGCCGAGGCGGCCGTGTTCCTCGGTGACCGCACCCGGGCCTTTCGCGACGAGATCGAGCTGGTTCGCGGCGCCTCGCACGCCTTCGATCTCGCCGGGTACCTGGCCGGTCGCCAGTCGCCGGTGTTCTTCGGCTCGGCGATCAACAACTTCGGCGTCACCGAGCTGCTCGCGGCGTTCGTCGAGCACGCGCCTTCGCCGCGGCCACGTGCGACGACGACGCGCGAGGTTCGCGCCGAGGAGGGGCCGCTCACGGGATTCGTGTTCAAGATCCAGGCGAACATGGATCCCGGGCACCGCGACCGCATCGCCTTCATGCGCATCTGCTCCGGGCGCTACCAGAAGGGCATGCGCTTCTTCCACGTGCGCCTCGGCAAGGAAATGCGGGTGGCCGACGCGCTCACCTTCCTGGCCGCCGACCGCCAGCACCTCGACGAGGCCTACGCCGGCGACATCATCGGCCTGCACAACCACGGCACGATCAACATCGGCGACACGTTCACCGAGGGCGAGCGCGTGATGTTCACGGGCATCCCGAACTTCGCGCCGGAGATGTTCCGCCGCGTCGTGCTGCGCGACCCGCTGCGGATGAAGGCGCTGCAGAAGGGGCTCGACCAGCTCTGCGAGGAGGGCGCCACGCAGGTGTTCCGTCCGCTGCGCAACAACGACCTGATCCTCGGCGCCGTGGGCATGCTGCAGTTCGACGTGGTGGCATTCCGCCTGCAGGACGAGTACGGGGTGCAGGCAAGCTGGGACAACGTCAACGTGTACACCGCCCGCTGGGTGTATGGCAGCGACCCGAAGAAGATCGAGGAGTTCCGCGCCAAGGCCCATGAGAACGTCGCGCTCGATCATTCCGGGGCGCTCGTCTACCTTGCCCCGACGCGCGTCAACCTTCAGCTCACGCTCGAACGCTGGCCCGATCTGACGTTCCGGGAGACGCGTGAGCACCTCGCCGCCGCGGCGTAGCGTCCTCTCGCGTCGACCGGTCGTCGCCTGGGCGTTCTACGACTGGGCGAACTCGGCCTTCGCCACCACCGTCATGGCCGGGTTCTTCCCGGTATTCTTCAAGCAGTACTGGAACGCCGGCGTGGAGGTGACCGAGAGCACCTTCCGCCTCGGGCTCACCAACGGCCTGTCGGCGCTCGTCATCGCGCTGCTCGCGCCGGTGCTCGGCGCCATCGCCGATCGCTCCAGCTCCCGCGTGCGACTGCTGATGACGGCGACCGTGCTCGGCTGCGCGGCCACTGCCGGCCTGGCGCTGGTGGGCGAGGGGCAGTGGCTCGCTGCGGCGCTCCTCTATTTCGCGGCCTCGCTTGGCTTCTGGGGCGGTATCGTGTTCAACGACTCGCTGCTGCTGCACGTGGCGGAGCACGAGGAGTACGACCTGGTCTCGGGCTTCGGCTACGCGCTCGGCTATCTCGGCGGCGGGCTGCTGTTCGCCGTCAACGTGCTCATGACGCTCCGGCCGCACTGGTTCGGCCTCGCCGATGCCGCCGAGGCAGTGCGCGTCTCGTTCGTGATGGTGGGGCTGTGGTGGCTGCTGTTCGCGCTGCCCTGCGCGTTCCTGGTGCGCGAGCGCGCGTCGGCTCCGAGGGTGCCGGCGTCCGAGGCGGTGCGCCAGGGCCTGCTCGAACTGCGGGGGACGCTGCGGGAGCTGGGCCGCTACCGCCACATCGTGCTGTTCCTCGCGGCCTACTGGCTCTACATCGACGGGGTCAACACCGTCATCAAGATGGCGGTGGACTACGGGCTGTCGCTGGGCTTCGATTCGTCGAACCTGGTCGCGGCGCTGCTGCTGACGCAGTTCGTCGCCTTCCCGGCGGCGCTCGCCTTCGGCTGGCTCGGCCGTCGCATCGGTCCGCGCCGGGGCATCTTCCTGGCACTCAGCGTCTACGTCGGCGCGACCGTCTACGCCTATTTCATCGAGGGCGTGCGGGACTTCTTCGTGCTCGCGGTCGTGATCGGGCTGGTGCAGGGCGGCATCCAGTCGCTGAGCCGCTCGTACTTCGGGCGGCTGGTGCCCGAGGGCAAGTCGTCCGAGTTCTTCGGCTTCTACAACATGATGGGCAAGTTCGCGGCGGTGCTGGGACCGCTGCTCACCGGAATCGTGGCGCGGGCGACGGGCGATCCGCGGCTGTCGATCCTCTCGATCGTGGTGCTGTTCATCGGCGGCGGCGTGCTGCTCGTGGTCGCGGCGCGGGCCGAGCGGCGCGCGGCCGCAGCGGCGGCGTGAGGCGGCGGCGGCGAACGGCTACAATTGCGGGCCCCCGACCTTGGAGTGTCCATGTTCCCCTCCAGCATGAAGATCGCCGGGTTCGACCCCGAACTCGCGACTGCGCTCGAGCACGAGCGCGTCCGCCAGGAAGACCACATCGAACTGATCGCCTCCGAGAACTACGCAAGTCCGCGCGTGCTCGAGGCGCAGGGGTCCGTCCTCACCAACAAGTACGCCGAGGGGTATCCCGGCAAGCGCTACTACGGCGGCTGCGAGCACGTGGACGTGGCCGAGCAGCTGGCCATCGACCGCGCGAAGCAGCTCTTCGGCGCGGACTACGCGAACGTCCAGCCGCATTCGGGCTCGCAGGCCAATGCCGCGGCCTACCTCGCGCTCATGCAGCCGGGGGACACGCTGCTCGGCATGAGCCTCGACCACGGCGGCCACCTCACGCACGGTGCCAAGGTCAATTTCTCGGGCAAGATCTTCAAGGCCGTTCAGTACGGGCTCGATCCGGCCACCGGCGAGATCGACTACGCCGAGGTCGGGCGCCTCGCCCGCGAGCACCGGCCGAGGATGATCATCGCCGGCTTCTCGGCCTACTCGCGCGTGATCGACTGGGCGCGCTTCCGGGCGATCGCGGACGAGGTCGGGGCGTATTTCCTGGTGGACATGGCCCACGTCGCCGGTCTCGTGGCGGCGGGTGAGTACCCGAATCCGGTGCCCTACGCCGACGTGGTGACGACCACCACCCACAAGACGCTGCGCGGCCCGCGCGGCGGCCTGATCCTCGCCCGCGCCAACGACGAGCTCACGAAGAAGTTCAACTCGCTCATCTTCCCGGGCACGCAGGGCGGGCCGCTGATGCACGTGATCGCGGCCAAGGCCGTCGCATTCCTCGAGGCCCTGCAGCCGGAGTTCAAGGACTACCAGAGGCAGGTCGTCGCCAACGCCCGCGCCATGGCGGGCGCGCTTAGGGCGCGCGGCGTGAAGATCGTCTCCGGCGGCACCGACAACCACCTGTTCCTGGTGGACCTCGTCGAGCGCAGCTACACCGGCAAGGACGCCGACGCTGCGCTCGGCCGCGCGCACATCACGGTCAACAAGAACACCGTGCCGAACGACCCGCGCTCGCCGTTCGTCACGAGCGGACTGCGCATCGGCACCCCGGCCGTCACGACCCGCGGCTTCCGGGAGGCGGAGGTCACCGAGCTCGCGGGCTGGATCGCCGACGTGCTCGAGGACGTGGGCGACGAGGCGGTGATCGAGCGCACGCGTCGTGCGGTGCTCGAGATCTGCCGGCGCTTTCCCGTCTACGGCTGAGCCGGCGCGTCTGAGGCTCCCCGGCGATGCACTGCCCGTTCTGCACGCACGAGGAGACCAAGGTGATCGATTCCCGGCTCGCGGCCGAGGGCCAGCAGGTGCGCCGCCGCCGCGAGTGCCTGCAGTGCGGCGAGCGCTTCACGACCTTCGAGTCCGCGGAGCTCGTCATGCCGCGCGTCGTCAAGAGCGATGCCACCCGCGAGCCCTTCGACGAGGCAAAGCTGCGGTCGGGGATGCTCAAGGCGCTGGAGAAGCGTCCCGTGTCGAGTGACGCGGTGGACGCCGCGGTGAACCACGTCTGCCACCGGCTGCGGACCCTGGGCGAGCGGGAGGTGCCGGCGCGACTGGTGGGCGAGCTCGTCATGGACGAGTTGCACCGGCTCGACGAGGTCGCCTACGTCCGCTTCGCCTCGGTGTACCGCAGCTTCCAGGACGTGGACGCATTTCGCGAGGAAATCGACCGGCTGCGCCAGCGGCGCCCGCGCACGGTCGAGGACCTGCAGCTCGGCCTCTGGTCGCAACCCGAACCCGGCGGACGGCGCAAGTGACGGTTTTTACCGCCGACGATCACCATCACATGGTGCGGGCGCTCGAGCTCGCCCGCCTGGGGCTGAACTCGACGCCGCCGAACCCGAGCGTGGGCTGCGTGCTGGTGCGCTGGGGCCAGGTCGTGGGAGAGGGCTTCCACCATCGCACCGGCGAGCCGCACGCCGAGATCGTCGCGCTGCATGAAGCCGGCGGCGCCGCCCGCGGGGCCACGGCCTACGTGACGCTCGAGCCCTGCTCGCACCACGGGCGCACGCCGCCGTGCACCGATGCGCTGATCGCGGCAGGGGTGCGTCGCCTCGTCGTCGCCATGCGCGACCCCAATCCGCGCGTGGACGGCTCGGCCTCGCGCGACTGGAGCGGGCCGGCGTCGCGACCGCGCACGGTCTGCTGGCGGGGGAGGCTGCGGAGATCAACCGCGGCTTCGTGCGCCGCATGCTCAGCGGCCGGCCCTGGGTGACCCTGAAGCTCGGCGCCAGCCTCGACGGGCGCACGGCGCTCGCCGATGGCACCAGCAAGTGGATCACGGGCGACCGGGCGCGGGCCGACGTGCAGCGCCTGAGGGCCCGGGCCTCGGCCATCGTGACCGGCAGCGGCACGGTGCTGGCCGACGACCCGATGCTCACCGTGCGTGATCCCGAGCTCGAGATGCGCGGCCGGCGGCCGCTGCGCGTGGTGCTCGACTCGCAGTTGCGCACGCCCGCCGATGCCCAGCTGCTGAGCTTCGCGGGCTCCACCCTGATCCTCACCCGCGAGGCCGACTCGCCGCTGGCTGTCGCCCTGCGGGAGGGCGGCGCGCGGGTCGAGGCGGTGCGCAGCGCCGAGCAGGGCCTGGACCTCGAGGCGGTGCTCGACCGGCTCGGCGAACTCGAGTGCAACGAGGTGCTGGTCGAGGCGGGGCCCACGCTCGCGGGCGAGTTCGTGCGTCACGGTCTCGTCGACGAGATCGTCGTGTACATGGCGCCGGTGGTGCTCGGCAGCGCGGCACGGAGCCTCTTCAACCTGCCGTCGCTGTCGCGCATGTGCGACCGTTGCGAGTTCGAGTGGCGCGACGTGGCGCGGATCGGCGATGACCTCAGGCTCACGCTGCGGCCGAGGACACGGGGAGAGGACTGATGTTCACCGGAATCGTGCAAGGCGTGGGACGAGTGCGGTCGGTCGAGCCGCGCGGCGGCGACGTGCGGATGTGGATCGGCACCGGGGGCGTGCCGCTCGGGGACGTCGCGATCGGAGGCAGCATCGCCGTGAACGGCTGCTGCCTGACGGCCGTCGAACTCGAGCCTGCCGCTTTCGCGGCCGACCTGTCGCGCGAGACGCTGTCGCTCACGACGTCGGGTCAGTGGTCGCCCGGCACACCGGTCAACCTCGAAAAGGCGCTCACGGCCGGCCAGGCGCTCGGCGGGCACTACGTCACCGGGCACGTCGACGGCGTCGGGCAGGTGGTTGCCCGGCACGACGACGCGCGCTCGGTACGAGTCGGGTTCGAGGTGCCGCCCGAGCTCGCCCGATACGTGGCGCGCAAGGGTTCGATCTGCATCGACGGCGTGAGTCTCATCGAAAGAACCGTGAGACTCACGCCGTCAAAGCTTGCGCGCCACGTATCGGGCGAAGTTTCGGGCGGCACCCGACTCGTACCGAGCGCGCGTCGTCGTGCCGGGCAACCACCTGCCGACGCCGTCGACGTGCCCGGTGGCGTCGTGCCCGCCGAGCGCCTGGCCGGCCGTGAGCGCCTTTTCCGAGGTTGACCGGTGTGCCGGGCGACCACTGACCCGACGTCGTGAGCGACAGCGTCTGCGCGCGACAGGTCGGCCGCGAAAGCGGCAGGCTCGTACGACGGCCGGTCCAGGCAGCAGCCGTTCGGCGATGCTGCTCCCGATCGCGACGTCCCCGAGCGGCACGCCGGTGCCGATCCACATCCGCACGTCGCCGCCGCGCGGCTCGACCGACCGCACTCGTCCCACGCCTTGCACGATTCCAGTGATCTCGTCCTCTCCCGTCCTCGGCCGCAGCGTGAGCCTGAGGTCATGGCCGTCCGCGCCACGTCGCGCCACTCGAACTCGCAACGGTCGCACATGCGCGACAGCGACGGCAGGTTGAAGAGGCTCCGTGCCGCGCTGCCGAGCACCACCGGCGCGGTGTACACGACGATCTCGTCGACGAGACCGTGACGCACGAGAACGACGTGGGCCCCGCCTCGACCAGCACCTCGTTGCACTCGAGTTCGCCGAGCCGGTCGAGCACCACCTCGAGGTCCAGGCCCTGCTCGGCGCTGCGCACCGCCTCGACCCGCGCGCCGCCCTCCCGCAGGGCGACAGCCAGCGGCGAGTCGGCCTCGCGGGTGAGGATGGGGTGGAGCCCGCGAAGCTCAGCAGCTGGGCATGGGCGGGCGTGCGCAACTGCGAGTCGAGCACCGCGCGCGGCCGCCGCACGCCGTAGGGTTCGGGATCACGCACGGTGAGCATCGGGTCGTGGGCCAGCACGTGCCGCTGCCGGTCACGATGGCCGAGGCCCGGGCCCTCAGGCGCTGCACGTCGGCCCGCGCCCGGTCGCCCGTGATCCACTTGCTGGTGCCATAGGAGCGCCGTGCGCCCGTCGAGGCTGGCGCCGAGCTTCAGGGTCCGCGGCCGCCGCTGAGCATGCGGCGCGCGAAGCCGCGGTTGATCTCCGCAGCCTCCCCGCCAGCGGCCGTCTGCGCGGTCGCGACGCCGGCCCGCTCCCGAGGCCCGAGCCGTCCACGCGCGGATTGGGCGCGCATGGCGACGACGAGGCGACGCAACCTGCCGCGACCAGCGCGTCGTTGCACGGCGGCGCTGCGCCCCAGCGGGCTCGACGTCAGCGTGGCCGTGGCCCCGCGGCGGCGCGGCCACTTCCATGCAGCGCGACATCTCGGCGTGCGGCTCGCCGGGGCTGTGGTGGAAGCCCTCTCCCACGACCTCGGCCCCAGCGCACCAGCACGCAGCCCACGCTCGGGTTCGGCGGCGTCGAGTTCAGCCCCAGGCGGGCGAGCTCGAGCGCCCGCACCATGTGATGGTGATCGTCGGCGGATGAAAACCGTCACTTGCGCCGTCCGCCGGGTTGGGTTGCGACCAGGACCAAGCTGCAGGTCCTCGACCTGCGCGGCACGGTCGATTTCCTCGCGAAATGCGTCCACGTCCTGGAAGCTGCGGTACACCGAGGCGAAGCGGACGTAGGCGACCTCGTCGAGCCGTGCAACTCGTCCATGACGAGTTCGCCCACCAGTCGCGCCCGGCCTCCCGCTCGCCCGGGTCCGCAGCCGGTGGCAGACGTGGTTCACCGCGGCGTCCACCGCGTCACTCGACACGGGACGCTTCTCCAGCGCCTTGAGCATCCCCGACCGCAGCTTTTGCCTGCGCGTCGAAGGGCTCACAGGGTGGCATCGCTCGACGACGCGCGGCATAACAAGGGTACCCCGCGGACTCGAAGGTAGTAAAGCGCTCGCCGCACTGCAGGCACTCGCGGCGGCGGCGGCGCCTGCTGGCCCTCGGCCGCGAGCCGGGAATCGATCACCTTGGTCTCCTCGTGCGTGCAGACGGGCAGTGCATCGCCGGGGAGCCTCAGACGCGCCGGCTCAGCCGTAGACGGGAAAGCGCCGGCACATCTCGAGCACCGCGCGACGCGTGCGCGGGATCACCGCCTCGTCGCCGGCGTGCTCGAGCACGTCGGCGATCCAGCCGGCGAGCTCGGTGACCTCCGCCTCCGGAAGCCGCGGGTGGTGAGCGCCGGCGTGCCGATGCGCAGGCCGCTGGTGACGAACGGCGGGCGCGGGTCGTTCGGCACGGTGTTCTTGTTGACGGTGATGTGCGCGCGGCCGAGCGCGGCCTCGGCGTCCTTGCCGGTGAGCTGCGCTCGCGAGGTCGACCAGCATCAGGTGGTTGTCGGTGCCGCCGGAGACGATGGTGAACGCCGCGCGCCATGAGCGCGCCCGCCAGGGCGCTGGGCGTTGGCGACCACCTGCCGCGGTAGTCCTTGAACTACGGCTGCAGGGCCTCGTGGAACGCGACGGCCTTGGCCGCGATCACGTGCATCAGCGGCCGCCCTGGATGCCGGGGAAGATGATCGTGTTGAACTTCTTCGTGTGCTCGTCGTTGGCGCGGGCGAGGATCAGGCCGCCGCGCGGGCCGCGCAGGGTCTTGTGGGTGGTGGTGGTGACGACGTCGGCGTAGGGCACCGGGCTCGGGTACGCACCCGCCGCGACCAGGCCGGCGATGTGGGCCATGTCGACGAGGCAGACCGCCCCGACCTCGTCCGCGATCGCCGCGGAAGCGCGCGAAGTCGATCATGCGCGAGTAGGCGGAGGCGCCGGCGATGATGATGCGCGGCCGGTGCTCGCGGGCGAGGCGCGCGACCTCGTCGTAGTCGATCTCGCCGGTGGCCGGATCGACCCCGTACTGAACGGCCTTGAAGATCGGCCCGAGAAATTGACCGGGGCACCGTGCGTGAGGTGGCCGCCGTGGTCGAGGCTCATGCCGAGCAGCGTGTCGCCCGGCTGCAGAAGCGCCAGGTAGGCGGCCGGCATTGGCCTGCGAGCCCGAATGCGGCTGGACGTTCGCGTGGTCCGCGCCGAAGAGCTGCTTCGCGCGCTCGATGGCCAGGTTCTCGGCCACGTCGACGTACTCGCAGCCGCCGTAGTAGCGCTTGCCCGGATACCCCTCGGCGTACTTGTTGGTGAGGACGGAGCCCTGCGCCTCGAGCACGCGCGGACGGCGAAGTTCTCGGAGGCGATCAGTTCGATGTGGTCTTCCTGGCGGACGCGCTCGTGCTCGAGCGCAGTCGCGAGTTCGGGGTCGAACCCGGCGATCTTCATGCTGGAGGGGAACATGGACACTCCAAGGTCGGGGGCCCGCAATTGTAGCCGTTCGCCGCCGCCGCCTCACGCCGCCGCTGCGGCCGCGCGCCGCTCGGCCCGCGCCGCGACCACGAGCAGCACGCCGCCGCCGATGAACAGCACCACGATCGAGAGGATCGACAGCCGCGGATCGCCCGTCGCCCGCGCCACGATTCCGGTGAGCAGCGGTCCCAGCACCGCCGCGAACTTGCCCATCATGTTGTAGAAGCCGAAGAACTCGGACGACTTGCCCTCGGGCACCAGCCGCCCGAAGTACGAGCGGCTCAGCGACTGGATGCCGCCCTGCACCAGCCCGATCACGACCGCGAGCACGAAGAAGTCCCGCACGCCCTCGATGAAATAGGCGTAGACGGTCGCGCCGACGTAGACGCTGAGTGCCAGGAAGATGCCCCGGCGCGGACCGATGCGACGGCCGAGCCAGCCGAAGGCGAGCGCCGCCGGGAAGGCGACGAACTGCGTCAGCAGCAGCGCCGCGACCAGGTTCGACGAATCGAAGCCCAGCGACAGCCCGTAGTCCACCGCCATCTTGATGACGGTGTTGACCCCGTCGATGTAGAGCCAGTAGGCCGCGAGGAACAGCACGATGTGGCGGTAGCGGCCCAGCTCCCGCAGCGTCCCCCGCAGTTCGAGCAGGCCCTGGCGCACCGCCTCGGACGCCGGCACCCTCGGAGCCGACGCGCGCTCGCGCACCAGGAACGCGCAGGGCAGCGCGAACAGCAGCCACCACAGCCCCACCATCACGAACGAGACGCGCACTGCCTCGGCGGCATCGGCGAGGCCGAACCAGTGCGGCCGGAGCGTCATGAGCACGTTGACGGCGAACAGCAGCCCGCCGCCGAGATAGCCGAGCGCGTAGCCGAAGCCCGATACCAGGTCGTACTCCTCGTGCTCCGCCACGTGCAGCAGCAGCGAGTCGTTGAACACGATACCGCCCCAGAAGCCAAGCGAGGCCGCGAAATAGAGGAGCGCCGCAGCGAGCCACTGCCCCTCGCCCACCAGCGCCAGGCCGGCAGTGGCCGCGCAGCCGAGCACGGTCGCCGTCATCAGCAGTCGCACGCGGGAGCTGGAGCGATCGGCGATGGCGCCGAGCACCGGCGCGAGCAGCGCGATGACGAGCGCCGACAGGCCGTTGGTGAGCCCGAGGCGGAAGGTGCTCTCGGTCACCTCCACGCCGGCGTTCCAGTACTGCTTGAAGAATACCGGGAAGAACCCGGCCATGACGGTGGTGGCGAAGGCCGAGTTCGCCCAGTCGTAGAACGCCCAGGCGACGACCGGTCGACGCGAGAGGACGCTACGCCGCGGCGGCGAGGTGCTCACGCGTCTCCCGGAACGTCAGATCGGGCCAGCGTTCGAGCGTGAGCTGAAGGTTGACGCGCGTCGGGGCAAGGTAGACGAGCGCCCCGGAATGATCGAGCGCGACGTTCTCATGGGCCTTGGCGCGGAACTCCTCGATCTTCTTCGGGTCGCTGCCATACACCCAGCGGGCGGTGTACACGTTGACGTTGTCCCAGCTTGCCTGCACCCCGTACTCGTCCTGCAGGCGGAATGCCACCACGTCGAACTGCAGCATGCCCACGGCGCCGAGGATCAGGTCGTTGTTGCGCAGCGGACGGAACACCTGCGTGGCGCCCTCCTCGCAGAGCTGGTCGAGCCCCTTCTGCAGCGCCTTCATCCGCAGCGGGTCGCGCAGCACGACGCGGCGGAACATCTCCGGCGCGAAGTTCGGGATGCCCGTGAACATCACGCGCTCGCCCTCGGTGAACGTGTCGCCGATGTTGATCGTGCCGTGGTTGTGCAGGCCGATGATGTCGCCGGCGTAGGCCTCGTCGAGGTGCTGGCGGTCGGCGGCCAGGAAGGTGAGCGCGTCGGCCACCCGCATTTCCTTGCCGAGGCGCACGTGGAAGAAGCGCATGCCCTTCTGGTAGCGCCCGGAGCAGATGCGCATGAAGGCGATGCGGTCGCGGTGCCCGGGATCCATGTTCGCCTGGATCTTGAACACGAATCCCGTGAGCGGCCCCTCCTCGGCGCGAACCTCGCGCGTCGTCGTCGCACGTGGCCGCGGCGAAGGCGCGTGCTCGACGAACGCCGCGAGCAGCTCGGTGACGCCGAAGTTGTTGATCGCCGAGCCGAAGAACACCGGCGACTGGCGACCGGCCAGGTACCCGGCGAGATCGAAGGCGTGCGAGGCGCCGCGAACCAGCTCGATCTCGTCGCGAAAGGCCCGGGTGCGGTCGCCGAGGAACACGGCCGCCTCGGCACTGGCGAGCCCCTCGATGGTCTCGGTCGTGCCCGCCCGCCCCTTCTCCCCGGCGTGGTAGACGTAGATGCGGTCCTCGATCAGGTGGTACACGCCGCGCAGGTCGCGGCCCATCCCGATCGGCCAGGTCACCGGCGCACAGCTTATCCTGAGCACCTTCTCGATCTCGTCGAGCAGATCGAGGGGCTCGCGGCCCTCGCGGTCGAGCTTGTTGATGAAGGTCATGATCGGCGTGTCGCGCAGCCGGCAGACCTCCATCAGCTTGATGGTGCGCTCCTCGACGCCCTTGGCGCAGTCGATGACCATGAGCGCCGAGTCGACCGCGGTGAGGGTGCGGTAGGTGTCCTCGGAGAAATCCTCGTGGCCCGGGGTGTCGAGCAGGTTCACGACCCGGCCCGCGTACGGGAACTGCATGACGCTCGAGGTCACGGAAATTCCGCGCTGCTGCTCGAGCCGCATCCAGTCGGAGGTGGCGTGGCGCGCAGCCTTGCGGCCTTTAACGGTGCCGGCGAGCTGGATCGCTCCCCCGAACAGCAGCAGCTTCTCGGTGAGCGTGGTCTTGCCTGCGTCGGGGTGCGAGATGATCGCGAAGGTGCGGCGGCGCGCCACTTCGTCGCGGAGGGAACTCATCGGTCGGGGCCGGTCGGTCGCGAAAGGGAGCGGGATTCTATCAGGCCGGCTCCCCCGCCCGGCCGGCGGCCAGGTCGAGCTTGAGCACGAGCGCGTCCTCGCGACCGCCCTCCGCCTGGTAGTAGCCCTTGCGCCGGCCGACCTGGACGAAGCGTTCCGACTCGTAGAGCGCGATGGCACGTGGGTTGGACGGCCGCACCTCGAGGAACATCGCTTCCATGCCCGCCTGCCGCGCCCGCTCGATGCACAGTCGCAGCATCCGCCGGCCCACGCCCCTGTTGCGCACGTCGCGGCGCACGCAGAGGTTGAGAAGGTGCGATTCGCCCGCGCCCATGGCGACGATGCCGTAGCCGACGATCTCGCCGTCCAGTTCGGCAACCCGGCACAGGTAGCCCACGCGCAGGCAGTCGCGGAAGATTCCCTCGCTCCATGGAAAGGGGTAAGTGGACCGCTCCACCGCCGCCACCGCAGGCAGGTCACCGGGCGCCATGCCGCGGAATCGCACCAGGCGCGGGCGCGTGTGCGGGCCCGCCCCCGCGGCGGCGCTCACGGCAGCACCCGCTCGCCGCGCTCGATGCGCTGGAATACCTGCCGCGCGAACAACAGGTCCTGCCAGGCCTTGCGCTTCTCCGCCGGGCTGCGCAGCAGGTAGGCTGGATGATAGGTAACGACCAGCGGCCAGGCGCGGGGCCCGAGCGCGTGGATCTGGCCGCGTAGCCGTGCGAGCGGCACGTCGGTCGCGAGCAGGTTCTGCGCGGCGATGCGCCCGACCGCGATCACGAGGGCCGGCGCCACCAGCTCGATCTGCCGGTCGAGGTAGCCGCGGCAGTGCGCCGCCTCGTCGGGTCGCGGATCGCGGTTGCCAGGCGGACGGCACTTGAGCACGTTGGCGATGTAGACGTCCTCGCGCCTGAAGCCGATCGCCTTGAGCATGGACGTGAGCAACTGGCCCGCGCGCCCGACGAAAGGCTCGCCCCGCTTGTCTTCCTCCGCGCCGGGCGCCTCGCCGACGAAAATCCAGCGCGCCCTGGGGTTGCCGACGCCGAACACGGTCTGGGTGCGCGTCTCGCTGAGCGCGCAGCGCGTGCAGGCGGCCACGGTCGCCCGCAACTCATCCCAGTCGAGGCCCGAGTCGGGCGCCGGCGGCCCAGGCGCGACGGCGCAAACTGCCGCATCACCCGCAGGCTCGGGCGCCGCTACCGCCGCGGACGGCAGCGAACGGCGCACGTACACGTCCACGCCGAGCGCCTCGAGGTAAGCGAGCCTGCGACTGTCGGTCATGGGCGGGCTCCCGTCACTCGGGCGGGCGGCCGCCGGCGGAGCGCGGCGATCGCCGCAGGCGCAGGAGGCGTCGCCACAGCCAGACCGTCGGACCCGACGCGGCGTACAGCCCGAACAGGCCGAACAGCATCTCGGGCGGGCTCGACCCCACGACGACGAAGCCGAGCGGCACCAGCAGCAGGAACGCGAACGGGATGCGGCGGGTGAGGTTGAAGTCCTTGCCGCTGAGGTACGGAAAGCGGCTCACCATGAGTCCGCCCGCGATGAGCGCAACCGCGAACGCGGGGATCAGCGCCCACAGCCCCTCGCGCTGCAGGTCGTTCAGCATCCACACGAAGCCGGCGAGCAGCGCGGCGCCCGACGGGCTCGGAAGTCCCTCGAAGAAGCGTTTGTCGGCTCCGCCCGAGCGGGCGTTGAAGCGGGCCAGCCGGAACGCGGCGCAGGCCGCGTAGAAGAAGGTCGCGAGCCAGCCGACGCGCCCCCACACGCTGCCGTACTCGGCGATGCGTGCCACGCCCCACTGGTAGGCGACGATCGCCGGCGCGAGCCCGAAGGCCACCATGTCGGAGAGGCTGTCGTACTCCTTGCCGAACTCGCTCTGGGTGTTGGTCCAGCGGGCAATCCGTCCGTCGAGGCCGTCGCAGACCATGGCGACGAAGATCGCGATGCCCGCGCGGTCGAAGTTGCCGTCCGTCGCCGCCACGACGGCGTAGAAGCCCGAGAACAGCACGGCGGTGGTGAACAGGTTGGGCAGCAGGTAGATGCCGCGGCTGCGCGGACCCGGCCGGGCGGCGTCCGGGGAAGCGGAAGGATCGGTCGTCATGGTTACCTACCCGGCGTCGCGGAAGCCGCCATCCTAGGTCGGGCGCGAGCGCGGCACAACGGACCGGCAGGCGCCGCGGAGGCCGCGGGCCGCTTTGCTACCATACGCGCCCCGTTCCCCAGGCTGTGATCCACCGATGCGCCTTTCCCGGTATCCGATCAATACTCTGCGCGACGTGCCGGCCGACGCCGAGGTCGTGAGCCACCAGCTGATGCTGCGCGCGGGCCTGATCCGGCGCCTCGCGGCGGGCCTCTACACCTGGCTGCCGATCGGCCTGCGCGTGCTGCGCAAGGTCGAGACCATCGTCCGCGAGGAAATGAACCGGCCGGCGCCATCGAGCTGCTGATGCCGGCGGTGCAGCCGGCGGAGCTGTGGCAGGAGTCGGGGCGCTGGGAGCAGTTCGGGCCCCAGCTGCTGCGCATCAAGGATCGCCACGAGCGGCCGTTCTGCTTCGGCCCGACCCACGAGGAAGTCATCACCGACATCGCTCGCCGCGAGTGAAGAGCTACCGCCAGCTGCCGGTGAACTTCTACCAGATCCAGACCAAGTTCCGCGACGAGATCCGGCCACGCTTCGGCGTGATGCGCGCGCGCGAGTTCACGATGAAGGACGCCTACTCCTTCCACCTCGACGAGGCCTCGCTCGAGCAGGGCTACCAGGCCATGTTCGCGGCCTACTCGCGCATCTTCACGCGCATCGACCTGCGCTTTCGCGCGGTGGCCGCGGACACCGGCGCAATCGGCGGCAGCGCCTCGCACGAATTCCAGGTGCTCGCGGACTCCGGCGAGGATGCGATCGCCTTCTCCGACGGCGCGACTACGCCGCCAACGTCGAGCTGGCGGAGGCGCTGGCTCCGCCCGGCCCGCGCGCCTCGGCGAGCGCGCCGCTGCAGGAGGTGGCGACGCCCGGCGTGCGCACCATCGCGGAGCTCACAGCCTTCCTCAAGGTCGAGGCCGCGCAGCGCCGTGCAAAGACGCTGCTGGTCGAGGGCACGGACGGCGGCGTGGTGGCGCTCGTCGTGCGCGGCGACCACGAGTTGAACGCGGTCAAGGCGCAGAAGCTGCCGGGCGTGTTCGGCATCTCGAAGATGGCCACCGCCGAGGCAGGTGCGCGCCGCCACTGGCTGCGAGCCGGGCTTCATCGGCCCGGTCGGCCTGAGGCTCCCTCTCTATGCCGACCACGCTGCGGCCCGCGCAGCGGACTTCGTCTGCGGCGCCAACCGCCGCGACCTGCACCTGCACCGGCGTGAACTGGGTCGCGACCTGCCGGAGCCCGAGGCCGTGGACCTCCGCAACGTCGTGCCGGGCGACCCGAGCCCCTCGGGCCTGGGCACGCTCGGCATCGCCCGCGGCATCGAGGTAGGTCACATCTTCCAGCTCGGGGCGCAAGTACAGCGAGGCCATGAACGCCACCGTGCTCGACGAGGCAGGGCAAGGCCGTGACCATGTTCATGGGCTGCTATGGCATCGGTGTGACGCGCGCGTCGTGGCGGCGGCGATCGAGCAGAACCACGATGAGCGCGGCATCCTCTGGCCCGAGCCGATCGCCCCGTTCCACGTGTCCCTGATCCCGATCAACCTGCAGAAGTCCGAGCGCGTGCGCGAGGTCGCCGAGCGTCTCTACGTCGAGCTGCAGGCGGCCGGCTTCGAGGTGCTGTTCGACGACCGCGACGCCCGCCCCGGGGTGAAATTCGCGGACGACGAGCTGCTCGGCATCCCGCACCGCATCGTGGTGGGCGACAAGGGCCTCGAGCGCGGCGCGCTCGAGTACAAGGCGCGTGCCGGCGGGAACGGCGAGGACGTGCCGATCGAGTCCGTCGTGCAGTTCCTCAGGGAGCGGAGCGGCACCGGCCGCTGACGCGCCATGCGGACCGCCGCGCTCACGGCCCTGCTCCTGATCACGGCGTTGCCCGCGACGGGGCGTACGCCGACCGGCACGGACCGGAGCTGCGCGGCGTGCTCGCCGAGGTGATCCAGCCCACCGACTGCTTCGCGGACCGCTACGAACGTGCGGTCTGGTTCGCCTTCATGGAGCCGCCGTTGCGCCCCACGTGAAGGACGAGCAGCGAGCGCGAGGAGATCCTGTATCACGTCCATTGCGAGGCCCGCCGCGTCGACGTGCCACCCGATCTCGTGCTGTCGGTGATCGACGTCGAGAGCCGCTTCGACCGGTTCGCGGGCGTTCGGCCGGCGCCGTCGGCCTGATGCAGGTCATGCCGTTCCGGCCCCGTCAGCTCGGCATGAGCAACGAGCAGCTGGTGCGCATCCCGGAAACGTCCGCATGGGCAGCACCATTCTGGGGTTCTACCTGGGTAACGAAAACGGCAACTACCCGCGTGCGCTGCAGCGCTACAACGGCAGCGTCGGCCGACGCAACTACTCGGATCTGCTTATCTACTGGCTGCTGGCGCGATGGCGCTACGACCAGTGAGCGGCGTCAGACGGTGCTGAAGCCGGCCGGCCGGCCGGGCAGCGTCGCGCTCGCGACGTGCTCGACCTGCACTGCGGTCACGCGCGCGGCCGGCGGCCCTTCCCAGAGCCAGTCGCACAGCGCCTCGACCGCCGAAGGCGCCCCGCAGGCGCTCAAGCACTCGACCGCGTCCGTCCGGAAGGTTGCGCGCGTGGCCGGTCACGCCCAGCGCCTCGGCCCGCGACCGTGTGCTGGCGCGAAAGAACACGCCCTGCACGCGGCCCGCCACATAGCAGCGCCGCGCGACCCAGTCGCTCATTCCAGGTCACGTCCCGGCAGGCGGGGTGGCGGCAGCCATGGCAAGACGCCGGGCCTCCGTGGCCTTCTCGCGCGCCTTCTCGGCGTCCTCGCGCGCCGACTTGTACTCGCCCTTCTGCATGTTGAGTCGCGCCTGCTCGACGAGCTGGCGGGCCT
>CAVQJL010000015.1:0-59946 GCA_963712815.1 uncultured Gammaproteobacteria bacterium
GAGGGGATGGCGGTAGATCGCCAGCGACTTGTCTGCCCCGAGCATCGCGTCGATCCTGGCAGGGCCCAGTGCAAGTACCTCGGGATTGATGAATGCCGTGGCGCTTTGCATGTCGCTCGCGAGGACACCGGCCCGCTGCGCCAGTTCGATGCCGGCATTTGCGCTGGTATCTTCGTCATTGGTCTGCGACGCATAACTGTATAGCCGGTACACGCGCTTCAGGATGTCGGCGTACTCGTCCATGCAGGACTTGAACTGCTCCGTCGAATGCCCGAGCGTGCCCTTGCAGCGCTCGAAGTCGGCGAGCTGCTTCTTTCCCTTCGCTTCATCTGCATCGAATGCGGCCTGATCGGCATAGATCGCCGCCTTGTCCCAACGATAGGCGTCCGTATCGGCCGCCCGGGCGGGCAACGACGAAATAGCCAACACGGCGGCGACGAGGCCGGCTATCGATGTCTGTTTCACGTTGGCAATTCCTCCAGTTCGAAGCCGGCGATCGTACCAGCCCCGCGCGCCTGCGTGGGTGCGGCAGGGTTCGTCGCCAGCCGGAACCGCAACGCGCGGGGCAGCGACAGCACCCACTGCCTCAACTGACGCTCGGGCAGCACCTCATCGGCCAGCAGTGCGGCGGTCTCCGCCATGCGCCGCACGCCACACGGGGAGCGATACCGGCGCTTCCTGCAACTGAACGCGACGAACTGCTCTGCGTGGCACTGCTGGCAGCGCACGCGCAAGAGGCCTTGCTCCAGCCGGTCGCGCCTCGGGTAGACCTCGAACCCCTCCTGCACATGGCCGGGCGGCGGCCGCCCGCAACGAAAAAGGCCCGGGAGTCGCCTCCCGGGCCTCGTTCATCGAGCGGTAAAGTCTTTCGACCTTACATGCCCATGCCGCCCATGTCGCCCATGTCCGGCATGCCACCGCCATGCTTGTGGTCGTCGTCCTTCGGGGACTCGGCCACCATCACTTCCGTCGTGAGCAGCAGGCCCGCCACCGAGGCGGCATTCTGCAGCGCAAGACGCGTGACCTTGGTCGGGTCCAGGATGCCCATCTCGAGCATGTCGCCGTACTCGCCCGTCGCGGCGTTGTAGCCGTACGTGCCCTTGCCCTTCTTGACGTCGGCCAGCACGACCGCGGCGTCCTCGCCTGCGTTCGCCACGATCTGGCGCAGCGGTTCCTCGATCGAGCGAACCAGGATCTTGATGCCGATCGCCTGGTCCTCGTTCACGGCCTCGAGCTTCTCGAGCGCCTTCTGCGCACGGATCAGCGCGACGCCACCGCCCGGGACCACGCCTTCCTCGACGGCCGCACGAGTCGCGTGCAGCGCGTCCTCGACGCGGGCCTTCTTTTCCTTCATCTCGATCTCGGTGGCCGCACCGACCTTGATCACGGCGACGCCGCCGGAGAGCTTCGCCATGCGCTCCTGCAGCTTCTCCTTGTCGTAGTCCGAGGTGGCTTCCTCGATCTGCTGCTTGATCTGCGCGATGCGCGCCTTGATCTCGCCGCCCTTGCCGTGGCCGTCGATGATCGTGGTGTTTTCCTTCTCCACGACGATCTTCTTGGCCTGGCCCATGTCGTTCAGCGTGGCCTTCTCGAGCGACAGGCCCACTTCCTCGGCGATCACGGTGCCGCCGGTCAGCACGGCGATGTCCTGCAGCATGGCCTTGCGGCGGTCGCCGAAGCCCGGGGCCTTGACGGCCGCGACCTTGACGATGCCACGGATGGTATTGACGACCAGCGTCGCCAGCGCCTCACCCTCGACGTCCTCGGCCACCACGAGCAGCGGACGGCCGGCCTTGGCGATGCCCTCGAGCAGCGGCAGCATCTCGCGGACGTTCGAGATCTTCTTGTCGTACAGCAGGATGTACGGATTCTCGAGCTCGGCCGTCTGGTTGGCCTGGCTGTTGATGAAGTACGGCGACAGGTAGCCGCGGTCGAACTGCATGCCCTCGACGACGTCGAGCTCGTTCTGCAGGCCCGAGCCTTCCTCGACCGTGATCACGCCTTCCTTGCCGACCTTCTCCATCGCGTCGGCGATCGTCTTGCCGATCGACTCGTCGCTGTTCGCGGAGATGGTGCCGACCTGGGCGATCGCCTTCTGGTCCTTGCAGGGCTTGGAAAGCTTGCGCAGCTCGTCGGTGCACGTCTCGACGGCCTTGTCGATGCCGCGCTTGATGTCCATCGGGTTGGCGCCGGCGGCGACGGCCTTCAGGCCCTCGCGCACGATCGCCTGGGCGAGGACCGTGGCCGTCGTCGTGCCGTCACCGGCCTCGTCGGAGGTGTTGGAAGCGACTTCCTTCACCATCTGCGCGCCCATGTTCTCGAACTTGTCCTTGAGCTCGATCTCCTTCGCGACCGACACGCCGTCCTTGGTGACGGTGGGGGCGCCGAAGCTCTTCTCGAGCACCGCGTTGCGGCCCTTGGGGCCGAGGGTCACCTTGACCGCGTTCGCGAGGATGTTGACGCCGCGGAGCATCCGCGACCGGGCGTCGTCACTGAAACGTACGTCTTTAGCTGCCATTGCAGTAGTTCTCCGGAATTCTGTTGGGTTTGCGACTGCGACCGAGTTACTTCTCGATCACCGCCATCACGTCTTCTTCGCGCATGACCAGGTACTCCTGGCCCTCGACCTTCACCTCGGTGCCGCTGTACTTGCCGAAGAGGATGTGGTCGCCGACCTTGACGTCGAGCGGGCGCACGGTGCCGTTCTCGAGGATCTTGCCCTTGCCGACGGCGATGACCTTGCCGCGGATCGGCTTCTCGGCCGCCGTGTCGGGGATGACGATGCCGCCGGCCGACTTGGTCTCGGCGTCGAGCCGCTGGATGATGACGCGATCGTGGAGCGGACGAATCTTCAATTTGTCAGCCATTGCTGCAAACTCCGTGGGTCGTTTTGACCAGTCAGTGGTTGGGGTTGTTGGGAGAGCGCGTTAGCACTCACCCCATGCGACTGCTAATAATAGAGGCCTGCGGACCGAATTCAAGCCCCCCGGCGCCAAATCTCCGGTCGGCCCCGGGGCGAGTCGCCAACCCCGCCGGATGCTGTACGAGCGCCTCAAGCCGATGATCCAGAAAGACATTCTCGTCCTCCTGAGCACCTGTCCGGACGCCGCGGCGGCCGAGCGCCTGCCCGCCGTCCGCGAGCGGCTGCCGACACTGCACCCGTACGACCTGCCCGAGATCGTCGCGTTGTCGGTCGCGGACGGGCATCATCCGTACCTGAGATGGGTCGCCGACTCGACCCGGACCCCTTAAGACATGCACCTCAACAGACTGACGCTCGCCCGCCGGTTCGCCCTCGTGATCGGCCTGCTCGGCCTGCCGGCTGCGCAGGCGGCCGACGATTTCCTGCCCGCCGCCGAAGCCTTCAAGTACGAGACCCGCGCCGGCGAAACGGCGCTGACGGTCCAGTACCGCGTGCATCCCGGGTATTACCTGTACCGCGACCGGCTCGCCTTCGAGTCCGCGACCCCGGGCGTGAGCCTCGGCCCGCCCCAGTTCCCGGCCGGCGAGGATCACGAGGACGATTATTTCGGGCGCCAGGTGATCTATCGCGACGCCGTCGAGATCCCGGTGCCGGTGCGCTTCGAGGGTGCTCCGCGCGAGTTCGAGCTGCGCCTCAAGCTGCAGGGCTGCGCCGACGCAGGCCTGTGCTACCCGCCCCTGACGTGGACCACGACCGTGGCCGCTCCGCCCGCGGCGACTCCGACCGGCGCGACCTCTGCCGGCGGCGGCTTCAGCCTGAAGCGACTGCTCGGAGGCGGCACGCCGAAGGACGGCGCGTTCCTGCCGGTGGACGAGGCCTTCGTGCTGTCGGCCTCGAGCAGCAGCCCGGATCGGGTCACGCTGCGCTGGGACGTGGCCGACGGGTATTACCTCTATCGCGACAAGGTCAAGGTCACCGCCGCCGACGGTACCGCGACTCTCGGCACACCGCAGATGCCTGAGGGCAAGCTGCATGTTGACGAATATTTCGGCGAACAAGTCGTCTACTACGGCGAACTGGTAACGAACATCCCCGTCGCGGCCGTGCCCGGCACGACGGAGCTCATGCTCGACGTTGCCTACATGGGCTGTGCCGACGCCGGGTTGTGCTACCCGCCGACCGTGAAGCGCATCAATGTCGCACTCGGCGCCGCGCCCGCCGCGACGGCTGCCGGCGCGCCGACCCCGGCCGCGGCACCCATGGTGTCCGAGCAGGACGCCCTCGCCCGCAAGATCCGCAGCGGCAACCTGCTCGCGGTGCTCGCGACCTTCTTCGGCGCCGGATTGCTGCTCGCCTTCACACCCTGCGTGCTGCCGATGGTGCCGATCCTCTCCGGCATCATCGTCGGTGCCGGACGCGACCGGCCCGTCTCGCGCGGCCGCGCCTTCTCCCTGTCGCTCGCCTACGTGCTCGGCATGGCGCTCACCTACACCGTGGCCGGCGCGGTGTTTGCGGCTGCGGGCCAGCAGGCCCAGGCGTTCTTCCAGAAGCCGTGGATCATCGTCGTGTTCGCGGGCCTGTTCGTGCTGCTCGCGCTCGCGATGTTCGGGGTGTTCAACCTGCAGGTGCCGGCGGCCCTGCAGGCTCGCCTCGCCGACGCGAGCAACAAGCAGCAGCAGGGCACGCTGCTCGGCACGGCCGTGATGGGCGCGCTTTCGTCCCTGATCGTCACGGCATGCGTCGCGCCGCCGCTGGTGGCGGCACTCGCCGTCATCGGCCAGAGCGGCGACGTGTTCCGCGGCGCGGCCGCCCTGTTCGCGCTCAGCCTCGGCATGGGCGTGCCGCTGCTGCTGGTCGGGGCTTCTGCCGGCCAGTTGCTGCCCAAGGCCGGCCCGTGGATGGACGCGATCAAGGCGGTGTTCGGCGTCATGCTGCTCGCGGTGGCAGTCTGGATGCTGGGCCGGATCCTGCCCGGACCGGTGACGCTCGCGCTGTGGGCGGCGCTCGCCTTCGTGTCGGGCTACGGCCTGATGGCCATGCGGCCCGACGCACCGCGCGGCGGCGCCACCGTCGTGCGCCGCGGCTTCGGCGCCCTCGCGATGGTCTACGGCGTGCTGCTGCTCATCGGCGCGCTCGCCGGACGCAGCGACCCGCTGCAACCACTGGCGGGACTCGGGCGCGGCGCCGCGGCGCCCGAAGCGGGCGAGCACGTCGAGTTCGCGCGGGTGAAGACCCTCGCCGACCTCGAGCGCGAACTGGCTGCGGCGAGCGCGGCCGGCCGGCCGGTGATGCTCGACTTCTATGCGGACTGGTGCGTGTCCTGCAAGGAGATGGAGCGCTTCACCTTCACCGACGTCGGCGTCCAGGCCGAGTTCGCGCGGGCGCGCCTGCTGCAGGCCGACGTGACAGCCAACGACGCCGAGGACCAGGCGCTGCTCAAGCACTTCGGCATCCTCGGTCCGCCGACCATCGTGTTCTTCGACGCCGCGGGACTCGAGCGGCCCGAATACCGGGTGGTCGGCTTCAAGAAGGCGGATGAGTTCCGGCGCCACCTCGCCGCAGCCTTCGACGGGGGTGGCGCATGAGGTCCTGGGTCACGATCGCAGTGGTCACGGCGGCCATGGCCGCCGGCGCGGCCGTGTACCTGCAGCGCAGGCCGCCGCCGGCGGAGCCCGCGGGGCCGTTCGCCGAGCAGCCGGCCGGCGGGCTGGTTGCGACCCTGCCGCAGTTCCAGCTGGCCGACCGCGACGGGCAGCTGCGCTCGCTGCAGGACTGGCCGGACAAGGCGCTGATCGTCAATTTCTGGGCCACCTGGTGCGCGCCCTGCCGGCGAGAGATCCCGCTGCTGCTCGAACTGCAGCGCGAGCACGGCGCGGAGGGCTTCCAGGTGATCGGCATCGCGGCGGACTTCCGCGACAAGGTGCTCGCCTACGCCGACGAGATGAACATCGACTACCCGCTGATGATCGGCGAGCAGGAGGCGCTCGACGCCGCCGCCGCGTTCGGCGTGGAGGCGGTCGGCTTTCCATTCACCGTGTTCAGCGATCGCCGGGGCCGCATCGTCACCGCCCACCTAGGCGAGTTGACCGCGCCGCAGGCCGACATCATCCTCGACGCCGTACGACGCGTGGACGCGGGCCAGCTGACGCCCGCGGACGCCCGCGCCGGCATCGACACGGCGCTGCGTGCGCTGCCCGCGCCGGACGAGGGCGAGGAATAGGCGCGCCGGGCGCAGTGGCGCCAAAAAGTCGCAAACCTGCGGCCTATGGCGCTAAACTCGCCGGCATCTTCCGGCGACTGCCGTGGCGATGTCACATATTCTCCTGCTCAATGGCCCGAACCTGAACCTGCTCGGCCTGCGCGAGCCGGGCATCTACGGGCAGGTTACGCTGTCCCAGATCCAGGAGCGCCTGACGCTGCTAGCGGCCGAGGCCGGGCACCGCCTGAGCGCCTACCAGAGCAACTCCGAGGCGGAACTCATCGAGCGCATCCACCAGGCGCCCACGGGTCACGTCGCGTTCATCATCTTCAACCCCGCCGGGTTTACGCACACCAGCGTAGCCCTGCGCGACGCGCTGCTGGCCGTGAAGATCCCGTTCGTGGAGGTGCACCTGAGCAACGTCCACGCCCGCGAGGCGTTCCGCCGGCAGTCCTATTTTTCGGACGTTGCGCTCGGCACCATCACCGGCCTCGGCGCCGTCGGCTATGAACTCGCGCTGCGCGCGGCGACGCACCACCTCGCCGCCCAGTCCACCGGGCGCGACTGAACAACACCGGCCCCAGGGGGACCGTCCATGGATATACGCAAGGTCAAGAAACTGATCGAGCTCCTCGAGGAATCGGGCGTCTCCGAGATCGAGATCAAGGAAGGCGAGGAGTCCGTGCGCATCAGCCGGCATCCGACCGGCCTCGTGCACACGTTTACGGCGCAGGGCGCCTACCCCGGCTCGTATCCCGCCGCGGCCGCCGGGGCCGCAGCCGGGGCGCTCGCCGGCGCAGCGGCCGCCGCCGCCACGCCGCCGTCAGCCGCGGCCGAATCGACCGACAACGCGGTCACGGCGCCGATGGTCGGCACGTTCTATGCGGCGCCCGCCCCGGGCGCCAAGCCGTTCGTCGAGATCGGCTCCGAGGTCAAGCCCGGCGACGTCCTCTGCATCATCGAAGCGATGAAGATGATGAACCAGATCGAGTCGGACAAGGCCGGTCGGGTCGTGTCCGTGCTGGTCAAGAATGGCGATCCGGTCGAGTTCGACCAGACGCTGTTCATCATCCAGTAGCGACTCCGGACGCAGGCCGCAGCCATGCTCGACAAGGTCCTCATCGCGAACCGCGGCGAAATCGCGCTGCGGATCCTGCGCGCCTGCCGCGAGCTCGGCATCAAGACCGTTGCCGTGCACTCCACCGCCGACCGCAACCTCAAGCACGTGCTGCTCGCCGACGAGACCGTGTGCATCGGCCCGCCGCCCTCGCGCGACAGCTACCTCAACATGCCGGCGATCATCAGCGCCGCGGAGGTCACCGACTCGGTCGCGATCCACCCGGGCTACGGCTTCCTGTCCGAGAACGCCGACTTCGCCGAACGCGTCGAGAAGAGCGGCTTCACCTTCGTCGGGCCGCGCGCCGAGACCATCCGCCTGATGGGCGACAAGGTCTCGGCGATCAAGGCGATGAAGTCGGCGGGGGTGCCGTGCGTGCCAGGGTCCGACGGACCGCTCGGCACCGAGCCCGAGGACATCGTCCGCATGGCCCGCGAGATCGGCTTCCCGGTGATCATCAAGGCCTCGGGCGGCGGCGGCGGTCGCGGCATGCGGGTCGTGCACAGCGAGGCGACCCTGGTCCACTCGGTCAGCGTGACGCGAGCGGAGGCCCTCGCGGCCTTCGGCAACGACCAGGTCTACATGGAGAAATTCCTCGAGAAGCCGCGCCACATCGAGTTCCAGGTGCTCGCCGACCACTACGGCAACGTCATCTGCCTCGGCGAACGGGACTGCTCGATGCAGCGCCGCCACCAGAAGGTGGTCGAGGAAGCCCCCGCGCCCGGCCTCACGGCGAAGCAGCGCAAGTTCATGAGCGAGCGCGTGGCCGCGGCCTGCGCCGACATCGGCTACCGCGGCGCCGGCACGCTCGAGTTCCTCTACGAGGACGACGAGTTCTTCTTCATCGAGATGAACACGCGCATCCAGGTGGAGCACCCCGTCACCGAGATCATCACCGGCATCGACCTCGTGAAGGCCCAGCTGCGCGTCGCGGCCGGCGAGCGGCTGCCGTGGACCCAGGACGACGTGCAGATCCGCGGGCACGCCATCGAGTGCCGCATCAACGCCGAGGACCCGAAGAACTTCATGCCTTCCCCCGGCCCCGTGAAGCTCTGGCACGCACCTGGCGGACCGGGCATCCGCGTCGACAGCCACCTGTACACCGGCTACAACGTCCCGCCCTACTACGACTCGCTGATCGCCAAGGTCATCTCCTTCGGCGAGGACCGCGACACGGCGATCGCCCGCATGCGCAACGCGCTCAACGAGATCGTCATCGAGGGCATCAAGAGCAACGTGCCGCTCCACAAGGAGATCTTCCAGCACGGGGCGTTCCGGGCGGGCGGGACCGACATTCACTACCTGGAACGCCGCCTCGGCTTGAAGTGACGCCGTGCTCGGGGGCGCGTCCTAGGCCAATCGACCCCGGAGTCAACGTGAGCCCTGGCGTGCGATTGGGGATCGCGCCGGCCCGCTACATGCGGGCCTCTGCGAACCCCAATCGCACGCTGGATACACGGCGCCTGGGCGAGCGGCCGGAGGAACCGGCCACTCGCACGGCGCATGGGGCGTTTGCCGGATCCGGCATCGGGTGCGAATCACGAGTCGGCTTTGCGGACGCGGATGGGGCGCAGATCGGTGGGCACGCGCTGAGTCAGGGTTGGCGCCGCGCTTCGATGCCGGGACTGGTGGAAGCTTCATGCGCCGTGCGAGCCGCGAATGACGGACGCCTTCGCTCAGTCAGCGGCCTCGGGCTTCAACGTCCGTCATTCGCGGCGCGCTCAGGCGCCGCGTGTCCGGTGCGGTGCCGGGGTTCGCAGAGGCCCGCATGTAGCGGGCCGGCGCGAACCGCGGCAACGCACCCACAACCGCCGCCGGATCCCCAGCCGGCGAACCACCGACCCTAGAATTGGCGACCCCTGAATTACCGAAAGGCGACCGACCCGCGTGCCGCACCTGCAACTGACCATCGAGATCGGCAGTAACGATCCGGCGCCCGTGGAGGACGCGCTGTTCGCGCTCGGCGCCGTATCCGTAACACTCCAGGACGCCGCCGACGACCCCGTGCTCGAGCCCGGTCCCGGCGAAACACCATTGTGGCCGACGGTGATCGTGAAGGCGCTGTTCGACCCGGACACCGACCCGACCATGCTCGCGCACGCACTCGCGCAGACGCTGCCCGACGGACCGCCACCGCGCTTCGAGACCCTCGCCGACCAGGCCTGGGAGCGCGTGTGGCTCGAGGATTTCCGGCCGATGCGTTTCGGGCGCCGGCTCTGGGTGTGCCCGGGCGGGCTGCCCGCCGGGGACGTGGACGCGATTCGCATCGAGCTCGACCCGGGACTCGCCTTCGGCACCGGCACGCACCCGACCACGGCCCTGTGCCTCGAATGGCTCGACGGACAGGACCTCGCCGGCCGCTCAGTGGTCGACTACGGCTGCGGCTCGGGCATCCTCGCCATTGCCGCTGCGAAACTCGGTGCGACGCACGTTCGCGCGGTGGACATCGATCCACAGGCGCTGATTGCCACCCGGGACAACGCCATGCGCAACTGCGTCGCCGGCACGCTCACCATCACCGGCGACCCGGCGCTCGCGCCGCGCAGCACCGACGTGCTGCTCGCCAACATCCTCGCGGGACCGCTGGTCGATCTGGCGCCGCGGTTCGCTGCCGCCGTGGCGCCGGAGGGCCGCCTGGCCCTGAGCGGCCTGCTGCCGGCGCAGGCCGATGCCGTGACAGCGGCTTATCGCCCGTGGTTTCATATCGACACAACCACGGTGCGTGACGGCTGGGCCCTGCTCAGCGGCTGTCGCCAGGCAACCTGACGGATTTCGGAAGCGGGGCCGATGTACACCCAGTGTCCTGACTGCCAGACGCGATTTCGCGTGACGGCCGACGCCTTGCGCGCAGCCCACGGAACCGTGCGCTGCGGGCGCTGCGGCAGCGCCTTCGACGCGCTCGCGCGCCTGAGCGACGCGTTGCCCCGGCCGGAGCCCGAAGTGGCGTCGGTGCCGCTGCTGCTGGCCGCCGAGGACGAGTTTGCCCCCTACGCCGAGTCAACGCCCGAGCCCGTCCTCGAGCCGAACGCCGAGTCCACGATCGTCCTCGTGGACGAGGGCGGCGCCGGCGAGGACATCACGCTCGAAGGCGAGCGGGTGAGCATCGAAGGCGCGCCGGAAGCCCCGGAGGAGGTGTACGACCTCGACGCCACCGACGAATTCGAGGTGCTGCGGATCCCTTCGTCGGCGTATCCGGACGAGCGGGAGGCCGAGCGCGAACTCGAGGCGCTCATCGAGCGGCTGCAGCGCGAGTTCGGCCCGATGACCACCGTGCTGCCACGCACGCAGGACGCGCGCGACGACACCACGGCCGAGATGCCGGCGCTCCTCGAGCCCGAGACGATCGAGCCGGTGGCGTCGGACCTGCCGCGGGAGTCGGACGAGCCGGAGCGGTCGCTTGCATCGGAAGAAGCGGCCGCGCCTCCGCAGCCTCTGGGTGCGGAGTCCGCATCGGAACCCGCGCCCGCGGCCATCGTCGCCGCCGACGTCGTCCCCGTCGAGGAACGACCCCTCTCCGCTCGTCGCTGGAAACCCGAACCGGCCGAGTTCGAGCAGGACAACGTACCCGAGCGCTCGGTGTGGCGGACGCTTGCGTGGACGCTGGGCAGCCTGCTGCTGGCACTGCTCCTGGCCGGACAGCTGGCCCACCACTACCGGCACGAACTCCTCACGGACGCGAGAATCGGTCCGCCCATGCGCGTGGCGTACGAGCGCCTCGGCATTGTGCTGCCGCCCGCGGCCGACCTCGCCGCCCTCGAACTGCGGCAATGGGGCGACGACGCCCGCGCGGCGGGTCGCCTCGTCGTGCACGCCACCGTCACCAACCGTGCCGGGTTCGAGCAGCCGTATCCGGTGCTGCGCCTGCAGTTCGAGGATCGCTTCGGTTCACTGATTGCGACGCGGGATTTCGAGCCCGCCGACTACCTGAAGGATCCGGCGCAGGCCGGGCGACTCATGACTCCCGGCGTCAGCAGCGAGGCGGAACTGGTGCTGGCGGACCCGGGCGCCGAGGCGGTCGGCTACCGGCTCGACCTGTGCCTGCGCGAGTCAGCCGCAGTGCTGCGCTGCGGCCGGGCTCCGGACTGAGGCGATGAGCGCGATCCAGATCGGCCGGCATCGGCTGGAGGGCCGCGCGTTCCTCGCGCCCATGGCCGGCGTCACGGACCTGCCGTTCCGCCGGCTGTGTCGTCGCATGGGGGCGGCGCTGGCGGCCGGCGAGATGCTCTCGGCCGATCCGCGGCTGTGGGACACCGCCCAGTCGCGTCGACGACGGGACCATTCGGGCGAGCCCGGCCCGCGCGTCGTGCAGATCGCCGGCGGCGATCCGCAGGCGATGGGCGACGCCGCGCGCCGCAACGCAGACGCGGGCGCCGAGATCATCGACATCAACATGGGCTGCCCGGCCAAGCGCGTCTGCAACAAGGAGGCGGGCTCGGCCCTGCTGCGCGACGAGTCGCTGGTCGCGGCCATTCTCGAGTCCACGGTGCGCGCCGTGGACATCCCGGTGACGCTCAAGATCCGTACGGGCTGGGATCCGTCGGCGCGCAACGGCGTCGCCGTCGCGCGCATCGCGGAGCAGTCGGGCATCCAGGCACTCGCGGTGCACGGCCGCACGCGCGCCTGCCGCTTCGAAGGTGCGGCCGAGTACGCGACCATCGCCGCGATCAAGCAGGCGGTGTGCATCCCGGTGATCGCGAACGGCGACATCGGTTCGGCGGAGCAGGCCGCGAGCGTGATCGCGGCAACGGGCGCCGACGGCGTGATGATCGGCCGCGCTGCGCAGGGCCGGCCGTGGATCTTCCGCGAGATCGAGGCGGCACTCGCCGGCCGGCCGGTGCCGGCGGCGCCGACCGCGCCGGAACTGCGTGATATCCTGTGCGCTCACTTGCGCGACTTGTACGACTTCTACGGCCCGGAGGCGGGCGTCAGAATCGCGCGCAAGCACATTGGCTGGTATTGCCGGGAGCGCCCGCAGGCGCTGGCCTTCCGTCAGTCCGTGATGCAGGTGGAGTCGGCCGAGGGCCAACTCGCCCGGGTGCGCGAATTCTTCGACGCCCCCGGCCGCGAACACGCTGTCGCCGCCTGACCGCGCACCGGCCAGCGAACGAGGACGGGGGTCCATGGCGCTGCGCAAGAAGACACCAAGCCGTCGCGAGACGCGATTCTCGACGACGCCGGCCGGACGCGGCGTGCCGCTGCGATCGCACGCCGAACAGGCGCTGGACAGTTACTTCACGAGCCTCAACGGGCACGCGCCGGGCCACCTTTACGAGCTGGTGATGCGCGAGGTGGAGGAGCCGCTGTTCCGCGCGGCCCTCGATTACGCCGAGGGCAACCAGAGCCGCGCCGCCGACATCCTCGGCATCAACCGCGGCACCCTGCGCAAGAAGCTCAGGCACTACGGCATCTCGGGCTGACCGGACCCGACGGGACTCGACCATGACCCAGACGATTCGCCGGGCGTTGCTGAGCGTCTCCAACAAGGAGGGGCTGCTCGAGTTCGCGCGCGGGCTGCGCAGCCGCGGCGTCGAGCTGCTCTCCACCGGCGGCACCGCCGCCATGCTGCGCGAGGACGGCATCGAGGTGACCGACGTCTCCGCGGTCACGGGCTTCCCCGAGATCATGGACGGGCGGGTGAAGACGCTGCACCCGAGGATCCACGGCGGGCTGCTCGGCCGGGGCGCGATCGACGAAGCGGTGATGGCCGAGCACGGCATCGAGCCCATCGACCTCGTGGCCGTCAACCTCTATCCGTTCGCAGCGACGGTGGCGAAGGCCGGCTGCACGGTCGACGAGGCGATCGAGAACATCGACATCGGCGGGCCGGCGATGGTGCGGGCCTCGGCCAAGAACCACGAGCGCGTCACCATCGTCGTCGACCCGCTCGACTACGGCACGGTGCTCGCCGAGATCGAGCGCGAGGGCGGCAGCGTCTCCGCGGCGACCCGCCGGCGGCTCGCGACCAAGGCGTTCGCGCACACCGCACAGTACGACGCGGCCGTCGCCGCGTACCTCGACCGCGCCGCGCGCAACGGTCCTGCGAGCGGATTTCCCGACCTGCTTGCGCTGCAGTTCCGCAAGCGCCTCGACCTGCGCTACGGCGAGAACCCGCACCAGCAGGCCGCGTTCTACGTCGCGACCGACAGCCAGGGCGCATCGGTCGGCTCCGCGTCGCAACTGCAGGGCAAGGAACTCTCGTTCAACAACCTCGCCGACGCGGACACCGCCTTCGAGTGCGTGCGCCAGTTCGAGGCACCCGCCTGCGTGATCGTGAAGCACGCCAACCCCTGCGGAGTCGGGGTGGCGACGAGCCTGCGCGAAGCATACGACCGCGCGTTCCGCACCGACCCGACCTCGGCCTTCGGCGGCATCATCGCCTTCAACCACCCGCTCGACGGCGAGACCGCGCGAATCATCGTCGAACGGCAGTTCGTCGAGGTGATCGTTGCGCCGTCCATGGAGCCCGAGGCGCGCGAGGCCTGCGCCCGGAAGGAGAACGTGCGCCTGCTAGTGACCGGCGGGCTCGCGCCGAGCAACACGCGGGTCGAGATGCGCAGCCTCAACGGCGGCCTGCTGCTGCAGGGTCGCGACACCGGCATGGTGTCCCGCGACGACCTCAAGGTCGTGACCAGGCGCGCGCCCGCCGCGACGGAGCTCGACGACCTGCTGTTCGCGTGGCAGGTGTGCAAGTTCGTCAAGTCGAACGCGATCGTGTTCGCGAAGGCCGGCATGACGGTGGGCATCGGCGCCGGGCAGATGAGCCGGGTCGTCTCGACGCGCATCGCGGCGATGAAGGCGCGCGACGAGGGGCTCGAGCCACGCGGGTCGGTGATGGCCTCCGACGCCTTCTTCCCCTTCCGCGACGGACTCGACGCCGCGGCCGAGCACGGCATCACGGCCGTGATCCAGCCCGGCGGCTCGAAGCGCGACGCCGAGGTGATCGCCGCCGCGGACGAGCACGGCCTCGCCATGGTCTTCACCGGCATGCGCCACTTCAGGCACTGATGAAAGTCCTCGTCATCGGCTCGGGCGGGCGCGAGCACGCACTCGCGTGGAAGGTGGCGCAGTCGCCGCGGGTCACGGAGATCCACGTGGCACCGGGCAACGCCGGCACGGCGCTCGAGCCTCGCGTTCGCAACGTCGACGTCGCCGCCGACGACGTGCCGGGGCTCGTGCGCCACGCACTCGCGGAGCGGATCGACCTCACCATCGTCGGCCCCGAGGGCCCGCTGGTGCTCGGCGTCACCGACGCCTTCGAGGCCGCCGGCCTGCGCTGCTTCGGACCGAGCCGTGCGGCGGCGCGACTCGAGGGCTCCAAGGCCTTCAGCAAGGATTTCCTCAGGCGCCACGGCATCCCGACCGCTGCCTATGCCACGTTCACGCGCGGCGACTTCGACCCGGCCTGGGTGCTCGCGCAGCGCGCGCCGCTGGTCGTGAAGGCCGACGGCCTGGCCGCCGGCAAGGGCGTGGTGATCTGCGCCACGGCCGCGGAAGCCGTCGAGACGACGCAGGCGATGTTCGACGGCCGCTACGGCACGGCCGGCGAGCGCGTGGTGATCGAGGAGTTCCTCGAGGGCGAGGAGGCGAGCTTCATCGCGATGGTGGACGGCTCGCACGTGCTGCCCCTCGCCACCTCGCAGGATCACAAGCGCCTGCGCGACGCGGACTTGGGGCCCAACACCGGCGGCATGGGGGCCTATTCGCCCGCGCCTGTGGTCACGCCCGAGATCCACGAGCGCGCGATGCACGAGGTGATGTGGCCCACGGTGCGGGCGCTCGCCGCCGAAGGCACGCCGTACGTCGGCTTCCTGTACGCGGGACTCATGATCGCCGCCGATGGCACGCCGAGGGTGCTCGAGTTCAACTGCCGCTTCGGCGATCCGGAGACGCAGCCCATCCTGGCGCGATTGCGCTCCGACCTCACCGTGCTCTGCGAAGGCGCGCTCGAGGGCCGGCTGTCCCGCATGGAGATCGATTGGGATCCGCGTGCGGCGGTCGGCGTCGTGCTCGCGGCAGCCGGCTATCCCGACGCGGTGCGCAAGGGCGACGTGATCGACGGGCTCGACGCGGCCGCACGGCTGCCGGGCAAGGTATTCCACGCCGGCACCGCGATGCACGGCGGGGACGTCGTCACCAGCGGTGGCCGGGTGCTGTGCGCGGTCGGCCTCGGCGCCTCCGTACACGCGGCGCAGCGGCAGGCCTACGCTCTCGTCGAGGCGATCCGCTGGGACGGCATGCAGTACCGCCGCGACATCGGCCACCGCGCAGTGGAGCGCGAGCGCGCCGGGACCTCGACGGCGGGCTGATGCCCGCTCGCGTTCAGGGGCAACCCTGCGTCGATCCGACGGACGCGCTCAGCCCGGCCCGAATCCCGATGATCTTGTTGCCGGCAGCCTGCATGACGATGGCGTGATGCCCGTCGGGGTCGATCACGACCAGGTCCGTACCACCGGCTGATTCCCGGTTCCTGTGCACCGCGACGTCCGGATACAGGGCCACGACCGAGTCCGTCAGGTCACCCAGCTGCACGCCCAGCGCGTTACGAACACCAGGGCCCGCGTCCGCACGGGTAATGACGCCGTTCTCGACCGTGAAACGCAGTCCGGGCATGGTGTTGAACTCGACGTACCGGCAGGCCGCATCGGTGATCGGCCCGGAGGCTTTCTCGCCGACCATCCGCTCGGTCTCCGCCAGGGACGTCCCGAAGGCTACGGCACCTGCACCGGTCGCGCGCAGCACCGGTGGACTCGTCGTCGAGCAGCTGGCGATTCCCACGAGCAACGCAACCGCCAGCCGGCAGCGCCTGTTCATGGCCGCATGCTATCACCCGGGCCGACGAGCACGCCTGACCGCTCCCCCGTCGATCGGTTAGCCGGCGAACCGCAGGCAACTCTCCTCCCCTCCCCGTCTCGTCCCGCCGCGCTTCCCTCAGGGTGCCTCGACCGTCCGCGCTGCGCTCCGCCGCTCGCGGTGGATCAGGTACAGCCCGGCCGCGATCACGATCGCGCTGCCCACCAGCGTGACCGCTCCCGGCAGCACGCCCCAGATCGCGAGGTCGAGCAGCGCCCCCCACAGCAGCGCCGTGTATTCGAAGGGCGCCACCACCGCGGCGGGCGCGTGCCGGAACGCGTCCGTGATGAAGTGCTGCCCGAGCGCGCCGGTCAGGCCGATTCCCGCGAGCAGCGGCCAGTGGCCTGCCTGCAGCGGCACCCAGCCGCGGATCGCAAGCAGCCCGGCGCCCACGGTCAGGAGCGCCGTGAACCAGAACACCATGCTCTCGGGCGTGTCGGTGCGCGACAGCAGCCGCAGGCTCACGACCGCGAGCGAATAGGTCGCGGCGGCGACGATCGCCGCGAGCGCCCCGGCCGGGACCCACTCCCCGCCCCAAGGCGCGATCATGAGCAGCACGCCCGCGAGGCCGACTGCAATCGCAAGCCACTGCGCCCGCGCCACGCGCTCGCCGAGCAGCGGCACGGACATCGCGGCCACCAGCAGGGGCGCGCACATGAAGATGGAATAGGTGGTCGCGAGCGAGGACTCGCGCACCGCGAACACGAAGCTCCCGAGCATCAGCACCGAGAGGGCCCCGCGCAGCAGGTGCAGCCGCACGTTGACCGGCCTCAGCCGTGCGAGGCGGCCGCGCAGCAGAACCGGCAGCAGTACGAAGGGCAGGGCCGTGGCGCCGCGCAGGAAGCTCACCTGCATCGGGCCGTAGCTCCCGGAGAGGAGCTTGAGCTGGGCGTCCATCACGGCGAACAGGCCGACGGCGAGCAGCATCGCCACGATGCCGCGGACGTTCTCGGAGCCATGCATGGGATCGGTCCGCGGCGCGAGCCACGGGCGACGCAGTACGCCGCCCGGCGCGATCAGCGCTTCATGGTCTCGAAGAACTCCGCGTTCGTCTTGGTGTCGCGCATCTTGTCGATCAGGAACTCGGCCGCGGCGAGCTCGTCCATTGGGTGCAGCAGCTTGCGCAGGATCCAGATCTTCTGCAGCTCGTCGGGCGAGGTGATGAGCTCCTCGCGACGGGTACCCGAGCGGTTGATGTTGAACGCCGGATAGACGCGCTTCTCGGCGATGCGCCGGTCGAGGTGGATCTCGCTGTTGCCGGTGCCCTTGAACTCCTCGTAGATCACGTCGTCCATCCGCGAGCCGGTGTCGATCAGCGCGGTGGCGAGGATCGTGAGGCTGCCGCCCTCCTCGATGTTGCGCGCCGCGCCGAAGAAGCGCTTGGGGCGCTGCAGCGCGTTCGCATCCACGCCGCCCGTGAGCACCTTGCCGGAGCTCGGCACCACGGTGTTGTAGGCGCGCGCGAGTCGCGTGATGGAGTCGAGCAGGATCACGACGTCCTTCTTGTGCTCGACCAGGCGCTTGGCCTTCTCGATGACCATGTCGGCCACCTGGACGTGGCGGCTCGCCGGCTCGTCGAACGTCGAGGACACCACCTCGCCGCGCACGGTGCGCGTCATCTCGGTGACCTCCTCGGGCCGCTCGTCGATGAGCAGCACGATCAGGTACACGTCGGGGTGGTTGCCCGTGATCGAGTTGGCGATGTTCTGCAGCAGCATGGTCTTGCCGGCCTTGGGCGGCGAGACGATCAGGCCGCGCTGGCCCTTACCGAGCGGCGCGATCAGGTCGATCATGCGCGCGGTGAGGTCCTCCGTGCTGCCCGTGCCGCGCTCGAGCTTGAAGCGGCGCGTCGGGTGCAGCGGCGTCAGGTTCTCGAACAGGACCTTGCTGCGCGCGTTCTCGGGCGAGTCGAAGTTGATCTGCCCGACCTTCAGCAGCGCGAAGTAGCGCTCGCCGTCCTTCGGGGGACGGATCAGGCCCGAGATGGTGTCGCCGGTGCGCAGGTTGAAGCGCCGGATCTGCGACGGGCTGATGTAGATGTCGTCCGGGCCGGCGAGGTAGGACCCCTCGGGCGAGCGCAGGAAGCCGAAGCCGTCCTGCAGGATCTCGAGCACGCCGTCGCCGTAGATATCCTCGCCGTTCCTCGCGTGGGCCTTGAGGATCGCGAAGATGATGTCCTGCTTGCGCGAGCGGGCGAGGTTCTCCATGCCCATCTGCGCGGCGATCTTCAGCAGCTGCGGGATCGGCTTGTGCTTGAGCTCGCTCAGGTTCATCGAGCGGCGGCTGGCCTCGAGCTCGGCCGGGCTGATGACGTCGAGGTCCTCGCCATCCATCACGTCGTCCGGCGGCAGCTCGTCCTGCCGCGGACCGCGGTTGCCGTCCGGCTGGCCGCCGCCGCCGCCGCGACCACGCTTGCCCGGACGGCTGCGGCCCCCCGGGCTTCCCAGATAGCCTCTCACAGCTTGCCGTCCAGGAACGCGGCCACGTCCGCCTTGCGGACGGCGCCGATCTTCTGGCCCTCGGCCTGGCCGTTCTTGAAGAGGATGAGTGTCGGGATGCCGCGCACGTTGAAGCGCATCGGCGTCTTCGGATTGTCGTCGACGTTCATCTTCGCGATGACTACGCGGCCTTCGTACTCGGTCGCGATCTCGTCGAGGATCGGCGCGATCATCTTGCAGGGGCCGCACCACTCGGCCCAGAAGTCGAGGAGCACCGGCTTGTCGGATTTGAGAACGTCCTGCTCGAAGCTCGAGTCGGTGACGTGGACGATGGACTGGCTCACCAGAGACTACCTCCGCTGGCGTTTTGAGCTGATTGGTTCAGGCGTGGAACTGGATAAGGGCCGGGGTTGCGCGGCTCATGACGGGTGACGGCGCGATGCGCGTGAGGCAAACTATTGCAGAAGCTGCTATACGATTCGTTCTGGGGTCCCGGTGCGCCGGACGGTGATGCCAGGTCGTTCGGACCCGGCAGGCCGGCTTCACTCGATGGCGGGAGCGGTCGAAAACCGCTAGACGCCGCGTATTTGACCCCGCTTTCCCCCAATTTGCAAGACTACAACTCAAGATTCCAACTGATGGCCGATGCACACCTGACCGACGTCTCGTTTACGAACCTCCACCTGCCCGACTCGCTCGCACGCGGCATCGCCGACGCCGGCTTCGAGCGCTGCACCCCGATCCAGGCCCAGACCCTGCCGAGGGCGCTGGCCGGCTTCGACGTGGCCGGGCAGGCCCAGACCGGCACCGGCAAGACCGCCGCGTTCCTCGTCGCGCTGTACTCGCGCATCCTGCGCAGCGAGGTTCCGCCGACGCGCAGGATCAACGCTCCGCTCGCGCTCATCATCGCGCCGACGCGCGAGCTCGCGGTGCAGATCCACCACGACGCGGAGATCCTCGGGCAGTACACGGGCCTCAAGCTCGGCCTCGCCTTCGGCGGCGTGGACTACGAGAAGCAGCGGCGCGACCTCGAGGACGGCGTGGACATCCTCATCGGCACGCCGGGCCGCCTGATCGACTTCTACAAGCAGCGCGTGTTCGACCTCGCCTCGATCCAGGTGCTGGTGCTCGACGAGGCGGACCGCATGTTCGACCTCGGCTTCATCACCGACATCCGCTACATCATGCGGCGGCTGCCGGCACCCGACCAGCGGCTGAACCTGCTGTTCTCCGCGACCCTCGCCCAGCGCGTGCTCGAACTCGCGTTCGAGCACATGAACGACCCCGAGCTCGTGCGCATCGAGCCCGACAAGATGACCGTCGACCGCGTCACCCAGATCGTGTACTTCCCGTCGATGGACGAGAAGCCGCGGCTGCTGGTGGGCCTGTTGCGCTCGATGGATCCGCACCGCACGATGGTCTTCGTCAACACGCGGCGCGGCGCCGAGGAACTCGAGGGCCTGCTGCGGGCCAACGGCTTCAATGCCGAGGGCATCTCCGGCGACGTGCCGCAGAAGAAGCGCCTGCGGATGATCCGCGACTTCCACAGCGGCGAACTGGCGATCCTGATCGGCACGGACGTCGCCTCCCGCGGCCTGCACATCCCGGACGTGCGCTACGTCTTCAACTACGACATGCCGCAGGACCCGGAGGACTACGTCCACCGCATCGGCCGCACGGCCCGCGCCGGCGCCGAGGGCGACGCCATCAGCCTCGGCTGCGAGGACTACGTGCAGTCGCTGCCGGACATCGAGGCGTACATCGGCCGCAGCATCCCGCGCGGCGCGGTCACCGAGGAGCTGCTCGCCGAGATCACCGTGCCGCACCGCGAGCGCCGTCGATTCGGTGGCCACGGCGGTTCGGGCGGTCGCGGCGGATCCGGCGGCCCGCGCGGCCGAGGCGGCAGCAGTCGCGGCGGCGGCGAACGGCGCGACGGCCGTCGCAGCAGCGGCCCGCGCGACGACCGGCGCAGCGAACGCCCGGCCGAACGCGTGGCGACCCCGGCACCTGCGCCCCGGGCCCCGTCCGTCGACGAGCCGCAGCCGGGCAGCGAAGCGAAGGCCCAGCCGGCCGGATCGCCAGGCACGGACGGCGCGCCCGCCAAGCGGCGCCGCCGTCGCGGCGGTGCCGGACGCCGGCGCGGTGCGGCCGGCGAAGCGGGCAGCACGCCGGCACCCGCCGAGACGGCTCAGCCTTCGACGCCGCCCGAGGGCTGAGCGCACGCAGACCCCGCGCGCCTTGCAGTCGCGTCAGGGAACGAGGTCGCCGAGGCCTGCGATCCCTGCCACGCCCGGTAGCGGCGGACGCATGGGCTGCGTGGAATCGGGCCTCAGCAGCTGGTAGACGGCGAGCACGCCAGCCGCGCGCGCGGCCTCCAGCACCGCCGTACTGTCGTCCACGAACAGCGTGGACGCCGGGTCGACCGCATGGCGTTCGCCGAGCCGCGCCCAGAATTCGACCGACTCCTTCGGCACGCCGAACTCGTGCGACGAGACCAGCACGTCGAAATGCCGCGCGAGTCCCGTGTGCCGGTCCTTCACCGCCAGGCTGATCGGGTGCGCGTTGGTCGTCAGCAGCAGGCGCTTGCCGCGCGCGCGGACCGCGTCGAGGAACTCGACTGCGCCCGGCAGGTAGCGGATGTGCTCGCGCAGCTCGGACTTGAGCGCGGCAATGTCGAAGTCGAGTTCCTCGCTCCAGTGGTCGACGCAGTACCACTCGAGCGTGCCGCGCTTCGCGTCGAACCGCGCCCGCAGCCGCCGCGTGGCCTCCTCGGGTGGCACGCCGTGGCGCTCGCCCCAGCGACGCGGCAGTGCCTCCAGCCAGAACAGGTTGTCGAAGCGCAGGTCGAGCACCGTGCCGTCCATGTCGAGGCAGACGGTCCGGATCGCGTTCCAGTCGGGCAGGTGCGGGGGCGGGTCGAAGGCGGCCGACACGTGAGCTGGTTCCGGCGGCTGGGGAGCAGGGCCGCTATGATACGCGCCGCGCGAGTCCGCGCCGGAGCCCTGCAATGACCGAACAGACCCACCCGCAACCCGCGGACCTGCTGCCCGCCGTGCTCGAGGCCGTCGCCGAGGCGAGCACGGCGATCATGGAGGTGTACGCCTCCAGCCACGACGTCGAGTACAAGTCGGACGAGTCCCCGATCACCCGCGCCGACCGCGCCGCGCACGAGATTCTCGCGGCCCGCCTCGCCCGCATCGCCCCGGCCATTCCGGTGCTGTCCGAGGAGGCCGAGGCCAGCCACGCGCTCGCCGTGCGCGGCGCCTGGCGGCAACTGTGGCTCGTCGATCCTCTCGACGGCACGAAGGAGTTCATCAGTCGCAACGGGGAATTCACGGTCAACGTCGCGCTGGTGCGCGAGCACCGGCCGGTGCTCGGCGTCGTGGCGGCGCCGGCGCTCGGACTCACCTACTACGCGGCCGACGGCGGCGGCGCGTTCCGGCGCCGCGACGGGGCCGCGGCCGAACCGATCCGCGTGCGTCCGGCCGCGGACCCGCTGGTCGTGGTCGGCAGCCGCTCGCACCGCGGCGATTCGCTCGACGCGGTTCTCGCCCGGCTCGGCGCACACGAGTTGCGACCCATGGGCAGCGCGCTCAAGTTCTGCCTCGTCGCCGAGGGGTCCGCGGACTTCTACCCGCGCCTCGGGCTGACCTCGGAGTGGGACACCGCCGCGGCGCAGGCCGTGCTCGAGATCGCGGGCGGCGCGGTCACCAAGCTCGACGGCTCGCCGCTGCGCTACAACGAGCGCGATACGCTCCTCAACCCGCACTTCATCGCTTTCGGCGACCGCGGCCGTCCGTGGGCGTCGCTCTTCTGACGCGTGGAGCTCTCCTGGGCGATGCTGTTCCTGCTGGCGGCGATGCTGGCCCTCGCGTGGTTCTGGCACGACAGCCTCGGCGCGCGCGAGCGTGCCAACGTCGCAGCCGTCGAGACCTGCCGCAGCACGGGCGCGAGCCTGCTCGACGGCACGGTCTCGTTCCGCCGCCTCCAGCCGGTGCGCGGCTACGGGGGATCGATGCAACTGCGCCGCACCTACGTGTTCGACTACACGCGCGATGGGGTCACCCGCCAGCAGGGATTCGTCGTGCTGACCGGGCACACCGTGGACAGCGTGGGACTCTGACCCCGCCTATCCCCTTTTGCGGTCCCGGGGGCTAAGCTAGCCGCCTCGCTCCAGCTCACGAATCGAGACCGGCCCACCATGGCGGAAGTGATCGATAACGTCGACACCGAGACGTTCAGGCACGTGCAGCGGTTGCGGCAGCTTCGCATCGAGCATCGCGACCTCGACGACGTGATCCACCGGCTGCAGCTCGACCTGTACGTCGACCAGGTGCAGATGCGGCGCCTCAAGAAGCGCAAGCTGCTGCTCAAGGACCAGATCGCGAGGCTCGAAAGCCAGCTGATCCCGGACCTCAACGCCTGAGCCGGATGCAGAAGCCGCTGCAATCGGTGGGCGACCTCCTCGACCGCCTGCTCGCGCCCGCCACCCTGCTGCAACTCGCGGGCATCGGCGCGGCGGTCCTGCTCGGCTGGTGGATCGCACGGCTGCTGCGGCCGCGCCTGTCGGTCGGCGTGGCGCCCGAGGACCTCCCCGGCCGCGCGCGCGAGGCGGCGTGGGTGGTGGCGCCCTACGTCATGGCCGTGCTGCTGCTGGCCACGACCGCCGGCTTGCTGCACGCCGCCGGGGCCGGGACGCGCGTCGTGGCCACGGCGGTGCAGCTCGCGGCCCTGCTGCTCCTGATCCGCCTCGTGGTCTACGTGGTGCGCGTTTCGCTCGGCGCCCGCGCGCGGCTCAAGGGCTGGGGCACGCCGATCTCCCTCGTGGTCTGGGCGTTCGTCTCGTTGCACCTGCTCGGCTGGGGCGACAGCGTGGTCGAGGCCCTCGACGGCATCGGCATGAATGCCGGCAAGACGCGCATCTCCGTCTGGTCGGTCGCGAAGCTGCTCGTCACGGTGAGCCTGTTCGTCGTCGCCGCAATGTGGGTCTCGCGCTGGCTCGAGCGGCGCGTGCTGAAGCTCGACGGGCTTGCGCCGAACATGCGCATCGGCATCGCCAAGTTCCTGCAGGCGTTCCTGGTGGGCCTGTCGGTGCTGGTCGGGCTCAACGCCGCCGGCCTCGACCTCACGACGCTCAACGTGCTCACCGGCGCCATCGGCATCGGCCTCGGCTTCGGCCTGCAGAGCATCGCGGCGAATTTCGTCAGCGGCTTCGTGCTGCTGATGGACCGCTCGATCAAGCCGGGCGACGTCATCAGCTTCACCGGCACCACCGGCACGGCCACCGAGGGCTTCGGCTGGGTGGAGCAGCTGCGCGGGCGCTACGTCGTGGTGCGCGACCGCGACGGCGTCGCCTCGCTCGTGCCGAACCAGCACCTGATCACGAACCCGGTGATCAACTGGAGCTACACGGACCCGAGGGTGCGGCTCAAGCTGCCGGTGCGCGTGAGTTACAAGAACGACCCGGAACTCGCCATGCGGCTGATGCTCGAGGCCACCGAGGGACACCTTCGCATCGTCCGCGACCCGGCGCCGGTCGCGCGCCTGATGGCCTTCGGCGACCACGGCATCGAGCTCGAGTTGCGCTTCTGGATCCCCGACCCGGCGGAGGGCGTCAACAACGTGCGCTCCGACGTCAACCGCGCGATCTGGCGGCTGTTCCGGCAGCACGGCGTCACCATCCCCGTCGCGCAGCGTGAGGTCAGGCTCGAGATGGTGAATCCGCGGGTCGACGACCTCGTCCCCGCGCGCGACGACTGAGCGCCGTGCCGGTCGAGATCTCCGGTTCGCTCGCGATCCCCGACGAGCTCATCGAGGTCCGCAACGTGCGGGCGTCGGGCCCCGGCGGCCAGAACGTCAACAAGGTGTCGAACGCCGTCGAGCTGCGCTTCGATGCCGCTGCCTGGGACGCACTGCCGCCGTCCGCCCGCCCGCGCCTGCGCCGCCTCGCCGGACGCCGCATGACTGCCGAGGGCCTCATCGTCATCGACGCGCAGCGCTTCCGCTCGCTCGAGCAGAACCGCGCAGACGCGCTCGAGCGGCTCGCCGCGATGATCCGCGAGTCGCTGATCGAGCCGAAACCGCGGCGGCCGACCCGGCCCACCCGCGCCTCGAAGGAGCGCCGCCTGGCGAGCAAGGTGCGCGCCGGCCGCACCAAGAAGCTCCGCGGCCCGCCGCGCGGCGAGGACTAGACCGCCTCGAGCAGCGCGTCGAGCACGTCGCCCGCGCAATAGGTGTCGCGGCCGGGCTTCAGGAAACGATGAACCTGCGCTGCGTCGTCGCCCGCCGTCACCAGCGGTGGCTCGACGTCGCCACTGCGGCGGACCTGGGCATACGCAACGGCGGACAGCAGCCCGTTGCACACGCACTTCCGGCCGACCGTGTCGGCCCGGTCGCCGCCCTTGCGCAGGAAGTCCTCCAGCGGTTCGCCCGGGCAGCGGTAGCCGACGCTGCCGTCCGCCTGCCGATAGCATTGCCGCAGGTAGCCGAGGTCGCAGATGCTCTCGCGCTGCGCGAACACTTCCGGCTCGGAGACCGTGCCGGCCAGTTGCAGCACCTTGAACGGAAAGCCGGTCGGCGAGGCATGCGGATCGGTGAACACCCTGACGCGGCCCTCGCGGCTCGCGCGCAGCACCGATGCCTTCAGTTCGGGCGACATTCCGGATTCGTCGCAGAAAGCAAAGGCCGTGCCGACCTGGATTCCGTGGGCTCCGAGTGCGAGCGCCTGCTGGAGCTTCGTCGCGTCGCCGTACGATCCGCCGAGCCAGAAGGGCAGCCCGATCGCCCGGATCTGCTCGAGATCCGGCGAATCACGCAGCCCATAGACCGGCTCGCCGTTCTCATCGAGCGTGAGCGCCCCGCGCGGCGGCGCGTTGTGACCACCCGCACTCGCCCCCTCCACGACGAATCCGTCCACCCGGCCCTTGCTCTTGCGCGCCAACGTCAGGGCGAGCGTCGAGGACGAAACGATCGCGAGGAATTCCGGCCGCTGAAGCGCCTCCGACGCGTGACGCAGGTACGGCTGCGGGTCGAGCCGCGTGTGGAACTCCTCGCCCGGCAGGGCTCCGGCGACGTCGAGCTTCAGTTCCGCGGGCTCACCGGCCGCAAATCGATCGAGGATCGCCGGGATCGCGCGAGGAATGCCGGCGCCCATCAGCACCACGTCGACTTTCGCCAGCATCGCGCCGAACAGCGAGGCCAGGTTGGGCAATTGCACCTTCTCGAGTAGGTTGATCCCGATCCGGCCCGCATGCTGCTCCTTGGCGAGGAATACCTCCGAGAAGTTGCTGATGACGAGCAAGTCGAGCAGCGCGCCCGGCATCGTGATCGTCGGGATCGGCTTCGCCTTGAAGGGCGCTCCGGCCGCCTTGCCGCCCGCGATGAAATAGCGGTTCCAGACGCGTTCGGCCGCTTCGGGCAGCGGAAAGGCGTCGAAAGCGCGGCGCAGGTGGCCGCCCGGGTCGCCCAGCTGCAGGCGTCGGGCGACGACGGTATCGATGCCGGTTCCGGACACGACGCCGAGCTGGCCCCTGAGGGAGACCGCGCGTGCCAGCCGCCAGGAGGAGACGGCGACACCCATCCCGCCCTGGATGATGCGGGGGAGCTGTGTGTGCATCCCGGACACCATAGCAGCCGGTTGCCTCGGCGGCGACCGGTGGACCGATGCCGGACCCGGCCCGTCGACGGCGCAATCGTCGCGGGCTGGCTCGCGCTCGCGCAGCCCGACCGGTGCCTCAGCGATGCACCACCTGCAGGATGGAGTTGCGCACCTGCTCGTTCAGCACAGTCTGCGCATCCGCGACGATCGCCTCGATCATCACGGGATCGAAGGCGATCTTCTCCTCGTCCGTGAGCGTGAGCACGCCGCGCGTCCGCAGCTGCTCGACGAAATTCCGGAACAGTGCGCGGTCGAAGAATTCGGGTGAGTTGATCTCATACAGCAGCGCCATGCGCTGGGCCATCAGCTCGCACTGTCGCTCGAGCGCCTCCGCAGTCAGGCGGCCGCTGCCCGCCTTGAGCAGCAGCGCGAGCGCGAGGTAGTAGCGCTCAAGGATCGGAACCGTCGCCTGCGCGAGCACCGAGAGCTGCACGGCCTCCGAGCATTCCGCGTCCGGCCGGTGCCACACGCTGCGATCCTCCGCGGCCGTCAACAGGCCGTGGTTCAACAGGTCCTCGAGCAGCTCGTCCACGACGGCGGGCAGCTCCTCCTCCGTCCAGCGCAGGAAGTACTCGTCCGCCGCGTACGGGTACACGCGGCGCGCGAGGCGGTGCAGGTCCTCCCTGGTCACCGAGGCGTTGCTCAGGAACGCGCAGGCGAGCAGCGACGGCATCAGCATCAGGTGCAGGGCGTTGTTGCGGAAGTAGCTCGTGAGCACCGAGTGCTCCTCGGTCATGAACACCACGTCGCCGAGCTCGTGCGGCCGGCGGCCCAGGATGCCGAGCGACACGCCGTAGCGGATCATCGCGGCGCCGTCCTCGTTCGTGACCCACACGCGCGGCGAGTACGGCGCCTGGCGCATCAGCGAGGCGTACAGCTCGAGCTGCCGCGCGAGGTCGGCCTCGCCCATGCTCTGGCGCGGCGTCGCGAGCAGCACGAGGCCGATCAGGTTGATCGGCGACACGCACGCCGCCGCGTTGATGCGGGTCATGATGCCGGTCGCCAGCTCGCTCACCACCGGCCCGAGCCACTCTGGCCTGGCGCTCGAGTCCACGGGCTCGCGGTCCCACCCCGGCGCGTGCCTGAGGATCACCGGATCGAGGGGCAGCGGCTCGCCGAAACTCACGTAGACCTTGCCGAAGCGGCTGCGCAGCGCCGGGATCGACTTGAGCAGGTTCAGCACCGACTCCTTTTCCTTCGGCCGCCCGGACAGCTCGCCGATGTAGGTGCCTCCCTCGAGCAGCCGCTCGTACCCGAAATACACCGGCTGGAACACCACCGGGCGCCGCGGATCGCGCAGGTAGCTGCGCACGGTCATCGCCAGCATGCCCGTCTTGGGCTGCAGCAGGCGACCGGTGCGGCTGCGCCCGCCCTCGATGAAGTACTCGATCGAGTGGCCGCGCGCCATCATCAGCCCGAGGTACTTGTTGAACACCGCCGAGTACAGGGCGTTGCCGCCGAAGGAGCGCCGGAGGAAGAAAGCGCCGCCGCGGCGCAGGAAGGATCCCACGACCGGCATGTTGAGGTTGATGCCGGCGGCGATGTGCGGGACCGCGAAGCCCTTGTGGTAGACGACGTAGGAGAGCAGCAGGTAGTCCATGTGGCTGCGGTGGCACGGCACGTAGACGACTTCGCTGCCCTCCGCCACCGACTCGAGGCTCGAGAAGTTGGCGAGCTCGACGCCGTCGTAGAGCCGGTTCCACAGCCAGCTCAGCACGCCGTACATCAGCGTGACGAACCAGTGCGAGTAGTTGGCGGCGATCTCGTAGGCGTAGCGCCGTGCGATCTTGAGCGCGTCGCGCCGGCCGATGCCCTTCTCCTGCATCTCGCCGCGCACGGCGCGGCGCACGCTGCGCGTCCTGAGCACCTGCGCAACGATCGTGCGACGGTGCGAGAGGTCGGGACCGACGCTCGCGACGCGCTGGTTGCGCAGCTGCGCGCGCAGCTGCCGCCACAGTCGGCGCGGTCCGCGCGCCAGGCCGCGCGTCTCGGCCAGCGACGGCTGCAGCGCCAGCGCGTCGCCGAACAGCACCAGCAGGTTGCGGCCGTTCACCAGCAGCGACAGCACCTTGCGGAAGCGGCCGCCGATGTCCCAGCCCTCGGCGACGAGCAGGCGGAACCACGAGCGCTGGCGGCCGGGCGCCCGGCCCCAGAACAGGCTTACGGGCACGAGGTCCACGTCGAAGGCGAGGTCTCGCGCGGCCACCTCGGCGAGCACTCGCAGCGCCTCGGGCATGCGGCGGTCGATGCGTGCGCCGAAGAATCCTGCCCGCCGCTCGAGGAACACGATGCGTCCCGTCGGCACGCCGTCCGTGCCGGCCGGCGCCAGCGGCGTCGGCAGACCCCGTTCGCGGCAGACGTAGTCGAGCACGGCGACGTCGACCACGCTGCGCTTCTCGAGCACGTAGACCACCGGCCGGCCATCGACGACGCGGCCGCCGGGATCGTCGGGAAGAATGGAAGGCCGGACCCAGAGCGCGACCAAGCGGCGCACCAGCGGCAGGAGCAGTCGCTCCAGGGGCGAGAAAGCCGTCATCCGCTCAGCGCTCGTCCTGCGCGGCGTCGCCCTCCGACTGCTCGATGGCCGCGTCCATCTCGTCCTTGCGGCCAAGCGTCAGGTCCTCGACGGCGCGGGCACGATCCTGGGTCTGGATCATGTCGTCGAACACCGTCTCGTCGGTGTCGCGGCCCTTCTCGCGGGCCTCGGCCTTGTCCTGCGGGGCCGGGGCACCACAGGCCACGAGGCCCGCCAACACGAACCCCGACAGCGTTAATCTTGCGACTGGTCGCATCTGTACCCCCACGGCGTGACCGGGGCGCAATCTTACCCGAAGGGTCCAGGCATGAGAGCGGTCGCCGGCGAGGCCGTCGTCGCGACCGGCAACCCGGGGCGCGGCAGGCGCGCGCCGGCCGCCTCCTACAGGAACTCGTCCACCATGAACAGGAAGTAGGTGAAGTAGTGGTTGATCGCGCGGATCTGGTCGAGCAAGCGGTGGTCGGAGTCGACGACGTGCAGCGTGGCCTGTTGCTCGCGCGCGAAGCGGAAGCTGTTGTCCACCGGGATGACCTCGTCGCGCCAGCCGTGGACGATCGTGGTCGGGCAGGCGGCAGGCCGCGGGCTGAATTTCTCGAAGCCGGGCATGTAGAGCGCCGGGGCGAGCAGGAACATGCCGCGCGCCTGCAGCAGCGACGAGCCCGCGACCGACACGTAACCGCCCATGCTCGAGCCGACCAGCACCAGCGAACCGCGCAGGTCCTTGCAGAAGGCGAGCAGGCGCGTGACCCGCTCGCGCGGATCGTCGATGCCGCGGTAGTCCACGGACTCGACGTGAAAGCCCTCGGCCCGCGCGATCTCGGCCATCGCCGCGATCTTGCTGCCCCACGGCTCGCTGTCCTGTCCGTGCGAGAACACCACGAATCGTTCGGTCATGATCTGCTCCCGGTGAACGCCCGTGATCATACCCCGCGCCCGTTGCAGGAATGCGGCAACGGTTCGCATTGCACCATGCCGTCGGCTACCGCGCGGCGCGCCGGCCGCGGGGCCCACGAATGACACCGCAGGCCCCGACACGCGGCTGGCGCCTGTCCATCGACCGGGGCGGCACCTTCACGGACATCGTCGCATCGGACCCGGCCGGCCGCATCCATGCGCTCAAGGTGCTCTCGCGCGACCCGGCGTACAAGGGCGATCCGGCCGTCCGTGGCATCGGCGAGCTCCTTCGCCGCCTTGCGCCGGACGGCGCCCGCCTCGAGTCCGTGCGCCTCGGCACCACCGTCGCGACCAACGCGCTGCTCGAGCGCAAGGGCGAGCCGACCCTGCTCGTCGTGACGCGCGGTTTTCGCGACGCGCTGCGCATCGGCCACCAGCACCGGCCCGACATCTTCGCCCGGGAGATCCGGCTGCCGCCGGCGCTGTACGCGGATACGGTCGAGGCGCGCGAGCGCGTCGCGACCGACGGAACCGTGCTCGAGCCGCTCGACGCGGCCGCGCTTGCCCGGGACCTCGCCCGCGCCCGCGCCGCCGGACTGCGCTCCGTGGCCATCGCCTTCCTGCATGCGGTGAACAACCCGGCCCACGAGGAGCAGGCGGCGGCGCTCGCGCGTGCCGCCGGCTTCGAGGAGATCGTCGTCTCCCACGCCGTCGCGCCGATCGTCGGGCTGATCGCCCGCGGCGACAGCGCCGTCGCCGACGCGTACCTGTCGCCGGTCCTGCTGCGCTACCTCGCGGCGTTCCGGCTGGAGCTCGCCGCGCGGCACGGCGAGCCGCCGCTGCTGCTGATGCAGAGCAACGGCGGGCTCGTGGACCCGGAGGGATTCCGCGGATTGCACAGCGTGCTGTCCGGTCCTGCCGGCGGCGTGGTGGGACTCGCCGCCGCCGGTGCGGCCAGCCGGCTCGAGCGCGTCATCGGCCTCGACATGGGCGGGACCTCGACGGACGTGAGCTTGTACGCCGGCAGCCTGCCGCGGCGCTTCACCACGGAGATCGACGGCGTACGGCTGCGGGCACCGATGCTCGACATCCACACGATCGCGGCCGGCGGCGGCTCGATCGTGCGCTACGCGGACGGGCGGCTGCAGGTCGGGCCCGACTCGGCGGGCGCGGACCCGGGTCCGGCGTGCTACCGGCGCGGCGGACCCGCCACGGTCACCGACTGCAACGTAGTGCTCCGGCGCATCCGTGCCGACCGCTTCCCGCAGGTGTTCGGCCCCGCCGGCGACGCGCCGCTCGACCCGGCCGCATCGCAGGCTCGCGTCGCGGCGATCGCCGGCGAGATCGCGGAAGCCGGCGGTCCGCGCTACAGGATCGAAGAACTGGCCGCGGCATTCATCGAGGTGGCGGTGTCGAAGATGGCCAACGCGATCCGCGAACTCGCGCTGCGCCACGGCGAGGACGCCGGACGATTCACGCTCGTGCCCTTCGGGGGCGCCGCCGGCCAGCACGCCTGCGCGGTGGCCGACGCCCTCGGCATCGACACGCTGCTGCTTCATCCGCTCGCCGGCGTGCTCTCGGCCTGGGGCATCGGCCTCGCGCGCCGCCGCTGCATCCGCCGGCGCAGCGTCGAGGGCGCGCTCGACCCGGCGGGCCTGGCCGACGCCGCGTCCGCCCTCGACGAGCTGGAACGCGCGGCGCATGCGGAGTTGTCGCGCCAGGGCATCGCCGACCCGGACATCGAGGTGCAGCGCAGCGCCGAGTTGCGTATCGCCGGGTCCGACACCGCGCTCGAGGTGCCGTGGCAACCGGCCGCCGGGCTGCGCGCGGCGTTCATGGAGGCCCATCAGCGCCTGTTCGGCTTCAGCGACGGCGGGGCCCGGATCGTGATCGCGACCGTGGCCGCGGAGGCCGTGGAGCGCAGCGTCGGCCGGGATCGCGAACCCGACGCGACCCCGCCCGGCCCGCCCGACCCGGCGCTCGAGCCGCGGGCCGCAGCGACGACCCGGGCCTGGATCGACGGAGCCTGGCGCGAAGTCGCGATGCACGACCGGGAAGCGCTGGTGGCGGGGCAAACGGTGGCCGGACCCGCCCTCCTCAGCGAGCCCGGTGCGACGGCCTGGATCGCGGCCGGTTGGGAAGGCGCGGTGGAGCCCAGCGGCAGCCTCGCGTTACGACGGGTTGCGCCGGGCGTGCCGGCGACGGCCTTGACGGCCTTGACGGCCGGTCCGCCCGACCCGCTGCGGCTCGAGGTGTTCAGCGGCCTGTTCATGCACGTGGCGGAGCAGATGGGCGTGGTGCTGTGCCAGACCGCGAGCTCCGTGAACATCAAGGAGCGGCTCGACTACTCCTGCGCGCTGTTCGACGCAGACGCCAATCTCGTCGCCAATGCCCCGCACATGCCCGTGCACCTCGGCTCGATGGGAGCGAGCGTCGCGGCGGTGCGCGAGGCGCACGGGGCGGACCTGCGGCCCGGGGACGCGTTCCTGCTCAATTCCCCGTACCACGGCGGCACGCACCTGCCCGACATGACGGTGGTCACGCCCGTGTTCGACGCGGCCGGCGAGCGGGTGCACTTCTTCACCGCCTCGCGGGCCCACCATGCGGACGTGGGCGGCACGACGCCGGGCTCGATGCCGCCGGGCAGCCGCGACATCTGCGAGGAAGGCGTGCTGATCGAGCCCGTGCGCATCGTGCGCGACGGGACCTTCGCCGCGGATTTCGTGCGCCGTTTGCTCGCCGATGCGGCGCGGCCGGCGCGCAACCCGGAGCAGAATCTCGCGGACCTGCGCGCGCAGCTCGCGGCCAACGCGCGTGGCATCCGCGAACTCCAGCGCGCGGCGGCGATGCACGGCTGGCCCGCGTTGCTCGCCTACATGGGCCACGTCCAGGACAACGCCGAGGCGTGCATGCGCCGCGCCATCCGCCGGCTGCGCGACGGGCGATTCCGCTACGAGATGGACAGCGGCCAGCAGGTCGCGGTGAGCATCCGACTGGATCGCGAAGCGGGCACCGCCACGGTGGACTTCACCGGCACCTCGGCGCAGCAGCCGAACAACTTCAACGCGCCCCGCGCCGTCACGGTCGCCGCCGTGCTCTACGTGTTCCGCACGCTGGTGGACGAGCCGATACCGCTCAATGCCGGCTGCCTGCGGCCGCTGTCGATCGTGGTGCCGCCGGGCTCGATGCTCGACCCGCGGCCGCCCGGCGCGGTGGTGGCCGGCAACGTCGAGACCTCGCAGTGCGTGGTGGACGCGCTGTACGGCGCGCTCGGGCTGCAGGCGGCCGCGCAGGGCACGATGAACAACTTCACCTTCGGCAACGAGCGCTACCAGTACTACGAGACCATCGCGGGCGGCTCCGGCGCAGGCCCCGGCTACCCGGGCGCGAGCGGCGTGCAGACGCACATGACGAACTCGCGGCTCACCGATCCGGAGGTACTCGAACGCCGCTTTCCCGTGCTGCTGCGCGAGTTCGCGCTGCGCACGGGCTCGGGTGGCCGGGGCGTATTCCGCGGCGGCGACGGGCTGGTGCGCGAGATCGAGTTCCTGAAGCCGATGACGGCGGCGATCCTCTCGAACCACCGGCGCATCGCGCCGTTCGGGCTCGAGGGCGGCGAGCCCGGCGCCGTCGGCATCAACCGCCTGCTGCGTCGCGACGGGAGCTCAGAAACGCTGCAGTCCACCGCCGAGTTCGCGGTGGATGCGGGCGATCGTTTCCGGATCGAGACCCCCGGCGGGGGCGGTTACGGGCGTGCTGTTGCGGACGACGACTGACGGCGGCGGGCGGGGCTCGCGGTAGTAGCCGTAGAGTGCCTGCGCCACGGTGCGCTGGCGCTGCGCTTCCGCCGCGGCATTCGCCAGGTTCTCCGCCTCGACGCTCAGGCGCGCGGTCGACGGCAGCACCACGGAGCGCACCGGCCGCAGGCGGCCGCCCTCGCGCGAATGCGTCACCACGAAGGACCAGTACGTTCCCGGCCGTGCCGTGCGCAGCGAGACCAGCAGGTTCACGTGGCCGGCGGCGATCTCGTCGGGGCCGTTCAGCCGCTCGTCGCACACGACCTGGAATGCGCCCGGCTCGCCCGGCGGGCCGAACAGGCCCTCGTCCGCGAACGGCTGGAGGAACGACTGCACCTGGCGCTCGAGCTTGCGCCACACGCCCCGCTCCGGGGCGTCGAACAGGGCCCAGCGGGTGCCGATCTCGATGCTGTTCATCAGCAGCAGTCGCCGGCGCTGGGCCGTGAGCAGCGCGCCCTCGGCGCTTTCGGCGGATCCCCCCGCCAGCGTCTTGAGCGGCAGCGTGCGCGGGTTCGCCGCGCGCAGCGCCTGCAGCGGATTCACGCCGTGCGCGACGAGGCGCTGCCGCTCCGCATCGGTGAGCACGCGGCGTGGTCGCGTGCCGAGCCGCAACAGCAGCTCGTCGTCCGGGCCCGCCGCCCAGGGCGAGCGCTGCTCGTCGAGCCGCGCGAGCGTGCCTGCGACCGCGCCGCAGTTGGCGAACGTCTCCGGACGACCCCGCAGGCGATCGAAGGCCACGACGCGCGGGAAGCACATCAATGCGTACTCGGAGCGGAAATCGAGCCCGCGCAGCCCCTGGAGGGCATCGTCGCAGCTTTCCCACGCCGCGGGCGGATCCACGACCAGCATCGCACGACGTTCGCGGCACAGGCGCGCCGCCACCATCAGCGTGCCCGGACCGACGTCGCGGTCGCGGGTCAACGGCGGTATGCACACGAAATTCAGGTCCTCGACCGATGCGAGCGCGAACAGGCCCGAGCCCGCCTCGGGCGTGCCGATCACGTCGTAGTCGGTTAGTGGCGCGCCGTCATCGCCGTCCGAATTCGAATCGACGTAGCCGATCGGGTGCCTCGAGCCGCTGCGGAACGTCTGGTCCGGCCGCGCCGGCGGCACCGCACCGCGGACGCGCACGAGTCCCGACTCCTGCAGCGCACCGGCCACGTACCGGGTCGTGCCGGGAACGACCGACAGGCGCCGGAAGATCTCCTGGTCCTCGATGCGCTCGGAGCCGTGGGAGCGCACGCGCTGCACCACCAGGTTGAATCGGTCGGGCTCGTTCGCACCGATGTTGTCGTAGTCCACCGAGGCGCGAAGCATCTCGCGCGATCCGGGGCTCAGCGCGGCCAGCGTCAGCGTGTCGGCGCCGCAGGGCAGCGTGATCGTGGCGGGAGCACCGCCGTTCACCACCCGCACGATCAGCGCTACCTGGCCGCCGTTCTCGAAGAACTGCTCGACGGCGTAGGAAAGCGTACTCGGCTGCCACAGGCCGCCGAAGGCATGCTGGAACTCGGCGAAGCTTCGGACAACGATGGGACGGTTCACCGGACCGCGCAATGCGCGTCCCACGAAGGCCGTCACGGCGGTTGGCCTCCGGACGATGGCGTTGTCGGCGCCGGGCCCTTCCGTGACGACGATGCTGCTGAGCGCCGGTTCGCGCAAGATGCCCCCGTGTGCTTACCGGAATTACGTTAGCACAGGTTCTTGTATCCTTGGTCCCCGCGCTTTCCCGGACATAGATGCAAGCCACCACCGGTCGCTGGCAGCTCGGCCTCGCCCTCGCGCTCACGACCGCGGTGTTCTGGGGCCTGCTGCCGATCGCACTCAAGGTCACGCTGACGGGCATGGATGCCTGGACGCTCACCTGGTACCGGTTCGCGTCCGCCGCAGTCGCGCTCGGCGCGTTCCTGGCGTGGCGCGGACGACTGCCGCTCAAGGGGCCGCTCACCCGGCGCGGCAGGTGGCTGTACGTCGCCGCCCTGCTGTGCCTGGTCGCCAACTACGTCGGCTATCTCGTCGCGCTCGAGCTGACGAGCCCCACCGTCGCGCAGATCCTGATCCAGCTCGCACCGCTGTTCCTGCTGTTCGGCGGCGTGCTGGTGTTTCGCGAGCGCTTCGCAGCCTTGCAATGGGTGGGCTTCGCAGTGCTGGTCGTCGGCCTCGCCGTGTTCTTCCACGACCGGATCGCCGAGGTGTTCTCGCTCGACACGCGCCTCGGTCTCGGCGTCGTCGTCATGCTGTTCGCGGCCGCAACCTGGGCCGTGTACGGACTGGCCCAGAAGCAGCTGCTCGCCGAGCTCGCCTCAGGGCAGGTGCTGTTCCTGCTCTACCTCGGCGCGGTGCCGCTGCTGCTGCTGCCCGCGGGGCTCGAGCAGGTCCTCGCACTCGACGGCCTGCAGCTCGGCATGCTCGTCTTCTGCTGCGCGAACACCGTGATCGCCTACGGCTGCTTCGCCGAGGCGCTCCAGCACTGGGAGGTCTCGCGCGTGAGCGCGGTCGTCACGCTGGCGCCCGTGTTCACGCTGGTCGGAGTCCAGGCGGCGGCCTGGCTGTGGCCGGCCGAGGCGCCGGCCGAGATCCTGTCGGGATGGAACGTGCTCGGCGCCCTCATGGTCGTCGGCGGCTCGATGACCGCGGCCCTCGGGGCGCAGGCGCATCGCGCGCCGGTCCCCGGTTCACGGTCGGCCGCCTGACGTCGGGCGTGGCGGGCCGTTCGGTCAGCGCCCGTCGCGGTCTCGGGCCGCCGGAGTCACGGCCGACACGGATTCGCCGCCGTCGCGTCCGTCCCAGTTCGCGCCGTCGGGCAGCGCGTTCTCGACCTGTCGCGCAGTCGCGAGGAATCCCTCGTAGCTGATGCCGCGCCGCGACACGGGCACGGCCACGCCGCGCGCCTCGGTCACGACACGTTCGGTGACCTGCCAGCTGATCGCACCGCCGTGCTCCTTGACCCGCTGCCAGATGCGGTCGGAAATGACGTCGTTGAAGAGCGCGAGCTGCTCCGCGGGCGCAGATTCCTGCCCCTCGCGAGCCTCCTCGTGCGGCGGATAGGACTGCACGTACAGGCTGTCGCCGTGCCAGCGGTACAGCAGCGGCTGGTTCACCACCCTGACCTTCGTGCCGACGGGAATGCGATCGAACACGGCGGCGATGTCCTCGGGGTACATGCGTATGCAGCCGTGGCTCGCGCGCAGGCCGACTCCGGCGGGCCTGTTCGTGCCGTGGATCAGGTAGCTCGGCCAGCCGAGGTTCATCGCGAACGCGCCGAGCGGATTGTCGGGGCCGGGCGGCACGCGCGCCGGCAGCGGATCGCCCTCGGCCGCATGCTCCCTGCGCACGGATGCAGGTGGCGTCCACCACGGATCGCGGCGCTTGGAAACGACGGTGGTGCGGCCCTCCGGCGTCGCCCAGCCGACCTTGCCGATACCGATCGGATAGGTGAGGACCTCGCGCGTGCCGTCCTTGCCCGGCTTCGGAAAGTAGAAGAGCCGCAGGGCCGCGAGGTTGACCACGATGCCCTCGAGCGGCGCGTCCGGCAGCACGAACTGCGTCGGCAGCACGATCCGCGTCCCCTCCCCGGGCAACCAGGCATCCACGCCCGGGTTGGCGCGAACCACTTCGTCGAAGCCGAGATTGAAGCGCCGCGCGATATCCGAGAGCGTGTCCTCGTGGCGCGCGTGGGTCACCTGCAGTTGCCCTACGACTCCGGTGGACTCGGGATCGAACGGAAACCGGTGCGTCGCGAGCGGCGCCTCGATCACCGGTGGCGGGGGCTCGGTCGGCTCGACCGGCACGGGTTCGCGTGGGGCGAACGTGCTGCACCCTCCGAGCAGCAGCATGGTGGCCAGGGCGGCGCTGCGTGAGCGGCCCGCGGTGATGCCTCGGCGTCGATTCGTCACGTATTGCACCTCCCTCCGGGCGGGGGCCCGCCGCGGCTCAAAGCAACCTCGGCCGATTGGGCAGCTGGTCCTCGTCACGCTGCCCCGGCAGCTGCGGGAAATGCCGGGCGATGATCTCGCCGACATCCGTCACGCCGACCACGGCGCCGTCGCGGAAGCGGCCCGCGCGGAACTCCCGCTCCATGTCCTCGCAGGCCGCCTGCCACTCCGAGGCCGACACGCGTCCGTTGAAGCCGCGGTCTGCGACGATCTCGACGTCGTGGTCGGCGAGCAGCACGTAGATCAGCACGCCGTTGTTGGCCTCCGTATCCCACACGCCGAGCGCGGCGAATACCTCGAGCGCGCGCTCGCGCGGCGTCTTGCCGTGCCACACCTCGCCCGGCTCGAGCGCGCCCTCGATCGCGACGCGGATCTCGCCGGAGTGCCTCAGCTCGGACTCGTCGACGGCCCGCTCGATGGCATCGAGAGCCTCAACCGTGAATGCACGACGCAGCGCGCCTCGCGTGGCGAAGACGTGCCGGAACCAGCGTGACCAGTCCATGCGCCTACCAGCTCCCCGAGGCGCCGCCGCCCCCGAAACCGCCGCCGCCGCCGCTCCAGCCGCCCCCCAGTCCGCCGCCGCCGCCGAAGCCGCCCGGATGACCCCAGCCGCCGCCGTGCCGCCGGCTGTACCAGCCATTGCCCCCCGCTCCCGGGCCGCCGCCGAGGCCGCCGCCGAGCGCGAACACGAATGCCAGAAACCCCGCCCCGATCGACAGGCCGAGGATTCCGATCAGGAGCCAGGTAAGGAACCCGACCACTCCGCCGGTGGCCATCGCGCCGCCGACGCGGCCGAACAGGCGCCGCAAGATCTGCCCGCCTACCAGCGCAAAGATGAACAGAAACGGCAGCAGCGAGAACAACCCGGGCACGTCCTGCGCGGGCGAGCGCTGCACGGGCTCCGGCAGGGGCTCGCCCTCGATGACGCGCAGCATGCGGTCCACGCCGGTGGCGATGCCGCCGTAGTAATCGCCGCGCCGGAACAGCGGCACGATTTCTTCGTCGATGATGCGGTTTGCGATCGCGTCGGGCAGCGCGCCCTCGAGACCGTAGCCCACCTCGATGCGCAGCTTGCGATCGTCGAGCGCCACGACCAGCATCGCGCCGTCGTCCACGTTCTGCCGGCCGAGCTTCCAGGCATCGACGACGCGGATGGCGTACTGCTCGATCTCCTCCGGCTGCGTGGACGGCACGATGAGCACCGCCACCTGGCTGCCCTTGGCCTGCTCGAAGGCGCGCAGCTTGGCCTCGAGCGCCGCGATCTGGTCGGGCGCGAGCGTGCCGGTGACGTCGGTGACCGGCGAGACGAGCGGCGGGACCGGGACGAGTTGCTGTGCAGGCGCCGGGGAACTGCACAGCAGGAACGCGGCGGCGAGGAACGCCGCCGCGAAGGCCTTGGGCAGTCCGAATCCCGGTGCGGGCACGAGCTTAGGGCCGCGCCGCGCGGCTGCGGCGCGGCACTGGTTCAGTTCGTGCCGGGCGCCGGCGCCGGGGTCGTGAAGTCCACCGTCGGCGGCCGCGCGATCGCCGCCTCGTTCTCGACCGTGAAGTTCGGCTTGACCTTGTAGCCGAACAGCATGGCCGTGAGGTTGGTCGGGAACTGGCGCACGGTCACGTTGAAATCCTGCACCGACTGGATGTAGCGGTTGCGCGCCACGGTGATGCGGTTCTCAGTGCCCTCGAGCTGCGCCTGCAGGTCGCGGAAGTTCTGGTCCGACTTGAGCTCCGGATAGCGCTCGACCACGACCATGAGCCGCGACAGCGCGCTCGACACCTCGCCCTGTGCGGCCTGGAACTGCCGCAGCGACTCGGGGTCGTTGGCGTCCACCTGGATCTGCGTGGCCTTGGCACGCGCCTCGGTCACGCCCACCAGCACGGCCTGCTCCTGGGCGGCAAAACCCTTGACCGTGTTGACGAGGTTCGGGATCAGGTCGGCGCGTCGCTGGTACTGGTTGACGACCTCCGACCACGCGGATTTCACCTGCTCGTCCTGGACCTGCAGCGTGTTGTATCCGCAGGCCGAGAGCAGGGTGCTCGCGACGACGATCAGGACGACTCTAAATGCGCGCATCGAATGCTCTCCTCGGCAACCTGGGGCCCACCCTGGGCCGGCATTATGGGGCAGACGGCCGGAATCTCCAGACCCCGGACGCCGGCCCGGTGGACCTTACCAGACGCGGAACTGCTGGTCGGGCGGAAGATTCGCCGCAAGGGCGCGGATTACAGGCGAGTCAGGCCCTTCCGACCCGAAGATGGATCGGCCAGAGCAACCGGCGGGTGCCCGCCGCGGGCCAGAGCGCGGCCAGCCGCGGCCGCAGGTCCGGTAAGGGGTCCCGACCGAGCTGGTCTTTGTAGCGTTGCACCGCGGACCACGTCGCGAGGTATCCCATGGTCTCCTCGAGGCTCCAGTCGGTCTCGAGTCGGAAGGGCGGCGCGGCCTCCTCCTGCCACGGGAAAGGCAGCGTGCGATATTCCTGCGCCACGTAGCGCCGCTCCGGCGGCCAGTAGTCGCCGACCACCTCGGTGTAGAACCGGTCGACGACGGCGTCCACCCCGGCATCCACGCGGAATTTCTCGTAGCTCCAGACGGCCAGCAGTCCGCCCGGCACGAGGACCCGGCGGCACTCGGCGTGGAAGCGATCGAAATCGAACCAGTGGACCGCCTGCGCCGCGGCCACCAGCGACACGCTGCGCTCGCGGACCGGCAGGCGCTCGGCGAGTGCCGCCGCGTAGAGCACGCGATCACTCGGCTCGGCGCCGGCGAGCTGGCTCGTGCTGCCGTCCACCGCGAGCACCGCGTCGAAGTGGCGCGCCAGTCCGATCGCAGCCTGGCCGTTGCCGGTCGCGCAGTCCACGGCGAGGGTCCGGTCGGGCGCCCGAGCCGCGACGAACTCGAGGAGCGCGGGCGGATAGCCGGGCCGGTAGCGCCGATAGGCGGCGGACTGGCGGGAGAAGTGATCCTTGAAGTTCATGCGCACCCCGCGCCGCGCATGCTGCGCGTGCCCGGCGACGGGTGCAACGGCGCGGCGCGGCCTCCCCTGGAATGCGCGCCATGGACGGGATCGAGGTCGTCGACCTCGCCCACGCGATCCAGCTCGCCGTGGCGCCGGTGTTCCTGCTGTCGGGCATCGGCGGGCCTGAATGGAAAAAAACCCCGGGCCTTGCGGCCCGGGGTCGAGTTGCGGACTCTGGTCGAAGGGAAGGGACGAGTCCGCCAGGGGATCTGCCGTTCAGAGCGTCAGTGCAACCTCGCCCACTGCAGGACCTTCACGTCGCGCGACTGGCGGCCCATATTGCGCGCGATGATGAGGGCCACGTCGCGCAGCTCCCGGCCGCCGCGTCTCGGCTGGCCGTCGAGTTCCACCACGCCGCGGTACTCCTGCAGGCCGCGCGGATCGGGTTCGTCGACGAGGAAATGCGCGTAGTACTTGATGCTCACGGGAAGTCAGGCTACTCAGGGCGTCGGGCGGAATCCGTGACGACGCGCACGATCCGCCAAGACGTCGCCCCGAGGCCCCGAAAACATGACTCGCTACCGAAAAGCGGAGCCCGCCGGCTCCAGGTATGCCACCGCCGAGGGCGCCCGCCGCCTGCGCGAGGAACTCGACCACCTGTGGCGGGTGCAGCGCCCGCAGGTGACGCGCGCGGTGGCCGAGGCCGCCGCCCAGGGCGACCGCTCGGAGAACGCCGAGTACATCTACGGCAAGAAGCAGTTGCGCGAGATCGACCGTCGCGTGCGCTTCCTGCGCAAGCGACTCGAAGGGATGGTCGTGGTGAGCCGGCCGCCGGACGATCGCAGCCGCATCTACTTCGGCGCGTGGGTCCGTCTCGAGGACGAGGACGGCCAGGAGATCGAGATCCGCATCGTCGGCCCGGACGAGATCGACGCGGCCCGGCGGCACGTCAGCATGGACTCGCCCCTCGCCCGCGTGCTGATGGGCCGGCAGCGGGACGACGAGGTGACCGCCGAGGTGCCCGGCGGGCGGCGCAGGTTCGTCGTGACGGAGGTTAGATACGACGAATCGGCCGAGACTGGCGCGCCATGAGGGCCGCACGGCCGTGTTGGCGGGTCAGCGGCCCGTGGCAAGATCCCACCAGCGACACAAAGGGGGCGCGACATGAGCGGCCAACGGGACTCCACGGGACTCGCGGCGCGGCGCGGTCAGCAAGTGCGGATTGGACTCGTGCTGACGGCGCTCTGGCTCGCCGTCGGCATGCTGTATGTCGCGACCTCACTGGGCTGGAGCGGCTTTCTGAGGCTTCCGCTCGGCGACCTCGGCGATTTCATCGGCGGTGCGTTCGCGCCGCTGGCGTTTCTCTGGCTGGTGCTCGGTCTGTTTCTACAGCAGCGCGAACTGGCGGCGAACAACTTCGCGATCCAGCGCCAGTTCGAGATCATGCAGCGTACCGCGGAGCAGGCCGAGATCCAGACACGTGCCATCGCCGCCAACGAACTGCATGCGCGGCAGGACACGTTCATCGACGTGGCCCAGCTGGTGATGACCCAGCTCGAGGTGATCGCCGGCATGCTGTTCATCTCGAGCCAGGGCTCGCCCGGCGACGGCGTCGTCCCGGACGAGGAAGTCGATCTTTTGTTCGCGCGACTGAGTTCCGGCGAGTCGTCCGTCTTCAGCCGGCGCATGATCCTGCTGCGGGTGCGGCAGGACGACCCGCGGCAGGCATGGGCGCTGTTCTACGGCACGCCGATCCGCCAGCAGCATTGCGAGACCTACATCCGGAGCTTCGAACGACTGCTGCGCAGCGCCGCCGCGTGTGACCCGGACGGCATGATCGTCGACGCGATGAACGGCAACTCGCAGGGCCGGCTGTACCGGGTGATGATTGAAATGAGGGACGCGCCGCCGGCCGGGACCGGCGCGATGGCGTAGTGAACTGGCGTCGCGCCAGGACCTGCCGGCGTGCACGCACCCGTGTGGCGCTACTCGCTCGCGGGCTGACCTTTCGGCAGCTCGCCGCCGTCCCAGCCGAGCCACGGGGCATGGCTCGCCCAGTAGGCGTGCGCCCGCGGCTCGAGCCCCAAGGCCGAGTCGAGGCTCGCCAGCGTGACGTGGATTTCGCCCGGCCAGCGGCCGGACTGGAAGAACAGCGGCGTGCCGCAACGGCTGCAGAAGCGGCGCACCGCCCCCGCGGAAGACGCGTACCGGGACAGCAGCTCATCGCCCGCGACGAGGCTGAAGGTGTCCTCGGCGAAGCCCACCCAGGTGACGAACGCCGCGCCCTGCGCCCGGCGGCACATCGAGCAGTGGCAGTGCGCGACCCACAGCGGCTTCGGGCCGACCCGATAGCGCACCGCGCCACACAGGCAACCCCCCGTTCGCGCGTCCGCCGCGGCGCCTCCCGACCCGGGCGGGAATCCCGGCTCGTGCGTCACATCACGCGGACGTTCTTGAACTGCCAGGGATCGGTCTCGTCGAGGTCCTCGGGGAACAGCCGGTTGCGCTCGACCAGCGGGTGCCACTCGGTGTACTCGCCCACGACCGGGCCGAGGTACGGCCGGCAGATCTCGAGGATCCGCTTGAAGTCGAGTTCGTCGGGCTCGACGATGCCGCTGTTGGGATTCTCCATCGCCCACACGAGACCGGCCAGCGCCGACACGGTCACCTGCAGCGAGGTCGCGCTGTTGTGCGGCGCAAGCTGGCGCGCCTCCTGCACCGACAGCTGCGAGCCGTACCAGTAGGCGTTCTTCTTGTGTCCGGCGAGCAGCACGCCGAGCTCGTCCACGCCCTTCACGATCTCGTCCATCATGATCCGCTTGCGGTCCTGCACGACCCAGTTGCGGCCCGCGAGCTCGTGCACCGACAGCACGGCGTCGTCGCAGGGATGGTAGGCGTAGTGCACCGTCGGGCGGTACACGAGTTGCTCGCCGCGCTTGATCGTCAGGTAGTCGGAGATCGAGATGGATTCGCCGTGCGTGATCAGGAAGCCGTGGAAGTGGCCCGCCAACGGCGTCCAGGTGCGCACCCGCGTGCCGGCGCCCGGCTGCATCAGGTAGATGGCGCTGCCGCGGCCGAAGTCGTGCTTCTTGCCGTCGCGCGGCCAGTTCTTCTCGTGCGAGCCCCAGCCGAGTTCGGCCGGCTGGCAGCCTTCGCCCACGAAACCGTCCACCGACCAGGTGTTGACGAACTCGCCCGGTTCCTTGGGATGCGACCCGATCTGCGTGTCCCGCTCGGCGATGTGGATGGTCTTGACGCCGAGCTTGTGCGCGAGCGCGGCCCACTCCTCGCGCGTGCTCGGGTCGCCGTGCTCCACGCCCGTGTCGGCAGCGACGTTGAGCAGGGCCTGCTTGACGAAGTGCGAGACGAGGCCGGGGTTGGCGCCGTGGGTCAGCACGGCGGTGGGCGCCCGCGTCTTGGTCTCGCGCAGGGCCAGCGCCGACTCGCGCAGCGCGTAGTTGGTGCGACGGGAGGGCGAGACCGTCGGGTCCGTGTAGCCGCCGACCCAGGGCTCGATGCAGGTGTCGAGGTACAACGCACCCTTGTCCCAGCAGAGCTGGACGAGCGCGAGGCTCGACACGTCCACCGAGAGATTGAGCAGGAAGTCGCCGCGGCCCACCAGCGGATCGAGCACGTTCTTGTGGTTCTCGCGGGTGAGCGGGTGCCGGATGAAGCGCACGCCGTATTCCGCCGCGACCTTCTCGCCGAGTTCGTCGGCGGAGACGATCGTGATCTGATCGGGCTTGATGCCGACGTGCCGGAGGAGCAGCGGCAGGACGCCCTGGCCGATGCTGCCGAAGCCGACGATGATGAGACGCCCGGGAAAGGCGACGTGCACGGGGAATTGGCTCATGGTTTCGGGGGTGCGCCTCGCGACGACGGAGTACTGGACGACGGGAGTGAAACGTAGTTTACCCGGATTCGATCAGCGGTCACCCCTTGCGAGCCGCGCTTCGTGCCGTCCGGGTCAGCCGCGCGGCGCGCCTTCGCGCCAGTGCGGCGGATAGGTGCGCTCGTAACCCGGCAGCGCGCTCACGCGGCGGATCCAGCGCGCGATCGCGGGGTGCGTGGTCTCGAGCGGCAGGAAGCGCGAGCGCAGGTCGCCGGCCTCGCGCTTCTCCATCGCACGCAGCAGCAGCATGATGCCGGGAAACACGACCATGTCCGCCGCCGAGACGTGCGCCCCCACGAGCCAGTCGGAATTGCTCAGGCGTGCCTCGATGGTGCGCGCCTCGCCCGCCACGACGTGCATCGCGCGGGTCACCTCCTCGGCGCGCTCGTCCATGTTCTCGAAGAACACGGCGTAGACGATGCGCATCAGCTGGCTCTCCGCGTAGGCCTGGTACTCGCAGATGACTCGCATGATGGTCGCGGCCTCCTCGGGGCTGCGGCCGAACAGCGGCGGCTCGGGGTACTTGCGGTCGAGGTAGAGCAGGCAGGCCAGCGACTCGAATACGATGAAGTCGCCGTCCTTGAGAACGGGCACCCGGCCACGCGGATTCATGCGCAGCATCTGCGGCGACTTGTGCTCCTGCATGGAGAACTGCAGGAGGTGCGACTCGTAGGAGAGCCGCTTGTACTCGAGCGCGAGCTGCACCCGCCAGGAATAGGGACTGCCGCTGCCCCAGTAGAGTTCGAGCGTCATGCTGGTTCCTTACCGTACGCCGCGATCCCGGGCGGGGTGCGACGTCCCGATTGTATCGGCCGCCCCGCCACCGCGGTATCTTCCGCAGCCAGGAGGTGACGCGGATGCACTTTCGCACGCTGATCGGCGCCGAGGCGCTCGCGGACCGGCTCGGGGATCCGCGGCTGCGGGTGTTCGACTGCCGATTCGACCTTGCGCGGCCCGACGAGGGGCGCCGGCGCTACGAGGATGCGCACCTGCCGGGCGCAACGTACGCTGACCTCAATCGCGACCTGTCGGCGCCCGCCACGGCGACCTCGGGCCGGCACCCGCTGCCCTCGCCCGCGGTCTTCGAGTCGCGGCTGCGCGCCTGGGGCGTGAACACCGATTCGCTCGTCGTGGCCTGCGATGACGGCAACGGCATGTACGCTGCGCGCCTGTGGTGGATGCTGCGCTGGCTCGGGCACGACGACGTCGCCGTGCTGGACGGCGGGCTGCGACGGTGGATGCAGCTCGCCCTGCCGGTGACGGACGAGCGGCCGGAGCCCGTGGCCGGCAATTTCGTGGCTCGCCCGAGGACCTCGCTGGCCGTGGACGCCGCCGCCGTGCTCGACGCCTCGTCAGACCCGGGCGCGCGCGTGATCGACGTGCGCGCGCCGGAGCGCTACCGGGGCGAGGTCGAGCCCATCGATGCCGTGGCCGGCCACGTGCCGGGCGCGCGCAACCACCCGTTCGTCGAGAGCCTCGACGCCGATGGGCGCTTCCTCGGGCCCGACGCACTGCGCGAGGCGCTCCTGCGGAGCCTCGACGGCGTGACTCCCGGGCGCACGATCGCAATGTGCGGGTCGGGCGTGACCGCCTGCCACCTGCTGCTCGCGCTCGAGCACGCCGGGCTGCCGGGAGGACGGCTCTACAGCGGCTCCTGGAGCGAGTGGTCGAGCGACCCGTCCCGGCCCGTGCGCACCGGCGCATCGCCCTGAGCGACGGGCGAGCCCGAAGCGACATTTCCCGCAACGCTTCTGATATCGTGCGCGCCACTTTTTTCGCGCCCGATCCCGCATCCGAGCAGGAGCCCCAGCGCCTTGGAAAACGCCGCACCCAAGCCCCGACCGGGCAACCCCTGGAGCATCGAGGACTCTCTCGACCTGTACGGCGTCAATGCCTGGGGCAACGGCTACTTCGGCATCAACGCCGCGGGTCACGTCGTCGTGCGGCCGGACCAGACGACGGACCACGAGATCGACCTGCACGAGGTGATCCGCGGGCTGGAGGCGCGCGACCTGACGACGCCGGTCGTCTTGCGGTTCTCCGACATCCTGCGCCACCGCCTCAAGCGGCTGCACGACGCGTTCGCGAGCGCCATCGCCGAGAACGACTACCGGGGCCGCTACACGGCCGTGTACCCGATCAAGGTCAACCAGCAGCGGCTGGTGGTCGAGGAGGTCTACGGCTACGGGCGCGAGTTCGGCTTCGGCCTCGAGGTGGGCTCCAAGCCCGAGCTGCTCGCGGTGATGGCGGTCACGGAGGGCGAGTCCGAGCGGCTGATCGTCTGCAACGGCTTCAAGGACGACAGCTATATCGAGGCGGTGATCCTCGCAACCAAGCTCGGCCGCACGATCATCCCGGTGGTGGAGAATTTCGAGGAGCTCGGGCTGATCCTCAAGCACGCCCGTGCCTACGGCGTCCGCCCACGCATCGGCGTGCGCGTTAAGCTCGCCAGCGAGGGCGCGGGCCGCTGGCGCGAGTCGGCGGGCGAGAAATCGAAGTTCGGCCTGTTCGTGACCGAGATCCTCGAGCTCTTCCGCGTGCTGCGCGAGAACGGCATGGAGGACTGCCTGCAGCTGGTGCACTGCCATCCGGGCAGCCAGCTCCAGGACATCCGGCGCGTGAAGGACGCCGTGAACGAGCTCGCACACGTCTACGCGGAGCTCAAGCTCATGGGCGCGGGGCTGCGCTACATCGACGTCGGCGGCGGGCTCGGCGTCGACTACGACGGCAGCCGCACCAACTACGCCTCGTCGATGAACTACACGCTGGCGGAGTACGCGAGCGACGTGGTCTACCGCATCGCGAACGTGTGCAACGCGCGCGGCATCGAGCACCCGGTGATCGTGAGCGAGTCGGGGCGCGCGATCGCCGCGCACCACAGCCTGCTCGTATTCAACGTGCTCGGCAGCTCGGCGCTCGACCGCTTCAGCGTCAGCGACCAGGACGCGCGCGACCTCAACGGCGGCGACGAGGTGCCCCAGCCCGTGCGCGACCTGCTCGACGCCTACCGCTCGATCACCGAACGGCGGCTCGTGGAGTGCTACCACGACGCGCTGCAGGCGCGCGAGCAGGCGCTGCAGACGTTCAACCTCGGCTACCTGAGCCTCGAGCACCGCGGCCTCGTCGAGCGGCTGTACTGGGCCACCTGCGCGAAGATCCGCGATTTCTGCCGGCGGCTCGATCGCGTACCGGAGGAGCTCGAGGGACTCGAGGCGATCCTGAGCGACATCTATTTCTGCAACGTCTCGGTGTTCCAGTCGCTGCCGGACAGCTGGGCGATCGACCAGCTGTTCCCCATCACGCCGATCCACCGCCTCGACGAGCGCCCGGTCCGCAACGCCGTGCTCGCCGACATCACCTGCGACTCGGACGGCAAGATCGACCGCTTCGTGAGCCTGCGCGAGACCAAGCGTACCCTCGAGCTGCACGAACTGCGGGCGGGCGACGCCTACTACCTCGCGGCGTTCATGGTCGGCGCCTACCAGGAAACGCTCGGCGACCTGCACAACCTGTTCGGCGACACCCACGTCGTGCACATCAAGCTGCACGAGCAGGGCGGATGGTGGATCGAGGAAACGGTCAAGGGCGACACGGCGGCCGAAGTGCTGCGCTACATGCGCTACGACGTCGAGCGCCTCGTCCCGCAGCTCGCGCGCGACTGCGAGCGCGCCGTGCGCGAGGGTCGGTTGTCGCTCGCCGAGAGCCAGTCGCTGAGGCGCTTCTACGACGGCGAACTCTCCGGCTATACGTACCTCGAGCCGGATTGACGTGGCGCCGCGTTCACGCGGCAGTCACGTCGGCGTCACGCAGCCGCAACCTCGCGAGGGTCGAATGGCCGGGTCATCACCCGGAGCGTCCCTGAGTGCTCGAAGACCAGCTCGATCCCACTCCCCAGCCCGGCGAGTTCGCCCGGGCCCTGGCCGCTCGCGCGGCCGCTGTCGCGCCTGCGGCCACTGACCCGGCGCGGTGGCTGCGCGGCTGGAACGACCACGAACACGTCTGGACCAACCTGCGCAACATCGAGCACTGGATCGAGCGCGCCGGGGCCTGACTTCCACCCCCCGTGTCCCCCGGGACATAATCCGAAGGGCTCGAGTCCAATCACGGGGAGTACGTCCATGGGAACCAGCTTCATGCGCGGCGCCGCGCTCGTCGCCGCGCTCGCCGTGTCCGGCGGGGCTGCCGCCGAGTCCGGCAGCGGCCTCGACATCGCCACGCCGGAGGGCGCCGTCGCCGCCTTTCGAAAGATCCAGTGCTCCACGGAGGACCGGCGGCCGACCGTCTACTACTGGACCGGCGAGACCTACAGCCACGTACCCGGAGAGCCCGACCGGCTGCTGTTCCGCTTCGAGGGAATGAACACGCGCCAGTGCGTCACGGTGACCGACCCCGTCCGTGGCACCGGCTTCCGGCAGGTGTCGCGCGAGATCCTCTTCTACACGGACCCGGCCACCGGCGAGATCATCGACGAGTGGAAGAATCCCTGGAGCGGCGATACGGTCAAGGTGCTGCACATCGCCAACGACCCCGTGAATTTCCGCGCGCCGATCTTCCCTTTGACCGCGGACGGCAAGCCCTATCGGTCCGACATCCAGGTGATGGGCGACCACTGGTGGGGCACGACCACCGTGCCGCTGTTCTACCGCAACCCGCTCGGCGGGGACTTCCAGGACTATGTGGGCGGCACCTACCACGCGACCGAGATGTTCAATTTCTTCGGACGGATATCCGACCTGACGGATCCGAAGACCCATTCGGCGGACGTGAACGTGGCCTGGGCGAGGATCTCCGACTGGCTGCCGTGGATGAAGATGCGCGGCCGCGCCGGCAACCTGTACTTCAACGGCGCCGGCCGCAAGCTCGACAGCTTTGCCGACCTGCCCGCCGGCATGCGGACGGCGATCGAGGCCCGCGGGCCGATCTACAAGGAGCCGCCGCCCGTGGACGACCAGCGGCCGAACGAGACCAGCTGGACGTACTTCAAGAAGCACATGGAGGCGGCCCGCCAGAACTGATGGCTCGACCCGGTGGCGGACCCTGGCCGGCCTGCCCATGCCCGCCGCGTGGGTAACCGGTGCTCGCAACCGTCGGCCGGACCGACCGGATCGCATTCCCCGACAGGCGTGTTTTTTGCGCTGCATCAACGATTTAGGTTGCAGCGACCGGCCGCTGTGGGTAGGCTTGACTTCGCTCGAAACCTGTCATCGGGACCCGAGTTCCCCAGAACCGACGAATTCCGCGAGGTTGAACTCCTCACCTCCCCGCCCGGTGACCGCCTTGTCATTCTCATTTCCAAGCTCGATCCCTCGCCTGCGAACCAAGGTTTGCGGTCGCTCGGACCGGCGCCGCACTCCCACTGAGCGATTCCGGCGATGACGCCTTGGGACGCTGCGGGACGGTGCCTGGCCATCCGTTGACGGAATCGAGCTTGTGCTAGACTGCGCCGCGATCGTTGCCCGTCCGTGCCTTGCAGGGCGCCTTCAGGCGCCTGGTTTGTTAAGCCGAAACGTGTTCGATCAGGTGACAGGGATCGCCCGGGCGCTCGCCTTGAGAAGGGCAGCGCATGCTGGGCGATTCGGCTGTTTGTGATCCCGTCCTTTCCGTTTTGTTTTTTTTCTAGGATGTTCGAATGACCAAGATCTACGTGGGCAACCTTCCGTTCTCGGCCACCGAGAGCGAGATCCGTGACCTTTTCGCGCAGCACGGCACCGTCGACTCGGTTGCCCTGCCGACCGATCGTGAGACCGGTCGTCCGCGCGGCTTCGGCTTCGTCGAGATGCCGCAGGCCGACGCGCAGAAGGCGATGGAGGCACTGAACGGCTTCAACATGGGCGGCCGGCCCCTGCGCGTCAATGAGGCGCAGGATCGTCCGCGCACCGGCGGCGGCGGTGGCGGTCGTCCGGGCGGCGGCGGTGGCCGCTCGGGTGGCGGCGGCTACGGCGGTGGTGGCGGCGGCTACGGCGGCGGTGGCGGTGGCGGCGGCTACGGTGGCGGCGGTGGCGGCGGTCAGCGTCGCTGGTAATCGCCTGACGCCTCCGGGCGTCTGAGCCGATCCAAACGCAGAAGGCCCGGGGCAACCCGGGCCTTCTTCATTTCCGGCTCCCAGTCCCGCTTGCAACTGCAGTCGCAGTGAAGTTCGGGTCGGGTCGATCATGTGCCCTTAGGTTGTGGGCGTCGTGGTGCAGTTGCTGCGGGCGCGCTCGGAAAAATGCGCGCCCTCCGCAACTGCACCACGACGACGGACACGGGGCGCCTGAGCGAGCCGGAGGACCGGCTCGCACGGCGCACGAAACGCCCACCGGATTGGGCGTGGAGTTCGGCGCACGCGATGTCGGCCGGAGTCAGCTTCGAGCCGCGCGCGTTTCGTCGCCGCAGTCGCCAGCCATCACCGCCACCGGTCACGCTGGATTCGGCCGACGCTTCATGCGCCGTGCGAGTGGCCGGCTCGGCGGCCACTCGCCCAGGCGCCGCGTGTCCAGCGTCGGGAAAGGATTCGCAAAGGCCCGCATCCAGCGGGCCGGCGCGAATGCTTTCCCGACGCCGGCACCAGACCGAACGGGCGTCCCGCAGCGCGGCCTACCAGAGCCTGCGAAGTTGCTCAGCCACGTCGATCCGCGGGCCCGGATCCGCTGCGGCGCCACGAGTCTGGCCCACATCCGCCGGCCAGGCCGCGCGCTCGAATCGCTCCATGACGGCGTCGGTGAGGAAGCGGCTGCGGGTTCCGTGCACGTAGCGATCGCCGACCCGCGACTGCTGCGTGACGTAGAAGCGCACCGGCGCGATCAGGTGCAGCTCCTGCTTCGCGCGCGTCATCGCAACGTACAGCAGTCGCCGCTCCTCCTCGAGCAGTTCCGGGCGCCCGGCCGAGAACTCCGACGGGAAGCTGCCGTCCGTGACGTTGAGCACGTGCACGGCCTCCCATTCCTGTCCCTTCGCGGAATGCACCGTTGAAAGCACGAGGTAGTCCTCGTCGAGCAGCGGGTCGCCGGCGAGGTCGCCGGTCGCCTGCGGCGGGTCGAGCGTGAGCTCGGTGACGAATGCCTCTCGCGTCGGGTACTGCACGGCCAGTCGCTCGAGCTGCTCGAGATCGCCGCGCCGCGCCTGCGCCGCTTCGTAGAGGCGCTCGAGCTGCGGCTCGTACCAGGCGCGAACGCGCGTCACCTGCCCGTCCCAGGCGGTCGATTCGGCGCCGAGACCGCTCATCAGGGACGCGAATGCCGGCCACTGCTCGCGCGCGGCGGACGGCACGGGGTGGTCCGCGAGCGCTGTCCACCGGAAACCGGCAGCCTCGAACGCCTCGCAGGCACGCTGCGAGTGGGCCGGGCCCATGCCTGGCAGCAGCTGGAGCACGCGGAAGGCCGCGATGCGGTTGCGCGGGTTGTCGGCCCAGCGCAGCACGGCGAGGAGGTCCTTCACGTGCGCGGCCTCGAGGAACCTGAGCCCGCCGTACTTCACGTAGGGGATGTTCCGGCGCATCAGCTCGAGCTCGAGCACGTCGCTGTGATCGGCGTTGCGGAACAGCACGGCCTGGCGGCGCAGCTCGACGCCACGCTCGCGGCACTCGAGGACGCGTTCGACGACGTACCCGGCCTGCGCCTGGTCGTCCTGCACCGTCACGTAGCGCGGTCGCGGGCCGCCGCCGCGCGTGCTGCGCAGGAACTTGCGGTACTGGCGCCCGCCGTCCGCGATCACTGCGTTGGCCGCATCGAGCACCGGCTGGGTCGAGCGATAGTTCTCCTCGAGCACGACCACGCGTGCCGGCGGCGAGAACCGCTCGGGGAACTCGAGGATGTTCTCGATCGTCGCGCCGCGGAACGAGTAGATCGCCTGTGCGTCGTCGCCCACGACCGTCACTCCCGTGCCGTCGGGCTTCAGCCCGAGCAGGATCCCGGCCTGCAGTGCGTTCGTGTCCTGGTACTCGTCCACCAGCACGTGGTCGAAGCGCCCGCCGATCTCGCCCGCGAGCGCCGCGTCCCGCATCATCAGCTGCCAGTAGAGCAGCAGGTCGTCGTAGTCGAGCGCCTGCTGCGCGAGCTTTTCCTCGACGTAGGCCCGGCAGAGCGCGGTGATCTCCTCCTCCCAGGGCAGGCACCACGGATAGGCGCTCTCGAGCGTGTGGCGCAGGGGCTGCTGCGTGTTGACGCGGTGGGAATAGATGCCGAGGCAGGTGTCCTTGCGGGGAAAGCGCCGCTCTGTCCTGGAGAGCCCGAGGCGGTGGCGAACGACGTCCATCAGGTCCGCGGCGTCGGCACGATCGAGCACGCTGAAGGACGGGTCGAGCCCGAGCCGGTGCGCATACTGGCGGATCAGGCGGTTGCCGATGGCGTGGAACGTACCCGACCAGGGCAACCTGGGGCTCGCCGACGAGGCGGAACCCGGCCGCGCGGCCGCCATCGCGTCCGCAACCACGCGCTGGGCCCGGCGGGTCATCTCGAGCGCGGCCCGCCGGCTGAACGTCAGAAGCAGCAGGCGCTCGGGCGACACGCCGCCGAGCAGCAGGTGCGCGACCCGGTGCGCCAGCGTGCTGGTCTTGCCCGTGCCGGCCCCGGCGATGACCAGCAGGGGCGTCGCCCGCACCCCGCCGCCCGCCACGGCCTCGCCATGGGTCGCGGCGTCGCGTTGCGCGGGGTTCAGCCGCGTGAATGACTCGGTGCTCGTCATCGGTCGGGCGAATATAGGACGGACCTGTATGGATATCCAGCAAGCGACGGTGCTTGCGCTCACTTAAGATGCGCCCGGCCTGGAACAGCAAGGATCAACGCGACCTATGGACGAGTTCGGCTTCAAGGAATTTCTCGCACGGCTGGTGTTCTCGGTGGTGCTGGTGCTGCTCACCTTCAACCCGACCGGCCACTCGTACTACCACTGGCTGGCCGAGGGGTTCCCGTCCGTTCAGCCGCTCGAGGTGGTCGCGGGCATCGCGCTGCTCGGCGCCTGGATCTTCTTCGTGCGCTCCACCCTCGCCGCGATGGGGACGCTCGGCGTGGTGCTGCTGCTCGCGCTGTTCGCGGCGATCGTCTGGTGGGTGGTGAGCCAGGGCTGGCTCGACGTCGGCAACCGCTCCACGATGGCCTGGGTGGTACTGCTGACCCTCGGGCTCGTGCTGGGAATAGGGATGTCCTGGTCGCACATCCGCCGCGAGTTCTCCGGCCAGGCCTCCGTCGACCGCGTCGATCGTTAGCCGCAGCCCCCGTGGCGTAGCGGCGTAGCCCCGTGCCGACGCGGTTCAGCGCACGAGCTTGAGCAGCCTGGCCTTCGTCTCCGTGTAGGGCGGGTAGCGCATCGGCGCGTCGAAGCGGAAGCTGCGCTTCATCACCGGCTTGAGGTGGCTGAAGGTCTCGAAGCCGTACCAGCCGGTGTACCGGCCCATGCCGCTGTTGCCGATGCCGCCGAACGGCAGCTCGGGCGACACCATGAAGATCACCGCGTCGTTGATGCAGACACTGCCCGCGCTCAGCCGCCCGAGCACCGCTTCCTCGAGCACCTTGCTCTTCGTGAAGAGGTACAGCGCCAGCGGCTTGGCGCGATCGGCGACGTGCTTGATGGCGTGGTGCATCTCGTCCACGGTGATCACCGGCAGCACCGGCCCGAAGATCTCTTCCTGCATCAGGGCCGAGTCGGGCGGCGGGTCGAGCACGATGGTGGGTTCGACGAAGCGATTGGCCACGTCCACGCGCCCGCCGGTGTGGATCTTCTGCCCCTCCAGCAGCTCGGCGAAGCGCGCCGTGTGGCGCTCGCTGGCGATGCGGCAGAAATCCGGGCTCTGCGCCGGATCGTCACCGTAGAACGCCTTGATCTTGCCCGCGAGCAGCTCCACGAACTGCGCCGACACGTCGCGGTGCACCAGCACGTGGTCCGGTGCGACGCAGGTCTGGCCCGCGTTGATGAACTTGCCCCAGGCGATGCGCGAGGCCGCCACCTCGAGGTCGGCGCTCTTGTCGATCAGGCAGGGACTCTTGCCGCCGAGCTCGAGCGTCACCGGCGTGAGGTGCTTTGCGGCGGCCGTCATCACGATGCGCGCCACGCGCTCGTTGCCGGTGTAGAGGATGTGGTCGAACCGCTGATCGAGCAGCTCGGTGGTCTCCGGCACGCCGCCCTCCACCACCGCGAACGCGTCGGCGTCGAGATAACGCGGCAGGATGGACGCGAGCGCCGCCGAGGTGTGCGCGGTGATCTCCGAGGGCTTCATCACGACACAGTTGCCGGCGGCCATCGCGCCCACGAGCGGCGCCATCACCATCGACAGCGGGTAGTTCCACGGCGCGATGACCAGCACCACGCCCTTGGGCTCGGGCTGGATGTAGCTGCGGCCGGGCTGCACCATCATCGGCGTGCGGACGCGCTGCGGACGCATCCAGTCTGCGAGGTTCTTGCGCGCGTACTTCGCCTCGGCCTCGACGAAGCTGATCTCCGTGAGCACCGCCTCGAACAGGCACTTGCCGAGGTCGAGGCGCAACGCTTCGGCGAAATCGGCCTCGTGCTCGCGCATCATGCGCTCGACTTCCGCGAGCTGCGCGAGGCGCCACTCGATCGGCCGGGTCTTGCCGCTGTCGAACGCCTGCCGCAACCGGGCGAGCGTGCCAGGCAGTGGGGAGGTGCTCACTGGGAATCTCCATTCGGCCCGCTGGATGCGGGGTAATTTCAAACCTTACCACAGCCGCCGGAACCCATGGCGCGGTGCAGCATGCCCCGGGTCCCGTCGTATGATCCGTGGAAACCGGGGGTTGGGACCTGCCATGAACGAATCGATACGCAACGTCTTCACGGGCAGAGTGCTCACGCTCAACCTCGAGCACGTACGCCTGCCGAACGGCCGCGTCGCCGAGCTCGAGATCGCGCACCACCCGGGCGGTGCCGCGGTGGTGGCGCTCGACGACGCCGGGCGCGTGTGCCTGCTGCGCCAGTTCCGCCACGCCGCGGGCGGCTGGCTGGTCGAGCTGCCCGCCGGCAAGCTCGACGGCGGCGAGCCGCCGCTCGAGTGCGCGCAGCGGGAACTCGCCGAGGAGGCCGGCGTCACCGCGCGGCAATGGGACAAGCTCGGCGAGTGCTTCAGCTCGCCGGGCGTGCTCACCGAGGTCATCCACCTGTTCCTCGCCCGCGGCCTCGCGCCGGCCGACGCGCGACCCGAGGAACACGAGGTCTTCGAGGCGAGCTGGATGCCGTTCGACGAGGCGGCGGATCTCGCCGCCCGCGGCGAGCTTCGCGACGCCAAGAGCCTGCTCGGCCTGCTCTGGGCCCGCGAGCGGCTCCGCGCGCGCTGAACGGCGGCGCTGCGGGCCCGCGCCCGGCGACGCATTTATGTGACGGGTCTCTTGCTCTGCGCGGCCGGAGACGGGTACCGTCGTCAACCGTGTTCCGACCGGAACGTGGAGGGTGATTCGATGACGACCAAGCCTACCGGCAAGCCACCGGCGCCGGGCAGCACCGACGATGAGCCGGGGCGCCTCGGCATCGACGATCGCGGCAACGTCACCTGGGAGTGGGCCGACAAGGGTGACCTGACGGCAGACGACACGCTCGGCGACGCCGAGCGCGTGCGCGCCTTGGTGGACCCGAGGCTGGAGGTCAGCGACGACGCGGACGACCCGATGAGCCCGGTCCAGAGCAATCCCAAGGGCCTCAAGAGCGGCTACAACCCCTACAACAGCGGCGCGCTCGGCAAGCAGAGCTGGAAGAAGAAGAAGAACCTGCGCGAGCTGTCGAAGTGGATCGAGCTGCGCAAGAAGCTGGGCGAGAATCCGGACGGGGAGTGATCCTCGCGCCTCAGCGCCACAGCTCCGCATGGCGCAGCTTGGCGTGCCGGCCAAGCCGGTAGAAGGTCCGCAGTTCGGCAATCAGCGCCTCGGGCCTCGCACGCCGGCGCCTCAGGAACCGCTCCTCGAGCCGGCGGCAGAAGCGCGCCGCGAAGCGGTGTGCCTCCTCGTAGCGCGTGCGCTCGTGGTCCGGCAGGTGCGGCAGGAACGCGGTGCGGTCGAACAGCCGCTCGAAGAGATCTCCCGGGAAGCGGCCCTCGCGCTGCTGCAGCATCAGCTGCAGCGCGCCAACGTACTTGTCCACCTCGGCCTGCAGTTCGAGCTCGAGCAGCGACACGTGCCGCGCGCGTCCGGCGCACCACACGAGGTAGTGAAAGTGGCTGACGCCCTCGAGCGCGGTGCAGTAGTCGGCGAGGTTCTCCTCGGACAGCGACCGCAGCGGGCAGCGCTCGGTGAGCCGCTCGATGACGGCACCATCCAGGTACAGCGAGATGCCGACGCCGCCGTCCTCCTCCACGACCAGCAGCTGCTCGTCGGTCGGTGGCGCAGCCGCGATGCCTTGCAGCGCCGACGCGTGCGCCGCGTCCGTGATCAGAAAGTCGTAGACGTCGTGCTCGGCCGGGGCGTCGTACAGCCCGGCAAGCCGTTTCTGCAGCTCGCGCAGCAGCACGGGCATCAGTTCGACGCGCGGCCCACGGGCACCACGGTCGGGCGCACGCCGAGCTCCTGGAGCAGCGCATGCGCGCGCGGACTGCCCGTCCTGAGCCAGACCTCGTAGAGCCGCAGCACGTCGCGATCGGTGTTCCGCCACGACATCTCGCTGACGTCGTTGAGTGCGTCCACCAGGCGCTGGAATTTCGCAGCCATCTCGGCGAACACGCCGGCCAGCGCACGTCCCCGGACCCCGGGCCCGCAGTGCTCCGCAAGCGTGCCGTAGGCCTGGCCGCCCATGGCGATGTGGTAATCGACGTCCACCAGCTTGCGTGCGAACCCGTGCGACAGGAATCCGGCCACGAACAGCGAGACATCGCCGAGCCGCTGCAGCGCGCGGCGTTGCTGCTCGCTCGAGGCGGCGCTCGCGGCGTCGGCGAGCATCAGCGCCAGCGGCTTGAGCCTCGGCCCGTCGGGCGTCGGCTCGAACAGCGCTTCGGAACGCGCGAACATGGTGAGCAGGTTCACCACGTAGTGCTCGGTGTGATCGTCCACGCCCACCTGCTGGCGGACGAGCGCGTCGTGCACGCTGTCGCGGAAGAACTCCCGCAGGTTGCGTACGTCGATGGCGGGCGTGCCGGGATTTGCGTCGTTGCTCATGGCCTCCTCTCAGTGCACGGGGCGTGCGTGCTGGCAGCCGGGCACCTCGCCTGCTGACAGCGCGGGAACCGTACGAATGCTTGGACGCAGTGTTGAGTGGCGTGGCGGCGATGGATCAGGCGATCCATCGCGGCGGCGCTGTGACGATGCGGCTGCGGTGAGCCATGCGCCGAACTTACCGAAGCGCGACCGTACCAATCAAGGCCAACGTGCGTGACGCCCGTCACGGATCGGAGGCAATCCGGCGGAAGCCACCGCGAAACCCTCAGGCGAGCAGGTCTACCAGCTCGATCAGTGTGCGCACGGTGAGCGGTGGCGGCGACTCGGACGCAGGCCAGTCCGTGCCGCGGCGGTTCACCCACACGGGCGTGACGCCTGCCCGGCGCGCGCCGGCGACGTCAGCTTCAGCATCGTCGCCGACGTGCAGCGCCTGCGCGGGCGCAAGACCCGCCCTGCCCAGCAGCAGATCGAAGATGCGCGGGTCGGGCTTGAGCATCCCGGCATCGCGCGCGGCGAGCGCGTGCTCGAAGAATCGCGCGAGCCCGATCGCCGCGAGGTCGGCGTTGCCGTTGCTCGCGGCGAACAGCCGGAAGCGCCCGTGCAGGCGCTCGAGCGACGGCAGCACGTCGTCGTACAGCTCGACCTCGTTGCGGGCGCGGTAGAACACCTCGAAAGCTTCCTCGGCCATTGCGTCCGGGTAGCCGGCCTCGCGCGCATGCCAGCGCAGCGACTCCCGTCTGAGCCACGTGAAATCGTGGCGCATGGCGGGGTGCTCGCGCGCGATGCGGGCGCGCAGGTCGCGCATCGAGTCGAGTGTGTGCAGCTCGAGCACGCGCGGGTAGCGCTCGGTGAGGAACGCGTGCATCGCGTGCTCGGCGCGCACGATCACCGGTCCCACTTCCCACAGGGTATCGTCGAGATCGAAGATGATCGCCTGGACTTCGCGCATGGCATCGCGGAGTCTAGCGGAGTCGCCGGGCTGCCGGCGGCGCAGCAAGCGAGACGCATGACCTTCACGACCCGATTCGCAAGCCGCTTCGTGCGGCCCACCGGTGCCCTCGAGCTGATGCAGGATCTCGCCCTGGCGGGTCCCGGCGTGCACATGCTCGGCGGCGGTAACCCGGCGCGCATCCCGGCCGTCGAGGCCGTGTACGCGCGACGGCTCGCCGAGATCGCCGCGGACCCGGCGCAGTACGGGCGCTTCGCCGCCTCGTACGCGGGCCCCGGAGGCGACAGGCGCTTCCGGGCCACCGTCGCCGCCATGCTTGCGGACCGCTACGGCTGGCGACTCGATGAGCGCAACGTTGCGCTCACCAGCGGCAGCCAGGCGGCCTTTTTCACGCTCTTCAACCTGCTCGCGGGCGAGTCGGCGGACGGTCGCCACCGGCGCGTTCTCCTGCCGCTCTCTCCCGAGTACGTCGGTTACACGGATGTCGGGATCGACGAGGGCATGCTCGTGGCGCGCGCGGCCGACATCGAGCTACTGCCCGGTCGGCTCTTCAAGTACCGCCCGCGCCTCGCTGGCCTCGAGGCCGTGGCCGACGTGGCGGCGATCTGCGTGTCCCGACCGACCAACCCCTCGGGCAACGTCCTCACGTTCGCTGAGCTCGGTGCGCTCGATGCGCTCGCTCGCTCGCGCGGCGTGCCACTGATCGTGGACGCCGCCTACGGCCTGCCGTTCCCCGGGATCCAGTTCGTCGAGGAAGGGCTGCTCTGGAACGACAACGTCATCCTCTGCATGAGCCTCTCGAAGCTCGGCTTGCCGGCCACGCGCACGGGCATCGTGGTGGCCGCCGAGCCTGTGATCGAGGCGATCACTGCATTCAACGCGACCGCTGCGCTCGCGCCGGGCTCCACCGGCGCCGTGATCATCGATCCGCTGCTCGCGAGCGGCGAGCTCGAGGCGCTGTGCCGCGACGTGATCCGCCCGTACTACGAGGCGCGCTCCCACGAAGCGCTCGACTGGCTCCTCGAGGCCTGCGAAGGCCTGCCGCTGCGAGTCCATCGCCCGGAAGGCGCGTTCTTCTTGTGGCTGTGGTTCGAGGGCCTGCCGGTCCCGAGCGCGGAGTTGTACCGGCGGCTCAAGGCGCGCGGCGTGCTGGTGCTGTCAGGCCACCACTTCTTCCCGGGACTCGAGGAGCCGTGGCCGCACCGGCACGAGTGCCTGCGCATGAGCGTGGCGCAGCCAGCCGAGAGCGTCGCGGCCGGCATCCGCATCATCGCGGACGAGGTGCGCCGTGCGTACGGCGGCTGAGGCCTGCTGCTGGCGCTGGCTGCGGTCGGGTGGCGGCGTTGTGAAAGGACTCGCGCCGGCCCGCTGCATGCGGGCCTCTGCGAGTCCTTTCACAACGCTGGACGCGCGGCGCCTGGGCGAGCGGCCGCCGAGCCGGCCGCTCGCACGGCGTACGTAACGCCCACCGGACTCTGCGTCGAGTGTGGCGCACCACTCAGGCGTAGATTCGGTCTGTACCGCACGAGGCTCTTTCGAATGGCGCGCGCAGCCGGGTTCGGGGCCGCGCGCCCGCGCGGCCGTGCCGATCGCCTCGATGAGAAAAGCAGGGTCGTCTGCGCCTTTCTGCAACAGTGCCTCTGGATAGGCCACGACGTCGGTGGACGTCGGACCGAGAATCTGGCCATTGCCCGGAACAGCGGGGGAAAGCGGACGGTCATGTACGCGTAGAATCGGCCACTTC
>CAVQJL010000016.1:0-143584 GCA_963712815.1 uncultured Gammaproteobacteria bacterium
GCGTTGGCGTGCAGCCCTGGCGCGGCACGATGAGCAGCAACGGTCGCTCCTCCCACTTCGGGTGCTTCACGCCGATGGCCGCCGCCATCAGCACCTCGGGGTGGCCGCAAGCGCAGTTCTCGAGGTCCACGGAGCTGATCCACTCGCCACCGGACTTGATCACGTCCTTGGCGCGGTCGGTGATCTGCAGGAAGCCGTCCGGGCCGATCACCGCGACGTCGCCGGTGGCGAACCAGCCGTCCTCGCTGTGGGCCGACGAGTGCTCGAGGCCGAAGTAGCCGCTGCACACCCAGTTGCCGCGCACCTTGAGCTCGCCCGCGGACTTGCCGTCCCAGGGCAGCGCGTGCCCGTCCTCGTCCACGATCTTCATCTCGATACCAAAGATGCCGTGGCCCTGCCTGGCGTGCATCACGTAGCGCTCCTCGGCAGGCAGGGACTGCATCGCAGGGCGCAGCGTGCCGACCGTGCCGAGCGGACTGGTCTCTGTCATGCCCCAGCCCTGCAACACGGTGACGCCGTGCTTTTCCTCGAACGTCCTGATCATGCTGAGCGGCACGGCCGAGCCGCCGACCAGCGTCTTCCTGAGCGTGGTCGCCTTCTTGCCGGTCTGGGCCATGTAGTTGAGCAGCAGCGTCCACACCGTCGGCACACCCGCGGCCATCGTGACGCCCTCGGTGTTCATGAGGTCCACGAGCGTCTCGGCGTCGCCCATCTTCGGGCCCGGGAACACGAGCTTGGTGCCCGTCATGGCCGCGTTGTATGGCAGGCCCCAGGCATTGGCGTGGAACATCGGCACGACCGCGAGGATGACGTCGCCGGCGCTCACTCCGACCGCGTCGCCCATGCAGCCTGCGTAGGCATGGAGCACGTTGGAGCGGTGGCTGTAGAGCACGCCCTTCGGGTGCCCGGTGGTTCCCGACGTGTAGCACAGCGAGCTCGCGGTGCGTTCGTCGAAGGTCGGCCAGTCGAACTCGTCGGAGTGGCCGGCGATGAAGGACTCGTACGAAGGCAGCTTGCCCTTTGCCGCCTCCGGCATCGCCTCGTCGCTGGTCATCACCACGATGCGCTCGACACAGGGGATCTTGCCCTTGAGCACCTGGAGCAGCGGCAGCAGGGTCGGGTCGATGAACAGCACACGGTCCGCCGCGTGGTTGATGATGTACTCGAGCTGCTCCGGGAACAGCCGGGGGTTGACCGTGTGCATCACGGCGCCCATGCACGACACCGCGTAGTAGAGCTCGAGGTGGCGGTAGTCGTTCCATGCCAGCGAGGCGACCCGGTCGCCGGGCTTCACGCCGGCGGCCGTCAGTGCGTTGGCGAGCTGGCGGCTGCGGCGGAAGACGTCGCGCCAGGTGCAGCGGTGCCGCGGCGTATCCAGGGTGACCGACACGATCTCGACGTCCGGGTGATTCCGGTCCGCGAATTGCATGATGTCGGTGATCAGGAGCGGCCGCTCCATCATGAGTCCGTGCATGTAGTCTCTCCCGCCTTTGATTCGTCAGAGGACCTCGAGGGTCCCTTCGTGGTTGATCAACCGGATGCTCGCATACTCGCATCGGCCGTGGCCACGCTGGAAGAGGCTGTTGGCGATCAGCCAGACGCGCACCACTTCGCGGGCCGGGCCGCCGATGATCCGGCGGTAGTCGGCGTGCAGGTCGCGCTCCTCGGCGCGCCACTCGCCGAGGCCGGCGTGGCCGGAGCGGACCACGACGTGCGTTTCCTTGTCCTTCCAGGTCGGCAGCGGGCAGCGGTAGACGGTGCCGACCGGCAGCGCCGCGCTCCAGTAGTAGGTCAGGTCCTGCCCGTCGTCGAACTCGACCGCGATGCTGAGGTAGTCGTGCGAGGGCAGTGTGTCCTCGGCGAGGTCGATGGGCAGTTCGTCCACGCACCACGACCAGCCGAGGCGCGTGCCCGGCGCGAGCGCAGCGCGGGCCTCGCGGCGCAGGATGCCGACGTCGCCGTGGGTGTGGCAGTGGATCGCGGGTCGCCCGTCCGTTGTCAGCGACGGGCGGAATATCTCCCCGGGGCCGAGGTGCCACAGGTAATCCCACTGCTCGGGGACGGGCACTGGCTGGTCGAAACGCGCGGCCTCGGCCAGGACGAGACCGGGCACGCGCGTGTCCCGGGCGAAGCCGCGGAACAGTCCCGGCACGTCGGTCCCGGGTGACCAGCGCAGCACCAGGACCGCCATCCCGCCCGACACTTTCGCGTAGTCGCTGGGCGGAGTCGCGAGCCGGCCGCTGGGGTCGGCCCACTCACCTGGGAAATAGCTCGCGATCCAGAGGCGCCCGCCCTCGGGTGCCACGAACGTATGCGTCGCACGGGTGCCGCGGAACACCGGCCCGCGCTCGCCCACGCGGCACCAGAGCTGGAAGGCCGGGCCGACCCACAGGTCGAGCGCCCGCGAAATGTGCACGCGGCCATCCGCGAGCAGCGTGACCGACTCGCCGGGTTCGACCAGGATGCCGGTGTCGAACCAGGGTGGCCGGTCCGCGGGCAACCAGTGGAATGCGTGATCCGCAACGAGTCCCGGTGGCAACGCGTCCAGCCAGGGTTCGAGCGTCGCGCGGAACTCGGCGTCCGTCGCCGGCTCGGCGTCGGCGCGCGCGAGCCGACGGCCCAGTCCGCGCGCTGCAAGGCGCCCGGCGATGGCCAGCTGGTGAGCGATGTCTCGGACCTGCCCCAAGGGTCGTCGCGCCTCCATCCGGGATATCCGGCTGAGGTTAGCGCATGGGGCTGCGGCGAGGCGAACGCCGGGTGCCCGGCGGTCCGGTGCGCTTCGGCCTGACCAACTTCGCGGAGGCCTTGCGGGCCCGCGGCCTCGCCTTGCGTCGCGGCGCGCGCACGAGGTCGGCCTCGAGTTCGGTCACTGCGGCTGCGGTGAACTTGGCCAGCCGCTCCAGGTCGGGGATCGCCTCCCTGAGCGCTATGAACGTGACGTGCAGCTGGTCCACGTAGGTCGTGATGGTGATGTTGAGCACCTGGTGGTGCGCCACGACCGAGATCGGCAGCGCGAGCTCGACCTCGGCGCCGTTGTAGTACATCCGCTGCTCGAAGCCGGCCGGGTTCGAAATCACGGCGTTGGCGAGCATCGGCAACTCGCCGAGGCCCAGCGATTCGATGGTGCTCGCGAGCGAGTGCTGCACGATCGAGTAGAGCGTGAGCGCGCTGGCGGAGAGCGTGCGCATCTCGTGCTTGACCTGCCGGGTTTCATCCATGACGTCGGCGAGTCGCTGCGCCGGCCCCGCAGCCGGCCGGCCCATCGGCACCTGCAGGATCGTGATGCGGTTGCCGGCACCGCCGTGGTCCTCGAGCGCCACCGGCATGTCCGCGACCAGCGGCCGGTCCGGCACCGTGCCGTGCGTCTCGAGGTAGCGGTGCATCGCCATGTCGATCAGCGTGAGCAGCACGTCGTTGACCTTGGCGTCGGCCGCTCGCGCCATCGCGCGCACCTGCGCCAGTGGCATCACGCAATGCGCAAGCACGCGGTTCGGGCTCGGCTCGGCCTTGAGCACGTTCGGCGTCGTGACGAACGGCGCGGCGAGGCCGCGGCCGAGCCCGAGATCCCGCAGTCCCTGGTGCCACACCAGCCGCACCAGGTCGTTCGCCGTCCGCCGCACGTCGTCCGCGGAGTGCATCAGTCCCTGGACGCCCTCCGACCTGGGCGCGGCGGGCGGCGGCACGTGGCGCAGCCCTTCCCAGATCGCCCTCGGCCGGCGCGCGGAGGCTGCAGCCGAAGGCGCAACCATGGTGTCGAGGGCCTTGATGAAGCCGATGCCGTCGATCAGGCCGTGGTGCGTCTTGAAGTGCAGCGCCACGCGCCCGCCCGGCAAGCCGGTGAACACGTGCATCTCCCACAGGGGCGCGTCGCGGCGCAAAGGCACGACGTGAATCCGGCACAGGCGCTCGAAGAGTGCCTGAAGGTCGGTGTTGGGCGGCAGGCGGTGGTGATGCACCTGCGGCGCCGGGTCCATGTGCGGATCGTCGTCGAGCGCGAGCAGGCCGGGCACCCGTCCCGGCTTCAGTCGATAGCTGAATGGCGGGCCGACCGGCCGCTTGAGCATCGTCCGCATGAGCCGGTCGGCGAAGCCCCGGCGAGAGCCTTGCGGCGGGACGAGCACGAACAGCGCGCCGATGTTCATCGGCCGCTCTGCGGTCTCGAGCAGGAAGAAGGCCTGGTCGACGGTGGAAAGCCGGGGCATGGCTCGATCCTACCCCGCCAGCAGCGGGCTGCCATCTCGCAAATGGCTAGCTGCGCCGCAGCAAGCGCCCCCGTGAGCGATCAGGCGAGCGACTTGAGTACCTTGAATTCCGCCTCGAGCTTCTTCTCGATCTCCGAGCCGGCGAACGAGGCGATGATGCCGCCGAGCAGCGGGATGCCGCTCGTGACGTCGAATTTCCACTCGACGCGGCAGCCGCCCTTCTCGGGCTGCAGCGCCTTGGTGCCGACGATCTTCACCGGCACGCCCTTGATTTCGATGGCGATGTCCGCGGAATAGCCGTCGCCGTCGGCCGACCAGTCCTCGGTGTGACTGACCTCGGTGGTGGCAGGCACGAGCTTGCGGATGGCCGCCGGGGGATTGGCGTCTTCCTTGCGCGAGATCCGCAAGGTCACGTTGGGCGAGCGACCCTCGCGCTTGATCTTCACGTCGCTGCCGCCCAGCTGGTCGTAGACCGCTTCCTGGTGCTTCTGATCGGTACAGAGCTTGAGCGCCGAGGCGACGTCGGTCTTGAGCGTGTGCTTGACGTGAACCTTCATCGTGGACTCCCCGGAGCGGCGCTGTTGTCTGGCTGCCCAAGGATACCGCGGGTCGTGCCGGTCGCGCACCGTGGCGCGGGCCTCACGGGTCCTGCATCTCGTCCCGAAGGCGCCTCGACATCAGGCGCTCGTAGAGACCCGGCGCGACCCGGCTCAGCCACCAGGCCTGCCGGGCAGTGCGGCCGATGAAAAGCGTCCGCGGGCGGCGCACGGACGCCGCGACGATGCGCCCGGCCGCCGCCTCCGCGGTCAGCGGGCGGCCCACCGTCACCTGCGCGTGGCGCACCGGCCCGCCGTCGCCGCCGAGTGCGTTGCGGTCGATGCGGGTCGCGATGAACGACGGACACACCATCATCACGCCAACGCCCTGGGGCTCGAGCTCGGTGCGCAGGCTCTCGAAGAAACCGTGCATGGCGTGCTTGCTCGCCGCATAACCCGTGCGCGCGATGAGCGGCGTGTAGCCCGCGACACTGGAGACTGCGATGATGAGGCCGCGCGCGGCGAGCAGATGCGGCAGGGCCGCCCTGGTGCAGTTGACTGCGCCGAAGAAGTTGACCTCCATCACCCGTCGGATCACGGCGAGGCCCGTGCTCGCGAAGGCACTGCGGTGGCTCATGCCGGCGTTGTTCACCAGCACGTCGAGCGAACCGAAGTGCGCCACGCCCGCCGCGACCGCGCGCTCGCAGGCCACGACGTCGGTCACGTCGCAGGGCAGGGCGAGGCAGGGACGGCCGTCGTGCCCAAGTTGCGCGTCGCAGGGTCTGCCAGACCGGCCTCGTCTTGGTCGAGCGCGACGATGCGGGCGCCGACCGCCGCGAAGCCGAGCGCGAGCGCGCGGCCGAGGCCGCCGCCGGCTCCGGTGACCAGGACGGTTCGTCCCTCGAACGATGGATGCCCCGTGGTCACGGTGGACCGAGTCCTCGCGATCGGCGGTAGAGATCGAAGACCTCCGTCGACGTGAGTCGCGGCACGTAACCAAACACCTCCTTGAGGCGACGGTTGTCGAGCACCGGGCGGTAGCGCAGGAAGTTCACCTGCTCGGGCCCGTATTGCGACAGCCCGAGCGGATGCAGCACGGCAAGCGCCCCACGCAGCAGCGAGGGCGGGATCGTGATGCAGCGCTTGCCGAGCCGCGCGGCGATCTCCCGGATGCCGAGCGCGCCGTCGCCGGCGACGTTGTAGATGCCGGCCGGCCCGCCGAAGATCGCGTGCTCGATCGCGCCCACGACGTCGCGGTCGTGGATGAACACAAAAGGGCTCGCCGAGCCTCGGATCGCGAGCAGTCGCGGCCGCTCGAACAGCGCCGTGATCTGGTTGCGCGTGGTCTCGCCGAGGATGGTGCCCACGCGGAACACCACCTGCTCGAGCCCGGGGTGCGCCCGGCGGTACTCGGCCAGCATCTCCTCGACGAGGCGCTTGTGGTGCGAGTAGGCGAACTCCTCGTTGCCGCGCACCGGGTCGTCCTCGGTGAGCCAGGCCGGGTTGTCCGCGTGGTAGCCGTAGGCCGCGCCGCTCGAGGTGACGACGATGCGCCGCACGCCGGCCGCGACGCAGGCCTCCAGCACGTTGCGGGTGCCGACCACGTCCACGGCGTATTCGAGCTCGCGATTCGACTTCGGGCCCGGCGTGACGATTGCCGCGAGGTGCACCACGGTGTCGATCGCGTGGCGTTCGAGCTGCGCCGCCAGTCCCGGCGCGCGCACGTCGTGGACGACGTACTCGACGCCAGGGAGCCGGTGGTCGGCCGAAACCTCCCGCACGTCGCTCGCGACGATGCAGGCCGGGTCGCCGCCCGATCGCGCGCGCACCGCCAGCGATTCGACGAGGCGTCCACCGAGATAGCCGGCGGCGCCGGTGACCAGCACGCGGTGCTTCATGCGACGGCCTCCGTGACGGCAGCGGGCGGGCGACGGCGCCACCAGCTCGCCAGCGACAGGCCCGCGAGGATGTGCCAGATGCCCCACCACGCGGCCGTGATCGCCATGCCGCCGAGGCCGCCGAAGAAGTTGAAGATGAGGATCAGCCCGAGCCCCGAGTTCTGGATGCCGACCTCGAGGGACACCGCGCGCCGGTCGGCCTGCGGCAGCCGCGCCGCACCGGCCGCGGCGTAGCCGAGCGCGAGCCCGAGCGCGTTCAGCAGGAATACCGCGATCAAGACCCGGCTCGTGTAGTTCAGGAAGTAGTCCCAGTTGGCGCCGAGCGCCAGCGCCACGAACAGCGCGAACACGCCGAGCGACAGGATGCGGAACGGCTTGCGGGCGCGCGCAGCGAATCGCGGGTAGCGATGTGCCACGCCCATGCCGAGCAGCGCCGGCACTACGAGCAGGATGGCGACGGCCGCGAACATCTCCACGGGATCGATGGCGATCTCGCGCAGGATCGCGGCGGTCGCGGGATTCAGCGAGCCCCAAAGCGCCACGTTGAACGGCGTGAAGAACAGCGCCCCCACGGTCGAGAACGCGGTCATGGTCACGGAGAGCGCCGTGTTGCCGCGGGCAAAGTGGGTGAGGAAGTTCGAGATGTTCCCGCCCGGGCAGCAGGCGACCAGGATCAGGCCGAGCGCAATGCTCGGCAGGGGCCTGAGGACCATGGTGAGCGCCCAGGCTGCGGCGGGCAGCAGCAGGAACTGCGCGAACACCCCGATCAGCACCGCCAGCGGCGCGGCCTTGATGCCCCGGAAGTCCGCCGGCCTCATGTCCAGCGCGACGCCGAACATGACGAAGGCGAGGATGAAATTGAGCGCGACGAGCGATTCCGGGCTGAAGTTCAGCCGAATCGCGTCGATCTCGGTCATTTTCCCTTCGGTTCCTGGTGCATGTCCTTGAAGTGCATCAGGCCCGGCGCCCACATGTGCTTCACCGGGTCCACGTCCACGTGGATGACCGCCGGGCCGTCGCTCGCGATCGAACGCTCGATGGCGGCCTTGAGTCCGCGCGGGTCGGCCACGCGCTCGCCGTGCGCGCCCATGGCGCGCGCGAGCTCGTCGAAGCGGATCTCGCCGAGATCCGCCTTGATGGTCTCGTCGGGGCCGAGCGACTTCCTGATGAGGGTCTTGATCGGTTTCAGCGCGAACTGCTGGTTCATCTTCACCATGCCCCACTGCTTGTCGCAGAGCACGAGGAACACGACCTTGAGGCCGTTGCGCACGGCTGTTTCGACTTCCTGCGGGTGGAAGCCCATCGCACCGTCGCCGATGATGCAGCAGACCGGCGTGTCCGGCCGTGCGACCGCGGCGCCGGTCGCCTGCGCCACGCCGGCACCGAGCATGCCGAACTTGAACGTGGAGAGGATCGTGTTCGGCACGCGAGCCTGGTGGAACATCATGGTCCACACGGCGGCGTTGCCGCCGTCGGCCACCAGCACCGTGCCCTCGGGGAACACCTGCTGGCACACGTGCGCGACGTGCGCCGGGTTCATCGGTACCGCAAGGTCGTCGAGCTTCTCGTCGAGCTTGGCTCGCTCGGCGGCGATCTTTTCGCGGTACTTGGCGACCTTGCGCCGCCGTGCATCGAGGTTCATTCCGGCGGTGCGGCCCACGAGCAGGTCGGCCAGCGCCGCGAGGAACAGCTTCGCGTCGGCCTGCACGGTCAGAGCCGCCGGCTTGTTGGCGCCGAGGATGTGGGCATCGATGTCCACCTGGATCATCTGCTGCTCCGACGGGTGCCGCCAGTACGGGGCCTTGCCCCACCAGTCGGTCTCGCCGAGGCGCGAGCCCACGGTCAGCACGAGGTCGGCGTCGTTGCGGACCTCGTTGTTGATCGGGATGAACGGCATGGGGATCGCGAGCTCCGAGGTCTCGGCAAGCACGCCACGACCGGCCCAGCTCGTGGTCACCGGGGCGTGCAGCAGCTCGGCGACCCGTCGCAACTCGTCGTAGGCGTCGGCGTGGATGATGCCGCTGCCGGCGTGGATCATCGGCAGCTCCGCGGCCGCGAGCATCTCCGCGGCGCGCTCGACCTCCCCGGGGGCCGGCACGATGCGTGCAACGCGCCGGTACTGGTGCGGTTGCCAGATCGGCACCTCGGCCTTCACCTTGCCGTTCATGATCGTCTCGGGCACGTCGAGGTGCACGACGCCCGGGCGGCCGTCCCAGCAGTAGCGCAGCGCCGTGCGGCCGAGCTCCGCGACGCGGTCGAACGAGACGACCGCGTGGCTCCATTTCGCGAGGTGCGAGATGGCGCCCACCTGGTCAAATGACTGGTACGTGCCGCCGCGGTCCGGATAGACGATCTGCGGCCGACGGCAGCTCGTGATGGCGAGCACGCGGTTGCCCTCGGCGTTTTCCACCGCGAGGCCGGGCAGCAGGTTCGCCACGCCCGGGCCGTTCGAGGCCATGCACACGCCGAGCCTGCCGGTCAGGCGCGCGTAGGCGCCCGCCATGTGCGCGGCGCAGCTCTCGTGCCGCGGGGTCACGATCTCGATGCCGAGCCTGTGCAGGCTCGAGTAGAAGCCGAAATAGGTGCCGTCGATGATCCCGAAGACCTTCTCGACGCCTTCCGCCTGGAGCATGCGCGCCAGGACTTCGCCACCGCTGGTTTCGCTCATGGATGCCCCCGCGCCGGCTCACGCGGCCGGCCGCACGTTGTCCGCGGACTATACCCGCTGGCCGGTGCGCGGAGGCGGGGCCGGCCCAATGCCGCTAGACTTCAGCGGTTTTCCACGATGGCGAGGCCGGGACGAGGCAGTGCAGGAAGCGGCGATCCAGTGGCTGCCCATGCTCGTTGCGCTGCTCGGTGCGGGTGCCGTGGCCGGGCTGCTTGCGGGGCTGCTCGGTGTCGGTGGCGGCATCGTCATCGTGCCGGCGCTCGACATGGCGCTCACGCTTGCGGGCGTCGATCCGACGGTTGCGCTGCACGTGGCGGTAGCCACCTCGATGGCGACCATCGTTCCGACGTCGATCTCATCGTCCCGGTCGCACGCGCGGCGCGGCGCGGTCGACGGCGCGGTGATCCGCCGGTGGTCTATCCCGATCGTAGTCGGTGCGCTCGCCGGAGCGCTGCTGGCCTCGCGCGTGGACGCCCGGGTGCTGGCCGGCGTGTTCGCAATCGTGGCGCTCCTCGCCGCGCTCAAGATGCTGCTGCCGCTCGACCAGCTCGTGCTGCGGCACTCGCTGCCGGGCGGACCGGGCGGCGCTCTCGTCCCCGCCACGATCGGCACCGTCTCGGCAATGATGGGCATCGGCGGCGGAACACTCACCGTGCCGGCGATGACGCTCTGCGGCGAGCCGGTGCACAAGGCGGTCGGTACGGCGGCGCTGCTCGGGCTGTGGATCAGCGTTCCCGCCACGCTCGGCTACCTCGCGGCCGGCACCGATGGCGCCGTGATGCCGCCGTGGACCGTCGGCTATGTGAGCCTGGTCGGGTTCCTCGTGGTCGCACCCGTCTCGTGGTTCGTTGCACCGCTCGGCGCCCGTCTTGCGCACTCGCTCGACCGGCGGCGCCTGTCTGCGGCCTTCGGCGTGTTCCTTGCGATCGTCGCGGTGCGGATGGCCTACCGCGCACTCGCCTGACGGCGCGGCAGCGCCAGCAGCCCGGGGTCGGCGCAGGCCCGCAACTGCTCGACGAAGCGCGTGTGCCAGGCATGGATGTCGTTCTGCCGCAGGATCTTCAGCATCTCCGCGTGTCGTCCGCGCCGCTCATCGAGCGGCATGGCCAGCGCCTGCTCGATCGCCTCTGCCACGGCTCGGGTGTCGCGCGGGTTGACGAGCAGCGCGCTCGAAAGTTCGCGGGCGGCACCTGCCAGCGTCGAGAGCACGAGAACGCCGGGATCGGCCGGGTCCTGCGCGGCGACGAACTCCTTCGCGACGAGGTTCATGCCGTCGCGCATCGGCGTGACGACGCCGACGTCGGCCCGGCGCAGGAATCCCATCAGCACTTCGTGCGAGTAATTACGGTTGAGGTAACGAATCGGGGTCCAGTCGGTTTCCGCGAACCGGCCGTTGATGCGACCGCCCACTTGCTCGAGCGAGTGACGTATCTCGGCATAGGTGCGCAGGTCGGCACGGCTCAGCGGCGCGATCTGCAGGAAGGTCACCTCGTTGACGGCCTCGGGGTGGCTCTCCATGAAGCGCTCATAGGCGAGGAATCGATCCACCAGTCCCTTGCTGTAGTCGAGACGGTCCACGCCGATGATGCAGCGGCGCCCGAGCAGGCTCGCGACCATGCGCCGCACGGTTTCGGACGACTGCGAGTGCTTGGCCTCGCGCTGGATCCCGTCCACGTCCACGCCGATCGGGAACACGTCGGCACGGGCGCGCCGCGCGCCGAACTGGAAGCTGCCGTCGGCGCGCAGCGCGGACGGCCCGACCACTTCGGCCACGGCCGAGCGGAAGGACTCGAGGTCCTGCCGCGTCTGGAAGCCCAGGAGGTCGTAGGCCAGCAGGTTGCGCACCAGCTCGTCGTACACGGGCAGCGCACGCAGCGCCTCGACATGCGGGAAGGGGATGTGGAGGAAGAAACCGAGCGGCTCGCGCACGCCGCGCTGCCGCAGCTCCTGCCCGAGCGGGATGAGATGGTAGTCGTGCACCCACACGAGGTCGTCGGCCTGCAGCATTGGCTGGAGCCGATCCGCGAACAGGCGGTTGACGCGCTCGTAGGCCGCGTAGTGCGCATCCGAGTATTGCAGGGCGCCGACGAAGTAGTGGAACAACGGCCAGAGCGCGCCGTTGCAGAACCCGGCGTAGTACGGCTCGTGGTCCGCGGCGGGCAGGTCGATGGTCGCGTAGGTTACGGCCTGCCGCTCGACGAGTGCGGGCGGTCCGGGCTCGCCGTCCACGGTCTCCCCGCTCCAGCCGAACCACAGTCCACCCTGCGATTTCATCGCTGCGAGCACTCCCACGGCGAGGCCGCCCGCGGCGACGGCGCGCTTCGGCACGGTGACGCGGTTGGAGACGGCCACGATACGGTTCACAGTGCGTCCTCCCAGGAGCGGCTCAGCCGGATCGCCGAGTTGATGATGCCAACGAGGCTGTAGGTCTGCGGGTAGTTGCCCCACCATTCGCCGGTCACGGGGTCGATGTCTTCCGACAGCAAGCCGAGCCGGGTGCGCCGCGCCAGCAGGCGCTCGAACAGCTCACGTGCCTCCTCGCGCCGTCCGGCATGGTCGAGGGCGTTCACGTACCAGAACGCGCAGATCGTGAATGCGGTCTCGGGCTTGCCAAAATCGTCGCGGTGGCGGTACCGGTAGAGCCAATCGCCGTCCTTGAGGTCGCGCTCGATCGCGGCCAGCGTCGAGACGAAGCGAGGGTCGCGGCCGTCGACCAGTCCGAGCTCGGGAAGCAGCAGCGCCGTCGCGTCGAGATCCTCGCCGCCGTAATTCGAGGTGAACGCACCGACGGCCGGGTTCCAAGCACGCTCCAGGATGTGCGATCGCATGGTTCCGGCCCGCTCGCGCCAGTAAGCCGCCCGGTCGTGCAGGCCGAGGCGACGCCCGATCTTCGCGAGCCGATCGGCCCCGGCCCAGCACATCGCGGCGGAGAAGGTGTGTACTCGCTCGAAGCCGCGGAATTCCCACGGCCCGGCGTCCGGACGATCGTGCGCCTGCACGGCCCGCTCGCCGAGGCCTTCCAGCTGCGCGAACTGGACTTCGTCACCGAGATTCATCAGGCGCTGGTCGAAGAACGAGTGCGCGGAGGCCATCACGATTGCGCCGTACACGTCGTTCTGACGCTGCAGGTAGGCGTGGTTGCCGACTCGCACCGGGCCCATGCCGCGATATCCGCGCAACGAGCTTACGGTTCGCTCGGGCGCTTCCGGTTCGCCGGTGACCGAGAACAGCGGCTGCAGTTCGGCGTCGCCGCAACGCGAGACGATCGCATCGATGAAACGCAGGTAGTCCTCCATCGTGCGGGTCGCGCCGAGGCGATTGAGCGCCTGGATCACGAAGTAGCTGTCACGCAGCCAGCAGTAGCGGTAGTCCCAGTTGCGCCCGCTGCCGGGGCTCTCGGGCACGGAGGTCGTGAGCGCGGCAAGCACTGCGCCCGTGTCCTCGTAGGTGCACAGCTTCAGCGAGATGGCCGCCCGGATCACGGCGTCCTGCCACTCGAAGGGGATGGCGAGCCCGCGCACCCAGTCGTTCCAGTAATTGCGCGTGTCCTCGAGAAATCCCTGGGCCAGCGCGAGCGGCGACGCCTCGAGCGTCTGGTCGGGGCCCAGCACGAAGGCGAGCGGCGCATCGACGACGAAGGGAAGCTCCTCTGCGACCGCCGTGAGCGAGGCGTTGGTGGTCAGCCGGAAGTCGGCAGAGCCGCCGCGGAACGCCATGTTGTGCGAGCCGCGGGTGACCTGGGGCGCCGTCGCCCCGTGGTCGAAGCGTGGCCGCAGCCGCACGGTGGCCACCGGCCGCCCGGCGAGGGGCTCGATGATCCGCACCAGCATCATCGGCCGGAATATCCGGTCGCGCGCGCGAAATCGGGGGCAGAAGTCCACGATGCGCAGCCGGTTGCCACGCGCGTCGGTCAGGATGGTCTCGAGGATGGCGGTGTTGCGCAGGTAGCTCTGGGCCGTCTCGACGCGATCAGCGATCTCGATCGAGAAGTGGCCCTGCGCCGATTCGCTCACGTCGGAGTCGAGCAGCGTGCAGAACACGGGGTCGGCATCCATGCGCGGCAGGCAGCACCACACGACGCTCGCCGAATCGTCGATCAGCGCCGAGACCTCGCAGTTGCCGACGACCGCCAGGTCGAGCGTGTGTTCGCGAGCGCTCATGGCGTGATCGCCCGTTGCTCGGCGAAGTCGGCGAGGAGTGCCCGCACGTCGCGCGGCGAAGCCACGCGCACCATGGCCTCGACGCGGTCGCCGACCGCGATGGACACGCCACCAGCGGCCTCCACGGCGGCGAAGCCGTCGAGATCCGTGACGTCGTCGCCGATGAACATGGGGCGCCGGCCTGCGAAAGGGGCCTCGGCAATGAACGCTTCGATGGCGCGTGCCTTGGTGGCTGAGACCGGCTTGAGCTCGAGCACCCGCCGACCCTCGAGCACATGGAAGTCGCTGCCGAGTCGCGCCGCAATCGCGCGGATCTCGCGCCGCAGCACGTGCTCGAGCGCGGGCGCCGCCCGGTAATGCAGTGCCAGCGAGCGGCCCTTGTCCTCGAGCAGCGCGCCGGGCGCGCGGGCCACCACGTCCTCGAGCGACTGCCGGGCCTCGTCCAGTGCGGGGTCGGCCGTGCCCGCGTGATGAATGCGGCCGGCCGCATCGCGGCGCTCCAGGCCGTGCAGCCCAGCCGCGGGCCAGGTGTCCGGGGCGAACAGTGCGTCGATCTGCGCGAGCGAACGGCCGCTCACGAGCGCGAGTGCGCCGTCGAGCGCGTCGCGCACGCGCCGAAGCAGGCCTCCAAGCGAGGGCTCGACGACGACGGCGTCAGGTGTCGGTGCGATTTCCAGCAGCGTGCCGTCCACGTCGAGGAACAGGCACCAGTGCGTGGAGTCCCCGGGATCCGGGCGATCGATTCGCGGAATGAACGGAAAAGCTGTGGACGACAGGGTAGCCTCCGTGAACTGGCGGGGATTCGCTGGGACGCGAGTTCGTTTTATGAGAGCGTCACTTGCGTTCCGTGCGAGAGACGTCAGATATCGCGCGAAGCGCAGCCGCGACCGCTCGCCTCGCAATGCGATAGTCTAGGCGATGCAGCGAACATGCCCAAAAGAGAAAATGTCACAGCAGCGATGAGGGAATTTCACAAGTGCCGCAGTCGCTCCCGCCTCTGACGGCGCTGCGGGCTTTCGAGGCCGCGGCGCGACTGCTCAGCTTCACGAAGGCCGCGCGGGAGCTGCACGTCACGCCGGCCGCGGTCAGCCACCAGATCCGCGGCCTCGAAAGCTACCTCGGCGTCACGCTGTTCCGGCGCACCACGCGCCGTCTCGTGCTGACCGAGCAGGGGCAGTTGGCCGCGGAGCATTTCCGCGCGGGCTTCGACCGGCTGTCGCGCGGCGTCCGTCTGCTGCGGGCCGGCGACGGCAGCGGCTCGGTCACGCTGAGCACCACGACCGCCTTCGCGACACGCTGGCTGGTGCCGCGCCTCGGGCGTTTCATGCGCCGCTGTCCCGGACTCGAGCTGCGCCTCAAGGCCGGCTCGCAGCCGGTGGACTTCGACCACGAGGAAGTGGACGCCGCGGTGCGCATCGGACGCGGCGCCGTTGACGGCGTGCTGGCGATCCCGATGTTCGGCGAGTACGTGGCGCCGGTGGCCAGCCCCGCCTTTCTGCGCCAGCGCGGCATTCGGCGCCCGGCCGATCTGGCGCGCGCGCCGTTGCTGCACGACGACTCGATGCGCCGCGTCGGCCGCGCGCAGGGATGGGCCGAGTGGTTCCGCGCGGCAAAGCTCACCGGCGTGGACACGGCGCCCGGGATGCAGTTCGACGACGGGCATCTCGTGCTGCAGGCGGCCGCGGACGGCCGCGGCATGGCGCTTGGCCGGCTCGCCTACGCGATCGACGACCTGCACGAGCGACGCCTGAAGATCCCGTTCGCCCCTGTGCTCGACATGGACCTCAAGTACTACCTGTTGATTCCAGAGAGCCGCGCAGCGGTGCCCGCCATCGCGGCGCTGCGCGCCTGGTTCGAGCAGGAGGCCGCGCTGTTCGCGCCCAGGCTCGAGGCGCTCGTGAACGCGAGCCGGTTGCTTCCTGTTTCCAGGAAAACCAAAGGGGGACGACGCACATGAACCGCACGATGATGCTGGTCACACTACTCGCTCTGGTGCTGGGCTGGCCGGTGCCGCAAGCCCGTTCCGATGCGGTCGCGACGGACGCGGCGACGCGAGGCGGGACGATCGCGGCAGCGATTGCCGACCCCGGGCGTCCCTCCGCCGATCGCGATCAGGATGCGACGCGCAAGCCAGAGGAGATCCTGGCGTTCCTCGGCGTCGCGCCCGGCATGCGGGTGCTGGACGCCTTTTCCGCGAGCGGCTACTACACGGAACTGCTGGCGCGGATCGTTGGCGGCGAGGGCGAGGTGATCGCCTACAACAATCCGCCGTACGCGAGGTTTGCGGAGAAGGGCATCGCTGCGCGCTACGCGGGGAACCGCCTGCCGAACGTGCGGCAGGTCACCAGCACGATCGAGCAACTCGCGCTCGAGCCGGCCAGCCTCGACGCCGCAATATTCGTCATGTCTTACCACGACCTGTACTGGCGTCCGGCGGACGGCTCGTGGCCGCCGACTGACCCGTCGCTGCTGCTGGCCAAGCTGCACGCCGCGCTGAAGCCGGGCGGCGTGATTCTCGTGCAGGACCACGTGGCCGCGCCGGGCGGTGAGGTCTCCGAGGTCGTGGACAAGCTGCATCGCATCGATCCGGCAGTCGTGAAGCGCGACTTCGAGCGGGCCGGCTTCGTGCTCGACGGCACCAGCGACGCGCTCGCGCACCCGGCCGACGACCACACGATCGGCGTCTTCACCCCGGAGATACGGGGCAGGACAGACCAGTTCGTGTTCCGGTACCGCAAGCCCGCGAAGTGATGCGCCTGGCCATCTGGTCGGGACCCCGCAACGTCTCGACGGCGTTCATGCGCTCGTGGGAGAACCGCACCGACACGCAGGTCGTGGACGAGCCGTTCTACGCGCATTACCTCGAGGTCACGGGCCTCGACCACCCGGGCCGCGCCGAGATCCTCGCTCACCATGAGGCCGACTGGCGGCGCGTGGTCGATTCGCTGCTGGCGCCGTTGCCGCCCGGAGTGGAGATTCTCTTCCAGAAGCAGATGTCGCATCACCTGCTGCCGGACATGGGCCGCGAGTGGCTGGCCTCGATGACCCACGCCTTCCTGGTTCGCGACCCGGCGCCGATGCTCGCCTCGCTCGAGGAAAAGCTCGGCCGGTTCGACCTCGACGCCACCGGGTTGCCGCAGCAGGTGGAGATCTTCGATTTCGTGGTGCGCAGCACGGGCCGCGTGCCGCCGGTGGTGGACTCGGCGGACCTGCTCGCCGCCCCGGAGCCGATGCTGCGCGCACTGTGCGCCGCCCTCGGCGTCCCGTTCACGCCGCGCATGCTGTCGTGGCCGGCCGGCCCGCGTGGCACGGACGGCATCTGGGCGAAGCATTGGTACGAGCGGGTGGAACGTTCGACGGGCTTCGAGCCCGTGGAGGCCGCCGATGCGCCGCCGCTCAGCGGGCGGCTCGCCGAACTCGAGTCCCGCTGCCGGCCGCTCTACGAGAAGCTGCACGCCCACCGTCTGCGCGTCTGAGCGATATCCAAAGGGAGCCTGTAGTGCTGCAGAAATTCGATCCGCGCAACCGCGGCCTGATCGTCAACATCAACGGCCGGCTCGTGCACCGCGACGAGGCAGGCGTAAGCCCGTTCGACTCGTCCGTTCAGGGCGGCGATGCGGTGTGGGAGGGATTGCGTGTCTATGCGGGCCGCATCTTCCGCCTGGAGCAGCACCTCGACCGGCTGGCGGGATCGGCGAAGGCGCTGGCGTTCGACGACATCCCGCCGCGGGAGCGCATCGTCGAGGAGATCCGCCGCACGCTCGAGGCGAACGGCATGACGGACGGCGTGCACATCCGCCTGACGCTCACCCGCGGCGTCAAGGTTACGTCGGGCATGGACCCGCGCCTCAACCAGTCGGGCCCCACGCTGATCGTGCTCGCCGAGCACAAGCCGCCCGTGTACGGCAGCGACGGGCTCGTGCTCATAACCAGCAGCGTGCGCCGCTTCCCGCCTGATTGCCTCGACCCGAAGATCCACCACAACAACCTGATCCAGTCCATTCTCGCCAAGATCGAGGCCAACGTCGCCGGTGCGGACGACGCGCTGATGCTCGATGTGCGCGGATTCATCGCCGAGACCAACGCCACCCATGTGTTCGTCGTGGACGGGAGCCGCGTACTCACGCCGCGCCTCGTCGCCTGTCCCGAGGGCATCACCCGTGGCGCCGTGCTCGAGCTGTGCGCCACGCACGGCGTTCCCTGCGAGGAACGCGACCTCTCGCTGACCGAGGCCTACCGTGCCGACGAGATGTTCTGCTCCGGCACGATGGGCGAGCTCGCGGCGGTGACGCGATTGGACGGCCGCGTGATCGGCGAAGGTCGCCCCGGCCCGGTGACGCTGCGACTCGCCGCGTTGTTCCGCGAACTCACGGCGCGCGAGGGCACGACGGTGGTAGCGGCACCGGAGACGGTCTGACGAGTTGGCCTTACGGCCGGGCCGCGGGCGCGTCGTGCAGCTGCCGCGCATGCCAGCGCAGGTGGTCTTCCATGAAGGTCTGTATGAACCAGTAGCCGTGGTCGTAGCCCGCATGCATGCGCAGCTCGAAGGGCTGACCCGAGCGCCGGCAAGCGTCCGCGAACACCTCGGGGTTCAACTGCTCCGCCAGGAACTTGTCGGCAGTGCCCTGGTCCACGAGGATCGGCGAGTGGAACGGGCGCTCGGCGACCAGCACGCTGGCGTCGTAGTCGAGCCAGCGTGACTCGTCGGCGCCGAGGTAACCCGTGAAAGCCTTGCGGCCCCACGGACACTGCATCGGCGCCGCGATCGGCGCGAAGGCCGACAGCGAGCGGTACTGCGCGGGGTTGCGCAGTGCCGAGACCAGCGCCCCATGCCCGCCCATCGAGTGCCCGAAGATTCCGCTGCGCGCGGTGTCCGCCGGAAAGTGAGCGGCGACGAGCTCCGGCAGCTCGCGGGTCACGTAGGAGTACATTCGGTACTGCGCGGACCACGGCGCCTGCGTGGCGTCCACGTAGAAGCCTGCGCCGAGGCCGAAATCCCAGCTCGCGTCGTCGCCCGGCAGCCGCGGCTGCCGTGGGCTCGTGTCCGGTGCGACCAGCATCAGCCCGAGCTCTGCGGCGAGTCGCTGGGCGCCCGCCTTGATCATGAAAGTCTCTTCGGTGCAGGTGAGGCCCGCGAGGTAGTAGAGCACCGGCACGCGGCCGTGCCGGGCCTGCGGCGGTTCGTACACCGCGAAGCGCATCCCGGTCGCGCACTCGCGCGAGTCGTGGGCGAGAAAGCGCTGCGTGCCGCCGTGGCAGGCGTGCTCGGAGAGGATCTTCATCTTGGGTGGTCCCGCTTTGGTTCGGGTAGCAGTGAGGGTTTGCGCGCAATGGCGGTCGTTGCGGCTCGGCGTTCGCGTCATTTCCCGGCTTTGTCGGCGCCCGCGGCCAGCGTTGCCGCCACGACTTCGATGGCCGCCTCCGCCAGCGCCGTGCGCGGCGCGGTGTCGCGGAACAGGAATGCGGCCTTCGGTGCCTCCTTGAGGACCGGCACCGCGATCGACCAGTGGTCCGCGTTGACGTAGCCGAGCAGGTGGCTGCGCGGCGGGATCTGGTCCTGCCACAGCAGCTTGCCGTCGTTGCGCGGATCGATCTTCGCAAGCTCGTTGTAGGTTGCCCGCGTGGCCGGCGAGACTTTGTCGGGCTGCGGCGCCGCGACCAGCGTGAAGATCGGCACGGGCAACGACTCGCCGTGCTCCTGCCACCACGCGATGCGCGTGTCGGGGCGCAGGTCCGCGATTTCCTCGCCCGTGCCGCGCGCGCAGCCAGGCAGCGGGAACTGTGCGCCCAGGCTGCGGTAGATCGCGTGCATGCGGTCGGCGAGCGGGCTGCCGCTGGAAGCGCCGGCGACCGAGACGACCGCGGCGATGGGGTGCGCGAGGTCGGGGTAACGCACCATGAAGTCGAGCAGGTCCACGAGGCCCTTCGAGTAGGCGAACACGATCAGCGGCCGGTCGTCGTCGGGCAGGGTGACGAAGTGGCCGGCGAGCCGCGCGGCGTTCTGCGCCACCGAGCCGCGGCCGGCGACTGCGAAGTAGTCCACCGTGAAACCGCGCGCCTCGAGGTCGGCCTGCACGTCCGAGAAGGGGCGCGCGAGATCCTCGAAGCACTCGTTGAACAGGCCGGGTACGAAGGCGATGCGGTAGCGGCGGGCGAGGTCGGCCGCGCGCGGCAACGGCTCGTCCGGCGTCTCGCCGGCGAGCTTCAGCAGCAACTCGTCGCAGGGCGGTCCGTCGGCCGGGAGGCGGGCGCAAACGGTGGCGCGGAACGTGCCACGCAGGTCGCGGACGCCGGCATCGCGAACGGAGACGAGGGTGGTCGGCGGATAGTCGTCGAGCGGGGCCATGCCCTCGATCGGTGCAGCAGCCCGGACGGGCGCGACGGCAGCGGACAGCGCGAGCGCAACGGCTGTCGCAATCAGTCCGATGAAGGGGTTCCTGCCGGGTTGCTGTGAATACATGCTGTCGAGACTACTCGCGCGGATCGACGATCCTCAAACCCCGGAAGCGAGCGAAATCGCGATCTGTTGTGCACAGCCTCGCGCCGACCTCCAGCGCGAGGCTGGCGAGCGCCGCATCGGTGACGAGCGGCCCTGCCACCTGCGCGTCGTCCAGCTGATTCTTGAGGATCGTCCAGTAATCGTGCCCGGGATGCACGATGAGCACTCCCGGGCAGGCGAGCCACTCATCGACGATGGCCGCGGCCTCGGTCGCGGCGAGGGGTCGCTCGAAAACCCGGCTGTTGGTGGCGATGCGGATGAAGGCGAGCACTGTCTGCCACGGCAGGCCGACCTGCTCGGTCCCGTTCAGCGCCCGTTCGAGCCACGCGCGGCAGGCGCCGTGGTGGGCGCTCGCCGGGTTGTAGGCGTAGAGCAGGACGTTCGCATCGAGAATGATCACGCGCGGTCCGGGTCTTCGACCTGCTGCAGGAGTTCCCCGATATTGTCCAGAGCGATCCCGGGGCGCGTCCTTCCAAAATCGCGCGGATGCACTGAGAAACGTCCGGGTGATCGTGTCGGCGACCGCTGGGCGAGCCCCTGCCTCAGGCACTCGTTGACGACATCCTTGAAGGACCGCCCGCTGCGCTGCGCCTCGATTTTGAGTCGGGCAGCAACGTCCTTTTCCAGTGTCAGGGTGGTTCGCACATCATGATGCTAGTCACGAGACATCATGATGTCAATCTCTCCGGTTGCGTCGCTGGGCACCACGCAGTGCCTCAGAACGTCACCACGCTGCGGATCGACTCGCCCGAGTGCATCAGGTCGAAAGCGCGGTTGATGTCGCCGACCGGCATCACGTGCGTGATCAGGTCGTCGATGTTGATCTTGCCGTTCATGTACCAGTCGACGATCTTCGGCACGTCGGTGCGGCCGCGCGCGCCACCGAAGGCCGTGCCTTTCCACACGCGGCCCGTCACGAGCTGGAAGGGCCGCGTCCGGATCTCCTGGCCCGAGCCCGCGACGCCGATGATCACGGACACGCCCCAGCCGCGGTGGCAGCACTCGAGCGCCTGGCGCATCAGGTCCACGTTGCCGACGCACTCGAAGCTGTAGTCAGCGCCGCCGTCCGTGAGTGCCACGAGATAGGGTACAAGGTCGCCCTCGACCTCCTTCGGGTTCACGAAGTGCGTCATGCCGAAGCGCTCGGCGAGCGCCTTGCGACCCGGGTTGATGTCAACGCCCACGATCCTGTCGGCGCCCGCCATGCGCGCGCCCTGGATGACGTTCAGGCCGATGCCGCCGAGACCGAACACCACGACGTTCGCGCCGGGCTCGACCTTCGCCGTGTTGATGACCGCGCCGATGCCGGTCGTCACGCCGCAGCCGATGTAGCAGACCTTGTCGAAGGGCGCGTCCTCGCGGATCTTCGCGAGCGCGATCTCGGGAAGGACGGTGTAATTCGAGAACGTCGAGCAGCCCATGTAGTGATGGATCTTCTCGCCGCCGATCGAGAAGCGGCTGGTGCCGTCCGGCATCACGCCCTGGCCCTGCGTGGCGCGGATCGCCGTGCACAGGTTGGTCTTGTGCGACAGGCACGACTTGCACTGCCGGCATTCCGGTGTGTAGAGCGGGATGACGTGGTCGCCCTTCTTCAGCGAGGTAACGCCGGGCCCCACGTCCACGACCACGCCCGCACCCTCGTGGCCGAAGATGACCGGGAACAGTCCCTCCGGGTCGGCGCCCGAGCGCGTGAACTCGTCCGTGTGGCAGACGCCGCTCGCGCGGATCTCGACCAGCACTTCCCCGGCCCTGGGACCGTCGAGGTCCACGGTCTCGATCGCGAGGGGTTCCCCGGCCCGGTAGGCGACGGCGGCGCGTGTCTTCATGGCGGATCCTTCTCGGTGCTGGCACGGAAGCTGGCGTTTGCAAAGCCTAGCGCATCGGCCAGCGGGTGGCGGTGCGCTTGCAACCCTCGGGCGGGCTGGCGCATCGAACGGGGAGATCAATGCTCGACTGGAGAAGCCTCATGACCCGCTATCTCGCCACCCTGCTGCTCGCGTTCTCGGCCGTGGCCCTTGGCTCCGCCGCAGACATCAGCAAGGTCAACGGCAGCATCAACGTCGAGGCGGGCCGGGAGGCCGGGGATGTCGAGACCGTCAACGGCTCGATCACCATCGGCAGCGGCGCCCAGGTGCTCGACGTCGGGACGGTAAACGGCTCGATCCGTCTCGAGCCCCGCGCGTCGGCCCAGTCGGCGGGGACGGTGAACGGCGCGGTCACGCTCGGCGAGGACGTCGTGGTGATCGACGGCGTCGGCACGGTCAACGGCAAGCTGACGCTGATGCGCGGAGCACGCGTGGACGGAGGCCTCGACAACGTGAACGGCGCGCTCCGGCTCGAGGGCGCATCGGTTCGCGGTGGCATCGAGACCGTGAACGGAGACGTGTTCGTCGGCGCCGGCTCGCGCGTGGAAGGCGGCATCCTGGTCGAGAAGCCGCGCGGCTGGTCGTGGCGCAAGTCGGAGCGGTTGCCGCAGATCACCATCGAGTCGGGGGCCGAAGTCGAAGGCGCGCTGCGCTTCGAGCGCGAGGTCGAGCTGTACGTGGGCGCAGGTGCGGTCATCGGTGCCGTGGAGGGGGTGGCGCCCCGTCGTCACGAGCTGCAGTAAGCGGCCGTCTGGCGCAGGCTTTCGCACTCTGGTCCGTTCGTACCACGGACGGCGGTCGTCGGCGTAATCTGTTGGTCCGAGCCGACGGCGCCGCGAGGACCGCCCCGATGAAGACGAGGAACCGAGACGCCAACACCGCGCCGGGTCTGCCGCCGCCCCCGGCGCCGACCTCTCGCGACGCGAATCCCTGGTCGATGGGGGAGCCGCACGCGCCGGATCGAACCGGCATTCCTGCCGCCGCCAAGGCTCGGGTGCGGCCGCACCGCTTCCCGACCAAGTCGTCCGAGACGATCGAGCCGCGCCGGCGTCCGGCCTTCGTGCCGCTTGCGATCCTCGCCTTCGTTGCCATGACCGCAATCGGTCTCGTCGCCGACGCGCTCGAGTCGGGCAACGTCGAGGAGGCGATCGGTCCGGTCGTCGCGGTGGTTTTTGTGGCGTTCATGATCTGGCGACAGCTGCGGAGCCGGCGATCGTGAGCCGCTGGGCGTGGCCGTGGATCGCGCTGTGGAGTGCAGCCGCCGCCGCGGCCCCGTCGGCTGCCCTGGACGAGTATGTCCGGCTGCAGGTCGGCAGCTTCACCAGCGAGGCGCAGGCGAAGCAGGACCTGCGCTACGACGCCGTCACCTGGCACATCGCCGAGATCTGGCCCGACGGCCGCGACGACGAGCGCTGGCTGTACACCGAGAGCTGGATGCCCGACGCGCCCGCACCGTACATGCAACGCATCTCGCGGCTGCGCGCCGAACCGGACGGCAGCCTCGTGGCGCGACGCTACACGCTGCCCGCGGCGGCGCGGTTCGTCGGCGGCTGGCGCAATCCGGCCGTCTTCGACTCATTGAAGCCCGATGAGCTGTCGGAACTCGAGGGCTGCGACGCCGTCATCACGCGCGCCGGCGCCGGGCGCTTCGAGGGTGGCACCACCGGCGGGCGCTGCCGCAACTCCTACAAGGGCGCCGCCTACGCGATCTCGCAGTCGGTGCTGACGGCCGAGGAGATGGTCAACTGGGACCGCGGCTTCAGCGAGGGCGGCGAGCTCGTGTGGGGCCCGGCAGCGGGTGGCTACCGATTCCGCCGCGTCGGCGAGACGGGCGCCTGCCTGCAGCCGGTGCGCATGCTCGTGTACGGCGAGATCAAGGACCGCAAGGCTTTTGGCGCCTACGTACGCGCCATCGCCGAGTCCGGCCTGTACCCGAAGAACGGCGGCTACTACGAGGCGATGTCGCCGGCGCTCGAGGTGTTCGAGGGTTCGCCGCCGCCGGGACGTGGCGTGATCATCGCCCGTTTTCCCTGCCTCGAGGCCGCGCAGCGCTTCTGGCACTCGGAGGAGTACCGCGAGATCGTCAAGCTGCGCGAGGGCATCGCCGAGTTCGACGTGCTGGTGCTGCCGGTGCCGCCCGTTCCCAGGTAGCTATGGGCGTTACCGCAGGCCGGCCCGGGTCGTCAGGTAGACCGCGAACGTGCCGAGCCAGTGGCCGCCCTCGTAGTGCTCGCCCGTGACGGCGGGTAGCGCGGCGGCAGCATGGGCGCGCGCCGCGGCGAGCAGCGCCGCACGACGACGGTCCTTCTCCGGCAGGCCGGCCGCGATGCCCTCGAGCATCCACGCCCGGCTCAGGTTGAGCCCGTCGATGTGTGCGAGCTTGGGGTCGGTGCGGTCGGTGACGATGCCGGGCGCGAGCCAGTCGGCACGACCGTCGGTCGGCAGGCCCGGCAGGAAGCCGTCGAGCCACGCCGCGAATTCATCCTCCGGCAGCACGCGCCGCATGAAGTCGGCCTCGGCGAGGCAGGGCGAGAGGAAGTCCTCGCCCGAAGGCTCGTAGCGAAGCGGACAGTCGCGGTCGGCACGGTAGTAGAGGCGCGCCCGCTCCTCGAGCAGCCGGGCGAGGCCGACGTCGCCGCGCACCTGCGTCCAGTCGGCGATCAGGCCGAAGGCGAACGCGGTCTGGCTGTGCTCGCCCGAGCGGATCGGGTACTGCAGCTTCGGCAGCCACGCCATGATGCGCTGCGCCGACTCGATCTCTAGCGGCGCGAGGATCTCCGCCCACTCGCGTGCCTGCGGGTCGTCCCAGCTGCGCAGCTCCGCGGCGAGCGCGAGCAGCCACGCGAGCCCGTAGGGACGCTCGAACGAGGTGCGCCCCGGCCCGCGCAGGTAGGCGACCTCGGCCGCGATGTGGGCGGGCGTGAGGCTCACCGCAAGCGCTGCCCGTGCCTCCTTCGCGAACCCGGCGTCCGGGAAGCGGTGCGCGAGCCGCGCCAGCAGCCAGTGGCCGTGCACGGACGAGTGCCAGTCGTAGCAGCCGTAGAACGCCGGCGTGAGCACGCGTGGCGGCAGCGCGTCCTCGTCGGACTGCAGCACGTGGGCGATCTTGTTGGGGTACTCGCGGTGCACGCAATCGAGCGCGAGCCGCGCGAAACGCTCCGCGGCGGCGGGTTCGAGTGGCGGCGGGGCGGCTGGCACGGAGCTTGCGCCCGCGAACGAGGGCAGCAACAGGACCAGCAGGCAGGCGCCGATGGGATTCATGCGTGGATCTCCATGCGCCGTTACTTGCGTGCCGCGAACACGTGCACCCGGCGCGGCGCGAGCGTGACCGTTCCGGAAACGACGGGCGTGCCGTGCAGCAGCTCGGACGTGAAGGCCGGCGCGTCCGTTGCCGGGATCACGAATCCGGTCAGCGTCTCGCCGCCGAGGTTGGCGACCACGACCAGCCGGCGATCGCCCTCGCTCCGCTCCCAGGCGATGACGTCCTCGCGGCCGGTCTCGAACGAGCGCACCGCGCCGCGCGACAGCGCAGGCTCCGACTGACGCAGCCGGATCAGCCGGCGGTAGTAGTTGAGCAGCGAGCCGGGATCGGCGTCCTGCGTCGCGACATTGCGGCGCTCGTGGCCGGGCTGCAGCCGTTCCCAGGGTCGCGCCGCCGCCGTGAATCCGCCGTTCGGGCCCGCGGTCCACGGCATCGGGTTGCGGATCATCTCGTCGGGCTTCTCGCCGATCTGGCCGATCTCCTCGCCGTAGTAGAGGAACGGCACGCCCGGCAACGTCAGGAGCAGGCCCGCGGCGAGCCGCAGCCGCTCCGGGTCCTCGTCGAGCACGCTCGCGATGCGGTCCTGGTCGTGGTTCGTGACCATCGTGGCGAAGCGGTTGGCCGGGTAGCTCGCCGTCACGTTGTCGAGCGCGTAGGCGAGCCTGGCCTTGTCGCCGCTCCGGGCCGCGTCGAGGATTCCCTTGGCGAGTTCGAACTCGAAGGCGAGGTCCACCGCCTCGGCGCGGACGTAGTCGCTGACGGTCTCGGTGACCGTCCAGATCTCGCCGATCGTGAGCGTGCCCGGCGCGACGCGCTTCACGTGCGACTGGAAGCCCTGCAGCCATGCGATGGTCTCGGGCGTGTCGTTCATCACGTCGCCGTCCTCGATGAGGTGGCGCACGGCGTCGAGGCGGAAGCCGTCCACGCCCACCTCCTTCAGCCAGAACTCGGCGATACGGTAGGCCTCGGCCGTCACGGCGGGATTGCGGTAGTTCAGGTCGGGCATGCCGGACCAGAAGATGCCGTAGTAGAACTGCCCGTCCATCTTCTGCCAGACCTGCTGGTCCCAGGGCCCGCGGGTCTGCGGGACGCGGTCGGGCGGCACGAACAGGTACCAGTCCCGGTACTCGGGGTCGCCGCGCAGCGCACGCTTCGAACCAGGGGTGGTCGGAGGATGAGTGGTTGAGCACGAGGTCCACGACGACGCGGATGCCGCGGCGCTGGGCCTCGGCGAGGAACCGCCGGAAATCCTCCATCGTGCCGTACTGCGGGTTGATGCCGTAGTAGTCGGTGACGTCGTAGCCGTGGTAGCTCGGCGACGGGCTGATGGGCATCAGCCAGATGCCGGTGACGCCGAGGTCGGAGGTCGTGGCGGGGTCGCCGTCGTTGAGGTAGTCGAGCCGCTCGATCAGGCCCTGCAGGTCGCCGATGCCGTCGTTGGCGAGCGGACCCGTGCTCGAGTCGGAGAAGGAGCGCACGAAGATCTCGTAGAAGACGCGGTCGGTCCACCACGACGCCTCCGGCGCCGCAATCGCCGACGTCGCCGGTGCCGCCGCCGGGCTTGCCGAGGTCGGCGCCGCTTCCCTGGGGGCCTCGGCCGGAGTGCGGCAGCCTGCTGCCGCCAGCGCGAGCATCAGGATCCAGAGCGCGCGATCGAGTCGGTTCATCTGCCTGGCCTCCAGGGTGTCAGCGGATCACCTGGCCGTCCGCATCGAGCACCTGCACCTTGCCGAGTCCGAGGGCACGGATCGGTTCCTCGATGGTCTTGAGGTCGCCGATCACCACCCAGGTCATCCGGCCGGGGTCCAGCGACTCGCGCGCGGCCGCGCGCACGGCCTCGTCGGTCTGGGCCTCGAGGCGCGACTTGAGCGAGCGCACGTAGTCGTCCGGCCAGCCGAACGTGACCATTTCGGCGATCGCGCCGCTCACGGCCGCGTTCGTCTCGTAGCGTCCCGACAGTGCCCGCACGTCACGATTGCGGATCTTGGTGATCTCCTCGCCCGTGGCCGGCCGGTTACCCACGAAGTCGGCGATCTCGCGCTGGATCTCGCGCATGGACTCGACGGTCTTGTCGGTCTGCACGGGCGCGGACAGCAGCCACGGCCGTCCACCCAGTGCGTCCGGCAGGTTCGAGCGGGCCCCGTACGACCAGTGCTTGTCCTCGCGAAGGTTCATGTTGATGCGGGAGGTGAACGTGCCGCCGAGCACGTTGTTCATCGTGTCCATCTCGAGCCGGTTGGGGGCGCTGCTCGAGGCCAGCACCTGGCCGACGAGGATGTTGCTCTGCACGGCGCCCGGCTTGTCCACCAGGAACACGCGGGGTGCGGCCGGCGTTGTCGCCTGCCGGGAGCGCCTTGGACGGGCGCGGCGAGCCCGCGGCCTGCCAGGCGCCGAAGTGCTTCTCGAGCACCGGCAGGATTCGCGCGGCCGTCGTATCGCCGGTGACGATGAGCGTCGCGTTGTCGGGTCGCAGCCAGTCGCGCTGGAAGTCGACGAGATCCTCGCGCGTCAACGCCGCGATCGACGCCTCCGTGCCGGACCCGGTGAACGGGATGGCGTAGGGGTGACCCTCCCCATACAGCAGCGGCGGCAGGAGCCGGCTCGCCAGTGCGTCGGGGCTCGATTTTTCGCGGCCGATGGCCGCGAGCCACTCCTTGCGGACGCGTTCGATCTCCTCCGGCGGGAACGCCGGATTGCGCACGATGTCGGCGAGCAGCGCGACCGAGTCGTCGAGGCGCTCCGCGAGGGCAGAGACCGATGCGGAGGAGGTGTCGAGCGAGGAGCCGGTCGCGAGGTCGGCCCCGAGCGACTCGGCGCGGTCGGCGATTGCGAGAGACCCGAGCGACTTCGTGCCCTCGTCGAGCATCGCCATGGTGAAGCTCGCGGTGCCCGGCCGCCGGCCCTGGTCGGCAGCGTACCCGGCATCGAACAGCAGCGACACGCGCACGACCGGCACGCCCGGCCGATGGGCGAGCACCACCGGCAGCCCGTTCGAGAGGCGGTGTCGCTCGATCGCGGGGAACGCCACGCCCGGGAACTCCGCGATCACCGGCACGCCGGTGCTGCGGTCCACCGCGCTCGCCGCGGCCGGGCGGTGCGCTGGATACGGCCGCACCTCGAGGGTGTGATCGCCCTGGGACAGCCAGCGGCGCGCCGCCTCGCGCACTTCCTCGGGCGTCGCCGTGAGCAGCGCCTCGAGCGATCGCCGGTAGCAGCCCGGGTCGCCCTCGTACACTTCGCACGCGGCCAGAACGTCGGCCTTGCCGCCAAAGCCCCCGATGCGCTCGAGGCCCTTCACGAAGCGGGCGCGCATGCCGGTCCGGGCGCGCTCGAGTTCCTCTGCTGTCGGTCCCCTGGCGATGAAGCGTTGCAGTTCCTCGTCGATGGCGGCCTCGACCTTCGCGTGCGGCACTCCGGTCTTCACGTCCGTGGTGATGCCGAACAGGCCCGCGATCTCGAGTGCCGTGTGCCCGGCACTCACGGTGTCGGCGATACGGTCGCGGTACACGAGCCGTTCGTACAGCCGCGAGGTCTTGCCGCCGCCGAGCACCTGGGCCGCGAGCGCGAGCAACTCGGCGTCCCGGGTGCCATCCTGCGGGCCATTCCAGACCCGGTAGAGGCGCGTCTGCGCGACCTGGTCGTACATCGTCTCGCGCGTGCTCGCCGTGCGGGCCGCCGTCCAGACGCCGGGCCGGGTGAGCGCGGGGCCGGGCGCGATGTGCCCGAAGTACTGCTCGGCCTTGGCGCGGGCGGTCGCCGCGTCGATGTCGCCGGCCAGCACCAGGACGGCGTTGGCGGCTCCGTAGTAGTCACGGAACCACTGGTGGACGTCCTCGAGGCTGGCGGCGTTCAGGTCCTCCATCGAGCCGATCGGCGTCCAGCGGTAGGGATGGCCGGCCGGAAAGCTGGCCCGGAAGATGGCTTCCCAGACGCGGCCGTAAGGGCGGTTCTCGCCCTGGCGCTTCTCGTTCTGCACGACGCCCCGCTGCTCGTCGAGGCGCGCCTGGTCGATGACCCCCAGCAAATGCCCCATGCGGTCGGATTCCATCCACAGCGCGAGGTCCAGGGCCGTGGTCGGCACGTTCTGGAAGTAATTGGTACGGTCGAAATTGGTGGTGCCGTTCATGTTCGTGGCACCGACCTGCTCGAAAGGCTTGAAGTACTCGTCCTGGTAGTTCTCCGAGCCCTGGAACATCAGGTGCTCGAAAAGGTGGGCAAAACCCGTCTTGCCCGGCTTCTCGTTCTTCGATCCCACGTGGTACCAGAGGTTGACCGCCACGACCGGCGCCTTGCGGTCCGTGTGCACGATCACCGTCAGGCCGTTGTCGAGCGTGAATCGCTCGAACGGGATCAGGACCTCGTCCGCGGCCCGGGCAGGGAGGGGCGCAGCGAGGCCAGCGCCCAGGGCCAGCAGGAGGGTGCAGAACGTGCCGGGGGTGAACTTGGACAGGTGCATGGGTTCTCCTGTTCGGGACGGGCCGGGCGGAGCGAGTAGCTGTTGCTGAAACGCATCAGTTGCTCCCCAGAGGCCCGGGAATGTCGAAAAGCGGCATTCTCAAGCTGCCCGCGTTGCTTTGCGGGTCCGCACGCGTGCATAATGCGCGCCGTTGTTGTGCATTATAGACAGTCACTGCGTATCAACACGTAGCGGCTGAGAGGCCGCGGCCGTTTATACTGCAACGCAGAATTACTTAATCACGGGAGTTCGCGATGTACTCGAAAGCTTTGAAGGCCATGGTAGTGGCGACGCTCGCCGCCGCGCCGTTTGCGGCGCAGGCGTGGGATACGGCGCCGGGCGAGCAGAAGGGCGACTTTCTGGTCCGGGTCGGCATCTCCCAGATCAATCCGGAGTCGGACAACCTGAAGCCGGTAGGCGGGGCGCTCCGGGCATCCCGGAGTCGACGCTGGTCGTGGACAGCGACGTCAGCGCGACGTTCGACGTCACCTGGATGTTCCACAACAATTTCGGCGTCGAGCTGCTGGCGGCCTATCCGTTCACGCACGGCATCGACGTCAAGCCGTTTGCGGGTGGCCGTGTGCGCGTCGGTTACACCGACCTCCTGCCCCCGACGCTGAGCCTCGTGTGGCGGCCGTTCGACGACAAGGCGACCCTCCAGCCGTACGTCGGCCTCGGTGGCAACTAGACCATGTTCAGCGGCGAGTCGGCTGCGCGGTGATACCGGCGGCCGTCGGCCTGCCGACGACACCAAGCTCACCCTCGACGACTCGTTCGGCGTGGCCGGCGTGGTCGGCGTCGACTTCTTCCCGGGCGAGGAGAAGAAGTGGTTCGCCAACGTCCAGGTTCGCTACATCCAGATCGAGTCGGACGCGGAGATCACGGTCCCGCCGGCCAAACCGGCCGTGACCGGTCGTAAGCTCGGCACCGTCGACATCAACCCGTTCGTGTACGGCGTGCACTTCGGTCGCCGCTTCGGCGCCCCGGCGCCCGAGCCGGTAGCCGCTCCCCCGCCGCCGCCCCCGCCGCCGCCGCCGCCGCCGCCGCCGGCTCCGGCCAAGTGCGCCGATGACGATGGCGATGGCGTGTGCAACGAAGTGGACAAGTGCCCGAACACGCCGGCTGGCGCGAAGGTCGACAAGGTCGGCTGCCCGCTCGAGCAGACGCTGAAGGTGCTGTTCGACTTCGACAGCGCCGAGCTGCGCCCCGAGTCGATCACCGAGCTCGAGCGCGTGGTGACCTTCATGAACGACGTGCCGTTCGCGACGTCGCTGATCGAAGGCCACACCGACAGCGTGGGCAGCGATGCCTACAACCTCAAGCTGTCGGATCGTCGCGCCAAGGCGGTGTACGACTACCTGACCTCGCGCGGCGTGGATCCGGCTCGCCTGAGCTCGATCGGCCACGGTGAGACCAAGCCGATCGCCGACAACGCGACGGCCGAAGGTCGTCAGCTGAACCGTCGCGTCATGCTGATCCGTACGGATTCGGGCATGTAACAGCGACTGCAGGCTCTCGAGCTTGCCACGAGGCCCCGGGGCGAAAGTTCCGGGGCCTCTTGTTTTGTGCGGTGTCCCTTGCAGCCGGGATCGGCTAGTGGCGGCTGCCGGCGGCGACTGGCGTCGGGCCGGGGTTGCTGCGGGCGCGCTCGGAAATAGGCGCGCCCTCCGCAACCCCGGCCCGACGCCGCACACCAGGCGCCTGAGCGAGCCGTAGGAACGGCTCGCACGGCGCACGCAGCGTTGGCCGGATCCAGCATCGCCATCGAGGTACGTGGCGGCTGCGGAGGTTCGACGACTGCCGCCCTTCACGCTGGATCCGGCAGGCGTTTCATGCGCCGTGCGAGTGGCCGGCTCGGCGGCCACTCGCCCAGGCGCCGTATGTCCAGCGTCGGGAAAGGATTCGCAGAGGCCCGCATGCAGCGGGCCGGCGCGAATGCTTTCCCGACGCTTGCAGCAGTCCGAGCGGGCCGGCGCAAATCCGTTCCCGACGCCTGTACCGATCCGGGGAACCTGAATCCGCGGAGGCGGTCCGTGCTAACGGACGAGGCGGGGTACAATCGCGGCCCTTTCCCGCCGCCGACACGCAACGAGGAGAAAACCATGCGAATCCACCGGAATCTTGCGCTCGCAGCGCTGGCGCTGCTGCCGCTGGCCGCTGGCGCCGACCACCACGGCGCCAAGCCCGTCGCCACCGACCCCGTGCTTGCCGAAGTCGTGGCGGGCGAATGGCGGACCCCTGAGGCGAAGGCCCGTGATGCCGCGAGGCATCCGGTCGAGTCGCTCACGTTCTGGGGCCTCAAGCCCGGCATGGCGATCCTCGAGATCCAGCCGGGTGGCGCCTCATGGTGGACCGAGATCCTCGCCCCGTACGCCAAGCGCACGGGCGGCACGTTCTACGTGACCGGTGCCGACCTCGACAACCCCGAGCTGTCGGCCGGCGCACGCAAGTCGCGCGAGGAATTCGAGGCGCGCTACGGCGCCAAGCCCGACCTCTACGGCAAGATCGGCGTCGTGAACTGGGGCGCCAAGTCGAAGCCGCTGCCGAAGGAGAGCTACGACTTCATCCTCACGGCACGCTCGATCCACGGCTGGATGCGTTCGCCCGGCATGGTCGAGAAAACCTTCAAGGAATTCCACGACGCGCTCAAGCCGGGCGGCATCCTGGCCGTCGAGCAGCACCGCGCGAACCCGGGCCCGCAGGATCCGAAGGCCGAGAGCGGCTACGTCACCGAGGCGTACGTGATCGAGCAGGCCGAGAAGGCCGGCTTCAAGCTGGCAGCGAAGTCCGAGATCAACGCCAACCCCAAGGACACCAAGGACCATCCGTTCGGCGTGTGGACACTGCCGCCGTCGCTGCGTTCGACGGCCTACGGCTCTGGCCAGGATTCCGACCCGAACTTCGACCACTCGAAGTACGAGGCGATCGGCGAGTCCGACCGCATGACGCTCAAGTTCGTTAAGGCCGGGTAACCGGTCGAAACCAGAGCCTCACACGCCCTTCGCGTACCCTCTTCCGCCTGAGGCGGGAGAGGGTACGGGCGAGGTTGGCCCTCCTCAGATCTCCTCTGGCACCGTGCGGATCGCGCCGCACGGGCACTCGCTCACGCAGATCCCGCAGCCCTTGCAGTAGTCGTAGTTGAACTCGTAGCGCTTGCCGGGGCCGAGCTTTATCACCGCGTTGTCGGGGCACACGCCATAGCAGTTGTCGCACTCGAAGCAGTTGCCGCAGGACAGGCAGCGCCTCGCCTCGAACTGCGCGGTGGTCTCGTCGAAGCTGCCCACCACCTCCTCGAAAGTGGACTGGCGGCGGATCGTGTCGAGCACCGGCTGCTTGGACTTCGGCGCGTCCGAGTAGTACCAGGTGTTGAGCTTGTCGAAGCTCGCGAGCTCGTGGCTCTCCGGGTGCACCCACTGCTCGCCGCGCAGCCAGGTGTCGATGTTGCGCGCGGCCAGCTTGCCGTGCCCGATGCCGACCGTGACGGTGCGCTCGCCCGGCACCATGTCGCCGCCGGCGAACACGCCCGGGTGGCCGGTCATCATTCCGCCGTCCACCTTCACGACGCCGTTCTCGACCTCGAGCCCCGGCACGCCGTCGAGCAGCGACAGGTCGACGTCCTGCCCGAGCGCGAGCACCACCGAGTCGGCCTCGAGGGTCTCGAACTCGCCGGTGGGCTGCGGGTTGCCCTTGGCGTCCAGAGCCATCTTCTCGACGGTGATGGATTCCGCGCCGGCCTGCTTGATGGTGGACAGCCACTTCACGAGCACGCCTTCCTGCAGGGCCTCCTCGAGCTCGGTTTCGTGCGCGGGCATGCGCTCGCGCGTGCGGCGGTAGACGATGATGGAGTCGGTCGCGCCGAGGCGCTTGGCCGTGCGCGCCACGTCGAGCGCCGTGTTGCCGCCGCCGTAAACCACGACGCGTCGGCCGAGGAGCGGCTGCTCCCCGCCTTCCATGCCGCGCAGCACCGAGACCGCGTCGAGCATCTTCGAGGCGCTGCCGGCGGGGATGTAGGCACGCTTGGCGATGTGCGCGCCCACGGCGAGGAACACCGCGTCGAAGCCGCCTTCTCGCTGCGCCTCGAGCAGGTTCGAGACCTTGGAATTCAGTTCGAGCTCGACACCGAGGTCGAGGATGCGCTGGATTTCCGCATCGAGCACTTCGCGCGGCAGGCGGTACTTCGGGATGCCGAAGCGCATCATGCCGCCCGGCACCGGGCCCGCCTCGCGGATCGTCACCGCGTGGCCCATGAGCGCCAGGTGGTAGGCGGCGGAGAGCCCCGAGGGCCCGGCCCCGACCACCAGCACGCGCTTGCCCGAGACCGTCGCCGGCCGCTCGAACTTCCAGCCGCGGCGCAGCGCCTCGTCGCCGAGGAAGCGCTCGATGGCGTTGATGCCGACGCCCTCGTCGAGCTGTGCGCGGTTGCACGAGGTTTCGCAGGGGTGATAGCAGACGCGACCCATCACCGCCGGCAGCGGGTTGTCGCGCGTGAGCACGCGCCAGGCCTGCTCGTAGTCGCCGGCCTCGGCATGGAACAGCCAGCCCTGGATGTTCTCGCCCGCCGGGCAGGCGTGGTTGCAGGGCGGCAGGCGGTCCACGTACACGGGCCGCACGGTGCGCCAGGAGCCGGTGCGGTTGGCGAGGCTCGAGCCTGGGTCCAGCGTGATGGCAAACGGCTTGGCCTTCATCGCGCGCCCTCCACGCCGTCCACCAGCCCGTAGCGGCGGATGTTGCGGTCGGCCATCTGCTGCAGCCTGGCGACGATGTCCGGGCGGCCCGGCGGCTTGAACAGGTGCGCGAAGCGCTGCTGCGGCTTCAGGTATTCCTCGACGGGCAGCTGCCGCCGGATCTTCGACACGTTCTTCACCTCGCCGAATTCGGCCTCGAAGACCGGGAACAGGCCGGTCTCGTGCGCCAGCCGCGCCATCCTGATCGTCTCCGCCGAGCCGTGGCCCCAGCCGAGCGGGCAGGGCACGAGGATGTGGATGTAGCGCGCGCCGCGAAACTCCATCGCCCGGCGCACCTTCGCCTCGAGGTCGCGCAGCTCCGACACGGTCGCGGTCGCGACGTAGGGGATCTCGTGCGCCATTGCAATCACGGGCAGGTTCTTGCCCTGGCCGAAGCGGTTGCCCGCGGAATCGCCGACGGGAAACGTCGTGTTGGTGCGCGCGGCGGGCGGCGTCGCCGAGGAGCGCTGCACGCCCGTGTTCATGTACGCCTCGTTGTCGTAGCAGATGTAGAGCACGTCGTCGTTGCGCTCGAACATCCCCGACAGGCAGCCAAAGCCGATGTCCGTGGTGCCGCCATCGCCGCCCTGCGCGACCACGCGCACGTGCTCGCGTCCCTTGACTCGCATCGCAGCCGCGATGCCGGTGGCCACCGCCGCGGCATTGCCGAACAGCGAGTGGATCCAGGGGATCTGCCAGGAGGTTTCGGGGTACGGCGTCGAGAACACCTCGAGGCAGCCGGTGGCGTTGGCGGCCACGAGCTGCCGCTTGGTCGCCTCCATGGCCGCATCGATGGCGTAGCGCGCACCGAGCGCCTCGCCGCAGCCCTGGCAGGCACGGTGGCCGGAGTTGAGCGAGTTGGTGCGGCGCATGTTCGCCTGCACCGAGCGCTCCTCGGTGGGGAGCAGCCGGTTGCCGACGGTGAAGGTGCCGGTCTGGTAGAAGCGGATCGGTTGGTAGCTCATGGTTGCGCCCTCAGCCGATCTTCGCCGCGACCACGCCGAGGTCGCGCAGGATGCCCTCGGCGATCGGCCCCGAGCGGCGGTGCTCGCGTTCGCGAGCCAGCACCCGATCGACCAGCGAGTGGTCCAGATCGAGGAAGGTCACAGGCTCGAGGCTGCCCTCGACCGCAGCCGCGAACACGCGGTGCAGCGAGCCGCGCGTGATCGAGCGCCCGCCGAGTCCCGCGATCACCGTGTACACGTCGTCGGCCGCGCCGTGGAAGGAGGCCGACACGTTGTTCGAGACGATGCCGCCGAGGCCGACGGCCAGGCTCTTCTCGAGCACGACGACGCGCTTCGCGCCCGCGAGCGCCTCGCGCACCGCGGCCGTGGGCCACGGCCGGAAGCAGGTGATGCCGAGCACGCCGATCTTCACGCCCTGCTCGCGCATCTCGTCCACGGTGTCCTTGATGGTGCCGAGCACCGAGCCGAGCGCCACGACGACGATCTCCGCGTCGTCGAGGTGGTAGGTGTGGGTGAGCCCGCCGCTTGCCCGGCCGAAGATGCGCTTGAACTCGCTGGCCCAGGCCGGGATGAGCTCGAGCGCCTGCTGCTGCTTGGCGTGCGCGAGGAAGCGCACCTCCATGAAGGCTTCCGGCCCCACCATCGCGCCGATCGACACCGGCTCGGCAGGGTCGAGCACCTGGCGCGGCTCGTAGGGCGGCAGGAACGCGTCCACCTGCTCCTGCGTCGGCATGTCCACGCGTTCGTAGGCGTGGGTGAGGATGAATCCGTCCATGCACACCATGACCGGAACCGACAGCTCCTCGGCCAGCCGGAACGCCTGGATGTGCAGGTCGAGCGCCTCCTGGTTGTCCTCGGCAAAGAGCTGGATCCAGCCGCAGTCGCGCTGGCTGAGCGCGTCGGTGTGGTCGTTCCAGATGTTGATCGGCGCGCCGATGGCGCGGTTGGCGACCGTCATCACGATGGGCAGGCCGAGCCCCGCGGCGTTGAACACGGCCTCGGCCATGAACAGCAGCCCCTGGCTGGCGGTCGCGGTGTAGGCGCGCGCGCCGGCCGCCGAGGCGCCGATCGCCACCGACATGGCGGCGAACTCGGACTCGACGTTGATGAACTCGCAGGGCGTGAGCTTGCCCCCATCCACGAGCTTGCCGAGCCCTTCGACGATGTGGGTCTGCGGCGAGATCGGGTAGGCGCAGATCACCTCGGGACGGCACAGCGCCACCGCCTCGGCGACGGCCGCCGAGCCCTCGATTTGCTTAAGCATGGGCAGCCTCGCGCAGTGCCTGGGTGACGAACTCGAAGGCCTCGGCCGCGGCGGCGATATTGGCCTCGGCGACCTTGGCGGGGAACTTCTCGCGGACGGCCGCGCCTACGGATTCGAGCGAGATCTGCCCCGAGATGGCCGCGAACCCGCCGAGCAGCGCGGCGTTAGGCAGCGGTCGGCCGATGTGCTTGAGGGCGAACTCCGTGGCGGGCACGGTGCACAGCCGCTCTGCTCGGAAGCCCGCGGCGAACTCGGCGAGCCCGAGGTCCTCGAAGCTGCGCGAAGTGTTGATCAGGATGTAGCCGTCCTCGCCGAGGCCGCCAAAGACGTCCACCTGGTGCAGCAGGGTGGGGTCCTGGATGATCAGTGCGTCGGGCTCGAGGATCGGCTCGCGCAGACGGATCGGGTGCGTGTCGATGCGGCAGAACGCTACCACCGGTGCGCCCGTGCGCTCGGAGCCGAAGCTCGGGAAGGCCTGCGCGTGGCGCCCCTCGCGGAAGGCGGCGACGGACAACAGCTCGGCTGCGGTGACGACGCCCTGGCCGCCGCGCCCGTGAATTCTGATCTGGAACATGTTCCTCCCGTCCTTTGGCCCATGCGGACCTTGCCCTCTGCCGGCAGAAATTTACATCCGTGCCGACACGGATGCGGGTGCGCCGTCCCCCGGCCCGTTCGCGGCGGGCCGCCGGACGCCCGGGAACCCCTTTCCGCGGCGGGCGGGATGGGGCAAAGTGCCCGGCCTCCCCCTGTCGCGGAAATCACCGATGCGTCAACGACCCCTCGCGGTGGCGGTCGCCGCCCTGTTTCTCGCTCCCTGCGCGGCGTCCGCCGCGCCGTCGGTCGACCGTGCCGCGGCCGCGCCGGCCGCCGAGGCGGCTGCGGTCGCCGAGTCGCGCCGGCTTGGCGAACTCGTCGAGTCCTACTTCGAGGACTACCTGAGACTCAACCCGGTCAGCGCCACCTCGATCGGCGATCCGCGCTACGACGACCGCTTCGAGGTCGCGATCTCCCCGGAATGGCGGGCCCGCGCCCAACAGCTCGAGCGCGACTACCTCGCCAGGCTGCGCCAGCTCGATGCCGGCCGCCTCCAGGGCCAGGACCTGCTCACCTACCAGGTCTTCGAGTCGGCCCGCGAGCGCGAGATCGAGGGTTTCCGCTACCCCGGGCACCTCGTCCCGCTCAACCAGTTTTACTCGGTTCCCAACACCTTTGCCCAGCTCGGCTCCGGCAACAGCATCCAGCCTTTCAAGACCGTTGAGGACTACGACAAGTTCCTCAAGCGCCTCGAGGGCTTCGTCGCCTGGACCGACCAGGCCATCGTAAACATGCGCGAGGGGGTGGAGCGCGGCTACACGTTGCCGCGGGTGCTCGCCGAGCGCGTCCTGCCGCAGCTCGCCGCGCACGTCGTCGAGCGGCCCGAGGACTCGGTGTACTGGGGGCCGATCCGCAACCTGCCCGAGGGCTTCGGCGCCGCCGATCGCGAGCGCCTCACCGCAGCCTACGGTGCCGCCATCGAGGGCAAGGTCGTGCCGACCTACCGGCGCCTGCACGACTTCATGCGCGACGAGTACCTGCCGCGCACGCGCGTGAGCGTCGGGCTCGATGCGCTGCCGGACGGCGCGGCCTGGTACGCCCAGCGCGTCCGGGACATCACCACCACCGACCTCACCCCGGCCCAGATCCACGAGATCGGCCTCGCCGAGGTCGCGCGCATCCGCAACGAGATGAAGGGCGTGATGGAGCGCGTCGGCTTCGAGGGCGACCTTGACGCGTTCTTCCGCTTCCTGAACACGGACCCGCGTTTCGTCTGGCCCAGCCGCGATGCACTGGTGGCGGGCTACGCGGACATAAAGAATCGCGTGGACCCGCAGCTGCCGAAGCTGTTCGAGGTCCTGCCCAGGGCCGACTACGAGGTGCGCGCCGTCGAGCCGTTCCGCGAGAAGAGCGCCGCCGGCGGCAGCTACCAGGCCGCGAGCGAGGATGGCTCGCGGCCCGGCATCTTCTACGCCAACACCTACGACCTGAGCGCCCGTCCGAAGTGGGCGATGGAGGCGCTGTCGCTGCACGAGGGCAATCCCGGGCACCACTTCCAGATCTCGATCGCGCGCGAGCAGAAGGAGCTGCCGCGGTTCCGCCGCTTCGGCGGCTACACCGCCTACAGCGAGGGCTGGGCGCTCTATGCCGAGTCGCTCGGCCCCGATCTCGGCATGTACCAGGACCCGTACCAGTACTTCGGCCGCCTCGAGGGCGAACTGTTCCGCGCCATCCGCCTGGTGGTGGACACGGGCCTGCACTCCAAGGGCTGGACGCGCCAGCAGGTGCTCGACTACATCGAGGCGCATAGCGCCACCAGCGAGGCGCGTCGCGTCGCGGAGACCGAGCGCTACATGGCGATTCCGGGCCAGGCGCTCGCCTACAAGCTCGGCCAGCTCAAGATCAGCGAGCTGCGCGCGCGCGCCGAGAAGGCGCTCGAGGATCGCTTCGACGCGCGCAAGTTCCACACGGCGGTGCTCGGTGACGGACCGCTGCCGCTCGACGTGCTCGAGGCGAAGATCGACCGCTGGATCGCATCACAAAAGGGGGCTGAGTCATGAACCGGGTGTCCATTCTCGCGGCTGGAGTCCTCCTGATCTTCGCGGCGAGCCCGGCGCCGGCGGCCAATGCCCCGGTGGCCGGCGCCGACCGCATCGTTTCCCGCACGCTGTCGAACGGACTCGAGGTCGTCGTCTGGCCGGACCACGACATTCCCAACGTCGCGATGTACACCTGGTACCGCGTCGGCAGCCGCAACGAGCGGCCTGGGATCACCGGCCTGTCGCACTACTTCGAGCACATGATGTTCAACGGCACAAAGAATCGCCCGCCAGGCGACTTCGACCGCGTGATGGAGGCCAACGGCGGCAGCAACAACGCCTACACGAGCCCGGACGTGACCGTGTACCAGAACTGGTTCCCCTCGAGCGCCACCGGGCTCATCTTCGACCTCGAGGCCGACCGCATGCGTCACCTGGACTTCGACCCGCAGGTCGTCGAGAGCGAGCGCGGCGTCGTGTACTCCGAGCGCCGCTCCGGCGTGGACGACGACAATTTCGGCACGCTCGACGAGCAGATGCGCGCGACGGCCTACCTCGCGCATCCCTACCAGATCCCGGTGATCGGCTGGCCCTCGGACATCGAGGGCTGGAAGGTGGAGGACCTGCAGGCGTTCTACCAGCAGTACTACGCTCCCAACAACGCGGTGATGTTCGTGGTGGGTGCGGTGGACCCCGAGGCGGTGTTCGCGCTGGCCGAACGCTACCTCGCCCCGCTCGAGGCGCAGCCCGCACCGCCGCCGGTGACGACTCGCGAACCGCCGCAACTCGGCGAGCGTCGCCTGCGCGTCCAGCGCGAGGCGCAGACCCCGATCATCGCGATGGCCTGGCACACGACGGCCGCTCCGGACCGCCAGACGCGCGTCATGGAAGTGCTGCTCTCGATCCTGGGCTCCGGGGATTCCTCGCGCCTGCACCAGCGGCTGGTCGAGCAGGAGCGGGCGGCCGTCCAGGTCGGCACCTCGCTCGACCAGGGCTTCGACCCGGGTCTCGCCTGGGTGTATGCGATCGTGCCTCCGGACGGCGATCCGGCGAAGACCGAGCGGCTGATCGACGAGGAGATCGCGCGACTCGCGAAGGACGGACCGGCTCCGGCCGAGCTCGCCAAGGCACGCAACCAGGCCCTGGCGGGGTTCTGGCGCGGCCTCGAGACCATCAGCGGCAAGGCGCAGGCGCTCGGCACCTACGAGGTGTTCCACGGCGACTATCGCAAGCTGTTCGACGCGCCCTCGGTATACGAGGGCATCACCGTCGAGGACGTGCGCCTGGCGGCCGCCACGGTCCTGCGCGCGGACAATCGCACGGTGGGCGTGCTCGAGCCGAAGCCGGCTGACCCGGCCGCTTCGGCCGCCACGACAGGTGCCGCCGGCGCTGGCGGTGCGCGATGAGCGCGCTCGCGGGCTGGGGCTCGTCGGCGCTCGCGGTGCTGGGCGCCGCGATGCTGGTCCCAGCATCGGCGTCGGCGGACTCGCCGGGCGCCGTGCGCCTGCCGGAGTTCGAGCGCGTGATGCTCGGCAACGGCGCGGAACTCGCGCTCATGCCGAAGCGCGACACGCCGCTGGTCGCGATGAACGTGGTGGTGCGCGGCGGCTCGCTCGCCGACGCACCCGGCCGCGAGGGCACGGCTGCGCTCCTGGCCGAGCTCATGCAGAAGGGTGCGGGCGGCCGTGACGGGGCGCAGTTCGCGGAGACAATCGAGAGCGCCGGCGGCAAGCTCGCCTTGGGCGCCGGCGCCGAGAGCCTGTCGCTCGGCGCGAGCTTCCTCGCCCGCGATCTCGGGCTCATGATCGAGCTGGCGAGCGACGCGCTGCTGCGTCCGCGGCTCACCGCCGCGGAGTTCGACAAGGTGCGCGAGCGGGCGATCCAGTCCATCGCCGCCGCCAAGGACGCCGACCCGCGGGCGCTGGTCGGCGAGTACGGCGACGCCTGGCTGTTCCGCGGTCACCCGTACGGACGGCCGGCCGGCGGCAGCGAGGAATCGCTCGCCGCCGTGACGCTCGACGACCTCAAGCGGCATTACGAAACGCAGGTGCGTGGCGATCGCCTGATCATCGCGGTGGTCGGGGACTTCGACTCCGCGGACCTGCGCCGCCGGCTGGAGGCGGCCTTCGGTTCGGTCAGTCGCTCCGTAGCCGCAGTGCCCGCGGCCACGAGGGCGCCGGTGGTCGAGGGACGACGCGTGCTGCTCGTGGACAAGCCGGGCGCCGCGCAGACGTACTTCTGGCTGGGCAACGTCGGAGCCTCGCGCACCGATCCCGAGCGCACGGCCCAGGCGGTTGTCAACACCGTGTTCGGTGGCCGCTTCACCTCGATGCTCAACACCGAGCTGCGCATCAAGAGCGGGCTCACCTACGGCGCGCGCTCGGGCTTCGACCGGCTCGCGCAGCCGGGCGCCTTCAGCATCACCTCGTTCACCGCGACCGAGAGCACCGTGCAGGCGATCGACCTCGCGCTCGCCACCCTCGACCGGCTGCACGCAGACGGCCTGGACGCGGTGACGCTCGAGTCGGCGCGAACCTACCTGATCGGGCAGTTCCCGCCCACGATCGAGACCAATGGGGCGCTCGCAGGCCGCCTGGCGGACTTGCTGCTGTACGGTCTCGGCCCTGACGACGTGGACGGCTTCGCGGCCCGCGTCGCGGACGTGGACCAGGCGACGGCGAAGCGGACGATCGGGCAGTCCTTCCCGCTCTCGCGCAACCTGGCCATCGTGCTGGTCGGGGACGCCGCGCGCATCCGCGCGCAGGTCGGCAAGTACGGGCCCGTGACCGAGATGAAGATCACCGACCCGCGCTTCGCGCCGCGCTGAGCCTGCGATGGGCGGTCTCACGGCGGTGCTTGCCGGTGCCACGGGACTCGTGGGCGGCGAATGCCTGCAGCGACTGCTCGCCTCGAGGCGCTATGCGCGAGTCGTGGTCGTGGCCCGACGGCCGCCCTCGTCGGGCGGCCGGCACCGCAAGCTCGACGTCGTGATCACCGATTTCGACCGTCTCGACGAAGTCGCTGCGCAACTCGGCGGCGACCACGTGTTCTGTGCGCTCGGCACCACGATCCGCAAGGCCGGATCGCAGGCGCGCTTCCGCGTGGTGGACCACGATTATCCGCTGCGGCTCGCCGGGATTGCGCGCAGGCAGGGCGCGACCCATTTCTCGCTGGTGAGCGCGCTCGGCGCGAGCCGCTCCTCGCCGTTCTTCTACTCGCGCGTCAAGGGCGAGCTGGAGGACGACCTGCGGCGCATGGACTGGCCGAGCCTCGCGATGTTCCGGCCCTCGGTCATCGCGGGAGACCGGGGCGAGTCCCGGCCGCTCGAGCGGCTCGGCGAGCGCATGCTGCGCCTCGCGCCGGCCACGTGGCGCCCGGTCGAGGCAAGTGACATTGCCGTGGCCATGATCGCCACCGCGCTCAGCGAACCGCCGGGTGTGACGATCGTGGAGTCGCGGGACATCGCGGCGGTGGCCGCGTCACACGGATCCGCGCACTAACTGGCCTACTCGCGCAGCACGTCGAGCAGCGCCGCGCCGTAGCGCTCGAGCTTGCGCGCGCCGATGCCGGGGATCTCCCCGAGCGCATCGAGATCGCGCGGCTCGCGGCGGGCGATCTCCGCGAGCGTCGCGTCGTGCAGGATCACGTAGGCGGGCACGGCCTGGCGCCGGGCCTCGGCTAGACGCCAGGCCCTGAGGCGGGCGTAGCGGTCGACTTCGCCCGCCGGGTCCGTCGCTGCATTCGCCAGCAATCCGCCGCCGCCGTTGCTGCCGGCCGTGCCGAGAGCTGCCGTCGCCCCATGTGCCGTCCGCGACCGCTTGCGGCCGCGAACCCGCGGCGCAGTTCGGCGCATTTGCACCGGCTGCTCGCCCTTCAGCACCGGGCGACTCGCGGCGGTCAGGCGCAACGCGCCGTAGGCGCCGTGGTCCACCTGCACGTAGCCGAGCGCGACGAGCTGGCGGAACACGTCGCGCCACGCGGCCTCGTCGAGCTCGGCGCCAATGCCGAACACGCCGAGCTGCTGGTGATCCCAGCGCAGCACGCGCTCGTTCTCCTTGCCGCGCAGCACGTCGATCACGTGCACGGCGCCGAAACGCTGCCCGGTGCGATAGATCGCGGAGAGCGCCTTCTGCGCGGCGACCGATGCGTCCCAGGTCTCGGGCGGCTCGAGGCAGTTGTCGCAGTTGCCGCAGGGTGCTGCGGCCTCGCCGAAGTACGACAGCAGCCGCACGCGCCGGCAGGCGGTCTCGCAGAGTCCAAGCAGCGCATCGAGCTTGGCGGATCGAAATCCGCTTGTGGTCATCGCCGCCCTTCGGATCGCCTCGATGAGGCGGCGCTGCTGCACGACGTCGCCGAGCCCGTAGACCATCCAGGCGTCGGCGGGCTGGCCGTCGCGGCCGGCGCGGCCGGTCTCCTGGTAGTAGGCCTCGATGCTCTTCGGCAGGTCGAGGTGGGCCACGAAGCGCACGTCCGGCTTGTCGATGCCCATGCCGAAGGCAATGGTGGCGACCATGACGATGCCTTCCTCGCGCTGGAAGCGCGCCTGCCGCTCGGCGCGGGTCGCGGCGTCGAGGCCGGCGTGGTAGGCGAGGGCCGTCACGCCCTGGCGACGCAGCCACCGCGGCCGTCTCGTCCACGCGCTTGCGCGACAGGCAGTAGACGATGCCCGCCTCCCCGGGATGCGACTCGCGGATGAAGGCGAGCAGCTGCGCCCGGCGTCACGCTTGTCGGTGATCGTGTAGCGGATGTTCGGGCGGTCGAAGCTCGACACGAAAACGCGCGCGCCCGCGAGCGCGAGCCGCTCGACGATCTCCGCGCGGGTCTGCGGGTCGGCGGTGGCCGTGAGCGCGATGCGCGGCACGTCGGGGTAGCGCTCGTGCAGCACCGAGAGCAGCAGGTAGTCGGGCCGGAAGTCGTGGCCCCACTGCGAGACGCAGTGCGCCTCGTCGATGGCGAAGAGCGCGAGCCGGGCCTGGTCGAGCAACTCGAGGCAGCGCGGCGTGCCGAGCCGCTCGGGCGCCACGTACAGCAGGTCGAGCTCGCCGGCGAGCAGCTCGCGCTCGACGGCGCGGGCCGCGGCGGCATCAAGCGTCGAGTTCAGGAACTCGGCGCGGATGCCGAGCTGCGCAAGCGCCGCCACCTGGTCCTGCATCAGCGCGATCAGCGGCGAGACCACCACGGCCGTGCCGGGCCGCAGCAGCGCCGGAAGCTGGTAGCACAGCGATTTGCCGCCGCCGGTCGGCATGAGCACCAGCGCGTCGCCGCCCGCGACCACGTGCTCGACGATCTCGCGCTGTGCGCCGTGGAAGTCGGCGTGCCCGAAGATACGTCGCAGCAGGTCGAGCGGCTCGGTGGCGATGCTCACTGCGCGAGGTCGGCCCGCGCGACTTCGTACACGTAGGCGAAACGGCGGTTCGTCGGATCGAGCTCGGTCGCGCGCTTCAGCTCCTTGAGCGCCTCGGGCTTGCGCTGCTGGCGCACCAGCGACAGCCCGAGCGAGTGGTGCAGCGCCGCCGCGCCGGGCACCTGCTTCAGTCCCTCGCGCAGGGTCGCCTCGGTGTCCGCCTCCCGCCCGGAGAGCCGCATGAGATCGGCGAGGTTGACCCAGGCCGGCACGAAGCGTGCGTCGAGGGCGAGGGCGGCCCGGTATTCGGCCTCGGACGCCGTCAGCTCCCCGCGATCCGCGAGGAACGCGCCGAGGTTGGTGCGGTGCTCCGGGCGGTCGGCATTGAAACGCTCGGCCGCGACGTACTCTTCGGCGGCGCGGCGGAAGGCGGCGAGCTCATCGGCGCTGAACGCGTCGTCGGCTAGCGGGGCGAGCGTCCGTGCCGCCTGCATGCGGACCGTGCGCACGGGATCGTCGAGCAGCGGGACGACGGCGCGCCGCTGCAGCGGCGGCAGCAGGTCGTAGACCGCGACCGCGGCTGCACGGGCCAGCGGGCTCGGGTCGCCGAGCGCAGCCTCGGCGGACAGCAGCGCGGACTCGCCGGGCAGCCGGGACAGGCGCTCGAGGGCCGAGGCCCGCGCGATGGCCGACTCGTCCTGGTTGGCAACGATCTGCGTCAGGCCGAATGCGGCCGACGGGTCGCCCTCGTCCGCAGCGGCAAAGGCTTCCGCGAATCCCTGGAATCCGGGCTTCGGCTCGGGCCGTCGCTTGCGGATCTCGGCGGCGGCCCACTGTGCCGACGGCTGGGCGTGGCATGAGCCACAGGCATCGGGCACGCCGAGGCTCGCGCTCCGGTCGGGGCGGGGAATGCGAAAACTGTGGTCGTGGCGCGGATCCACGACCATGTAGGTCTCGGTCCTCATGTGGCAGGCGGCGCAGGCCGAGCCGGGCGTCCCCTGCTCGTGGAAGTGGTGGTCCGGGGTGTCGTACTTCACCGCCGAGTGGCATTGCGCACAGACTGCGTTGCCCGGCGCATGCAGCTTCCCGCCGTGCGGATCGTGACAGTCGCCGCAGGTGACGCCCGCCGCGTACATGCGGCTCGAGACGAACGAGCCCCAGTTGAAGACCTCGTCGCGCTGCTGGCCGTCGGGGTGGTACAGGCCCGGGCTCAGCACGGACGGGCGGTAGTGGTCCTGGAGCGCCTCGCCGGCCCGGTAGTCGTCGGAGAACTGCCCGCGGCGGGCGTGGCACTGCGCGCAGACGTCGAGCTCGCGCTCCGTCGTCCGCGGCTTGCTGCGCGCGGCGTTGCCGGTCGCGGGGTCGATGACCCAGGCGACGCCGCGACGCTCGTCGAGGGCCACCGTGAGTCCGCTCGCCTGCATGGCGCGCCCGGCCGCCGCGGCGTCCTGCGCAAGGGCAACGTGGTTGCTGCCCGGCCCGTGGCAGGCCTCGCAGCCGACGCTCACCTCTGCGAACGTCGTCGCGAAGGTGTTGGTCGCGGCGTCGTAGTTCTTCCGTACGGCCGTGGAGTGGCAGTCCGCGCACATGAAGTTCCAGTTCTGCTGCCGCTGCGTCCAGTGCAACTCGTCGCGATGGTCGATGCGCTCGTTGGGATAGAGGTGGAACCAGCGTTGCCCTCCCTGGTCCTTCGGGCGAGTGTCCCAGGCGACCGACAGCGCCTGCACCCGGCCGCCGGGCAACTCGACGAGGTACTGCTGCAGCGGATACACGCCGAACGTATGGCGGATCTCGAAGTCCGCGAGCTTGCCGTCCGCGCCGTCCGTGCGGACCATGAACCGGCCGTCGCGACGGAAGAAGCGAGTGGTGATGCCGAAGTAACTGAACTTCGCGTCGTCGAAGTCGCCGAGCACGGTGTCCTCGCCCGCCACCTGCATGGCGACGGCGTGCTGCGAACCACGCCAGGCGTCGTACTCGGCCTGGTGGCAGGAAGCACAGGCGGCCGACCCCAGGTAGGTGGGCACGGCGGTCGGGGCGGGCACCGCCGGCGTGGGCGGGGCCGTAGCGACGGGGAGCGGGGTAGTCTGCCGACCGGCGAACAGCCAGAGCGCGAGTGCGATACCCAGGGCGATCAGCGCACCCAGAGCCATCTTGCGTGAAGCGGGCATGGCCGTCATTGTGACGCCCGGGTTGCCCGAAGAACAGCCGAGGGACGTCAGTGATTCGAACCAATATGATCCGCGACGGCGCAAACCGGAGGGTCGGAGTCCTGTCGGTCATCGCGATCATGCTCGCCGTGCTCACGCTGGCGTCCCCGAACTCTTTCGCCCAGTCCGGCGCCGAGGAAAAGCAGATCCTCGAGCCGGCCGAACTCACGCTCGCCAACCGGCACATCTTCACCATGCGCAGTGCCGGCCTCGCCGCCTCGCCGGCGGTCCGGGCGAGCACCGTGCAGGCGAACCTCGTCCGCGTGGCGCAACGGGGCGGGCCGCTCGAGGTCACTACGAGGACGCTTCCCGAGGGCGTCGCGGTCATGGTGGACGATTCGCTCGTCTTCCGCGTGCTGGTTGGGGACGCAAACCCCGAGTTGGGCGAGAGCGTGCAGATGGTGACGGATGCCGCCGTCAGCAACCTGCGCACTGCGTTCGACGAGATGAACGAGCTAGGTGACTGGCGACGACTGCTGACGGCGATTGGTTACACGCTGCTCGTGACCCTGGCATTCGCCGGGTTGATGTGGACCCTTTGGCGCGGTTACACGGCGCTGGCCCGGCGCATGCGCGGATTCGTGGAGCGCCGGGCCGAGCAGCTCTCCTCGGGGTGGAGTCGTCACGTGGCAGGCCGGGTCGGTCTGACCAACCTTGCGACCGTGCCGCTGCGCATGCTGGCATGGCTCCTGAGCGCGCTGCTCCTCTACGAGTGGCTGATGCTGGTGCTCGGGTTCTTTCCATACACGCGCCCCTGGAGCGAGCGGCTGCTCGGCCGGCTGCTCGAGGCCCTCGGGCGTTTCGGGGCGGGGATACTCGAGGCCATCCCCGGCCTGGTATTCGTGGTGCTGATCTTCCTCGTCACCCGCTTTGTCGTCCGGGTGATGCGCGTGTTCTTCGAGGGCATCCAGGCCGGCCGGGTCGAGGTCGGCTGGCTGGACGAGGCGACCGTACGCCCCACGGAGCGGCTGCTCACGGCCATCATCTGGCTGTTCGCGCTGGTGGCCGCCTATCCCTACCTGCCCGGCAGCGGCAGCGAGGCCTTCAAGGGCATCGGCGTGTTCGTCGGCCTGATGCTGTCGATCGGCGCTTCCGGCATCGTCAACCAGGCGGTGAGCGGCCTGATGCTCATGTACACCCGCGCCTTGCGGCCGGGCGAGTTCGTGCAGATCGGCGAAACGGAGGGCACGGTGACCTCGGTGGGATTCCTCAACACCCAGATCGAGACCCTGCGCCACGAACTGATCAATATCCCCAACGCGGTGATCGCCTCGAGCGTCACCCGCAACTATTCGCGACTCGCTCGGGACGGTGGCGTACGGGTCGCGACCAAGATCACGATCGGCTACGACACGCCGTGGCGGCAGGTTCAGGCCCTGCTGCTGATGGCCGCCGACCGGACCGCGAGCCTGGCGAAGGAATCGGCGCCGAAAGTACTGCAGACCGCGCTGCAGGACTTCTACGTGGAGTACACGCTGCTCGTGACGGTGCCGGACCCCTCCCTGAAGTATGCGGCGCTCAGCGAACTCAATGCCCACGTCCAGGACGTGTTCAACGAGCACGACGTGCAGATCATGTCGCCCAACTACGTGGCCGACCCGGAGGCGCCCAAGATCGTTCCGAAGGAGAAGTGGTTCGAGCCGCCTGCCGCGCGCTGAGTGCGCGGCGGGCCGCCGATCACGAAGCGGGCTTTCCCTTCACCTCGTCGAGGCGCTCGCGCAGCTCCTTCGCCCAATCGCGCAGGATGCGGTCCGCAGCCGCCTTGTTGGTGACGCTGTTGCCGGCCTGCGCGAAGTTGTCCGGGTCCGCTTGTGCGTCCATCACGCGAGCCAGCAGGGTCTTCGTGGATGAATCCCACAGCTCCAGGTACAGGGTCATCTGGCCGGCCGAGCGCACGATAGTGCGCTCGAGCCCCGCGCTCATCACGTCGGGCGCGTTCACCTCGACGTTGAGCAGCGCCGGGCGCAGCACCAGTACGTCCGGGCCCACTACATCGACCACCGGGTAACCGCCCTTCTGCTGCAGTTCGTCCGTGAAGACCTTCTTGAATTCGTCAGCGAGCCGCTGCTTCATGCGCGCGACATCCTCGTCGCTGACCCGCCCCTCGAGGCCGATGCGACTGCGGTTGTAATCCTTCTCCCAGTCCTTCTCGAATTCCACCAGGGGGTCGAGGATCCCGATGCGGCCGTATTGCGTGAAGGTCGCGCCCGGCTTCACGTAGACGACGCGGTTCTTCGTGCTCTTCGTGAGATGCAGGCCGTCCGGGCTGACCTCCGGAGGCGGGTCCTTTGCCGCGAGAACGCCGGCAGGGGCCAGCAGCACGGCCAGGCCGAGGGAGGCCACGAGACCGAGAACGCGATTCATGCTTTGAACGTTCATGTGATCCTCACGTTGCAGGTCAGAACGAAACCAGGGCTTAGCCCAGGCCGGAGGGCATCGGGGCCGGCGCGCGACGCCATCGCGACGAGGCCTTCCGGTCTAGCGGTCGAGCACGAGGCGGCGAAGGCCACCGGGACCCAGCGTCCGGCTCAACTCAGTCACGACCACCAGCGGCACGAGTATGAGCAGCATCAGCAGCGTCGACGCAAGTGGTTCCGGTCGCAGCAGCCCCGTGAGCGCGCTCGCAGCCTCGCCCATCGTCCGGCCGTGGATCAGCGCAACCACGAATTCCTCGACCGCGGTCAGCGCGACCAGTACCAGGAGCAGCAGCAGCGATCGCCGGGCCACTCGCGGCAGGAAACCACCCGATCCGAATCGCGAGCCCACTCCCGCCATCTCGCCGATCAGCACGAACTTGCCGAGGACCAGCGCCTTCACTGCCGCGACGCCGAGCGGTACGTAATGCTGCCCGGCCTCGCTGAGAATCGCGGTTTTGTACAGCAGGATCGCACCGAAACAGACGTACAGGTAGGCGCTGACCAGCAGGTACCTGCGCAGCTCTTCCATCAGCCGGTGCTTGATCCCCGGGGACTGCCCGGGCGCCTTGTCGTGACCCATGTGTTCGTTGCAGCCTGCCGCTCAGCGGCCTGGTGTGTACCAGATGGGCGAAGTATAGGCGCGTTCCTGGAGGGTCAGCGTCGTGCCCGGCAGCGGCTGGATGCCGAAACGCTTCGCATCGTACGCGGTCCACCGCGGCGTCGGAATCTCGAGCACGCGGGCGTAGTAGAACGCGCGCTGCTTCGGGTCGAAATCAGGATCCTTCCACACGGCGATCAGCTCTGGATCGCCGATCGTGTTGGTCCAGCTGGCGTTCGCCACGTCCACCGTGCTGCCGACCGGCGGCGGCTTGCCGTCCGCGCCGGGCTTGCGCTTGTCGGCGTCGCCCCATGCCACGTCGTAGACCTTCTCCTGCACCTGGCCACTGGAGTCGACCCAACCCTTGACGACCTGGACGCGATCGAGATTCGCGCCGATCGGGTCCTTCAGGGCGGCGACCAGGAAGGTCGGCGACTTGCCGGCGGGCGCGGCAGCGAGGTCGCCGCCCATGGGCACGCCCTTGCCGTAGCCAATCGCGGCCGGCAGCCGGTGGCCGGCGTCGTCGGGCTCGAAATCCCATCCGCCGAAGAAACGCACGACCAGGCGTGTGCCGGTGGTCGCGTAGGTCTCGCGCCGCTCCATCGCGTCGAACAGCGCTTCACGCGTGTTGTCCGTGGCCCAGACCGCGGCATAGCCAGAAGCCGACACCTCCCAGTCCATGATCTTCACGCCGGTCTGGGCGTTATTGAAGAAGGTGGCCGTCATGCGTTCGGGGCTCGGCTCCTGCGGCGCGGTCTTGCCGAAGAAGTTGTCCTCCTCCATGGCGGCGAGGCCGGTGTGGGCGTCGCTGCTGCCTATCAGGCCGAACTTGTACGGGTTCATGCCGAGCTTCTGCTCCAGCATCAGGCCGTTCTTTAGAGCCGAGCGGGCGTACTCGAACTCGAGCATGTCCCGGGTCTTGGCTGCGCTGCCGTCGAGGTTGCCCTTGTCCCACGTCTCGAAGTTCGCGAATTCGTCGTTGGGCGACAGGTACGGATGCGCCTCGCCATCGCCCTTGGTCTGCGTGGCTTCGTAGAGGCGCTCCCACCTGGCGCGATTCTCGGCGTAGGCGCGGTCGATCGGCTTGTCGAAGGCCTCGACGGTCGGGAACATGCGACCGTTCGAAAGGTTGCCGTTGTGGGCGATGGCGAGCACGTTGCCGCCGGTCTTCTCCTCGTACCCGGCCATCCACTTCCAGAGATCGACCGGGTTGTCACTGCCCAGCGGTCGCATCGTGGTGTACGGCTCGACGGTGCTCGCCTTGTTGGCGTCGTCGCGGAAGATCACGTTGCGGTGCAGGTTGTTGCCGCCGGTGTTCGAGGTCCACTCGTAGCCGATGAAGGCGGTGAAGCGCCCCGGCTCGTTGGCTTCCTCGGCGGCCTTGATCGTCTCCGCCCATGCGCCCTGGTAGGCGCGCGTGCCGGGCACCGGAAGGATCGCCTTGGAGATCGCTCCTTTGCCGAAGCTCTGGATGATGTCCATGGCGGCTGCGGCGCCCTCGCCGGAGCGGATCATCTCGTACCACTTCTTGCCCTGCGGATCGGCCAGGATCTCCGGGCTGCCGCCGATCAGGAGCGGGAAGAAACCCATGCCGTCCGAGTGATCGGCCACCACGAGGAAGTCGAGCGGGCGCGACAGCTTCACCGGCTGGCCGCTCGAGGACTTGATCTCGTTGCCCTTGGCGAACACGTAGGCATCGCGGGGCGTCAGGCGGGCGCCGAAGGCCCCCGCGTCCATCGAGAACGACGGTGTGGAGGTGGGTGTCGCCGAAGTAGGGGCGCGTCGGGAAGTTGCGTCCGGCGTAGGGCGAGTAGAGCTTCTGTGCCGGGAACGCCTTCTCGGCGGACCGCTGGTCGAGTGCGCCGGCGACGCCGACCTGGGAGTCGGCGCCATTTGCGATCGGGCCTGCGGTGGCAATGATTGCGGCAAGGGCGAGGGCTTTGGTCCGCCGCGCGATCGGCATCATGTTCATGGGTTGCACTCCGCTCTACTTGACGGTGTAGCCCTTCGGCTCGAGACACGCGGCAAAGCCCTTCCTGAAAAGGTCCGTCTGCTGCTGCTGCGCAGCCTGTTGCTGCTGCGCGGCCTGCTGCTGCTGCTGCGCCGTCTGCTGCGTGACCTGTTCCTGGTGCTTGCGGCTCTGCCGCCCGCCTGCCACGACGCCTGCCGTGGCGCCGATTGCCGCACCCTTGCCGGCATCGTCGTCCGCCACCTCGCCGATGACCGCGCCCGCCGCGGCGCCGCGCGCGGCGCCACGAAGACGCGACCCGTCGGCGCCGTGGGCTGGCTGCGCGGCCGGCTGAGCCGAGGATTGCGCGGCGGCTGGCGGTGGTGCCATCGGGTCCACGCCGGTCTGGCCCTTCGACCAGGCATAGCACTCACCCTCGTCCTGGGCTTGCTGCTGCGGGGTCTGGCCCTTCGCAGGAAACACGACCATTCCGAGCGACGTGGAAATCGGCTTGGACGGCGCAGGCGCTGGCGCAGCGGCAGCCGCAGGGGTCTGCGCAACGGCTGGCGTAGCGCACAGGAGGATCGCGACAGCGATCATGAGTTCGCGGGGACGGATCACTTGCGCACCTCAACGGTTACCGTGTCGATTCGGCCACTGAACTTCGACGCATGCTCGGCGCCGATCGACTCTACGACCGGCGTGCCGAGGTCGATGCCGACGTCGGCGGTCTCGTCCGCCGAGAAGAGGCCGGCCTGGGTGCGCTCGATGCGGCCCTCGCCGACCTTCTCGCCGTTCACGAACAGGGTGCCGACGCCGCCCTTGCCGGGACCGCCGCCATCGTAGGCGAAGTCGAAGCGCACGGTGGCCTTGCCCGGTGGCAGGGGCGTGGTCGCCCGGATGCTCGCCTGCTGCAGCCCGAGGAAGTTGTAGTGGTAGGCGGGCACGCCGTCTTCCACGTACAACGACCAGCCGCCGAAGCGGCCACCCTGCGCGAGGATCGTGCCGTTGACCTTGCTCTCGGGCACCTCGAGCTCGGCGGTGATGGTCTTCGAGCGGTTCTTCACGTTGAGGAAAACGCTCTCCATCATGCCGGTCATGCCCTCGGCGAGAGTCATCGACGTACGGGCGCCCATCAGGTCGGGACGACCGACCGCGGCGGCATCCAGCCGTTCGAAGACGCGGTCGTCCATGGGCAGCACGTGGTACTTCGCGGCTTCCTTCAGGAAGAGTGCCTGCAACTCGGCAAGCTTCTGTGGGTTGCTGCCCGCGAGGTCACTGGACAGGCTGAAGTCCGCGCGTGTGTCGTAGAGTTCCCAGGCGGAATTGTCCTCGAGCGGCCGGCGTGGCTTTGGCTCCCAGGGTGCCCGGTGTATGGTGCGTGCGAACCATCCGTCGTGATAGATGGCGCGGTTGCCGGCGATCTCGAAGTACTGCGTCGTGTGCCGCTCTTTCGCCTTCGGATCCTCGAAGGAGTAGGCAAGGCTCGCGCCCTCGATCGGCACCTGCGCGACGCCGTTGACGACGCGCGGCTCCGGCAGACCGACCACCTCGAGTACCGTGGGCGCGACGTCGATCACGTGTCCGAACTGCGTGCGGATTCCACCCTTGGCCTGGATGCCCTTCGGCCAGTGCACAACCATGCCGTTGCGCGTGCCGCCGAAATCCGAGGGCACCTGCTTCATCCAGCCGAACGGCGCATTCAGCGCCACCGACCAGCCGGCCGCCATGTGCGGATACGTGCTGGGCGAGCCCCACTGGTCGATCAGCTTCAGCATATCCTCGACCGTTTCCTGCACGCCGTTGAAGTACGTGTACTCGTTGAACATGCCGTTCTGTCCGCCTTCTCCGCTCGTCCCGTTGTCGCCGGCAATGTAGAAGACGAGTGTGTTGTCGGCCTCGCCCACGTCGGCATAGGCCTGCAGCATCCGGCCGATCTCGTGGTCGGTGTACTCGGCGAAGGCTGCGAACACCTCGGCCTGGCGCGCGAACAGCCGCTTCTCGTCGGCCGAGAGCGTCTCCCAGTCCTTGATCGCCGCCGGCTTGGGGCCGAGCTTCGTGCCCGCAGGCACGATGCCCATCCGGATCTGCCGTGCCAGGGTCTCCTCGCGCAGCCTGTCCCAGCCCTGGTCGAAGCGGCCCTGCCAGCGCGCGATCCATTCCTTCGGCACGTGGTGCGGTGCGTGTGTGGCACCCGGCGCGAAGTAGATGAACGAAGGGCGGTCGGGCGTGAGCGCCTTCTGGTACTTGATCCAGGCCACGGCCCGGTCGGTCATGTCGGTCATGAAGTGATAGTCGGGGTCGTCGGACAGGGCGACCGGCGCCACGCCGTCGTACAGGTACGGCGCCCACTGGTTCGTTTCGCCGCCGATGAAGCCGTAGAACTTGTCGAAGCCCTGCCGCGTCGGCCAGCGGTCGAACGGTCCCGACACGCTCGCTTCCCACGCGGCCGTCTCGTGCCACTTGCCGAAGGCCGCCGTGCTGTAGCCGTTGAGCCGCAGCACCTCGGCGAGCGGCGCGGCCGAACTCGGCACCTGCCCGGTCGCACCCGGAAAGCCCGTCGCCATCTCGGTGATGAACCCCATGTTCACCGTGTGGTGGTTGCGACCGGCCTTGAGCGCGGCACGGGTCGGCGAGCACAGCGCCGTGGTGTGGAAGTTGTTGTAGCGCAGGCCACCCTGGGCAAGCGCGTCGAGGGTCTTCATCGGCACGGGCCCGCCGAAGGCGCTCGGCACGCCGAAGCCGAGGTCGTCGATCAGTACGATCACGACGTTCGGTGCGCCGGCCGGCGCCTTCACTTCGAAGCGAGGCGGTGGCTGCACCTTGCGTGCGTCGATCTCGGTGTAGACCGGGCGCGGTGGCTCAGGCACCGGTAGCACCGTTCGATCGAGCGGCTGGCCGACCGCGAGTCCCGGCAGGTTGCAGGCGACGAGCAGCCCGGAGGCCGCGGCAATGCGACGCAGCGGGCGAGAGGCTTGCGAAGGCATGGATTCCCCCTGGGTGTCATCGGACGGCATCGGAACGGCGTCGCGCCGCATCCGGGGCCGACCTTCCGCGACGTGCTTGTGCCTTGGCGATTATCCGGCGCCCCGGCCGCGAATGACCGGTCTCGTCCGGGCCAAGAATCGGCAATTCGCGACAGCAGGCCGTGCATCCGCGACAGTCGCGGCGCTGCGTGGCGCGGTGATTCGACCAGCCACGCGCCCGCCAGGAGTTCAGCCTTCCGGCAGCGAACGGGCGCGGAACTCGCGTGGCGTCATGCCGGTCCAGCTCCGGAATGCGCGGGTAAATGCCGTTGCGTCGGTGTATCCCAGCGATGCCGCGATGCGCCCGATCGGCGAGCGCGTGTCGTGCAGCAATTGCTTCGCGACGTCTGCGCGCGTGGTGTCGAGCAGCTGCCGGAATGTGGTGCCGGCGGCCTGCAGTCGCCGCCCGAACGTTCGCTCGTGCAGGCCGAGCCTTCCGGCCGCCGACGCGCGGGAACACTCGCCCGTCTGCAGCAGATCACGGACGGCGCGACGGGCCTCGCGACTGAACAGCGGGTCGCGATCGGCGTCCTCCTGCAACGCACGGCTCTCGAGCAGGCGGTAGAGGAAAGCGTCCGCGTCCGGCAGGGGCCTGGTGAGCCAGCGGCTCGGAAATACCACCGCTGCCTGCAGTGCGTCGAAGCGGAGCGGAGCACGCAAGGCTGCGCGGTACGGAAGGATGTCGCTCGGTCGCTTGCGCGGCAGCATCGCGAAATCCGGGCGCCACTCTGCGCCGCACAGCTGGCGCAGGATGTTGCACATCGCTGCGACCGAAAGGTCGTACACCTGGTCCGCGTTGCGCACGCCCGGGACGTGGATGCCGTAGCTCAGGATGGCCGTGGCTTCGTTGACGGCGACGCGCGGCGAGCCGCCGCTGTCATGCAGCACGAAGTGTCGTGCCAGTGCAGAGAGCGCATCGCCGGCGGTGGGTGCCGAGAGCGCGAGCCGTCCCGGTATCCCGAACGAGCGGAGGTCGACAGTCTGGCCGATCAACAGGCCGAAGTGCCCGCACTTCGCGCGTGCGACGCAGTCGCCCAGCAGCCGGTCGATCCGGTCGAAGGGCGCGCTGCGCTCCGGGTCCTCGAGGTCCGCGCGGGAGATGCGCGCGGAACGGAGGACCGGTTCCCAGGGCACGCCCATCCCGGCGAGAAGATCGGGCACGGCGCGGAACGGACCGAGGTGGCTGCGGGCGGCAGCCGCGGCTTTCGCCGCCGCTGTCTCGGCGCTCCTGTCGTGTGGCGGCATGTCCCGAATTGTCGGATGAGTGTCGCGATCTGGCAAATCTCCGGCAGCGGTGGCCGCCTGCCGCCACATCGTCAGGGACTACGAGAGTGGCCCCTGCTCATCGACGCCGCCCCGTTCCACCTCGTGACATGCCGCCCGCCCGCTGCTGGAACTGCTGGTTGCCGCGCTGGCGCGCGGCGTAGTCGCGATCGAGCTGTGACGCGGAGCGTGTGTCGCGCGACGGCGATTGATAGCTGCCGCCCGATGGTTGCGATCGCGTCCCGGTTTCGGCGGGCCGCTGCCGCGTGCCGGTTCCCTCGGGCGGAGTGGCGTTGCTGCCCATCTGGCGGTACGAGTCGCCCGACGCGTTGGCCGCCGACCACTCGCCGTTCTCGTAGTGCTGCCAGCCGTCGTCGGTCTTCTTGTACACGTTGCCGTCGTGTCCCGCGTACAGGTCGCCGCTGCCGCTCTCGGCGATGGTCGTGCGACCCGGCCCCTGGCCCGAGACCGAGATGCCCTGGCCGCCGCCGCTGCCCTCGATGCTGGTGGCGCTGCGGCCGTCGTTGCGCCGTGTCTCCGTGGTCATGGATCCCTGCTGGCCGTCGCCGGTGGTGATCGTCCGATCGCTGCTGATCGATCCGCCGTCGCGCGTGCGCTGCACCTCGCTCGAGCCGCCCTGCGAGGTCTCGCGTTCGACCGTCTGGGTGCCGTCGTCGAAATCCGTCTTGCGCTCGGTCTTCACCCACTCGTCACCACGCTCGACCTTGCGGTCGGTGGTCAGCTTGTTCTTGTCCTCGTCGTAGTAGCGCTCGGTCTTCGTGCCCACGCCCGTGCGCGGGTTGTACGTCTCGCCGAGACTCGCCCACTCGTCGCCGTCCCAGGCCGTCTCGACGTAGCCGTAGCGGCCAGTCCTGGGGTTGTAGCCCTGTGAGTACGAGTAGCCGCCATACGGTCCGTACCAGACGGAGCGTGAACCGTAGCCACCGGTCGCCGGGTTGTACCAGCTGCCGTGGCCATAGGATCCCCAGTACGGGTAGTAGATGCCGCCGTAGTAATAGGGCGGGTAGTACCAGCCCGTGCCGTAGTACGCCACGCCCATCGCGACGATGATTCCGGCCGCGTAGGCGTCGGTGGACGAGAACTCGATCTCGTCGTCGTCGGACGACTGGGTCACCTTGACGTCGGTGACCGCGTACGACGGCGAACTCGGCGGAATGCCGTAGAGAGCCGCCGGCACCTCGGCGGTCGCGCCCCAGGGTCCGGTCGGTGAATCCGCGACGTACCAGGCCGCGGCGTACACGAGGTAGTAGCGGTTCTGGTACATCAGCACGTCGTAACCCGTGTTCGCGGCGCGTGCGACCGTCGTGCCGGGAATCGGCTCGAACTTCGGCTCGCCCGCGTAGGTCACCTCCACCGTCGGCGGGCTGCCTTTCTTCACCCGGGTCGTGTTCGGCAGGGATGCCTCGAGCGCCGCCATGCGCGCCTCGATCGTCCCGGGCACCGATGCGAGCACGGCCGCGCGTGCGTGGTCGTCCGGGATGGCTGCGAACGCCTCGGGGAGATCCCGTGCGTAGGTCCACGGACCGCTCTCGAGGTTCGTGGCGGTGAACCACCGTCCCGCGACGAGGAAGTACCAGTTCGAGCCGAGCTTGAAGAGCGGGCTCTCGGTGTTCTTTACCCACTGCAGTCCGACGGTGCCGGGGATTGCCTCGATCACGGCCTTGCCGTCGGTAACGACGAGCTCGGTCGGGCGGTCCGCGAACAGCACCTGCGGCACGGGACGCGGGGATTTCTGCAGCGGCACGGCCTTGCGCGCGTCGGCGAACTCGGGGCTCGAGGGCAGGTTCGCGAAGCTCGACGGCAGCGACGTCGCCGACTTCCAGCCCCTCTCGAGCTGGGCCGAGGTGAGCCAGCGGTCGCGATCGAGCAGGTAGTAGGCGCCGGAGCCTGCGGGCTCGCGGAACGTCGGCCAGTTCGCGTTGACGATGACTTCGATGTTCGTGCTCGGCACCGCCGAGGGCACGGGCTTGCCGTTCACGAACAGCAGGAGGGTCGGCGTCGAACGTACGACGATCGGCGGCGGGGTGGTGTTGAGCCCGTTGGGCGGCGGACCTGCGAGCACTTCGTCCGCGACATAGGCCAGGAACAGGTCGAGTGGCACTTTGAGCGATGTCCGCCGGACTGCATGCTCGATTGCGGCCTTGTGCTCGGGCGGTGAGGCCGTTGCATACTTCACGTCCGACACCTTCGGTGCCCGGATCTCGACCTGCCGATTCTCGCGGTCGATGATCGTCTGGCCGGTCACGGTCGCCGTTCCGAGCGACGGCGACGACGCGCCTGCGGGCGTCAGCTCGAACGCGATCGAGGCCGTGAACCGTTCGAACCCGGGCCAGCTGCGCACCTGCGGGGCGTGCAGGGTGAGGGCGTAACCGTCCACGGTCCGTTGCTGTGGAAAGGTTGGCCCGGGCGCCGGGGCCGCGGTGGCGGGCTGCGACTCGGCTGGAGTCGCGGCGTGGGCGCCGCTGGCAGTCGCTGCCAGGAAACAGACGTATACGAGGGTCCGGACCATGGTCATGCATCGCTCCCTGGCGGGTTGGTCGCCGTCGGGCTGGATTCTACCCACGCCCTGCGCAGCCGCTTGTCAATTGCAGACAGCGTCAGCTGCCGTTGCAGGGCCTCGACGCGTCCGGCTCGACATGCGGCCGAGCGCATGCGCCACCCGCGGTGACAGAATGCCGACATGAGCGCACCCCCGACACGGCCAGGACCTTTGCAGCCGACTGGACCGGCGCTTCGTCTCGACCTCGTCGCCGGCCTGACCGCGGCAGCGGTCGTCCTGCCGAAGGCGATGGCCTACGCCACCGTGGCGGGACTGCCCGTCGCGGTCGGCCTGTACACCGCCTTCATCCCGATGATCCTCTACGCGCTGCTCGGCACCTCGCGCGTGCTGAGCGTGAGCTCGACCACGACGCTGGCGATCCTCGCGGGCACTCAGCTCGGCCTGGTCGTGCCGGACGGCGATCCGGCGAAACTGCTCACTGCTACGGCCACGCTCACGGCTATGGTGGGCGTGTTCCTGATGCTGGCCGCCGTGCTGCGCCTGGGCTTCGTCGCAAACTTCATCTCCACGCCGGTGCTGACCGGCTTCAAGGCCGGCATCGGCCTCGTGATCGTGCTGGACCAGTTGCCGAAGCTGCTCGGCGTCCATATCGAGAAGGCGGGATTCTTCCGCGACCTGCTCAGCGTCGTGCAGCACCTGCCCGAAACCTCGCTGCTGACGCTGGCGGTGGCGGTCGCGACGCTGCTGGTGCTGGTCGGCATGGAGCGCCTGTGGCCGCGCGCCCCGGCGCCGCTGGTCGCGGTCGGCGGCGCCATTGCCGCGTCATGGCTCCTCGGCCTGCAATCGAAGGGCGTGTCGATCGTCGGCCTGATTCCGCAGGGCTTCCCGACGCTGACGATGCCGGACGCGAGCCTGGCCTGGCAGCTCGTTCCGGGCGCGCTCGGCATCGCGCTGATGAGCTTCACCGAAACGATCGCCGCGGGCCGCGCGTTCGCCGCTCCGGCCGATCCGCCGATCCAGTCCAATCGCGAGCTGCTCGCCACCGGTGTGGCCAATCTCGGCGGTGCGCTGACCGGTGCGATGCCCGCAGGTGGCGGCACGTCGCAGACGGCCGTGGTCCGGGCCGCGGGCGGGCAATCGCAGAAGGCGTCGCTGGTCACCGCGGGCGCGGCGCTGGCGACCATGCTGCTGCTTGCGCCCCTGCTCGGACTGATGCCGAACGCAACGCTTGCGGCGGTCGTGATCGTCTACTCGATCGGCCTGGTCAAGCCTGCCGAGTTCCGCAACATCCTCCGGGTTCGGACGATGGAGTTTCGCTGGGCGCTGGTGGCCTGCCTCGGCGTGCTCGTGTTCGGCACGCTCAAGGGCATCCTCGTCGCCATCATCGTGTCCACGATCGGGCTCGCGAGCCAGGCTGCTCACCCGCGGGTGTACGTCATCGGCCGCAAGCGCGGTGCCGACGTGCTGCGACCGCTGACCCCGGAGCATCCCGACGACGAGACCTTCGAGGGCCTGCTCATACTGCGGCCCGAGGGGCGGCTGTTCTTCGTCAACGCGCAGGGCATCGCGGACCAGATCAACACACTGGTGACCCAGCACCAGCCCCGCGTCGTCGCGCTGGACATGAGCCGGGTGCCCGACCTCGAGTACTCGGCACTGCAGATGCTTATGGAGGGCGCGCAGCGCGCCTCGGACCGGGGCGTTACACTCTGGCTCGCGGCGTTGAACCCGGCGGTGCTGCAGGTCGTGCGCAACGCCGGCTTCGACCGGCAGCTTGGCCCGGACCGCCTGCTGTTCAACGCGCGCGAGGCGATCGCGCGCTACCAGGAGATGCAGCCTCCCGCCGGCGGTGCATCGGCGCCCACCCGGGCCTGATCAGAACTTCTCGGGCACGTACGTGAACGGGTGGTCGGTCGCCTTGTAGCGGCCGATCCTGCGCTTCGGCAGCTTGACCTTCGGCATGGGCGCGACCTTGTGCGGCACGTTGTCGAGCAGGTGCCGGATCACGTTCAGCCGCACGCGCTTCTTGTCCTCCGACCGCGCCACGTACCACGGTGCCCAGGCGGTGTCCGAGGCGGCGAACATCTCGTCCCGCGCCCGCGTGTAGTCGTCCCAGCGGTCGAAGGACTTCAGGTCCATCGGCGAGAGCTTCCAGATCTTGCGGCCGTCGTCGATCCGGTCGCGCAGGCGCCGCTCCTGTTCCTCGGGACTCACCTCGAGCCAATACTTGAGCAGGATGATCCCGGACTCGATGATCAGCTTCTCGAACTCCGGCACGACCTGCAGGAAGCGCCGGCTGGTCTCTTCGCTGCAGAAGCCCATCACGCGCTCCACGCCCGCGCGGTTGTACCAGCTGCGGTCGAATATCACGACCTCGCCCGCCGCCGGGAAGTGCGGCATGTAGCGCTGCATGTACATCTGCGACTTCTCGCGCTCGGTCGGCGCGGGCAGGGCCACGACGCGAAAAACCCGCGGGCTCACGCGCTCGGTGATGGCCTTGATGGTGCCGCCCTTGCCGGCGCCGTCGCGTCCTTCGAACACGACGCAGACCCGCAGCCCCTTGTGGACCACCCACTGCTGCAGCTGGACGAGCTCGGCGTGCAGTTGCTTGAGCTGCTTCGCGTACTCCTTGTTCGACAGCGGCTCGCCGGGCGCCGTTGGTTCCGGTGGGCGCGCCTTCTTCTTTCCCTTGCTCGCCATGACGTGGCTCCTCGATCGCTACTTCGGCGTGGCCGAGGCCACGGTGACGGGTTCCGCGAAGCTGCCGCCCAGCGCGAGGTGCAGGTTGACGCGCTGGATCAGCTGCTCGCTCTGCACGCGCAGCAGCGCCATGCGCGCCGACTGCACCTGCTGCTGCTGCTGCTGGACACCCCGCAGGTCCTGCCGGCCGATCCTGTAGGCCTGCTGGTCGAACTCGAGTGCCTGCTCCTGGTCGGCCAGCGTCCGGGCGAGCAGGTCCACGCGCTCGGCCAGCACCTGCGAGGCCGCCAGCGCGTTCTCGACCTCGCCGAGCCCGCGCAGCACCTGGCTCGCGTAGCGCGCAACGGCTTCCTGCTGCTCGGCGGTGCGCACCGCGACCTGGGCGCTCAGTGCCCCGCCCGTGTACAGGGGTGCGAAAAACGTGGCGCCCGCACCGCCCGAGGGGTTCTCGTAGTCTTCCTGCAGCTCGATCACGTCGCTGCTCAGCGACGAGACGCTGGCATTGAGCCTGATCGTCGGCAGCCGGGCGGCCTTGGCCTCACCGACGCGACTGAACGCCGCCGCGACCCGCCGTTCCGCCGCCACGATGTCGGGCCTGCGCTCGAGCATGTCGAGCGGCATCCCGACCGGGACGGGCCCCGGCACGGCGGGCAGGGCCGGCGCGGTCTGCAGCTCCGCCGCCGGATAGCGTCCGACCAGCGTCTCGAGCGAGCGCACCGCCTGCTGGTAGGCGAGACGCGACTGCTGCATGCCGTCTTCGAACGTCCCGAGACTTGCGCGGGCTAGGGCGACGTCCCGGCGGCTGCCCACGCCCACCTTCTCCCTGTCCTCGGCTAGGCGCACGAGCTCCCTCGATGCCTGTGCCATGGACTCGGCGGCAGCGAGCTGCAGCCTCGCCTCGGTGGCCAGGAACCAGCTGCGGGCCACCTGCGCGGCCATCGACTGGCGGGCGAACTCGTAGTCGGCCCGGGCCGAGGCATAGCTGTCGTCGGCCGCGTTGCGGCCGTAGCGCAGCCGGCCCCAGAGGTCCGGCTCCCAGGAGATGCCGAGCATCACGCCCTGCAGCGCCGAGGTGAGGTCCGAGCCGCCGCCGACCTTGAATCCCCCGGTGCCAAGCAGGTTGACGGACGGCAGCAGTGCCGCCCGCGCGATCTCGGCGTAGGCCGCCGACTGCTCGACCCGGGCCGCGGCCGCGCGCAGGTCCGGGTTGCGCACGACGGCCTCGTCGACCAGCGCATCGAGTTGCGCGTCGTTGAACGATGCCAGCCAGTCGTCGGCGATGGCGCCCGCCTGGGTGGCGCCGGCGCTCCACGAGGCGCGGATCTCGGTGCCCTGGAGCGCGTCCTTGCGGATCTCCTCCGCGGGAGGCGGCGCGGTGACGGCGCAGCCGGCAAGCACCACGGCGATTGCGGAGGCGAGAAGTATTTGCCTTGCGCTCATGTCGGTCAGTGCAGCTTGAGGATCAGCCAGTCGAGCTTGGCGCCGACGCGCATGAACACCTTGCGGAGGATGTGGATTGCATGGCCACTGTTGGTGTAAACGGCGCCGTTGCCGCGCGCGCCCGGCGCGAGGAAGAGTTCCGCATCCTCTCCGACGGGGCGCAGCTTGACCGCGAGGCGCATGTCCGGGGCCGCACCGAATCCCGTGCTCGGCAGCATCCCGCTGATGGGCAGTTGGCCCTGGGCCGTCGCCCAGATGATCGCGTCAACGTCGCACTTGATGATGCGCGCGGGGTAGGTCTTGAGCGCGATCTCCGCCTCGTTGCCCGGTTCGATCTTGCGCACCTCGTTCTGCGCGAAGTAGGCCACGACCCACTGCTCGTCCTCGATGAACGTCATCGCGGGGACGGGCGGGAAGGGCACGACCATCACGCCGGGCCGCAAGGCGAGTGCCACGACGTAGCCGTCGGCGGGCGCGACGGTCACGGTCTGCTCGAGGTTCCACTGGGCGTCGGCCAGTTGCGCCTCGGCTTGCGCGATCTGCGCCAGCACCTGCGCCACCTCGTCCTGCACGCCGGCCGGCGTCTTCGCCGCCAGCCGCTCCCGAACCTGCGCCACAGAGGCCTCGGCGGCCTTCAGGTCGTTCGCCATCCGTGAAGCGTCCGCCTGGGCCTGGTCGAGGTCGAACCGGTTGCCGGCGCCGCTCTGCACGAGCGCGGCGAACTCCCGCTCGCGCTGGCGTGCGAGAGCGAGTTGCGTGCGTGCGGTGCCCTGACGGCTCACCGCTTCGTTCAACTGCTGCGACAGGTTGCGCTGGTTGGCTGTGGCCGAGATCAGCTGTGCCTTGAGCGATTCGACGCTGGCCTCTGCCGAGCGCACCTGGATCTCGAACGGCGTCCGGTCGAGCCGGAACAACACGTCGCCCTTCTTGACCGGGATGTTCGGCTCGACCGGGACCTCGGTCACCTTGCCGGCCACGCGCGAGTTGATCGGCACCACGTAGTTCATGACGCGCACGTCGGTGGTCGAGGGCGCGAAAATATTGAGGAGCAGGATCAGGATCGTCAGGCCGATGATCGGGATCGTCGCGGCGATCACCTGAGTGGTGATGTTCCACGGCAGCCACTTGAACTTGATGAAGACCAGCCAGACGAAGAAGGAGTAGATGCCGAGCAGCAGGATCTCCATCAGCCGCGAGCCTCCGTGCCGAGCCGCGACTCGAGGGCCGCAAGCTGTGCCCGCAACTGCTCGATCTCCCGGCGCGTGGGCTCGGGCGCGGCGGCGGGCGGCGAAACCTCGGCCGCGCCGCCGTGGTGCTCGTCCGCCACGTCAGTGCCGTATGCCATCTTGTACAGGACCGGCTTCGAGTAGGCCCAAAGCCACGCCAGCGGCCAGAGCAGGCCGCCGAAGACCAGCGACAGCAGGCACAGCACCTGTATCGCCTTGGCCTGCGGGTGGCGCCTCTGCTCGGCGATCTTCTCCGGCAGGATGTGCACCAGCCAGAAGACGACGATGACCACGATCGGCACCACGACCAGTACGACCCACGCGATGCCGTTGGCCACTGCGTCGAGCGTCTCGCCCTGGAACATGGAGGCCTGTGCCACGCCGGCCGCAAGCAGACCCGCGAGCCCAATCGTTGCGCTGGCCAGTGCCCGTGAGTGCTTAACTCGATTCATTTGATGGATTCCAGGGTGGGTGCTTTGCGTGCGGAATCTAGCACCGGGTTGGAAGGCTTGCACGATTGCTCGCCCGGGACGCTCGATCCGTGGCGCCGCTGCGCGCGCCACGCCGCCGGAGTGGTGCCGCTCCAGCGACGGAAGGCCCGCGTGAAGGCACTGGCGTCGGCATAACCGAGTGACGATGCGACCTGGCTCACTTCGAGCGAGGTGGCATCCAGCATCTGCCGGGCGATCTCATGGCGGCTCGTTTCCACGAGTTCACGGAAGGTGGTGCCGGACTCGCGCAACCGTCGGTTCAGCGTGCGGCTGTGCATCGAGAACAGCGCCGCCACCTCGTCGGCGCGGGCGCGCCGCGTGAGCAGCGCGGCCTGCAGCACGCCCCGGACCTGGTCCGGAAACGAATCGCCGTGCCGGGCTTCGATCTGATCGAGCTGCCTCTTGAGCAATCGTTGCAGCTCGGCGTCGACCTCGGGCAGTTGCCGGCCGAGCCACGCGGAGGAGAACACGATCGCGTTCTCGCCGGTGCCGAAGCGCAGTGGTGACTCGAAGAACGTCTCGTAATCAAGGGCGATCCCGGGCCTGGTGCGGGCGAAATGGACCTCGATCGGCCGCCAGCCGGGTCCGCAGAGCTCGCGCAGGATATTGAACAGCACGGCGAGCGCACCGTCCCCGATCTGGTCGGTCGACTCGATCCCAGGCTGATGGATGTCGAAGCTCAGCGAGGCCGTGTCGCCCTCGGCCCGGACGGCCGTGAGCGTCCCGCCGTGGTGCAGGTGCATGTACTCCGCGAGTCGCTGCAGCGAAGTACCGACGTCCGGAGCGTACCGGGCCAGCAGTCCCACGAGCCCGAGCGAATGAAGTCCGCCATGCTGGCCGACCCGCAGGCCGAAAGCCTCGCACCCCGTCCGGGCAACGCAGCGCTTCAGCAGGTGGCCCAGGCTGGAAAGCGGAAGGAGGCTGTCGGCGTCATCGAACAGCGTCGGCTCGAGGCCCGCTTCGAGCAGGACGGCGCTGGGGTCCTCACCGAGTATCCGGAGTACCGTCGGGATCGCCGCGGGACCGGCCACGCTGACGGTGGCGTTTCGCACGGGATGACGGCGGATGCGCTGAGCTGCCATGGCGAACGGCCGTTGCAGGCGGAATGACTGCCGGCAGCTAGTCAATCACGGCGATCCGCGTCCCGCTTTACATTTCCAGACAATGGATGGTCTTTTTCGGACGGATTCGTCCGTTGCGCACGCCAGAGCGCCGGTGTCGTGCCGCTCCAGCGACGAAAGGACCGCGTGAAGGCGCTCGCGTCGGAGTAGTCGAGCGATGCTGCGATTTCGCTGACGTCGATCGCGGTGTGCTCCAGCATCTGGCGCGCGATGCCGAACCGGGCTTCGTCGATGAGTTCCTGGAAGCCGGTCTCGAGCGCGTGCAGGCGGCGGCTCAGGGTGCGCGGGTGCATGCCCAGAATCGCGGCCACCTGCGCCACGCTGCCGTGGCCGCACAGGAGTGCCGTCCGCAGGACGCCGCGCACCTGGCCTGTGAAGTCCTCATCGGGCGCGAGCAGCAGTGCATCGACCTGTTGCTGCAACAGGCGCTGCAGTTCGGCGTCGGCGTCGTCAACGCGGGAGTCGAGCCAATGACTCGCGAACACCAGTGCGCACCGCTCCGCATCAAACGTCAGCGGGACGCCGAAGAACCGGCGGAATGGCCGGACGTCGGCCGGCCGGCGGTGTGCGAAGCGGGCTTCCAGTGGCTTCCAGCCGGGGCCGCACAGCGCGCGCATGATGTTCAGCATCGTCGCGACCGCGCCGTCGTAGGTCTGTTCGAGCCCCTCCAGGTCCGGCTGGAGCACGTCGTAGGTGAGCATCGCGAGATCGCCTTCGACCTCAACGCTCGTCACCGCGCCGCGCAGGTGCACCCGGAAATGGCCCACCAGGTTCCGCAGCGCCGTACCGACGTCCGGGGAATACTTCGCCAGCAGGCCGATCAGCCCAACGGTGTGCAGTCCACCCCGCTGGCCGACCAGCAACCCGAAGTGCTGGCATCCGGTCGCCCTCGCGCAGTGCGCGAGCAGCCGGCCTCGGGCAGCAAACGAGACCAGGTTCCGCCGGTCGTCGAAGAGCGTCGGCTCGAGTCCTGCTTCCTTCAACACCGCGGCGGGCTCCGCGCCCAGTTCCCGCAGGAGATCCGGAATGGCCCAGACGCTGCCGATGGAGACGGTCGACTCCGTGGGCTGCCGGTGAGGTTCTGTCCTGGCCATCTTGCGGCTGCGTACAAATACAGAGGCGGGAAGGGTAATCGTCAACTCATTTGTCCGAAAATATCAAGCGACTGTCATAATTTGTCCAGCGCCGCCTGGCATCCCGGTGGTGCAATGTCCAGCAATGACGCGAGGCGGCCCTCAAGGCGCTCTGCGTATCCAGCCAGTTCACTCAAGGAGACTATCAGCATGGCGTCCCTCAGGAATCCCGGCGCGCGTCCGATCGCGCAGGCCGTCAGTTTTGCGCTGCTTTCCGCCGGCGCGGTGTCAACGGCGCTTGCCGAAGAGTCGGTTCGGTCCTTCGAGCTCTACGGATTTGTCCAGGCCGACTACATCCAGGACATCGGCGGTCGCCTGGATCCGGACTGGGACGACGCGTTCCGCCCGTCCAAGATCTGCTTCGACGGCGCCTGCGGCAAGGACGGCCAGGCCAGCATCAGCGTCAAGCAGAGCCGCTTCGGCGTGAAGGGCACGATGCCGACCCGGGGCGAGGGCGGCATCCCGATCAACTTCAAGTTCGAGTTCGACATGTTCGGCACGGGCGCGGACGCGGGCCAGACCACCATGCGCCTGCGGCACTTCTACGGCGAGTGGGGTGCGCTGCTGGTCGGCCAGACCCACAGCCTGTTCATGGACATCGACGTGTTCCCGAACACGATCGACTACTGGGGTCCGTCGGGCATGGTGTTCTATCGCAACGTGCAGATCCGCTGGACGCCCTACCGCACCGAGAACAGTCACTTCGCAATCGCCATCGAGCGGCCCAGCAACGACATCGACGCGGGCAAGCTTCGCACGGTCGAAGGGCTCGAGGGCGTGGACATCGGCAACGACGAGGAACTGCCGGACCTCACCGCGCAGTTCCGCTACGGCGACGACTGGGGCCACGTGCAGGTGGGCGGCATCCTGCGCAAGGTCGGCTACGAACTGCGGGCCGAAGAATCGGACCCCTGGACCGAAGGCAGCGAAATGGGCTGGGGCATCAACGTCGGCTCCGTGATCAACCTGCTCGAGAAGGACGCGATCCGTCTGCAGGTCGTGTACGGCGAGGGCATCGCCAGCTACATGAACGACGGCGGCATGGACCTGGCGCCGGCGGCGAACTGGAATTCGGGCGTACAGACGGACCTCGAGGCCGAGGCGGTCGCGCTGACCGGCGCGCTGGCCTATTACGACCACTGGTGGAGCGACCGCTGGTCGAGCTCGATCGGCTACAGCATCACGAAGGTGGACAACACGAACTTCCAGGACCCGGGCGCGTTCAGCAAGATCGACTACGCGTCGGGCAACCTGCTGTATTACCCGGCCGACAACGTCATGGTGGGCGGCGAGCTGATGTGGGGCGAGCGCAAGAACAACAACGACGACACCGAGGACGACTTCCGCTTCCAGTTCAGCGTCAAGTACAACTTCGGCATCAAGCTGTGATGCCGCGCCAATCGAGGAGCATGCACATGAAGGCTAGCCACAGGATCTCGTTCCCGGCCGCGCTGGCGGCCCTGCTCGCCGTGGCGGTTGCCGCCCCGGCGCTGGCGAAGGGCCCCGCGCCCGACCCGGCGATCAAGGAATTCCAGCGCGTGGTGGACGCGGCCCACGCGCGCTACAAGGATCTCAAGGATGGCAAGAACGCCGACTACATCCCGATCCTCACGGAAACGCCGAGCGACCTGTTCGGCGTGGTGATCGTCACGCGCGATGGCAAGGTCTTCAGCGCAGGTGACGTGGACTACAAGTTCTCGATCCAGTCGGTCTCCAAGCCCTTCACGGCCGCGCTGGTGATGAGCCAGCAGGGCCCCGAGGTGCTGCGGGAGAAGATCGGCGTCGAGCCCACGGGCCTGCCCTTCAACTCCAAGATCGCGCTCGAGCTCTACGACGCTCGCTCGGTGAACCCGCTGGTGAACGCGGGCGCGATCGCGTCCGTGAGCCTCGTGCAGGCGACGTCCGAGGAGGACCGCTGGAACCAGGTCCTCGGCAACCTGAGTGCCTTCGCGGGACGGCCGCTGACCGTGCTCGAGAAGGTATATGACTCCGAGTACACGACCGCCTTCGGCAACCGCGCCATCGCCAACCTGCTCTACAACTACGAGCGCCTCTACAGCGATCCGGAGGAGGCGATGCGGGTCTACACGCGGCAGTGCTCCGTCGGCGTGAACGCCCTGGACCTCGGCATGATGGGCGCGACGCTGGCCAATGGCGGCGTGAACCCGTTGACCGGCAAGCGGGTGATGCCCGCCGAGCACGTGCCGGAGCTGCTGGCGGTGATGGCGACGGCCGGCTTCTATGACGAGTCGGGCGTGTGGATGTACAAGGCCGGCCTGCCGGCGAAGACCGGCGTGGGCGGCGGCATCGTCGCGGTGGTGCCGGGTCGCTTCGCGATCGCAGCGTTCTCGCCGCGCCTGAACGAGGCCGGCAACAGCGTCCGCTCGATGAAGGCCATCCAGGACATCGCTGCCGAGCTCGGCGTCGGTGTGTTCGGGCCGAACCCGAACTGACCGGACTCGCGGCTCGGCGCGAGTCGAGGTCGATAATCGAAAGGTAACGGAAATCCCCCTGCCGTTACCGGCCGGGGCAGCAATGCCCCGGCCGCCTTTTCGTCCGGGACGAGGTACGTGATGAATCTCATGAGAGCGTCGGTCGTGACCGCGCTGGCGATGTCGGCAACGATTGCCGGTGCCCAGGGCGCTTCCCCGTCGATCGAGGAGCGGCTGCGCCAGCTCGAATCCGAGCAGGCTGCGATGAAGCAGCAGCTCGCCGAGCGCGATGCTGTCATCGAGGAACTGAAGCGGGAACTGCAGTCGCAGGCGGGCGCTTCGGCCGATGTCCCGACGCCGGCGGCCCAGGCCCCCGGCGCGCCGCCGGCCACGCAAGAGCCCGTCGTGGCGACCGGCGGTGCCGGGCCCCAGGCGGAGGAGCCCGTTGCGTCGCGCGAGCCCACGCCGCGCGGGGAGACCTGGGGCGTGTACGACCCGGGCGACGGTTTCCTCGTCGGCCGCAACGAATACGGCGAGCTCGCTCTCAGCACCTACGCGATGGCGCGCTACATGAGCCAGCACGACGACGACCAGGTCTTCACCGACCACCTCGGCAACGAGCGCCCGGTCGACATCCGCAACGACATCTTCTCGCACCGGATCATGGTGTTCCTGAAGGGCTGGATCGGCGATCCGAAGCTCATCTACAACATCTTCCTGTGGACCGTGAACACGACGGACCAGAATGCGATCTTCGGCAACCTCGGCTACCAGTTCAGCCGGAAGTTCAACCTCTACGTGGGCGTCGCCGGCAACCCGGGGTCGCGATCCCTGCTCGGTTCGCACCCCTACTGGCTGGGCCATGACCGGGTGATGGCGGACGAGTTCTTCCGTCCCTTCTTCGGTTCCGGCCTCTGGGCGAACGGCGAGATCCTGCCCGGGCTCTGGTACGACGCCATGGTCTCCAACAACAGCAGCGCCCTCGGTGTCACGGCCAGCCAGCTCGACCGGAAGATGACGGTCGGCGGAACCCTGTGGTGGATGCCGACGACGCACGAGTTCGGCCCGCGCGGCGCCTACGGCGACTGGGAGTGGCACGAGGAGCTGGCGACACGTTTCGGCGTCTCGTCGGTCGTCAGCCCCGAGCAGAGCTTCCGAAACTCCGGCAACAACCCGGAGAACACCACGCTGCGGCTGGCCGACAGCGTCAACCTGTTCGAGACCGGCGCGCTGGCACCCGGCGTCACGATCGACGAGGCGGACTACCAGGTCGTCGCGCTCGACGCCGGCGTCAAGTACCGCGGCATGTTCCTGCAGGCCGAGTACTACTGGCGAACGCTCGACAACTTCATGGCCGATGGCCTGCTGCCCGTCCGCGACATCAAGGACACAGGCTTCTACGTGCAGGGATCTTTCTATCCGATCAAGCAGAAGCTCGAGGTCTACGGCCTGACCTCGCAGATCTACGGCGACGAGGACGCCGGCTTCGGCGACAGCTCCGAGTACGGCATCGGAATGAACTGGTATCCGTACCCGACCCGAAACCATCGGCTCAACGTGCAGTTGCTGGACGTCAACAAGTCGCCGGTCAGCAGCACCTTCGGCTACTACGTGGGCGGCCAGGACGGCTGGACGCTGGCCTCGTCGTTCTCGGTGTTCTTCTGATGCGAGGTAGCCCGATGTCGAACCGTCTTGCGCCGCTGCTCCTGTGCCTCGCTGCGCTGGCCGTTCCCGCGTCCGCCAGCGACGCGCCGCCGTCCGAGTGCCTGTTCCACGACGCGCACTTCCACCTGACCAACTACATCCAGCAGGGCACCGACATCCACAAGTACGTGGACGAGATCATGGGCGACAAGATCTGCCGCTCGACGCTGTTCGGCATTCCGCTGCAGCAGACGTGGTCGTACGAGAACTCGGGGGATTTCGCCCCGACCTACTACCTGCAGTCAGACGCTCCGCTGTACTACTACTCGTTCACGGATGCGTACATCGCCAACGCCTACCTGAAGCTCGACCCCGAGCGGCGGCGGCGGCTCGACCCGATGATCACCGGCTTCAACCCCGCCGACATGTACGGCGCGGACCACATCCGGCGGGTGCTCGAGACCTACCCGGGCGTGTTCACCGGCATCGGCGAATTCTCGATCCACAAGGAGTTCGTTTCGTCGAAGGTGGCTGGCGACGTCGCCAGCCTCACGGATCCGGCGCTCGACCGGATCCTCGAGTTCGCGGGCGAGGTCGGGCTCGTGGTGATCCTGCACAACGACATCGACATGCCGTTCGCAAAGGCGGGCTCGGAGCCGGTCTTCCTGACGCAGATGAAGGACCTGCTGCGCCGGCACCCGAAGACCACGATCATCTGGGCGCACCTCGGGCTCGGGCGCGTCGTGCACCCCGTGCAGTCCCAGGCGAGTGCGGGTTCCACCGAACGCAACCTCACGCAGGGCGAGATCGTCGAGGCCATGCTCACCGACCCCACGCTGGGCCACGTCTACTTCGACATCTCCTGGGACGAGGTCGCCAAGTACGCTGTGTCGTCGCCCGAGATCGCCGAGCGCACCGCCCGGATGCTCAACCGCTACCCGGACCGCATCCTGTTCGGTACCGACAACGTCGCCCCGCCGGACCAGGCGGCGCAGCTGCGGGTGTTCCACCTCTGGGATCCGATCTGGGCCCAGTTGACGCCCGAGGCCAGCCTCAAGATCCGCAAGGGCAATTACGAGCGCCTGTTCGACGCGGCGCGGCTCCGCGTCCGGGCCTGGGAGCAGGCCAACGTAAAGTAAGCCGCACCGGAGGTCACCATGCACACGCACCTGTTGAACGAATCTTCGATTTCCCGTCGTAATGTGCTGGCCGGTTCCGCGGCGTTTCTCGCCGGTGGCGTCGGCGGTGGAGGCCTGACCGCATTCGCTGCCGCGCCCGGGTCGCCCGTCGGCGCGGTGCCGCTGCCGTGGCCGTGGGTCACGCTCGAGCCGCTCGAGGCCGGCCGGCGGGCCTATCGCTTCTACAAGGAGAAGGGCGGCTGCGGCACGGCGTCCTATCTCGGCCTGCTGAGCCTGCTCAAGGAGAAGGTCGGGCACCCGTGGACCACGCTGCCCGACATGATGATGGCACACGCGGCCGCCGGCTTCGGCGGCCACGGCACGCTCTGCGGCGCGCTGGCCGGTTCGTCGACGATCATCAACATGGTGACGTTCGGCGAGAAGCGCGACGACTACCTGCAGAACAACCAGATCGTGGATCGGCTGTTCTGGTGGTACGCCGAGCAGAACTTCCCGACCGCGCGCTTCGACGACCTCTCGCCGCTGCCCGGGCAGGTTCAGGCGAAGGCCATGTCGCCGCTGTGCCACACCTCGGTCTCCAAGTGGGCGATGGCCGCCGGCGAGAAGATCAACACCGAGGCGAAGATCGAGCGCTGCGCCAAGGTGTGTGGCGAGGTGGTCTATACCGTGACGATGGCGCTCAACGAGTTCTTCTCCGGCAAGTGGGTGGCTCCCGTGTGGAAGCCCTCCGAGGAGATCGCTCACTGCGTCCGCTGCCACGGCCCGCAGGACAAGACCTACACGGGACGCAAGTGGAACCAGCAGGGCCACATGGAGTGCATGATGTGCCACGACGATCACACGAAGTAGTGACGGGACAGGTGTCCTCGCGCCAATCCAGCGCCAAGAGGCTGTCAATGACCCATCTTAGAAAAATCCTGCTATCGGCCCTCGGCGTGTCGCTCGCGACCGCGGCCGTTGCGCAGAACGCGCCGCCGTCGAAGCCGCTGTCGACCTCGCTCGGCGTGGTCGTCTTTCCAGCCCAGGGTCAGGGCGCGCAGCAGCAGGCCCAGGACGAGGGCGAGTGCTACGCCTGGTCCAAGGGCCAGACCGGCGTCGATCCGATGGCGCCTGCGCCTGCGGCAGCGCAGACCACCCAGCAGCCGGCCAGCCAGTCGTCGCGCCGGGCCGGCGGGGAACGTGTGCGCGGCGCCGCGCGCGGCGCGGCCGCCGGTGCCGTCGTCGGCGAGATCGCCAGTGACGACGCCGGCGAGGGCGCGGCCATCGGCGCGACGCTCGGGGTCGTGAAGGGCGGATCGGAGAGCCGCAAGAACCGGGCCCAGGCGGAGGAGCAGTCCGCGGAGGCCGCACAGCAGCAGACAGCCGAGCAGCAGGCGGCCCAGCAGCAGCAGATGGACCTCTTCCGCAAAGGGTTCGCTGCCTGCCTCGAGACGAAGGGATACACTGTCAAATGATCCACCTGAGGAGATCCACGAAGATGAGTTTCCGAACCTCGACGGCCGTTGCCTGCGTGGCGGCGGCTTTGTGCTTCGCGACCGTGGCCCGTGCCGAAGCGCCCGAGTCCGCGCCGAGAGGCGAGGCCGTGATGGCCTCCGCGACGGTCACTGCGACGGTGGTGAAGATCGACCAGAAGACGCGCGAAGTGACCCTCAAGTCAGAAGACGGCAAGGAGTTCAGCTTCGTGGCCAGCGAAGACGTCAAGAACCTCGCGCAGGTGAAGCCGGGCGACGTGGTGACCGCGACCTACGCGGAAGCGCTTGCCTACGAAGTGATGAAGGGCGGCGAGATGGTCGCTCCGGAATCGGTGGTCGGGGGCGGCGCCGCGGAGCCCGGCCAACGCCCGGCCGCGGGCATTGCCCGGCAGACGACCGTGACGGTCATGATCACCGCGATCGACGCGAAGACCCCTTCGGTTACCTTCAAGGGGCCCCAGGGCAATACCCGGACCATCAAGGTGATGCACCCTGAGAAACTCGAAGGCGTGAGTGTCGGCGACACGGTCCAGCTCACGTTCACCGAGGCGTTCGCAATCAAGGTGGAGACGGCGCCGAAGCCGTGACCGCCGGCCGAGCCGCCGGCGTCGGGGATCTCGTGACCGGGCAACGGAGCCTCGCGGCTCTAGTCGGTCTCGTCGGGCACGCCGTCGGGTAGCCGGGACGGCGTTGCGCCGAGCAGGCGGTGCATCAGAAGCATTCCGCCGCCGGGCCGGTCAATCCCCGCCGTGGCGTGAATGAAGTCGAAGACGGCACTCGCCGACTGCTCGCCCACGACCACCGTGACCAGCCGTGCCATGGTTGGCTCCGGCAGGCGACCGCCTTTCGTACGCGCCCGCTGGAGTGCGGCAACGGCGCGAACCGGGACTGTGTCCACGCGGGAGAGGCCGTGCTCGCTTCTGAGGGCCTTGATCAGGCGCCGGTCAGTGCCGTCGTCGGGCAGGATTGCCAGGATGCGCTTGCAGGTTTCGAGGGTGACTTCGTCCATGGTCGTTCCTAGCGCTGCTTTTCCAATCGCTGCAATGCTTCCTGCGGAACGTAGGTCGCCAGACGATCGAGCTCGGTGACGTACAGGTAGCCTCCGCCCGGGGCATCGAGCCCGCCCGCGCGATACACGGCCGTGGTGATGAGGTCGCGATATTCGGCCGCGACGACCAGGCTGACGACTTCCTTCTCGGCTTCCACGGCGATGCCGAGCAGGCCGAGACGTTCGCGCGCCCCGGTCCCGCGCGCGGTGTGCACGATGCCGCCACTGGCGCCGACCTCGCGTGCGGCCTTGAGAATCGCTTCGGCGCGGCCTGCCGGCACCACGGCGGTGATCATGACCGCCCCGGTCAGGTACGTGATGTCCTGTTGGCTCATACGATCCCCTCTGCCGGCCGCATTCCCGAGGACGCCTCGGGTCGTACGGCGGCGCGGATTTCAGCGTTGGCGCGGTGACGCGACCACAGTCCGGAAATCATGACGGTGATGATCGGCCCGACCGACGCCATGCTGAGGATGCCGAAACCCTCGACGGCGTGCGTGGCGCTGCCGAAGCCGAGCCCCATGGCCAGGACCAGCGGCACCGTGATCGGGCCGGTGGTGACCCCGGCACTGTCCCATGCGAGGTTCACGAACTCCTCGCTCGACAGGTACGTCAGCACGGCCGCTGTCGCGTAGCTGGGCAGGATCAACCAGATCAGCGGCAGCTCGAAGATGAGCTTCACGAGGCCGAGCGCTATGCCGAAAGCTACGCCGAGCGACACCGACAGGATCAGCGTGCGCTTCTTGAACACGCCGTTGGTCAGTTGCTCGGCTGTAATGCCCAGCGCGTTCAGCGCCGGCTCGGCCACGGTGGCGCCGAAGCCGAGCGCCCAGGCGAACGCCAGCGCCAGCGTGAGGCCCACGCCATAGCCGTAGAGCGGCGAGTCCTCGAATCCATCGAGCGGCATGAACGCCATCGGAACGAGCCCGCCCGCACTCCCGCCCAGCTTCGAGAGCCCGTAGGTGAGTCCGAGATTGAAGATGCACATGCCTGCGATCGTCAGCGCGATGCCGAGCAGGATCTCGCTGCGATTCTGCAGCTTCTCCTTGAGCACCAGCGAGAGCACCAGGAACAGGAACGCGACCAGTGGCAGAATCGCCCGGAAGCCGAGCACGATCTCGAGGCCGGGGCTGCGCTCGTGCCACGCGGGTACTGCGATCGCCGAGGTCGACTGTGCGGCGGCGGCGATGATCTCCGCCGGCGAACTCGTCGAGGCCACGAACACCAGCAGCAACAGCACGCCGACGACGGGGAAGAGACTCGCCAGTGTCACGATGCCGAATCCGGAGAGGCTCGAATCGCCCTTGCCGGCCGCGGCGGCAATGCCAATTCCCAGCGACAGCACCAGCGGAACGGTGACGGGCCCGGTCGTCACGGCACCTGTGTCCCAAGCCAGCCCCAGCGCCGTCCGGAGTTGCGGGTCGCCCTGCACGAACAGGCTGAGCGCAATGACCGGGACCAGCGTCGCATAGATCAGCGGCTTCAGGCTCCAGCCGTAGAGGAAACGCAGCGCACCGACGACGGCCGCAATCCCCACGCTCACGCCCACCGTCAGCACCAGCGCGTCGGACCATTCGTTCAGCAGCGCAAAAAGATAGGGCGCGCGTTCGACGGAGACGTTCTGGCCAGCGGTCTTGAGTGCGCCGATCGCCGGTTCAGCGAACGTGACGCCGATGCCGAGGAGCAGCGTGATGATCAGCACCACGGGCAGCGGCGACTTGCGCGGCAGCGTCGCGCCCATCAGCGTGCCGAATGGCATCAGGCCGAGCTTGAGACCCTCCATGAAGAGCATCAAACCGACGATCGCAGCGAGCAGGCCACCCACGATGACCCAGGAGTCGTCCATCCGGTGCCGCAGTATCAGCACCTGGAACAACACCAGGTATACCGCCAGTGGCGCAACCGCCCTGAACTGCTCGCGGAAGCGAATTGAAGCGTACGGCTGCAGCAGCTTGAGGCCTTCGCCCGGCGTCAAGCGGCGGGTGACCGGCCCGACGCGTACGATCCGGCCGTCGGCAGCACGCTCGGGTTCGGGGTAGAGCTTGCCCAGAGGGATCGCCTCGCGGGCCGCGCCGCCATCGGCGAGGTAATCGATGAATCGGAATTGTCGAGGCATGATCCGGTGCCGTGGTGCCGGATTGACCGGGCGTAGCGCAGCAGTCTCTCACGCAAATCGCCGCTTTGGAACGCAACCGCGCAAGACCTGCGGCGGCGCTGCGCGTGGTGCGGGTTTTTGCATTAGAGTTCGAACACTCAAGCCCTGCACGGCTCTCCACCGACGATGCTGCATCGGCTGCTGATTCTTCTCGTTGCTGCCCTGGCCGTGCCGGGTTGCGGTCTGTGGTCGAAGGTGACCGGCCAGGAACGACGGGCCGAAGAGCAGGCCCAGCAACTCAACGAGATCCAGCAGACCTGCCAGCGCTTCGCGGACGGGTTTGCGGGCCAGGTGCTCGAGAGCGTCGGCCCGCTCATGGTGCGAGCCACGGACGTCGCGATCGTCGACCAGTTGAGCTACTGGCAGATCACCCAGCTCAATTCCGCGTACACCATCGCGACAGGTCCCAGCCCGGTTCTCTGCCAGCTCGATTTCGTGGTGCTGGCGACCCTGAGCCGCATGGTGGTCGAAGACACGCTGGTCGGGCTCGATGGCGACCTGCTGGGATCGTTGGCCGCCGTCTACCAGGACCTCGAGCGCGAGGCCTGGGCCAACGCAGCGACCGTCCTGACCGCGGCGCAGATCGAGGAGCTTCGGCGCCTGATCGAGAACTGGCGCGTCCGGAACCCGAAGGTCACGCTGGTCGGCTTCGTGCATTTCGCCGAGTTCGCGGAGGCCGCAGGCTGGTCACTCGAGGCGAAGAGCGCACCGGGAAGCCTGTTCGGTCTGCTGGGACTCGATCCACTCGCCGGGCTGGATCCGGCCGTCAAGCAGATCGAGCAGACCCGCCTGCTCGCGGAGCGCGTGATCTTTTACATGCAGCGCGTGCCCTACCTGCTGGACCTGCAGACGCAGCGCGTCGTCCTGCAGGCCACGCTGGCGCCCGAGGTCAAGCGGGCGAACGCAAGCCTCGAGCGCGCCACTCTCGCGATGGAGACCTACGCCGAGATCGGCACGGACCTGCCAACCACTTTCGCACGCGAACGCGAGGCGCTGATCGAGCAATTGTCGGGCGAGATGCTGCGCCAGGAGGCCGAGCTGCGCGACCTGCTGGCCGACCTGCAGGCGACGCTGGCGACCGGCTCCGGGACCGCGGTGGCAGTGAATGCCGCCGTCGATTCGCTCGACCGGCTCGTGGCCCGATTCCCGCGTCGCGAGCCTGGCACGGCGCCGGCGGGTCGTCCCTTCGACATCACCGAGTACACCGCCGCCGCGGCCGAGTTTGCCGGCACCGCGCGCCAGCTCACCGCGTTGCTCGAGGCGTTGGGACGTGAGGGCGCCCCCGTCGCGGCGGCCGTGGCCGACGGCGCCGAGGCGGGCCGGGCGCTGGTCGACTACCTCTTCTGGCGGGCGCTGTTGCTGGGCGGACTGCTGATCGCGGGCGTTCTCGTGGCGGGCCTCGCCTACCGCGCCGTCGCCGCGCGCTTCAGAACGTGACGCTGTAGTAGATGATCGGGCCGTCGTAGGTCCAGTCCAGCGCACCTTTGAAGCCCGAAGTGTCCACATCCACGTCCACCGCGAAGCGGTTGTAGCCAATGCCGATTCCCGCCCACGACTTCGGCTGCCAGACCAGTCCGATGCGGTAGTCCAGCAGGCTGCCGTCGTACTCGTCGATCGACAACGAGAAGACCTGCGCCGTCGCATCCAGCCAGAGGTCGTGGCCGAGGCCCCAGGTGCCGTGCAGCCCGATCACGGGCAGCGGTGCGTTGAGGTCCGCGTCAGCCTTGCGGGTGACCGACCCTCCCGTGCCGCCGCCAGCGTCGACGGTTGCGGACAGACTGGTGTCGAAGCTCGTGTAGTGGACGCCGATCGACGCGCCCAGTTCCCAGGTCTCCCGCTTGAGGAACAGGTATTCGTAGGCCACCTGGTACACGTCGAAGTTGACCTCGCCCTTGATCTTTACACCCACGGGGAAGATCTCGTCGTCCCACTCGATGTCCCGGTTGAACTCACGCGAATTCGACCGGCTGGTGCTGAAGATCATGGCCCGCACCTTGTGGCGCTCGGCGAAGCGCCAGGACCCGTCCACCCGGAAGCGCGTCTGGTCGCCCTCGTCGCCGAAGTTCTGGTCGAAGTCGATGGGTGTGCCCGTCCCGAGCTTGCCGTCCACCCGGACCTCGGTGTCGGTGTTCACGATGAACGTGCCGAGCGTCACGTGGAACGGGTTCCCGAGAGGGTCGGCGCCCTCGGCGAGCGCCGGCATGGTGGTCAGAAAGCCGGCGCAGATTGCGACCGAGCGCAAGCAGCGCGAACAGGCGGCGGAGCGGACCCGGGTCCTGGAAACGTTAGTCATGATGACCGTCCCGGGCATTGCGCCCAGCTAGCCTTGTCGGAGTGCAGTCCAAAGTAGTTTGGGGTCCGTACACTCGAGGTGAGTATACGTACGTTTGCGTTCGCCGTTGAATCCCTGGCCGGGACGAGACCGCTCAGGGCGCTCGGGTCCCCGCCAGGGCGGCGATCGCCGACTTGAGCCGGTTCGCATCGGCATCGAACAGCCGGATGCCCTCGGCGAGCTTGTCGTTCGCCATTGCGTCCTCGTTGTGCATCCAGCGGAACGCGACCTCGTCGAGCGCGACGTGCTCGAGGTCGCTGGCCGCGGCCGACCCGGGCGACAGCCGCCGCGGCACCTCGCCCTCGGTGGACTCGAGTTTCGCGAGCAGGTCCGGGCTGATGGTGAGCAGGTCGCAGCCGGCGAGGTCCAGGATCTGCGTGGTCTTGCGGAAGCTCGCGCCCATCACCTGCGTTTCGTAGCCGAATTTCTTGTAGTGGTTGTAGATGCGCGTCACCGAGGCCACGCCCGGGTCGTCCGCCGGGGGGATGTCCTCGACGCCGCGCGCCTTCCTGTGCCAGTCGTAGATCCGGCCGACGAACGGCGAGATGAGCGTGACGCCCGCCTCGGCGCAGGCCACCGCCTGGGCGAAGCTGAACAGCAGCGTCAGGTTGCAGTGGATGCCGTCGCGCTCGAGGCGCTCGGCGGCGCGGATGCCCTCCCATGTGCTCGCAATCTTGATGAGCACGCGATCGCGCGGCACGCCGGCGGCCTCGTACAGCTCGACGACGCGGCGCGCCTTTGCCTCGGTCGCCCCGGTGTCGAAGCTGAGCCGGGCGTCCACCTCGGTCGAGACGCGTCCGGGCACGAGCTCCAGGATGCGTCGGCCGAATCCGACGAACAGGTGGTCGATCACCTCACCGAGGCGGGCGTCCGGCTCGGCGCCCGCCGGCACCGCGGCGATCGCCTCGTCGATGATCGGCCGGTAGCGCGCATCCTGGGCCGCCTTGAAGATCAGGCTCGGGTTCGTCGTCGCGTCCTGTGGCTTGAACCGGGCAATCGAGTCGATGTCGCCCGTGTCGGCGACGATCACGGAGTGGCGCTTCAGGCCGTCGAGCTGGCTAGTCATGCGTGCCTCCTCGGGCTCACAGCGGCCACTTCCAGTTGCGCTCGGCATCGCGGTCGATGCCGTGCTCGTGCGCGTAATTTCGGCACTCGATCTGCAGGTTGCGCAGCTTCTCCTTGACGTGGGCGCCGGCCACCTGCAGCCGTGGCACGCGGTCGATCACGTCGATCGCGAGGCTGAAGCGATCCACTTCGTTCTCGATCGCCAGCTCGAGCGGCGTGTTGATGTTGCCCTTCTCCTTGTAGCCGCGCACGTGCAGGTTGTGGTGGTTGGTGCGCCGGTACGACAGCCGGTGGATCAGCCACGGGTAGCCGTGAAAGTTGAAGATGACCGGCTTGTCGGTCGTGAACAGCGAGTCGAAGTCGCGGTCCGAGAGGCCGTGCGGGTGCTCCTTGGGTGGCGTCATCCGGTAAAGGTCCACCACGTTCACGAAGCGGATCCGGAGGTCCGGGAAGTTCTGCCGCAGCAGCACGGTGGCGGCGAGGGCCTCCTGCGTGGCGATGTCGCCGCAGCCGGCCATCACGACGTCGGGCTCGGCGCCCTGGTCGGTACTGGCCCAGTCCCATATGCCGATCCCCTTGGTGCAGTGCTTGATCGCCTCGTCCATGTCGAGGTACTGCAGGTGCTTCTGCTTGTCGCAGACGATCACGTTGATGTCGTTGGTGCTCTTGAGGCAGTGGTTGGCCACCGACAGCAGGCAGTTGGAATCCGGCGGCAGGTAGATGCGCGTCACCGTCGGGCTCTTGTTCACCACCACGTCGAGGAAGCCCGGGTCCTGGTGCGTGAAGCCGTTGTGGTCCTGCCGCCAGACGGTGGAGGTGATGAGCATGTTGAGCGAGGCGACCGGCGCGCGCCACGGCAGCTCTTCGCAGATGTCCAGCCACTTGGCGTGCTGGTTGAACATCGAGTCGATGACGTGCACGAACGCCTCGTAGGTCGAGAAGAAGCCGTGCCGCCCGGTCAGGAGGTACCCCTCGAGCCAGCCCTCGAGCGTGTGCTCGGAGAGCATCTCCATGACGCGCCCGTCCGGTGAGAGCTCGCCGCCGTCGGCGTCCACCGGCAGCATGTCCGCGAGCCAGGTCTTCTTGCTCGCCTGGTACACCGCGTCTAGCTTGTTCGAGGTGGTCTCGTCCGGGCCGAACACGCGGAAATTGTCCGGATTGAGCTTGAGGATGTCGCGCAGGAACTCGCCGAGCTTGCGGGTGTTCTCCACCTCCGAGGTGCCGGGCTTCTTGACGGGCACCGCGTAGTCGCGGAAGTCGGGCAGGCGCAGGGCGCGGCGCAGCAGGCCGCCGTTGGCGTGCGGGTTGGCGCTCATGCGGCGGCGGCCCTGCGGCGCCAGTGACCGCAGGTCCTCGACCAGCCGCCCGTTCGCATCGAACAGCTCCTGCGGCCGGTAGCTCTTCATCCACTTCTCGAGCAGCTTCAGGTGCGCCGGGTTGTTGCGAACGTCCGACATGGGCACCTGGTGGGCGCGCCAGTAGCCCTCGACCGTCTTGCCGCCGACCTTCTTCGGTCCCGTCCAGCCCTTGGGGCTGCGCAGCACGATCATGGGCCAGCGGGCGCGCGTCGCCTTGCCGGACCTGCGAGCCGCCTGCTGGGCGCGGCGGATCTCCTGCACACAGGTCTCCATCGTGGCCGCCATCAGCTGGTGCATCGTCTCGGGATCGTCCCCCTCGACGAAGTGCGGCGTCCAGCCGTAGCCGCGGAACAGCGCGTCGATCTCCTCGTGCGAGATGCGCGCGAGGATGGTCGGGTTGTTGATCTTGTAGCCGTTGAGGTGCAGCACCGGCAGCACCGCGCCATCCCGCACCGGGTTCAGGAACTTGTTCGAATGCCACGCGGTGGCGAGCGGCCCGGTCTCGGACTCGCCGTCGCCCACCACGACGGTCACCACCAGGTCGGGATTGTCGAAGGCCGCGCCGAAGGCGTGCGAGAGGCTGTAGCCGAGTTCGCCGCCCTCGTGGATCGATCCCGGGGTCTCGGGCGTGCAGTGGCTGCCGATGCCGCCCGGGAAGGAGAACTCCTTGAAGAACTCCCGCATTCCGTCCACGTCCTCGCCCTTGTTCGGGTAGATCTCGGCGTAGGTGCCCTCGAGGTACACGGGCGCCAGCACGCCCGGCGCACCGTGGCCGGGCCCGGCCAGGAAGATGGCGTCGAGGTCGTACTTGTTGATCAGCCGGTTCATGTGCACGTAGGTGAAGCTCAGCCCCGGGCTCGCGCCCCAGTGCCCGAGCAGCCGGTTCTTGATGTGGGACGGCACCAGCCGTTCGCGCAGGAGGGGGTTGTCCTGCAGGTAGATCATGCCCACCGCGAGGTAGTTGCAGGCGCGCCAGTACGCGTCGATGCGGTCGAGCTCGGTCGGGGTGAGCGCCGCGGTGGCGCGATTCGCGGACTTGCGGCCAGTGGCCATGTCGGACCTCCTTGCGTGCCGAATGAGTCGAGCGGCCGACTCTAGCAGAGGGACGTTACAGCCCGGTACGCCGTGGCGGATGTAGCATAGGGGGGCTGGATTTCCAGAGTGTTTCAACGATGCCCAAGCCAAAGCATTCCTTGGGGTTGGCGGCCGCACTTCGGCCGTCGCCGAAAGCCAATCACGCATTCGCCGTCCTGCTGCTCGGCGCCGCGCTGCTGGTGTTGTCCGCGACCGTCCAGGCCGCGCCCAAGACCGACATCCTCGTCTTCCGGAACGGCGACCGGCTGACAGGCGAGGTCAAGAGCCTCGAGCGCGGCAAGCTCAGTTTCAAGACCGACGCCACCGGCACGATCTCGATCGAGTGGGACAAGGTGGCGAGCGTTCAGTCGGAGCAGTACATGGAGGTCGAGCTCCTGGACGGCCGCCGTCACTTCGGACGCGCCTCGCAGGCGCAGGCGGAGGGCAAGCTCAAGTTGCGCGTGGGAAGCGGATCGAACCTGCGGGAGGTGCCGCTTGCCGACGTCATCCGAATTGCGCCGATCGAGCAGGGCGGGTTCGTGGACCGCCTCGATGGCTACGTGACCGCCGGCTACGACTACACCAAGGCCAACGACCTGCAGCAGTTCACGTTCACGGGCGGCCTCAGCTCGCGCAACGAGAAGCGCCAGTGGTCGCTCGACGGTTCGACCACGCTGATTTCCCAGACCGGCAGGGACGACACTACCCGCTACGACATCAGCGCGCTCAATCGTCGCTTCCTCGCCGATCGCTGGTTCTGGCAGGGCTTCGGCAGCTTCGAGGGCAACGACGAACTCGCCCTGGACCTGCGCACGACCCTCGGCGCGGCCTATGGACGCTTCCTGCAGCAGACCCAGCAGACCGATTGGGCCGCCTATGCAGGTCTGGCCGTGACAAGGGAAGATTTCAGCGAGCAGCCGACCAACGACAGCGTCGAGGCCGTGCTCGGCACGCAGTACTGGTTCTTCCGATATGACTCCCCGGAAGCTTCGTTCAACGCCACGCTCAACCTGTTCCCGAGCCTCACGGAAGCCGGTCGGCTGCGTTCCGAGGGACGTCTGCGAGCACGTTACGAGATCGTCAACGACCTGTTCTTCGAAGCGAGCCTGTACGGCAGCTACGACAGCGAGCCGGGCGTGGGCGCCGAGTCGAAGTCCGACTATGGCGTGACAACCTCGCTCGGGTACTCGTTCTGACTAGACGCTGTCGCGACCGCCTGCAACGACGACCGCAAGCTGCGCAGGCTCCGCGTCCTGCGGCACCTTGGGTTCTTCCGGGCGCTCGTCCGGCTCGCCGCGGTGGGCGAGGGCCGTCGCCGAGGCGGTCGTCAGCACCACCAGCATGACCACGCCGAACGGGAACCCTTCGATCGAGCCCGTATCGGTCGCGGTCAGGAACAGCAGCACGGTGATCAGTCCGCGTGGCGCAATCCAGACGAGCCGCTTTGCGTCGTCGATGCGCAGGAGCCTGAGAATTCCGGCGCGGCTCGCGTAGATGATCGACACCATCGCCGCGGCGATCGCCCAGGCCCGCCAGTCCGTCATGTGGTGCACGTCGGTCCAGTAGCCCAGCATGATGAAGAATACGCTCTTGGTCGCGAAGGTCAGCTCGGCGACCAGGCCCTTGAACTCGCCGAGCGTCCGGTCGTAGCTGGCGCTGTGCATCGCCCGCAGCTTTGCATTCCACTCGAGCAGGCGCGGGTTGTTGAGCAGCAGCCCGCAGACCAGGACCAGCACCAGCGGCGACAGGTGCAGCACCTTGCCGGTGGCATACAGCAGCATCAGCCCGGCCAGCAGCGGCACGAAGCGGACATGCCCCGACGAGCGGTTGATCAGGAAGTAGAGCAGCAGCGCGGCGACGATGGCCGCGACCAGCGAGAGCGCGCCGCCGCCGAACAGGTCGCCCGCGAATTCGCCGAGCGACCCGCCGGCGGCGAGCCACGCATAGAAGACGAGCACGCCGAGAATGTCGGACAGCGCGCTCTCGTAAACGACGAACTCGCGCGTCGAGTCGGCGAGACCCGCGGCGCTCGGGATCGCCACGGCGCTCGAAATCACCGCGAAAGGCATCGATGCGAGCGCGGCGGCGGGCCAGTCGAAGCCGAGCAGCCGGTGCAGCAGAAAGGAGAAGATCCCGAGCGTCACGCCGAACCCGAGCAGCGCGGCGCTGCTCGACTTGACGATCAGCCGGGCTCGCTCGCGCCGCAGCTCGAGGTCGAGGGCGCCCTCGAGGACGATCAGGATCAAGCCGATGGTGCCGACCACGGGCAGCAGCAGCTCGACGAAGCGCAACTCCACGCCGATGCGGTCGAGCAGCTGCCGCGCCACCATCCCGGTCGCGATCAGCAGTACGACGGATGGCAGCTTGGTGCGCCTGCCGAATACGTCGAGCAGGTAGGAGACGACCAGCAGCCCGGAGAGCGCCAGCAGTGCGGTATCGGTCATGGGTCGGGATCAGCCTCCGCGCAGCAGTTCGCGGCGGGTCAGCGTGGGGGCGTTGCTCGCGGGGGCTTCCTCCGCCTCGAACAGCGCATTGGCGGCCGAAAGCGCGGCAAGCTGCGCGGCCTCGTGGTCCGTGAAGTCTGCCATCTGCGAGAACAGCGGGCAGGTCGCGACCGGGCCGAAGTCGGGGAGGTCGCTGACGAGGAAATCGTACGCGCCGGAGGGGAAGGCCATGCGGACGGTTCCTCCCCGGGTCCAGACCTCGAGGTCGTCCGCCGACGGCAGCACCGTGAGGTTCATGAACCACGGCGTGACCATGACGCCTGCCTCGCGGCCGTCGATGCTGCGGAAGCCCACCGCCTCGACGGCCAGCGTCGGGTTGTAGATGGGCATGCCCTTCAGCGCGAGCGCGGCGCGGCGATAGGCGTTGGCGGCCTCCTGCACCCGGTCGTTGGTCTCGATGGTCGCGGTGCCGATCACCATGAACTTGCTCTTTTCGGCCGCACAGTTCGGGCAGGTCCAGGTGTCCGGCAGCAGGCGGAACGCCGTTCCCGGCGCCACCTGGCGGTCCTCGTCGCCGAGGGCGGGATCGTACACCCACCAGCAGATGCCGCACTCGAGAATCGTGTCGTCGGCGATCTTCGAGCCGTCGCCCATGTAGCTGCCTTCGAACGGGCGGCTCATGACGTGAACGCCTCGAGGATCTCGGCCAGGCGCTCCGCGGAATCCTCGAAGTCCTCGCGGGCCGCGAGCACCGCCACCGGCACGCCGCCGACCTCGAGCGTGTCGAGGATGACGTTGCCCATGGAGTTGATGTACTGCACGGCCCAGACGTGACGCAGGCCGGTCGCGAACACGCGCGAGCTTCCGTAGCCGCCGGAGCGGATCACGAGCGGGACCTGGCCCAGCACCGAGGTGAGCAGCTGCGTGTCCACCTCGGTGACCGGCAGCAGCGTGAAGTTGATGACGTGGTTCTCGGCGCCGGGCTGGCAGGACGAGGAGCGTTCCTGCAGCTCGGCCAGCAGGGGCAGGGCATTCATCGCACCCTGGGGCGCGTGCCGCGGAATGTCGATCGTGGTGCTCGTCAGCTCTGCCGCGGCAGCGAGGATCGGCTCGGGAACCGCTCCGACCTCGATCCACTCGGTCGTCCGGCCGTCGGCGGTGCTGGCCTCGAGGCGCCACACGCCGGCGAGCACGGACTCGACGATGCGCCAGTAGGCGTCCGGCGTGCCGACCTTCGCCCACACGTCGCCTTCGCCGAGGATGTCGGCCACGGTCGCCTTGTCGGCCTCGTCGAGGTCGCCGAGCGCGATGCGGGTCGGCGTCGCGGCCGGGGCCTGCGCCTGCCGCTGCAGGTCCGCGAGCACCTCGTGCATGACCGCGCGCGAGGCCGGGGTGAGCTGGTCGGCGGCGAGCGCCTGTCGCGCCGGGCGGACGAGGCCGGTGGGCATGCCGATCAGCCGCAGCTGGTCATCGCCGCCGGCCGGCGCCTCGCCGGGTACTTTCGGGTGCCAGACGAGCACGTGTTCGGTCATGCGTTTCCTCCCGGCGGCGACGCCGGCTGTTCGTTGTCCGGCGCGAGCAGCCGGTCGCAGGCCTGGGCAAACACCGGCCAGTCGCGCATGCGGGCCACGAGCTCCGCGGGCTGTCCGTCGCGCAGGTAGACCACGGCGGGCGTCACCACGACGCCGTATTGCGCCATCAGGATCGCCTCGTCGCGGCGGTCCACCAGCCCGAGGCGCAGGCGGCCCTTGTAGCTCGCGAGCAGCTCGCGCACCACGACGGCGACGTCGAGCCCTTCGGGCCGCTGCGCGACGTCGCCGCTGAAGAACAGCAGCGCGCGCGGGTTGCGGGCGACGAAGTCGTCGAGCGTCGCCTTGCGCAGCACCTCGCAATCCGGGTGCGTGGCCAGCGAGTCGATCAGCTCACTCATCGCGGGTCCCCTTGTCGTCCGCCTCGTTCGCCGCGTGGACGGCGCGCCGGGCCAGGAACCGCTCGTCCCCGACGCGGCAGGCCACGTCCGCCGAAGGCCGCCCGGATTCGTAGCGCTCGCGGGCGATCGCGGCGATCACCGTCTCGCGCGACGTGCCATCGGTGCGCTTGCGTGCCTCGACGCCCCAACCCGCGAGTTCGCCGATGGCGAGCTCCAGTGCGACCGGTACCTGCCGCTGCACCGGCTCGGTAAGGCTGCCGCCGTAGTCGGCGAGCTCGACCGGCTTGATGCCGATCACCGTGAAGTGCGCCGGCTTGTGCCCGAGCAGCTCGAGGCTCGCGAGGATGTCGTTCATGCCGGCCTGGTGCAGGCTCATTTTGCTGCTGGTCATGAATCGCGGCACCTCGGCGTCCCGCGCCACCAGCAGGCTGCCCGGCGCCCCGCGGTGATCGACGGCGTCGAACAGCAGCACGTGCGTCGCATCGAGCAGCAACGGCACCAGTGCCAGCCCGAGCGTGCCGCCGTCGAGGACCTCGATCGGCGGCGAGAAATCCCAGCCGTCGCCGAATGCCTCGGCGCAGCGCACGCCGAAGCCCTCGTCCGCCCACAGCAGGTTACCGACGCCGAGGACCACGATGCGTCGCTCGGGAGTGATGGTGTCTTCGGCCATGTGTCGTACCCGCCCCGGCAGTCCGCCTGGACCGCGTCCAGAAAGTATAACGGGACAGCGGGAGTTCAGGGCCTCAGGGCCCCTGGTCCCGCTGTCCCGTCAGGTCGGTCGGCGCTAGCCCGCGGGCCAGCCTGCTATCGGTAGAACCTCCAGCCGCTGATCATCGAGCTGATCGTCGTCTGCCGGTGCGTCATGTCCTCGCGGATCGCCATGTACATGTGCACCATCGAGAAGATCAGGATGATCCACATCGCGAACTGGTGCCAGGTGCGAACGGTCATGGAGTCGCCGCCCGCGACCTGGAACACCCAGCCGAACACCGAGTACCAGCCGCTGTTGATGCCGGTCTGCTCGGCGAACAGCGCGAAGCCGGTCAGCAGCAGCACGATGAGCGGCAGCAGGAACATGAAGAACATCGCGGCGTGCGCGAGCGGGTTGTGCCCGACGTACTCCTTCGGCGGCTTGAGGAAGAGGTACCAGCCGATCTCGTTGAAGACGTCCTTCCACCAGGCGATGCTCCAGAACGGCACGTAGAAGATCTGGCGCGCGTGCTTGCCGCCCACCAGCACCCGGTAGAGCCGCAGCAGGAACGCGACGCCCAGGATCATCCCCGCCGCGAAGTGCACGAAGCGGATGTACCCGAACAGGAAGTGGGCCGAGGCCTCCCCCGACAGCGTGGGCGGCGGCGACCCGATGAAATACCCCGTGATCGCCAGGACGACGATGCACAGCGCGGTCACCCAGTGCCAGATGCGGATCGCGGCGTCGTAGACGTAGACGGGACCCGGCGTCACGCCGGCGGGCGGCAGCACCGCCTCGCCGAAGTGGCCCTCGCGCACCCGGCTCGGGACCGGTGTCGAAGGGTGATACATGTTGCTCATGGCAGCCCTCCTTACCGGACCTTGACGCTGGTGACCTCGTTGCCCTCCATGTCGAGCACGTGCGTCGCACACGCCAGGCAGGGGTCGAAGCTGTGGATCGTGCGCAGGATCTCGAGCGGCTGGTTCGGATCGTGCATCGGCGTGTCGAGCAGCGCCGCCTCGTAGGCGCCGATCTTGCCGGCCGGGTCACGCGGGCTCGCGTTCCAGGTCGTGGGCACCACGCACTGGTAGTTCTTGATCTTCTTGTCCTCGATGTCGATCCAGTGGCAGAGCGAGCCGCGCGGTGCCTCGACGAAGCCGTAGCCCTGGGCCGACTTCTTCCAGGTCGAGGGCTCGAAGTTCGCCATGTTGGCCGTGGCGACGTCGCCGGCCTTGATGTTGGCGACCAGCTTGTTGAACTCCGCCTTGAGCGCGTGGGCCGCCCAGCTGCACTCGAGACCGCGGGCCGCGGTGCGGCCGAGGGTCGAGAACAGCGCCGTGACCGGCAGGCCGCCGAGCTTCTGCAGCACCATGTCCACCGGCTCCTTGAACTCGGGGATGCCCTTCACGTAGCCGATGACGTAGCGGGCGAGCGGGCCCACTTCCATCGCGTGGCCGTTCCAGCGCGGCGCCTTGACCCACGAGTACTTGGACGACTCGTCCACCGCCTCGATCTTGGTGCGGGTGCCCTTGGCGTTGCCGATGTCGAAGTTCGGCACGGTCTCGCCCTGGAAGGGGTGCAGGCCCTTCTGCTCGTCGGCGTACTTGTACCAGGAGTGCGTGACGTACTCCTGGATCTCGTCGAGCTTGCCGAGGTCGATGTCCTGCACCTCGTTCAGGTTGCCGTCGATGATCGCGCCGCGCGGGAACATCAGGTTGCCCGGGCTGTAGTCATTGGCGGAACGCGGCAGGTCGCCGTAGGACATCAGGTACTTCGACGACAGGCCGCCGCCGATGCTCGCCCACTCCTTGTAGAAGGAGGCGATCGCCAGCAGGTCGGGGATGTAGACGTTGTCGATGAACTCGATGGTGCGGTCGATGATCCGACTGACCATGTTGAGCCGTTCCATGTTCACCGCGCCGACTGCGCCCGTGTCGTTCAGGTTGATCGGCGAGGGGACGCCGCCCACCAGCCAGTTCGGGTGCGGGTTGCGGCCGCCGAAGATCGTCTGGATCTTGACGATCTCCTTCTGGAAGTCGAGCGCCTCGAGGTAGTGGGCCACCGCCATGAGGTTCGCTTCGGGCGGCAGCTTGTACGCCGGGTGACCCCAGTACGCGTTGCGGAAGGGGCCGAGCTGTCCCGACTCGACGAACTTCTTGAGCCTGTTCTGCAGGTCGCGGAAATATCCGGGCGAGGACATCGGCCAGCTCGAGATCGACTGCGCCAGCTCGGAGGTGGCCTTCGGGTCGGCGTTCAGCGCGCTGACCACGTCCACCCAGTCGAGTGCGTGCAGGTGGTAGAAGTGCACCAGGTGATCCTGCGAGTACAGGGTCAGGTGCATGATGTTGCGGATCGTGTTGGCGTTCTCGGGGATCTCGATGCCGAGCGCGTGCTCGACCGACCGGACCGAGGCGAGCGCGTGCACGCCGGTGCACACGCCGCAGATGCGCTGCACGAAGGCCCACGCGTCGCGCGGGTCACGGCCGCGGAGGATGACCTCCAGGCCGCGCCACATCGTGCCCGTGGAAACCGCGTTGCGGATGACGTTGTTCTCGTCGACGTTCACCTCGATGCGCAGATGACCCTCGATGCGCGTGATCGGATCGACGACGACGCGCGTGCCCGAGTCGTCGAGCTGGAAGCCGTTGGGTGTTGCGATGCTCATTGCTCAGTTCTCCGCTCGGTCAGCCTGCTCGTTTTTCAGAAGCCACGGGTGAATTGGGTTTCACCTTGGCCTGTCTCAGCGCGGTGAGGCCCGCGTGCGCCGCGATGCCGACGCCCACCACCGCCGCCGCCGTGGCGCCGACGCGGGTCGCGTTGGTCTCCGCGCCGAACTGCGGGAAGGTCTCGAGCCGCTCGTAGAAGGGTCCGTTGTCCCAGAAATCCGGCTCGGAGCAGCCGAGGCAGCCGTGGCCGGAGCCGATCGGGAACGACACGCCCTCGTTCCAGCGGGTCGTCGAGCAGGCGTTGTAGGTCGTCGGTCCGCGGCACCCCACCTTGTAGAGGCAGTAGCCCTCGCGCGATCCGCGGTCGTCGAAGGTCTCGGCGAACTGGCCGGCGTCGAAGTGGCCGCGGCGGTAGCACTTGTCGTGCACGCGCTGGCTGTAGAACATCAGCGGACGACCCTGGCGGTCGAGCGCAGGAAGCTCTCCGAAGGTGACGTAGTAGGTGATCACGCCGGTCATCACCTCGGCGATCGGCGGGCAGCCCGGCACCTTCACGATCGGCTTGTTCTTAATGACCTTGTGGATCGGGGTGGCCTGCGTGGGATTGGGCTTCGCGGCCTGCACACAGCCCCACGAAGCGCACGAGCCCCAGGCGATGACGGCCGCCGCGTCCTCGCTCATGTGCTTGAGCTTGTTGACGAAGGGTTCGCCGCCCGGGATGCAGAACACGCCGTCGTCGCCGAGCGGCGGGTTGCCCTCGACCGCGAGGATGTACTGGCCCTTGAACTCGGTGCGGATGACCTCGAGGATCTCTTCCGCCTGGTGGCCGGCCGCGGCCATGATCGTGTCGTCATAGTCCAGCGAGATCATGGACAGGATGACGTCCTTGGCGAGCGGGTGCGCCGAGCGGATGAAACTCTCGGTGCAGCAGGTGCACTCGAGGCCGTGCAGCCAGATGACCGGCACGCGCGGCTTGGTTTCCATCGCATGGGCGATCTTGCCGGCGAAGTGCGGCGCGAGCCCGAGTGATGCCGCGCTCAGCGAGCAGAACTTCAGGAAGTTGCGCCGCGAGATACCCTGGCGGCGGATCAACTCGTAGAAAGTTTCTTGACGACCCATCTCGTGCTCCCGTTGGTTGTTGCATTCCGCCGGCCCGTCCGCGACACACGGATTGGTTCGCAACGGCCGGCTCGCATCGTCAGGCGCGGGAGCGCACCGCCGGGTTGGCTCTGCGCGCCCGCCCTCCTGGTCGGACACGCGGATGGTCCTTCTTGCGTCGCCGCAGCTTCAATCGTAGATCTACTTAAAACGCGCGGTGGCATGTCGCAGGCGCGCGTCACGGACGCCTCGGGGCCGGCGCCGCCCGCAGGCCTGCGGAAAATCCCTATCGATTAATCAGTCGGCCTGGGATTCGGGCGAGCAGGCGAGGCACGGCTTGCGCGGCATCACCTGCGTCGTTGCGAGGCCGTCGGGCTCGCCGCCGACCTCGATGACCTGCAGGGGCTCGAGCGTCGCCGCGTCGTAGCGCGCGACCCGGTCGCCCATGGTCGCCGCGACGTAGGCGCTGCGACCGTCCGCGGAAACGTGCAGCCCCACGGGCAGGGCGCTGCCGCGGGCGATCCCGTCGAACGGTCGACGTTCCGCTCCGGGTGCCAGCGGCACGTCCACTTTGCCTCGAGCGGTTTCCCGGCGGGTCGCGACGTCGAATGCCACGAGCTCGCTCGAGCCGGCGCAGGTGACCAGTGCCGTGCGGCCGTCGGGCGCGAGGGCGATGCGGATCGGGATGCCGGGCAGCGGCAGGCGTGCCGTCGCCTCGAGCGAGTCCGTGTCCACGATCGCGAGGTGGCCGTCGGCGCGGGCGGCGACCCACAGCTCGCGGCCGTCCGGCGTCAGCGCCAGCGCCTCCGAGCCGGCGCCCGTGGCGATGTCGGCGAGCTTGCGGCCGGCGACGAGGTCGATCGCCGAGGTGGTTCCGGAGGCGATGTTGCTGACGTACGCGCGATGGCCATCCGCGCTCACGGCGACCATGTGCGACACGTCCTGGCCGGTCTCGATCGCGGTCACGATCCGCCCGGTGTCGGGCTCGACCACGAGGAGGTGCCTCGAGCCCTCGGCGGTGACCGCAATGCGGTCCGGCGCGAACCAGGCGACTCCGTGTGGTCTCGAGTGCGGGGCAAGCTCGATGCGCCGGATCTCGCGCGGCTGCTCGAGGTCCACGAGGCTGATCGTCGAACCCGGCTGCTCGCGCGTACCGTAGTTCGATACGACGGCCCGCCTGCCGTCCGGCGACACGCTGACCTCGTGCGGGGCGTGTCCGAGCGCGACCGAGGCGAGGCGCAATCCGGATCCCGGATCCACGAAGTCCACCGCGTCGTCGGTCTTGCGGACGACCAGCAACGTCTCCGCGGGCGCCGGCCAGGCGGCCAACGTGGCGACGATCAGCAGCAGCGGACGCCAGTCCTTCACGGCAGCGGCAACTCGGCATCCCAGACGTCGTGCGGCAGGGGCAGGCCGGTGAGCAGCGACGGGGCGAGCCGCGGGTTCGGCGCGATGCCCCGCAGCTCCAGAAGGCGCTCCATCTGCCGCGCGTGCTGTGCGACGTGCCACGTGGTGCGTTCCAGCGCGGCGTGCAGTGGCTGCGAGCCGTAATACGTGTCCAGCGCCGCTGGCAGCCGCGACTGGTTCGCGCCCCACCACACGGCCAGCGCCTGCGACACGCTGCGTGCAAGGCTGGCGACGTCCGCCCCAGTTCGCACGTGGTCGGGCGGCTTGCGCTGGAAGTGCTCGTAGGTCAGGCGACCGCCGAGTGCCGCGTCGAGGAACGCCACCACGACCTGCGGGACGTGGTAGGCGAGGTCGAGGTGCGTGCGCTCGCGGCCGGGCAACTTGTCCGTCAGCGCCTCGGCCGGCAGCTGCTCGGCCAGCCGCGCAGCGCTGTCGAGCAGCGCGAGCAGGCGCGAGACCAGCACCGGGACGCCCAGCCGCTCGCGGTGCACCGCGACGCCGACGAAGGCGGCGACGGCGTCGAGGTCCTGGCCGTGGACGAACCGTTCCCCCTGCGTCACCACCGGCACCGAGCGGACGCCGAGCCTCGCGAGCGACTCCAGGGCCGTCGGCACCTCGCGGACGTTCACCGACTCGAAGTCGATTCCGTTCGAGTGCAGGAACTCCCTCACCTTCAGGCAGCTCGTGCAGCCTGGCTGCCAGTAGACCGTGTACGTGCTCATGCGCCCAGGGACCTTCTCTGCCGCCCGGCATCGTCGAAATTGGCCGGGTCGAGCCAGCGCTGGAAGGCCGCGTCGAGCGCCGGCCACTCCTTGTCTGTGACTGAATACCAGGCCGTATCGCGGCTGCGGCCCTTGTAGACGATCGCCTGGCGGAAGACGCCCTCGAAACGGAAGCCCAGCCGCTCGGCCGCGCGGCGTGAGCCGGCATTCAGTGCGTCGCACTTCCACTCGTAGCGCCGGTAGCCAAGCTCGAAGGCCGTCTTCATCATCAGGTACATCGCCTCGGTGGCGACGGCCGTGCGCTGCAGCAGTGGCGAGAACTGCAGGTGTCCCACCTCCAGCGTGCCGTTGGCCGGGTCGATCCGCAGGTAGGAGCCGAGACCGATGGCGCGCCCGCTCGCGGCATCCACGAACACGAAATACAGCGGATCCTCGGAACCGCGCTTCGCATCCAGCCACGCCCGGTAGTCGTCGAAGGACGCGAACGGACCGGAAAACAGGTAAGTCCACATGCGTCCCTCGCGGTCCAGCGAGTTCGCCTCGTGCAGCTCCGCGGCATGCCGGGCAGGATCGAGCGGCTCGACGCGGCAGTGGCGGCCGTGCATCGCCGCGCGCGGCGGCCGTGGCCGCGTCATCCAGCCCGGCACCTCGGGTCCGATCGGCTGTCCCAGTTCGTTCATTCGCGTGCTCTTGGGGCCGCCTCAGGTGGTGGCGAACTGCAGGGCGGCGAGCCGTGCATACAGCTCGTTGCCCTGGACCAGCTCGGCGTGCGTGCCCTGCGCGACGATGCGCCCGTGGTCCATGACCACGATGCGGTCGGCCTCCAGCACCGTGGCGAGACGGTGGGCAATGACGATGGTCGTGCGGCCCTGCATCAGGCGTTCGAGCGCCTCCTGCACCAGCCGCTCGCTCTCCGCATCGAGCGCGCTCGTGGCCTCGTCGAGCAGCAGGATCGGCGGGTCGCGCAGGATGGCGCGCGCGATGGCGATGCGCTGGCGCTGCCCGCCCGAGAGGCGGGTGCCACGCTCGCCGAGGAAGGTCTCGTAGCCCTCGGGCAGCCCGCGCAGGAACTCGTCGGCCGCCGCCGCGCGCGCCGCCGACTCGATCTCCGCGTCGGTCGCACCCGGGCGGCCGTAGCGGATGTTCTCGCGCGCGCTCGCCGCGAACAGCACCGTGTCCTGCGGCACGAGACCGATCCGCTGCCGCACCGCCAGCGGATCGGCGCTCGCGATGTCCACGCCGTCGATGCGGATCCGGCCGGACCCCGGATCGTAGAAGCGCAGCAGCAGCTGGAACGTGGTGCTCTTGCCCGCACCCGACGGGCCCACGAAGGCCACCGTCTCGCCCGGGCGCACCGCGAGGTCGAAGCCGTCCAGCGCCGGCGTGTCCGGGCGCGAGGGGTAGCAGAAGCTCACGTGCTCGAAGCGGATCTCGCCGCGCCCGGGCTCGGGCAGCGGCACGGGATCGACCGGCGCGACGATGTGCGGCTCGGCGTGCTGCAGCTCGACCAGTCGCTCCATCGCTCCGGCCGCACGCTGCACCTCGCCCCACATCTCGCTGAGTGACGCGGCCGCGACGCCCACGTAGACGGCGTAGAGCAGGAACTGGCCCAGCTCGCCGCCCGACATCCGGCCGCCGATCACGTCGTGCGCGCCGATCCAGAGCACGGACGTAATAGCGCCGAAGATCAGCATCGTGGCGACCGCGGTGAGAATCGAGCGAACGCGCGTGCGCCTCACGGCGGCATCGAAGGAGTCCTCGACCGCGATGCCGAAGCGGTCGGCGTTCAGCGACTCCAGCGTGAAGGCCTGCACGGTCTGGATGGCGTTCAGCGTCTCGTCCGCAAGGCCGCTGGTGTCCGCGATGCGGTCCTGCGAGGTGCGCGAGAGCCTGCGCACGCGCCGGCCCAGGATCACCAGCGGCGCGATCAGCAGCGGGATCATCACGACGATGATCGCCGTGAGCTTGAGGCTCGTCACCGCGAGCATGACCAGGCTGCCCGCCACCGAGATGATCGAGCGCAGCGTGATGGACAGGTTCACCCCCGCGATGGACTGCACGAGCGTGGTGTCGGCGGTGAGCCGCGAGAGCACCTCGCCGGTGCGCGTCACCTCGAAAAAAGCCGGGTCCATGCGGATCACGCGCCCGTACACGGCCTGGCGCAGGTCCGCCACCACCCGCTCGCCGAGCCACGTCACGAGGTAGAAGCGCAGCGCCGCGAACACGCCGAACACCGCGGCGGCGGCCAGGAACGCGATGAAGTAGCGGTTGATGGTCTCGGGGCTGCCGGCCGCCACGCCCTCGTCGATCAGGTAGCGCAGCGCCACGGGCAGGGCCAGCATCGCCGCGGCCGCCAGCAGCAGCGCGCCGAGCGCCAGTAGCAGGGTGCCGACGTGGGGCCGCAGGAACGGCAGCAGCGCCCGCAGGGGCTTGAGGGAGCGGCCCTTGGGTCGGTCTTGGGGCGAGGAGTCCGTCACGGTGATTGCAGCAGGCTACCGGAAGACGCCGCGCTCGAGGATCGTGCCGTGCCCGATCGGGCGCCCGATCGCCAGCCACACGCTATAGGACTCGGTGCTCGTCGCCCCGAAGCCGACCGTGAGCGGGCCGACCGCGGTCCTTCCCGTCAGGTACAGCGAGCCACCGTACATCATGTCTTCCTCGATGCTGTCCACGCGCTCGTAGGTCTGCCCGGCCTGCAGCCGCAGGCCCGCGTACAGGGCCCGGCCGCGGATCGTCTGGATGTCCTTGATCTTCCACAGGTAGCTGCCGCTCGCGGTCCAGTACTCGTCGGAGCGGATCTCGCCGAGCTCGAAGCCCGGGAAGCTGCCGGGCCCGCCGATGCGGAAGGTGCGATCGGCGGGCAGTTCGCTGCTCAGGTCCGAGCCGCCGGCCAGAGTCATCCAGATGACGTCGTTTCGCACCGGCAGGGCCAGGCCGAGGCCGATCTCGAGACGCTCCCAGTCCGTGTCCGCTCCCAGCGAGTCCTCGCTGCGGAAATACTCGATGGCCGCGGCGCCACCGCGCGTGGCGTTGAACGGCGTGTCGCGGTTGTCGAAGGTGAACGACGCCGTCAGGCCGGCATCGTCACGCTCGACCTCCGGCAGCAGGAGCGAGCCCGTGTTCACATCGACTTTGCGGTGCGTGTACAGGTAGCCCACCCGCAGCTGCGACCAGTTGCCGAGGTTCATGCCGGTGTCGAGGCTGCCGCCCACGTCATTCAGGCGGTAGCGCGCGATGCGGTCGCCGTCGAGGAAGACGTACTCCCAGTTTCGAATCCAGGCGAGGCGCGGCTCGACGAAGAACCGCTGCCCGACGTCGAGCGGCTGGTACAGGCTGGTCGCAACCAGGTTCTCGGAGCCGAGCTGGACTTCGTTGCGCCACTCGCCGCCGCGCGAATTGAGCCAGGTCCGTCGGTGCTTCCCGTAGAGGGCGAACGCGATGTCGCCGCCCTCCGAGGCGTACATGCCAAGATCGAATTTCAGGAAGTCGGGGCCGATGCGCTTCTCGTGGGGTATCCACACCAGCGTCGGGTTCGATGGATCGCCTTCCAGCCGGTACTCGATCGAGTCGAAGTCCTTCAGCGCGGACATGCGCTGCGCTTCCGCGCTGATCTTCGCGGTGTCGACCACGTGGCCCGCGCTCACCTGCGATTTTTCCGCCAGGAACTCCGGGTTGACCCGTTCGAGGCCTTCGTAGCGGACCCCGGCGAGTCGGGCCTCGACCTTCTGGGACGCGGTCACTTCGCGGCGCCAGACGAGGTACTCGGCCTCCGGCAGCGCGAGAGGTTTCAGGCGTGCGGCTGCCTCCCGGGCGGCAGCCTCGCCGAGCGGGATGGTCTCCGGCACGCGCTCGAAGTCCGCCGTGCCGATGTCGCCCATGAACACGTCGATGCGCACGTCCCGATCCGTGAGCGTCTGCAGCTGCAGGGTCTCGTTGGCCTGCAGCATCACGTCCATGCTGCGGCTCATCAGCTGCGTGGCCGACTGCAGCTTCTCGCGCTGCGCCGGCGGCTCGACGAGGTTGACCACGATCACCACGTCGGCGCACAGCTCGCGGGCCACGTCGACCGGAATGTTCCGCACCATGCCGCCGTCCGCGAGGATGTATTCGTCGGTGATCACGGGTGCAAATGCGCCCGGGATGGCCATGCTGGCGCGCATCGCGGTGGCGAGGTCGCCCCGGTCGATCACCACCATCTCGCCGGTGACCATGTCGGTCGCGACGGCGCGGAACGGGATCGGCAGGCGGTCGAAGCTCGATTGCATGCGCGCCTGGGCGACGTAGCTGCGCAGCAGGTCCTCGATGCTGCTGGTGTTCACGAGGCCGCCTGGGACGACGACCCGCCTGTCCTTGAGCCCAAGCTCGAAGTCGTTGCTGTAGGTGACGCCGGCACGCTTCTGCTCGATCGGCTCGAGGTCGCGCTGGCCGAGGCCGCCCACCACGGATGCCCATTCGATGCCGAGCAGGAATTCCTGGAGCTGGGCGGCCGGGATGCCCGAGGCGTAGCCCGCCCCGACGAGCGCGCCCATGCTGGTGCCCGCAATGCAGGATACGGGGACGCGCAGTTCCTCGAGCACTTTGAGCACCCCAACGTGTGCACCACCCTTGGCGCCGCCCCCGGCGAGCACGAGGCCGATGCGCGGGCGACCGGGCGCGGGGCCCGCGGATGTCTCGCTCACGGTGGGCCGGGCGACGGGCGGCGGGTTCTGGGCCGTCGCGATCGCGGGGAGGATGCAGGTGGCCACGAGCACGGCCGCCGCAATCCTTGCGCGGCGGATCCGGAGTCGAACAGGGAACATCGAGGTCTCCTCGGGCGCCGTGGCGCCGCAGGTCGGTGTCAGGGTCGGGTGCGGCTCGCAGCGGCGGGTGCCGCGGGCCGGACGGTCGGTCGCAAGGCAGGGGGGGCATTCAGCGGGATCCCGGTGCCGTCGAGGATACGGGGTCGGCTGCGTTATCCTCAACGGCCGCGAACCCTTCGCCCGATCCCGGAGATCCACCATGCGCGATTATCGCAAGTTCTACATCGACGGTGCGTGGGTCGAGCCGCTCCAGCCGCAGCCGCTCGACGTCGTCAATCCCGCCACCGAGGGCGTTGCGGGCGTCATCTCGCTCGGCACGCGTGACGACGTGGACCGCGCCGTGGCCGCGGCCCAGCGTGCCTTCGAGAGCTGGTCGCGCAGTTCCCGCGAGGAACGCATGGCCCTGCTTGGCAGGATCATCGAGGTCTACAAACGCCGCATGGACGACATGGCGCAGGCGATCAGCGAGGAGATGGGCGCCCCGATCGCGACCGTCGCCCGGCCGCTGCAGGCGCCGTCCGGGCTCGGCCACTTCATGGTGGCGCTCGGCGTGCTCAAGGATTTCGAGTTCGAGAAGCTGCAGGGCACGACGAAGATCGTGCGCGAGCCGGTCGGCGTGTGCGGGCTCATCACGCCGTGGAACTGGCCGGCGAACCAGATCGCCTGCAAGGTGGCGCCGGCGCTGGCGGCGGGCTGCACCATGGTGCTCAAGCCCTCCGAGATCGCACCGCTCTCGGGCCACGTGATGGCCGAGATCCTGCACGAGGCCGGGGTCCCGAAGGGCGTGTTCAATCTGGTGGACGGCGATGGCCCGACGGTCGGCGCGGCGCTGTCCTCGCACCCGGGCATCGACATGGTGTCGTTCACGGGCTCGACCCGGGCGGGCATCCTGGTGGACAAGGCGGCGGCCGACACGGTCAAGAAGGTGGCGCTCGAACTCGGCGGCAAGTCGCCCAACATCATCCTCGAGGGCGCACCGCTCGAGCAGGCCGTGGGCCACGGCGTCATGGTGATGATGAACAACACCGGGCAGAGCTGTAACGCGCCCTCCCGCATGCTGGTGCCGCGGCGGCATCTTGCCGCGGTGGAGGCAATCGCGGCGGCCGTGGCCTCCACGGTGGTGGTCGGCGATCCCGCCGGCGAGGCGACGGCCATGGGACCGCAGTCCAGCGAGATGCAGTGGCGCAAGGTGCAGGGCCTGATCGAGAAGGGCATCGAGGAAGGCGCGAAACTCGTGTGCGGCGGTCCCGGGCGTCCCGAGGGTCTCGCCCGCGGCTTCTATACGAAGCCCACGATCTTCAGCAACGTCACCAACGACATGACCATCGCCCGCGAGGAGATCTTCGGACCGGTGCTGTGCATCCTGCCTTACGACACCGAGGACGAGGCGATCCGCATCGCCAACGACACGCCCTACGGGCTGTCCGCCTACGTGTTCGGCGACACGCACGCGCACGCCGCCCAGGTCGGCTCGCGCATCCGCGCCGGCAACGTGCACCTGAACGGCGCGAGCCTCGACGTTTGCGGCTCGTTCGGCGGCTACAAGCAGTCAGGCCTCGGCCGCGAGTGGGGCGCGTTCGGCTTCGAGGAATTCCTCGAGGTGAAGTCGGTGTTCGGCGCCGACGCCGGGCAGTGACGGAGACCCTGGTTCTCGCCGATGCCGATGCCGTGGCGCGGGAGGCGGCTCGGACGGTCGCTGCGGCAGCCCGCGCGGCAGTGGCTGCGCGCGGACAGTTCGTCCTCGCACTCAGCGGCGGCCGGACGCCGTGGCAGATGCTGCGCGCGCTCGCCGGCGAGGAGGTGCCGTGGAGTGACGTGCACGTCTTCCAGGTCGACGAACGCGTCGCCCCGGCCGGCGATCCCGAGCGCAATCTCACGCACCTGCACGAGAGCCTGATCGGTCGCGCGGGGTTGCCGCAGCAGCAGGTCTACGCGATGCCGGTCGCGGAGGCCGACCTCGATGCTGCGGCCGCGAGCTACGCGCGCACCCTCGAGCGGGTCGCGGGCGCGTCGCCGGTCCTCGACCTCGTGCATCTCGGGCTCGGATCGGATGGCCACACGGCATCGCTGGTGCCCGGCGATCCGGCGCTTAAGGTGACCGATCGGGACGTCGCCGTGACAGGCGCCTACCTCGGCCGCAGGCGCATGACGCTCACCTACCCGATTCTCAACCGGGCGCGACGGATCCTGTGGCTCGTGACAGGGGCGGACAAGGTCGCGATGTTGCCGCGCCTGCTCGCCGCGGATTCCTCGATTCCTGCCGGGCGCGTGCATCACGACCGGGCGCTGGTGCTTGCCGACCGCGCCGCGGCCGGGCACTCATAGACCGGGGCGGGCGAAACGCACGCCGACGATCGATGTCAGCGCGTCGCCGCGCCCGGAATCGCCGACGTGCCAGGCGCTTCAGCGGCGCATGCCGCCGCGCGGCATCGGCCGCGGGGCCGGTCGCGGCGACGGGCGGCTCGTGGGCCGGGTCGAGGTCGCCGGTCGCGGTGGCGGGGCGGCCGGTCGAGTGGACGGGCCGCCCACTTCTCCGGGCAGCGTGGTCGGACGACCGCCGCCGTCGGGCTTGTTGGGCCGATCCGGACGGTTATCGGGCGGGACGACCACGACCGGCGGGTAGGGGGCGTAATAGCCGCCGTACCAGTCCGGGCCGTAATAGCCACCGTAGCCGTAGCTCACGCCGACGCTGGTCGACACGCCACCGCTGCTGTAGCCGTCGCTGGCACAGCCGGACAGCCCGAGCATTGCCACCGTCGCCGCGCAGGCGAACGTACTCGACAGGATCTTCCGTTCACGACGCGCGTTCATCGCGACACCTCCGGGTCGGGCAGTTGGGCGATGCCGACGGGCGCACCCGTGGGATCGGCGACGACGGCGACGATCGCGCGCTTCATGCCGACCGGCTCGCGCAGGATCTTGCCGCCGGCGGCCCTCGCCCTCTCGACTGCGGCCTTCACGTCCATGACGCGCACGTAGGGCAGCCAGGTGGTCGAGAGACGATCGTCCTCCTTGCTGCATGATGCCGGCCCGGACGAAGCCGCCGGAGACGAGGTGCACGCCCGGTCGTGCGCCGTCGTCCGGCAGTGGCAGCACCTCGTAGCCGATTACCGCGCCGTAGAATTTCGCGGCGCGCTCGACGTCGGCCGTCCACAGGTCGAGCCAGACCCACTCGTTCACGTCGGCGAAGTAGTCGGCGGGGTCGCCGTGCTTCGAGCGGACGACGCCGAACAGCGCGCCCTCGGGATCCTGGAAGACGGCCGTCTCGCCGCGCTCGCCGAGCATCACCGGCGCGAGAACGACCTTGCCGCCGCCATCGGTCACGGCCTTCGCCGCGGCGGGCACGTCGGTCACGGACGCGAGCGCCACCCAGCGTGCCGTCGGCACCTCGTCCTTCAGCGCGCGCCGGTCGAACACCATGCCGCCGATCGGCAGGCCGTCCGCCAGCACCAGCGTGTAGGTGTCGAAGTCATCCTCGCCGCCGTAGGTTTCGAAGGTCCAGCCGAACACCTTGCCGTAGAAATCCGCGGCGAGCGCGACGTCGGCGGTGACGAGGTCGGCCCAGATCCAGCGGCCGGGCGTGTACTGGCCGGTAGGCGGATCGACGATCGGCGGCCAGAAGCGGTCGGCGGCTTCGGCCGCGAGCGCTGCGGTGCCGAGCGCTGCGACGGCAGCGGCGGCGCGGAGGAATCGACCGGGGTCAGGCATCTCGATCTCACGAATTGATGCGATGGCATGGATGGTAGCATCGCCCGCGCAACGCCCCCGTCCGGCCGACATCAGGTAGCCGCGACCGGCGGGCGCCGCCCGGCCCAGGGATGTGCCGCCTCGAGTGCGAACGCGAGCTCGAGCAGCGTGCGCTCGTCGCCCGCCTTCGCGGCGAAGTGGCTGCCGATGGGCAGGCCGGCTCGCGACCAGTGCAGCGGCACCGACATGCCGGGCGTGCCCGCGCCGTTCTGGATGGGCGTGAAGCCGACGTAGCCCGTTGCGCGCTCGAAGTGCGTCTCGAACGGCAGGTCGGGGGCCAGCTCGCCGATGCGAAAGGGGAGCCGCGTCGCGACGGGCGTCAGCAGCACGTCGTAGCGCTCGTGAAACGAAGCGCATGCGGCCGACGTGGAGCGGATCATCGCTACCGCGGCCTCGAAGCCGTTGCGCCGCGCACGGTAGTAGTCGCGCAGGCCGAGCGTCCAGGGCTCGAGGTCGGCGTCGGTGAGCGGGCGGCCGAGTCGCTTCTCGAGGCCGTCGGCGATCATCGCTGCGCCCGAGGACCAGTACAGCATGAAGGCCGACAGCAGCTCGCGCTTCGGCAGGGGCAGTGGAGCCAGCTCGACGCGGTGCCCGAGCGCCTCGCACTTGCGGGCCGTGTCGTCGATCGCAGCGCGTACCTCGGGATCGAGCGCAGTGCCGGCCAGCGGCTCTAGGTCGAGCCCGATGCGCAGCCGGCGGGCGGACGGCGCGCCGACGATGCCGATCGGCTCGAACACCTGCTCGGCACCGGTGCGCTCCGTGTAGGCAAGCCAGTGCGCGCTGTCGCGGACGCTGACGGAGACGGCATGGGTGCTCGCGATCTCCACCGGCCCCGTGGGTCGGCCCAGCGGCACGGTTCGTCCGCGCGAAGGCTTGAGCCCGAACAACCCGCAGCAGGACGCCGGGACGCGGATCGAGCCGCCGCCGTCGGTCGCGTGCGCGATCGGCACGACGCGCGCGGCCACGAGCGCCGCCGCGCCGCCCGAGGAGCCGCCGGGGCTGTAGTCGAGGTTCCAGGGATTGCGCGTCGGCCCGTGCAGCAGCGGTTCCGTGGAGCCTGTGAGGCCGAACTCCGGCGTGCTGCTCTTGCCGAGGAACACGAGGCCGGCGCGCTCGAGCGCGTCCACGTACGGGCCCTGCTCGGTCGCGGGCGACAGCCCGAAGGAGCGCGACCCGGAGCGCGTCGGCAGGCCGCGCAGGTCGTCGAGGTCCTTGACGAAGCTCGGCACACCGGCGAACGGACCGGCCGGCGTCGTGGCGGCGCGCGCCCGCGCCCGCTCGTAGTTTTCGGTGACGATGGCGTTGAGCGAAGCGTCGAGCGCCTGTGCCCGGGCGATGGCGGCCTCGACGGCTTCCCGGGCGGTCAGTCGTCCCGAACGGATGGCAGCGGCGGTGGCGACGCCGTCGAGGTCGGCAAGCGGCCCCGGCGGAACGGGCGCGGACGGTCGGGCCGGACCGCGCACGCAGCCGACCGCCAGGCCGGCCAGCGGCAGCGCGAGTGCGGCATTCAGGACGTCGCGCCTCGAAAAATGTGGCTTCATGGGTCCCCCCCGGGTCGTGCTGGTACTCGAACTCCGGGTCGCACGGACGCCGGAGCGGCAAACCTATCCGCCTCTGGACAAGAACACCAGTTTGCGGGTGTCATGCCGGGTCGACCCGAGCCACAGCCGAGAGAGTCCCGCCGTGACCGACTACCGCTCCCCCTGGATGGACGACGACCTGGAAATGTTCCGCGACGCGGCGCGCCGCTTCGTCGAGAACGAGATCGTGCCCAACGACGCGCGCTGGCGCGAGCAGCACCACGTGGATCGGGCGATCTGGAACAAGGCGGGCGAGGTGGGCCTGCTGTGCACCGACATCCCGGCCGAGTACGGCGGCCTTGGCGGCGATGCCCGTCACGAGGCGGTGGTGGTCGAGGAGGTGGGGCGGCGCGGCATCACGAGCTTCGGCCACTCGGTGCACAGCATCGTGGCGCACTACGTGCTCAATTACGGCTCCGAGGCACAGAAGCTGGACTGGTTGCCGCGCATGGCGTCGGGCGAGCTGGTGGGCGCGATCGCAATGACCGAGCCGGGCGCCGGTTCCGACCTGAAGGCGGTGAATACCCGCGCCGTACGCGACGGCGACCACTACGTGCTCAACGGCACCAAGACCTTCATCTCGAACGGCCTGCACGCGGGGCTCGTGGGCGTCGTGGCGAAGACCGACCCCGCGCAAGGTGCCAAGGGCATCTCCATCATCATGGCCGAGACGAAGGACCTTCCCGGCTACCGCGTCGGCCGCGTGCTCGACAAGATCGGGCAGAACGGCTGGGACACCGCCGAGATGTTCTTCGACGACTGCCGCGTGCCGGCCGACTGCCTGCTCGGCCCGGCCGAGGGCCAGGGCTTCGTGCAGCTGATGCGCGACCTGCCCTACGAGCGCGCGCTGCTCGCGCTCGGCGGCGTGGCGGCGATGGAGTACGCGCTCGGTCTCACCGTCGAGTACACCCGCAGCCGCAAGGCCTTCGGGCAGGCGCTGCTCGAGATGCAGAACACCCGCTTCAAGCTGGCCGAGGTCAAGACCGACGTGCAGGTGGCGCGGGTGTTCATCGACGACTGCATCCTGAAGCTCAAGGAAGGCAAGCTCGACACCGTCACCGCGTCCATGGCGAAGCTGTGGATCACCAACGCGCAGTGCCGCGTGATGGACGAGTGCCTGCAGCTGTTCGGCGGTTACGGCTACATGCGCGAGTATCCGATCTCGCAGCTCTACACCGATGCGCGGGTGCAGCGCATCTACGGCGGCGCCGACGAGATCATGAAGGAGATCGTGGCGAGGTCGCTGTGAGCGGGCCGCTCGAGGGCGTGCGCGTCGTCGAGATCGCGGGCATCGGCCCCGGCCCCTTCTGCGGCATGCTGCTCGCCGACCTCGGTGCCGACGTCGTGCTCGTGGACCGCAAGGGCGGCGCGCTGCCCTTCAACGCCCAGCCGAAGTACGACATCACGCGTCGCGGCAAACGCTCGATCGCGGTCGATCTCAAGCGGCCGGGCGCGGCCGAGGTGGTGCTGCGGCTGCTCGAGGGAGCGGACGCGCTGCTCGAGGGCTTCCGCCCGGGCGTGATGGAGCGGCTCGGTCTCGGCCCGGACGTGTGCCTCGCGCGCAACGCGCGGCTCGTTTACGGGCGGCTGACCGGCTGGGGGCAGACCGGCCCGCTCGCGCAGGCGGCCGGGCACGACATCAATTACGTGGCCCTGAGCGGCCTGCTCTTTCACGGCGGGCATGCCGACTCCGCACCCTCGATCCCGCCCACGGTGGTCGGCGACATAGGCGGCGGGGCGATGTTCATGGCGCTCGGGCTCGTGAGCGGCATCCTGAGCGCGCGTTCGACCGGGCGGGGCCAGGTCATCGACGGCGCGATCACCGACGGCTGCGCGGTGATGGGCACGCTCGTGCAGGGCCTGCGGGCGCAGCGCCTCTGGGCCGACCGGCGCCAGGCCAACGCGCTCGACGGCGGCGCGCACTGGTACGACACCTACGAGTGCGCCGACGGCGGCTGGATCTCGGTCGGCGCACTCGAGCCGCAGTTCTATCGCCTGCTGCTCGAGAAGTGCGGGCTCGCGGGCGAAGGGCTCGGGCAGGCTCAGTTCGACGTCGCCAACTGGCCGAAGCACAGGGAACGCTTCGCAGCGCTGTTCAGGACGAAGACGCGCGACGAGTGGTGCGCGCTGCTCGAGGGCACGGACGTGTGCTTCGCACCGGTGCTGAACCTCGCCGAGGCGGCGGAGCACCCGCACAACCGCGCGCGCGGGGCCTATCTCGAGATCGAGGGCGTGCGGCAACCGGCGCCGGCACCGCGGTTCGGAGGGACGCCGGCTGCAGTTCGCTCGCCACCCGCCGGGGTCGGTGCGCAGACGACGGAGCTGCTGCGTGCGGCAGGCTATGCAGGGGACGAGATCGCGACCCTGGCGGCCTCGGGCGTCGTGTAGGCGCGCACCGTTCGCCCCATCGCCAGCCGCCTCACGCCACCGGCATCACCACGAACTCCCCCTCCAGCACGCCGACAGCCTGCCCCGCACACTCGAGCGTCGCGGTCACGTGCACGCGCGCCGGCCGGCCCTTGTTCAGCGTCGCGATCGCCTTGGCCCACGCAGCGGCTTCGGGCGGCGCGGACGTCGCCGTGAAGTCGCCGGTGATCGGTCGCTCGTAGGACATCCGGTTGCGGCGGATCACGATGCGCCCGGCGCGCTGTTCCGCCCGCATCCGCACGTACAGCGCGCACCACGCGGCCAGGATGGCGACTGCGGACGCACTGCCGCCGAATACCGTGTCGCGGTGGTTGATGTTCGGCGCGAGCGGCGCGGCGAGCTCAACGCCCTCGGGCGTCGCCGAGCGCACCGCGACGGCCATGGCGCGCGACAGCGGGATGCGCTCGTGGAGGTAGCTTTCGAGGTCGCCCGGAGTCATGAGGAGTCCCGGCCGCGCCGGATTGCTCAGCGCGGCTGCGGCATCGGCGCCTGGAACAGGTGCTTGGTGATCTTCTTCGAGCGCTCGCCCTCGCCCTCGTCCTTCTTGCAGGTGCGATTCGAGATGCTGCACTTGACGCCGTTGCTGAGCGTGAACTTCTTCGTGCCCCAGTCGCCCTTCTTGTCGAGGCGCTTCTGCACCTCCTGCCCGGCGTACTCGCCGAACATCCGTCGCGTCTGCGCCACGTTGGCGCCGCGCTGGTCGTAGCAGACCTGGTCGGCCTTGTCGCAAACGACTCCGGCCGGCATCAAGTCGATCTTGTCGCTCTCGGCCCGGGCCGAGCCCGCCGCGAGGAGCGCGATCGCCCCGGCCGTGATCAGCAGGGTCTTCATCTGAGTTCCGGCTCCTCTGGGGGTATGGGCGCTGCAAGCGTAGAATCGCGGGGACTGGGCCGCAAGCCGGTCCGCACCGTCACGAGACCGAAGTCGCAGGGGGCGCCATGACAGACTCGATCCTCGCTGCCATCCAGCAGCACCCGTTCAGCCAGGGCCTGACGCCGGAGCATTGCGCGACGCTGGCGAGCATGGGCTCGCGCGTGACCTACGGCAAGGACGAAATCATCTTCGCCGAGGGCGACGAGCGCCACGAGTTCTTCTTCCTCGTGGAGGGCCGGGTCGCGCTGGAGATGCTCGCACAGGGCAAGGCGTTGCGCGTGCACGCGCTCGAGCCTGGCGACGAGCTCGGCTGGTCGTCGGTGCTCTCCGGGCGCGGCAAGTTCTACCAGGCCCGTGCGCTCGAGCCCGTGGAGGCGATCCGCTTCGACGGCTACGAGTTGCTCGAGCGGTGCCGCAGCGACCATCACTTCGGCTACAAGATCATGCACCGGCTGGTGGGCGTGGTGTCCGAGCGCCTGCAGGCTGCGCGGATGCAGGTGCTCGACATGTACTCGCCGATCGCGAGGAGGGCCGGGGCCTGAGCCGGCGGCCGCGGCCGCTGCGGGCGTCGTGCCGGGGTTGCTACGGGCGAGCCGGCTGCAGGCGTCGTGCCGCGGTTTCTACGGGCGCGCCCGGAAATATGCGCGCCCTGCGAAACCCCGGCACGACGCCGGACACCACGCGCCTGAGCGACCCGGCTATCGCCGGCTCGCACGGCGCACGCAACGTTCACCGGAATCAGTGTCGAGTTTGGCGCACTCATCGACTGCGCAGTGCCCGAACGTGACTGCCGCCCCGAACGCTGAACCCGGTCGACTTCACTTGCGCCGTGCGAGTGGCCGGCTCGGCGGCCACTCGCCCAGGCGCCGCGTGTCCAGCGTCGTGAAAGGACTCGCAGAGGCCCGCATGCAGCGGGCCGGCGCGAGTCCTTTCACGACGCCTGCACCGCGACCGGCCGGCGCGAATGCTTTCCCGATGCCGGACACCACGCTGAGTCGAGCCTCAGCGGTCGCGCGAGGGCAGCCGGTACATCCACACGGCGAGGCCTACGCCGAAGGCGGCCAGCGACGCCTGCAGCCACGCCGGCCGCACGAAGAACACGATCGATATCCCGAGCGTGATCGTCATCATCACGATGGCGCTGATCTTGGCCCGGTAGGGAATGCTCCGGTGCACGTGCCACTCGTGGATCATCGGCCCGAAGTGCCGGTGCGCGAGCAGCCACTCGTGGAACGGCCGGTAGCTGCGAGCGAAGCAGGCCGCGGCGAGCAGCACGAGCGGGGTCGTGGGCAGCACGGGCAGGAAGATGCCCGCGATGCCGAAACCGAGCGCCGTGACTCCAACGACGAAGAACAGCGCCCGCACGACGGGCGAGCCGTGCAGTCGGTCCCGCGGGGCAGGTTCCGTCACCTCGGGCGGCTCCGCGCCTGCAGCTGCTCGAACGCCGCAAGCAGGCCAGTGGCGAACGTGCCGGGACGCGGCACGGCCGCGAGCGCGGTCATCACGCCGAACTCGAGCGAGCCGGCGTAGCTCTCCACCGTGACGTTCAGGCCGAGCCCGTGGCCGACGATCGACAGCGGCCAGTGGTGAAGGACGCGGGCGCCGGCCAGGTACATGGGGCGCGGCGGCCCGTGCACGTTCGACACCACGAGATTCACGACCCGCGGTACGCGATTGGCAACCGACGGGAGCCCGTAAACGGAGGTGAGGCCGTGCAGCAGCCACGGCATGCCGATGGTCGGGAAGTCCATCGGCACCAGCGATTTCGTTCGCGACACGTTCGCTTTGGCCGCTCGAGTCGCGTCACGGATGGCCCGCAGGCGCCGCACGGGATCGGCGATGTCCGTGGCGAGGTCGACCCGCGCGATCGTGGCCTGCGTCGTCAGTTCCACCTTGCCGGGCTCGTGCAGCGACACCGGCATGGCGGCCACCAGCGGCTGCTTCGGCACGCCGCCGTGGCGGCCGAGGTAGCGGCGCAGCGCTCCCGCGCAGATCGAAAGCACGACGTCGTTGACGGTCGCCTGGTGTGCGGCGGCGATCTCGCGAACGTCCGCCAGCGGGATCGAGGCCGTGGCGATGCCGCGCCCGACGTCGATGGCGACGTTGAGCGGCGTCTGGGGTCCGAATCCCGGGCGGGGCCGCGCCGTGCTGCGAGCGCCGGTATCGCGTGAGCGTGCCAGCGCCTTCGCCATGGCCGGCAGGTTGCGGGCGAGCTTCCAGTACTGTTCGAGGTCGTGGCGCAGACCGTCCGCAATCACCTGGCCGGCCCATGGATGCTCGGCGCGCGCGCCAGCCCGCGTGGCGGCGGCCCTGCGGCGCGGACGGCGCGTGGGGTCGAACAGCGTGCGCATCAGTTCGACGCCGGCTTCCCCGTCCACGACCGCGTGGTGGATGTTCGTGTAGAAGCCGACGCGCCCGTCCTGCCGGCCCTCGATGACGGACACTGTCCACAAGGGGTACGCGCGGTCGAGCGGCTCGGAGTGGAGCTGCCCGACGCAGGTCTCGAACTGCGCGTGCGTGCCCGGCGCGGGCAAGGTCACGTGGCGCAGGTGGTAGTCGAGATCGACCTGCGGCACCTGCACCCAGACCGGGTTCGCCATCCCGAGCGGGAACTCGTGCAGCTTGCGGCTCAGCACCGGCGCCAGGGGCAGGCGCTGCTCGTAGATGCGGCGCACGTTGCGCATGAAGCTGCCACGGTGGCCGGGCGGCGGCTCGAGCAGGCTCAGCGAGCCGACGTGCATCGGCATGTCCGGCGTTTCCAGGTGCAGGAACGCACCGTCGATCCCGCTCAGGAACTTCATCTGCTTCGTTTCCCCGCGTTGCGGCCGCCACGACGGCGCCGCCCGAGCGGGCATCGTAGCCCCCGGGGTGGGCGGGGTCATTCAATCCGTGTGGTAATGTCGGGTGAGGAATTTCCGTGCCGCACATGACACCTCCCACGACCACCGCGGGCCCGCCGCCCGTGCTCCACACCGCGCTCGAGCTGCGGGCCCCGTTCGAGCTGGCGCTGCTCTGGCCGGCCCTGCCGCTGCTCTTGCGCGCGCCGCGCGGCGACGGCCATCCGGTGCTGCTCGTGCCGGGGTTCCTCAGCAGCGAGCTGCCGCTCGCCGCGATGCGGGCGTACCTGCAGAACCGCGGCTATGCGGTCGAGACATGGGGCTTCGGACGCAATCTCGGCCTGCAGCGCAAGCACGTCGCGGCGCTCGAGCAGAAGGTCCGCTTCCTGCATCACCGCCACCGTCGCAAGGTGAGCCTGGTCGGCTGGAGCCTGGGCGGCGCGTTCGCGCTGTACGTGGCGCATCACGCCGGCGAGTGCGTGCGCGGCATCATCACGATGGGCAGCCCGGTCACGGTCGGCCCGGAGGGCAGCCAGTCGCCGCCGGCGGTGCACGCGCTGTACCGGCTCGTCGCGCATCCGCTCGGGTCGGCTGCGCACGCGATGCAGCCGCGCGTGCGGCAGCTTCGCGCGCGGCCGCCGGTGCCGATGAGCTGCCTCTATTCGGCGACCGATGGCGTCGTGCCGGTGCACCAGGCGACCTTCGACGGCGACCCGGCGATGCACGAGAACATCCGCGTGCCCGGCAGCCACTGCGGGCTCGGTTTCAATCCGTGGGTGCTCAGGATCGTTGCGGACCGTCTCGCGCAGCCCGAGGGCGGCTGGCAGCCGTTCAGAGCCGGTCGATCAGCCAGCCCGGGAACAGCATGAGCAGCACGGCCGGGACGACGCAGAGCAGGCTCGCCATCACGACGTGACGCCGCGGCGAGCCGCGGGCCGCGCCGGGCTCTTCCTCGGCCATGAACATGTACTGGATCACGCGCAGGTAGAAGTACAGGCCGAGGTAGCTCGCCACGAGGCCAGCGACCGCGTAGGTCGTGTAGCCCGCGGCCAGCACGTTCTTGAAGACCAGGAACTTGGCCACGAAGCCCGGCAGCGGCGGCAGGCCGGCGAGCGACAGCATCGCGATCGCGATCATGATCGCGGCGAACGGCCGGCGCCGATACAGGCCCTTGAGCGCGTCGAGGCGATCCTGCCGCTCGTCGTCTGCGCCGCGCGGCAGGGCCGCGAAGACGAGCACGTTCATCAGGCCGTAGGCCAGCAGGTAGAAGACGATCGCCTCCCAGCGGCCTCGTCCGTCGCCCAGCAGGGCATAGAAGAGGTACCCGGCGTGCGCGATCGACGAGTAGGCGATCATGCGCCGCACGCTCGCCTGGCGGATGGCCGCGAGGTTGCCCCAGGCCATCGAGACGAGCGGCAGGATCGCGAGCAGTCCCACGACCGGCGGCAGGATCGGCGTCGTGCCGAACACGCGCAGCGCGGCAAGCAACACGCCGGCCTTGATGATCGTTGCCATGTAGGCGGTGACCGGCGCGCTCGCTCCCTCGTACGCGTCCGGCGCCCAGGCATGGAAGGGCACGATGGCGGCCTTGAGGAACAGCGCGGCGGTCACGAGCGCGACCCCCGCCATGGCGAGCGGGTCGGACGAGCCGAGCGCCCAGGAGAAGGCGACGATCTGCAGCGAGCCGCTCCACCCGTACAGGAAGGAGATGCCCAGCAGCAGCGTCGCGGTCGCGGCGCCGCCGAGCACGAGGTACTTGAGGGCGGCCTCGGCGCTCTGCGCCCGCAGCATGCCGAGCACCACCAGCGCGTACACCGGCAGGGACATGATCTCGATCCCGAGGAACAGCGTCGCGAAGCTGTCGGAGGAGATCACGAGGCAGGCGCCGTACAGCGAGGCGAGCACCAGCGTGTAGTAGGGCGTCTCGGCGAAATCGTCGCGCGAGATCAGCAGCACCGGCAGGGCGAGCGCGAGCAGCACCGCCTTGGGCAGCGACGTCGCCGGCCCGACCGAGAAGTGGTGCAGGAACGGTGCGCCGGTGAAGCCGGTCGCATGCAGCCACAGCGCGGCCGCGGCGGCGGCCGCGACGAACAGCACAGCGAACCCGAAGCCGTCGCGCGAGCGACCGCTCCGGATCTCGAGGCCCAGGATCGCGAGCATGCCCACGAGCAGCAGGTGCTCGGGCAGCATCGAGGTGAGGATCAGGGACCAGTTCATGGCGCGGCCTCCGGCACGCGGCTCGCGAGCACGCGCTGCTGGTATTCACGGGCCGCGAGCTCGGTCTTGGCGAGCGGGCCCTGCGGGAACAGGCCGAGCGCGAAGATGGCCACCACGAACGCGAGCAGGATGGCCTTCTCGCGTGCCACGAGGTCGGTGAACGGCTGGTGCGGTGCCTTCACCTCGCCGAACAGCAGCCGCTGCGCGAGCCAGAGCATGTAGAGCGCGCCCAGCACCACGCCGGCGACGGCGCTCACCGCCACCACGAGCGGCAGGGAATCGCCGGCCAGGTGCGGCGGCCAGGCTGCGTTGAACGCGCCGAGCAGCACCATGAATTCGCCGGTGAAGCCGCTCGTCGTCGGCAGGCCGATCGAGGCGAGCGTCATGATCATGAAGAACACCGAGTACACCGGCAGCAGTTTCGCGAGCCCGCCGTAGTGCGCCAGCTCGCGCGTGTGGCAGCGCTCGTAGATCATGCCGACCATGGTGAACAGGCCACCCGCCACGAGACCGTGGCTCACCATCTGGATGATCGCGCCCTGGATGCCGACGAGGTCGAGGCTCACGAGCCCCAGCATCACGTAGCCGAGGTGGCTGATGGAGGAGTAGGCGATGATCTTCTTGATGTCGGTCTGCACCAGCGCCAGGCAGGCGCCGTAGAGGATGCTCACCACCGACAGGATCATCAGCGCCGGCAGGAACGCCCGCGTCGCGTCCGGGAACAGCGGGAAGCCGAGCTTCATGAACCCGTAGGTGCCCATCTTCAGGAGCACGCCCGCCAGGATCACCGAGCCCGCGGTGGGCGCCTCGACGTGGGCGTCGGGCAGCCAGGTGTGCAGCGGCACCATCGGCACCTTGATCGCGAACGACAGCGCGAACGCCCCGAGCAGCCACGACTGCGCGCCGAGCGGCAGCGGGTAGCGGCCGAGCTCGCTGAAGGCGAAGGACATCGACCCCGTGACCTGCGACTGCGAGTAGACGAGGTAGATCACGGCGGCCAGCATCAGGATGCTGCCGAACGCGGTGTACAGCACGAACTTGAGCGTGGCGTAGATGCGCCGCTCGCCGCCCCAGATGCCGATGATCAGGAACATCGGGATCAGCATCGCTTCCCAGAACACGTAGAACAGGAACAGGTCCTGCGCGACGAAGGTGCCGAGCATCGCGAACTGGATGAAGAACACCATCGCGTAGAAGAGCTTCACCTGCTTCTGCACCGCGGTGAACGCGCCGGCCACCACCAGCGGCCCGAGGAAGGCGGTGAGCGCGACGAGCAGCACGTTCAGGCCGTCGAGGCCGATGTGGTAGTGCACGCCCCAGTCGCGGATCCACGGCAGGCGGGTCTCGAACTGCAGCCCCGCCACGGCGCCGTCGAAGCGCCGGTACAGCCAGGCTGCGAGCGCGAGCTGAAGCAGCATCAGGGCGAGCGAGAAGCCGCGGACCGCACGGTCCGTGCCGTGCGGCGCGAGCAGCAGGGCCACCATGCCGAGCACCGGCAGCCAGAGCACGAGATTGAGCACGGTGGACTCAGCCATTGCGCCACATCCAGGCGAGCGAAACCACGAGCCCCAGCACCACGAGCAGCACGTAGGTCTGCAGGTTGCCGGTCTCGACGCGGCTCAGGCGCCCGGCTGCGCGTTGCGCGGTCGCGGCGAGGCCGTGCAGGGAGCCGTCGATGAGCGCCTTGTCGCCCAGGCCGAGGAACACCCGTTCCGAGATCCAGTGCAGCGGCCGGCCGAGGACCGCCTCGTACAGTTCATCCACGTAGTACTTGCCCGAAAGCAGGCGGTGCGCGCCCGCGAAGCGCTGCTTGAGCCGCTCCGCGCGCTCGAGGCCTCGCCCGTAGACGAGCCAGGCCAGCCCGAGGCCGGCGAACGCGACGGCGATCGCGACGAAGATCAGCGGCGTTTTGAGGTGGTGCAGCGACTCGATCTCGGCCGGCATGGGCATCACAGGCTCGAGGAAGTGGTACACGTGGAAGAACCCGCCGACGGCCGACAGCACCGCGAGCACGATCAGCACCCCGGTCATCGAGAACGGCGACTCGTGTACGTGGTGCTCGGTCTCGTGGTCCATCCGCGAGGGCGTGAGGAACGTGAGCCACAGCAGCCGGAACATGTAGAACGAGGTGAGCAGCGCCGAGAACGAGCCGAGCGCCCACAGCACCGGCGATCCGCCGGATTCGCTCGCGAGCGCGAACCACATGATCTCGTCCTTCGAGAAGAAGCCCGCGAGCGGCGGGATGCCGGCGATGGCCGCCGTGGCGACCGCGAACGTCGCGAACGTGACCGGGATCTTCCGGGCGAGCCCGCCCATCTTGCGGATGTCCTGTTCGCCCGACATCGCGTGGATCACGCTGCCCGCGCCGAGGAACAGGCAGGCCTTGAAGAACGCGTGCGTGTAGACGTGGAACACGGCCACGCCGTAGGCGCCGACGCCGAGGGCGAGGAACATGAGGCCGAGCTGCGAGATCGTCGAGTAGGCCAGAACTTTCTTGATGTCGGTCTGCACCACGGCGATGGTCGCGGCGAAGATCGCCGTGGCGAGGCCGATCACGGCGATCACCTGCGAGGCCTCCGGCGCCTGCATGTACAGGCCGTTGAGGCGCGCGACGAGGTACACGCCGGCAGTCACCATCGTGGCCGCGTGGATCAGCGCGGAGACCGGCGTGGGGCCGGCCATCGCGTCGGGCAGCCACACGTGCAGCGGGATCTGCGCCGACTTGCCCGTGGCGCCGATGAACAGCAGCAGCCCCACCAGGCTCGCCGACACCGCCGGGGCCACCGGCCCCTGGAAGGCCGCGTTCACGGCGTCGAAGTCGAGCGTGCCGAGCGCGTGGTAGATCAGGAACATGCCGAGCAGGAAGCCCGCGTCGCCGATCCGGTTGGTGATGAAGGCCTTCTTGCCGGCCTGGGCCTTGGCCGGGTCCTCGAACCAGAAGCCGATCAGCAGGTAGGAGGCGAGGCCGACGCCCTCCCAGCCGACGAAGCACACCAGCAGCGACCGGCCGAGCACCAGCAGCAGCATGAAGAACAGGAACAGGTTGAGGTACGAGAAGTAGCGCGCGTAGCTCGCGTCGTCCTTCATGTAGCCCGTCGAGTAGATGTGGATCAGCGAGCCGACGCCGGTCACGATCAGGGTCATGAGCGCGCTGAGGCGGTCGAAGTAGAAGGCGATGTCGAAGGAGAAGTCGCCGACCACGGCCCAGGTGTAGGCCGTCTCGACCAGAGCCGAATCCTCCGCCCCGCCGAGCTGCATGAAGGCGCGGACGGTGGCGAGGAACGCGAGGATGGGCAGGCCGCAGCCCACCACGCTCACGAAGCCCTTGCCGAGCCGCGGGCCTGCGAGCCCGTTCAGCACGAATCCCGCGAGCGGCAGCAGCACGATGAGCGTGAGCAGGTTCATCCTCAGCCCTTGAGCTCCGAATAGGCCCCGACGTCGAGCGAGCGCTTCTGGCGCGAGAGCAGCAGCACGATCGGGATGGCGATGGCGATCTCGGCCGCGGCGACCACGAACACCAGGAAGACGAGGACCGCGCCGGCCAGCGTCGCGCCGTGCGCGGCGAAGGCGACGAGGCTCAGGATCACGCCGTTCAGCATCAGCTCCATGCACATGAGCATGACGAGCGCGTTGCGGCGGACCATCACGCCCACGAAGCCGAGGCTGAACAGCGTGACCGAGAGCGCGAGCAGCAGCTGCGTCCTATCCATCGCGCCTCCGTCCGGTGCGGATCACGGCGATCGCCGCGACCACGGCCGCGAGCAGCAGCACGGAGGTGAGCTCGAAGTGCAGCCAGTAGCGCTCCAGGAACTCGACCGAGAACGCCCCGACCTCGAACGACGCCGGCGGGCGACCCGGATGATCCTGGGCGAGTTCCGCGGCGGTGACGATGCGCCCGCCTGCCACGGCGGCGCCGAGCGCGACGGCGAGCAGGCCGGCGAGCGCCACCGAGGGCACCACGGCGCGCCCGTATCGCTCCAGGAAGGACGGGTCGCGCACGTCGAGCAGCATGATGACGTACACCATGAAGACCATGACCGCGCCGACGTAGATGAGCACCTGGAAGACCGCGATCACGTGCACGCCGAGGATCGCGTAGATGCCGGCCAGCGAGATCATCGAACCGATCAGCGCGAGCGCGACGCGCATCGGGTGCCGCGCCACGAGCATCAGCACGCCGCCGGCCAGCGAAGCGGCCGCGAAGAAGTACAGCAGCAGCGACTCGACGTTCATGGTGCCTCCCCGCTGCGGTTGCCGCCGGCGACGGGGTAGGGCTTGGCGACGTCCTGCCGCGGCTGCCAGTTGAGCAGCTCTTCCTGCGCGAGCCACATGCGCCCGCGGTCGAAGCCGGGCAGCCCCGGGGTCTCCTTCAGCATGCGGATCGCGTCCTCGGGGCAGGCCTCGACGCAGAAGCCGCAGAACACGCAGCGCGAGTAGTCGATCTCGAAGCGCGACGGGTACTTGGGGTGGGCCGCGTCGTCCGGGTCGAAGGCGGCGTCGATCTCGATGCACTGCGCCGGGCAGATCGTGGCGCACATGTTGCACGCGACGCACTGCGGGCGGCCGTCGGGACGCTGCGTGAGGATGTGCTTGCCGCGGTTGTGGGCGGCGTAGTCGGCGCGGATCTCTTCCGGGTAGTAGGCGGTGAGGGCGCCCTTGCGGCCCGTCATCCACTTCCACATGTTGGCGACGAACACGCCGCCGGTGATCCTGAGGCCCCGCAGCACCTCGAAGAGGTAGGCGCGCTCCCACCAGCCCATTTCGGGCTTGTTCCAGTAGCGCTTGCGGACGTATGACCGGCGGCTCATCCCAAGGGACCTCAGGCGAGCGCCCAGACCGCGATCGCGGTCACGACGATGTTGGCGACGGCGAGCGGCAGCAGGAACCGCCACGCGAAGACGAGAAGCTGGTCCCAGCGGAAGCGCGGCAGCGTCCAGCGGACCAGGATCTGGAAGCTGCAGATCAGGACGACCTTGGCGAGGAAGGTGAACAGCTGGATGACGACCACCCAGCCGTGGCTCATCGCGACCAGCTGCCCGCCCGGTAGCACGAAGCCGGCATCCGTCATCCAGGGCAGGTTGTAGCCGCCGAGGAACAGCGTGGTGAACAGGGCCCCGATGATCGCGATCTCGATGAACTCCGAGAGCATGAACATGCCCTGCTTCATCGCGCTGTATTCGGTGAAGTACCCCGAGATCAGCTCGGACTCGGCCTCGGGCAGGTCGAAGGGGATGCGCTTGTTCTCCGCGATCGCGGCGACCATGAAGAGGATCGCGGCGAACGGCTGGTAGACGATGCCCCAGGCCGGGAGGAAGCCGAGCACCGTGCCCGACTGCTGCTCGACGATCGAGACGAGGTCCACGGTGCCGAAGATGAGGATCAGCCCGAGCACCGTGAGGCCCATCACCAGCTCGTAGGAGATGAGCTGCGAGCCCGCGCGAAGGGCGCCGAGCATCGAGAACTTGTTGGCCGACGACCAGCCGGCGAGCATGGCGCCGATGATCGAGATGCCGGCGAAGGCGAACACCACCAGCAGCCCGGCGTCGAGCGGCGCGATCTGCATCGGGTAGGTCCGGCCGCCGAACCAGTCCGCCAGCGACGGGAACAGCAGGCCCGGATCGAGCGTGCCGCCGAACGGGATCACCGCGAACACCAGCATCACCGGGGCGAAGGCCAGCCACGGCCCGAGCGCGTAGGCGAGCCGGTCGTACGCGTCGGGCTTGAAGTCCTCCTTCAGGAGCAGCTTCAGGCCGTCCGCCATGCCGTGGAACAGGCCCCACCAAACCAGCTTCACCTGCGTGAACGGGACGCGCAGGTAGGCGCGGTTGGCGCCGATGCGGTCCGACATGATCGCCGCCTGCTTGCGCTCCACCCAGGTGAGCACCGCGCCGAAGGTGAGCAGCACCGCGAACGCGTAGGCGATGTAGACGAGGCTGATCGCCAGGTCGGGGCTCATGGGTGCCCCCGCGCCGGCGCCGCGAGCGCCTTGAAGACGGCCTCGGCGTCCAGCACGGACGCCGCCTTCGGGAAGCAGGGCTCGAACGCGCTGACGACGCCCTGGAAGTTGGTGTAGTGCCCGGCGCGCTCGGTCTGGATGCTGACAGGCAGGAACACGTCCGCGTGGCCGTTCTCGGGCTGCAGGTACGAGTTCAGGAAGATGATCTTCGCCTGCGGCGGGATGCGCGCGAAGTCGCAGCCCTCGCCCCAGACCAGCACGAGGTCGGTGCCGTCGTGGAAGGCCGGCCCGCCCTCGTCGAAGAGCTCCCGCGCCCTGGCGGTGTTCGGGGTTCTTGTCGGGGCGGATGAGCAGGTCGTCCTCGAGCCGCTCGCCTTCCTCGGGCTGGCAGTCCGTCTTCACGTGCGCGTGGACGAACACTTCGCCGAGGTAGCGCCTGAACGCCTCGAGTTCCTCGTTGGAGCCCCAGTTCGAGACCAGCGCGATCGGGTGGCGCGCTGCGCCGATCAGCCGGCGCGCGGCGTCGAGCGCCTCGGCCACCGGGACGGGCCGGCCCTTGAGCATGGGTTCGTCGGCGCGGACCCGCTCGAAGAAGCGCGCGAGGTCGCGGCCCTTGTTGCAGATCCACGGTCCGTTGACGGCCGGGTTCTCGAGCGGCGTGATGCGGGCGATGCTCGTGTTCTGCCGCTGGTCGAGGGACTTCACGAACCATTCGGGCTTGCGGTGCCAGACCTGGATGGTGCAGCCGCGCTCGCAGCCGGGGCACACCGAAGGCGTGGGCTTCAGGTACCACACGCGCGCCGTGTGCAGGAACTGTCGCGACAGCAGTGCCCCGACCGGGCACAGGTCGATGATGTTGTCGGAGTACGGGTCCTCGGCGAGCGGGCGGTCCTCGACGGGCCGGATGTTCGACACGTCGCCGCGGCGCTCCACGCCGAGCGCCATGGACTTCGACACCTCGTGCGTGAAGCGCGTGCAGCGCAGGCACAGGATGCAGCGCTCGTTGTCGAGCAGGATGCGGTTCGAGAGGTTGTAGAACTTGGTCGAGCGCACCTTCTCGTCGCGCGACAGCGACGCCTCGCCGTTGTACGCGTAGTGGTAGTCCTGCAGCGTGCACTCTCCGGCCTTGTCGCAGATGCCGCAGTCCACCGGGTGGTTGAGCGTGATGAACTGCAGGATCGCCTTGCGGTGCTCCTTGACGTCATTGGACTCCGTGAACACCTTCATCCCGGCGCTCACCGGCATGTTGCAGGCGATGTCGAGGCCCCGGCCCTCGACCTCCACGAGGCACATGCGGCAGTTGCCGGCGATCGACAGTTGCGGATGCCAGCAGAAGTAGGGCACGAAGATGCCGTGCTCGCGCGCCACCTCGAGGACCGTCTGGTCCTCGCGCGCCTCGATGGCCTGCCCGTTTATGAAGATCTCGGGCATTCCAGGTTCCCGTCGTAACGCGACCGCTTGTGCTCGATGTAGTACTCGAACTCGTCGCGGAACTTGTCGAGGATGCCGCTGATGGCGTAGCCCGCGGCGTCGCCGAGGCCGCAGATCGTGGTGCCGTCGTTGAATTTCGAGATGTAGTAGAGGCGCTCGATGTCCTCGGGCCGGCCGTTGCCCGCGACGATGCGGTCCATGATGCGGTGCATCCAGCCCGTGCCGTGGCGGCAGGGCGTGCACTGCCCGCAGGACTCGTGGTGGTAGAAGCGCATCAGGATCTGCGAGAGCGCCACCATGCAGGTGCCCTCGGCGATCACTATCATGCCGCCGGAGCCGAGCGTGGAGCCGGCGTCCCACAACGCCTCGTGCGAGAGCGCGAGGTCCTTGATGTCGGCTCCCGTGAGCACCTTCGAGGACACGCCGCCCGGCACGACGCACTTGATGGCGCGCCCGCCCGCGATCCCCCCGCAGTCCTCCTCGAGGAACTTCATCCACGGGTAGCCGAGCTCGACCTCGTAGACGCCCGGGCGGTTGACGTGGCCGGAGACCGAGAAGAGTCGCGTGCCCGGGCTCTTCGCAGTGCCGACCTCTTTGTAGGCCGCGGCGCCGTGCGTAATGATCCAGGCAATGTTCGACAGCGACTCGACGTTGTTCACCACCGTCGGTCGCTGGTAGAGCCCCTTCACGGTCAGCCGCGGCGGGCGGTTGCGCGGGTAGCTCTTCTTGCCTTCGAGGGACGCGAGGAGGCCTGATGCCTCGCCGGCGACGTACGCGCCGGCGCCGCGATAGACGACGATGTCGCACGAGAAATCGGTGCCGAGGATGCGCTCGCCGAAGTAGCCGGCTGCGTAGGCCTCCTCGACCGCTCCGGCGAGCCTGCGGTAGGGCAGGTCGAACTCGCCGCGGATGTAGACGAAGCAGTTGCGGACGTTGAGCGCGTAGCTCGCGATCAGCATCGACTCGACCAGCATGTGCGGGTTGTTCTCGAGGATCCAGCGGTCCTTGAACGTGCCGGGCTCGCCCTCGTCGGCGTTGGCGATCAGGTAGTGCGGCTGGCCGTCGTCGTACACCACTACCTGCCATTTGCGGCCCATGGGGAAGGCCGCGCCGCCGCGCCCCTGCAGGCCCGAGGCGGTGATTTCCTTGCTGACGTCCGCGGGCTTCATCTGCCCGAGCGCCTTGGCGAGCGCGCCGTAGCCGCCGCGCGCGCGATACTCCGCGAGACCGTGCGAGGTCCCGGTCACCGGGAAAGTCATGATCAGCTGGCGGCCGGGCATGCTATTTCAGCCCCTCCAGCAGCTCGTTGACCTTCTCGCGCGTGAGGTTCTCGTGGTAGCCCTCGTTGACCATCATCATGGGCGCGGTGCCGCAGGAGCCGAGGCACTCGACCACGGAGAGCGTGTAGCGGCCGTCGGGCGTGGTCTCGCCAGGCTTGACCCCGAGCCGCTTCTCGACGTGCGCGAGGATGCTCTCGGCGCCATTCATCGAGCAGCTCACGTTGTGGCAGAACTGAAGGTGCCAGCGGCCGACCGGCTTGCGCCGGAACATGGTGTAGAACGACAGCACTTCCTCGATCTGGATCTGCGGCACGCCGAGGTAGGCGGCGAGCTGCTCGATGTCCTCGTCGGCGACGTAGCCGCGGTCCTCCTGGATGCGCCGCACGCAGGGCAGCACCAGTGAGGACTCGAAGCCCGCCGGGAAGCGGGCGCGCAGCCTGTCGAGTTCGGGGATGAGGTGCTTCACCTGTCGCACTCTCCGCCGATCATGTTCACGGAGCCGAAGGTCGGCACGATGTCGGCGAGCTGGTAGCCGTCGAGCATCCGGTGCACGCCGCCCATGTGCACGAACGACGGGCTGCGGCAGTGCACCTTCCAGGGCACGCCGCCACCGACGCTCACGAGGTAGAAGCCGAGCTCGCCGTTCGCGCCCTCGTGGGCCGAGTACACCTCGCCGGGCGGCACCTGCGGCCCCTCCATCACCAGCTTGAAGTGGTTGATGAGCGACTCGATCTCGGTATAGACGAGCTCCTTCTCGGGGAAGGTGCAGCGGCGGTCGTCCACGCAGAGCGGGCCCGGCGGCAGCAGGTCCACGAGCTGGCGGATCATGTGCGCCGACTCGTCGATCTCGCGCATGCGCACGTAGTAGCGGTCGTAGTTGTCGCCCTTGATTCCGACCGGGACCTCGAAGTCGAGCTCGGCGTAGGCGAGGTAAGGCGTGTCCTTGCGCAGGTCGCGCGGCACGCCGGTGGAGCGCAGGATCGGGCCGGTGAAGCCCCAGTTCACGGCCTCGGCGGTGGCGATCACGCCCACGTCGCGGGTGCGGTCGATGAAGATGCGGTTGCGGTCCACGAGGCCGTGCACGCGGCCCGTGAAGGTTTCCATTTCGACGAGGATCTCCTCGAGGCGCTTCAGCCAGCCCTCGGGCAGGTCGTGCGCGAGCCCGCCGATGCGGCCGTAGCTGTAGGTGACGCGGGCGCCCGTGAGATCGGCGAGGTGCTCGTAGATGTAGTCGCGGATGGTCACGAGGTAGAGGAACGCGGTCATCGCGCCCAGTTCCATCAGCGCCGCCGCGGTGCAGGTCAGGTGGTCGGCGATGCGCGAGTACTCGGCGAGCAGCGTTCGCAGGTAGCGGCAGCGCGGGGTGATCTCGATGCCCATCAGCTTCTCGACGGCCTCGCAGTAGGCGAAGTCGTTGATCAGCGCCGAGCAGTAATTAAGCCGGTCCACGTAGGGGATCAGGTTGTGCCAGGTGTGCGACTCGCACTCCTTCTCGAAGCCGCGGTGCAGGTAGCCGCAGTGCACGTCGGTGCGCACCACCCGCTCGCCGTTGAGCTCCGCCACGATCTGGATCGTGCCATGCGTCGCGGGGTGCGACGGGCCGATGTTGACGATCACCGAGCCCTCGCGGCTGACCGTGTCGAACGCGGGCCGGATCGGATTGGGCAGGCTGGTGGGCGGCGCGCTCATGGCTTCACGTCCCGGTAGGGCACCAGCGGCTGTTCCTTCAGCTTCGGGTAGTCCTTGCGCAGGGGATGCCCCACGAAGCCCTCGTAGAGCAGGATCGGGCGCAGGTCGTCGTTGCCGCGGAACACGATCCCGTACATCTCGTGGCACTCGCGCTCCATGTAGCGCGCGGAGCCGTACAGGGTAACCAGCGTGTCGAGGGTCGAATCGGCCGCCGGGACGCGGGCCTTGACCCGCACCCGCACGAACTCGCGCGTCGAATAGAAGTGGTAGACCACGTCGAAGCGCGGCTCGCGCTCGGGCCAGTCCACCGCCGTGACGTCGAGGAACAGGTCGAAGCCGAACTTGTCCTTGAGCGCGCAGACCACCTCGAGCAGGTCGGCCGGTTCGACCAGCAGCGCCAGCACGCCGTGCGCCACGGTCGCCTCCCGGGTCACGCCGGCGAGGTGCTCGCGAACCTGCTCGAAGACTGCCTCGCTCACGTTCAGAAGCTCTCGTTCACGATGGGGTGGCGGTCGCGGGCGATGCGGTCCTGCAGCTTCATGATGCCGTCGATGACCATCTCGGGCCGCGGCGGGCAGCCGGGGATGTACAGGTCCACGGGGATGATCTTGTCGATGCCGGGCAGGGCGGCGTAGTTCTGGTAGAAGCCGCCGCTCGTGGCGCAGACGCCGAAGGCGATGACCCACTTGGGCTCGCACATCTGCTCGTACACTTTCTTCAGGATCGGCGCCTGCTTGTGCGTCACCGTGCCCACCACCATGAGCAGGTCGGACTGGCGGGGCGTGAAGCGGGGCAGCGCGGCGCCGAAGCGGTCCGTGTCGTAGAGCGTCGAGCTCACCGACATGAACTCCATCGCGCAGCAGGCGGTCACGAACGGATAGGGGAACAGCGAGAACTTGCGGGCCCAGCCGACGAACTCGTCCTTCTTGGTGGTCAGGAACTCGAAGGCGCCCGAGGGCGCCGTCCGCGCCGGTTGCGTGGTCACCTCGTCACCTCCTCGAGCAGCCCGGTGCGCCACACGTAGAGCACGATGAAGACCAGCAGCAGCATGAACACGCCGAAGGCGGCGAGCAGCGCGCCGGTCAGCGGCTGGGCACCGAGCGCCCACAGGAAGAGGAACACCGTCTCGAGGTCGAACAGGATGAAGATCACGGCGATCGCGTAGTACTTGACCGGCACCGCCCGCATGTTGTCCTGCTGGATGGGAGTAGCGCCGCACTCGAAGGGTTCGAGCTTGAGGGCCGTAGGCGCGGGCTTCGGACCGAGCACCCGGTTCATCCACAGCGTCAGCGCCACGAACCCGAGGATCGCGAGCAGGTAGATGAGGAAGGTGCCGTAAGGGTTCATCAAGTGCTTCGTGTCGGTGGAGGGCCGGACTATAGCGCGGGCGAGACTATAGGCAGTGCGCACGTGCCTGCGGCCTGCGGAAAACACTTATGTGCGTGGCGCGCCGCAACGGTCGAAATCCGCCCCATCGTCCGCGACATCGGTGGAACCATCCGTGAGCACGCGAATCGAAGCGCCGCGCTGGCCCGCGCGGCTCGACCTGCTGCAGAGCGGAACGGGCCTGGCGCTCGGCCTGTTCATGTGGGTCCACATGTTCTTCGTATCGACCATCCTGCTCGGCAAGGACGCGATGTGGACCGTGGCCCGCTTCTTCGAGGGCTACCACGTCTTCGGCCGACCGCTGCCGTGGCTCGTGTCGATCCTGGTCGCGGTGATCTTCGCGCTCTTCATCGCCCACGCGGCGCTCGCGCTGCGCAAGTTCCCGGCGAGCTACCGCCAGTACCGTACCTACCGCGAGCACATGAGCGGACTGAAGCACGAGGACACCACGCTCTGGTACTGGCAGGTCGTCACGGGCTTCGCGCTGTTCTTCATGGCCTCGGTGCACCTGTACATCATGCTGACGCGCCCGGACCGCATCGGGCCCGTTCGAGTCGGCCGACCGGGTCTGGAGCGACCTCATGTGGCCGCTGTACCTGGTGATGCTGTTCGCGGTGGAGTTCCACGGCGGCATCGGGCTCTATCGGCTCGCGCTCAAGTGGGGCTGGTTCGCGGGTCCCGATCCACTCGCCACCCGCCGCCGGCTGCGGGCCTTCAAGTGGACGATCACCGCCTTTTTCCTGCTGCTCGGCCTCGCGACGCTAGCGGCCTACATGAAGATCGGCATCGAGCACGCCCCGCTGTACGGCGAGCCCTACGTGCCCAGCTGGCTGCGGGAGGGCGCGCCGTGAAGATCATCTATACCGACGTGCTGGTGATCGGCGGCGGCCTCGCCGGACTGCGCATCGCGATCGGGGCGCGGCGCCGCGGCCACGACGCGATCGTCCTGTCGCTGGTGCCGCCCAAGCGCTCGCACTCCGCGGCCGCGCAGGGCGGCATGCAGGCGAGCCTCGGCAACGTCGTCAAGGGCCAGGGCGACAACGAGGACGTGCACTTCGAGGACACGGTCAAGGGCAGCGACTGGGGCGCCGACCAGCAGGTGGTGCGCATGTTCGTCAACACGGCCCCGAAGGCCGTGCGCGAGCTCGCGGCCTGGGGCGTGCCCTGGAGCCGCGTCCGCCAGGGCGACCGCGAGGTGATCATCAACGGCCAGAAGGTCACCATCACCGAGCGGGCCGAGGCGCACGGCCTCGTCGCGCAGCGCGACTTCGGCGGCACCAAGAAGTGGCGTACCTGCTACGTCTCGGACGGCACGGGCCACGCGATGCTGTTCGCGGTCGGCGACCAGGCGATCGCCCAGGGCGTGCCCGTGCACGAGCGCAAGGAGGCCCTCGCGCTCATCCACGACGGCTCGCGCTGCTACGGCGCCGTGGTGCGCGACCTGATCACGGGCGAGCTCACCGCCTACGTCGCCAAGGCCACGGCGATCGCCACCGGCGGCGCGGGGCGCGTGTACCGGGTCACGACCAACGCCGTGATCTGCGAGGGCATCGGCGCGGCGCTTGCGCTCGAGACCGGGGTCGCGGCGCTCGGCAACATGGAGGCCGTGCAGTTCCACCCGACCGGCATCTTCCCGGCCGGCATCCTCGTCACCGAGGGCTGCCGTGGCGACGGCGGCCTGCTGCGCGACGGCGCCGGCCACCGCTTCATGCCGGACTACGAGCCCGAGAAGAAGGAGCTCGCCTCGCGCGACGTGGTGTCGCGCCGCATGGAGGAGCACATCCGCAAGGGCCACGCCGCCAAGTCGCGCTTCGGCGAGCACCTGTGGCTCGACATCAAGCTGCTCGGCCGCCGGCACATCGAGCACAACCTTCGCGAGGTGAAGGAGATCTGCCACTACTTCCTGGGCGTGGACCCGGCGGAGCAGTGGATCCCGGTGCGGCCCGCGCAGCACTACACCATGGGCGGCGTGCGCACCAAGCACACGGGCGAGAGCCCGACGCTGCGCGGCCTGTTCGCCGCCGGCGAGGCCGCCTGCTGGGACATGCACGGATTCAACCGCCTCGGCGGCAACTCCGTGGCCGAGACCGTGGTCGCGGGCATGATCGTCGGCGAGTTCATCGCCGACTTCTGCGAAAGCCCGGCCGGCGACCTCGACATCCCGACTGCCCTCATCCGCGAGGCGGTGGCGGCCGAGCGGGCGCGGCTCGACGTCCTGCTGCATGGCGCAGGCGCCGAGCGGGCCGACGCGCTCAAGATCGAGATGCAGCAGATCATGACGGACAGGGTCGGTATCTTCCGCAGGGGTACCGACCTCGAGGAGGCGGTGACCCGGCTGCAGGGCCTGCTGGTGCGCAGCCGCAACATCGGGCTGCGCCACCACGCCGACGGCCCGAATCCGGAGCTGGTGACGGCCTATCGCACGCAGAAGATGCTCAAGGTGGCGCTGTGCATCGCCAATGGCGCGCTCGCGCGCACCGAGAGTCGTGGCGCGCACTTCCGCGAGGATTTCCCGCGTCGCGACGACACGACCTGGCTCAAGCGCACGCTCGCCACGTGGGCGGATCCCTCGGCCACGCTGCCGAGCCTCGCCTACGAGCCGCTCGACATCTCGGCGATGGAGCTGCCGCCCGGCTGGCGCGGCTACGGCGCCAAGGACTACCTGGACCACCCCGACACGCCGCGGCGCGTGGAGGAGCTGCAGCGGCTCCGCGAGCGGCTCGAAGGCGCGGACCGTCACCGCGTGCAGGCCCAGATCATGCCCTACGAGCACCTGCTGCCGGAGCGTTTCCGCGGGCCCAACGAACGCATCGACGAGAGGCTGCCATGACCGAGACCACGCCCGCCCCGGCCGCTGCCGCGCCGCGCAAGCTGCGCTTCCACGTCCTGCGGCACGACCCGCGCGACCCCGGGAGCGTCGCCCACACCGAGGTCTTCGAGCTCGAGGAGGCGGCGGGCATGACCCTGTTCATCGCCCTGAACGAGATCCGCGAGCAGCTCGACCCGTCGCTCGCCTTCGACTTCGTGTGCCGCGCCGGCATCTGCGGCAGCTGCGGCATGGTGATCAACGGCCGCCCGGGCCTCGCCTGCCGCACGCTCACAAAGGACCTGCCGGCCGACATCACGCTCGCGCCGCTGCCCGCCTTCGAGCTGATCGCGGATCTGTCCGTGAACACCGGCAAGTGGATGCGCGGCATGAGCGAGCGGCTCGAGACCTGGGTGCACGCGGTCGAGCAGGACCCGGACCTGCGTCGCATCGAGGCGACCATGGACCCGGATCTCGCCGACCGCATCTACGAGCTCGACCGCTGCATCGAGTGCGGCTGCTGCGTCGCGGCCTGCGGCACGGCGCGCATGCGCGAGGACTTCGTGGGCGCGGTGGGACTCAACAAGATCGCGCGCTTCGCGCTCGACCCGCGCGACGCCCGCACCGACGAGGACTACTACGAGCTCGTCGGCAACGACGACGGCGTGTTCGGCTGCATGACCCTGCTCGGCTGCCACGACGTCTGCCCGAAGAGCCTGCCGCTGCAGACCCAGATCGCCTTCCTGCGGCGCCGCATGGCCCGCATGGCCCTCGGCTGAGGCCGCTTAGCAAATCTTTAGGATTTCGCTAGCGACCATTTAGCAACCGGCCGCGCCGGTCCGCTGCACACTGGCCCCACAACGAACTGGAGGGGTCGGTCATGACGATGAATCGAATGGCGGCGGGGGTCCTTGGTGGCCTCCTTCTCACCGTGGGCCTGGCGGCGCAGGCGTCGGCGGCCGAGGCGGGCCGGGACCCGAAGGTGGAGCGTGGTCGCTACCTCGTGGTGGTCAGCGGCTGCAACGACTGCCACACGCCCGGCTACATGCAGAACGGCGGACCGAAGCTCCCCGAGAAGACCTGGCTGACCGGCGTACCGGTCGGCTACCAGGGCCCGTGGGGGACGACTTACGCGTCGAACCTCCGGCTCGTCATCAACGGGATGAGCGAGGCCGAGTGGCTCGTGCATGCACGCAGGGAGTTCAAGCCGCCGATGCCCTGGTTCAACCTGCGTGAAATGACGGACCAGGACCTGAAGGCGATCTACGCCTACGTGCGCAGCCTCGGCGCGGCCGGCGAGACGGCGCCCGCCTACGTCGCTCCGGGCGGCAAGGTCACGACGCCGTACTTCGTGTTCGTGCCGAAGGTGGACCCGCCGCAGGCCGCGGCGCGCTGAGGCGGGATCAGCGCGCGATTTCCGCGAGCTGCAGGGGCCGGAGGACGTTGAACCGGAAGCGTCCCCGGCCCGTCTTCTCGATGCGCAGGGCCGGGCAGCGCTCCTCGAGGCGCCGCTGCAGCAGGATCAGCCGCGCCTCGAGGTTCTCGCTGAAGTCGGGCAGGCGGATCGCCGGGTCGAGCCGAAGCTCCCGGTTGGTGTGCTCGGAGCGGCCATCCTCGAGGTGGGCGCGCAGCAGCCGCCAGAGAATCGCGCCGGCCACGCCCTTGATGAGGTAGTCCTCGCCCACGAAGATGCTGTCGTTCTCGAGGTAGCGGCGGACTCGCAGCGGCGCGCCCTGCAGCGCCGCGGATGCACGCCTGCGGCTGCGCATCTTCGCCCGGCGCTGCGACGGCCTCGTCCTCGTGCAGCGCCGCGACCGCGCCGACGTGGCTCGCGAGCACCATGAACCCGTCTTCCTCGTCGTAGCCGAAGCGGCCCGTCGCCTCGCTCTCGGCGAACAGCACGCCGAGCAGCCGCTGCCCGGCGAGGATCGGCACGGCGATCTGGCTCTGCGACTGCGGCAGTCCCGGGAACGGGATGCGCGCCTCGAGACCCGCGGTGAGGCCGTGGCTCTCCGCATCCTCGCGCATGGCGCGCCCGTAGCCGAACTCGGACGTGGCGTGCGAGATGCGGATGGGGATGCGCGCCTGCGCCGCCGTGCCGATGACGCCCTCGCCGAGGCGCAGCTCGGCGCCGACGCCGGACTCGGCGTAGCCGCGGCTCGCCACGGTGTAGAGGCGCTCGCCGCGCGGGTCGTACATCAGCACCATGGCGTGGGCGATGCCGATCGGATCCTCGAGCACGCCGAGCAGTGCGTCGATCAGCGATGCGAGGTCGGTGGCGCCGGACAGCCGCGCCATGCACGCGCGCAGCGTCGTCACGTCCACCTCCGGGGCCGGCGGTGCGGCCAGCGGCGTGCCGTACACCTCGCTCACCGATTCCACGCGGTAGACGTCCGAGCCGCGCAGCCTGAACACGCCGGTCATGCCCGCGTGCGAGGCGATTCCCGCGAGCTTGGCCTTCATGCATTCGAACAGCGGGCCGGAGTCCTCCGTGCGCAGGTAGCGGACCGCGAGCCGGTACTGTGCCCCGGTATCCGGCTGGACGACGACCACCGTCGCGCGCGGGTTCTCGAGCACGTTCTGCCGGGTCTTGCTGAAGAACTGGAACGACAGCGCGACGTGCTGCGCGTCGACGAAGTGCACCTCCGAGATGTAGGAAACGTTCGGCGTGCCGTCGCGCGCGCAGGTCGCGATCACGGCGGGAACGGCGCCCTCGAAGCACGGCCTCAGCGACTGCAGCGTGAGCGGCATGTCAGGTGGCGAGCCGCTGGCCGGCACCGGGGCCGGGGGTCTGCTGGAAGGCGGCGCACGGCGTGAAGCGGATTGCGGCGAGGCGCTCTGCCCGGCCGCGCAGCGCCCCGGCGAACTCTGTCGCGTAGCCGATGCTGCCGAGCTCATTGATCCACGCCGCGAGATGCCGCGCCGCGACCGCGCGGTCCGCCGGGGTCACCTTGACGATCCTCGCGTCGGTGCCCTTCAGCTGGATGGTGCGGTGCGTGCTCGGCTGGCTGAAGACCACCGCGACCATGCCGTTCGCAGCGACGTCTTCGAGCAGCGTCCCGGCGCGGCTCGGCTCGACCAGCACCGTGACCCGGCGGCGATCGCGTGAGACGCGGCAGCCGCAGCCGCGCACGACGTCGGCCACGAGTTCGGCGTTGCGCGAGGCGACGATCACCGAGACCCCGCGCTGGATGAACGCGGCGTGATCGGCGTCGAGCGGCGACGGCTGGCCTTGTTCGCCCGTCATGGGGCGGATGATAGCGGTCAGCCAGCCGCGTCGCGCACGCTGCGCCAGGACGCGGGCCGGGCCCGGGCATACTGCGGCGGGCAGTGCACTTCGGCGCCGAGCGCATCGGCGGCATGCCAGCCCCAGCGCGGGTCGTCGAGGAAGGCGCGCGCCAGCGCGACCTGGTCCGCCTCGCCCTCGGCGATGATCGCGTTGGCCTGCCGGGGCGAGGTGATGAGCCCGACCGCGCGGGTCACGAGGCCCGTCGCCGCGCGGATGCGCGCCGCCGCGGGCACCTGGTAGCCGGGGCCGATCGGCACCTGTGCGTGCGGGGTGAGCCCGGCGGACGACACGCACACGTAGTCGATGCCGATGGCCTGCGCCGCGCGCACGTACTCGATGGAGTCGTCCACGCTCCAGCCGCCCTCGACCCAGTCCGTGGCGGAGATCCGCATGCCGAGGACCGTGGTCGGCGGCACCACGGCCGAGACGGCCTCGAGCACCTCGAGCGGGAAGCGCATGCGGTTCGCGAGAGTCTCGCCGTAACCGTCGTCGCGCTTGTTGCTGAGCGGCGAGAGGAACTGGTGCAGCAGGTAGCCGTGCGCCGAGTGCAGTTCGATCACCTCGAAGCCGAGGTGCAGCGCCCGGCGAGCGGCGTGCACGAACGCGTCGGTCACGCGCGCCATGCCGTCCTCGTCGAGGGCGTCGGGCACGTGCCAGCCGTCGTCGAAGGCGATGGCCGAGGCGGACACGGTGGGCCACGGGTCCTCGTCCCGGCGCAGCGCCCGGCCGCCCTCCCAGGGCAGCTGCGAGGACGCCTTGCGCCCGGCGTGCGCGAGCTGGATGCCGAATTTCGCGGGCCCCGCGACCCGTCGGGCCGCGGCCAGCGCCCGCGCGAGCGCGGCCTCGCAATCGTCGCTGTAGAGGCCGAGGCAGCCGTGCGTGATGCGGCCGCGCCGCTCCACTCCCGTGGCCTCGACCATCACGAGGCCGGCGCCCGACATGGCGAGCGAAGGCAGGTGCTGCAGGTGCCAGTCGCCGGCGCAGCCGTCGGCGGCGGAGTACTGGCACATCGGGGCCACGGCGAGGCGGTTCGGCAGCGTGACCGGACCGACGGCGAGGGGGTCGAACAGCGTGGGGTGCGTCATGCGCACGGATTGTACTGGTCCGGGCGCGGCCGTTGGTTTAGGGTCCTCCGGCCGCCCACCCGTCGCAGGAGACGACCATGCCCTCGATCCTCCGCGCAGGCCCGCGCGCCGTCGGTCTGTTCCTCATGCTCGCCGGGCTGCCCGGTCCCGGGGTTGCGGCCGACGCCACCGCCGGTTCGACCGTTGCACCGCTGATCGAACGCCTCGGCCTCGAGGAGTCGGCCATGCCCGTGCGCGAGCGGGCCGGCTGGCAGCGGCCGAAGAAGATCCTGGTGTGGAACCTGCCGCCGCAGATGCTGCCGGCGCTGCAGGCGGTCGCCCCGGGCGTCGAGCTGCTGCCGGCGACGAACGCCGCCGAGGCCGCGACGCTGGCGAAGGAGGCGGACGCCGTCCTCGGCCTGTGCACGCCCGAGCTGCTCGCCGCGGGCCCGGGCATCCGCTGGATCCAGACCTACTCGGCGGGCGTCGAGCGCTGCGTGGCGATTCCCGCGCTGCGCGAGCGAGACATCCTGCTCACCAACATGCAGCGCGTTTCGGGGCCGGTGATGGCCGAGCACGTCCTGGCCATGATGCTCGCCCACGCGCGCGGGCTGCATTTCTACATCCCCGAGCGCATGGCGGGCCGCTGGACCCGCGAGATGCCGGCCCCGGGCCGCATGCTGACGCTCGAGGGCAAGACCGTGCTGGTGGTGGGGCTCGGCGGCATCGGCGTCGAGGTCGCGAAGCGCGCGCACGCCCTCGGCATGCGCGTCGTCGCCACCCGGGCGAGCGGCCGCGAAGGCCCGCCGTTCGTGAGCTACGTGGGCTTGCCGGACGAGCTGCACCGGCTCGCGGCCGAGGCCGACTTCGTCGTCAACACGGTGCCGCTGACGCCCGCGACCACCGGCATGTTCGACGCGAAGTTCTTCGCGTCCGTCAAGCCGGGCGCGTTCTTCGTGAACGTGGGGCGCGGCGGCAGCGTCGTGCAGTCCGAGCTGGTCGCGGCGCTCAAGAGCGGCCGCCTCGCCGGCGCGGGTCTCGACGTCACCGATCCCGAACCGCTGCCGGCCGACAGCCCGTTGTGGCAGATGCCCAACGTGATCCTGACGCCGCACGTGTCGGCCCAGTCCGACCTCGGCAACGAGGCGCGCTTCGCGATCGGCGTCGAGAACCTGCGCCGCTATGTCGCGGGGGAGAAGATGCTGTCGGTGGTGGACGTGGCGAAGGGCTACTGACGCGGGCCGGGCGCGACAACCAATTCAGTTCATGCACGGCGTGGCATCCGGGATCGCGTCGGTGGTCGCGCACCGCCGGGCGCTTGCGGCTCAGGGCCCCGTGCCTGAATCGACCTTCGCCTTGAGCAGTTCGATTTCGTGCCGGAGCTCTGCGACTGCGGCTTCGAGTGCAGCGATGCGTTCGCTGGCGGCCGATGTGCCTGCCGCCGAATCAGAACCGGAACGCGATGGCCGCGGCTCATCCTCGACGTAGGGCGGCGCCTCCCCGCTGAACAGGTGCATGTACCGCGACTCGCGCCGCCCGGGCTCGCGGGTCAGCTTCGCGACGAACGGTCCGTCCGGCCGGGTCATGAGTTCCTCGAGCTCGGTCTCGACCTCGCTCACGTCGTGCACCGGCGCGAGCCGCGCGGCGTGAGTGCGCAGCTCGCCCGGCGTCTGCGGGCCGCGCAGCAGCAGTTCGCAGACGATCGCCGTGCCGCGGGGCGAGAACTTGAGCGAGCCGAACTGCGTGTTGCAGAACAGGTGCTGGTACTTCGGTACGCGGCTGCCGAAGCCCGACTTCTCGAGCACCAGCTGCCGCTTCATCAGGCCGTCGACCACGGCCTGCACCTCGCGCTCCTCGAGCGCGAGCACGGGATGGCGGTTGCTCTTCTGGTTGCAGGCGTTGACGAGCGCGTTCAGCGACAGCGGGTACTGGTCGGGCGTCGCGATCTGCTTCTCGATCAGGCAGCCGATCACGCGGGCTTCGTGGGGCGTCAGTTCAAGGGACATCGCGGCTCCGTGGGCTGGGTTTCGGTCGCATCCGCGGGGCATAATCGGCGCCCCGGACAGCGGATGTTACTCGGTGCAGCAGCGCAGCGGTTCCACGATCAAGGGCGTGGTCACGATCACGCTGATGGCGTTCAACGTCATCTTCTGGTGCACGCTGCTCTTCACCGTGGCCTTGCTGAAGGCGATCGTGCCGGTCGGCGCCTGGCGCCGGTGGACCAGCCGCGGCATGACGGCCCTCGCCGAGGCCTGGATCGGCACCAACAACGCGATCTTCCGCCTGATGGGCTCGCTGCCCCTCGACACCCGCGGCCTCGAAGGGCTCTCGATGCGCGAGTGGTACCTCGTGATCTCGAACCACCGCTCCTGGGTGGACATCCTGGTGCTGCAGGCGGTGTTCAACCGGCGCATTCCCTTCCTCAAGTTCTTCCTCAAGCAGCAGCTCATCTGGGTGCCTTTCCTCGGCATCGCGTGGTGGGCGCTCGACTTCCCGTTCATGCGCCGCTACACGGCCGCGCACCTCGAGAAGCACCCCGAGGACCGCGGCAAGGACCTCGAGGTGACCCGCCGCGCCTGCGAGAAATTCCGCCTGATTCCCACCTCGGTCATGAACTTCGTCGAGGGCACGCGCTTCACGCCCGCGAAGCACGCGGCGTTCAAGTCGCCGTACCGCAACCTGCTGCCCACGCGGGCGGGCGGCACCTCGTTCGTGCTGTCCGCCATGGGCGGCATGCTGCATTCGCTGCTGGACGTGACGATCGCGTACTCGACCGGGACGCCGACCCTCTGGGACCTCTGCTGCGGCCGCGTCGGCCCGGTCGATCGTGGACGTGCGGCGGCGCCCGATCGACCCGTGGATGTCGGCCGGCGACTACGCCAGCGATCCGGCCTTCCGCGAGCGCTTCAAGGGCTGGCTCGCCGGCCTGTGGGCCGACAAGGACGAGCTGCTCGACCGGTTGCTGAAGTGAGGACGTGAACATGGCCTGGGACCTGCCGTCACCCTTCATCCACGAGCGCGTGGCCCACCACACCGAGATCGACGGCTACGGGCACGTGAACAACGTGGTCTACGTCGCCTGGATGGATGACTGCGCCTGGGCACACTCCACCGAGCGTGGCATCCCGCCCGAGCTGTGCCGGCGGCTCAACCGCGGCATGGCCGTGTGGCGCACCCAGGTGCACTACCTCGGCTCCGCCTATGAGGGCGAGCGCATCCAGGTCGGCACCTGGCCGGTGTACAACGACAGCCGGCTGCGAATCGAGCGGCGCTTCCAGATCCGTCGCGAGGCCGACGGCCAGACCCTGGTGCGGGCGCTGATCCACTACGTCTGCATCGACCTCGAGACGGGCAAGGCGAAACGGATGCCCGCCGAGTTCACGAAGTACACCGTGGCGCCCGAGGTGGCCGAGGCGGTGGCCCGGGAGACCGAGCCCTTCCAGCCCGGCGTCGAGCCGCGCTGAGAGCGGCGACGACCGCGCGGACGGGTGCCGCGGGACGCTGGAAATTCACGCAGAGACAGGAGAACGACATGCACGATCGCTGGACCGGACCCGAGCTCGATTCGCTCATCGGACGCACGGCGCTGACCCGCCGCGAGATGCTGGTCACCTCGCTTGCGGTCGGCTTCGCGGCGGCGGCACTGCCGGTGCGCGCCGACACCGTGATCACCACGGGCAGCGAGGGCCTCACGGCCGGCGAGGTGAAGATCCCGGTGCCGGACGGCGAGATCCCGGCCTACCGCGCCATGCCGGCGACCGGCGGGCCGTTCCCGGTGGTGCTCGTGGTGCAGGAGATCTTCGGCGTGCACGAGCACATCAAGGACGTCTGCCGGCGCTTCGCGAAGGAAGGCTACTGCGCCGTCGCACCCGAGCTGTACGCGCGCCAGGGCGACGTCTCGAAGCTCACGGACTACCGCGAGATCTTCGCGCAGGTGGTCTCGAAGGTGCCGGACGCGCAGGTGATGGCAGACCTCGACGCCGCCGTGGCCTGGGCCGCGAAGTCGAGCCAGGGCGACGATGCGCGCGTGGGCGTGACCGGCTTCTGCTGGGGCGGGCGCATCACCTGGCTCTACGCCGCGCACAACCCGAAGCTCAAGGCGGGCGTGGCCTGGTACGGGCGCCTCGTGGGCGAGGCCACCGAGCTGCAGCCGAAGTACCCGATCGACGTCGTCAGCGCAGCTGCACGCGCCGGTGCTCGGGCTCTACGGCGGACAGGACCAGGGCATCCCGCTCGCGGACGTGGAGAAGATGCGTGCCGCGCTCGCGGCCGCGAAGCAACCCTCCGAGATCGTCGTGTTCCCCGAGGCGCCGCACGGCTTCCACGCCGACTACCGGCCGAGCTTCCGGGCGCAGGACGCGAAGGAAGCGTGGGGCCAGTGCCTCGCGTGGTTCCGCAGGCACGGGGTCGGGCAGCGAGCCGGCTAGTAGCGCCAGAGCACGCCCACGGACGGCACCAGCGGCAACCAGTGGCGGTACTCGCGCTCGAGCGCGAGGTCGCCGCTCGCGTCGTACACGGACGAGAAATCCACGCAGCAGGGATTCTGCCGGTTGAGTGCGTTCGTGACCTCGGCGAACACCGTGAGGTCGCCGCGCGGCAGCCGGAAGTCGCGGCTCACGCGCAGGTCCACCGACGCGAAGTCGGCGAGCCGCCCGGAGTTGCGTGGGCCGAGCTCGATTCCGTCCGGGGCCGGGTCGCGCTCGACCACGCGGACCGGTGTCGTCGGCCAGCCCGTGTGATAGGCGGCCGCGAGCGTCACCTGCCAGCCGTCGTCCGACCAGGTGAGGCCGCCGCCGAGCGAGTGCGTCTGGTCCCAGCTGCGGCGCACGTCCTCGCCGCGGACGTCGTCTCGCACGCGCGACCACGTGTAGTTCAGCCAGCCGTTCCACGGGTCGTCGCTGCGGCGCGTGAGCAGCCACTCGATGCCCTCCGCAAGCGCGGAATCCGGGGCGATGCGCACGCGGTCCCAGCGCAGCTCCGGCACCAGCGACAGCGGGTCGAACAGGCTCTCGTAGCGCGGCCGCAGCTCGAGGTAGTCCTTGCGATAGCCCTCGACGCGCAGTGAAAACCCCGCCGGCAGCTCCTGCTCGAGGCCCAGGATCGCGTGATCCGCCTTCTGGGTCGGGAAGAACTCGTCGATGCCGTCCTCGACCTGCAGCTCGTTGATGCCCTGGAACTGGCCGTAGCGTCCCCAGCTGGCGCGCAGCCGCGTGGCGTCGCCGGCCTGGTACAGCAGGTTGATTCGCGGGCTCCACTGGCGGTCGCCGTCGGTATCGGCATAGGTCTGCGTTTCCCAGCGAATGCCGAGCTCGACGGCCAGCCGGTCGGTGGCGAGCACGCGGCTCGTGGCATAGGCCGCGACGTGTGCCCCCGACGGGTCCGGATCGAGGGCCCGCACGGTCACCGGTCTCAGCGGCCTCCGGGAACGGATAGCCAGGCTCGAATCGCACCGCGCTCGCGTAGTCGTACTCGGCCGACAGGTGGCGCAGCTCGAGGCCGAAGCGGTGCAGCCAGCGGGGCGTCGAGTGGTGGCCGTCGAGCTTGAGGCCGAGCACGTCGTACTCGCGCTCGTCGTCCACGGCGCCGACGCGACGTCCGGCCTCATCGACCTCGCCGGTGCGGTCGACGGAGACCGCCGTGTAGGACAGGATCGCGCTCGCGCCGAGCGCGTCCGAGAAGTCGTGCTCCAGCGTCGCCCAGAAATAGGAGTTGCGGTAGTCGGCCTCCGCGAACTCGGTCTCGGCGGCGTTGATCACCTCCGCGCTGTCGGCCGACAGCAGCAGGTTCAGGCGGCCCCGGGTCTGCGGCGAGAATTCGTAGTCCACGCCGGCCGAAGCCGTCCATGTAGCTCGCCTCGCCGATCTCCGAGTCGACGAAATCGGCCACCTCGTCGAGGTTGCTGCGCCGAACGGCGGCGAGCCACTGCCCTCGCCCGTCGGCGAAGCGCTGCGCTGCGAGCGCCTGGGCGTGGAAGAGGCTGAGGCCGAGCTCGTAGTAGCGGTCTGCCTCGGGCCGCACCGAGGTCGCCTCGATGACCGCGCTCATGCGGTCGCCGAACTCGGCCGTGAAGCCGCCGGCGTGCACGTCGAGCCCGCTCAGGATGCGCGGGTCGAGCAGGCTCGCCGGACTCAGCAGCAGCTGCAGGTGGAACGGGTCGTAGAGGGGCAGGCCGTCCAGCACCACCAGCGTCTCGTTGGCCTCGCCGCCGCGGATGTTCGCGAGGCCCGACAGGCCGTTGCTCGCGGCGCCCGGCAGCCGGTGCACGGCCTTGAGTGCGTCCTCGGCGAAGCGGGGGAGCCCCTCGATCTCCTCCTGCGTGAGCAGCGTGTGCGCGTCGGGCACGTCCGCCGACAGCGAGTAGCGGCTGGAGGCGACGACGATCTCCTCGAGGCGCGGGCTGGCGGGAGTCGCGGGTGGCGCAATCGGTGCCGGAGTGGCGGGCGTCACGAGCGCTGGCTGCGCCCGCACGATCGCGTACGCCTGCTCGCCGACGCGCCGGGCCTCGAGGCCGTGCGGTGCGAGCACCTCCGCCAGCACCTCGCCCGGCGTGTCGCCAACGGGCTCGCGCAGCACGCGCAGCGAATCGGGCACCGTCTCGCTGCTGTAGATGAGGCGCAGGCCCTGCTGGCCGAGCTCGTGCAGCACCTCGGTGACGCGGCGGCCCGCGTAGCCCGTGGATGCCGCGAGCGCGGCCACACACCCGAACAGCATGCAGGCCAACGCCGCGGCGCGAAACGCCGCCCGGAATCGCGGGACAGTGTAGGTCTGGTCGGGCGGCACGAGCCGCCGGATAGTAACGGAGCGGGTTGCCGCGGCCTATTGCGGCATGCCGCCGGTCGCGCGTGTTGCGGGGCGGCTCAGCGGCGCGGCGGCGTCGACCCGGATGCGGTCGGCCTCGATCCCGGCCGCAGCGAGGTCGTGGACAGCACGGCTGCGACGGCCTCGTCGGGCGTCAGTCCCTCGACCGTGCCGCTCAGGGTCACGGCTCGCGCCCGCTCCGCGGCATCGGGCGAGGCGAAGACGACCGAGCGCCCGGTCTCGCGTGCGGCCCACTCGAGGAAGTCCTCGACGCTGCGGCCCTCGAGCGTGAACGGCGGCGTGATCGTCGCGAGCCAGTTCCACTCGGCGCGCATTCGGCGCCAGCGCGGAGCGCTCGATCCGACCCGCCGCGACGACGAGCTGTTCGCCCGCCGCGCCCTGCACGGCACCGGACGGCGTGCCGACCTGCACCCGGCCCTCGCGAATCGCGACGCGCAGCCCGTTCCCGGCCAGGCGGGCCTCGTACTGCGTGCCCAGGTGACGCACCGCGCCGGCGGGTGTCGCGAGCTCGAAGTCCGGCGACGGTGTGCTCGCCTCGGCCCGGGAGTCCACGTACACGGCGCCCTCGCGACAGGCTGGCGTGCGCCGCGTCCTCGAACGCGAGCAGCGTGCCCGAGTCGAGCCGCAGCTCCACGCCGTCGGTCAGTCGCAGCGCAACGCGGCCGCCGCTGCCGGTGCGCAGCCGCGTCCCGGCCTCGAGCGTCGCGGCCGCCGCGAGCGGGATCCAGCGCCCGTCGCCGTCGTCCTGCCGGACGTCGCCCACGACCCGGGTGACCGAGGCCACGAGCGCGTCGCCCGGCGCCAGGGAGGGCTGCGCGATCCAGACCGCGACCGCGGCCATCGCCACCCCGGCCGCCGCGGCCCAGCCCGTGAACTGCCGGCGGCGCCGACGGGCCGCCACCGTGGCGCGCCACTCCGATTCGACGGCCGCGCGCACGCTCGCCATTGCCTCGGGCGCTGCCTTGCCGCGTGGTCCCACGGTCGCGAGCAGGGCCGCGAGGTCCGTGTCGTTTCGTCCGTCGTCGTGTGATCGTTCGTTCACTCGTAATCCCCTCTCAGGCCTCGAGGCTCGCGAGCACGTCGGCCGCGGAGGCGCCGAACACCGCTTCGAGCCCGTCCCGAAACGCCACCCGCGCGCGCGCCAGCAGCGACTGCGCCGCGGTGTGGCCGATCCCCAGCAGGTCGCCGATTTCCTCGACCGACCGCCCCTCGACGTATTTCCATTCCAGCGCCTCGCCGTAGCGGCCGGGCAGGCGGTCGAGCACCGCGTGCACGAGGCGCTTCAGTTCGGCCGCGTCGCAGCGGCGCAGCGGGTCGTCGCCCGGCGGCGCCTCGATCGACTCGAGGGCGGCGCGAACTTCCTCGCTGTCCTCGATGAGGATCACCTTCTCGGAGTGGCGCCGCTGCGAGCGCACCTGGTCGGCGATCTCGCGCCGGCAGATCTGGCACAGCCAGGTGAACAGCGCCGCGTCGCCGCGGAAGTCCGCGAGCTTGCGCATCGCCTTGATGAGCGTGGCCTGGACCACGTCCTTGGCGGTGTCGGCGTTGCGGTCGAGGCGGGGCAGCGCAAAGCGGTAGATGCGCGGGAAGTACGTCTCGAAGAACGTGACGAAGGCCCGCTCGTCGCCCGCGAGCATCTGCTGCACCAATTGCCGGTCTTCGCTCACGTGGCTGTCCCTGGGTGTCCTGCGCAGTTAGACGCCGCGCGGCGGGCAAATCAATCGCGTGGCCGGGCCGACGCTCGTGTCTGTCGGTAACGCTCTGAATTGCATCGGTTTATTTCGGGGCCGCGACCGTCGCGATTGATTTGCCCGCGGACCGCCGTCTAACCGGGCGAGACGAGGGCAACCGCCCTTGGTGGCCCGCCGGCCTGAGGAGTCGCGACTTGATGGAATCTTCTGCAGCGCAGGCCACCGGTCGCCGGCCCCTCGGCAGCCTGCTGCACCTCGGCGTGGCGGGCACGGATGCGTCCGACCGGGCCGAGCTCGAGGCCTTCGTCGGCGCCGCGTTCAAGCGCGGCCACGACGCGACGGTGACGAGCTTCATGCCGACACTCCTTTCTTTCCGCGATCGCGCCGGGGACCTGCGCGGCGTGGTCGGGCTGCGCGGGGCCGCGCCGCAGCCCTTGTACCTCGAGCAGTACCTCGAGCAGCCGGTCGAGGCCGCAATTGCCTCGGTCACCGGCCAGCCGGTGCGGCGCGAGCAGGTCGTCGAGGTGGGCAACCTCGCCGGCAGCAACTGCCGCGCGGCCATGCGGATGGTGGCGCTGCTGCCCGGTTACCTGCTGTCGCGGGACTACCGCTGGATCGTGTTCACCGCGACCAGCACGGTGCGCGGCATCCTCGAGGGCTTCGGCGCGCCGCTCGTGGAACTGGCCCGCGCCGACGGCGCGCGCGTCGCCGGCAGCCGCGATCGCTGGGGCCGCTACTACGAGAAGGATCCGCGCGTGCTCGCCGGCTACCTGCCCGCGAGCCGGCGCATCCCGGGATTCAGCGACGCATCTCATGATCGCTAGCGCGCTCGCCTCGGCCCGGCCGGCCGTGCCCGGGCGCGTCGCCCTCGACGACGGACGACTCGCCCTCGGCTACGACGAGCTCGAGTCGCGGGTCGCGGAGGAGGGCGACTGGCTCGCCGGCTGCGGCGAGCGCTTCGCGATCGTGGCGGACAACGGCGTCGGCTGGGCGATCGCCGACCTCGCGCTGCATCGCCGGCCGCTGCCCTGCGTGCCCCTGCCCGGCTTCTTCACCTCCGGCGCAGATCCTCCACGCGCTCGACGATGCCGGCATCGACTGCCTGCTCACCGACGATCCGGCGCGCATGCGCGCGCTGCTCACGGGCTGGCGCACCGCCGGCGTGTCCGGCCGGTCGGGGCTCGCGATGTTCCGCCGCCAGCTCGACGCGTCGTCGCGACCGCCCATGCCCGCCGGCACGGCCAAGGTCACCTACACCTCGGGCAGCACCGGCGCGCCCAAGGGCGTGTGCCTCGGCACGGACCAGCTCGACGCGATTGCCCGATCGCTGGCCGGCGCCACGGCCGCGCTCGGCATCGAGCGCCACCTCTGCCTGCTGCCGCTCGCCACCCTGCTCGAGAACATCGCCGGCATCCACGCACCGCTGCTCGCGGGGGCCACCTGCCTGCTGCCGCCGGCGGGCGTCACGGGCATGAGCTACGCGGGGCCGGACGCGGGCCGCCTGCTCGCCTGCATCGCGGCCAGCCGGCCCGACAGCCTCGTGCTCGTGCCGGAACTTCTGCGGCTGCTGGTCACGGCTGCCGAGCGCGGCTGGAAGGTCCCGCCGTCGCTGCGGTTCGTCGCGGTCGGGGGCGCGCCGGCGTCGGTCGAGTTGCTCGGGCGGGCCGACGGCCGTCGGGCTGCCGGTGTTCGAGGGCTACGGGCTCAGCGAGTGCGCGTCGGTGGTGTGCCTGAACACCCCCGCGGCCCGGCGCCCGGGCAGCGTCGGGCGGCCTCTGCCGCACGCGCGGGTCCGCGTGGCGGATGACGGGCAGATCATGGTGTCGGGCGTGACGATGCTCGGCTATCTCGGCGAGCCGCCGCGCCGCGCGGGCGAGGAGTGGGCCACCGGCGACCTCGGCGAGATCGACGCCGACGGCTACGTGTACGTGCGCGGCCGCATGCGCAACGTCTTCATCACCAGCCTCGGCCGCAACGTCGCCCCGGAGTGGGTCGAGCGCGAGATCGCGCTGCAGGACGGCATCCGCCACGTGATGGTGCACGGCGAGGCGCGGCCGTACGCAATCGCGATCGTGAGCGCCGGCGAGCGCCGGGGTGGACGATGCGACGCTCGCACGCGGCATCGCCGCGGCCAACGCCACGCTGCCCGACTACGCGCAGGTGCGCCGCTGGCTGCGCGCGCCCGAGCCCTTCTCCTTCGACAACGGCCTGCTCACGTCCAACGGCCGGCTGCGCCGCGGCGAGATCCGCGCGCGCTACGCAACCCTGCTCGACGCGCTGTACCGCGACGAGATCGATTCCTGATGCGAGGTGAACGATGACATTCCACGAGCAACTGGCTCGCGCGACCGCGGCCGACCGTGACTACCTGCTGGCCGCGCCGGTGATCCGGCGCAGCCTGGCGGGCGAGGTGACGCGCGAGCTCTACGTCGCCTTCCTGACCCAGGCCTACCACCACGTGCGCCACACGGTGCCGCTGCTGATGGCGGTGGGCGGGCGGCTGCCTGACCGGCATCGCTGGCTGCAGGAGGCCGTGCTGCACTACCTCGAGGAGGAGACCGGCCACGAGGAGTGGATCTTGAACGACATCGAGCACGCAGGCGGCGACCGCGCGGCCGCGGCGGCCTCCGAGCCCGCCGTCGCGACCGAGGCGATGGTCGCCTACGCCTACGACACCGTCATGCGCCGCAACCCGCTCGGCTTCTTCGGCATGGTGCACGTGCTCGAGGGCACCAGCGTCGCGCTCGCGCTCAACGCGGCGGACCGCATCCAGCAGACGCTCGGCCTGCCGACGCGCGCCTTCACCTACCTGCGCAGCCACGGCGAGCTCGACAAGGAGCACGTCAACGACCTCGCCGCGATCCTCGAGCGCTTCACCGAGGCCGAGGACCGCGAGGCGGTGATCCGTTGCGCCCGCGGCATCTACTGGCTGTACGGGCAGGTGTTCCGCGGGCTCGACGCCGAGGTCGAGGTCGAGGTCGAGGCGCGGCGCGACGGTGCTCGCGCTCAGGAGAACGGCATGAACCCCGCCTCGATCAAGGCGCTGGTCACCGGCGGCGGCGGCGGCATCGGCGGCGCCATCGCCGACGAGCTGCTGGCGCGCGGCGCGAGCGTGCTGCTCGTGGACCGCGACGCTGCCGCACTCGCTCGAGCCGCCGCGCGGCTCGCCGTCTACGGCGAGCGCGTCGACACGCTGACGGCCGACCTCACCAGCAGCGCGGACCGGCAGCGCCTCTGCGCCGCCGCCGCGGCCTGGCGCGGCGGCGTCAACGTGCTGATCAACAACGCCGGCGTCAACCACTTCCGCATGTTCGCCGACCAGCCGCCCGAGCAGCTCGACCTCGCGATCGCGATCAACCTGCTGGCGCCGATCCACCTCTGCCAGGAGCTGCTGCCGCAGCTGCAGCGCCAGGTCGAGGCCTGCATCCTCAACATCGGCTCGGTGTTCGGCGCCATCGGCTACCCGGGCTACGCGGTCTACTCGGCGACCAAGTTCGCGGTGCGCGGCTTCACCGAGGCGCTGCGGCGCGAGCTGGCCGACTCGAACGTGACGGTCCGCTACCTCGCGCCGCGCGCGACCCGCACCGGCATCAACACCGCGGCGGTCGAGCGCATGAACGACGAGCTCGGCGTGACGATGGACCCGCCCGAGCTCGTGGCGAGGGCCGTGTGCGACATGCTGGGCGGACGCCGCGTCGAGGCGGTGATCGGCTGGCCCGAGAAGTTCTTCGCGCGCATCAACGGCCTCCTGCCTCGACTCGTCGACGGCGCGCTGCGCAAGCAGCTGCCCGTCATCCGCCGCTACGCCGGCGAGCCGCCCGTGGCCGCCGCCAAGCACTGACGAGGTATCCAGTCATGAAGCATTCCCGATCGTCCTCGCCGCAAGCGCGCTGCTCGCGCTTCGGCACCGTCCACGCCGCCACCGCCGCCGATCCCGCGTTCGACGCGGAACTGCTGTCGATCCAGCAGGCCTGGGCGAAGGTCAACTACGAGACGCCGCGGGCGATGCGCAGGCCCAGGCATTCGAGGCGCTGGAGAAGCGCGCCGAGCCGTTCACGCAGCAGCACCCGGCGCGCGCCGAGGCCCTGATCTGGGAGGGCATCATCGAGAGCAGCTACGCCGGCGCCAAGGGCGGACTCGGCGCGCTGGGTCTCGCCAAGGAGGCGCGTGGCAACCTCGAGGCGGCGCTCAAGATCGACCCGCGGCGCTCGACGGCTCGGCCTACACCAGCCTCGGCACGCTGTACTACCGGGTGCCCGGCTTCCCGGTGGGCTTCGGCGACGACGACAAGGCGCGCAAGCTGCTGAAGAAGGCGCTGGAGCTCAACCCGGACGGCATCGACCCGAACTACTTCTACGGCGAGTTCCTGTTCGAGGAAGGCCAGTACGCCGACGCCCTCAAGCACCTCGAGCGGGCCGCGAAGGCACCGCCGCGTCCGGGTCGCGAGGCCGCCGACAAGGGACGTCACGCCGAGATCGACGCACTCACCGCGAAGGTCAAGGCGAAGAT
>CAVQJL010000017.1:0-11470 GCA_963712815.1 uncultured Gammaproteobacteria bacterium
CATCATCGAGCGGACTGACTGACCGGCCGCGAGGCGAGAAAAAGGGCGGATCGCAGTGCCAGGGAACTGGCTGCGACCCGCCCCGAGTAGAGGGTGTCCCGTGGGGGAGCGGGCGACACCCTCGAGAGCGACGTTCGCTATTCGAGCACGACCCCTGCCTTCGCCAGCGACCGGGTGAAGGCGGCGAGGTGGTGCTCGGAGCCCCTCAGCAGGTGCTCGTAGGTGCGAGCCAGCGGCACGCTGTCGGTGCCGTCGATTGCAAGCTCGAGGTCGGTCAGATCGGCTTCCTCGATGAGGACGCCGACCTTCAGCGCGTCGACGTAACTCACCATGCCGAGTGCGAGCAGGTCGTCATAGAGGGCCTGCAGGTCCGGGTCGGTGAACGCTCCGACCACGTCCGTGGCCGGATCCCCGATGCCGTACAACGCGAGCTTCTTGCCGATCGCGTCGAAGTGCTTCTGTTCGGAGGCCGCGATGTTGGTGAAGATCTTCGCGGGAAAGTACGTGTTCAGCGTGATGTACATGTCCCGTGCGAGCTTCTCTTCTTCGCGCATCCAGACCAGGGTCGCGGCTTCAGCGTCCGACAGCGGCGCGACGGCCGGCGCCTTCGGCTGCGCGGAGACCGCGCGGCCGCCGTTGCCGTTGGCGGCGAGCGTGCCGAGCGGTGTCGCCGCGAGACTGGCGACGAGCAGCGCGGTTGCCAGCAGTTTGACGTTTGTCATGTCGTTACCTCCATCCCATCCGGTGTGGCCACAGGCGCCCAGGACCGTTCAGTTCCGGTGCCCTCCGTGAGCCCCCCAGCGCTCGCGCGCCTGACGGCGCGCCTCCTGCCGCGTCGCTCCACGGTCGGCGTCGCGGCGCGCAGCTCTCGTCTCCGCGGGTCTCGCGTCCTGTGTCCGGGCGTGCTCCTGTCCCGTGGCGGATTCGACGCCCGGCGCCCTTTGCTGGTGCTCGAGTTCGGCCGCCCGACGGCGAGCTTCATAGCCGGCGCCGTAGGGCAGCTGCTCGGCTTCCACCGGCGGCGTGGCGACCGGGGATTCCGGGGCCGGGGGCGACTCGTCGGCGCACACGATCAATGGCGCGATCGTCAGCAGCAGCACCATCGGGACAAGAAAGGGGTTCATGGCGTGTAGTCGCGGAGAGGTTGATTCCTGCTACGGGTCCAATGATGGCCGCCGCGGGTAATCGCAATACCCCCGGCGCGTATCAGTGTGTATCAGCATGTATCGCAGAGCAGACCCGCGTCGGCAGGCGGTCTACACTTGGGCCATGAGCAGGGTGGACCGGATCCTGGTCGTGGACGACGACCCCGAACTGCGGCGGCTGCTCTCGGACTACCTGACGGACGTCGGCTTCGAGGTGGAACTCGCCGGCGACGGCCAGCAGATGAGGCGGGCGCTCGCGCGCGCCATGCCCGACGCGATCGTGATGGACCTCATGCTGCCGGGCACGGACGGCCTGTCGCTGACGCGCGAGGTGCGCGCGAAGTCGGACGTTCCCATCCTGATGCTCTCCGCGCGCGGCGAGGAGATCGACCGCGTGGTCGGGCTCGAGGTCGGCGCGGACGACTACCTGCCCAAGCCGTTCAGCCCGCGTGAGCTGCTCGCACGGCTGCGTGCCCTGCTGCGCCGGACCCGCCCGGCGACCGCCGCGCAGCGCGGCGCGGAGCTGGCGTTCGGCCCGTACCGGCTCGACGTCGGGGCCCGGCGCCTGCGCAGGGACGGCGTGGAGATCGAGTTGTCGGCCGCCGAGTTCGACCTGCTCAAGGTGCTGGCCGAACGGCCGGGCCGCGTCCTGAGTCGCGACATGCTGCTCAACATGCTCAAAGGCTACGAGCGCGATCCCTTCGACCGCACGATCGACAACCGCGTCGCGAGACTGCGGCGACGGATCGAGTCGGACCCCGCGCACCCCGTGTACCTGCGCACAGTGCGTGGCGAGGGTTACATGCTCAATCCGGCCGGCGACCAGGCCTGAGCGCCCGCGCATGCGTCGTTCGTGGAGCCTCGCCCAGCAGAACGCGCTGCGCCTGATCCTGGTGTTCCTCGCTTTCGAGATCGTGGTCGCGGCGGCGGTGGTCTGGTTCCTCATGCTGCCGCTGGCGGGCCGCGCCGCGGATGACTTCGCCGAACTCCTGACGCTGACGGCCGAGACTTGGGGCGAGCTGCCGCCCATGACCCGGCCGGCCTACGAACGCCACCTCGGCGAGATCCACGGCATCGAGCTGCAGCTCACCCGTCCGGCCGATGCGCAGGAGCGCGAGGGCCTCGACCACTACGTGCGGCGCGTCGAGCGCGCGTTGTCGGCCGAATTCGACGAGACCATACGCATCGCGGGCTCGCATCGGCTCGGGGAGCAGTGGCACTGGGTGGGAATCCCGAGCGGCGACCGCCTGCTGTGGCTCGGCTTTCCCCACAGCCGCCTCGGCGCACAGCCGCTCGCCACGGTGCTGCTCACGCTGGTCGCGGGCCTGGTCCTCGCCGTGCTCGCGGCGTGGTGGCTCGCGCGACGGATCGTCGCGCCCCTCGAGCGGCTCGACGAGGCGGCGGCGCTGCTCGGGCGCGGCGAGCGTCCGGCGCAGCTGCAGGAGACGGGGCCGCGCGAGCTCGCGGCCGTCGCGCGCCGGGTGAATGCGCTGGGTCGCGAGGTCCACGACCTGCTGGAGGGCCGCACGACGCTGCTGGCGGGGCTGTCGCACGACCTGCGTACGCCGCTTGCGCGCATGCGCCTCGCGCTCGAGATGCTGAGCCGTCGGCCCGACCCGGCATTGATCGAGCGACTTGACCGCGACATCGAGGAGATCGACCGCCTGGTGGGCGACATGCTCGAGCTCGCGCGTGGACTCGGGCGCGAGGCGCCGCGCGCGGTGGACCTGCGGGCACTGCTCCACCAACTCGCCGGGCAGGCACGCGAAGCCGGCGTGGACGTGGAGGTCGACGCGGACGCGTGCACCGTCTCGGCCGCGCCGATGGCCCTGCGACGATTGCTCGGCAACCTGTTGTCGAACGCGCAGCGCTACGGCGGTGGTCGGCCGGTGCAGCTGGTGGTGCGCCGCGATGCACGCGGCCTGGGCATCGGCGTGCTCGACCGCGGCCCCGGCATTCCGCCCGAGCAGATCGAGGCGGTGTTCCGGCCGTTCCATCGCGTGGAGGCCGCGCGCAGTCCGCACGCCGGTGGATCCGGGCTCGGACTGGCCATCGTGCGCCAGCTCGCGCAGGCGAACGGCTGGAGCGTCGAGCTCGAGAACCGCGACGGTGGCGGCCTCGCCGCGTGGCTCACGCTGCCGCACGAGGCGCAGCAGCCTTAAGCATCTCCAAAGGTTCGGGCGTCAACCTGAGCCCCGCGTGGACGTTCTTTCCATTGAACGTCCAACCGGAGAGGTGACCATGAAAGGCTCGAGAGTTTTCGTCACGCTGGCGGCCACGGCGCTCGTGTTTGCCTCGGGAACCGCATTTGCGCAGAGCCAGCAGGGCAGCGGCCAGCAAGGCAGCCAGCAGGGCAGCCGCCAGCAGGGCGGCGGTCAGCAGGGCGGCCAGCAGCAGATGCAGCAGCAGCAGAAGCGGCAGGCCGAGCGTGCCATGAGCCAGGACCGCACCATGGATCAGGAGCGGCTGCAGACGCGCGAACGCACCCAGGACCGCACGCAGGCCCAGACCGACTCAGACGCAGGCCCACGCGGCTAAGGGTGCCGGCAGCGGCATCTACGGCGGCAACCTGATGACGGTGCAGGAGCGCAACCAGTACCGCGCGGAACTCGGCGCCCTCAAGACCGACGAGGAGCGCCAGCAGTACCAGGCGCGGCACCGCGAGCAGATGGAACTGCGCGCCAAGCAGCGCGACATCGCTCCGCAGGTGACCGAGGACTGATGCCCGGCGGCGCGCCGCGAGGCGCGCCGACACCTGACGGTCCGGCGGGACGGTCGACGCCTCGCCGGACGCGGTCTCGCCGGCCAAGGAGGCTTTGATCATGACGCGCTCGTTGATCCGTCGCATGGCCGCGCTGCCCGTCGCGGCGCTTGCTCTCATCGCAGGTTCCGGCATGGCGTCGGCAGAGGCACCAGGCTTCAGCCTCGGCGTCGGCGCCGAGTACACGACCGGCGACTACGGCGGCGACGAGTCGGTCGACGAGTTCTACGTGCCGGTGACGGCGACGGTCGACTTCGCGCGCGTGGCCGTGAGGCTCACCGTGCCGTTCCTGAGCGTGCGCGCGCCCGAGCTCACGACCATCACCGGGCCGGACGGACAGCCGGTGATCGGCGAGGGACCGACCACGACCGAGAGCGGCCTCGGCGACGTGCTGGCGTCGATCACGGTGTTCGACGTGCTGTCGGCCGGTGGCGGCGACTTCGCGCTCGATCTCACCGGCAAGGTGAAGTTCGGCACCGCCGACGATGACAAGGGCCTCGGCACCGGCGAGCAGGACTACTCGCTGCAGGGCGACGTGTTCCGCTTCTTCGACAAGGCCACGCTGATGGGCACCCTGGGCTATGCGTTCCGCGGCGACCCGGAGGGCTATGAACTCGACGACACGTTCTTTGCCTCGGTCGGCGGTTCGTATCTCGTGACGGAGCGATCGCGCGTCGGCGCGTTCTTCGACTTCCGCGACGCTTCGGTGCCTGGCACGGACACGCTCCAGGAACTGTCGGCCTGGACGTCCACGCGCGTCGGTGGGCGCGGCAACGTGCAGTTCTACGTGCTCGCCGGTTTCGGCGACAGCTCGCCCGACTGGGGCGGCGGACTGTCGTACAGCGCCCGCTTCTGACCGACGTCGTCGCCCGCGGCGCCGGGCCGCGGGCACACGCTCCCGTCGCCGCGCGCCCGACGGGACCGCACAAACCGCAATTCGGCTTTAGGGCCCCTTAAGTTCCACCCGGTACAAACAGAACCGTAGGTACCGCAGCTCGCCCCGGGTCTCCCGCGGCAACGCTGATGAGGCGGTCACCCGGCACACGGAGGGGCAGTGAAGAGGATGACACCCACGCTGACGGCTGTTGTGGCGACGCTGGTTGCACTGGCCGGCCAGGCCATTGCACAGGCCGGTCCGTGCGGCGGCGCCGGCGCGGGGATGCACCCGACGGATCCGGGCGCGCAGTCGTGGACAGTGCAGCACGACATGGATCGCGATAGCCGTGGCGACCGGTTGCTCGGGCAGGGGCGCATGAAAGAGGGAGGGACATGACGGGAGACGGCCGGGAGGCAGCATCGCCGCCCGGTGGTCAGTGGTAGTGAGCAGGAACTGGGGGCGTCAAAGGCAACAACAACAAGGCTGGGACGCCGCTCGTCGACCGCGGACCGTGCCCGACAACGACGCACGAGAAGCGGACGGTGACTCAAGGAGAGCGACATGACATCGAAGACACTCAAATCGGCAATCTGGTTGACCCTGGTGGCGAGCGCTGTCGCCTTGGCTGCGCCGGGTGGTGGCAAGGGCCCGCCGGATGGCAAGGGCAACAAGCCGGCCTCCGAGGTTGGCAACAACCTGTCGGTGCCCGCGATCATGGCGGGAGCCGGCAGCACGTTTGCCATCAACTGCCCTGCTGGGGAGTTCTCGGCACTGGTGCCGCCAAACAAGGATCCGGTTCACTATCCGGAGGAGTGCGTCCCGCCGAAGGATGAAGGGGAAGACGTCTGTGTGGCCGACGGCTACTACTACGTCCAGCGCGACGCTGCGTGGCAGGCGCCGTGCGTCACCAATACGGGGTTTGCCATCGACGTTCTGGGCAAATGGGGCGACAACCTTGCGGGTGGCTCCGCGAGCCTGAAGGTCGGCAGCCCGATCCGCGTCGAGTTCCTGCTGCTGGACGGCTCGGCCGCTGCAGTCGGAAAAACGGGTTACTTCGTGATCAAGCTCGAACCGAGCGAACTCGATCGTGAGTCTGACTACGGGCACCTGGCGGGAGGGTCGCTGCTGGATGGCTTCGAGCCGATCGAGTACACGGTTGGCGACGGGTTGCCTGATGGCGGCACGTTCCCAGCCGTCGTGTTCGATCCGAGCGCCAGGCTCAAGATCGAGCGGTTGGTCGACGGAGTCCCGGTCACTCCGGCCGTGTACAACGGAACGGCAAGCGGTGAGATCAATGCGACCGGCAAGATCGTGTACGGCTACAACCTGCGCGTGCAGCTGGCCGGAACCTATCTCATCACCTACACGTTCCCGAGGGTCACCTTTGTCGGTGACTGCAATGCCGGCTCGTGCATTGGCAGCGAGGCCACTCTCGAAATCAATGTCACAGGCGGCGGTGGCGGTGGCGGTGGCGGCAAGCCTCCTCGCCCGTAACTGAGCCCCCAGCCGTCGGTTGATTGCCGACGGATCTCCCCCCGGTCGGCCGGTCGCTCCGGCCGGCCGGGCGGGACTCTGGGACAGGCTCGCCTGGTTGATCGGACCAACAGTACTGGGGGCAATCATGAAATCCAAGGCAATGCTCGCCACGGCAGTGGCGTGTCTGTTCGCTACGATGTCCTCCGCGCGCGCGGACGACCTCACTCTCGAGTGGTACACGGTCGCCAACAACGGCGACGTGATGCCGACCGACGCGTCGGACAGCTGCGGCTCGTGTCACGAGGACATGGCCAGCAGCAGCCAGCCGGCGGCTGGCGCGAAGGTCTTCAACAGCTACAACCAGCCGGCCATCAACAGGGATGGCGTCGTCGTGTTCCGCGCCCGCAGCCGCGGTGGTCACGGTGGTGGCGAGGGCGGCTCGGAAGCGGCGGCGGTGAGGAAGCGGCACGGGCGACGGCGGCGCTGGCAGTGGCGACATGGGTGGCGGCAGTGGCGGCGAGCCCGAGCGCGGCATCTACATGCGCAACCTCGCCGAGCAGGGACCGCTGTACATGGTGTTCCGGCGCAGCGGCACGGTGCCGCAGCCCAACAACACTACGACCGGAAAGGACGGCCAGCTCGCCTCGTTCAACGAGTTCCCGTCGGTGCCGCGCATCGACGCCGGTTCCAGCACCATCGCGACGCGGGGGCAGTCCACGCCGGTGTGGACGGGCCTCCTGGAGGACGCGGACGGCAACCTGGTCGAGACCAGGACCGGAACCGCCGGCGTGTATGTGAGTGCGTCGCACGGCATGCCGGCGACGGGAGCGAGCATGCTGGGCGACGTGTACGACGACGCGTCGGGAGCCATCGTCCAGACCTTCCCGTACTTCCAGGTTCCGCCGCACGGCGACGGCGACAGGCTCGTGGGACCGGGCGTCGGCTTCGACCAGTTCCCGGGCTCCCCTGCGGTGACGGAACGCACGAAGATCGCTTTCAAGGGCAATTTCGCGGTGGACGGTGTCGGCAGGACGGGCGTGTTCTACCGTGACTTCGCCGCCAGGCGCGGCACCACGCCGATCCAGGTGATCGCGAGTTCCCTCCAGAAGATTCCCGGATCGGAAACGTACTTCGGTTCCGCCGCGCCGCCCAGCGCCGGCGGCAAGTACGTCGTGTTCGCCGGCTACGACAACGAAGACGACCCGAAAGAAGGGGGCATCTACCGCGCGCGCCTCGGCAAGACACCGATCGTGCTCGAGTCCGTCGTGAAGATCGGCGACCCGGTGCCCGGCGAACTCGACGGCGAAACGTTCGAGCAGTTCGGCGAGGCGATCTCGGTCTCGTCCAACGGCCGCCACGTGCTGTTCTGGGGTGGCTGGGGCGGCAAGCGCGAAGTCCCGCTCGTCTGTCCGGACGAAGGCAACGAAGCCATGCGGACGGCGTGCGACGACGCCACCAATGACGCGACGGAGGACGGGGACGACACGGTGGGCAAGGTGCCCATGCACCAGGGCTTCTTCCTGCGCGACATGCAGCGCGGCACCACGACTGTCATCGCCAGGACCGGCGACGTGGTCGATGGTCGCCCCATCGAGGATTTCGTCTACTGGAACTTCTCCGGCCGCGTGCCGGGCAAGGGCCACGGGGGCGAGGAAGACCCCGAGGAGACCCTGGAACTGGCCCGCTGGCGTTCGACCTCCTTCGGCGCGGTCTCCGGTAACGGTTCGCCGGGCATGGCGGTGGTCAAGGCGAAGTTCGCTGACGACGGCGACGGTATCGACGACGAGCAGGCGCTGCTCCTGCGCAACGTGCAGCCGTCCGGCGTCGGTGACCTCATGCCGCTGCTGCGCACGGGCGAACTCGGCTCCATCGTGGATCCGGAGGCACCGGACGGGGCCGTGATCTCGGCCCTCGGCATCGAGCGCGACGGTTTCCGCGGCAACTGGCTCGCGGTCAACGTCAGCATGCTGGTGCCGGTGACCGAGGCGGCCGCAGCCGCTGGCGGCGAGGAGTCGGAAGAGGAAACCGGCTGGGCCGGCGTCTACGCTGCCCACTTCCTCGACGACGACGAGGTCACCCCGTGATCGACGCAATCCTGTAGCGACGACGCACCGACGACCAGGGGCTTGCGGGATCTTCCGGTTCCGCAGGCCCCTTCGGTTTGATGCAGTTCGCCTTGAGCGGTTCTTCAGCTGAAGGGACTAGCTTGGACACTGGACGCAAGGGTCCAGTGCATTGAGCGCGCGAGCGCGAGGAGGACCGCCATGAAAGGCCGGATCAACCGATTGTCACTGCTGGCTGTAATGGCCCTGCTCGTCGGGCTCGGCGCGTGCAGCAGCAGCGATTCCAGCAAGGACACCAATCCCCCGCCGCCTCCACCGGTGACGACATCGGTGGTGACGAACGGCGTGATCACGGGCTTCGGCAGCGTGTACGTCGGCGGCGTGCGCTACGGCACCGACGATTCGTCGGTCACGATGGACGATCGCCCGGCCGACCCGCTGCAGCTCAAGGTCGGGCAGTACGTCGAGTTGAAGGGTCATGAGCACGCCGACGGCGGTCACGACGCCGAGGTGATCCGGTACCACAACGTTCTCGAGGGACCGATCAACCGCATCGACGCGGTGGCGGGCTCGTTCGTGGTGATGGGTCAGACGGTGCGCGTAACGCTCGAGACCGTGTTCGGCGACGGAATCGTGCCAGCCTCGATCGAGGGCCTGGCGGTGGACGACGTGGTCGAGGTGAGCGGCATCGTGCCGGCCGACGGAGTGATCGACGCAACGCGGATCGACGTCAAGCCGGACGGCGGGCCGTACGACGTTAGCGCCTACGTGACCGGCGTGTCGGTGGCCGCGCACCGGTTCGACCTGAACGCGCTGGTCGTGGACTACTCGAGCGCGAACATGGAGGACTTCGTGGCCGGCGACCCCGCCGTCGGCGATCTCGTCAAGGTCACCGGCTTCACCTTCCTCGCGGATGGTGCGTTCGTCGCCACGCACGTCGAGCTGCGCTCCGACGACTACCTCGCCGCCGGACCGGGTGACGTGGTCGAGATCGAAGGCGTGGTCGAGGACTTCGCATCCGCCACTGACTTCCGCGTGGCGGGCTGGAAAGTCACGACGACCGGCACCACGACCTACGAGCACGGCACCGCGGCCAGCCTGGCCGACGGCGTGCTGGTGAAGGTCAAGGGCGTTGAGAACGCGGACGGGGTGCTCGTGGCGCAGAAGATCGCGTTCAGGGAAGTGAGCACGATCCGCATCGTCGCGCAGCTCGATGCGCTGTCACTGTCTGGTCACCTGCAGTTGCTGGGTATCGACGTGACGGTCGCCGACAATACGGTCTTCCGCGACATGTCGGCGCTCGCCCTGCGCGAGTTCGGGCTCGACGACCTGGCAATCGGCAACTGGCTCGACGTCCGGGGCTACGAGCAGCCGGAAGGCTCCGGTGCGGTCATCGCCACCCAGGTCGTGCGCATCGACCCGGCGAGCGACGTGCGCGTGCGCGGGCCGTTCCGTGACCCGTCGCGGCCGAGCTTCGACATCCTGTCGGTGCTCGTAACCACCTCGAGCTCGACCCGCTTCGTGCTGGAGGGGAACGTCCGCATCACCGCGGACGAGTTCTTCGCCCAGGCTCCGGGCGAGCTCGTCGAGGCGTGGGGCACCTGGAGCGCCCCCGTGCTGAGCGCCCAGCGGGTCGAGATCAAGTTGGGCGAGGACAACTGACCGCCGCGGCCTCCGGGGTGGGGGCAGGCGACACGGGAGGAGCGGGGCGCGGCGTCGCAAGGCGCCGCGCCGCCGCCTTTACATATGCACGGGGATTCGTTGCGATTGCCGTCGATACGGATGGAACCCGGGCCGGTAGCTGGGCAAAGTCCGTCCATGCGTGTCCTGGTGGTGGACGACTCCGAGCGAGTCAGGAGGACGCTGGCCACCGGCCTGCGGACCCACGGCATGGCGGTCGACACCGCCGCGGATGGCGCCGAGGCGCTGACGCTGCTGAACGGGCTGCAGTTCGATGTGGTCGTGCTCGACCTGATGATGCCCCGCGTGGACGGCGTGCAGGTGCTGCAGGCCCTCAAGGGCCGGACGCAGAAACCGCGGATCCTCGTGCTGTCGGCGCGCGACCAGGTGCAGGACCGCGTGGAGGCGCTCAACCTCGGCGCCGATGACTACCTCGTCAAGCCGTTCGCGTTCGAGGAACTCCTGGCCCGGCTGCTCGCGCTCGGCCGGCGCAGCTTCGGCGAAGCCTCGCCCGAACTTCGCTGCAGCCGGCTGACGCTCGACACGGCCAAGCAGCTCGCCCGCATCGACGACACCGTGCTCACGTTGACCCCCAAGGAGTACGCGCTCCTCGAGCTGCTCCTGCGTCGCAGGGGACACGTCATGAGCCGGGCCACCATCTTCCAGCAGATCTACGCGAGCGACAGCACCGCATCCGACACTGTGATCGAGGTGCTGATGAGCACGCTGCGGGCCAAGCTGGCCCGGGCCGGGATGGCCGAACTCATCGAGACCCGCCGCGGGTTCGGCTATGTCGTTGCTTGATCGAATTCGCGGCTCGCTCCGCGGCCGGCTGGCGCTCGGCCTCGGTGCGGGCGCGCTGCTGGTGCTGACGCTCAGCTTCGTGGTGCTGCACGTGCTTATTCGAGATGAGCTCTACGCACATCTGGACGAGGACCTGGGAGCGCAGATGCACGCCGTCGCCGAGTACGCAGCGAAGCATCCCGGTACCGAGAACGTGGCGGAATTCATGCCGGAGTTTCGCACTCGGGCGCACAAGGATTTCTTCCAGATCTGGGATGCCCGCGGCCGTGCGCTCTCCCGCTCGGACTCGAGCGCCGGTCGCGACCTGCCGCGACTCGCGGCCGTCGCAGCCGGCCCGACCTATCACGACCTGGTGCTGCCCGACGGCCACCGCGGCCGGGCGGTGACCGGGGTCTTCGAGCTGCCGGCCGGCGATCCCCGCGGCGCGCTGACGGTGATGACCGCCGCGGAGACCGAGAACCTCGATGCCCTCGAGAGCCGCATCCACGTGATGCTGCTCGTGGTGGCGATCGCGACGGTCGCGGCCCTGCTGCTGATCGCAATGTACTCGATCGGACGCGGCCTCCAGCCGGTCGACGACTTCGCGCGATCGCTGGAGGTCCTGGATCCCGACGACACGAAGACGAGGCTCGACGTCGATTCCCTGCCGAACGAGCTGCGCCCC